>NZ_JBVJNF010000011.1:0-184670 GCF_055583785.1 Streptomyces sp. NPDC104371
ACACCGAGCCCGACATCCTCCCCGAGGCGGAGACCGACGCCGGTATCGACCTCGGCCTGTCCGCCTTCGCCGTCCTGTCCGATGGCCGGAAGATCGACAGCCCGCGCTTCCTGCGCCGGGCGGAGAAGAAGCTCAGGCGCCTTCAGCGGGAGCTGTCCCGCAAGGCCAAGGGATCGAAGAACCGGGCCAAGGCCCGCATCAAGGTCGCACGCCAGCACGCCAGCACGCCAGGGTGGCGGACCGGCGCCGGGACTGGCACCACAAGGTATCCACACAGATCATCCGCGACAACCAAGCGGTGTATGTGGAAGACCTCGCGGTGTCCGGCCTCGCCCGCACCCGGCTCGCCAAGTCCGTCCACGACGCGGGATGGTCCGCGTTCGTCGGCATGCTGGAGTACAAGGCGGCTCTGCACGGCCGCACCTTCGCCAAGGTGGACCGTGCCTTCCCGTCCTCGCAGCTCTGCTCGGCCTGCGGATTCCGGGACGGCCCCAAACCCCTGCACGTCCGGGAGTGGACGTGCCGTGAGTGCGGGACCGTACACGACCGCGACCACAACGCAGCCCGCAACGTCCTCTTCGAGGGACGCCGAATCGTCGCCGCCGGACGGGTGGAGACGCTAAACGCCTGTGGAGCGCCGGTAAGACGGGCACACGTGCCCGCACAGCGCGGTGAAGCAGGAAGCCCCCGGAAGGGTCAGACGACCCAGGCCGGAATCCCTGGACTTCAGGCCAGGGAGCACGTCAAATGCCGCCGTGTCAGTGCTGGCTGCCACACTGCCGGCATGGACTATGACGAGCTGTTGAAGTGTCTTGCCGATGCCGAGTCAGGAATCCTGCGGCCAGAGCTGACGTCCGGGCGGTTCCTAGTCGTGGCTTACCTTCCCGGGGGTGGTTCCGGTACGGCGGAGCTCGCGGAAATTCTCGGCGAGGCGGCTGAGAGCGCCGACAGGGCGAACGCGGCTGCCGGTGACGAAGAGTGCTGTTCTTTCGGCGTCGTCGGGATCGCCGCGTCCTTCTACGAGGCGCTGGACGTGCTCGGTGAAGACCTCGGCTGCGACGAAGAGACGCTGGCCCGGTTCGACGAGGAGCTCTACCTGGAGGAGTACTGGGACGGCGAGGACGACGAGGACTTCGAGGATGACGAAGGCGGGATGGACGGGCAGGACGGCGAGGACGACCATGCGGACGCACACCGCGGCAGCGAGGAAGCGGCTGTCCTGGCACGCATACGCTCTCCGCGGCGCCGCGCTGTCGCGCACATGCTGATCGGTTCCTACGGCCCGATGGACGTCGTGTGGGAGGACTTCGGGGAGGAGGAGAACGTCTACCTGGGTCACGTGGCGGCGCATCTGCCTGGGGCGAGGTTCGTGATGCTGGCCGAGGCCGCCCCGCCGAACCAGGACGTGGCTTTCGCCATTCTCGAACTTCAGCCTCTTGGCACGCCGGAGGTGGGCGACCGTGCCCTGCTGCTGGCCGCCGCCGCGGGAGATCCCACGGCACTGAGTGCCGCGATCAGCGACGGTGCGGACGTCAACGCCATCGATGAACATGGCGCGACACCCCTGCACCACGCCGTGGCGGCGTGTGACGTCGAGGCCGTCCACGCGCTGCTGGCGGCGGGTGCCGATCCGCGTGCCCAACTGGCGTTCGGAAACGCGCCACAGTTCGCGGCGGCCGATCGCAGCGGTCGGCCGCGCCCAGACTCCCGGCGGGTCCAAGGCGAGAAGCACTGGGCCGTCCTGTGGTCCCTGCTCGACGCGGGCGCGGACATCAACGCCGTCAACATCTCGGGCAAGACGCTGCTGGACCTGGCCATCAGCTCGCAACCGTACCCGGAGCGGGAAGTGCGGCGGCTTGTGGAGCGGGGAGCAGTCAGCCGGGAACTCGGAGACGTGAGCGTGGACTCACTCGTCAGGCGCCTCCCGTACGGCTACGAGGAGGACTTACACGTGCTGAAGAACCAGGTCCGCTTCCTGCTCGACATCAAAGCGCCGTACGGCCATCCTCTGGACGCCCTGCTCGCCGGGACCGGCTACAACGAGCGCGAGGTATCCGGTGACTACCTCGCGGAACTCGTCGACGTCATGGTGAACCGGGGAGTGGAGGACGGGCCGGGCACTTACGACAGGACGGCGCGGGAGAGCGCCCAGCTCTGGGTCGATCGAGGTCTGACCCACTACCAGCCGGTGGTGGACCGGCTCGCCACCATGGCGGACGACATCGGTTGAGGCAGCAGTCGCCCGCCCGGACGGGTGTGTTGTCAGGCTGCGCACGGTGATGACGATGTCGGCGAGGTCGAAGAAGGCGTCGATCACGGTGGCGCGGCGTTCGTAGCAGCGGGCGAGGTGGTGGAAGGGGTTCTGCCAGGCGTGGGCGCGGCTCAGCGCGCGGAAGACGACGGTGCGTCAAAGTCGCTGTCCGCCTGGCAGATCCCCGAGGAGCAGAAGGCATCACTGGTTGATGTCGGGATTCCCCTCGTTGATCGGTTGATCGAGTACATACCGTTCCAGGCGGAGGGGGCCCCGCACTCCGTGGCTACAAGTCCTCTGAACCCTGCGAGCCTTCTGAACCTTCTGAGTCCTGCGGGCTCTGTGTGAACGCGGTGGCGTGATCGGTGGCCCACTGATGGAACGTTCGCGGCGCCGTTCCGAGGAGGTCCGCCACCGTAGTGGTGATGTATGCGGGTTGTCCGGCCGCTGCGCTCCACGCGTCGAGGAGCATGTCGATGACCGGGCCGGGCGCCGTGCCCTTCGACAGGTTCCGGAACTCGTCCGGTGTCATCTCCTCGAAGGGGATCCGCTGCCCCAGAGCGTCACCGATGAGGCTCACCTGTGCGGCCTGGGTCAGTGATTCGGGGCCTGTGAGGACGTAGTCACCTCCGGCGTGTGTGTCCTGACGGAGTGTCTGTGCGGCGACGGCTGCGACGTCGCGGTCGTCGACGGGTGCGGTCTCGGTGGCGCCGTAGGGCCATCGGACGGTCCGGCCGGCGCGGATCGCGGGGGCCCACCAGGCCAGTGAGTTCGATGCGAGCATGCCCGGCCGGATGATCGTCGATCGGAGTGCGGTGGCCGCGATGAGCCGTTCGATGTCGGCGTGCAGGGCCGCCATGGGGTTGGGCTGCTGGAAGAGGGGGTGCGGTGTCCGGTGCGGGGAGGAGAGGAAGACGACCCGCGGCACGTGGGCCGCCAGCCGCTCGATGGCTGCTGCGGCTGTCCGCGGCGGGGCGGTCCAGACGAGGAAGACCGCACCGGCGCCGTTCAGTGCCGGGTCGAGGGACTCGGGCACGGTGAGGTCACCGGTGAAGACCTCGGCCTTCGTCGGCAGTGTCGCCGCTGCTTCGGCGCGATGGGTGAGGGCGCGGACCGGTACGCCCGCGTCGAGGAGTTGGTCGATGACGAGGCGGCCGATGCGGCCCGTTGCCCCGGTGACGAGTACGGGGGGAGTGTCTGTCTGGTTCACGCGGCCCAATAAAAACGTTACTCGGTTAAAAATGCAACTCGGTTACGAATGTTACTGTGGTCGGATGAGCGAGCCGACGGGACTGCGGGCCCGGAAGAAGGAGCAGACACGCGACGCCATCGGCGACGCGGCCGTCTCACTGTTCCTGGAACACGGCTTCGACAGCGTCTCCGTCAACGACATCGCCGCGGCGGCCGGGATCTCCAAACCGACCCTGTTCCGGTACTTCCCCACCAAGGAAGACCTGGTCCTGCACCGGTTCGCCGACCACCAGGGCGAGGCGGCACGCGTCGTACGCGACCGCAGACCCGGCACCAAGCCGGTGACCGCGCTGCACCAGCACTTCCGGGCCGGCCTCGACCGGTACGACCCCGTCACCGGTCTCAACGACCACCCTGAGGTAGTGGCGTTCCACCGCCTGGTGTTCACCACACCGAGCCTGGCGGGACGCCTCACCCAGTACCAGCTCCAGGACGAGGAAGCACTGGCCGACGCCCTCGGCGAAGGTATCCAGGCACGCCTGCGGGCCGCCCAGGTACTCGCGGTCCAACGGGTGCTCGCGCGGGCCAACTGGCAGAAGATCGCCGACGGCCGAACCGCCCACGACGTCCACCCCGAGGCCGTGGCCGACGCCGACCAGGCATTCAGCCAACTCCGCTGACAGGCAACACACTCCAGCAGGAACCGAACATCACCGATCACCGTGAAGCCGGACTCGAGCCGCCACGGCACCGCGCCATGAGAGACCGGGGCTCGCCGGATGGCCCCTCACCTCACGCGGCCCACGCGCACCCGCTTCAAGACACCAGCAACGGTATGTCCCAGCCCCCGTACACCGTGCCGTCCGCATAGGCGCGCAGCGCCAGTGCCGTTCCGCCGGCGCCCTGCAAGAAGCCCGGCAGGTCGCACCCCTGCGGTGTGTCCGTCAGCGTGGAACGGAAGCCGAACCGGGACGTGGGACGGAACTGGGCCAGGGTCATGGCCGCCAGGTCGTCACGAACGGCCTGTATGCGCGGGTCCTCGATGTGCTCACCCAGCCGCCCGATGAGGTGCAGCAGCCCGCCCCAGCCGTGGCACAGCCCCGGATCGTCGCAGTGCCATGTGTCCACAGGCACCGACAACAGCGGCAGCAGCGAACGGCTCACCAGGGCATGCCAGTCAGGGCGCTCCAGCGCCACCGCCGCCAGTTGCACGGCGCGGGACATCCCCGGGGCGCCGTAGCACCAGGACGGCCGCAGGTGAGGACGGAGGCTGCCGGGTCCCGCGGCCCAGTCGTCGAGGGAGACGGCGTGCGGCCAGCGGACCCCGCCGTCCTCGTCCTCGTACGCCCACTGCCGCAGCAGCGCCATCAGCGCCTCGATCGCCTCGCGCTGCGCGTCGACGACCACACCGGCGCGCCAGGCGAGGGAGAGCAGGGCGAGAGGTCCGGCGATACCGTGCGACAGGCCGAAGTTGAGGTTGCCGTCGGGCATCTCCACCTCCTGCCCGATCCTGGGCGCGGCCATCGACCACCAGCGGGGGACCTTGTGCCCGCGGTGGTCGATCTCGCCGAGGCTCAGCTCGACGAGACAGGACACGACCAGCCGCAGCTCCGCCTCGCAACTCTCCTTGCGGGCCAGCAAGTAGCGGCCGATACCGGTCATGCCGCGGACCACTTCGAACACCCCGTTGGAAGCGACCGGAGAGTCCGTGACCCGCGGTAGTGCGGCGCGCACCACCTGCCGCTGATGAGCGTCCAGCCGCTCCAGCGCTCCGCGGTAGCCATCGGTGGCCCGGTGGGCGATGAGGACCGCGAAGGCCGCCGAGCCGGGGCCGGTGAAGGAGCCGCCCAGCTCGTCGGGGTGTCCGGTGAGCGCGGCGAGCGCCTCGGCGAGATAGCGGTGCGCCTGCTGCGGCCGGTCCGATCCGTTGAAGACCACCGCCATGCCGGGGTGGCCGCTGGCGAGCGACAGCGGCTCCCACAGCGGCTCGTCCTCGCCGATCGACGAACTCTCCTCCGGGATCCGGCTGTCCGCGGCCGTCGCGGCGGGGTCCGCGAGCCGGGAGAGCACCTCGTCGGCGACGGCGCGGGCGGCCTCGGCGTGGCGGGGCCCGGCCGGGTGGAGTTGCTCGGGGCGGTTCAACTCAGGCCTCCTTCACGTCGCGGGCGGCAGCGGCCTGCCGGCGCAGATGGTCGCGGGCGAAGCCGCCCAGGACGGCGTAGCCGCGGTGCTCGTGTGCACGGTCGATGCCCAGGAGCCGGTTGTGCTGCATGTGCAGCAGCGCGGGAACCGAGCGCTCGCCGACGGGACTCAGCCGCCCGTGCGGCAGGAGGAGTTTGCCGTACGCGGCGCCGGGCGCGGACTTCCACAGGTCCGCGAGCGGGGCGAAGGAGAACCGCTCGGCGAAGACGGCCGCTGCCCGGCCGGGCACGACGATGTCCCGCACCAGCGAGCGGTGCTGCCGGTAGGAATCGCGCCCCGGCGGGAAGCCCCGGGCCACCCAGTCGCACCAGTCCCAGTCGCCCAACGACTCCAGCAGCATGGCGTGGTTGAGGGCCGCCAGCACCTCCGTGGGCAGGTCCAGCGCCCCGCGGGCGCGCAGACCCAACTGGACGAGGGCGGACTGACTGTCGGTGCAGAACAGTTCCTCGGCGAGGGCGATGGCGTCCGGACCGCCGTAGCGGTCGACTTCGGGGGCGTAGGTGTCCAGCGTCATGTGGCGCAGCACACCGCGGTCGATCAACTTCCGTACGTACGCGGACAGTTGCGGTAGCACCGTGCCGTGCAGTGCTGCGGGCGCGCCGTGCAGGCGCAGCCGTAGGTGCGGGTCCGGGTCGCGGTAACGCATGAAGAACCAGCGGTCCAACTGCGGGGCCAGTGGCCGCAGGAGAGAGGGAAGGCTGTCGCGCAGCAGCTCGTCCAGGGTCTCCTCGGCGGCGTACAACTTCGCGAACAGCCAGTCCTCTCCCGGCAGTCGGTAGATGTCGGCCGGAGTCGTGGAGCGCTGTACGGACGCGGGGCGCGCGGGGGCCGGGCGCGTGGAGGCGGGCGGGCGGTTGCGGCGCGTCAGCGGGATCACCACCTCGGTGCTGCGGCCCTGGGCCCAGCCCAACGCCCGCTCGTCGGCCGCCAGATCCTCGAAGAGCAGCGGTCTGCTGCGGCGCAACTCCTGGCGCAGCAGCTCACGATGCCAGGCGGCGGCCAGATCGAGGCCGTAGGTGCGGTCCCAGTGCACGACCAGCAGCCGGTCCGGCACCCGGTACCGGCTGCGCCACTCGTCCAGTACCCGCTCCCACTCGGCGGGGTCCTGGGCGGCCCGGCGCAGCGTGGTGTTCGGCAGCCACCGCATGGGCTGGACGACCACCTTGCCGAACGTGACGCGCGGCAGCAGCGGGAGGCTCTCCAAGCCCTGCCACTCCCAGCCGGTCCAGGCGCGGGAACGCCCGAAGACGCAGTCGACGAGGAAGCGGGCCACCTCGGGGGCCTCGCGTTGGAGGGCGACCATGTGCGGTACGACGGGCAGCACCCTGCGGCCACTGGCGGGGTCCGTGAGATGCAGGCCGGACGCGTCGATGCCGACCAGCAGCCGACGCCAGTCGAGGTGCCCCTCGGCGGCCGGGTCCGTGTAGGTGCCGATGGGCAACTGATGGGGCAGCAGCGCCGGTACCTGCGTCATGTTCAGGGCCCGTACGGTGCGCGGGCGGAAGCTCACCTGCGCCGCGATGGTGTGCTCGTCGGCGAGGCCGCCGACGAGCCGGGCCAGTTCGCCCTCGATGCCGAGCTGCTCGGCGAACCTGCCCGCGGTCGCGCCGGCCACCCAGGACCCGAGGTGCCGCGAGGTGAGCAGGCGGAAGTCACCTCGGTCCACGGCGGCGGGGCTCTCGGCCAGCAGTTGCAGGCACAGCTCCAGCGACCGCGGCGGCTCGGCGGGAACCTCCCGTGCCGCGGGGGAGAGCCGGTCGATCAGCTCGGGCGTCAGCCGCACCTCGCGCTCGTCACCCAGCAGCGCCTCCTGCACCAGCTCCGCGGTCAGCATCCGGCGTTCCCGGGCCTCCTCGTCGCTGCTCAGCACGGTCGGGTGGGACGGCCCTTCGGGAGAGCGGTCGGTGTAGATCCCGGGGAAGCCGAGGCCGCGGTGCGGGTCGGTCAACTCGGCCAGCGGGACGGCCGCGTCCGTTCCGTACCGCTCGATGAACTGCGTACAGTACTCGCGCATATGGCTGCCGACGGTCCACTCCTGCGACAGCTCCCACATCGCGCACGCGTAACGCCTGGCCTCCTCCGCGACCCCCGCCGCCAGTTGCACATCGGCATCCACGTGCAGGTCGACCTGCACCGCGGGCCGCTCCGACTGCCCCTTCGGGTCGGCCGCGCTCAGCAGCGCACGCCAGGCCGGGATGCCCTCACCGGGCGCCGCCGACGCGTACGTGTCCATGGCCGCGCGCATCGCGCGCAGTTGCGCCACGGCGCCGGTGACGGGTTCGACAGCGGCCTCGACATGGTCCAGCAGCGCGGCGTCGATGCGGGGCGAGGAGAGGGAGTTGAGCAGGAAGCCATGGGTGAGGAGTTGCGCCAGGACCTTGTCGACACGCTCCTCGTCCACCGTGGGAAACACGTCGGCGGCCTGCTTCAGCAGCCACTCGTACGACACCGGGCGCACCGCCGCGTCGGCGGCCCAGGAGGTCAGCGCGTTCGACCGGACGGAGATCTCGCCGTCGGGCCCTTGCAGCAGCAGCCGCTCGCCCCGGGTACGGCACAGGCCGTTCCACACCACGTACACCCGTCGGCGGACCTCGGCGGATGTCAGCCAGCCGCGTACCCGTTCGTCCAGCCAGGCGGCGTCGATCCGTACGGCCTTGTGCCCGACGCCGCGGATGTCGACCATGGTGCGGGGGCCGAGTCGCGCGGTGGTGACCCCGGCGAACAGACCGAACGGTGTCGGCCGCGCACTCATACGCAGGGCGTAGCGGGTGACCGACCGGGCCATGCCGGCGATTCTCTTGGCTCCCAGGTCCTCTCCCGCCTCCAGCCGGTCGAGGTGCCGCGGGAGACTGCCGGAGGCCAGCTCGATCGCCTCGCGCAGCAGCGGATCGGCGATGGTACGGCGGATGTCGGCCGGTCCGGGGCCGCCGCAGTCGCGTATCGACGGGGGGCGGGCGACGGCCGCCATCCGGACGAGAAGCGGACCGGCCAGGTCGTAGTAGTCGTCCCGCATGCGCTCTTGCCTCTCCCTCGGTGCGGCCGTAGACACAACGCAGGGGACAGGGCGCGTGGCCCTGCCCCCTTACCGGTCCCTGATCAGCAGCAACACACCTGGCAGCGCGACTGGACGCCATACGTGCTGGGTGAGGTCGAACCACAACTGACCCCCGACAGCTGTTCGCCGTTGGGAAGGCCGCCGAAGGCGGCGTCCGGGCTGATCCCGGCGACCTGAACGTCGAGATCCAGGTCCGCCGGGTCGATCGCGACGCCGGTGTCGTCGAGCAGAACCAAGTTGCTCATCGTGTGTCTCCCTACAGTGCTGGACGGTTGTCTGCGCAAGCTCTGACAGCGAGTTCCGTGTACCTGCTCTGGAGTTCGGTGGCACCAGCCACCAGGACAGCGGCCGGGAATGGCGCGCACGCACCCTTCCCGGCCGTTGCCCTGGACGGCGAACCACTCATGCTCAAGTAACTTCGTGAACACGTCAAGATGGGGGCAGGTCACGCGCCTGTGCGAGACGCGGGAGGATGACGAGAACCCTCAAGGGGAAGCGCCCCCTCCAGTGTTCGTGGCAGGGCCCTTCGTTTGGATCAGCCCTGATCCGTCCTCCCGGATAGGGTGACCGGGTGACGCAACCGCTCCCGCCCCTGACCACCGAGGCGGCGGCACTGTCCGTCGCCGGAGCCGGGCTCCACCGGTACGAGATGGGGCCGGCTCTGATCGGGGCGGGGGCGGACGCGACTGTCGTCATCGTCGAGTCCGAGGGCCAGTGCCCAGATCGTGAAGTCGGTATGGTCGTCCCGGAGGAAGTAGTGGGCCTCGCCGCAGGCGCTGGCTTCGACTCCGCTGCATTGGAGCTCGAACAGCCGCTGACCCGCGAGATGCTGGACGCGGTCCGACCCGTCTCGGCACCTGGGCCGGTGCCGGGGGTGGACTGGGTCGACCACGTGGAGACGGACCCGATCCGGGCCCTCGAGTCCTTCGTCCTCGGCTGGTTTCCCACCGAGGAGGCCGAGCCGGCCGGGGGAGAGAGCATGGCGGCCGAACCGAAGGGCCTGCCGCAGGCGTTGGCCGCCTTCCACCGCTTGGCCCGCCTCCGCCCGGCCATCCACAGGTTCTGCAACCCGGTGCTGAAACAGCCCCGGCACGCTTCCGGGCCACTGGGCGATCGACTGGTCTTCGCCGTGGACCGCGAGGGGACCCGGGACTGGTCCATACTGTGGCCGCCGCAGGAACGGGACGACGTCGATCCCCGTGTATGGCTCACCGAAGACCCCGGCTTGGCGGACCCCGAGACGATCTCCGAGGAGGAACCGCTCAGCCGGTTCCTCCTCCAGTACACCCTCTACGAAGCCATGAACGCCGCCCTCTACCACGCGTCGACCTTCTGCATGCCGACCGCGCGCCTCGCCCCGTTGTGGAGCATGCTGCGCCCCGTACCCCTGAGCCCGTTCCTGCCGACCTACACCGCCGAGAAGTTCTTCGTCGCCCCCGGACTGCTCACGACGATCAGCAGCGACGAGAACGAGGCCGTCGTGTCCTTCGCCGCGCTCCACCGTGCCTCCTTGACGCCACTGCTCGACCACGGGTTCCGCTGGTTTCGCTTCGACGGCTGAAACGATGAACTGCGGGCTGTCCGTGGCCTGGCCCGGGTCGGCCCGAACACCAGCAGGCTGCACCTGCCGTCGGCGGCACGATGGACCTTGCCGGTCTGCCCGCCCCGGAAGCGTCCGAGGAGGGCGGCCTCCAACCGGAGTTCGCGCTGGCGCAATCGCCCTCGACGGCATGGCTCAGTAATCGCAGGTGTAGAACGTGCAGAGGTCGACCTTCACGACCCCGGGGAGCCTGGCGATCTCCTTCCTGAGTCTGTCCTGGCTCTGCCCTTCCGGGAAGTCTTCGGGCATGTCAACGTGAAGGATGAGTTGCCCGGTGTCGCCCACCCCGAACACCTCGATTCTGGTGGCTCCGAAGTCGCGCAGATGTTCCTTGCGCTCGTTGAACTCCCCCTCGTTGAACCGGTTGGTGGATTCCAGCGTCGCGTCGAAGTACGGAGGCGGTTCGTTCTCCGCATCCGACGGGAGAACGATCAACGGGAAGGCTGCCACAGCCGCAAGGGGTGTGGCCACCACAAGCCATCGGCCCGGACGGTTGCCGGGGTCCACGAAGGCCGCGCCCAGCAGCAACAGGGCTGCCGGAATGAACAGGAACATGCCGATGACGGCACCGATCAATGCCCAGGTCAGCATGCCTGCCCCGATGACGAGGCAAGCTCGGGCGCATGCCTTCGGTTGCTCTCGCATCAACAGCGGCATGGCGGCCGCTACCGCGCTCACGATGAAGAGCCAAGCCAAGAAAGGGGCGAACAAGAGACCTAAGGTCGCCGCGCCCCCTGCCACCACGGCCCCCGCTACGACCAAGGACCGCTGCCGAGCGGAGATGCCCTGACGTTCTTCCATCACGCCCCCACGTTCGCGAAATTGAACGCGTTCAACATACTGTAGGGGCAGTGAGACGAGGGACTGGCAAACCGTCAGCCTCTGGGACGTGTTCCCGAGCTGTGCGGCCGAGTTGGGGGTGACCGTGAGTGGTCAGTCGACAGCGAGAACGTCGGACAGACTTACGGCAGGGCGGCCAAGCATGGCCGTCAGCGCGCGCTGCTGGCGCTCGGTCAAGGAAGCAACGAAGATCACCATGTCAGCGTTGGCCTGGTCGCAGGCCTGGGCTACTTCGCGCACCTTCCCATAGCTCAGCAGAGTCCGCGAGGAGTAGGGCAGACCCATCTTCAGGACCCCGCCGTCCGAGACACCTCGGCGCTGCACAATCTGCACAACGCCCCGAGCGCCGCGCGCTGCCAGCTCTGCGGCTGCCGACGCCATGAGTGTTTCGAAGTCCTTCTGCTTCGCGGAGAAGTAGCCGACCAGGACGACATCAGCGCCGACGGCCGTGAGCCGAGACGCCTGGCGTCGGGCCGACTTCGGCGGCACACGGTGAGCCAGGCGCCGGTCGCGCCTTCGGGACTGGTGCATGGACCACAGGCTAGATACATGGCTACCGGCAGCGATACCGCGTTTCTCACTGACCGAGGTTGGCGACCAAGATCAGAGCCACTCGTCAGTGACGGCGATGGCGACGGTAGCCTTCCGGCCTTGCACGGGGATCAGCCGTACGGGAACACGGCCCTGAGGCCCGTCCAGACGGCCGGAAGGATCCCTGCCGGGGCGCTCAGGTCATCCGCTTCGGATCCCGGATGCTCATGCCGAACAGCACATTCGGCTGATCGTACTTGAAGGTGTAGCCAGCTACGAGAGCGGCGGCGATGAACTCGCCATTGGTGACGTACCTGCCGGTTACCCGTTCCATCACGTGTTTCACGGTGTAGCTGCTGGCGGTGGGCGTCTCGATCCGCGTGACGCTCTCGCGCAACCATGCGGTCGTTTCCATCACCGCGGCCACATGTGCGGCCAACTCCTCGCGACCGGCGGCGAGTTCGTCCCGGCGCTGCTCAGCCGTCTTGCGCCGAGGATCGAAGACGCCGATACCGAAGGAGTTGAGCTGCGGATGCTGCTGCATCACCCCGGCCAAGGCGAAGATCTGTCGGTGGGCCACCAGATACGTGACTCCGGTGGCTTCCTGGAGGGCGCGAATCTCAGCCTTGCGGCGACGGTCCATGGTCATCGTGTGCTCCATCTCGCGGGACGTCCCACGTCCACCCCGCCGCGGATACTCGGATGACCTGGCGGAACACTGCTGCGCGATTCGAGGAACCTTGTCTTCGCCGCCGCGGTGGACGTGGGCCACCGTGACTCGGAGCTGGCAGGCGCGATCTGCCACGCACAGCATACGCCCCCAACCCAGCCCGTCCCTCCAACGGCTCAGTTTTACAAGCCCGTTGGCTGGATCTCGACGCTGACCAATCGCGTCCGGCTCGGCGTTCGCGTACACCGCCTTGCGCCAGTGCGCCGGCACCAGTCTGTCGTCGAACTTGCCCGGCGGCAGCGGCTTCTCACCGGGGTGGTGGAGGTGCCTGCGAAGGAGTAGCGGAAGTAGCCGTCCGCCGTGGGCCTTCGTCGTCTTCAGCTTGCCCTTGCTGTCCGTCGTGACGGTCCTGAGGGTCTTGTAGGTGCTGGTGCCCTTCTTCTTGAACTGGAGCGACCGGCTGCTTGGTTGTAGCCCGCGTACTTGTAGGTCTCCCAAGAGGATGCCCGCCGTCAATTCGCCTCCGGCCCGAACCGGCGCCTGTATGCCGACGGTGTGATGCCGGTCTCGCGGCGCATCAGCGTGCGCAGATTGGCGGCGGTGCCGAGCCCGCTGCGTCGCGCGACCACCTCGAACCGGGACTCACCTCGCTCGATCAACCGGCACGCCAGAGCGAGCCGTTCCCCCGTGAGCCATGTCAACGGCGTCGTGCCCAGTTGCGCCTGGAAGCGGCGATGCAGCGTCGCCGGACTGACCGCCGCACGTGCCGCGAGGTCAGACACCGTGAGCGGTGAGTCCAACCGTTCCTGGGCCCAGGCCAGGACAGGCGCCAGGGACTCGTCCGGCAGGTCGGGCATGGGCCGCTCCACGAACTGCCGCTGCCCACCGTCCCGGTGCGCCGCGAAGACCAGCCGTCGGCTCACCGAGTTGGCGACTTCCGCACCGTGGTCGCGGCGAACCACATGCAACCCGAGATCGAGCGCAGCCGCACTTCCTGCCGCGGTGAGGATGTCACCGTCGTCCACGAACAGCACGTCCGCTTCGAGCCGGACAGAGGGGAAGCGTGCCCGGAAGGAAGCAGCCCACTGCCAGTGCGCGGTGGCCCGGCGCCCGTCGAGGACTCCGGCCTCGGCCAGTGTGAAGGCGCCGCTGCAGAAGCCGACCAGGCGCGCACCGCGGGCGTGTGCCCGGCGGACGGCATCGAGCACGGCGGGACGGCGAGGTACTTCAGGGTCCGGGCGGTTGGGGACGATCAAGGTGTCCGCCGTGTCGGCCGCGTCCAGGCCGGCGACTCCCGTGAGCGTGAAGAATCCGTCTCGCATCAGGGTGCGGGGCTCGGGGGAACACAGCCTGAAGTCGTAGAGATCACGGCCGATCTCCGGCCTGCGCAGTCCGAAGATCTCGGTCGCGCAGCCGAGTTCGAAGGGGTTCGAGTTCTCGTCCACGATCACGACGACCCGGTGTACGCCCGCCGCGTGAGCCGTGTGCGAGGATTCTTTCGGCATATGCAATTCCTAGCACTCGCGGCGGCTGTGCGAAACGGTTCAGGATGGGCCCATGAGCAGCGACCCCATCTCCCTCAGCAAGGCTCTGGCCTCCTTCGATGCCCTCTGGAGCCCCCGCATCGTCACGCGCGTCAACGACTATGACGTCCGCATCGCCAAGGTCGAGGGCGAACACATCTGGCACGTCCACGACGACACTGATGAGTTCTTCCTGGTACTCGACGGCGAACTGCACATCTCGTTGCGCGAGCCCGACGGAGAACGCACGGTCCTGCTCCCGCAGGGGTCGGTCTTCACCGTCCCCCGAGGCACAGAGCACAAGCCGTACGCCCCGTCCGGCGCCGCAATCCTCTTGTTCGAACCCACCGGGACACCGACCGTGGGCGATCGCCACGACGAGATCCCGGAGCACGTCGACGCAACGACCGGACACGCACTCACCACCTGACCCGCCAGGCTTCGGACACACCACTACTCATGTGCCCGGCGAGAGCGGCGAGGGACTCGGTCCTCGGTGGTGTCCGGATCGCACAGAGGACGCATTTCGCCAGGCGGGTAGGGGAGTTGGAAGCAGTACCGGCTGAGCATGTTGATGTGGTGACGTACGAACGGGCAGAGGTGATCTGGGGGCGAGGGCGCAGACAGGGTGCGCGTCGGACCATGGGCTGCTGGGTAATGTCAGCCCATGGCTTCGCTTGCCTGCCTCCAGTGCGCCAAGCAGAGTGGGCCGGCCGATGCGCTGCACGATGGGCCGCGTACACCGGCCGCAGGGACCGCCAGGGTCCTGGCCATGACCACGGGGGGGGGGGACCCTCAACGGGCACGCGGCAGCGGACGACTGGGCCTCGGCAGAGGAGCGGTTGGCCGGGATACTCGCCTCCTGGGCGGGCTTCAACCTCCGGGCGGCACGGGACTGGTGGAGTCTTGCTCAGGCACCGCGTGCTGACGGAGGCTCGGTGAAGGCGCCGGCGGCTGCGGCGAGGGCGGCGGTTCTGGCTGCTTGGCCGGGTATGCGCGGGTCGGGGGTCGTGCGGAGGAGCACCAGTTGGTGGTACAGCGGCGCGGTGGCGGCGATGAGCAGTCGCCGGGCGTCGGTGTCCGGTGGTAGTTCGCCGCGCCGGACAGCCCGGCTGACGATGATCTCGCAGCGTGCGTACCGGTCCTCCCAGAGCCGCTGTTGGGCCTGGGCGGCCTTATCGGAGCGGAACGAGGCGGCGATCAGTGCTGTCATGATCGGCGGCTGTGTGGTCAGGGCTTCGTGGATCTCCTGGTTCAGTGCTGTCAGGTCGCTCTCCAGTGAGCCGGTGTCCGGTGGCTGCCAGTCGTCGTCGGACGCTGCGTCGAGGACGTCCGCGAGCAGGCCGCCGACATCTCCCCAGCGCCGGTACACCGTGGTGCGGTGCACCCCGGCGCGGGCCGCGACGGCGTCGGTGGCGAGCCCGTCATAGCCGTGTTCGCCGAGCTCGGCGACGACTGCGTCGAGCACCTGCTGACGGATACGGGCGGTGCGGCCACCGGGTCGGCGGCGGGTCGGTGGCGGACGGGTGCCTTCCGGTCCTGGGTCTGCGGGAGCCACGGAATTCCTTTGCTCGGGGTGTCGTCGATATGGCACGCTGCTTAAAGCAACGATTGTCGCACTAGTGGAGTGATCGATGGTTCTCCCAAGTGTTCGCCTGGCCGCGCGACCTTCGACGGCCGCCTCGTCTCGAACTCGCTTGGGAGCTCCTGTATGCCTACACAGATCACTGCGCTCGCCGTCAGCAAGTCCTTCGACGGCAGACTCGTTCTCGACTCGGTGACCTGCTCGCTCGCCGTGGGCGAGCGCACCGGCATCATCGGTGAGAACGGATCGGGCAAGACCACCTTGCTGCGCCTGCTCGCCGGGCGGGAACGGCCCGATCAGGGCGAGGTCGTCGTCCAGGCCACCGGCGGGGTCGGCTATCTCGCCCAGGACGAGCAACTGCCGTCGCAGGCCACGGTCCAGCAGGTCATCGACCGGGGGCTGAGCGATCTGCGTGCGGTCGAGCAGCGCATGCGCCGCCTGGAGACCGCCATGGCCGACGGTGACGAAGCGGGCATGGCCGAGTACGGCGAACTGATGACGGTCTTCGAACTGCGCGGCGGCTATGACGCCGACGCCCGAGTGGAACGCGCTCTGCACGGACTGGGCCTGGGACTGGTGGGCCGTGACCGTACGGTGGGCAGCCTGTCCGGTGGGGAACGGGTCAGGTTACGACTGGCGGCCTGCCTGGCGGCGGCGCCCGAAGTGCTGCTGCTGGACGAGCCGACCAACCACCTCGACGACAGCGCCCTGAGCTGGCTGGAAGAACACCTGCGCGCCCGGCGGGGCACCACCGTGGCGGTCTCCCATGACCGGGTCTTCCTCGAACGCATTGCCACCAGCCTGTTGGAAGTGGACGCCGATACGTGTCGCGTCGTGCGGTACGGCAACGGCTACACCGGTTACCTCGCCGAGAAGGCGGCGGCCCGGCAGCGCTGGGCCCAGGCGTACGACCAGTGGCGGGCCGACATCGACCGGCTCCGCGAGGCCGCCGCGACCACCGCCCGCCAGGTGGCCCCGGGCCGTCCGATGAAGGACGGCAACAAGTTGGCCTACGACCGGGCGGGCGGACGCGTGCAGCAATCGCTGGCCAGCAGGGTGCGCAACGCCGAGGAACGGCTGCGCCGCCTCCTTGCCGACCCGGTCCCGCCCCCGCCGGAGCCGCTGCGCTTCACCCCCGTACTGCGGACCCACCGCCTGCAAGACGTCGTACTCGACGCCGCCGACATCGCCGTCACGGACCGGCTCGCCCCCACCAGCCTGTCCGTCACGGCGGGCGAGCGCCTGCTGATCACAGGGCCGAACGGAGCGGGCAAGAGCACCCTGCTGCGTGTCCTGGCCGGGGACGTCACTCCCGACAGCGGAAGCGTCACCCGCCGCGGCAGGATCGGGTACCTCCCGCAAGAACCGCGACCCGGGGAACCGGCCGAGACCGTGCTGGCCGCCTTCGCCCGTGGCCGGGCAGGAGAGGCCGACGGACACGCCGAACACCTGCTGTCCCTCGGCCTGTTCGACCGCGAGCAGCTCACGGTGCCGGTCGGACGGCTGTCCACCGGGCAGTTGCAGCGTCTGGCCCTGGCGCGACTGCTCAGTGCGCCATGGGACATCCTGTTGCTCGACGAACCCACCAACCATCTCTCGCCCGCCCTCGGTGAGGAGTTGGAGACCGCTCTGACCGGGTACGACGGCACGCTCGTCATCGTCAGCCATGACCGCCGGCTGCGTCGGCGCTGGCAGGGCGCCCAACTGGCCTTGCAGGCGACCGAGACGTCCGCCGCCACGTGCTGAGGTCCAGTCCACCGGACCCACAGACATCCCGAAGACATCCCGAAGACACCCGGAATCACCCGCAGAGATCCCGTAGACATCCCGCAGGAAGGACGAAGTTCGTGATGCCGCCTGTTCCCGCCGATCCGACCGTGGTGCACCCGATGCCAGAACAGCCGCGGGTGGTGCTGCTGAAACCGCTGATCACCTCGCCTCTGATCGACGTCGGAGACTTCTCCTACTACGACGACCCCGATGACCCGACCGCCTTCGAGACCCGCAACGTGCTGTACCACTACGGGCCGGAGAGGCTGGTCATCGGGAAGTTCTGCGCGCTGGGCGAGGGCGTGCGGTTCATCATGAACGGCGCCAACCACCGCATGGACGGCCCCTCCACATTCCCCTTCCCGATCATGGGCGGTTCCTGGTCCGAGCACTTCGACCTCATCACCGGCCTGACCGGACGAGGCGACACCGTGGTGGGCCATGACGTCTGGTTCGGCTACCGGTCCATGGTGATGCCCGGCGTCCGCATCGGCCACGGAGCGATCATCGCTTCCGGCTCCGTCGTCGTCGACGACGTCCCCGACTACGGCATCGTCGGCGGCAACCCCGCCCGGCTCATCCGCCGCCGCTACAGCGACGCCGACATCAACCGCCTTCTCGCCCTGGCCTGGTGGGACTGGCCGCTCCAGCACATCACCGAACACATCCGCACGATCATGTCCGGCAGCATCGACGACCTGGAGAACGCGGCGCCCAGGCACGTCGAGAAGGCACCTCAGGACCCAACGCCCCTCAGCGACACGGGCTGTTGAACGAACCCGGTCCAGGACTCCCCGCGCGCTGACCCGCCCTTCTGTCCACGATTCACGATCCCAGCACCGGGAATCGAGCTGTCAGCATGCCTGCTCCGCCCCACCACAACCCGTACGCCGACTGGCTCCGTACGCACGCCGTCCCCTTGGACCACCTCGATCCCGAGGCACCACTCGACGATCTGGAACCGTTGCGCGCAGCGCTGCGGATTCACCGTCCTGGGGACGGTACCCGTGGGATGGCCACCTCACAGGACTCCCCATGGGGCAGCACCTGCACCGCGCGCTCGGTGACGACTCCTTCGCCCTCGGCCTGGCAAGCACCACCGGACACACCGACGGCGTGTGGTCAAGATGGACCGTCCAGACGTCGACCTCGTGCCCCTGGCCGACTGCGGCACCTTGAAACTTAGGTTAACCTAACCTAAGTTCTTGTTCGGGGGCAGAGTCTCCCGCTGTCGCCGTCGCCGGAGCATCGCCCATGTCCGTCATCACGCTGCTGCTCCTGGACGGGCAGGGTGCCGACCGCCGGGCACCCGGGCAACAACGTCATCACAGTCGACCCGGTCGGGCAGATGTTCCGCTGGCCCCGCCGGGTCATCGACGACCCGGAGATCGAACCCCCGATGGCGACCGCCGCCCGCTGCCCACCGCCGACACCACCACCGCCGAGGTGAACCGACCATGACCGCCGAGGTCTTCCGTGACGACTGGGGCATCCCCCACCTACGGGCCGCCGACCCACTCGCACTCGTCCACGCCCAGGGCCGCAACGCCGCCACCGACCGGGCCTGGCAACTGGAGGTCGAACGCCACCGCGCCCAGGGCACCTCCGCCGCGTTCCTCGGGCCAGATGCCCTCGAATGGGACCGCTTCGCCCGCCGGGCACGGCTGGCCGACACCGCACGCCGCTGCTTCGACTGCCTCGACCCGCAGACCGCCACCTGGGTCCGCCGCTACGTCGCCGGAGTCAACGACGGACTGCGCGAAACCGCACACCGGGCACCTGAGTTCGCCGCGACCGGCCTGGCCCCGGACCGGTGGGAGAGCTGGACCCCGCTGGCGGTCTGGCTCTCTCACCACATCCTGTTCGCCGGCTTCCCGAGCAAGCTGTGGCGCGAACGCGTCGCCGAACTGCTGGGCGAGCAGGCCGTCCATCTCTTCGCCACCGACGGCTACGCCGCATCCGGCAGCAACGGCTGGCTGGTGGCCCCCGAACACACCGCGACCGGCGCGGCCCTGCTCGCAGGCGACCCGCACCGCTTCATCGAGGACCCTGGGATCTACCAGCAGATCCACCTCGCCTGCCCCGACTTCGACGTGGTCGGACTGGCCGTCCCGGGGGTACCCGGCATCGCACACTTCGGCCACACCGGCACCGTCGCCTGGGCCATCACCAACGCCATGGCCGACTACCAGGACCTCTACCGCGAACAGTTGCGCCGTACCCCCACCGGCGTGGAGGCGCTCGGTCCCGACGGCTGGCAGCTCGCCCACACGCACACCGAGACCATAGAGGTGGCAGGCGGCCCGGACGAGACCGTCGAAGTGGTGGAGACCGACCGCGGCCCCATCGTGATCGGCACCCCCGACAGCCCCCGACCGGCAGTCAGCCTGCGCTACCCGCCCCGCGTGCGCGGAGATCTCGGCTTCGAGGCTCTGCCCGCCCTGCTGCGCGCTCGTACGGTGGCGGACGTGGACCATGCCCTGGACGACTGGGTGGAACCGGTCAACGTCGTATTGGCCGCGGACACCTCCGGCGGCCTGCTGCACCGGGTGGCCGGCGCCGTACCGATCCGCGACCCGCTCAACCTGGTCCGTCCCGTCCCCGCGTGGGAACTCGGTCACCAGTGGCAGGGCTGGCGGCAGTCACTTCCCCGCGCCGACGTCGAGGGCTTCGCCGTGATGGCCAACGAGCGCGGCCTCGCCGAGCCGCTCGGCGTCGAGTTCGCCGCCCCGCACCGGGCCGAACGGATCACCGCACTGCTCGCCAGGTCCACCGCCTGGACCGTCGAGGCGACTGCGGCCGTGCACACCGACAGCTACCTGGCCTCCGCCGGGCGCCTGCTCGACGAACTGGCCGGACTCGATGGGCTCAGCCCCGCGGCGCAGACGCTGCGCCGTCAACTCCAGGACTGGGACCGGCGGATGGCCGCCGACTCGGCGCACGCCGCCCGATTCGCCGAACTGCGCTCGGCCGTGGTCCGCGGGATCGCCGCCGCACCGGACCTGGCAGCCCTGGCCGAGCCCACCGGCCTTCCGGCCCTCTTCGCGCCGTGGCTCTCGGCCACCGCCCGCATCGGCTACGCGCTGGAGTACCTGCTCGACACCGAGCTGCTGCCCGGACACGACCGGGCCGCCCTGCTGCGCGCCGCCGCCGAAGAGGTGGCGGCCTCCGGTCCTACCGGGCAGACCTGGGGCGAGCGTCACCGCCTGGCCCCATGGGCGGCCCTGCCCGCCGACGCCTCGGAGCCCGGACCGAGCCTGTCCGGCGACCACGACTGCGTGTTGGCCACCTCCAGTGTGCCGGGCGTCACCGACCTGAGCGCCCGCGCCTCCGCGGCCCGCTACGTCTGGGACCTGGCGGACCGAGACAACAGCCGCTGGATCGTGCCGTTCGGAGCCGACGGCCGTCCCGGACACCCCCACCACCGTGACCAGCTACCGCGGTGGCTCCATGGCGAACTGGCCCCCGTGGTCACTGACTGGACCCGACTGACCAAGGAGCAGAGTGACAACTGACGAGCGCACCACCAGCGAGCCCGCCGCCCGCCACGGCGGTACCGACGGCACGTACGAACAAGACGTCCCGGGGTTCGGCACCGTCCGGATCCGGGTGCTGGATCCCGCAGGCGACGCCGACGTGGTGCATCGCTGGGTCACTGAGGAACGGGCACGTTTCTGGGGCATGACCGGCCACACGCGCCAGCAGGTCCAGGACATCTACGGCTTCGTGGACTCCCTCACCACTCACCACGCCTACCTGGCCTTTCACGACGACCTGCCCGCCGCGCTCTTCCAGACCTACCAGCCCGAGCACGACCCGCTCGGCGAGCACTACGACGTGCAGGACGGCGACCTCGGCATCCACCTGCTGATCGCTCCCAGCCCGGCCGGTCGGCGGCACGGCTACACCGGGGCCCTGATCGGAGCGTTCCTCTCCTTCGTTCTGACCGACCCGAGCGTGCGCCGGATCGTCGCCGAGCCCGACATCCGCAACGACAAGTCGATAGCCCGGCTCCTGCGCAGCGGCTTCGAGCCCGGCCCACAGGTCGACCTGGACCACAAGCGTGCCCAACTGGTCTTCCTGACACGGGACAGCGCCGAGAAGACCCTCAAGTCCGCCCCCGCATAACGGAGGTTCTTGCCCCGCGGCCTGTGCTAAGCCTGATCACGAGCTGACCGCCCGCAACTCGGGGCGTCCGGCGCTGCGTTGGCGGTCCAAGGAGAGACGCCCCGCTTCCTACGGGGAAATGCGGGTGCAAGGCCTGCCGCGACCCCATGGTGATGATCAGCGAGCGTCCCGCCGAAGCCGAGGACCGGGCAGTGCCCGGCCACGGGGAAGGCGACCTGGTCATCGGCAAGAACGGCGCCTCCTCCATCGGAACCCTCGTCGAACGCTCCACCCGCTACGTGCTGCTGGTGCACCTGCCGAACGGACGGGCTACCGAAGTGGTCCGCGAGGCCTTGGCGGAAACCGTTCAGACACTGCCTGCACGCCTGAAACGGTCGCTGACCTGGGATCAGGACAGCGAGATGGGCCGCCACCGCGAGTTCACCATCGCGACCGATGTCCCGGCCTACTTCTGCGATCCGGCCAGCCCCTGGCAACGCGGATCCAATTTGCGCGGCACATCATCCGACGCCGCGTGCTCATCACCGGTCTGGTCGGCCTGTTTCTCCTGTTCAACCTGGTAAAGGACAGCTTCCCGCTGGCCTACGGGCTCCCAGCTCCGATCGGAGCCGTGCTGACTATGACCAGCATGGGTCGCTACCGCACCCCGGCCGAAGAGCCAGCGGACAAAGGTGCTTCACTTCCCGCCGACACCGACGGGAAGTGAAGAATCCCCCGCCGGGGGACTCAGCTGCACAAGGCCCGTGCCTGCACCTTTGCGCCGAATTGCCTGGCGTACCAGCCCTTGCCGTCCGCGATGGGAGCGTTGGCCGTCACATCGTCCTGGGATTCGCCGAGGTTGTTCCTGCGCCAGGTCTGCGCGACGAAGCCGCCGCCGATCACGTTGGTTCCGGCCGGACAGCGTGCGTCCGAGTCGGAGTGCTCGCCACTGGTCGGACCTACGGCGACCCGCGGCGCCTCAGCGTCAGGCACGCACACCGCGCGTGCCTGGATCTTGCCGGTCAACAGGTTCGCGAACCAGCCTTTGCCGTCCATCGTCGGGGCGTTCATGCGGACGGCGTCGTAGGGCTCTCCGCCGTAGGATTCGCTGAAGGTGATCGAGTTGTAGCCACCGTTGAGGACCTTCATGCCGCTTGGGCAGTAGGCCACCGAAATCTGACCGGAATCGCTGGTGGGTCCGACGACGGTCTGTGCCCGCGAGACAGGTGCCTTGGCCGCGGCCTGTGCTGGTGCCGTGGTCAGGTTCCCGGCCAGGGCGGCGCCGGTACCGAAGAGAACGGCAGCGGTGGCGCACGCCGTCAAGCGTTGCTTCGTGGTGTGGAACACGTGCCCTCCAATTACCCTTTGTGTAGGGCTGGTTGTGCACAGTGATTATGGGGCGGTGGAGGCGCGGCCATGCCTGCATCGACGGTTCGGCTGTGCCAAACCGCCCTTGGGAGGGAAGCGGTCCTGCCGTTGGTCTGAAGAACGGCCCAGAAGCGGCGCATGCGCTGTCGCTACACGGTGGTTTGCACTCCGTGCGCAGCAACCATGGCCTTGCCCGCGAACGATCCTGCGGGCACCGTAGAGTTGGTGTTGAGGTGCGGAGGGCGTGTGGTCCGGGCCATGTGCATGCCGCGCAGCTTCTACGGCTTGGCCTTTGGTGTCCTTCCTGGGGGAGCCACGAAGGACACCCACTACGTGCGAGGCAGCCTTGAGGATGTGCAGCGTGATCTGGCCGCGGAACTTGCCGAGGAGATCAACCTGTACCTGCTCTGCTGGTATGGCGCCCGCCTGACCCTGGACGTCTACCAGCAGGGCAAGCAGACCGACTCGATCGACTTGCATCCGTTCCTCGCGATCTCGATCACGGGCTACCCGGACATCACGTTCACCGGGCCCGAGGAGCCGGTGGGCTACGACTTCGAGGCGGATGAGGAGGCAGAGGACGAGACCACGACCCTGTCCCACCGTATGTTCGCTGGAGACCTTGGGGACGCGGTCAAGGTCACCGTCCATTGGGACCGGATCGAGGTGCCGTCCCTGAGTGGGGAAGTGGTGGTGGAACCGGAGTTGGCTTGATTGACTTCTTCGGTTCACTTCGTCGGGCGGAATCGTCGGCAGCGCGTGCCAGAGGGGTCGGTCGCGGTACGGCGTGCGTAGGTAACTGCTGGTGCGCATCGCCCCGGACGGGGCCGGGCCTGCTGCAGGTGCTCGTCCACAAGTCGTCCGTCCGCGGGTTCTCCTGGCTTCGCGATCTGCGGTCACAAGATCCGACGGAATGCCGCCATGAGGTCAGCGGCGGCCGGATGAATCAGCCCGAGAGCAGCGTCTTCGTCGGCGTGCCGACCTTCTTGAACGCTCACGCACCAGGACGTGCTGCCGGCCGGACAGCGCCCGCACGGCGCGCTCCGCCCACCTGGAGGCGTCCCCGCCGGAGACGTGCTGGGGCGTCAGCCGCCTGACGAGGTGCCACCGGAACGCCGGAAAGAGAGTCAGTACCGCGTAGTGCATCCGAGATCGGCGCCAGTACGGGTCTTACCGCAGGCGATTGCCGTTATGCCCGCATCGTTGACCATCGCGGTGTGTTGGTCACCCCCCGTCTTGACCACGTCGGTGCCTCGCCCGTCGACCGGGCCCGCCCCGGCTCCAAACATCACCTGATCGTCGACCGTCACGGGACCCCGCTCGCCGTCACACTCACCGGCGGCAAGCGACATGATGTCACCCAGCTCCTGCCGCTGCTCGACGCGGTGCCATCCATCCGGGGCCTGCTCGAACTCGCCTGCGCAATCATCTGCCTCCGCCGACTTCTGAGGTCAGCCGAAGCACAGCAGTAGGCTTCTGACGCGTGACCCTTCCTCTTCACGGCACTCCTGCGCCACTCAGCC
This sequence comes from Streptomyces sp. NPDC104371, assembly GCF_055583785.1. Classification (NCBI taxonomy): domain Bacteria; kingdom Bacillati; phylum Actinomycetota; class Actinomycetes; order Kitasatosporales; family Streptomycetaceae; genus Streptomyces; species Streptomyces sp. NPDC104371. The sequence continues at coordinate 24,217 of NZ_JBVJNF010000011.1, forward strand.
GAGAGCCCAGTTCTGAGCCGGGGGCCGAAGAAGCCGACGACGACGCGTTGATCAAAGCACTGCAGGCTCGCGCATGGGATCCGGGCCTGCGATTCGACCGTGCGGACGTCCCTGTTGAGTGGATCATCGAGCGTTATGGCAAGCCACGGCTGGAGCAGGTTCGAGACAACACAGTGTCGTACGGCAGTGACGGGACGATTCAGCTCAAGGCCGGGATCGACGAGGTGACTGCCTACTACGCTGACGCTCCTCGCGGGCCGTTGTTCCCCCCGATCTCCCCGTCAGAGTTCGAGAAGGCAGAGGGCGGAATCGGACGCCGTCTTCCCGAACTGCTTCGGCGTGTCTACACCGAGGTCGCTGACGGAGGATTTGGACCCGATGGCGGACTTGCCTCCCTGACCGACAGCAATCGGGCTCCAAGACACTTGCGCGACTGGCCATGCGCAGTCAGCATCCACGAACGCAACCTGTCAGAAGGCATGCCGCCGTCATGGCTCTTCCTCACCTACGGCGGCTGCACCATGGAGTGGCATGTCTCCTTGGCCGCGGTCGACAACCCGGTGCTTCTCTACGACACCGACGGCTACACCTTTGGCGCCAGCCCTCACGACGGCCTGCGCCATGCAACCGCCTCACTACGAAAATGGCTTTGGACCTGGGCTGACGGTGGCGACATCTGGGAGGACGTCCTATGACTTCCCTCCTCCGCATGGTGACGTCGCGCCCCTGGGCCATCTCATTCTGAAACGATCAGTAAAAGGACCAGGCCAGGCCAGGACCTGTTGGCATGATGCGCTTACATCTCACCGCGGCCGACCTGCGCAAGATCACGCTCGCCGCGACGCCCACCGAGCAACTGACCGCCGATATCGCCCAACTGCCCGCTCCCACGCGCATCAACCGCCGGATGCGGGACCTGGCCCAGGGCACCCCCGCGGCGCGGCGCGGGCCGGCCCCGACTACCGGGCGAACGCCGGGACATGGGAAGGCAGCCGGTGGCCGACCGTCAACTGGATCGACGGCGTACCCCCTGCTAAGTGGTCGGCTCCAGAAGTGCTTCGGGGGTTGACGCGACGGTTTGGTTGCGTGTCCTGAGGTGCTCAAGGGGTGCAGACCGCTGAAGGGTTGCCTTCACTACGGCCTTGAGCCGGGTAGTCCCAGCTCGCCCGCACGCAGCCCGGCCTGGAAGCGGGAGTCGGCCTCGAGATTGGCCATCAGCGCGGCCACGCGCCGCCGGTAGGTGCGTAGCGAGACGCCGAGCCGTTTGGCCGCCGATTCGTCGGTGAGTCCCGAGCCGAGGGCTTCGAGGGTCATCCGGCCGTCGGCATCGAGGTGGGGGACGTTGCTTCGCAGATAGGTGTCGGGATCGAGGGCGGTGTCCCAGATCGCCCGGATCAGTGAGTGGACGCCGTCGACCAGGGTCTGCGACGTCGTCACGGTGTACTCGCGGCCGGTGGGGGTCTCCCGGCCGGCGAGGATCATCACTCGCCGGTCGATGAGGATGGTCTCGTGCGGCAGCGGAGAGCCGCTGATCCGAACGAGAGCGCCCTTGCGCTGGACCAGCCGCAGGTGCGCGCGGGCCTCCTCGTCGGCGAGCGCGACCGGGCTGAGCAGCTTGCGGGAGGTGAAGTCCGAGGAATCCGTAGCGCGCATCCTGTTCCGGATCGCGGCCCTGGCCTCCGGTTGCGACCAGGTCTTGAGGTCCCGGGCGGCGCACAGGAACTCGGTCTGCGCGGACTCGAAGAGATGACCAGCACGTGCGATCAACTCCGCGTCCCCTCGGACTGAAAACACCTCTTCGCTCCGCATCCCGCCAGTCTGGCAGCAAGCTGCCACGAGCTCGCTGGGCGTCGTGACGGCGGACACCATGAGCCCCATGACGATCAAGACTTTCTCCCTCGGTGGAGACCTGACCATCAATCGGCTCGGCTTCGGCGCTATGCGCCTGGCGATGGGCACCTTCGACGGCCCGGTGCGAGCCCCTGAGACCGGTATCGAGGTGCTCCGGCGTGCCGTGGAGCGGGGTGTGAACCACATCGACACGGCCGGCTTCTACGGCAGGGGAGCGGTGCGGGCCAACGAGCTGATCCGTACAGCGCTGACCCCCTACCGTGATGGTCTGGTGATCGCGACGAAGGTCGGGCCGCTGCCTGGTCCGAACGGTGTGCCGAGCGAGCAGGCGACGCCTGATCAGTTGCGCGGCCTGGTCGAGGCGGATCTGCGCTCCCTCGGGCTGGACCGGCTCGACCTGGTCTATCTGCGGGTGGGCGGGATGAGCGGGCTGGGTGGCGAGTCGATCGCCGAACGGTTCGCGGTGCTGGCCGAGCTCCGGGCGCAGGGGCTGATTCGGCATCTGGGCGTCAGTAACGTCGACGCTGCCCAGTTCGCCGAGGCCCGGGCGATCGCGCCCGTCGTGGCGGTGCAGAACCGGCACACCGTTGACATGGGGCTGCTGTCGGAATGCGAGGAAGCGGGCATCGCGTACGTGCCGTACTTCCCGCTCGGCGGTGGCGTCAGCCCGCTCGACGACGAACGGCTCGGCAAGGTCGCAGTGCGCCTGGGCGCGACCACTGCACAGGTCCAGATCGCCTCGCTGCTGGCGACCTCGCCGTCGGTGCTGGCGATTCCGGGCACCGGTTCACTCGATCACCTGAAGGAGAACCTCGCGGCGAACGCTCTCAGTCTCAGCGACGAGGACTTGTCTGACCTGCGAGGCTATCGAGTCGGATCCCGAAGTCAGCTTGCCTGGCATGCCCGTTGCCGCCGCCCGCCCGATATCCCCGACCGCCACCGAGCGGCACCGACTGAAGAAGGCAGCCTTGGGCCACAAGACCGAGCACCGGCTTCGGGTGCGCGCGCAGATCGTGCTGCACGCGGCCCGCGGACTGCCGAACGCGCGGATCGCCGAGCGGGTCGGCGTGCACGTGGCCGATGCCACCCCACCCTCGCCCCCGGCCAGGCCCGCGCGATGCGCGTGAACCACACCTACGGCCGCGGAGGTGCGCTGGCCTACCTGGCCGCCTACGACGTCCACTGTGTGAAGGTGTTCGGCCGCACCGAGCCCAGGACCGGCATCGACCCATTCATGAACCTGGCCGCCCAGGTTATGAGCACCGAGCCGTACGCCAGCGCCAAGCGAGTGTTCTGGATCGTGGACAACGGCTCCTCCCACCGCGGGCAGAAGGCCGCCGACCGGCTGACCGCCGCTTCCTCAAACGCCGTCATGGTCCACACCCCGGTACACGCCTCCTGGTTGAACCAGGCGGAGATCTACTTCTCCGTCGTGCAGCGCAAGGTCGTCTCGCCCAACGACTTCACCGACCTGGCCCAGGTCGGGGACCGGCTCCGGAAGTCCTTCGGGGCTGACTCCGGAGCCGGGATCATGCGTGTCGGTGCGTCAGGACGCTGAGCGGAAGCTGCAGGAGCGGGCTAGGAGCATGGGTCAGTAAGCGCAGCGATTCTTCGGCCCTCGGGTGGTGCCGTGGGTCAGTGGGCTGGCTTGAGCATGCTTGCGAGGTCGGGGTGTACTCGTCCGGGGATGATGGTCGTGATGGTGTACTTCGCGACGCTGTTGGTGACGAACGGGTCCTGCGCCGTGACCTGTTCGATCGTGGAGCGGTCGACGCTGTGGGCGACGATGGCGCCGCCGTTCGAGGTGGGATCGGTCTGGCCGGAGACCAGGAACGTTCCGTCGCGGTGGTGCCTCTTCAGGTAGGCGACGTGGTCCTTGATGAAGGGTTCCGCGGCCTGCTCCGAACCCGTGTAGTGGAGCAACAGCAGGTGCAGCACGGCATCCTCCTCGGCTTCGTGGGTGGATGACGCATCATGTCACCCGGTGATCGGCTCGGCTTTGGCCGAGGGGGACGACGCCTTGGCCGCTGGTGGCCTGGGTGAGCCGAGCGCGTGGTTCACTGCTGAGGTCGCCAACGACTGGGGAGTGATATGACGCACGACGCAAGGGCCGTTGCTCAGCGCATGTACGAGGCGTTCAACGCTCGTGACCTCGCCGCAGCAGAGACGGTCTTCTCCGCCGACTTCGTGAGTCATCCGCTGGCACTGTCGGCGTCGACAGCGTCGTGAAGGCATGGAGCGGGCTTCACGCCACGTTCCCGGACATCCAGGTCGTCGTCGAGGACATGGTCGTGGATGCGGACAAGGTGGCGGTTCGCACGACCCTGCATGGTGTTTTGGGTGGCGCAGGCGTCGATGACCAGCCTCTGCCCTCGATGATGGAGATCTTCCGGGTACACGACGGTCGCGTCGCCGAACTGTGGGGCATATCCACGCTCAACCGCCCGGCGGGCAGCAGCGTGACCCCGGGTTGATCACGTGCGAGATGATCTCGGTGTGCGTAGTGGCGATGGGCTGTTCGAGGTCGAGCCGGGCGAAAGGAAGCAGCCGCAGGCTCGTCCGGCGGGAGGGGACAAGCGGTTCCGGGCGTTCGATCCGCATCAGGTCCTGCTGCCGCCGTCGCTGGACGACTGGCTGCCGGAGGGCCACCTGGCCCGGTTCGTCGCCGACCTGGTCGACGAGGTACTCGACCTGTCGCCGGTCCTGACCGACTACACCGAAAAGCGCGGCTACCCGCCCTACGATCCACGGCTGATGGTGCGACTGCTGATCTACGGCTACACCACCGGCGTGCGCTCTTCACGGGCGATCGAGCGCAGGTGCGTCGACGACGTCGGGTTCCGGTTCCTGGCCGCCGACCAGGCCCCGGACTTCCGCTCGATCGCCCGGTTCCGCCGCCGCCACCTGGACGCCCTGGCCGGGCTGTTCACCCAGTCGCTGCACCTCGCCATGAAGCTCGGCATGGTCAAGATGGGCCGCGTCGCGCTGGACGGCACCAAGCTCGAAGCGAACGCCTCCAAGCACAAAGCGATGAGCTACGGCCGCCTGGTCGACAAGGAAGAGCGGATCGAGGTCGAGATCGCCGCCCTGGAGGCCAAGGCCGCATCCCTGCTGGAGGAGGCGGAGGCCACCGACACCGGCGAGGACCAGTCCTTCGGCCCCGATGGCAAGCAGGTGGACCTGCCCGCCGAGCTGGACCGGCGTGAGAAGCGCCTGGCCAAACTACAGGCCGCCCGCGCGCAGATCGAGGCCGAGGCCGCCCAGAAGGCCCGCGCTCACGCTGAGGACAAGGAGCGCCGCCGCCAAGAGCGCGCCGAGACCAGCGATGAGCAGGCCGTGGCCGACGCCGGTGAGAAGGCCGCCGGCAAGGCCCGGCCCAAGCCCAAGGCGCAGGCCAACTTCACCGACCCCGCCTCGCGGATCATGAAGAACAGCGACGGCGCCTACATCCAGGCTTACAACGCCCAGGCCGTCGTCGACGAGGAACATCAGGTCATCACCGCCGCCGATGTGACGACCAACGCCTCGGACGCGCTGAACTACACCTCGATGCTCGGCCAGTCCGCGCACAACACCGGCACCCACCCCAAGCAGGCCCTTGTCGATGCCGGCTACTGCTCCGAGGCCAACCTCGAGGCCGCCAGGGACCGCCAACTCACCTGTGGCACCGACACCTTCATGGCCACCGGCCGACTCGGCCACGACGAGCAGGTGCCGCCCGCACCCCGCGGACGCATCCCCAAGGACGCCACCTTGAAGGAGCGCATGGCCCGCAAGCTGCGGACCAAACCCGGCCGGGCCGCCTACAGCCGCCGCAAGGCCATCGTTGAACCCGTCTTCGGTCAGATCATGACCTGCCAGGGCGGCCGCCAGCTGCTCCTGCGCGGCGAGGACGGGGCCCGCGGCGAGTGGCGACTGCTGGCCGCCTGTCACAACCTCCGCAAGATCTTCCGACACGCCGGAACCAACGGCCTCGCCGCCGCGATCGGCTGACCCCGCCGGGCACACCGGCCCCCTTCAGGCCGATTCCCAGGCCGACAGGACCAGAGCCGTCCCGCCCCGGCAGGCACACACCGAGCGACCACGACCGATCCCACCACCACGATCACCCAGTCGATTGCCCTTTACTGGGACACGCTCCTAGTACTGCAACGGTGTTTGTCGTGACGGGTGGACACGTCGATCGTTGATCGTGTCATGGGTGGGGATTTTGCTGAGATCAGGTCGTGGGTCGGCGAGCTGGGTGCGGTGCAGGGACGGTTTCTGCACCGCTTCAGCAGGTCGGAGCCGCGTGAGTCGGCTCTTGCCTATATGCGAGGGCTCATAGCCCCGTTGCAGCGGAAGAACGGCTGGACACTGGCCGAGGAGGCCGGCCACGCAAGCCCGGACCGCATCCACCGGCTGCTGAACCGGATCGAGTGGGACGCCGACGAAGTCCTGGACGATGTGCGCGAGTACGTGGTCGAGCAGCTCGGCGACCCTGGTGCCGTCCTGATCGTGGACGACACCGGTTTCCTGAAGAAGGGCACCAGTTCGGCCGGGGTGCAACGGCAGTACTCCGGCACTGCGGGACGCACTGAAAATTGCCAGATCGGAGTCTTCCTGGCCTATGCGGCCCCGCTCGGACGCACGCTTATCGACCGTCGTCTGTATCTGCCCGCCTCCTGGACGGACGACCGTGCGCGGTGCCGCCGCGCCGGCGTCCACGACGAGGTCGGATTCGCAACCAAGGTGGCCATGGCCAAGGCGATGGTCCGCCGGGCGATCACCGACAAGATCCCGTTCCGCTGGGTGACCGCGGATGCCGGCTACGGCTACAGCAAGGGCTGGCGCTCCGAGCTGGAACAAGCCGACGTCTTCCACGTCATGGCCACCACCCGCCACGACACGGTCGTCACCCGCTGGGCCATCGACCACCCCGTGAGCGAACTCTTCCCCGGCCTGCCCCGGCAGAAATGGAAACGCCGCTCATGCGGCCAAGGCGCCCACGGGCCCCGCGTCTACGACTGGGCACGCGTGGAAGTCCGCCCCTGGCACCGACCCGACCGCCGACACTGGGTGATCGCCCGCCGCAGCGTCGCCCGCCCCCAAGAGCTCTCCTACTACATCGCCTACTGCCCCGCCGACACCACACTGGACGAGCTCATCCAAGTCGCCGGCAGCCGCTGGGCGATCGAGGAATGCTTCCAGACCGCGAAGCAGGAGTGCGGCCTGAACGACTACCAGGTCCGCCGCTACCCCGGCTGGCACCGCCACATCACCCTCGCCATGGCCGCCCACGCCTGCCTGACCGTCCTGCGTGCCCGCCAGCTCGACGCGGGGAAAGCAGAAACGGATCCTCCCAGCTCATCCACCTCAGCCTTGCCGAGATCAGACGCCTGATCCACCGCCTCACCGACCGAAGTCCCACCCCCATCGACCACATCCTCCACTGGTCGACCTGGCGCCGAAGAAGACAACACCAAGCCCGCACCAGCCACTACAAACAACGCGGCCACACACCACCAGAAGCCAACCACCCGTCACGAAAGACACCGTTGCAGTACTAGGGCGTCCTCGGACGAGCTGGCGAAGGCGCAGGTGGGCAGGAAGGTGTCCGCATACTGTGCGGTGTCACGGATAGAAGTCCGGGGCCGTCTGCGGAGGTCACGTGCAGCGGCCGCAGCGCATCGCTGGCTGCCCGTCTCCGTCCACCTACTCGACTACCTGAGGTCGGAGAGAAGTGCGTCAAGTGCCTTCTCCAGAGCGTCGGAGTTGGCTGTGTCGAACCACGTGGTGCGGATGCGTTCGTTGGCTCCTCTCGGTGTCTCGTGGTCGGCCGCGAGCTGGTGCAAGGAGCGGGTCTCGTCGCCCAAGGCACGCCCGACGGCCTGGAAGAGGCCGCGGATGTACCGGTCCGCCTCCTCGGCGGGAATACCCTGCCGGGCAGCCCAGGCGGTGAGCGTGGCCAGGTACCAGTAGTGAGTGGTCAGCGTGGCAGTCAAAGTCTGGAAGACGTTGAGGGTCGCTTCGTCCGCGACGGGGAGCGTCCCACCGAGGTCGCCGAAGAGGTCGTCCACGGCCGGGTGGGAGGGGCAGGTCACGGTGACGGACAGGCGCTCGCGCGCGGAGGGCAGCGGAATGGCGCGCACCACGGGGGCGTCGGTGCCGAGCGTGTGGCGCAGTTCGCTGATGGCGACGCCGGTCAGGACGCTGACCACGACCTTGTCGCCGCCGACCCGGAGCCCGGCGAGGGCCTCGGCACGGTCCTGGGGCCGGACGGCGAGGATCACCAACTCGCAGTGGTTCACCACGCCTTGGTTGTCGGTGCACACCCGTACGTTCGGATACTGCTGGGACAGTCCGGCGGCTGTGCGGGCTCCTCGTGGTGAGAGGTAGATCTCCGGCGGCTCCTCGACGCCGTCACACAGGCCGTCCACGATTGCGCGGCCGATTTCGCCGACGCCGATGATCCCGATGCGCTTCATCGTGTCTCCTGTCGTCTCGCCAGCGATGGCCCCGGCCCTCATCCGTGACACCGCTGCTCTGCACCTGTGGGTGGAGGGCGGTGGTGTGGGCATGGCGGTCATCCTGCCTGACCGGTGCCCGCTGCGGCGCGGCGGGCCCGCCGGGGAACGGGGCGGGGCAGGCTGGGTCTGTTCTTGATCCACTTGATGATCGGTCTGCCACGCCCGTTGCCCCCGGCCTGTCCGACAGCCCCCAGCGCCGTTGAACGTGAGCGGTTGAAGAAGATGGCCTACGGCCACAGGACCGAACACCGGCTACGGGTGCGCGCCCAGGTGGTCCTGCGCGCGGGGCATCGCCCCATTCATGAACTGGTCACCCAGGTCATGAGCCGCGCCCTACGCCAGCGCCAATCGCGTGTTCTGGATCGCCGACAACGGTTCCTCCCGCCATGGTCAGAGAGCAGCCGCCCGGCTGACAACCGCGTTCCCGAACACGGTCAATGCTCTTCAGGAGCTTCTCGGTCAGCTCTTCAACACCACCGCGATGACCATCAGTTGTGCGGTGAAGGATGTCCGTCCTCTCCTGGAAGCCCGCGGTCTGTCCCCGCCTCCACAGCCCGCTTCCGGACGCCGGACGACATCGTCGTGCTGCGTGACGTTGCGGTGATCCCAGGGCCACCTCCACGCGCCCCGCTCGAAGTGCCGGTGAAATCGGTGGAGATGCCAATCTCGAAGGTCTACATTTGCCGGTTCAAGGTTCATACGTTCAGAACGAGGTGTGTTTGATGACGGTCCGAGCAGCGGCGGCCGACTCCGGTCGACTGTCCTTCGTAAACGCCGTGACCTCATCAAACCTAAGGAACACCTCTCGTGGATCTTCCACGCATCTTCACCATTCGCGAAAGTAGCCACCGCATCCACAACCCGTTCACTCCTGGCAAGCTCGCCGCTCTGGGCCAGGCGTTGCACCTGGCGCCCGGGACCCGCGTGCTCGACCTCGCCAGTGGATCGGGCGAGATGTTGTGCACCTGGGCCCGTGATCACCGCGTCACCGGCACCGGGGTGGACATCAGCACGGTGTTCACCGAGAAGGCCCGCGCCCGCGCCGCCGAGCTCGGTGTCACCGATCAGGTCACCTTCGTGCACGGCGACGCCTGCGGCTATGTCTCGAACGAGCCGGTCGATCTCGCGGCGTGCGTCGGTGCCACCTGGATCGGAAGCGGGGTGGCCGGCACCATCGAGCTGCTGGGCAGAAGTCTCTGCCCCGGCGGCCTGATGCTGATCGGCGAGCCGTACTGGCGTCAGGAAGTGCCGGACCAGGAAACCGCCAGAGCCTGCCTCGCCGGCAGCAAGGACGACTTCCTGGCGCTGCCGGAGCTGATCGAGCAGTTCGGCGACCTCGGGTACGACGTCGTAGAAATGGTGCTGGCCGATCAGGACAGTTGGGACCGGTATCAGGCGGCACAGTGGCTCAACCTCCGCCGCTGGCTCGATGGGAATCCCGATGACGAGCTGGCCGCTGAGGTACGGGCCGAGCTCACCACCGATCCCGCCCGCTACACGCGATACCAGCGTGAGTACCTCGGCTGGGGGGTCTTCGCACTGATGGGCGGCTGACGGTCCGATCAGCGCGGGTCAGGGTGGTGGCCATCGCCAGGCCTTGGCCCTGCCGGTCGTCGCGGTCCAGGTACGAGAGCTTGAGACCACGAGCAGCGCATGGCAGGCTCAAGCCGCATGATCGATGATTTCGCGAAGGACAACCTGCACGGGAGACTGCGGCGGGATCGCGAGGCGCTGCTCTGGAAACTTGACGGCTTGTCCGAATACGACGCCCGTCGGCCTTTGACTGCGACCGGGACCAACCTCCTCGGCCTGGTCAAGCACGTGGCCAGCGTCGAGGCCAGGTACTTCGGCGAGGTCTTCGGCCGCCCTTCCCCGGAACCGTTGCCCCGGTGGCAGGACTCCGACGGCAGTGATCTGTGGGCGACCGAGGACGAGACCCGCGATCAGATCATCGGGTTCTACCGGCGCACGTGGGAACACTCGGACGCGACGATCAACGAGCTTCCCCTCGACGCTTCAGGCCATGTGCCGTGGTGGCCGGAGCCTTATGCCGACACGAACCTGTTCGCTGTCATGATCCATGTCCTTGGCGAGTCCGTCCGGCACGCCGGGCACGCCGATATCCTGCGCGAGGGCCTCGACGGCCGGACCGGGTTGCGCGCCGAACATGAGAAGCAGATCGACGAGGAAGCCCGTGCGGCCTACTGCGCGAAGATCGAGCAGGCCGCCAGGTCGGCCGCACCGATCAAGGCTTAGAAGTCGCGCAGATCGCGGGCAGGTGAGGCTGGTCGGCAAAGAGACAGACATAGGTCTCGCGGTCGTGGCGCGGCGATGCTCTGTGATCATCGGGGGCCCTATGTCTGCGCTGCCATCATGGCCAGTTGCGTGTGAGAGTTTGCGGACGACGGGTTCGTAAGGTGATTCAGATGCACGGCAGTTGGGAGGTCCAGGAGTTCCTCGGCCACTCCGATTCATGTGATCAGGCGGCAGAATTCCTCAGTGGCTCTACGAGGACAGCCCTGGTGCTCCGGCCATTCTCGAAGAACGGTCTGCTTCGGGAACGGTCGACATGGCCGGGACCTCCCACGGGTGAGTATCCCGGCCGCCAACCCCACGCGTGCCGGTCCAGCCGCCCCTGAGGTATGCCCCATCTCGCGGCAAATCAGCCGGGGTGACCTATCATCGACGGATGATCTTCATCGTCGTCAAGTTCCCCGTAAAGCCCGAGCACGCCGAAGAGTGGCCGAAGCACGTCGAAGCCTTCACCCAGGCCACCCGCGCCGAACCCGGCAACCTGTGGTTCGAGTGGTCCCGCAGCCTCGAGGACCCCCACACCTACGTCCTCGTCGAGGCCTTCCGGGACGGCACCGGCGAGGCGCACGTCAATTCCGACCACTTCCGCGCCGGCCTCGAAGCGATGCGCCCCCTGCTGCGCCACACCCCCGACATCGTGAGCACCACCATCGAGGGAGCGGACGGCTGGAGCGCGATGGGCGAGCTCTCCATCGACTGACGAACCAGAGGGTCCAGAGAAGCCAGCAGGGCCTCCTGGACAGCTTGTTGGTGGAGACGCCCGAGCTGCCAGGAGGCCCTGTTCTCATGCGCGGTAGCCGCCGCAGTCAGGCGGCGATCAGGTTGACGGGATCGTGCCTTCAGACAGCCCACGCCGCCCTCGTCTCGCCCAGGCCAAGTATCGTCAGTCAACACCCCTCAAGGCCCGAACCTCCGCACAGGCACAACGGCTACTCCATCGCGTCGGAGAAGCTCACCCGCACCGCTACCACAGCGCCCGACGCATCCAGGTCGGCCGACACGGGGAAGTAGCCGTCGCCCCAACTCGTCATCGCGCACAGCAGTCGGGCGTTGCCGATATCCACCGTTCCGGCCTCGACTTCAGAGGCACGAACCTGCCGCATGACCTGCCAGTGATGGGAATGCGGCCGGAAGTCCACCATCATGCGGCGCCCGGTCGCCTCCTTCCAGCTCTGCACGGCCAGAGCCTTCTCCATCGCCTCCACCACAGTCAGCCCAGTCCACCCGCGGACACCTTCCTCGCCGGGTTCGCCCAACTCCGGTGCCCCGAACGTCGCGGCGGCTTCGTCCGCGGCAGCTCCCCAGAACGCGACATCGGCCAAGCCGTCCACGGGCTCGTCATGCTGCCAGACGTTGAGGGCGTCGGCATCGCCGAAGAGCACACGAGCCCAGTCGACACCGATGTCGCCCAGCGGCACGGATGACTCCACCGGTGCCTCGCTCATCCGAACCGATATCTCGGACCAGCGCGGCCCCACGCCGTCGCCGAAGTCGGCCCGCGAAGCCAGCACCGGCAGATGCCGGTCGCAGGGCACCCCGCCCACCACGACGACTGGCACCCCGAACAGCAGGAAACCGCCGCCGCCTTCGGAGGCGGTGCGGCGCACGCGCTGGGCATGTGGTTCGCGGTTCGGCAACGCCTCCAACCGAGCGTTCAAGCCCGCGGTTTGACAGTGCTCTTCGAACATCGTCACAAGCTCCGCTGTCCGGGAGGCAGGGACGTCGTGGAGCATGACGCCCGGCTGCCGGTCGAAGCTACGGGCCGCTGCCGAAGCATCCTTGCCGACCACGGCAAAGTCGACTGAGCCGACCACTTCGGCAGCCATCGCCGCGTCCTCGACACCAAGCAGAGCAGGGTTGATCTCCGCTGGCGACCGCTCTCCGCTCCACAACCCCAGATGACCGGCGTCAACAACGACCAGCGTCCCCGACGGACAGCTGATCTCTCCGAGCCTGAAGATCTCTTCCACGGCGCGCGAGTCTACGACCGCCCTCTGACCATCAGCGGGCTCACTGTGAAGATCCCGGATGTCCAGGCGCCGCTCCGCGTCACCGATGACCTCGCCGGCTACGTGATGGGCGGCCTGTGGATGGTGGCCGATGAGCCTGTCGAGCTCTTTCCCACCGGGGTAGCGATGCCACGGACTGGTGCCGCGTGACGGACCTCACCACCGTAATAGTTCACCCTTCAACTAACTAGGGCTACTGTTTCCAGTGTCCGAGGGCGGGCGAAGCTGCCCTCTCGCATCATGCGAGCAAGGAGAAGGAATCGTGACAAGCAGGATTGTGCGCCGGGCGACACTCGCGATCGCTTCCACTGTCGTCGTGGCAGCCGGGCTACTGGCCACCGGTGGTTCCGCCGCGGCGGCGACGTACCCGAGCAGCAGCCACTCGGGCGCCGCATCCGCTGTCCGGACCGCTGGTGACCACCACAGCGACCGACACAGTCACCACGGGAACCGGCACCACCACAGTGGCGACCGGCACAGCACGCTCGACGGCCGAGGCAGCCGCCTGGCGCCTATCGACGAAGGCCGTCGTCTGTGGGTCGTCGACCAGCTCCGCTGGGCCGATGACCACGGAGACACCCTCCGGGGCCTGGAGCACCACAGTTCTTCACGCCTCTGAGAACCGCAGTCGGCCGCCACACGCCGGTGGGCATGTGGCCCACGCCACACCTGCGCATGAGGGCAGGTGTCACAGGACAGCGGGGGCGGCGCTCGAGGCTGCGTAAAGGGACAGCCGCAGCCAGGACACCGAACGCCGCCCCCGCGTCGTCCCTCCCAGGCTGGGTTAGGCTGCCCGGACCCCGCCACCCCGGGTCCGGGGACATGAAGGGCGTCCCTACCATGCCGCCCAGCCGCTGCGGGTCAGTAGCTCCTGTGCCAGATCGGTGAACGGGTACAGGAACCACCGGTTTTGGATGGGGCCGGTGGCAAGCAGGGTACGTCGAAGAAGCCGCGCCCTGCTGTGGGGGCGCCGTCGACAGTCGCCATGAGCGGCGGCGACTGACGACGGCGCCCTCAAGTTGCGGCTTGGGCGCTGGCCCGTGCTGATGGGCGGTCCCACAGCGCCTTGCGAGCGTGGACGACTTCGACACCGCCGACAGCCTCCTGTCGGTATGCGAGCCCTCGGCCCAGCATGCCTGGTGAGGCGAGTGAACTGACCCTCACCGTCAGCCAGGAACGGCCACCCTGTCACCGACTTGCAGCCCTACCTGGCCGCGTACGGAGATCTGGTGGCACTGCGGGTCGGCGACCTGGAGCCCTCTCCCCGGTGATGTGTGCCTCGGCAAGACCGAGCATCCCTGAAGGTGCGGGGGTCATCGGTGTGGGCGTGGGTGGACGGTGGTGTCGGGAAGTTCCGGGTGGGTGCAGTCGCGGCGCTCGGTCTGGTCCGCCGTGAACTTGTTGAGGAGGAACCGCACGTCGCTCATCGGCAGCGCCGGTCGGGAGGAGTTCCGGGTGGAGCTGTTGGCGAGGAAGTTGGCGGACTCCCGGGCACATCGGGCTTTGGCGCGGGCGAAGTTGTCGCCGAGCAGCGCGTCGTGGGGGCTGTGTCCCTTCGGGATCTGCATGTTGGCGGCGAGCAGTGTCTCGAAGGGCTTGTCGGTCCAGTCTCCGTACCAGCCCGTGAGGTTCACGGCGTACTCGCCGGTGCCGGAGTCGATCAGCGAGCAACTGGTGATCGTGGCCCGCTCGTTGGTGGGCGCGGCGACCTGCCATGCCTTGCCGGACGGGCTCCTGGGCAGTGTGCCGTGGGCCAGCCAGCCGCACATGGTGTTCTTCGCCTGGCTCAGGGACAGCTTCCGGGTGGGTTCGACGTGGTCCGGCAGTGGCAGCGGGTCGGCCCCGCAGCCGATCTCGGTGTTGGCGGCATTGGCGATCCGCACGGCGGTGCGCAGGGTCTGGGGTGAGGGGTCGTTCTCCACTGCGGTGGTGTTCACGGTGGTGACGAGGCGCGGCTTGCGGCCCTCGGAGTCACGGCCGAGTTTCGGGCACTCCTGGATGATCACGGGGCCGAACTTGCCGTAGAAGCCGGGGACGGACCTGGGATAGGCGAAGTCGGGGTCGGTCGGGATGGTGAACTCCATGTCCAGCGGGCCCAGCCGCTTGCCCGTGTCGGTCTGTGCCTCGATATCGAGGACGAAGTGCCGACCGTCGTTCTTGTCCACCCCGCATCTCAGCGGGCTGTGCCCGGTGCCGAAGGTGTCCTCGGCGGGCCGCAGTCGTTCGTTCGGCAGCAGTTCGGCGAGGTCGCCGCCCGACAGGTTGCCCCCGCACAGCGTCCTGGCATACCACCAGGGCTGCCACATCGGCTTGGCCAGCCAGCCTCCACCCATGACGACGGCAAGCGTCACCGCCACGATCACGAGCCCCCGCACGCTGGGCAGCCACCACCGACGCCGTACCCCCACTGCCACGACCTGCCTCTCCCTCCCCGGGACCTGCCTTCGACGGGCGCAGCCTACGTGGCACACCCACTGGTCGCACGGCCGCATGTCACCGGGACCAACATCCGCTCCCGGGCGACCCGCCTCGACGCGAGAGCGCGCCCGCTGCGATGGGCATCGGCGCCCGCGCGGCGTCCACGGAAGCCGCGCGGGCCGACCGACGCCCAACCGGCCCGGTAGTAGCGGCCGTTCGATGCCGCCACTGCAGAGCAGGTGCTCGGTGCCGATGTCCGTCCGTCGTCCGGCGTCGCATCTCCGGTCGACTTCCGCGATGAGTGGCGGTGAAGTCTGGGCTCTGCCGCGGGTCTACTGGGCGCTTGCGGCGGGGCGGACGACGATTTCGTTGACGTCGACCTGCGACGGCTGGGAGATGGCGTAGGCGATGGCCTCCGCGATGGCGGAGGCGGGCAGTGCCACGGCGCGGTAGGTCTTCATGGCCTCCCTGGCAGCGAAGTCCGAGATGCTGTCGGCGAGTTCGGACTCGGTCACGCCCGGGGAGACGAGGGTGATCCGGATGTTCCCGGTGGACTCCTGGCGCAGTCCTTCGGAGATCGCGCGGACGGCGAACTTGGTGGCGCAGTAGACCGCGGCGGTGGGGGAGACCTCGTACGCGCCGACGGAGGCGATGTTCACGAAGTGCCCGCCGCCCTGTTCTCGCATCGCGGGCAGGGCGGCGGCGATACCGTGCAGGACTCCCCGTACGTTCACGTCGATCATCCGGTCCCACTCGTCGGTCCTCAGCGCCTCCAGCGGCGAGAGCGGCATCACCCCGGCGTTGTTGACGACCACGTCCACCCGGCCGTAGCGCTCGCGGGCGGCGGACACGAAGGCCCGGACATCGGCGGCGTCCGTGACGTCCAACCGCTGGAACGCCGCGGTGCCGCCCGCGGTGGTGATCTCCTTGGTCAGCGCCTCGAGACGATCGGTGCGCCGCGCTCCCAGCAGCAGGTGGTGGCCGTCTGCGGCGAGTCGGCGGGCGGTCGCCTCGCCGATCCCGCTGCTCGCTCCGGTGACCGCCACGACCTTGACTGTGTCTGTCATGCCTGTTGTTCCTCTCGGTAGAGGACGAGGTGCTCGTGGTGGAGCACTCCGTTGCGGATCCGCGTTGCCCGACCGAGTCTGGACAGGCGGGAGAGCGCCGACCAGGACGTGTGTTGCCTGGGTGCACCACATCCAGGCAGCACACCGCCCCTGCGCCCTAGCCTGAGAACATGACCGACAACAACCACCTGGGAGAGTTCCTGCGCGCACGCAGGGCGGGACTGCGGCCGCAGGACGTCGGCATGGCGAGCTACGGCGTGCGAAGGGTCACCGGGCTGCGCCGGGAAGAGGTGGCCGTCCTGGCCGGGGTGAACGCGGACTACTACACCCGCCTGGAACAGGGCCGCGAGCGCCACCCTTCGGCCCAGGTCCTCGACGCACTCGGCCGCGCTCTGCGACTGGACCCCGACGCCCACGCACACCTGCACCAACTGGCCGGGACAGTGCCGAGCAACCAGTTCACCCACACCACGGACCAGGTCAGTCCCGCCCTCCGCCAGTTGATGGACGGCTACCCGGGCGCCCCGGCGTACGTCATCAATCGGACCCTGGACATCCTGGCGGGCAACGCTCTGGCTGTGGCCCTGCACTCACCCTTCGCGAAGGCGGACAATCTGGCCCGCATGGTCTTCCTCGACCCAGCGGGCCGACAGTTCTACACCAGGTGGAGTCACACAGCGCAGGCCACCGTGAGCCACCTGCGTCAAGCGGCCGGTCTCGACCCGGACAACCCACGGCTCCGGGAACTGGTCCGCGCCCTCACCGAACACAGCGCGGACTTCACCCACTTGTGGACCACACACGCCGTGCGTGGCAAGACCCAGGACGCCAAGCACTTCCTTCACCCGGACGTCGGACCCCTGACGCTCACCTACCAAGCCTTCGACGTACGCGACGCTCCGGGCCAGCAACTGGTCATCTACCAACCCGAACCCGGCACCCCCAGTGCCCAGGCCCTCGCCCTGCTCGGCTCCCTCCACGCCACCTCGAACCAGGTCACCACCCGGCAGCCCGTTGGTGATTGACATGATGAGCGGCGGCAGGTTCTCAGATGTCTCCAGGGGAGCGACGATGGCGTTCAAGACCGAAGCCGATGGCGAAGTCGCCGATCGGGACGAGTGGTTCTATGTGCCGACTGTCGGCGCCGGACCGCTCCGGTTCGGCATGACCGTCGACGAAGTGGTCGAGGCGGCTGGGGTGTTCGGCCGGACGAAGGTCGGCGATGGTGTACGGGACCACGCGATCTTCTCGCCGACTCGAAAGGTCGAGGTCCACCGCCGCGGGGCGGCGGCTCCTTCTCCGCCTGCCGTCGCGGCCTATGTGAGCCAGGCCGTGGGGCTGTTCTGCATCGCTGCCGACGCCGTGCATGGTCCCCAAGTCACGTACGACGGACTCCGGTTGGTCGGGAGAGACCTGGCGGAGCTGGAGAACGACGCCATCGCGTACGCCGAGGCGACGAACGCGCTCCTTCGCTACACGCCCGAGGGCTACGCGGCACCGGGTGATCCCGGGGTCATCATCCGCGGGCAACTGGTCGGACAGGTCCTCCGATCGCGCCCGTTGTTCATGGTGACGCGCGACGGCGCGTATACCGAATGGGACTCGATGCCCTCCGAGGAGTACCTCGCCAACGGCCGGTCCACGGCCTGACGTCGTGTGACTCATGACGAGGGGGAGGGGACAATCCGCTGGGCATAGCGGGTAGTTGGAGGAAGTAGCAGCCCAGCATGTTGACGTGGTGGCGGGTGAAACGATCGCGTCGGACTCGCGCGCTTCGCGCACGTCGTCTCGGCCTCAGCAGGCCGCGTCGAGGATCGTGGCCACCTGATCGAGTACGTGGGGTGGTGGGGTGTACGGGACGCGCAGGTGATGGGTGAGAGTGGCATCGGCCGCGAAGCGCGGGCCGGAGGCGAGTTCGACCCCGCTCCTGCCGACTCTTTCGGCGACCGTGTCGGCAGGAGTGGCGGTGAGGCGCAACCACAGGGCGAGTCCACCGGGTGGAACCGTGAAGTCCCAACGGCTGTCGTGGCTGAGCAACGTGCTGAGGTGGTCACGCTGTTGTCTGAGTTCGCCGCGGCGCCGATGGAGCACCGATTCCAGATCGCCCAGGAGTTCGGCGGCGATGAGCTGTTGCATGGGAGGCGCGGACAGGGGGTCGGCAAGGTGGCTGCTCTGGAGTCGGCTGATGAGCGGGGTCGCCGCTCGGATCCAGCCGATGCGCAGGCCTGCCCAGATCGCCTTGCTGGTCGAGCCGATCAGCACCGCGCCGCGGATCCGGGGAACAGGCTCTGGCCGCTCGCGTAGATCGAGGTTGCGCATGGTCTCGTCCGCGATGACGGTCACCCGGTGCCTGCTGGACAGGTCGGCGACGGCTCGACGGACCCGCTGCGGCATAAGCGCACCGGTAGGGGAGTGGAAGTCGGGTACCAGGTAAGCGAGTTGTCCTCGTGCAGCAGTGAAGGCGGCCTCGAGTTGGTCGAGGTCCCAGCCCTCGGTGGTCACTCTCAAGCCGACCAGTTTCGTTCCCGAACCACGCAGCACTCGCAGCGCATCGAAGTAGGTGGGGGTCTCGACGGCGGCCACGCGCGGTTCGAAGTACGCGGTGAGCAGAGCCAGCGCGGCACGTGCACCGCTGGTGACGAGGATCTGCTCGGGCCGAGTGGCCAGCCCCTCACGGCTGTACCGTGCGGCGATCGACACACGCAACTCGGGCAGGCCCGGCCCTGATTCGCCATGCTCGGCCAGCAGCGGGGCCGCTCGTGCCAGGGCTCGTCCGGTCGCTGCCAGGTAAGCCTCCTGCGGTGCGGCGGGCACGGCCCGGCGCAGGTCGGTGACCGCGCCGGTCTCCCCGGTCGCCGAGACGGGGGCGATCCGCTCCGTCGCAGCCAGGGGCAGCCGCACCGTGCTGGCGCTGCCGTGCCGGGTGGACACCCATCCGCTGTCGCGCAGTCGTTCCAGCGTGGCTGTCACCGTGCCACGGCTCACCCCGAGGGCAGCGGCGAGACGACGCTCGGCAGGCAACTCGCTGCCGGTGCGTACGCGTCCGTCGAGCACGGCGTCGCGCACCGCCCGGTCCAGCGCCGCACTCAGTGGCACATCGGGCCGTCGCCAGGGCCCCAATGCCCGTACGAGCTGCTCGGCTCCCATCCGCACTGGTCCAGTTTCCCATGACTGGACCATGCCCTCGAGCCTGCGTCTGCCTACCGTCGGGGTCAGCCGAGACGACGGACGCCGGGCGCCGGACTCTGAGACGCCGGATGCCGGACGACGGATGCCGGACGCTGAGACCACGCACATCGAGACCACGCACGCCGAGACGACTGGAGACATCATTCATGCACCCACAACTCACCGCAGACCGCGAAGAGTTGCCGAAGCTGCTCGAAGACGTACAGCGCCATGCTGCCGCCCTCCTCGCAGGCCTGGACGAGCAGGACGTCGTCCCCTCTGTGCCGGTTCCACCGCCGACACCACTGCCCGCGCGGGGCGTGGGCCTCAAGGCAACGCTGGACGAGTTCGCCGACCGCTGGGAACCGGCGCTGTCGGCCAGTGGCGGGCCGCGCTACCTCGGGTTCGTCACGGGAGGCGCGACCCCGGCGGCGCTTGCCGGTGACTGGCTGACCGCGGCCTGGGACCAGAACGCCTTCTCCTCACTGGACGGAGCGGGACAACACCTGGAGCGCGAGACGATCGCCTGGCTGCGCGGCCTCTTCGGGCTGTCCGACCGGCATCACGGAACGTTCGTCAGCGGTGCCACCATGTCCAACACCGTCGGTCTTGCCACCGCCCGGGAATGGCTCGGCGAGCGCAGGGGTGTGTCACCGGCAGAGGACGGCGTGGGCGCCCTCGGCACGGTACGGGTCCTGTCCGGGGCCGCCCACTCGAGCGTGTCCAAGGCGCTGTCGATTCTCGGTGTGGGGCGCAAGGCTCTGGTCCCGGTGGATACGCTCCCCGGCCGCGAGGCGGTCGATACGGCCGCGCTCGAGCGTGCGCTGCGGCAACACGAGGCCGACGGCCCGTGTGTGGTCGTCGCCAATGCGGGCACGGTCAACACCGCTGACTTCGATGACCTGCGCGCCATCTGCGCGTTGCGCGAGCGTTACGACTTCTGGCTGCACGTGGACGCCGCCTTCGGTGCCTTCGCGGCCCTGTGCTCGGGCTACTCGCATCTGGTCGACGGCCTCGACCTGGCCGACTCGGTCTGTGTCGACCTGCACAAGTGGCTGAATGTGCCGTACGACAGCGCGGTCCAGTTCACCCGCCGACGTGATCTACAGGCGGCCGTCTTCCAGAACTCGGCCGCCTACCTCGGCCCGCTCGGCGACACCCCCGACACGGTCCACCTCACTCCCGAGAACTCCCACCGCCTACGGGCTCTTGCCGCCTGGTTCACCCTGCGTGCGTACGGGCGCGACGGCCAGCGGGAGATCGTGGAGCGCTGTATCGCTTGTGCGCGCACCCTGGGTGACGCCATCGACAGCACGCCGGAGCTTCAACTCCTCGCACCCGTCCGCCTGAACGTCGTCTGCTTCACCCTTGCCGAAGACCCCACTGCCGAACGCCTTGCCGCGCTGACCGCCCGGCTCACCGAGGAGGTCTTCCTCACCCCGACGGTTCTGGACGGCGTACCCGCGCTACGGGCTGCGTTCAGCAACTGGCGCACCAGTGAGACCGACACCCGCCGGGTCATCACGGCCCTGCGAGGGGCGTTGCAGCGGTGAGGGATGCCGGTGCGTCGTACGCGGGCGGTGGCGCCGTTGGGTGTGCATCCTCGCCGGACACTCTCGCCGGATTCGCGCCGACGATTGCTTGGGCCGATCAACTGCCTTGACCTCGACCATGGTTGAGGTAGCAGCATGGTCCGCATGAACACGGATTCCACGGCGTACGCGGCAGACATCGAAGCCGTCAAGCAGGTCGTTGCCACGGTCGAGCACTCCCAGCAGCACAAGGACCCTGACGAATTCCTCGCCCTCTTCCACCCGGACGCGATCTGGACGACGGCCCACGGCAAGGTCCTCATCGGCCTCGACGCGATCTCGGAGTTCACCCGGAAGGTGCTCCCCGCAGCCGACTGGGACGGCAAGGTCAGCTACGAGGTGGTCCACGTACTCTTCATCCGTCCCGATGTCGCGGCGGTCAAGGTTCGTCAGCGCTACCTGTCCCCGGACGACGAGAGCGAGGGCGCTCCGCTGTATGTGATGACCAAGCAGGACGACGGCCGCTGGCTGCTCACCGCATGCCAGAACACGGGGGTCGTCGCCGACTGAGTGATTCGGCAGATCGGCTGCGTGAACGAAGCGAGGGCGTCCAACCGCAGTGCGCGAGGGCTGAGTTGGGCGCCCTCGCAACTGAGCTGTACCTCCGGCTGCTGCGACCGGCCCGCGAAGGCGAGCTGGAGCGGGCCGCGTGTCCCGTTGATGATCGGTGGGCGCGAGGGGGGCGGCGTGCGGCTGCTGTGGGACATCACCGGGTGGGCGCGTTCATGGTGGAGGTGGACGGTGTTCGGCATGCCGGACTGGCAGTAGGACTGGCTGGCATCAGCCCAGATGGTGCGTACTTCGCGCACGACCTCCGCCGGGAAGAACCGCTGGGCCGGCGGGAGACGACGATCGCCTCGGGCTCGGTCAAGCTGGTCGTCTCCCACATGCTGCCTGCCATGTCTGCGATGGCGACCGTGATCCGATCATGGTCCTCCTCTCGCCAGTCCAGGCGGATGCCGATCTCGGCGACTCGCGCAGCTTCGCGCCACACGGCGTCGCGTCCCGCAGCGACCTCGTCCAGTACATGAGCCCAACCGGCCACGTCTCTTGGATCCACGTACGTGCCGTGGACGCCGGACACGAAGTCGTTGTGGACCAGGAGTTTCCACCCCTGGGTGTTCGATCTCCTGCTTCCGGGCTCTGCCTTCCATCTCGACCAGTCAGCCGGTTTCACACCCGTGGTGATCCATCTTCGTGATCCCGAAACGGGCCGTGTGTTCCTCAGTGGCCCATCGCTGGAAACCCGCCTTCTCCAGAACGCGCACGGAGGCCGGGTCCGGCAGATCCACGTCGGCGAACACGGTATGGACGCCGGGTGCGGTGAACGCGAAGTCGGCGAGAGCCCGGGTGGCCTCGGAGGCATAGCCCCGGCCGCGGCGTGAAGCCACGACGCTGCATCCGATCTCGAGGGTTCCCTCGCTCGGCGGCCAGTCCAGGCCGATCGAACCCACCACCAGGTCGCTGTCACGTTCGACGATCAGTCGGTGGCCGTATTCCCCGAACAAGTCGGGGTACTGGTCGAAGAGGGACGCGATGACGCGGTCGTCTTCGCCAGGGAAGTCATCCGCCCAGTCGACCGCCCTGGAGCAGTCGACAACTGCGGCGACCTCGATCAAGGACCAGGGTCGGAGAACGAGGCGGTCGGTAATCAACTGCATGTGTGCTGAAGAAGAAGATGATGAAGACGAAGTCACTTGTCATTCCTGGTTGTTGAAACGTCCGACCCGCGCTCTGCTGACCTGCGGGCCGGTCAAGGCACGCGATCCGGGGCGCCGCCATGCTCTCACCCGGCACCCAGACACTCCCGAACACCGCGTCAAGTCAAGGTGGGAGGAGACCAGCCCGGGAAGTGCCGACGGATACGCGTTGATCGCGTCGGCCACGCTGGTTGTGGTCCCGGCGTTCCACCTACGCCGCAGAGCAGCGGTATCGGCGGCTGGGGCGGAATGGCCGCGCTGAGAGGACCGGCGTGGGGGAGCGTGGTGGCAGTGGGGACAGGCGATCCGATGATCCCGTACAGCTCCTGGTGCGATGGCTACCGGCTGGACCTGGAGTACGGGATGGCCCCAGAAGCGCCCAGGATCACGCTGCTGGTCGACGACGAGCCGGTCGCCACCTTCGACGATTGGTCGGAAGTCTGGTGAGACCCTGGTGTGCGCGGGCCTGGTACGCCACCTCGTACCAGGCCCGCAGCCCGGTCTCACCCCGCTGAGCCCGTCACTCCTCCGGCTTCGGCGAGTCCATGCCCGAGCGCGCCTTCTCCCACAGGCCCCGGGTGAAATCGGGGATCGGCTGGGGCGCGCCGTTCGCCTTGATCGACGCATGGCTGAGCGGTACCGGCGAGGTCCAGGTCGCCGCGTCGTACACATCGAAGTCGGGCACCAGGCCGAGCCGCATGCACTGCATCAGGCGGAACACCATGATGTAGTCCATACCGCCGTGCCCGCCGGGCGGGTCGGAGTGCTCCTTCCAGAGCCAGTGATCCCAGTCGGAGTACTTCGAGAAGTCACCCCAGTTGTCGTCGGTGTGGTCCGGCTCGATGTAGATGCGTTCGGGGTAGTCCTCGAAGACACCCTTCGTACCACCGAGGCTGTTGATCCGCGAGTAGGGGTGCGGTGTGGAGACATCGTGCTCCAGCCGGATCACGCGCCCCTTCGCCGTCTGGACGAGGCTGATCGTGCGGTCGCTCTCGATGTACGTCTCCTTCCAACTCGGGTCGCCCTGCTCCATCTTGGCCTCGCGGTACTCGGCGAGCCCCAACGAGGGCGTCCCGAAGCTGGAGATGTGCGTGACACGGTCACCACGGTTGATGTCCATGTAGTTGGCGACCGGGCCGAACCCGTGGTTCGGGTAGAGGTCGCCGCGCAGCCGGGTGTGCCACAGCCGCCGCCATGGACCCTCGTAATAGTGCGGATCGAACATCAGGCCGCGCAGATCGTGGATGTACGCCCCGGCGCCGTGCAGCAGCCGCCCGAACTTCCCGGCGTGCGCCATGCGCAGCACTCGCATCTCGTTGCGGCCGTAGCAGCAGTTCTCCAACTGCATACAGTGCCGTCTCGTGCGTTCGGAGAGGTCGACCAGTTCCCACAGCTGATCGAGCCGGAGGGCGATCGGACACTCCACCCCGACGTGCTTGCCGTTCAGCATCGCCGTCTTCGCCATCTCGAAGTGCCAGTCCCACGGCGCCGCCACGTACACGAAGTCGATGTCGCCGCGCTTGCACAGGTTCTCGAAGTCGTCTTCGCCCTTCGTGTACGTCGCGGGCGCAGGACGGCCCGCGTCCGACACCTTCTTCGCGGCGCTCGCGGTCTTGTCCTTGACCGGATCGCACAGGGCGACGATCTGGACGCCGGGCATCGCCAGGAACAGGTCGATCATGCCGCTGCCGCGGTTGCCGAGCCCGATCATGCCGACCCGTACGGTTCCGCGTCGTTCGAACGGCACCCCGATCATCGTCTCGCCCTTACGGGTGGGTGCCGCGTCGGTGGCCTGGTCGGCGGTGGGAGAGGCCGCGGTCCCGGCGCCGTCGGCGGCGGCGTGTGCCGTACCACCGGCCAAGGAGCCGAGGCCGAGGCCCGCTCCCGCGATGCCGACACCACGCAGCATCGCGCGCCGGGAGTAGCCGTCGGCAGAGTCGTCAGGAACCGGTGTCGGGTTCTCGTCGTGCATCGGACCTCCGTTGCTGGATGGGTTCGCTGCAAACGGTTGCCACCCTGCGGGAGGTACGACGGATACTCAAGAGGTAAGCGAGTCGACTTTCGGCGGCTTCCTGGTCGAGCACTGCTTCGGCACATTCGTTGATGAACGCGCAGAACGTCTCGGTGATGTGAGCGCGGGCGGCAGCGACGCCAGGGGCGAGCGAACACTCCTGGCGCTCGGTCCAGCGCGCCTTCGCGTGCGATCAACCCGCTGCGGTTTAGCCCTCGTTCAGCCATGGGGCCACTGTGCCTTGCGCTGCTGCGCGCCGCCGAGCGGGGTCCGGCGGCGTTTGGTGGTCACCGGCCCTTCTGTGTCGGTGATCGCTCGTGATCACGGACGCATAATGACTGCGGTCGACGACCTCCGAGGTGGCAGCATGCCATGTCATGACAGACGACAGCCCCAGCAGGTTTCAGGCAGGCCATACGGGACTCGTCGTCAGGATCCCGGAGGCGGAGTCGGCCGTCCACGCATGGCGTGAACGGTTCGATCCATCAGCCCGAGCGGGAGTACCAGCACACATCACGGTGAACGGGGCTCCCCCTCGGGACCCGGAGGTCGCCCGTGAGTGGCCACTACCATGGGTGCGGCTGCGACAGTACGACCGTCGCGACCAGGGCGGCCAAGAACGGGATGCAACCGATCCGGACCATGGCGAACCGGTCAGGTTTGACCAAGGGGTCGTCGCGTCCCGTGATCTTCGGAGGACTTGTGGACCTGTTGACGCTCCTCGATGAAGCCGTGGCCGCCCTCAAGGCTCCTCTGGGTGAGGAGGAACGGGAACAGGGCTGGACCGATGATCTCCGGCGAGAGGTTCAGGAGGAGATCTCGCTCAGCCGCTCGGCGCTGCGTCGCCATGGGGCGGGCATGGTGCGGTATCTGCGCCCGCGCTTCGATGAGTGGATGGAGCGGGAGGGCGTACGGTCGGGGCGACTTCGAAGCCTGGTGACCGACGTGCAACGGTGCCTCGTGGACGCGCAGCGGGCAGCGTAAGACGCCCGCCGACGCCCGGAGGCTGCGCGGCAGCGTAGTCAGGTCGGCCGATCAGTCGGCGAATCCACCGTTGCTCTTCAGCAGTTGTCCGGTGACCCACTGACCCGGCGGTGGGCACAGGAACTCCACGAGATGAGCGGCGTCCGGTGAAGTACATGGTCCCGAAGGTCGTCGGACATCCAACCCGTGTCGATCGGCCCCGGGTTGACCACGTTGGCGGTGATCCCGGGCGAGTTCGTGGGCAGCGGCCAGGGTGATGCGGTTCAGTGCGCCCTTGCTACGTCCCGTAGGCAGGTTGCCGACGGTGTGTCACTGGTCAGGGCGATCACGCGTCCGGTGTCCGGAGCCCCGTGGAAACGACGACCGTACTCGCGGACAAGCCACCAGGTGGCACGCGCGTTCACCGCGAAGTGGCGGTCGAAACTCTCCAAGGTGGTGTCCAGCAGGCCGGAGTCGACCGACTCGCAGTGGCACGTCACCAAGGCGGTGAGCCAGGGACTTGGCGATGGTGTCCGCCGCGTCCGCGTACTCCTGACAGCAGTTCGGCATTCGTACAGACCTGTTCGAGGCTCTCCGTGTCGAAGCCGCCGCGGAACACCGAGGCCCGTGCCCACAGCAACCGCTCGCGTTCCGTGCACAGTTCATGGCTCCAGTCGATGAGCGCGCGCAGGGTGCGCTGCCGGTCGGTGGCGACGCGGCTGCCCCCGGCCAGCAGCGCAAACCGGTCCGAGAGCCGCTCCAGGATCTCCGGCGGGGACACGGCGCTCACGCAGCCGGGTGGCCAGGACGGCCGCCGCGTCGGCACCGCGATGCCCCGGGTTCGCTACGTCAAGGGTGTCCAGGACACTCGGTGCGAGCAGCTCGGCCAGTTCGGCCACCTATACGCTGCCGGGGAAGGCGGAGCGCCAGCCGGGTCTTGCCCACACCGCCGACCCCGCCGAGCGTGACCAGGCGCGCGCCGGAGAGCAGACGCGCGATCCGGGCCGTCTCCGCCCCCCGCCCGATCAGCGACGTCAGTTCGCCACCCGGGCGGACGAAAACCCCCGGGGCTGCCCCCGTATCCAAGAGCGGCCATCTTACGGACGCACAGCCACGGCAAGGCAACGCACCGCAGTAGCACAGGAATTGAGCTCGTTCTCTATGCTCTGGCCCGGCCGAGGACCGGTAAGGTAGCGATCTTCGGGTGGCGTAGCCCCCGGAGTCCTAGAGGTGACTTCCTATGAACCTCCGTCCCATGACTGCTCGTTCCGATGCCGCGATACACCACGTGTGGAGGCTTCCCGCTGCCGATGCCGTAAGGGGGTACCGAGCCCTGTGGTGGAGTGCTGGGCCCGCCGGGGAGCTTGCGGTCCTGTTGGTCCACCGGCGCTGCCTGGAGCGCAATCGCTACCCCAAGGGGTGGGTCGGATGGAGTCTGGACGTTCCGTTCACCGGTGAGTTGGTCACCATCACCGGGCAGGAGGAGCGGCGCACCTTGGTGAAGGACATCCGCATTCGGCCGAGCCACCTCGCACTGCTCCCGGATTCCCGATTCCTGTTGGTGGGCGGCCGCACGTTCCGGAACGAGACCGAGGGCC
Organism: Streptomyces sp. NPDC104371; assembly: GCF_055583785.1. Taxonomy (NCBI): domain Bacteria; kingdom Bacillati; phylum Actinomycetota; class Actinomycetes; order Kitasatosporales; family Streptomycetaceae; genus Streptomyces; species Streptomyces sp. NPDC104371. The sequence continues at coordinate 51,416 of NZ_JBVJNF010000011.1, forward strand.
CCTGGCCATCCAACGCCGTGGTGTTCTCCTCATCGGGAACACCTGAAGCCGAGTTCTGCGTCGGCGATGACATCTCCGACCTGGTCACCGATGTACGTGGCGGCATCTGGACGGCTTACGGCGACGAAGGCATCTACGGCGGCCATCCCGAGTCAGGAGCGGGCCTCGCGGGCTGGAACATCCAGGGCCAGGCGTCCTGGACTCCCAACGGACGGCTGCCCGACCACCCACTGCAAGGCTGCACCGCCGCGACCGAGAACGAACGGGTATGGCTCGTGTGGTACTCCGCCGGCAGAAGAGGCGGCACCTTCCTGACACAGATCTCTCCGCTCACCGGGGACGTGGTCAGCTATCCCAGTCCGGTCCGTGGTCCGGACGGATTCGCGGTCCGAGGCAACCGGGCAGTACTTACGCGCCGGAACCACAACAAGCGGTCCGTCGAGCTCACACGTGCCGAACTCAACGGCACCACCTGGACAGTGACCAGCCGCCGCACACTTCGCGTTCCCGGTCGAGTGGTCATGTACTGCGGCCAAGGCCGCAACGGCTCCCTCTGGCTCCGCGCAGGCGATACCTGGCTGCGCATAGAAGCGTGAACACCCCGACAACATCCGGGCGGCTGGGGGGGTGGGTGTGGACCTGTAGGTAACGACGGTGTTGACGCGGTTCTCGTACTCGGGCTCCAGCTCGGCGGCGCGGAGGAAGTCAGTACACGACCCGCCCACTCGCCGCCGGTGAGACCTGCGGTAAGCGGGTGAACTGCTTCTTGCAGGTAGCCCGGCGGCAGCGAGCGCGCCGGGGAGTGGGCAGCTGTGGCTGAGCCCGTCGTAGGCCAGCACGCACTGGAGGTCGCGCTTGAGTTCGCCAGCGGCGGCGATGGTCGGCACCATGACCTTCGCCGTGGACAGCAGCTCGCCGGTGCGCGGGTGGCGGGCGGTGAGGCCCATGGCGGAGAACACGCCGTCGTGGACGCGCAGGGCGAGGTGGTCGCGGTGGAGGACGTCGAGCACGTCGAGGATGTGCTGGCTGCCTCGTACGAGGCGGAACATCTCGGAGATGTGCACGGTATCGCCCGGCCGTGCGTAGTCGAGAAGCGCGCGGAACTTCGGCCGCTGGAGCGGGTGGAGGCGGCTGGAGGCGCCGCCGTCCTCCTCGAAGACGACCAGGCCCTCCAGGTTCATGGGACGCCCACGCTTCCTGTCGGCGAACGATGGCGAGCCCAAGTGGTCAGCACAACACTGCCGTTCAGGAGGCTGGCGTGCTTGAGCAGGGAGACGCGGGCCACGTCCTCGTCCAGGACGTCGTGCTCCCGTTCGCGTGGCGGAAGGGTCCGCAGGTGGGTGAGGGACGCGTCAAGACAGCGGGTAGCCCAGAGCGCACGCACGCCTGGCAGAACGCTTTCCATCGACTCACGCGCTGCTACGAACGCCGGACCAACGTCATAGACGCCTCTTTCGATCTCGCCGACACCATCATCACCATACGTAGCCTCATCCGCCGAGGCTGGGCTATCCACCGCTGGCACAGCCGCCCCGCCCGTCGACCCTAAACCCGCGCGCGACCACACGAGCTCACTACAAGAGGGCAGTTGATCCTGCCGACCTGACGCTCCTGGCCACGAGTGCAGCAAGGTCTGGTTGGTACGTTGACCTCCATGAGGGTGGTATTGATCGATTCGGGATTCGGCGTTCTCTCTACAGCTGGCTGGCTTCGGCACCTCGCCCCTGAACTCGATCTGCTCCTGCTTCTGGATCCCGAGGGCGCCCCCTGGGGACCGAAATCCGCCTCCTTCGTCACGGACCGTCTGCTCACCGCGGCGGAACTTGCCACGGAGCGCGGTGCGGAGGCCATCGTGGTGCCCTGCAATACCGCCACCGTTACCGCGATCGACGCCCTACGCGAGAGGTTCGAGCCTCGCATCCCCGTGATAGGAACGGTCCCCGCCGTGAAGTCGGCTGCGGCAAGCAGTCAGAACTTCGCCGTATGGGCGACCGTTCGGACCACCGCGAGCGACTACCAGGATCGCCTGATCGCGGACTTCGCGAACGGCATGCCAGTCGCACGGGTCGCGTGCCCCAGCCTGGCCGAAGCGATCGACCACGGTGACGTGGCCGCCGCGTCGACGTGATCCTCAGCGGTCGTCCCGGCCGACTCCCGGCCGAAGCGCACGCCTATCCGGTGGGCCGGGCCCTGGCCGCCGCAGCACGGGCGCCTCGCGAAGCTCTCATCTCCGCCGCCATGCGAGCCTCGGTGACTGCTTCGGTGATCTGAGCGATCCCCCGGGCTTCTGTCCATGACACGCCTATCTGCGTGCGCTCTAAGAGGCCGCGCAGATAGGCGTGACGGAGCGCCCAGGGGGTAGAGCAAGGCGCAGGGCTTGACGATCATGGAGTTACGACGCTCTGAGATCATCGAGGAGACCTGTGCCTGTTCTGCCCTCATGGCTGATTGAACCGCTCATACCCTGCTGCGTCGCCCGCACCGAGGCATGAGTTTGGTATGCATGGCTGTCATGCATAGTTTTCTTCTCGTTGAAGGCTCACACGGGTCGGGTAGCGTGGTGACGGAGTTTGCGGGGGTCCACCGGAGCGTGGCTGCGGCAGAGTCGGCCATCCGGGAGTACGTGCGCTCGGGCGGCGGCTTCGAGCTGACCCCGTCGGCGGGCCAGGAGTTGTCCTTGCGGATCTACCAGCAGGGCTCACGTGTGGCGGAGCATGATCTGATCCCGTTGCTCCGCCTGCAGATCCCCGGCTTCGCGGAAATGGGATTCGACGACGACTACGACCACGTCGGAGGCGAACCGGAGCCGGACAGCGACGCCGACGGCATCGATGATCCGGAACTCCTGGCCGACATGCGCGCGGAGGCGCTGCTCGACCACCACGGCGAGGTGGGGGTGACGGTCGAGTGGCACCGGATAGTCCTGCCAGCACTGCGGGAGCCGCTGCTCCCGAAGGGGCAATCCGTCACCGTAGACGGGCGAACCTTGAGCTTCGGAGCCAACTGGTTTCAGGGCTGACGCGCTTTGCGAGCCCCGCTCTCGAATCGAGTTCGCCTACGCCATCGCTCAGAGGTCGCGCGTAGGCATGTGGTTATAGCCGGTGGTTCGTGCGTTCGTCCCACCGGTGGGTTGTCCATGCTCGTCGGATAAGACTGCGCACGGTGATGATCGTGTCGGCGAGGTCGAAGAAGGCATCAATCACGGTGGCGCGGCGTTCGTAGCAACGGGCGAGGCGGTAGAAGGCGTTCTGCCAGGCGTGCGTGCGCTCGACGTGCCAACGCTGGCTCGTCTGGATCGGTGCTTTCTCGCCTTTGTGCGCGATGCGGCCGTGCAGTCCGCGTTTGCTGAGCAGAGCGCGGGTGGTGTCGGAGTCGTAGCCGGCGTCCAGGTGCACGGTGATCTCGTCGGGCAACGGGCCAAGCTGGTCCAGGCGGTCCAGGCGGTCCAGGCGGTCCAGGCGGTCCAGGCGGTCCAGGGTCGGGGCGAGCAGCGGGGAGTCGTGGCGGTTGGCGCCGGCCAGGACACGTCCCAGCGGGATGCCGTATCCGTCCGTCATGCCCGAGCGCTTCAAGCCCTGTTTGCCGCGGTCGACTGGGGAACGCCCGGCCACCTCGCCACCTCGCCACCTCGCCACCTCCGGGAGCCTTGGTGATGGAGCCGTCCACGGCGATCTGGTCGAGGACGAGGCCCACGATCCGGTCGTAGGAGTCGAGCGCGATCCGCTTGAGCCGGGCGAAGACGCCAAGCCGTATCCACTCGTCGCGGCGGCTGCGGATCGTGGTGGCCGAGCAAGTCATGTCGGCGATCGCCTCGTAAGAACAGCCGAAGCGCAGCAGCTGCAGCATCTTGTCGAACACAATCCGGTCGTTGATGCGTCGGCGGTGGCAGCCGAGTGGGTGGTCCGGGTGGTACTCCGACCGCTCGGGCAGCAGGGCAGCGAATTGGTCCCAGAGCGGTTCGGTGAGCCATGATGGCAGCACGGGCACAGGTCTCCTCAGCGATCACAGAGCGTCGCAACTCCATGGTCACCGGGACCTGTGGCCGCTCTGTCGCCGGTGCCCCCAACCGCCCCTATCCGCGCGACCTCTAAGTTCTGTTCCTCTTGGTCGAGTTCAATGTTGCGGATCTTGCGGATCGATTTACGGCTCGGGGTGCGCAGAGGCCCGTACGTACTCCTCGGCCCGGCGGCGCTGGTCCCGCCGCGACTGTGAGCCGAACACCGCGGCGTGCGCCTCCCTCAACACCTCGTCCCGTGCCGACGGGTACGGGAGCGCCTGCTCCTGGCGGTCCGCGGTGGTGTTCCTGAACGCGGCGGTGCTCATCCGGTTCTCCTCGCCTCGCGGTAACTGCCGCCAGAATTCGCGCAGTCGGCCGTGCCGGTGAAGAGACGGCGGTCACCCTTCGGTGTCCGGGGGTCCCACCGTCGTCGGGCGCGCTATGGCTGGCGCCACACGGGCGGGCGCTGCGCGGGCCGCGGACAGGGCGGTACGAGGTGTGGCCGGACCACCACCGCGACGGCGCGCGTATTGGTGGTCCGGGAACGGAGGAGCGGAGGGAGCGGAGGCAGGAGGTCCCAGGTGGCCGGCGCCTCCGGCTCATGGTTCACCGGCGCTGTCCCGTGCTTCCGGGCCCGCGGAGTGGGTCAGGTCAGCAGGAGGGCCGCGATCGCCGGGCCGAAGGCGCCGCCCAACTGGTAGCAGAGCGTGAAGAGCCCCAGTCCAGTGGGGCGTTGACGCTGCGGTACGCCGTGCGCGGCCACCATCGAGAGGGTGGCCTGACCGGAGGCGGCGACGAAGACGGCGACTCCGGCGGTCGCCAGCAGCACCGGCGCCGCCGCCGTGACGGCCGCCGTCACCGGGGCCAGCACGCCCAGGGCCAGGAGCACCGTGAGAACGGTCGTACGGCTGAGCCGGTGGGCGTACGCGGCCATGCCCCAGGACGCCGCCGAACCGACCAGCAGTGCGACGAGGCTGCCCACGCCGACGTCGGCGGCGCTCCAGTCGGCGTCGTCCTGGAGGAACCGGGGCACCGTGTACAGAAGTGCGAAGTAGACGGTCGACAGGGCGCACACCACGCCGCTCGCGGTCAGGAAGGCGGGGGAGCGCAGCACGGCGGAGGGCAGGAAACCCTCCGGCTCGCGCCGGATCCACGCGGTCAGGGCGATGCCCAGGACGGTCGCGCACACCAGTGCCGGGACAGGGAAGCGGGCCAGGAGGACCAGCGCGCAGACCAGAGCCACCGTCAGGGAGGCGCCCACGGGGTCGAAGGGGGCGCGGGCCTCTCCCGGGCGGGGCGCCGGGGCGCGCAGGACGACGTAGGGAACCGCGAGGAGGGCGACGGCCGACAGCGCCAGGGGGACGTGCCAGGAGACGTGGTCGCTGAGCAGGGACCCGGCGAGCGGGCCGAGTGCACCGCACATGCCACTGCCGGCCGTGACCACGCCCATGCGGCGCGGGGTGCCCGCGAGGTTGATGGCGGTGGTGACCAGGCCACTGCCGCCCAGGGCCTGGGCGGCCCGTCCGGCCAACAGCCCAGGCATCGACTCCGAGGCCACCACCAGGACGGTACCGACGGCCACCAGGACGGCGCTGGTCAGTACGACGGCGCGGATGCCGCGATAACGCAGCAGGGCGGCCGCGAGCGGGGTGCACACCGCCACGGCCAGGCCGAAGGCAGTGGCCAGCCACGTCGCCGTGCTGACGGACACTCCGATGTCGTGGGCGATGTCGGGCAGCGTCGTGGTCGTGGTGTTGGCGCTCAGGGCGGTCGGGGTGGCCAGCAGACCCAGCGCGACGGCGGATATCCGGGCGTGCGGGGCGTCGGCTCCCGCGGTCAGGGTGTCGGTCGATGGCGTACGGCGGCTCTGCCGGCCGGTTAATGAGCGGTGCATGACGGTGCCTCCTCGCAGCACGGCGGTCGATGTGAAGACAGACTTCGAAGGTAAACTACACCGTGCAGTGCAGAGAGTGCACTGATGAGTGCAATCTCAGCTGTTCCAGACCGTGGCCCTGGAGGGCGCCGAGCAAGTCCCCCAAGCCATCGCGGAGATCCTCGAACGCCATCTGCGCAAGGTCGTCGACGTGCGGGAGGACCTCATCGCCTTCGGTCTTGAACGGGTCGCGGCCGTCACGGCGTTCCCCGACCACTTCGCCCTGGTGCGCACCATCGAGGCAGAGGCCACGAAGCCCCGCGGGGCGCGCGGGCCCGGAGCACGGCTCCGAGTTGCGCTGCCCAGGGCGCCGCACGGCTGCGATACGACTGTTGGCCGCACTCACAGTACGCAAGGTGATCCGCCCGGCAGCCGTGCGGCGAACAGGCCGCTCGGTGGTGAGACTTGGGACTGACGAGCCGGAGCCCGAGTGCGGGAGTCAGCCGCCTCGGGTCCTGAGCCCGGCTGGCAAGTCCTACGCCCCGTGGGTGCGTTGCGCGATCCAGCCGGCCATCGCCCGTACACCGATGCCGATGGCACGCTCGTCCGGGGAGAAGTCCGGATAGTGGGGGTAGCTCGTGGTGATGGGTGCTCCAGGAGCACGGACGCCGAGAAACGTGTACGTACCGGGGATCCGGTCCAGGTAGAGGGCGAAGTCCTCGCCGCTGAAGGGCGGGAAGGCGGTCTGAAGCTCGATGACCGTGTCACGGCCGACGGTGCGGCGTAGGTGACGGGCGAGCAGGTCGCCGTCGTGCTCGGGGCAGACCAGGGCCGGGAACGGCTCGGTGGGGAATCGTGTCACGGTGCCCGCGTACGCCATGCTCGCTCGGCGGATGTCCCCGCGGACCTCCACATACCGCTCCGGCGGCCAGCAGCGATAGGACACGTTCACCGTGGCCTCCTTGGCCGTGGCCCGGAGGGCTACGAACCGTGCCAGCGGACCGTCGGGTGTCCTGGAGTCGGCGATGATGCGCTCCAGGTCCGCAGGGGTCTGCGGCAGTGCCACGGTGGCGAGCGCGTCGATGTCGGCGCTCAGGCGTCGCGCGGCATCGACCGCGTCCGGCCCGGAGAGGGTCACCTCCGCCTTGTCCTGGCCCGGCATCCCGTAGCCCGAGGTCACGGCGAACCGGCCGACCGGGAACGGGCCGCAGTGCAGCGCATGGATCTCCTCGATACCCATACGCTCCAGCACACCCGCGTCGATCAGCGCGCGGGCGCCGGACAGGGCCTCCTCGGCAGGCTGGAAGAGGAAGACCACCGTTCCCCTCAACTGCTGCCGCAGCCGCGCCAGGACCCGAGCGACGCCGACACCCACCGCGGTGTGGACATCGTGGCCACAGACGTGGGCCGGCGCCGGACCAGTCCCGACGATATCCGAGGGCGGAACCGCGTCCATGTCCGCCCGATAGGCAACGGTCCGGCCCGGACGCGTACCCCGCAGGACACCGACGACGCCGTGGCCGCCCACCCCGGTGGTCACGGTCAGCCCCGCCGCCCGCAGCTCCCGGGCCACCACAGCGGCCGTACGCTGCTCCAGTCCCGGGGCTTCGGGGTGCTGGTGGATGTCCCGCCGCAACTCGATCAACGTGCGCTCCAGACGCGCCACTTCGGCGTCCACCGCCGCCTGTCTCACCGGCCCTCCCCACCCTCCGGCCGCAGCCGTGTCCGCGCCTGCGAACACCGTTCCCGCACCGGCCGCCGCTGCCCCGGCCAGTATCGTGCGGCGCGTGAGAGCGTGTTCCATGGGACGACTCACTGGTTTCTCCTTCGGCTCACGTTGTTGTCCGGGAACCACGATCGCCGCACACCGATGCCGCCGCCCATCCGGCCAGCCACCATGGGGGAGTGGGGGTACCCCCCTGAACGCTGTGATGACGATGCTGACGGGGCGGCCTCGTGTTCCAGGCCGACGGCGGACCCACCAGCCGTCCGGCCGCGGAGCGTTACGTGTGCAGGGCGGCTCGGCTGCGTTGGACGAAAGGAGCAGGTCGAGGGGCGTCCCATCTCACCAGGAGCGGGCGCCCTCGTGCGTAGGCGGACCGTGGCGACGATGAGTCCCGCATCACTGCCGTTCGCGCTCGGGTGGTTGGTGCTTCCTGATGGTGTGGAGGAACGCGGTCACCAGCAGCGCGGTCACCGTGACCGTCGCGGTCAGGCCCACCGCCCCGATGTACGGGAGCTGTTCGTGCACCCAGCAGGCGCCACCCGTGCGATAGCAGGAGGCGTTCCAGTCCGTGTGTCGTTTGGGGCGCCAGGTCGAGCCGATCACTCCGGCGACGAGCCAGCAAGCGGTCAGACCCGGAAGGGAGGCAGCCACCCAGGCCAGTGAACGAGCCTTGCTCACCTTCCAGTTGAGCAGTACCAACGGTGCCGCGAAGGCCACAAGAACGAGCGGTACGAGCGCACCGACGGTGGCGGCGAAAGTGTAGGCCCCGCCCGGCCAGGCGGGAGCGAGGCTGCCCCAGATGGTGCGGCCCCAGTGCATGTCGATGACGATCACGGGCGCGAGGAGGACGAGGAACACCGGGATGGTCAGGCAGCCGAACGTCGCTTCGCGGCCACTCAGCCGGGTGCGCGGCGGATCCGCAGACGGCCTGCCCGAGCGGTGCACGTAGCGCGGGCCCGAACCCGCCGCTCTGCGCCGTTTCGGCTTCGCCGAACCTCCGCCCACACCCGGTCACTCCCCGTCTTCCCGCCAACACCGTGTCCGCGGCAGCGAACGAACACCATCACCTCGGCCACCGCCCGCGTAACGTTCCAGCCCGCGCTCTGCCGCGAACACCACGAGGCGGGTGGATCTCTCGGTGCCCATGCGTGGCTGCGGCTGAGCACGATACCCGGCCCAGATGGGCAACTCCGGTGCGATGTTCCGACTCCTCGGCATCGACCACGCACCTCGTCTACGAACTCGTTTGGCGGACCGCCGCGACCACTGCTAAGTTTCCGGAGGCCGTGCGAGAGATCGAGGAGGTGGTACCCGTGAACGCAGTATCGACATGGGTGCTCCCCTCTGGAGCCACGGTCGGGCGGTAGGTCGTCCGGGAGCGCCCTTCAGTGCACTCCCGAAAGGCACGACCATGCATTTCACTTCTGAGCAGCGTCTCGACGACGGTGTCCTCGAGCGCGAATTCACCCTCGGCGAGATCCCCGGCATCCTGTGGACGCCCGCATCCGCATCCGCTTCCGCCTCCGCACCGGTGCCGCTGATCCTTCTCGGCCACCCCCCGCTCGGACTGCGCAAGATGTACCCGCGGCTGGTGGGGCGGGCCCGGCACGCCGTGGCGGACGGCTTCGCCGCGGCCACCATCGAGCTCCCCGGGAGCGGCGACCGGCCCCGTTGGCCCGCTGCCGAGCAGGCCCGCGCCGACCTGCGCCGGGCCATGGAGGCCGGCGAGCCGGTCGGCGACGAGATCATCGACGCCCTCATCCTCCCGCTTGTCGAGAAGTCGGTCCCGGAATGGCAGGCGGCCTTGGACGCCCTCCTGTCGCTCCCCGAGATCGGCGGCCCTGTCGGATACTCAGGGGGAGTGATCTCCATCGGCGTTCGCCTCGCGGTGGTCGAGCCGCGCATCGTGGCCGCCGGTCTCTTCGCCGGGAGTTTCGTGCCTCGCGCCATGCTCGAGGAGGCCCGCCAGGTCACCATCCCGCTGCACGTCCTGCTGCAGTGGGACGACGAGGGGAACAACCGGCAGGCGGCCCTCGACCTGTTCGACGCCTTCGGCTCCAAGGAGAAGTCCCTGTACGCCAATATGGGCGGGCACACCGGCGTCCCGCAGTTCGCGGGGGACGCCGCGGCCCAGTTCTTCACCCGGCACCTGAGGTGAAGCCGGGCCGTCAGGCCACCAGCAGACGGTAAGCCGCGCTGACCAGGACGCTGCTCACCAGGGGAACGTCCCGGCGCGCCTCTGCTGCTTGTGCCGTGGGCCCTTGCCGACTCGGCGGGGCCCACGCCGCGAGCTTCGGGCCGGGCATCGGGACCGAACACCCGGAGGAGCGAGCCGAGTTGCATGACACCTCTCGTGGCTCCTCAGGCAGTGAGCTGGTTCGCGGCGGCGTCGAGCGAAGGCGTGGTCAGCCCTTCAGCCGGTGCGGATGCGCGGGGTACACGCCGAGGATCCGTACCTCGGAGGAGAAGAAGCGCAGTTCGTGCAGAGCGAGGGCGATGCGTTCCTCGTCGGGGTGTCCCTCGATCTCGGCATAGAAGCGGCTGGCGTTGAGACCCGCCCCGATCTGGTAGCTCTCGATCTTGGTGAGGTTCACCCCGCTGCTCGCGAACCCGCCGAGCGCCTTGTACAGCGCGCTCGGGATGTTGCGGACACAGAAGAACAGGCTCGTCATCGTAGGCTCCCCCATGTACGGAGCCGGGGAGGACTCTCGGGACAGGACGACGAACCGCGTGGTGTTGTCCGGGTCGTCCTCGACGCCGGGGCGCAGCACGTCCAGGCCGTAGAGCCCGGCCGCGGCGGGCGGGGCGAGCGCCGCATGCCGCGGGTCGCCCAACTCGGCCACCTCACGCGCCGCTCCGGCCGTGTCGTCGCTGACGAGGGTGCGCCAGCCGCCCTCCCGCAGCAGCTTGCGGCACTGCCCCAGAGCGTGCACGTGGCTGCGTACGCACTCGACCTGGTCCAGCGTCGTGCCGGGCGCCCCCATCAGGTCGAAGCGGATGGCGAGGAAGTACTCGGCGATGATGAACAGCCCCGACTCCGGCAGCAGATGGTGCACATCCGCGACGCGACCGGCCGTGGAGTTGTCGACCGGGATCACGGCCACGTCGGCGGCGCCGAGTGTCACGGCGTCCAGGGCCTGTTCGAAGCCCGTGCAGGGCAGTTCGCCGCCCTCGGGGTACAACGCGCGTGCGGCGGTAGCCGAGTTGGATCCCCGCTCGCCCTGATATGCGATGGTCGTCACCGTGTTCAGCCTCTCTGAGGAACATCCTTCGTCGGGCGGCATCAACTGCGCCACATACCGCACCTGTTGCAGTATCGGCGCACGGGCTTCGATCAGTCACACTAGGCGGCGCAGGGCGGTAGCTGAGGGTGATGGGTTACGCTAGACTTGATCTTGAGCTGGTCACCCTGCAACTCGGGTCGGCTGGTGCTGCGTTGGTGGTCCAAGGAAAGACGCCCCGCTTCCTGCGGGGAGATGCAGGTGCAAGGCCTGCCCGGCGCTCTGATCCGAGCTCCGGTCCCCACAACGGGGGCCGGGGCTCGCGTGTTTGTGCCGTAGCCGCCGCCGCTCTGTTTGTCAGTGGCACGCTGGTCCTCGTTTGCCTGTCAGGCCGAGGAGTTCGCCCTCACCAGTAACGTATCGGCCGTGCGCGGCCCCTGCGTTGTGGTGCGCAGCAGGTCCACGGTGATCTGGGTGAACCCGGCCTCTTCGAGCAGTGCCGTCCACACCTGCTTCTGGAGCACCCAGCGGCGCATCGTGGTCTCCTCGCCGTCCGGCGTCCTGGCCATGACGTCGGCGGCCACCGCGTCAGGCTCGGCGGGGATCTTGTTCAGGTAGTGAGCGAGGGTGGAGAACACCAGTCGGCCGCCGGGCCGCAGTGCCGTTGCCGCCACGGGCAGGAGCAGGCGGGGGTCGGTGAAATCCAATGCTCCGAACACGCTGTACAGAACGTCATAGGTGTCGGCCGATGCGCGTAGATGGGCTACGGCGTCGGACGCCACGATGCGCAGGCGCGGCGCGAGGTGCCCGTACAGGTCGGTGGCCATCGCGTGCTGAGCGGGTGAGGCGTCCACGGCGACAACTCGGGCGGGCCGGTGACGGGTCGCCAGGTATGCGGCGTGCCGGGCCGTTCCCGCGCCGAGGTCTCCCACGCACCGGTCCTGCAAATCACCGAGGACTTCCGGGCCGGGGTCGTTGTCCTGGTTCCAGGTCCAGCAGAACGCTTCGGGGACGGCGCGGTCCGTGGCGGCACGGGATCGCCCGTAGTGGTGCCAGAGGTCTGGGGTGGTGGTCGTCACCCGCCTCATCCTGGCCCGCGTGACCCGGCCGTGGACCGTTTCACCGCAATCTCACCCGACTGTGTCCGGGGCGGGGCCGAGCGACCCCGAGCCCCGGATGCGTTCCGTCTGGTTGACCAGTGCGAGTGGTTGCCGAGGTAGCAGGGCCGGACTCGGCGGCGTCCGCCCACAGCGGCAGGCCGAGCTCCCGCGCCGTTGAAGGAGGTGACGGCTTTCGCGATGGGCGTCGGCTCGCTCGCCGCCACACCGCTACGCCGCCGCGCGGTGGGCGCGCTCGCGCTGATGGAGCTCGCGCTGATGGAGGAAGGACTGGCGTCGGCCGGGACCCCGGGCCGGACCGGGGCCGAAACCGGGGAGCCGCGCCATGTCCGTCAAGGCAGCAGCCGCTGCTCCTTGGCGACGGCCACGGCGCCGGCCCGGGTGTCGACGCCGAGCTTGTCGTAAATGCGCCCCAGGTGCGTCTTGACCGTGGCCTCGCTCAGGAAGAGGGCCTTGGCGATGTCCCGGTTGGTCAGCCCGCGGGCCAACTGGCCGAGGATGTCGCGCTGGCGGTCGGTGAGGCCGGGGCGCGGGCTGCGCATGCGGGTCATGACCCGCTGGGCGACGGGAGCGGACAGGGCGGTGCGGCCGGAGGCGGCGCTGCGGATGGCCGAGAACAGCTCGTCGGGGCGCTCGGCCTTGAGCAGGTAGCCGGTGGCGCCCGCCTCAATGGCACGGATGATGTCGGCGTCGGTGTCGTACGTGGTCAGGACCAGCACATGGACCGAGCCGCCGGAGTCGGCGGTGATCCGGCGAGTCGCCTCGACACCGTCCATCGCGTCGCCGAGTTGCAGGTCCATGAGGACCACGTCGGGGACGAGCTTCGCGGCGAGCGCGACGGCCTCCGCCCCGCTGTCCGCCTCGCCCACCACCTCGATACCCGGGGCACTGCCGAGCAGGGCGCACAGGCCGGCGCGGACCACAGCGTGGTCGTCGCACAGGACGAGCCGTACTGGCGCGGGCTCCGTATGTTCGGTCCTGGTCATGGCGTGGGGACCTCCGAAGGAGTGGGGCGGCGCGGGACGGCGACGGAGACGACCGTGCCGTCACCGGGCGCGGACTCAAGGGTGAGGGTGCCACCCAACTGGCCGACCCGGGCGCGGATCGCGGGCAGGCCGTGTCCGCGAACTCCGGCGGCGCGCTCCGGCAGTGCGTCGGTTTCGAAGCCGCGACCGTTGTCGGCGATGTCCAGCCGTATCTGGTCCCCGAGGTAGGTGAGGGTGAGCGCGGCCCGGGTGGCACCGGAGTGCTCCCGGACGTTGGCGAGGGTGCCCTGTGCGATGCGCAGCAGCGCGGACTGCACCCGGTCCGGCAGTCCGTGCGGCCCTGGCGTGCCGTCGACGAGACAGGACACGGTGCGTTCGGCCGTGGTCTCGCGGGAGGCCAGGCCCCGTAGGGCCGCCTCCAGGCCGCCGCCCTCGGCGAGGTCGGCGGGTGCCAGGTCGTGCACGAAACGGCGGGCCTCGGCCAGGCTGCTCTCGGCGATCGAGGCGGCGGTGCGCAGATGGGCTCGGGCCTGCGCCGGCTCGGCTTCCCATACCCGGTCGGCGGCCTGAAGGAGCATCTGCTGGCTGGACAGGCTCTGGGCGAGGGTGTCGTGGATTTCCATGGCCAGCCGCTGGCGCTCGGTGAGAGTACCCTCGCGGCGTTCGGTGGCGGCGAGTTCACGGCGGGTGCGCACCAGGTCGCGGATCAGGGCGGCCTGCCGGGTCGCCTGCCGGTCCATGTGGGTGAAGACCGCGGTCGCCAAGGCGGCGACGGCCGGCGGACCGATCACCAGGTCCACGTCGAGGCGGTCGGCCAGCCGCAACTGCGCGACGACCACGAAGGCGGTGAAGATCATCATGAGTGTGTACGCGGCAGGCGTCGGGAGGGTGCGCAGCGCGGTGTAGAAGAGCGGCACCGCGCACCAGGCGAAGCTGGGAGCCAGGACGACCAGCACGGCCCACACACCGACCAGCGCGCCCAGCCACAGCAGACCGGCGAGCGGAGGCCGGTCGGCGCTCGCGGAAGACGGGGCGACCGCCTCGGGGACGGCCGCCGTGCGACGACCGACGACGTACAGCAGGGCCAGCGCGCTGGTCAGGGCCAGGACGGCGGGCAACTGAGGCTGGGCGCTGTGCCGCTGGACGTATCGGGTCAGGGCGGAGCCAAGCAGCAGGAAGAACGCCAGGTGGACGGCGAACGCCGGCGTGCGAGCTTCGCGGTCGGCGGCCTTCGGGCCGCTTGGGGAGGGTCTGCTTCTCGACGGCATGGCTGCTCCTCCCTGGCCGGGACGTACGGACATGGCTGCCGTTCGGCGTGCGGGAGGCCTTTGGGCGGTCCTCGGCGGAGACAGCGAACACTGCCATTGTCAGCCGGGCAGTACTGGAGGGGGTCAACCGATCGGATGACCCTGCCGTCAGCCGTCCCGCGCGCCGGAACCAGCCGGTACGTCGACGGGCGCACGGGGTGAGCAGGCCGAGAGTGGAGGCACAGCGCAACGAGCGCTGCCTCCTCCGGCACCCGCACGGGTTCGGCCGTACCTACGTCGGCCACGGTCCGGGCCGGGAGGAGAGCGACACGACTGGGAGATGCTCGTAATGCAGCACAAGGCCAAGAAGTTCTCCACCCGCGCCAAGGTCGTCACCTCCGTGGCGGCCCTGGCAGCGGTCGGTGTCGGTGTGGTCGGCGCGGTGTCCGCCTCCGCCGACACCCCGGCCGCCGCGCCGGCCGCAGATGTGGCCGCGGTGAAGGACAAGGCCGCGACCACCAGCACCCACCTGACGATCGAGGCCGCCACCGACGCCGCGCAGGCGGCGCTGAAGGCCGCCCAGAAGGAGGGCCAGCAGGTCACCGTCGCGGTGGTGGACCGCGACGGCAACACGATCGTCACCCTGCGCGGCGACGGCGCCGGGCCCCAGTCCTACGACTCCGCGATCAGGAAGGCGTACACCGCCGTCTCCTGGAACGCGCCCACCTCCCAACTGGTCAAGCGCCTGGAGTCGGCCCCCACCCTCAAGGACATCCCGAACACGCTGTTCCTGGCGGGCGGCGCCCCGGTCGCCTACAACCACGCCCCGATCGCGGCCGTCGGCGTCGCGGGCGCCCCCTCCGGCGACCTGGACGAGAAGTTCGCCCAGGTCGGCGTCGCGGCGATCAGCAACGGCCGCTGACCCCACCGCTCGTACCACCCGAGTGAGCGGCGTCCCCGTCCGGGCGGACCGCTGGGCCACGGCGGCACGTGGGGTCCCCCGCCCCGCGTGCCACCGGTCGGAGCGCGCTCTCCCCACGTCCGCCCTCGCTTCCCTTCTCAGATGCTGCTCTACTTGCCGTCTTTGCCGTGCTGTTGTCCGTTGCCACTCCGTGGAGGAGTTCCGTCGTGGCCAAGAAGTCACTCTCCCCGACCGACCGCGCCCTGCTGGATGCCGCACAGCGCGGCGACGTCGCCGCCGTCCGCGAGGCGCTGGCGGCAGGCGCCGACCGGGAGGCGCGCGACGAGGAGGGCCGTACGCCCCTGCTACGGGCGGCCCTCGCCGACGAGGTGGCGGTGGCCCGGGTGCTGGTCGACGCGGGCGCGGACGTGAACGCGCAGGACGACCGCCTGGACAGCGGCTGGCTGGTGACCGGGGTGACCGGCAGCGTGGCGATGATGCGCGCGCTGCTGCCCGGCGGGCCGGACGTGACGGTGACCAACCGGTTCGGCGGGGTGTCGGTGATCCCGGCAAGCGAGCGCGGCCACGTGTCCTACGTACGCGCCGTGCTGGCCGAGACGGACATCGACGTCGACCACGTCAACCGGCTCGGCTGGACGGCGCTGCTGGAGGCGGTGATCCTCGGCGACGGCGGGCGCACGCACCAGGAGGTGGTGGAGGTGCTGCTCGCGGCGGGTGCCGACCCGCTGCTGCCGGACGCCGACGGGACGACGGCCCGTACCCACGCTGAGCGCCGCGGCTTCCGCGGCATCGCGGCCGTGCTGCGCGAGGCCGAAGACCGGGCCGGCACCGGGCAGGCGGAACGTCGGCAGCCATGAGCAGGCACACCGCGACGGCCACCCCGGTGGCATCGGCCGCCGTCACGATGCCGGCCGGGTGCGCGCCGAGCATCGACACCCCCGCCGCACCCTGACCTTCGTCGATCCCTCCCTGCGAGGCTAGGCGGCCAACTCGGGCTCGGTGGCGGTGGGGACGGCCGACCTCAGCGTCGCCGTCCGGCGTGGCCGACGCAGTCTGCCGGGGGCATCGGACGGGTGGCCGGGGGCGCTGGTTCGCTGCGGCCGCCCGTCCGGGCCCCGGGGTCAGTCGCGTTCCACGTCGACGGTGGTGAGCTGGGCGTACCGCCGTGGATCCGTGCGCCGGATGTACCGGGCCACGATGAGCCCGATGCAGAACACCACGGGCAGCGGGACGAGCAGTCCGATGTTGACCGCACCGGATGCCCCGGTGAGCAGGTCGAACCGCAGAGCCGCGAGGACGGTGAGCACACACAGCCCGAGGAAGGAGAGCAAGGGTGCCCACTGCGCCCGGAAGCCGGAAACCCCCCGGCGGTCGCGGCGGAAGAACCCGTACACCGCCAGGGCGGCGAGTGCCTGCATCGCCATGATGCCCAGGACTCCGGTGCCGTTCGGCCACAGGAAGACCACCGCGTACGGGTCGGCATCACTGAGGGCCCCTACGGCGATGAAGGCCGCCGCGAGGAGGCTCTGGACCACCACGGCGGTGCCCGGGGAGCCGCTGCGGGGCGAGACGCGGGCCAGCGGGCGGGGCAGCAGCCCCTCGCGGCCGAGGGCGTACATGTACCGGGCGGCGGCGTTGTGGAAGGCGAGGGTGGCGGCCAAGGCACTGGTGATGATCAGCAGATGCATGCTGTCGGAGAGCCACGGTCCGACGAATCGGCCGGCGGCGCTGAACACCATGTCGGGTCCGTTGCCGCCCCGCGCGACCCGCACGGCGTCCTCGGAACCGAAGGCGCCCATCACCACCCACACGGCGAAGGCGTAGAAGACGGCGAGGAAGCCGACGGCGATGAAGGTGGCCCGCGGCACCGTGCGCTTCGGCTCCCGCGCCTCCTCGGCGTAGATCGCGGTCGCCTCGAACCCGGTGAAGGCGCCGATGGCCAGGACGAACATGCCCGCCACCCCCGCGCCGCCCAGCGATGTCGGGTTCAGCACCGCGGGGTCGAGGGCGGCGGTGCCACGATGGTTCAGCACTCCGCCCTCCAGGATCAGCAGGACGAGGACCTCCAGCACCAGTGCGAGTCCCAGCACCTTGGCGCTGAGGGTGACCCGGAGCCAGCCGAGGACGCCGACGACGGCGACGCAGACCGCCGACCAGAGCCACCAGGGCGCGCCGAACCCGGTGAGGTCCTTCACCCCGCTCGAGGCGAAGAAGCCGAAGCAGGCGACGAGCCCGATCTCCACCAGGTTGTAGGAGAGGACGGCGACGTAGGCCGTCCCGATGCCGGTGGCCTTGCCCAAGCCGCGGGCCACATAGGCGTAGAAGGCGCCGGCGTTGCGGACGTGCAGGCTCATGGCGGTGAAGCCGGCGGCGAACAGCGCCAGCAGTCCGCCGGACAGGACGTATCCCAAGGGGGTGGCGAGTCCGCCCATGGCCATCGCGGCAGGGGCGACCCCGGCCACGGCCGTCAGAGGCGCGGCAGCGGCGACCACGAAGAAGACCAGGTCGGAAACGCCTATGGCGGCGCTGCTCAGGACGGTGCCGCCCGGGGCGGGTGGCTCACCGGAGTGGGCGGGCGGCTCACCGGTGTGTGGGACGGGGGTGTTCGGGTGCGCGGCGGGGGCACCGCCGGAGCCGCTGGTGGCGGACACGGGACTCCTAGATGGATGCGCTGAGTGGCTGCGGGAGGCAGCCGCTTCGGGAGGAGGGCAGGTCCGTGGAGTTCCGGCGCTGAGGACGGCCCTGCACAGAAGCTGTGAACTACGCGGGCGAGTGCGGGTGCGGCACCCGGTCGGCGGCGTTACCAGGCGCGCTGGACACCTGGCTGGGGAGCCGGCAGATCCGGCACCGGGCAGTTGTCGGTCGCCACCACCCGGCCGGCGTGTGTCACGAGCAGGCGCCGGGGGTGCGCGGCGACCGCTTCGGCGACACTGCCGGCGGCAACCGCGACGAGATCCGCGCGGCTTCCCGGCCGCAGTCCGTAGCGGTCCAGGCCCAGGGCGGCGGCTGCCTCTGTGGTGACGAGCGAGGCCGCGGTGTGCAGTTCGTCATCGGTCATGAGGTCGGAGCGCAGGCCGATGATGGTCGCCCGTTCCAGCATGTCGCCGGTGCCGTAGGGCCACCAGGCGTCGCGGATGTTGTCGGAGCCGGCGAAGACGCGGACGCCCGCCTCGCGCAGCCGCAGTACGGGCGGCATGGGTCCGGCCGGTCCGTTGGTGAGGATGGACACCTCCGCCCCCGCGAGCGCCGCCGCCGTGCGGGCGAACGTGGCGTCCTCCACGTCGCCCAGGCAGTAGGCATGGCTGACGGTGACGCGGCCGGTCAGGCCCAGTGCCCTGGTCCGGGCGGCGATCTCGCGCAACTGCGCGGCTCCGGCCTCGCCGGGGTCGTGCAGATGGATGTCGACGCCGACCCCGTGTCGCTCGGCGAGCCCGAAGACGACGTCGAGTTGCCCCTCGACGTCGCCGTCGAAGCCCTCGGGGTCGAGGCCGCCGACGAGGTCGGCACCTTCGCGCAGCGCCGCGTCCAGCAGGTCGGGGACGCCGGGCGCGGTGACCACCCCGCTCTGCGGAAAGGCCACGATCTGCAGGGTGATGAGGTCGCGGACGTGCTCCCTGACCTCCAACAGCGCGTGCAGGTTCGCCAGGCGGGACTGCGGGTCGATGTCGACATGCGAGCGGGCGTGCCCGGTGCCGTGCTCGACCATGCGGTGGACCAGTTCCAGGGCGCGCTCGGTGACCGGGGCGGTGAGCCTCCGCCGGGTGTCGAGCTCGGCGGTGACCCGGTCACGGATCGTGTCGCCCGCCGTGTGGGGCTGCCAGGGGGCTCCGAGGAAGGTCTTGTCCAGGTGGCAGTGGCCGTCCACGAAAGCGGGCAGCAGCAGTGCGCCGGCCAGTTCGATCCGGTTGTCGCCGACACTGCCGGTCGTTTCGGGGGGTGCGTCGACGGGTGTGACGCGCTCGTGGACGGCCGCGATGTGACCGTCGTGCAGGGACACGTCCGCGCGCCGGCCGTCCGGCAGGGTGGCGTTGGCCAGTACGAGGGGGGACGAGGGGCTGTTGTGCATGCGGCCTTCCGAAGGTGTGAGGGGCGGCCAGGGCTGTCCAGGCTTGTGTCGACGCGACTGCGCCGTGAGCCGAAGCGGCACGCTACTTGGTATACCGAATACCAGGCAAGGGGTCTCTTCACCTGACGGGCACTAGGATGACGTGGGAACAGCGGCGGGCGGCGGAAGGCGCAGGATGACGGAGAGCACGCGACGCACCAGCATCGGTGCGGGGGACAAGTCCCTGCGTGACCAGGTGTACGAGGCGCTGCGCGAACGCATCATCGAGGGGGAACTCGAGCCCGGCCGACGGGTCGTCGAGCGTGACCTGGCCGCCGAGTTCGGGGTCTCCCGCATCCCGGTGCGCGAGGCCATGCAGCGGCTGGAGACGGAGGGCTTCCTCACCACCCAGCCCCGCCGCGGTGCCGTCGTCTCCCAGGTGGGGGTGGAGGGCGCCGCCCACTTCTTCGACGTCCGTGAATCTCTCGAGGCGCTCGCCGCCGAGCTTGCCGCACGGCACGCCGACGCGGCGGGTCTGCGTCGGCTGGAACAGCTGCTCATACGCGCCCGCCGGGCCACCGAGCGCGGGCGAGCCCGGGACGTCGCAGTACTCAATGCCGACTTCCACCGGCAGATCGTGGTCCTGTCCGGCAACCCGCTGCTCCAGGATCTGATGCAGCCGCTGGACGGGCGGCTGCACCGGCTCTTCCGGCTGACGGCCGAACCCGGTGACGGGCCGCTGATGTGCGGTGAGCACGAAGAACTGTTCCGCGCTCTGCAAGCGGGCGACCCGCGGACCGCCGCCCGCCTCGCCAGACGACATGTCGCCAACACCCGCGCGGCAGCCCTGAAGATGCTCACCGACCGCGCCGCGGGCCAGGAAGAGCAGCCCCAGGCCGCCACCGGCTCTCGGTGAGCGGACCTCTCACACCGATCGGCCGCGCCACAGCCTGCCGCGTGTCACCTCGCGACCGGGCGAGCGCGGCCTGCGGGTGAGGGCGGGGCTCCGGCCACGCCGGGGGCAGGCGACGGCGCTGGGTGCTGCGCGACGCCCTCGGCGTCACCGGCCCCAAGTACGGCTGCGGGCTGGGGGTCTGCGCACCTACCCCCGTATCCGTGAGGCGATCGCAGCCGCTGCCGAGGAGTTCTGACAGTCTCAGGCACGAGAACTACACAAGTAACTTGCTAAAGTTGCTTGTGTAGTTTTACGCTCCAGCCATGACCGATGCCAGGCCGCAGGAGTCCCTGCCGCAGGAGTCCCTTGAGACCGCGCAACGTCTCAGCGATGCGATCAAGCGGCTGCGGGCCCGGATGCGCGCGGAGTCGGGACAGCACGCGACCGGGCTGAGCGTCACCCAACTCGGCCTCCTGGCGACCGTCGTACGTCAGGGCCCGATCACCGCGGCCCGGCTCGCCTCGATCGAGCACGTCACCGCGCAGGCCGTCGCCCAGAGCCTGGCCGTGCTGAAGGCCGCGGGCTTGATCCACAGCGAGCCCGATCCGAAGGACGGCCGCAAGAAGCTGATCAGCGCCGACCCGTCCGCGACCGAGCTGATCGACGGACTGCTGGCGGGCCGCGCCGCCTTCCTGGCTCGCGCCATCGACGAGGTCGTCGCTCCGGACGAACGCGAGGACATGGACAAGGCGGTCGAGCTTCTCGAGCGGCTCGCCGCCGCCGGCCTGGACGAGGGCGCCATATGACAACCGGCACTGTCGATACAGAGCCCTCGCC
Source organism: Streptomyces sp. NPDC104371 (assembly GCF_055583785.1). Classification (NCBI taxonomy): domain Bacteria; kingdom Bacillati; phylum Actinomycetota; class Actinomycetes; order Kitasatosporales; family Streptomycetaceae; genus Streptomyces; species Streptomyces sp. NPDC104371. The sequence goes on from NZ_JBVJNF010000011.1 coordinate 72,283, forward strand.
CCTCGAACTCACGCGCAGGCCCTTCGGCTTGACCTTCACCATGCCGCTCTACGTGGGCTCCAGCCTCAACCCGATCAACAGCTCCATCATCGCGACCGCGTTGGTGCCCATCGCCACCGAGCTGGGTGTCGCGGTGGGCGCTACCGCCGTCCTGGTCTCCTCCCTCTACCTGGCCAGCGCCATCGCTCAACCGACGGCCGGCAAGCTCGCCGAAGTCCTCGGTGCCCGCCGCGTCTTCCTCGTCGGCATCGTGCTGGTGCTGCTCGGCGGCATCGTCGGCAGCCTCGGCCGAAACCTCGCGACGCTCACCGTCGCCCGGGTCCTGATCGGCCTCGGCACGTCGGCCGCGTTCCCCTGCGCCATGGTGATGATCAGACGCCGCGCAGAGCAGGCCGGTCTCGACGAACCACCGGGCGCAGTGCTCGGCGGACTCGCGATCGCAGGCATGGTCACCGCGGCGGTCGGCCCGCCCATCGGCGGTCTGCTCGTGGGCACGGCCGGCTGGCGCTGGGCATTCCTGATCAACATCCCGGTGACAGTGATCGCGCTGGCGATGGCGCTGCGACTGCCCAAGGACCCACCGCTCGACCGCGCGGACGGAGGCTTCCGCCGGATCGCGCACCGCATCGACCTGATCGGCATCATCGGCTTCGCCACCTCGATGACCTCCCTGGTCGTCTTCCTGACGGGCCTGCCGCACCCCGACTGGGCCGCACTCGTGGTCTTCGTCGTCGCCGCCGTCGCGACATCCTGGTGGGAGCTGCGCCGCCGGACCGAGGCGTTCTTCGACCTGCGCGGCCTGACCTCGAACGGCGCCCTGGCCCGCACCTACGTGCGCCAGGCGCTCACCCTGCTCGGCGTGTACTCGATGATGTACGGCCTGACGCAGTGGATGGAGGCCGCCTACGGACTGTCCACCGTGCAGACCGGTCTGATGCTGCTGCCGATGGGCGCCGTATCCGCGCTGCTGTCACGGCCACTCGCCCGCCGCAATCTGGTGCGCGGCCCGGTGATCGCCTCGGCGCTGAGCATGTTGCTCGGGTCGATCGGCATCATGCTGCTTGGCTCCGACAGCCCGGTGTTCGCGCTCGTACTCGTCTCGCTGATCTTCGGCGTCACCATGGCCACCACCACCGTCGGCAACCAGACTGCCCTGTACATGGCGGCACCGGCCGACCAGATCGGCACCGCCTCCGGACTGTTCCGCACCTTCGGCTACCTCGGCACCATCACCTCGTCCGTCATCGGCGGCATCGTCTTCCGCGACGGCGCCGACGACCACGGGCTGCACAGCCTCGGCGTCGTGCTCGTCGCCGCCGGTCTCGCGGTACTGCTGCTCGTCGTCCTGGACCGCGGCCTGATGCGCCGCCGCGGCGCGGCGGTCTGAGCCGTGCGCTCCGCATCGACACTCTTCGCAACCCCAAGGAGAAACACCGTATGAACGCCTCTGCCGTTCCCACCCTCGCCCCCGAGCGGACCGCGCTGCTGGTGATGGACTTCCAGAACGGAATCCTTCCGCTCGCCCCCGAACCCGACGCGCTGCTCGCGCGCGTGCGGGGTGCGATCGCGGACGTGCGAGCCGCGGGCGGCACCGTCGCTCACGTCCGCGTGGCGTTCACGCAGGACGACTGGGACGCCGTTCCCGACCGCAACGTGTCCTTCAGCGCGATCGCCGCCGCGAAGGCGATGCACCACGAGGACGACGCCACGCAGATACACGAGACGATCAGCCCGCAGGACGGCGACATCGTCGTCCGCAAGATCCGTTACGGCGCGGCCTCCACCACCGACCTGTACGAGCAGTTGGCCGACCGCGGCATCGACACGCTGGTCCTCGCCGGGCTCAGCACCAGCGGCGTCGTCCTGTCCACACTCATGGACGCCGCCGATCGCGACTACCGTGTCTACGTCCTGTCCGACGGTGTCGCCGACCGTGACCCCGAGGTCCACCGGGTCCTCGTCGACAAGGTCTTCCCGTCCCGGGCACGCATCATCGACACCGTCCAACTGCGGGAACTGCTGCCGACCGTCTGACGGTGAAGCCTCGATATGTGTGAAGGGGGACAGCTCGACACAGCCGCCGCTTACAGGTCCGGCACGCGCCGGGCCCTGGTGTGGAAGCCAGCGCCTTGACCTCGGCAACTTGGAGCGCGGCGAACGTCGGCGGGCGACCCGACCGACCGCGGTCGCCCAGCCCCTGCTCGGCTTCTGCGCGCACCAGCTCCACACCGCTGCCCGCCGCCTGCGGAAGCTGTTCGTACAGTCGTCCGGCGTCAGCTACGCCTTGTCCACACTGTCAGAACGCTGAACCTCCGCCGGTCCCACGCCGTCCGCACCGGCGCCTGGCCCCGCGACGGCTCCGAGCAGCCGGTAGGGCCGCGCACCAGTAACGCCGTTCGCCCGAGCCACCGGTGCGTAGAGCAGGCCACGCGCACCGTCCTCGCTTACGAACACATGCGCGGTGCCCATGCCCAGGGGCGGAGCCGCCCGTAGCCGGTCGGCGGTGGCCTCAGCCCATCGCGCGGCATGAGCCGACGGCTCACGCTCGGCGTGCGCGAGGACGGCCACGTCGGTCGTGTCAACGCCGCCGCCGTCCGGCACGACGGTATGCGCCAACCGGTAGCGGACCAGCCCGGGACGCCGGATCCCCGGGACCTCGCGGTCGATGCGGCCGACCATCTCAGCCCGGTGCTCCCGAACGAAGGCGAGGTGTGCCTCGTCGCTGGTCCACTGCGCGACGCTGAGCAGCACACGCCCGTCCGCGCTCGCGAAGCAGCTGAGCCGCAGGAACGCCTCGGGGCGAAACCTGGCCGACAGCTCGTCCCACTCCCCAAGCAGTGCACGGCCCGCCCGGTCCTGCCGGTCAGGTGTGTCCACGATCCACTCGCTGATCAGCGTGGTCCCGGCGTCGGGCCGGGCCAGATCCGGCAGTTGAAGCGTTGTCACACCAATCTCCTGTCATCTTCGTGTGCCCAACACCATGAAATGTCAAGCTCGGTTGAGGTCAAGCCGCAACCTAGAACCCGAGTTACCGCCGCCGCCTCGGCGCCTGACCACAGGCACACTCCAATCCACTCCGAGGCCAACTCCCTGAGACCGCACCGTCCTTGAGTTCGAGCCGATCCAGCAGAACGACGGGATCGACATCGAGCTGCCCGGCAGGCCGTCCGCTGCGGGATCAGCGACTTGTCGCGGGTCACCTGGCAGAGAGGTCACGCTGACCGGGAGTAGTGAGGATCATCTGTGACAGTGGGGGACTGACACCACGTCAGCCGTTCGGTCCGCAGGAACAGCGCGTCCCCCCTCGGTGGGCTCGCTTCGCGCTCCCGTCGTGCCCCTACCGTCCTTACGATTCCCCCGCATCCCTCCGGTGTCGCACCTCCCGGTCCCCCGACGGACGGGACCACCACACCCCCTCCCCACGCGTGAGCCCCGCCAGCCGCAGCTCGATGTCCCGGACTCGTCGGGTCGGCAGCTCACCCGTGATCAGCCAGGAGGAGTTCCCGCCTGTCGTGTCCGTGAACTCGGCGCCATACGAGGCGAGATGGGCCGTCACGGGAGCGAGGGCGTCCAGCGGTACCTCCGCCTCGAAGGCGTGGTACGGCTCGTACAGGCGAGTGCCCGCCCGATCCAGGGCCCGGCGCAGCACGATCGGCGTGAGCCCACGGAAGTCGGCTGCCGTGCTGACCGGCGCGCAGAAGCCCGAGCGGACGAGCGTGACGCGGTAGTCCGTGACGGCGGCGCCCCGCAGGCCGGACAGCAGCGTCGTGTGCACGGTGTCCTCAATGGCCTGGTGAAAGGCCCGGGGGAGGGCGCCGAGTTCCGTCTCGTACGTGAACACCCCGCCGGAACCGCATGGTTCGGGCTCCACCCGCAGGCCGATCGTGGCCCAGTATCGGGTGTGGTCGAGCCACGGCAGCTCCTCCCAGGCCTCGCCGGTCCCGGCCGGGCGCTCGAGGAACCGGACGCGGCCCGGCGCGAAGTCGGCCTCGATGCCGAAGTCCTGGGCCAGCGTGGCCGCCAGCACCTCCATCTGGACCTCGCCGTACAGGAGCAGTGTGGTGGCTCCGGCGTCCGCGGGGCGGGCTTGGATGAGCGGGTCCTGGTCGGCGAGGGCCAGCAGCGCCGTGCGCAGTTGGGCGGCCTGGTCGGGGCGCCGGGCCCTGACCAGCGTCTCCAGCGTCGGCGGCGCGAACTGCGGGGCGCGGTCGGTGAGTTCGCCGAGACGGTCGCCGACGCGGATCCCGGCGACGCCGGAGAGCGCCGCGATGTTCCCGCCGGTGAGCTTCCCAGGGTGGCCGATCACGGCGAGGCGGTTCACCCGTCCGGGGACCTCGGTGGTCCGGCCGTCCGCCTCCCGGCGCAGAAACGTCAACCGCTGACGCGGTGTCACCTCACCCTCGTACAACCGCAGATACGCCGTCCGATCGCCGCCCGGTCCGGGGCGTACGGCGAAGACGGTGCCGCGGGGTTCGGCGGGTCCGGGCGGCGGTTCGGGCGGCGGGATCAGCCCGGTCACGGCCTCGACGAGTTCGGCGATGCCCTGGCCGCCGAGGGCGGAGCCGAAGAGGACCGGGTGGAAGGAGCCGTCGGCAGTGCGGGCGGCAAGGGCGGCGCGCAGCTCGTCGACGTTCGGTTCCGGGCCGTCCACGACCGCGGCGAGGATCGCCGGGTCGACCTCGGCGAGTGCCTCCGCCAGGTCGGTCCGCAGCTCCGGGTCGTCCCGTCGGCGTGCCTGGGCGGCGGGCGTGCCGATGCCCGTCACCTCTGTCAGTGGCACGACATGCGGCGTGAGCCGGCGCCGGATATCGGCGAGAAGCCCGTCGACGCGGGCGCCCGCTCGGTCGATCTTGTTGACGAAGATCAGCGTGGGCAGCCGCAGTCGCCGCAGGGTTCGCATCAGCACCCGCGTCTGGGCCTGCACACCTTCCACGGCGGACAGCAACAGGACCGCGCCGTCGAGGACTTCCAGGGCCCGCTCGACCTCGGCGATGAAGTCCGAGTGGCCCGGGGTGTCGATGAGGTTGATCTGGGTGTCGCCGACCGTGAAGGCGGCGACGGCCGAGCAGATGGTGATGCCGCGCTGCCGCTCGATCGCCCCGCCGTCCGTGCGGGTGTCACCGGCGTCGACGCTGCCGAGCCGGTCGATCGCGCCGTGGTCGAACAGCAGCCGCTCGGTCAGGCTGGTCTTACCGGCGTCGACGTGGGCCAGAATTCCGATGTTCAGGGTACGCATGCGTGGTCGAGTCCTCGAGAACCGTCGTCCAGTGGGGAAGCTGGGGGATTCCGAGGCGACGGCGCATGCGAGGGCTCCTGGTGTGAGGGAACACGTACGCCGCCATGATGGCCTATGTCCTTGGGTCGGCCGCAACCGAATTCAAAGCGACCGGCGGCGTGAGGGTGTTCTGACGGCCCGGACCGCTCCGGTGACGGACACGGCCGCGGCTGTGACGAAACAGGGCCGAAGCCAAGGAGAGCGCATCCAGGGACCTTGGGCGCCGACACAGAATGTAGAACTGGGACGAAGGCACCGCGGCGGGTGAGCGCTCGTGAACAGCGAGCCAGACGGCCGCCATACCTGATGCGGGGACAAGGAGCCACCATCGGTAGAGCCACAACCGGTAGGTCCTCGCGCGCCGTTCGGCTATCGGTTCACCTTGCACACGTCCGCCTCATTCTGTACTGGGACGCGTCGGGGCCGACCTTCGTCCAGTGCTCGGTGGCCCGGCGATCGCGTCAGCTTACGGCCGACTGGCGAACGCATCGTTCGAGGAGCCGGGGAGTGGACCTGGCCGTCCCAGCGAAGGTACTTGGGCGAGCGCCGAATGAGCATGCGGAGCGTGGCGAGGGCGGTGGCGAGGTAGAGGTGAAGGTCCATGGCCCTTGCGCTGCGTGCGATCAACGAGCAGCGCTCCACCGGTCTCGGTTGTCTACCGGCAGCGCAGAGACGACGGCCAACGCGACGGACGTAAGAGCTTCTCCTGGCGCGACTACCGGGACATTCGACTCCATCGACAACGGCCAGGGCATTCTGACGGCACGACAGACAGAGCCGAAATGCTCTATATGGATGGGCGATCACAGTAGGGCTACTCGCCGCGCAACTGAAGATGCACGACCCGCTGCCGAGCCGAAGCCCCGGCCCTCCAGCGGGTCATGTGACTTCTGGCGTCCCGACGCATTGGCATGCTCATAGGGCGGGGGATCTCAGCAAGGCCGGAGTAGGCCGTTGATTCTTGAGCCGCCTCTGTCGTTGGCGGCGCTGACCGCCTTGCCATATGGGTACTTGTACGACATGGACCGATTGGCCTGATTGTTACGGGTGTATGTTCTATGCCGCTTTGGGGCGTATGGGGTGGGTAGTGTTCGCGGCGGCAGACGCCGAGATTGCCTTACCAGTGGAGGTGGCGATGGCTGTTCGTGTGCCTGCTGATCGTGTCGAAGTACCAGCGCTTCAGAGACAGCGGCCAGGCAGGCCGCGACACAGAAGGGACGTCTCCATGTCCACATCCCGCCGGTTCCTCACCAGTCTGGTGCCCGCCGTGACCATGGTCGCGCTGGTTGCCAGCGCCACGCCCAGCCAGGCAGCCGGAGCCGACATCCGTCACCAGGAGATCGTGAACAAGGCCGACGGCGGACGACTCAGCACCTGGGACGACGTCGCCAACCCGGGGGTCGCCGCCGCGACCATCCGCCAGCCCAACAGCGACTACGAGAACCGCACCAGCGTGATGTGGGAGCTGGAACAGCAGGGCGACGGTTCCTGGATCGTTCGCAACGAGAAGAACGCCACGCTCTGCTTGCAGCCCGCCACCGACCCCGCCCCGAACGTTCAGCTCGTCGTCCAGGTCTGTAACGGCTCGCCTATCCAGGCCTGGCAGCGAGTCGCGGAGCAGACCAACCAGGCCGCGTCCGCAGGCCCCACCGGCTGGTGGAGCCTGCGCCCTGCCCTGAACACCCGCCTGGCCGCCGCTCCCTCCGTTGTCGGCGGCGCCTACAGTGACATCCGCCTGTTCCGCGCCACCAATAGCAGCGATCGCCTGTGGCACTACCAGTCACCCCAGAACAGCTGGTGATCTGCCGGTGAGGCAAGGGCTCTCCTCCCGCAGCCGGAAAGAAGGGGTGGCCGGGTCGCGGCAGCGCTGAGGAGACCGAGAAGGAGCTGAGGGCGCTGTACAAGCGGTGGGGCAAGGGCGTCCGTGAGTTGTCCCGGAGCTGCACGGCAATGTCGGGGATGCTCGCCGGAACCCCTCAGCTCTTCTTCGGCACCTGACGGCTCACTGCGGCCTGGCCTGGTCTGTGCCGAGTGCGACTACGACCGGCGCGAGTTCAAGGACGAGTCCTGGCCGCCGTTCGACGTCCGGCTGCCTGAGCGTCCCAAGAAGTGTCGGCTGGTGTGCGGACAGTGCTGCAAGACAGGCCGACAGCGAACCCATCGAACTGCAAAAGGAGTTGACCGCCCTGTCGCTGCGCGTGATCGGCGGGTTCGCGCTCGTCGGCGCCGACACGGAGTGGCCGAGAACGTCGACGGCAAGACCCGCTTCTACGACGCCACGGACGCCGTGCCGATGAGGCGGTCGTCGACGAGCGTGGCCGCATCGAGCGCATCCCGTACGAGCTGTGCGCCCTGGTCGCGCTGCGGGACGCGGTCCGCTGCTGCGAGATCTACGTCGAGGGCGCCGCACCATGGTGGCGCAACCCGGAGGACGACCTGCCCGGCGACTTCGAGGCCACCCGCGGTGTGCACTACGCCGCGATCCAGGCCAAGACTGGCGAGGTAGCCGCAGGCGAAGACCGTACGAACTGTGCGGCCGAGTTCTTCAAGTGCCTGGTAGGTGGGGTGCTTGGGGCCGCCGCGGGTGAAGCGCCGCAGCCCCTGCTCGGCTTCGGCAGTGCTGAGTCGCAGTGCGGTGGCGTACTTGCCATCTGGTCGTATAGCTGCTCGATCAGCTCCTAGCGGATCGGCCGCGTCGTCGAGGCACCGAGGGTGGGGTGTCGTCGGGGCGGTACGGGCGGATGCTGCCGATGTTCTTCAGCCTTGGCAGCAGGCGGAAGTTGAGCAGCTCGGTGAAGGCGAACCCGACGACGCTCGCGCCCTGGGGGTCGACTCGATCTCGGCGTCCGCGCAGTGCCGCAGCAGGCCCTCGATGGCCCCACCATGCGGTGTTCCGGGCGGCGAAGGTGGCGTTCACCAACTCTGTCACCGCAGCGCGCGGGTCGTTGACGGTGATGAAGTGTCGGCGCACGTGCCGAAGCGCTGCCTCGGTCTTGGCGTGCTCGCCGGTAGCCACGATGGCACGGATGCCCATGTTGGTGCGACCTGATGCGCGACCGCGCCGCCCGCGACCGCGCCGCCCGCGACCGCGCCGCCCGCGACCGCCCCCGGCGCCCCACCTCGATGTCGATCACGATGGACGGCCTGGAATCATGAGGCGGTCTACGTGGAGGCCGCCCTGCCCGTCTCGGCGGTCGCGACCGGCACACCCAGCATCAGCATGAGTTGTGGATGGTGGTACTGCGATGGAGAAGACATGGACGGCTCACACGGCGGCCCCGGTGGTCGCCTCGCCGCTGCTGGTGGACGGCGCCTTGATTGTGGCCGATGCGGGCGGCGGCGTGTATTCCTTCGACGCGCGAACCGGTGATGAGCGCTGGCGAAGGGCCGACCCCGTCGAAGACCGGCGGGAGCACGGTGTGCCGTTCTCCCTCACCCCGGCGCTCTGGAAGGGTTGGGTCTTCGTCGAGGCGGCGCGTGGTCTCCATGTGCTCGACGTGTGTTCGGGAGATCTTGTCCGGACGCTCGACGTCGACGGCTGCCCGACCGTTGTCGGAGACCTTCTTCTGGTGCACGCGCTCAACGCCGGGATCAGGGTATTTAGCTTGCCCGCCCTGACGCCGGTCTGGTCGAACGGCTGGAGCGGGTGGATGCGCGTGAGCCCGGCGGTCTCCGAGGAAGGTACCGCCTACGCGGCCCTGGGATTCGAGGAACAGCACACTCACGGCGGGATCCTCGCGTTCGACCCGACGACCGGCGACGAAGTCTTCCAGCGGGGCGACGTCTACGAGGGCTGCCCACTCGGCCAGACCGAGGAGGCCGAGGACTGGCTGACCTTCTCCCCGGTCCACGCGGTCGTCGGAGAAGGGCTGGTGTGGCTGCCACGTGACCGCGGCCATGAGGATGAGGGACACAGTCCGGGGCCTTGGAACACCTTGGAGATCGTCGGCCTGGACCCCCGCACGGGCGACGACCGCTGGTACCACCGACTCGACCCCGCGCTCGAGTCATATGAAGCCGGCGCCGTCGCTGTGGCCGACGGCACCGTCTATTTCGGTGCGGCGCTGTGTGGCCCCCCGACCAGTTCCATGGAATTGGACGCGGACACGGTTCTGCATGCGATCGACATAGCCTCGGGTACGACGCGCTGGACGCGGGTCCTCGAAGGGCTCGCCGCAGCGCCTGAGGCGGACGGCGGAGTGGTGTACACCGCCACGGGCCTGGGGGAGGTCAGTGCGCTCGACGCTGCCACAGGAGCAGTCCTGTGGAATGCCGATGCAGGTGCGAAGACTTCTCATCCGCACGCCTTCGTCGAGGAGCCGTCCGACAGATACGACGAGGGCGGCGTGGCCGTTCTGAAGGGAGACGAGATGCTCTACGTTCGCACCGATACTGGGGTGGTGGCGCTGCGATGACGGACGCGGTGCGCACGTGCTCGACCCCAAGAGGATGGGCGATGCGGACAGGACACGCCGGGGTCGACGTCAAGGCACTGGTGCTGCGGTGACCGGTCTTCAGCAGTACGACTGAGCTGTACGTGTTCCCGGTCGTACGCGCAGACCGCCGACAGCTCCTGAAACGCCCTCATGAAACAGTCCTGGGTCGCGAAGACTTCAAGCGCGTGGAATCGCACGACTGCCCGATGTCCACCTGCGCCGCCCACCTCGCAGGCTCCCCGTGCCGGACCGGCAAGGGCAAGGTGGCCATCCAGTACCACACCACCCGCTTGGGTCTTCTCCCACTGCCCGGGAGGGGCCGTAGCTGACCAGGCCGCTCAGCCCAATACCGTGGCCAGTCCGGCGGTTCCGACATGTGTGAACGTTTGCGGAAGCTGTGGCATGCGGTCAGCAGGCGCCACTCGCCTCGGGCGCCGTCCTCGCCGAGCTCGGCTTGAGCTGGGCGAGGACGGTGGGTCCGCATGGACGGCCCCCAGGGTTGGTTGGCCTACCAGTGTTCGTGGCGGTCGCAGCGCATGTCGTGCTTGTTGTGTTTGCCGTGCTTGTGGTGCTTGATCGTGGTGGGATCGGTGGCGGTGTGGGTGGTGGTGTCGCCGCCCCCGGTGACGGTCGCGGTGTTGATGACCTCGCCTCCGGCCTTGCAGGAGACATCGACCCGCAGCGTGATGGGCGGGTAGCTGCTCCCGGCGGGAAGGGCGTCACTGCGGGTGCAGGTGAGAGTGTCGCGGGTGCAGGTCCAGCCCGTGCCGCTGATGCTGTCGGCCCTGAGCCCCGCGGGGAGGGTATCGGTGACGGTGACGGCGGTGCCGTCGGTTGCGCCAGGTCCGGTGTTGCCGACGCTGATGGTGTAGGTGCCGTCCCGGCCTTGGGTGAACTTTCCGGTGTGGGTCTTGGTGATGGTCAACGACGGGGTGGCCACCGTGTAGGAGATGATCACCTGACCGTTCTGGTTCGCCGTCCCGATCGTCGAGGCCGCATAGGCCGTCCCGGCGCCCGTCGGAGTGGCGAAGCTGCTGCCTCCGCCACCACCGCCCCCACCCGCGCGGCCGAGACCGGTGGGTCCGGGGGTGGCGGCGCCGCCCCCGCCGCCGGCGAAGTATCCTCCGCCGCCGCCTCCCCCGGCCCCGGCGGCTACGCAGTTGCCACCGGTGTTGTTGCCGCCAGTGCCGCCGATGCCGACCGAAGTGCCGATGAAACCGCTTCCTGGGTCACCTGCGGCCGGGGTGCAGCCTCCGGTGGGGGTGGCCGCCGCACCACCGGCGCCGACGGTCGTGGTGCTGGTGCTGCCGCCTTGCCCGCCGGATCCCGGCGAACCACCGCTATCGGATGCTCCGGTGGTGCCGGCGGTGGCGTCCGGTGTGCCGCCGTTGCCGCCGTTGCCCCCCGCGACTGTGCCGGCGAAGGGGGCGCCGCCGTCGGCACCACCGCCGCCGGCGACGACGAGGAGGTCGGTGCCGGTGCTGACGCTGGACGCCCCGCCTCCTCCGGAACCTCTCCGGAACTGGCCCGTGGGATTGCTCGAAGTGCCGCCCGGAGCACCGCCGTTGTAGCCACCGGCGCCGCTTCCGTTGCACCCGGCGCTGCCGGTGCCGCCGACGTTGACGGTGTAGATCGTCGGGGCGCTGGTTGCCGGCAGCGTGGTGACGACGCGTGCCCCCGTCCCCCCGGTCCCGGTGAAGCCGCAGGCGGTGCCGGTGTTGTCGGCGCCGCCTGCGCCGTCCGCGGTGATGGTGACGACCGCGTTCGCAGGGACGGTGAGGGTCTGCGGGGTCCCGGTGAAACCGAAGTTGAACGATGGGTCAGTCCCACGTGCCTGCACCGAGGCGGTGGCCGGTGTGGCCCCCACCTGTGCGGCGGTCGCGGGCGTCAGTCCGGTGCCGGACAGAGCCACGCACAGTCCCGCTACCACCCCTGCCTGCCGCCACTGCTCACGAGCGCCGACGCCCCTGCGGGCTTGGCCTCGTCTCACCCTCACTCCAGAAGGCGGTTGTTGTGGGGCGTGATGTCTGATCACGATGTCTCCTGACTCCCTGGCTTGGGGTGAGGCCTATTTCCGCCGTGCGGCAGTGCGGCAGGCTATAGCCGAGTGGTTACTCACTGTGATTCGATATGGACGATAAGTGATTGAGTGTGGGGTTGTGTGGATGCAGGGTCCGACCTGGTGGCGCGTCATCCAGACCTTGGCCTGAGCTGGACTCGGGCTTCCTCGAATGGTGGACGTCGGTCAGGGTGGTTCAGTTTGGTGCTGGGCCTTGGTGCGCGCGCCGGTGAGGTCGACGGAGCAGTTTTGGGCGGGAGTTGTCAGCCCGCATCGGCTGTCCCCTCCACGTTGGCGAGGCTCGTCACGGTGTGGTCCGCGGCTGGGGACAGTTCGTCGTGTTCCTGGTCGGCGATGGGCGTGATGACGTGCTCGACCGCGGCGGCATGGAGCGACTGAAAGCCGATAACCCGCTTGCGCAGGCCGGAGACGCGGTCGAGGAAGGGCACCACCAGGGTGTCCCGGAACGGAGGTAGTCGAGGTACGTCCGCTGTTCCTCTGCGCCCAGGCAGCCCACGGGCCCAGCCCCAGCGACCGGTGGTCACCGTCGATCGCCCTGACCGCGCTGATGGCGGGCTCGGCGACTGCGGGGGCCACGATGCCGTCCGCACCACGCCAGGCCCGCTCGTGAGCGGACGGGGTGGGCAACTGGGTGACCACATCTGGGCGCAATGCCGGTGACTTTGGATTGCGTTGGGGTGGGTGGGGGTGCCCCGGCCAGGGTGCGCCGGAGGCACCCTGGGGCACCGAGCCCTGACCGGTTTCGCTGTCGGACGCCGTGCTCAGAGCACGCCCACCAGCACGATGACCAGGGCGGGCAGTGTGATGAAGACGGTGCCGAGGTAGACGGCGAGGACCCATCGGTGCTCGGAGGCGACGCGGGCGAGGTTCTCGGCGCAGAACAGTGGCACGGGGCGCAGGAGCGGGATCACGTAGATCGCGACGATCGCGAAGAGGTTGTAGACCAGATGTACGAAGGCCGCCTGTAGGCCGATCTTCGCGTCCGGTCCGACGCCCGCGAACGCGGCGAAGACCACCGTGAACGTCGTACCGAGGTTGGAGCCGACGACGACGGGGTACACCTGCGCCGGAGTCAGGATGCCTGTCCCGGCGAAGGGGACCAGCACGGACGTGGTGATGGTCGACGACTGGGTGACGACGGTGACTCCCATGCCGGACGCCATGGCAAGGTAGGCGTTGCGGCCGACGGCCTTGATCAGGATGTCGCGGGCTCTGCCGACCATGAGCAGTTTGAGTAGCTTTCCCAGGTAGCGGACGGCGACCAGGATCAGCGCGGCGCCGATCACGATGATGAACAGCGGACCGAGTGTGCTGCTGATGTGCGAGGTCGCTTGGATCACTCCGTGCTCTACCGGCCCGGTGGCCGCCCGGATGAAGTTGAAGTGGGACGGGTTCGGCAGCCAGTCCGTGCCGTACAACTCCTGGGTCAGCGTCCCGCTGATGTGTTTCAGCGGATGCCAGATCAGTTCGATCGGGAAGAAGACCAGCAGCGAGAGCCAGTTGTAGAAGTCGTGGACGGTCGATGCGCCCAGGGCCCTGCGGAACTCCGTACGGTGCCTGATGAATGTCAACGCGACCAGGCTCGTGGTCACGGTGGTGCCGACGTTCGCGCCCAGGATGACGGGGATCGCACCCTCGATGGGCAGCGCGCCCGACCCTACGGCGGTGACGGCGATGGCCGTCGTCGTGGTCGAGGACTGGATCAGGACCGTACCGAGAACGCCGACGCTCAGCCCGACCCACGGGTTCGCGGCGAAGGCGAACATGGTGTGCGCCGCGTCGCCGCCCAGCCCCGCGAAGCCGCGGCTGATGATGCTCACGGCACAGATCAGCAGGTAGATCAGCCCTACGACACCGCACCAGCCGAGGACCTTGGTCCATAGGGGGAGCTGGATGGCTCCGGTGTCGTTCTCGGCCGCGGGGGCCGAGCCGCCGGAAGGGGTTCGCCCTGAGACGTCATCCTTCTCATGACTGTTGTCCGGCCCGCTGTCGGAAGTGCCTTCCGCCATAGACCAAGGCTATGAGGTCCTGACGAGGGGCGCGCGTGACCGAGCGCCGTACGTGTGCGACGGACAGCCGGTGCCGTCGGTGACTGTGATCCGATGTCACAACGAACCGGCTTGGTTCGCGCCTGGCAGCCCCAAGGCTGCCAGGAAAGCCGAGGCGAGGTCTTCCGCGAACACCGCCGAACCGGGGAGCGACCGCCGGATGGTTGCTTCCACCCGCACAAACGCAACCCGAAGTCAGCGGCATCGGGTCTAGCCCGCCGCGCTGATGGTGCCCAGCAGTTCGTCGAGGAGCAGTGCCTCGCCCGGAGTGAGGTGTGCGGTGCTGTCACCGAGTGAGGCCCGAAGCGCCGACGCATGCGCCGCCGGTGTCTCACTGGCGTCGGGTGCGGCCGAGGTGTCGGTCACGATCGCGCTCAGGATCGCCTCGCGCGTCCGCGTGGACAGGAGCGTGTCGCCCTCGCGTTCGTCATGCGGGGTTCCGATGAGGGTGATGACGAGGCCGACGCCCGTGGACTGGATCATCCGGACCGCCGTCTCGGCGTCCACCCGGAGACGACGTCCCCGAACTGACGGTAGATCGTCCGCGCCTGCACACCGGCAGTCGTGCTCACCGCGCGCGTGGACACCGCGGCCCGGCCACCGGCCGCCAGGAGGTCGAGGCCGTCGCTGTCCTTGTCGGGGTAGCAGACGACGAGGATGACCTCGTCGATGGGAAGTCTGTCCCGGTGGAGGCGTAGTGGGCCCTGGCCATGCTCCCCGACCGTGAAGGCTGACACCCTTCCGGCCGGGGCGGGGGAAGACTCGGCGGCCTGCTCATTCCCGTGTGTCGAAGGCTTCGCGGGCGCGTGTGACAGCGGGCATGTTCTCCGAGGCCCATGCCAGCAATACGTTGATGGGAGGCCGCAGGGTCTTGCCCAGTGGCGTGATCCGGTACCTGATCGCCACCGGGCGGGTGGAGACGACTTCGCGTTCGATCACGCCGTTTCGCTCCAGTCGCCGAAGTGTCGCGGTCAGCGACTTCTGTGTGACCTGCGGGATGGCTCGGCGCAACTCGTTGAAGCGGCACGGGCGTTCGCACAGTTCGCTGAGAACGCTGAGCGACCACTTGTCGAGGACCTGGTCGAGCAGTTCGCGGTGCACAGGGCCGATGAGGAGTTCGTCCTCGGTATCCACGGGGAAACCTGGTCTCGTTGAAGTGTCCTTCTTCCACTAAGTAGCTTACGGATACCTAGCTCAGAGGGAGAACACCGATGACTGTCCAGCACTTCACGCCGGAAGGCATGCTGCAACCGGCTCCGTATCACCACGTGGCCGTCGGTACCGGCACGACACACGTCCACGTCAGCGGGCAGGTCGCCCGCCAGGCCGACGGGACTCCGGTCGCGCCCGGCGACCTGGCCGGGCAGGTCGCCCAGGCGCTGCGCAACACCTCCGTCGGCCTGGCGGGCGCGGGCGCGTCGTTCGCCGACGTACTGCGCCTGACGTTCTACGTGACCCGATGGAGCCCGGAGAAGATCGGCGACTTCATGGCCGGTGTGGAGGCCGTCGCCGAGGAGATCGGGCTCCAGCTCCCCATGCCTCCGGCCTCCCTCATCGGGGTCGAGTACCTCTTCGAGCCGGATGTGCTCGTAGAGGTCGAGGCAACCGCACTGCTCGGCTGACTCACGCCGTGACTGAGTACCCCCGGTTGGTGAACGGTGCCGACTGGG
This sequence comes from Streptomyces sp. NPDC104371, assembly GCF_055583785.1. Classification (NCBI taxonomy): domain Bacteria; kingdom Bacillati; phylum Actinomycetota; class Actinomycetes; order Kitasatosporales; family Streptomycetaceae; genus Streptomyces; species Streptomyces sp. NPDC104371. Next base: position 87,792 of record NZ_JBVJNF010000011.1, read on the forward strand.
GGGTCAGAGGGCGGCGCAGGTGTCGCCGATCGCCTGGTCGAGGATCGTCAGGCCGAGAGACAGCTCGTCCTCGGTGGCGGTCAGCGGCGGTGCGATCCGGAACACCCCTCCCATGCCGGGGAGTTGGACGATGTTCATGTGCAGGCCGAGTTCGAGGCAGCGGCGGGTGACCCCTGTGCCCAGCTCGTCCGAGCTCTGCTTGGTCTCGCGGTCGATGACGAGTTCGAGCCCGGCCAGCAGGCCTCGGCCGCGTACGTCGCCGACGACCGCGTGACGTTGGGCGATGTCCATCAGGCCGCCGCGGAGCAACTCTCCGAGCGACCGCGCGCGTTCGTCGAGCCGGTCAGCGATCAGGACGTCGAGGACGGTGTTGCCGACTGCGGCCACCAGCGGGTCGGCGACATGCGTGGTGAAGAACAGGAAACCGCGCTCGTGCGCCTCGTACTCGATCTCGGCGCTGGTGACCACGGCCGCGAGGGGCAGACCGGCACCAAGGGTCTTGGACAGGGTGAGGATGTCGGGGACGACGCCGTCGCACTCGAAGGCGTACCAGGTCCCGGTGCGGCACAGGCCGGTCTGGGCCTCGTCGAGGATCAGCAGCATGCCGCGTTCTCGGCACTTGTCCCGCAGCGCCGCGCAATACCCGGTCGGCGGCTCGATGACGCCGCCGGAGCTGAGAATCGGTTCGACGAGGCACGCGGCCAGGCTTCCGGTCGACTGGGCGTCGATCAGGTCGAAGGCGAAGTCCAACTGGCGCCGCCAGTCCAATGAGCCGTCGGCCGTGGTGAAGTCGGGCCGGTAGGCGTTCGGCACGGGGATGGCGAAGTTGCCGGGGGCACCGGGGCCGTAGCCCTTGCGGCCGGCGCTGTAGGTGGCGGACGCGGCGGCCTGCGTCATGCCGTGCCAGGACCGGGCGAACGAGACGATTTCATGCCTGCCGGTGACGAGCTTGGCCATCCGGATGGCGGCTTCGTTCGACTCGGCTCCCGTCGTCAGCAACAGCACCTTCTCCAGCGGCGCGGGCAAGGTGTCGGCCAGGCGCCGTGCCAGATCCACCACCGGGCGGCTGAGCATGCCGCTGTACAGGTGATCGAGGGTCGCGACCTGCCGCTGGACGGTTTCGACGATCGCCGGGTGCGAATGGCCGAGGATCGCGCTCATCTGGCCCGAGGTGAAGTCGAGGATCTTCCGGCCTTCCGCGGTGAACACGAAACTGCCGGCGGCGCGGTCGATGATCTCGTGGGTGAAACTACCGCCGTAACGGACCAGGTGCCGCTCGGCATCGGCCCAGAAGGCGTCGTCGGGTGACGGGGTGGTGATCGAAGCAGCCATGTCGGTCGGATCAGCCATATCGCGACGTTACGTCGCATTCGCGCGACGCGTCCATCTCAGTCCTGTCATGACAGGCGGCAGGGTTCTCCGCGACAGGTGGCTGGATCCGCCTCCCACTCTCGCCCGTTCCCTGTCCGTCAGGTGGCTACACTCCGGCTGCCCAGGGCACCCCGCGGGGCTGACGGCGGCGTTCTGCGGGGGCTACCTGCAACACAAGGAAAGTGCTACTGCATGCGCGTGTTGAGAACGGCACCAAAGACAAGAAGCAGTCCCCAAGGCATACCTTTAGCGATCCGTCACATCGTGACCGTCGTGATCGCCCTGGCGCTGACCGTGACGGTGGCGGTGGCCGACCCCGCCCTGGCGGACCAATCTCCCGCAGCGACTGCCGACGCGTGCTCCGCAGTCACCACGCCCTTCGCACATGACCCGGCCGACCTGACCGTCAGCATGGGCTGCGCCCGTGACGCGGGCGACCTGCGCCCGCTGGCGGACAGGGACACCGACCTGGTCGTGGAGTTCCACTTCAATGTCCCCGAACGCCGTGACCAAGTACGTGAACTGATCGCCCAGCAGGTCACCGACGGCAACGAGAGCCCGGACCTCGGTGAGTGGCTTGTCAACCGCGCCCAGACCTCCGGCGTGGGCATCTATCCGCCGCAGCCTGGATCGCTGGACTTCGACGGGCATCTGCATGCCGTCGACGACAGCCTCGTCATGGTGATCCCGATGGGCGAGATCAGCAACACGGCGAACTGGTGGCAGAAGTTCATCGCCGCAGGCGTCAGTTGGGCCGTGGGGCTCGCTGTGACAGCCGGCTGCCTGCTCGCCTTCAACGTCGGGGCACCTGCCGCCGCTCCGGTGTGCGGGGCCGTGGGCGGAGGCTTCGGCGCACTCGTCGGCGAGCTGATGAACGCCGCGTTCGACAAGAGGTCGCTCGGTGACGGCGATGTCTGGGCGGAGGCGTTGGCCGTCGCGGTCTGGGCCGCGGTCGCAGGGGCCTTCGGCGGGCAGCTCCTGGAGTGGGCTTCCGCCGGCGGCGGCCAGATGGTCGCGAACCTTCAGCAGACCCTGCGCAACACCGCCGCCCGGCTGGGCAACTGGGGCTCCCCGCTCACCTTCATGAGCGACCGCGTCATCGCCATGTGGCCGAAGGTCATCGAGAACCTGCAACGACTCTCCCGCGGTGTCGGCGGGTCCGACCAGCCGCTCAAGGTCATGGTGGTCGGTGATTCGATGTCACAGGGCTACGAGGGCGACTGGACCTGGCGCTACAGGCTGTGGGAGTGGTTCAAGAACCAGCACATCGACGTCGACTTCGTCGGCCCCTACGTAGGAACCAGGAGTCAGGCGGCTCCCTCCGCCCCCAAGCCTCCTCCGCTTCCGGCGGACGACCAGATGCCCGGCGCGGAGGAACCCGACACCTGGGGTGGCTATGCGACCGACGCCTCCGAGAGCTTTGACACCGATCACTTCGCGGTCTGGGGGCGCCAGGCGGACGAGGACAAGAAGCTGATCCGGGCGATGGTGTCCGAGTACCAGCCGGACATGCTCCTGGTCGGGCTGGGGTTCAACGACCTGGGGTGGTTCGTCAGCGATGCCGAGGGCACGCTGGACAGCATGAAGACGCTGGTCGACGAGGCCCGTGGGGCGAAGCCCGATATCGACTTCGCCCTGGCCAACGTTCCCCAGCGCTCCCTCATCGGCGGCCGGGAGGATCTGCCCGTCAAGACCGCCTCGTACAACGACATGTTGAAGGAGGCCATCCCCACATGGGACTCCCTCACCTCCTCGGTGAAGCTGGTCGACTGGGCGGCTTCCTACGACTGCCACCCCGACTCGTGCCCGGCCGCCTATGACGGACTCCACCCCAACGCCGAAGGGGAGTTCCAGATCGCACGGGCCTACGAACACACACTGAGCCAGCAGTACGGCATCGGATACTTCGTGCCCGACATCCCCGCCACCATCCCGGCACGGCACACGTCCCCCATCTCGGGCCTCCGCGCCGAGACCACGCCGGGCGGGATCAAGGTGACCTGGGACAAGGTCTACGGCGCGCGCGGCTACGACGTCCGCCACCGGCGCGTCGGCACGGACACATGGAGCCAGACACGCGCCCCGGCCTCTCGGTTCGACGAGATCTGGACGGTCGACGGCGAGCAGTGGGAGTACCAGGTCCGCGTCGACGACGGCGACACCGAGTCACCGTGGTCCGCCACGGTCAACGCGGTCGCCCATCCGAAGACCGCTCCGGGACCGGAGATATTCGTCACCCTCCCCACCCCCAAGGGCATCCGTGTGTCCTGGTACGCCGCGAAGGGCCCCTACACAGACACGATCGACCGGTACGAAGTCATCGTGTGGGACAAGGACACCCCGGGAGCGTTCCTCCAAAGCACCGGTGTCCGGGGCGAGTCCGTAGTCGTCGATGACCTGATTCCCGGTCACCACTACTTGGTCGCGGTGTCCACCTGGAACAAGGCAGGCGGCGGCGTCCCCACCGTCGGCAGATCCGTCACCGTCGGCGCCCCTACGCCACCCGCGCCCGAGGACCTGGAGATCCGCAGTGTCGACGCGACCACAGTCGACCTGAACTGGCAGGGGTCACACAACGCGGCCGGTTACCGCGTCTGGGTCCGCAACCTCCTGGACGGCGGCCCGTTCACCTCCGACGAATACGTCACCGACACCACCAGCAGGACGATCGCCTTCCTGTTTCCCGGTTACTGGAATTTCGAGTTCTGTGTCACCGCGATCAACGGGTCGTTGGAATCGGACAAGTCCAACTGTGTGGGACTTCCCGACCGACCCGGCCTCCGCTCCGGCCCCGGCCCCAGCCCCGGCGTCGTCGGCGGCGGCGCGGATACCGGTACCGCAGCGGTCATAGGCGGCGATGAAGCGGTACAGGGCGGCCGGATCCACGGGCTACGGCTTGCCGTCGAGGCCCGAGAAGTCGGTGAGGCCCATTGCCTTCAGGGCATCCCGATCAGTCAGCGCCGGGATCTCCGCTGTCAGGCCTTGCCATAGGAAGAGAGAGCCCGCGCCGGGCACCCCGGCTCTGGTGGCCACCAGAGCCGGGACCGGGAGATTCTGCCTTCCTTGCCGACCCTAGTGCGTCATTCTCGATGGGCCGGGGTGTCCGCAGCCAGGGCGGCCGACGCGGCGTACGTCTCGTCCGTCGGCGCGGCGAGAAGGGCATCCACGCCTTCCTCGAACGTCGGCTCACTGGACATCGGCGATGGGTCAAGGAAGTCGGGTCGATACGCGCCATCGGCCATGAAGACCGTGAGCGCCCCCAGGTCCGGGAGCGAGAGACCACGGCGACGGCGCAGCCACGGGTGGAACAACGGGTGACGCTGCGGTTCCGTCAAGAGCCGGGCAAGACTGACCACTTCGTGGATCGGCGACATCGCCCACCGCACACTCGCGGCACCAGCGCCCAGTCGGTAGCGAATCATCGCCCTATTGTTAGGCCACCGCCGAAGTGAGTGCGAGCGTCGCGGCGAATCCCCGAGACTCGGGCCATGACCGACACAGAGTCGATTGCCGGGTTCTCCAAGGAACCTGAGCGAGCCCAACAGACGCGAACGATCCGGCTGGGCGCGAGTGGATCGACCATCGAAGTCCTCGCGGGTCCGGCGCAGACCAGCGGGACCGTGAGCATCTACCGATGGCGCATGGCGCCGTCCAGCCGGGGACCCGCTCCGCACTTTCACACGACGTTCAGCGAGACCTTCATCGTCGAAGAAGGTGAAGTCGCCTACTTCGACGGGCGGGTCTGGCGAACACTACGGCCCGGCGACACCGCGCACGCTGCGGCGGGTGACATCCACGCGCTCCGGAAGGAGCGCGCGGAACCTGCCACCCTCCTGATGGCACTCTCGCCAGGCGTACCGCGGGAGGAGTACTTCGCGCAGCTCGCCACCGTGAACGAGCGGGAGTTGAGCGGGCTTCACGCAGCACACGACAACCACTTCGTTGACGACTACGGGCGGTGAGCGCACCGACAACGGCGCGCACCCCGCCTCCCTCGACCGGCTTCGGCACCCTCGGTGAGATCGCACTCACCGTCGCCTGAACCACCCCTTCCCCAACAGGACTCCCAGCAAAGGACTCACAGTGCCCAGTATCGCCATCGTCGGAGCAGGCCCCGGTATGGGCCTGGCCATCGCCCGTACCTTCGGCTCCCACGGCTTCGACGTCGCACTCATCGCCCGCAACCGCGACCGGCTCGACGACCTGGTCGGCCGCCTCGTCGCCGAAGGCATCACCGCCGCCGCGTTCCCCGCGGACGTACTCGACCCCGACGCACTCACTCATGCGCTCAAGGACGCCGCAACCCGCTTCGGCGGCATCGACGTTCTGAAGTACTCCCCGGCCAGGAGCCTCGAATCCACGCTGCTCACCGCTCCGTCCGAGACCAACCCGTCCGATGTGCAATGGGCGATGGACTTCCTGCTCTACGGGGCCCTCGCCGCCACCCGGACCGTGCTGCCCGCAATGCGCGAGGCCCGCGCGGGCACCCTGCTCTACACCAACGGCGCCGGCTCGGTCGACCCCACTCCGATGCTCGGCAACCTCAACGCCGCCCAAGCCGCGCTGCGTAACTGGGTGTTCAGCCTGCACAAGGAACTGGCCGACACCGGCGTCTAGGCCGCACACGTCGCCATCGGCGCGTGGATCGGCACGGACGGCCCGCCCGGAGCACCGGCGGCCTCGGCCGAGGACATCGCCCCCCTCTACTGGGACCTGCACACGCGGCACGACGAAGTGGAGCGCGTCTTCACTGTGCGACGCCGTTACCCCGCCCCGCCGTCAGAGAAGACATGCACCGGCGCGGACTGGAGCAGGCGCAGTGCTGTTGCCGACGAGCCGGGCCTTCAGGAGCCGTTCGTCGCGGCGCGGGCGCTCGGTGTTGGGGCGTGCGCGGATACGCGTCAACGGGGCAAGGGCCTGGTGGAGTTACGACTCTCTGGTCCCATGCTGTCGCCTGGCCGTGACATCGGCAGCGCGGGGTTCATCCGGGCTCGTGGGCGACGGGCGTCGCGGGAGCATCATGGCCGTGGTCACCGCAGTGGCGAGGATGAGTGTGGCCGCGAGGCAGAAGGCGTTGCGGGCGCCGGTGAGTACGGCAGCGGCCGGGGCGGCGTCGCTGGGTTCGGCAGCATGCAAGAAGATGCTGCCGAGCAGGGCGACGCCGAGAGTGCCACCGAGTTGCTGCACCGCGTTGAGCAGGCCCGCGGCGGAGCCCGTCTCGTGCGGGCGGACTCGGTGCAGGGCGGTGGTGAAGAACGGTACGGCGTACAGGCCTTGACCGATCCCGGCCACGGCCAGCGCGGGCAGGAGCAGCCAGGGGAAGGAGGCAGGCGGGCTGGTGGCGTACACGGCGGCGGCCGATACGACTCCGGTGAGCAGGGCCAGCAGCCCGACGCCCATGACCCGGGCCCCGTAGCGGGGTACGAGCCAGGCACCGGCGGCCCAGGACGACAGCGCCATCGCCGCGGACCAGGGCAGCAGCGTGAAGCCGGCCGAGAGGACGTCGCGGTGCAGGCCCAGTTGTATGTGCAGCACAGCCACCAGCATCAGGCCACCCACCACCGCGAAGAACAGCACGCTGGACACCAGTGCGGCGGTGAAGCCGCGGTCGACGAACAGGCCCGGCTCGATGAGCGGGCTGTGACCGCCGTGGGCCCGCCGCCGTTGCTGTGCGGCGAAACCCGCCAGTACCGCGCCGCCGGCGGAGAGCATGACCCAGCACCAGCCTGGCCAGCCATATGCACCGCCCTGGATGAGCGGATAGACGAGCAGGCCGCTGCCCAGGGCCGCCAGCGCCGTACCGGTGTGGTCCAGCCGAGGCCGGGGCACGGCACGGTCCTCCCGCAGCAACGGCGTGAGCGCCAACACGGCCGCGCCGAGAGGGACGTTGATGAGGAAGACCGCGCGCCAGGAGGAACCGAGCACATCCGCGTGGGTCAGCGCACCGCCGACCACCGGGCCGGTGACCGCGGCAAGCCCCATGACCGGACCTATGGTGCCCATGCCCGCGCCAGTTCAGGGCCGGTGAACAGGGCACGGATCATGCCGAGGGTCTGCGGGATGATCAGCGCCGCCGCCGCACCCTGTACCGCCCGCAGCGCGATCAGCACCGCCGTCGACGGCGCGAACGCGCAGCCCAGCGAGGCCAGAACGAAGCCGATCATGCCGAGGCGGAACACCCGTCGTCGGCCGACGATGTCACCCAGCCGCCCGCCGGTGATCAGGAAGGCGGCGAACGGCAGGGTGTACGCGGCGCTGAACCACTGGATGCTGGAGGCGGGGCCGCCCAGACCGGCGCGGATCACAGGGGCGGCGACGGTCATGACGGTGGCGTCGAGGAGGTTCATGGCTTCGGCGACCAGCAGCACGGCGAGTGCGGCCCAGCGTCGCCGTGGAGGCTGGGTGGTGGAGTACGACATGCACCCGAGAGTGCGTGCCGCCGTCGAGCCACCTCCACTCTGGGCGGCTGAAATGCTGACGGCCAACTCTTCTTCGACGTCGAACTCGACTCCACCCTGCTGGGCATCACCACACAGGCGCTCCTGTGGATGTCCGTCGCCCCCGCCCACCTCGACCGGGTCGCCCGTACCCTGGCCCGGCACCCTGAGTTGGCCTACGTGGCCGCCGTCACCGGCCCCCACAACCTCACCGCCCATGCCCTGTGCCAAGACCCGGCGGCGCTGCACCGCTACCTCACCGAACGCCTGGGCACCTTGAAGGCGATCCGCACCCTGGAGACCGCGCCCGTGCTGAGCACGCTCAAGATGGCCGGACCACTCCCGACCACCGGCAAGCCACCCACGCGCCGCCGCTAGCTCCGCAACGAGCAGTGGCCATACGTGTTCCTACCGCGCCCGTAGCGAGTTCGGCCACCAGTCGCGAACGCGCGCTGCCCCATACGACGGGCAGCGCCGCAACCTCCACTACCGCTACGACCAGCATGACCGTCTCGCCCGTACTGCCCGGCGTTCGACCACCGGGTATGCCCCCCGGGGGCGTCCGTCAGCCTGAACGGCGTTGATCGAAGTCAACCGACTGACCAAGCGCTACGGGGACGTCCTGGCGGTCAGCAACATGAGTTCCGGCGCGCCCGCGCCCACGTCACCGAGCGCACCCCGCAGACCGCACAATGCCCCTGCCCGGTGCCGTCGCAGCGGGGGAGTGGGGGGCGGTGTCAGCGAGGGACCGGCATGGGGTAGCGGTCTCCCAGACCTCGGCTGCAGTCGGTCGCGACGACCAGGACCAGCACGCCCTCAAAGCTTCTGCCAGGCCCGCTTCGGGGGCCTCTCGACCAGGGTGTCGGCGCGGATTTTGCCCGCGCGGGTGGTGATCTGGTGGTCGCGGGCGACAGCGAGGACGTAGCCGAGTTGCCGGTGCTCCAGCGCGGCCCGCAGGTGCGGGTTGCTCCTGTAGACCTCGTCGCCTGCCACCCAGGACACCAATACGCCGGCGTCCAGGGCGCGACCGACCATACGAGCGGCGAGTGCGGGTTTCGTGGCGAAGCGCACGGTCTCGGGTATCCCGGCGGCTTGGCAGCGGGCCGTGTCCTGGGCCCAAGAGCGCGGAACATACAGTTCCCGGTCGATCGCCGCGTGGCCGCGCGGGGTGGAGTAGGCGAGACAGACGGCGACCTGGCTGTTCTCGATGCGTCCGGCGGTGCCGGTGTACTGGCGCCGGACCCCGACCGTGGCGGTGCCCTTCTTGAGATCGCCGGTCTCATCGACGACCAGCACCGCCTCGTCGTCCTGCAGATGCTCGATGACGAAGCCGCGCAGATCGTCGCGGACCGCATCGGCATCCCACCTGGCCCTGGACAGCAAATGCTGCAAGCCGTCCGGGGTCGCGTTCCCGGCATGCTCGGTTCTTGCGCGGCAGGTCCGACAACAGGCCAAGAACGAACTCCCGTGCCCGGCGCCGTGGTTCCACGCGTGCGAACCGTGGCGCGATGCGGCCCATCAGGGACTCGAGCATGTCCTGCCAACGAGCTGGATCTACGCTGTGACCTGCGGCCACCGACTGATCTTCTGTCTTCACACACGGACCAGCCCATCAACGATCATGATCTGCGAGCGAAATGAGGTCGAGCCCAACCGGTGGCGGCCACTACCTCCCGCGCGATGTCAACGACGAGCCGTCCGTCCGTCGCCACTCGCTCGGTCTCCGCGGGGGCCCGCTGGTCCAGGAGCCGTGCCTTGCGGACACTTCCTTCCAGCTCCTGCTCGAACTCTGAGCCGAGTTCTCGTCTCACCAGCCGCTCGCGGGCAGTGGCATCGGAGGCGGTGAGCAGGACCCGTACGATCCCCACTCCGGCCCCCAAGGCACGCTCGAACATGCCTGTCGCCTCCGGCAGTACACTCATGGTGTTCGTATAGATCAGGCGCCGGTAGCCGCGCTGGGCAAAGTTCGCCCACACGGCAGTCAGATTGATCTCGGTGATCTCCGCGCGGTGAGGGTCGCCCTCTGGAGCCGGATGCACCTGCCCCATGAAGTCACCATCGATGATGGCGTGAGCGACCGCCTCGGAGCGCAGTAACGCCGAAACCTCCCAACCCACCGTCGTCTTGCCGACACCAGCTCGTCCTCCGATGAGCAGTACTTCTGCGTGATCCATGGGAGCAGCGTGCCAGCGGGCGACCACCTCACGCGATCCGATATCGATCCGGTCGTCCGATCCCAGCCCTGCCCGCAAGATCACGACCTACGGCTGGAGTACTAGAGTTCTCTTCGACGAGACAGTTGTCGGGGGCCGGGGCCGGGGCCGGGGCCGAACGGGCTGGGTGCCGCACCCCGCGCCGAGGCTCGCAACACTCCCGGTCCGCCGCCCTCTTCTCGTTTCCGTCACCGGCGATCAACGACCTGAACTCGCGCTGCCTCGCATTCCTCCACGTACCCGTACGCGAGGACGACGTTCTGTGGCGATGCCAGTGATACTGGCGTGACCGGATGCAAGAAGTGACCCGCTGGGGGGCGTAGATGGGGAACTTTCAGGTACATCGAGGAATCCCGTTCGCAGACTGGAAGAACCCGGCAACCGCTGCCAAGGTCTACGCGAGGTGCAGTACTCCCCGCGGTGAGGTGACCCTGATCCGGGAACGCGGCCCACGGACCCGCCCGGAGGACCACGCCGATGCGGTGGAGAGCTGGACGGTGTCACTGCGGGATGGAGAAGCCACGCTCAAGGTCCATCGGCTCGTGGCGGACCCGCTGTTGTTGCGGTGGCGGATCCGGCAGGGGTTCGAGGGCGAGGTGGACGGGGAAGCGCTCCGTTTCACCGGCAGGTCCGCGCTGCGGCGCTCCCGCCGATCGGTCATGTACGAAGGGCCCACGATCGATGTCCGGATCGTGCCGCGCGCGTTCAGCCTCCGTCTTGTCGAGCGGGGAGAGGAGATCGGATTCCGCTCATTCAGCAATCAGTGGGAGTTGCTGGACCCTACGGATCAACCCGTGCTGGCCGTCTGCCTCTTCGAGTGGGCCGGGTTGGCGGACGTGCTCAGAACACCCGTGCTCCGGGACTTGTGACGAGGCGGCCCACGCTTCGTCATTCAGCACCCCAGAATGCCTCACCCCGACCGGTTCGTCAGCAGGTTGGAAACGACTCAGTGGTTGGTGATGGGCATCTCGTGACCACGAGCCTACGCAAGTTCCTTCCGCATCAAGGTGCACATCGTTTCGTGGCGGCGCAATGATCCATCAGGGGCTTGCTCGTCCCACGAATCCGGGTCGACGGCCATACGCGACATAACCCAGCCTTTCGTACAGCGCCCGTGCCCGGGGGTTGCTCTCCTCCACACCGAGCGTGGCCTGCCGCAGACCGCGGTTCCTGATCGGCAGTTCTGCGGCTTTGACAAGGAACATGCCGATCCCGCAGGACTGCAATGCGGGGTGGACTGCCAGTTGCCACAGAGTGACGACCCCCTTCTTGACCTGATAGTCGACGCCACCCTTCGCCACAGGGACGTCTGTTACAGGGCAGGCAGACCGCAAGGTAGTCGACCTCGCCGACCCGGACGCGTTCCAACTGCTTGGCGACGCCGACCAGATGGTTGATCAGACTCTGCCCACCTGCACGACGCCAGGTCCGCGTGTACCAAATCACGGGATGGCAACTTCAATACGACGTCGATCATCTTCGGTACCTCTGGCGAGTCAGCCTTCATGCCGATCACATCGATCACACAGGGTGCAAACCCCTTTCCACTAACCACACTTCCGCTTCCCGGGCCACCATCGTCCATGAGATCGAACGGAGGCCACCACGAATGGGCGGCAGTTGAATGATCTCGCCGTGACCGGCGTGATCACGGCGCCCGAGCCGCCAAGGACAGCCCCGTTCACCGGTCTGAGCCTGCGCCAGTTCGGCAAATCGGTCACCGCGCTACGGCGCGAGGGCGCGGACCCGGTTCGCAACGGAAGGCCGTGGAGCCTGCCGCTGCCGGACCGGCTCCCGCTGATCACCGCTTACGGCGTTGTCAGCTATTGAAGATCAGGGCCAGAATCGTGTGGCTGAAAACCCGAGTTGCTGGCTGGGGATGGTGTTTCGGCTGCTGGTGAACGCCAATCTCCGGCACGACCTGTCCGTATAACCTCCGGACATGGTTGATCAACGCTCGGTCGACGTTGGCGAGGTACGGCTGGCCTATCAGATGTCGGGTCCTCCGGGTGCTCCGCCGCTCGTCCTGTTGCACGCGCTGGGCGAGGATGCCACCGACTGGGAGGCGGTTGTGCCCGCCCTCGCCGAGAGCCGAAGGGTGTATGCCCTCGATCTTCGCGGTCACGGCCGAAGCTACTGGCCGGGGGACTACTCACTCAAACTCATGCAGGCCGATGTGCTCCGGTTCCTGGACGAACTGGGACTTGGGCCAGTGGATCTGATCGGGCACTCCATGGGCGGGATCGTGGCCTACTTGCTCGCGGAGGACCATCCGCAGCGGGTGAGTCGGCTCGTCCTTGAGGATGTGCCGGTCCCTCGTCCCCGGGAGTCAAGCACCCAGGCTAGGCCGGACGGCGCCCTGTCCTTCGACTGGGAGATGGTGCTGGCCGTCAGGCGGCAGATCGACCAGCCTGATCCCAGGTGGCTGGAGCGACTCGGCCAGATCACCGCCGAGACCCTCGTGCTTGCCGGCGGCCCACACAGTCATGTTCCCCAGGCCGGTGTCGCCGAGCTCGCCCGCCGCATCCCTGGCGGGCGAGTGGCCACCATCCCGGTTGGACACCTGATCCACCACGCAGCGCCGGAGGCGTTCACAGAGGCGGTTTCGGCGTTCCTGGGGGAAAGTTCCGTCCTGCCCGCCAAGCATGGGCGCGGTCACAGGCCGTGACGTGCGACGGCTGCACGGGTTCTTCGAGTGTGACCAAGAAGTGGGCCCGTGCGGCTTTGTCCCATCTTGCCTTCACAGGCGTCTCGCGTGCACATCTCGGCGGTTTGGTCGAGGAGTTGGCCAGGCCGTGGTAGGCCCGGCGGGAATCGGCATTGCATCAGCGGCGGGGAGGAAAGCGTCACCGTGCCGCTGGGGCTGGCCGCAAGCACGAACTGGTGTTCACTGACCGAGTGCTGGTCGCGCTGGTCCACCTGCGCACTCAGCTCCGCATGCCGCGCTCGCCGAGTTGTACGGAGTCGGCCGCTCCGCCGTCACCGATGCCATCGGCGCGATCCGCCCGCTGCTTCGCCGGCCTGGTCTCCGACCGAGCCGCCCAGCGGCCCACCCGCCGCAAACCGAGCACCGAACTCGTACCCGTCAGTCCGATGACCTGTTAAATCACCCACCAGCTGAACTCCCAGGCCATCACGCCTCAACATCAATAGCCGACGTCGTCGTTACTGGCTGACGAACCTGGCGCCGCGCCACCCCCACCGCTTGGGGTATCCAAGTCGGCTGCGGACCGGATCGTCGACTCAGTACGGGCCACCGCGGAAGAGAACGCTGTGGTGGTGGCGTGGACGGTCACCGCGCTCGTGGGCTGCGTCGGAACGGTCCGCAGGGGCCGAGAGCCAGGAGAGGACCCGGAGAGCTGTCAGACGGGCCAGCACCTCGTCACGGTGCTCAGCAGCCTTCATCCAGGCCGGCAGCCGGGCGAACATGCCCATGGTCGTGGAAGTACGACGCTCGCGCAGCCGCGCGCCCACGTAAGCGGCGAGGGCGTCGATGTGCTCCTCGTTGTAGGCCCACAGAATCTGTCCGGCACAGCGGGTCTGAAGCCACAACGGCCGCCGGAAGAAGGGATCTTCTGTGCCGCCGGGCACCGCACCGACCAGGCCGGTACCCCGCTCCTCGGCCGTCCAGTCGGCGACCGCGCCGCAGTTGTCGCAGGCGAGGCGGCGGGGCTGGAAGAGCAGAGAGCTGGAGTACTCCGGCGCCGTGAGGCCGGGCAGAGGCGCAACGAGCGCGCGACCACCACACGTTGGACAGACCACGAGAACCCGGCCGGTGAACCGGACGAGCCACGTGCCGTAGTCGCGGTGGCGGACCGGGCTCGGGCGTGCGGGCTCAGAACAGGAAGTCCCGCTACTCCTCCGGCAGTTGCGCGCCCGTCTGAGCCTCGAGTCCGGCAAGCTCCCCCGGGGTGAGCGGGTCCTCCACGATCCACCTGTGTCTCCATGCCCCGAACACCTCGCTGCGCCGGAAGCCCCGCACCCGCCGCCTCGACCCACTGACGTGTGCTCACCCACCACTGATCAGTTATGCGTGACCCGTACAAGCAGCTACCGACACGCGGTCCCGACGGGCTCAGGAACCGCTCGAAGCCGCAGGCCTCCAGGGCCTGTTGTTTGTTGCGAAAGCCGAACACGGGGCGGCTGGGCCTGGTACCGACGTTGCCGCCGGTGACCGCCGCCCATGGAGGCGGCGCGATCGCGATCGGTACGGTGACTCCCATGGGGTTGGACATCACGGTGATGATCGCAGACTGGTCCTGGCTGGGGGAGGTTCCGCCCCGGGAGCGGCTGCCGCGGCTGAGGAACGCCTGGTATGCCGACGAGACGGGGTTGTGGGATTTCGACGCACCGGCGGTCGAGGGCGACTGGGAGTGGCCACGGGGACCCAACAACGCCTTCTTCGCCGTATACGAGTTCCGGCGCACCTGTGGCTCGTTCAAGCCGCACTTCTGGGCGGGGCAGCGGTGGGAATCCGTCCGCGACCATGTTGATCCTCTGATGCGGGCCGAGTTGGACACGTTGTTGCTCGGGTTGATCTGGATCGGGCTGGACGGTGAGGCGGAGCACACGGATCCGGGCTTCTTCAGCGACGACCCCAGTGGCTATGGGTTGCTGCTCGCCCGGTCACCAGACAGTGTGCGGGAACTGGCCGCGACCTGGGAGCGGGTACGGCCTCGCCTTGGCGGGATGCAAGGAGCCTTCGCCGAGCATGCCGCCGCTCCCGAAGGTTGTGTCGGCAACTTCGGCGCATTCACAGACCTGTTGGCGGAGTGGGGCCACGTCCTCACCGAAGCCGCCCGACGGGGCTGGGGCGTCGTGGGGCTGAGCGAGTAGAGCAAGGCCGTTCCCCTCGAAACCGGGTGGCTCGGTGAGGATCCAGGGCCAGAGCGGCGATCCCTCAGTTGCCGGACGTACGGTCGTCGAAGTAGATCACCAGAGTCTGATCGGGCTGTTCAGCCAGGTGAAACGCGGTGTACGCGTAATCAGTCACCCCGAATCCCGGGCGTCGTAGCCGTTTTCGCCCGCCACGCCGGGCCCGCACGTCGTACCGCGGCCACCAAGCTCGCACTTCCGGGCATCCCGTAGTCAGCTCGTCGATGAGCCCCTTGTACCGCGTTGCCCGGGTGGCGCCCGGCCAGTGCCCGCAGGCGGGCGGGCAGGCCCTGCGCCTCCGACTCCCAGTCGACCAGCACGTCTTGGGCCGCGGGTTCGAGGGACACTCAGCGGGCGAAGTTCGCTGCTGCGGCGAGGTCGGGGGAACAACTCCTCGGCTGCCCGGTTGCAGCTGAGCACGTCGTAATTGCCGCCGATGAGGTACGCGCACTGCGGCTGGAGCAGGTGAGGGACGGCCGCCATCTCGGCTGAGAGCGGCGTGGGTTCTTCATTGGCGGCCGCAGGTGTGTGACCAGAGAGCCGAAAGAGGTGACTGCGCTCATGCCGGTCGAGTCGCAGCACCGAGGCGAGGGCGTCGAGCACCTGGTCCGAGGCGCGGTTGTCCCGGCCTTGCTCAAGGTACGTGTACCAGGTGGCGCTGATCCCGGCGAGCAGAGCGAGTTCCTCCCGGCGTAGTCCCGGCGTACGGCGCCGACCTGTATGCGACAGGCCGACGTCCTCGGGGATGATTCGCGCCCTGCGGCTGCGCAGGAAAACGCCCAGCTCACGACATTGGTCGGGCTCTTTCGAAAGGGGCCCCGGCGGACAGCGCCGGTGAGGCATACGAAAGAGAAATCGTCGCCGAGCGACTGACCAAGGAAATCGGCCGACTGGAAGGCGCCGAAAAGGGACTGATCTTCGGGCGCATCGACTGGACGGATGGCACGGCCTTGCGCATCGGGCGGATCGGACTGCGATACGGAGGAGGATGACCTGCCTGTGCTCGTGGACTGGCGCGCGAACGCGGCGCGGCCCTTCTACGAGGCGACACCGGTCCACCCGACGGACCTGCGACGGCGCAGGCACCTTGCGCATCGAGGAGCGCCCGGTCATCTCGGTGAGCGACGAACCGCTGGACGAGACCGCCCAGGTGTCCTGGTGGTGGGCCCGAACTTCTTCTTGATCGTCGGATTCGACGTTGAGCAGACACTCCCGCTCGATGCGCGAACCGCCGGATCACAATGGCACGATGACGAGGGCGGTGTCGTCCCTGATGCCTCCCGGCGGGAACAGGTCGGCCAGCAGGGCATCGGCGAGGGTGTCGGCATCGGCTGTGCGGTGGCAGGCGAGGGAGTGGGCGAGCCGGGCCAGCCCGGTGTCGATGTCCTCGCGTCGGCGTTCGACCAGACCGTCGGTGTACAGGACGAGGAACCCGCCCTCGGTGAAGGACATGGTGGCCTGCGGCCAGGGGCCGTGTTCGAGGCGGGCGCCGAGTGGTGGGTTGGTGGCCCGGTCCAGGAACTCCACGGTGCCGTCGCTTCGCAGCAAGGCTGGTGGCGGGTGGCCGGCGCTGCTGTAGGTGATGTCGTGGGTGTTCCAGTCGACGAACGCGTTGACCACCGTAGTGTTCTCGGCGCCGAGGACAGAGTGGGCGTACAGCTCCAGGACCTCCAAGGTTCGGGCGGGACCGTCGGCGGCGCGGGAGACGGCGCTGAGGGCGCTGCGCAGTTGCCCCATGACACTGGCCGCGGACAGTCCGTGACCGACCACGTCACCGACGGCGATCCCGAGGCGGTCGCTCGGCAGATCGACCAAGTCGTACCAGTCGCCGCCCACCTCCAGCATGTCGACGGCGGGCCGGTAGCGCACTGCCGCGGGGTGGCGTCCGGCCGGGTGCGGGACGGGCAGCATCGCATCCTGGAGGCTCAACGCGACGACGCGGGCCTGGATGAGTTCGGTGACCTCCTCCACCCGGTGAAGCAGCAGCGCAACCCTCCCGTCCGCGCCCAGGACGGGAATGTTGATCATGCTCCAGTAGCGCGCGTCCACCACCCCGTGCGGCACGGTGCCCGTCGGCTCGAACCCCTGCAACTCCATGGCCTCAGGCTTGCCGGTCTCCGCGACCCGGTGCAGTGACGCCTCGATGTTGCGCACGGCAGCCGCGTTGGGGTGGTCCGGCCACTCAGCGTAGTCGTCGGGCATGTAGTGGCCGATCACGTGCTCGCGGCTGCGACCGAATGCGCGCAGCCATTCCTCGTTGACATCAGCGAAGAACAGCTGCGTGGTCAGGAGGGCCACCGCCCCGGGAAGGGCGTGGAACACCGCCTCATAGTTGATCCCCGGCTCCCTCATGACTGTCCCGCCTCGACGTAGCAGTACCTCCCTCCTCACACGATGTCGCCTTTGCGTGACACGCGCCTCTGGAGTCGCGCCTCGACGGTCCCGTCGCGGCATTGGGAGGCGGTTTGGGCGGTGCTGAGAGATGTCACTGGCTTACCACTGGGCGTAAACCCCGTCACCAGCGGCCCAGCCCGCTGTTCTACGGGGTCAAGGCGCTGATAGCGATGCTGCTTGCCTGGACCCTCGCGGGGCCGACGGCTCCTGCCGGACGCGCCTACGTCGCGGTTGCCACAGCCCTGCTCATGGTCGACGCGCACACGGTGTGCCGCTCGGTCGCGACCGCGGGAGCCATCACGGTCATCGCGCTGCTCACGGTCCTGGTGGGCTCCCGCCGTACCGCCGACGGGTGACCTGGTCTCGCCTGTGTTCCAGACGCTGGGCGGCGGGGCCGTCGGCATCGCGGTCAACGCCCTGGTGCTGCCCTTGCTGCACGTGGACGAGTCCGACTCCCACGCGGTCGGGGGCTTGCTGCACGACATGGGCGTCGGCCTGGCCCAGGGGGAATTGCGCTCGAGGGCCCACGTCTGGCTGCACCGGAGGCGCCAACTCGACAAGCACCTGGCGTTCGCCCAGGAACAGATGAGCCATGCCGACGAGAGTCTGCGCTGGAACGCACGCTGCGTCACGCGCAGCCGGCGCGGCGACGTGACGTACGGGGAACTGTTCGGGGGCGCGCGCTGCCCGAAGTCATCCGGAGACGAAGTCATGAACCGTGGTCCTGCTCAGCGGAGTCGCGAGGTTCGCCACCATGGAGCCGATGCGCGCGAGCGGCCTGTGAGTGGAGTGGCTCTCCGCGAGAGACGTCCCTTTGGGAACCTCCCGGACTGCTCTGCGGAGTTACCACCCCGTACGGGCAGGACGGGTCTCCGTTGGTCACCGCGACGACGGAGGTCCGCGGGCGAAGACGGTGCGGCGTACGTTTCCCCAAGGCCGGTCGCCTCCGATCCGACGGTGTCCCAGCTGATCAACACCCTTGCCGCTTCGGGCGAGAAGGCGCTGACCGCGATCCGCACCGCGCGTTCCGAAGTCTGCGAACAAGCCTGGGAGTTGGCTGGCGGCCAGGCTCCGGATGCCGACGGGCAGGTGATCGTCTACACCGTGCAGGTACTCGACGACGTACTCGCCGACGTCATCACGGACGGCGTCGGCATCCCAGGAGGCCCGGCACAGCAGATGCTGCATGCCGTGCGGACTTGCTTCCCTGGCCCACTCCGCGATCGTCCACAGCGACCCGCTGATCGTGCTCACAGGTGAAGCTCGGGTTGCGCGAACGCCTGAAGGGCCGCGAACAGCGCCGCTCCCTGCGCCTGCCCGAGGACCATCCAGTCGTCAGGCAAGTCACGAAGGCCCCCTGGCAGTTCACGCAGCGCGGGTTCGGCGAGTGGCCGCGGAGCTACGGCATTGGTTGCCTCTGTCCGTCAGCGCAGATGAGGACTATGATCACCAGCAAGGCGGGGTCGTAGCACAGAGGTAGTGCGCCGCGACGGCATCTCGGAGGACGTCGGTTCGAATCCGACCGCCCCGCCCCTCATTCGAGCGACGCCTGCTGACCGAGACGCAGTCAGTGACAGACAGCGTGCCCGATCCGGTGACAGCTACCGCGCCTCATGGTCACAAGGCCTCGGGAGCCAAAGTACCTACAGGCACGCGCAGTCTGTGGCGTAGAGCAACAAGAAGAAGGCAACCATGGCGGGTTGAAGCCGGCCGTAGTCAGGGAGGCCAAGCCCCGACGGTAGCCCTTCGCCAGGGCGCGGAAGATCTGCCAGGCGCCACGGGCGAGGAACAGGCTGAGCGGTCCAACCCCCGCGAGTGTCAGGCGCGGGCTGACGGACCGGCTCAGGTAGGCGATGAGCACCAGGCAGGCAAGCAAGGCACACGCAAGCAGGCTGAGCGGGTTCTGCGATGTCTCGCCAGCCGTCGCGGGTTGCGCTCGTACGCTCTGGCGCATGATGGACCCCGAGGTGCCTGAGCGGATCACCGCGCGCCGCGTGGAGCGGGGCACCGAAGCTGCTGGGCTGTTGCGGGAGCAGAAGCTCTTGGCCGGGCCGCTGCGAGAGTAGCGGCCCGACCCGGTTAATCGGTTGTGGACCTTCGGGGTGGAGTGTTTGATCCCGGCTATGACGACTGTGCTGGGAACGCCGACTGTCGACGGGGTGCGCGAGGCCATGGCCGTGCTGCGGGAGTGGCAGTACGACGGAGCGCCGATGCAGTTGCATTCGGGGGACATCGGCTGGAACTACCGGTTGGGAACGGCCGAGACGGCCGCGGCGGTCCGAACCTGGAGCCGGGGCGGGCGGATCCTCGCGGTCGGGATGTTGGACTCGCCGATGGTGGTGCGGATGACGGTCGCTCCGGACGCTTTCCGGGATGAGGGCTTGGCGCGGCGGCTCGTCGAGGACTTCTCGCTGCCTGAGCGCGGCGTGCTGCCGGAAGGAGCGGTGTCCGTCGAAGCGCCGCCGGGGCTGCTGCTCCACGACCTGCTGAGCAAGGAGGGCTGGGGTGTCGACGAGCCGTGGACGCCGCTCTTCCGAGACCTCACCGAGCCGGTGGAGGACCTCGGCGTGCGGATCAAGTCGATCGGCCCGGAGCAGGCGCAGGACTTCGCGGACGTCCTGCGGTCGGCGTTCAACACCTCGCGGCCTACGCGCGAGTACGTGCACGCCATGTCGGCGGGACCGTTCTGCTCAGACGCCCGCTGCCTGGGCGCCTATGACGACCAGGGCAATGTGGCGGCGGTGGTGACGGTGTGGTCGGCCGGCCCGGGGAAGCCGGGGCTGGTCGAGCCGATGGGCGTACACGAGGACCATCGTGGTCGCGGCTACGGTCGGGCGATCACCGTGGCCGGGGCGGCCGCGCTGCGGGAGATGGGCTCGTCGAGCGTACGTGTATGCACGCCTAGTTCCAATGTCGGTGGCGTCGCCACGTACAAGGCGGCCGGGTTCGAGGTACGGCCGGAGGTGCGGGACCGGATCCGGACGGCCTGACGCCGGGGCTGCTCGGTCAGCGGCAGTCCGGGGCGTAGATCGTCCGGCAGGTGTGGGATTCCGGTCTCCCAGCCGCCGTCACGGGTTGCGTTCGTATGCTCCGGCGCATCATGGGCCCCGGAATGCGGTGCAGGTGGCGGGGCGGGCGGTGCGGCTCGTCCCGGACCAGGCGTCAGGGGTGGCCGAGTCCGCGCTGTCGGCGGACTACCAGCGCATCCCGGCCGCCGTGCGGCAGGACGGCGGACCGGTCGCCACTCGGGCCGACGATGAGGTGTTGGGTCTGGACACCGGGGTGCGGGGCAAGCTGGAGCCGCTGCACGGGAAGTTGACCAAGTCGGCCGATCGCGGCTGGCTGTACAAGCGGGGTGACGGCAGGTTCACCGTGCGCCCGTAGCCGCTGGACTCGAAGGACGAGTGGGCATAACTGGTGCTTCCCGGGCGGAAGTTGAGTTTGGTGTGAAGAAGAACAACGAGTCCGTCGAGGGCCCTGACGGCCTTGTCTGTACCACCCGCCTGCGGCTGTCGAGCGCCACCTTGAACGGTTGACGGCAGGTGGTTGATCGCTCGATCGCGTGAGGGCCGCAGACTCACGCCCGGAACGTGCGGCGATAGGTGTCCGGCGGTACGCCGATCGTGCGGTGGAAGTGACGGCGCAGTCTTGTCGCCGTGCCCAGGACCGAGGTCGAGGCGATGGTGTCGACGCTGTCGTCCGTAGTTTCCAGTAGCTCCTGCGCGCGCCGAATCCGCTGCGTCAGCAGCCACTGGAGCGGGGTGGTGCCGGTGACCGAGCGGAAGTGGTGGCCCAGGTGACGCGAGCTCATGTTCGCCTGGCGGGCCAGGTCCTCCACGGTGAGCGGCTGGCCCAGCCGCCGCATCACCCAGGGAAGCAGCTCGGTCAGGGGATGGCCGTCCTGGGCAGGCACCGGTGTGATGACGAACTGGGCCTGGCCACCGGCTCGGTGGGGCGGCACGACCAGGCGGCGGGCGACCACGTTGGCGACCGCCGAGCCGTGGTCACGGCGGCCCAGATGCAGGTACAGGTCCATCGCCGCGGTCTTGCCCGCGGACGTGAGCACGTTGCCGTTGTCGACGTAGAGCACGTCCGGGTCGACCTTCACTCGGGGGTAGCGCTTGGTCAGTTCCTCGGTGTGGGGCCAGTGCGTGGTCGCGTGCAGCCGTCCGGCAGGCCCGCGGCTGCGAGCACGAACACGCCTGTGCACAGGGAGACCACCCGTGCGCCCGACTCGTAGGCCACGCGCACCGCTTCGACAAGTCGCCCGGCGGGTCCTCGCCGACGTCCGCCAGGGCGGGGACGATCACGGTGGCGGCGTGTGCCAGCCGGTCGAGCCCGCAGTCCGGCTCCAGCAGGAACCGGCCGACCCGGACGGCTTGCGTGCCGCACACCCTGACGTCGTACCAGGGGCCTGGCAGGGCGGCCGGTGCCGAGCCGAAGGCCTCGTAGGCCAAGGCCAGTTCGAAGTGCAGCATCCCGTCCGTAGCGGCGATCGCGACGGAGCGCGGGACACGACTCATGTCGGGAATCGTGCGGGTCATGTCGTTCCGGACACTGGGAACGAAACAGGATCTCCCCAGCGGATCACTTCGAGCACGCGGGAGCAGGCATGGAACCGGGTCGGAACGTGGCGGTGTACAGGGCCTACGGGCACACCGGGCGGTTCGTGGTCGCGGAATTGCGCGAGCGCGGGTACGTCCCGACGCTCGTCGGTCGCGACCAGGACAAGCTGCTGGCGCTGGCGCGGGCCCAACCGGGGCTCGAGGCGCGGCAGGCGGCGGTCGACGATCCGACCTCGCTCGACCGCGCGTTGAACGGCGCGGCCGCCGTGATCAACTGCGCCGGGCCCTTCGCCACGACCGCCGCCCCGCTGCTCGAGGGGGCGCTGCGCGTCGGCGTCCCGTACACCGACGTGGCGGCCGAGATCGAGGCGCGCCTCGACACGTTCGCGCACTTCGCCCAGCGCGCCCGTGCCGCAGGCACCGTGGTGGTCCCGGCAATGGCCCTGAGTAGTTGGCATCCCACTGCCGGAACGCTCGCCGCGGGCGCGGTCTCGGGGCAGCGACGGGGTGGCCGCTGTGTCCGCTACACCGGCGGCCGACTGGAGCACCACGACGACGCCCTGCCGACCCTGAAGTGGCCCTTCCCGGACCCGCTGGGCCCCAGAGCGTCATTCGGGGAGTTCACCATGGCCGACGTCGTCACCGTTCCCAGCCACCTGGCCGTCCCGGAGGTGTGCACGTATATGACCGCGAAGGCGCCTGCTGACCTGTCCGCTCCTGACGCCTCGGCACCGACCGCCGTCGACGAGCGCGGTCGCTCCGCGCAGACCTTCGTCGTCGATGTCCTCGTCCGCTCCGGCGGCATGGAACGCCGCGCGGTGGCCACCGGTCAGGACATCTACGCCATCAGCGCGCCGCTCGCGGTGGAGGCCGTCGACCGCATCCTCACCGGCCGGACCAGGACTACCGGCGTCGCCTCCGCGGGCGCGGTCTTCGGCGCCCCGGACTTCCTGCGCGCCTTGTCCGCGCACCTCTCGCTGCACGTCCCGCTCGACACACGCGGCTGACCGGCGACCCGTGTCGGAACCCGGACCTGAGCCGACCGATCACCCATGTGGCCGACCGTCCGGGCCGACCGCGATCCCACCGCGTTCCTCGAGCCGCCGCACACCCCGCTGTGTGGAAGGCCGCACAGCCCCGCAACCAAGAACAACACCCAAGCCGAGGTGCGGCGGGTCTTCTCCGATATGCGTGTCGCGGTCAGGCCGAGTGATTCAACAGGGCCAAGTTCCGAGCCCACCACGGAGGTTCGACCACACGGTCAGTCGGCCCGATCCCTGGCGACCTGGAGGGTCAGGAACGGGGCGTGGCCGGGCCGCGGATTCCGTCGAGGACCAGGTCGGCGAGTCGTTCGGGCAGGTCGGGGTCGAGTGGTTCGCGGGTGGTGAGCACTCTGAAGTGCAGGGGGGCGACCAGGGCTTCGAGGGCGAAGGCGGGGTCCGTGGCGTCGGGGATCTCGCCGCGTGCGATCGCGCGTTGGATCATCGTGCCCACCTGTTCGTGGCGTGCGCGCATGAACTCGGCACGGGCGCGGCCGAGTTCGGGGGTGTCGCGGGCCGCGGCCATGGTCCGGGCGATGGCGTGGCCGAGGGGGCTGGACAGGTAGGCCGCCACTGCGGTGGCGAAGGCGGTCAGGTCGCCGCGCAGTGATCCGGTGTCGGGGGTGGGCGACTGCTGGTCGCTGTGGCTGAGCAGGGCGTCGCCGAGGAGGTTCTCCAGGGTTCCCCAGCGCCGGTAGACGGTTGTCTCGTGGACGCCGGCCCGTGCCGCGATCTCGCCCATGCTCAGGTTCTCGACGCCGCGCTCGCCCATGGTCCGGAGGGCCGCCTCCAGGACCGCGCCACGCACGCGGGCGGAGCGGCCTCCCGGGCGGCGGCGGATTTCTGCCTCACTCACACACCCAGCTTAATGCATGGACTTCTTGCGTTTACGGTTCTAGCGTTAACGCAAGGAGAACTTGCTTCAGGAGGAGCGCGATGTCATACCGATGGGAGCAGGACCCCCAGGACCTGTTCACCGAGCGCCAGGCCCAGATGATCGGCTCCGGGCTTCCCGCCGAGGACGTCGCCGCGGTGCGCGCGGCCGTGACGCTGATGTGGCCGGACCGGCCCGGCGGGTGGGTGCACGAGTGGTCGGCGCTGGCCGCCCGCTACGCCGCCGAAGGACTGCACAGCCTGGCGGCCTCCGCATACGGCTACGCGAAGTTCCCCGTGCTGGCCGACGACGCCAAGCGCGCCGCCCTCCGGCACCAGACCGAGCAGTACGTACTGGCCTCGGCCGGCTTCCCGGTGACCTTCGAACGGCGGGTCCTGGACATCGCCCACCAGGGCGCCACGGTGCCGGTCCCCGTCCACCTGTACGCCGCCCCCGGCGTCGGCGCGCAGGCCCCGGTCCTGCTGGCCAGCGGTGGCGTGGACACCTGGAAGACGGACCTGCACCAGGTCATGGTCACCATGGCGCTCAACACCGGCGCGCGCGTACTGGCCTTCGACATCCCCGGCACCGGCGAGAACACCTCGGTCCCGCTCGGCCGCGAAGGCGCCGGGGTCATCGACGGGCTGATCGCCGCGGCCCGCGAGCTGGGCAACGGCACGGTCGCGCACCTGGGCATATCGATGGGCGGCTACTACTCCGCCTACAGCGGTCTCAGCGGCAGGGTCGACGCCGCGGTCGTCCTCGGCGGACCCGTCGAGGCCACCTTCGCCCGCGACCGCAACTGGAAGTTCGGCATGGCGGACATCGTCGGCAACGCCGTGGGCTTCGACCATCAGCCCACCCCCGGCGAACTCGCCGACCGCTACGCGTCGATGTCGCTGCGGCCCCTGCTCGACCAGGACACCAACGCCCCGATGCTGATCGTCAACGGCGCCGACGACGTGCATGTGCCCCGGCCCGACACGCTCGTCTTCGCAGGCCGTCGCGACACCGAGGTCCACCTTCTCCCGGACACCGGCCACTGCGCCGTCTCCAAGTCCGGCGAGACCATCCCCCTGATGGTCGGCTGGCTCACCGGGCAGCTCGGGACCACCGCGGCCTGAAGCGGCAAGTGGCCTTCACCCGCCCTCGTGCCGAGTGAAGGCCACACCAGCGGCACGGGCGGCGAGCCCCCACCGGCGGCATGAAACCAGCCGGTGAGCGACCCGCCGCCCGCGCCCCGCCCGAACACACCTGAACCGGGACGGACGAGCGGACACCGACCGAGCCGACCGGCAGGCCGGTGGTGCCGTGCCGCCCCCTACGACCAACGTGCCGCGCCCCTTACGACCAAGAAGGAACCATGAGCCTTCCTCCCCTGCACCGCGTGGTGACCGGGCACGACACCCACGGCAAAGCCGTCGTCACGAGTGACGGACCGCTGCCCACTGTCGTCGAACTCGACGCAGCCGCCGGAAGCGTCTTCCACGAGGTGTGGAGCACCGCCACGTTCCCGGTGGTCATCGACAACGGGCCGGACCCGACCACCGGGCCCCTCACCCTGGCCCCCGCCCCGCACGGCACCCGTATCCGCTTCATCGACTTCCCGCCCGAGTCCGAGGAGACCCTCGACCCCTCACGCGCCAAGGGGATCTTCGCGGAGATGGGCGGCGAGGACGCCTCCACCGTCGGCACGGACGCGCCGCACCCGCTCATGCACCGCACCGAAACACTCGACTACGGCATCGTGATCGAGGGCGAGATCACGCTGGTGCTCGACGACTCCGAGGTGCCCCTCGCGCCCGGCAGCGTCGTCGTGCAGCGCGGCACCAACCACGCGTGGGCCAACCGGTCCGGCCGGCCGTGCCGCATGCTGTTCGTCCTGATGGACGGGCAGTACGAAGCGTCGAACGCCCCCGCACCGACCCACGCCTGACCTCACGGGAGACCTCCGGAGGCCGACCCTGGGACCGGCCTTTGGAGGTTCTCCCGGCCTCTGTTCCGACGTGTTACCGACCGCCGACGACACGTTGCAGGCCACCGACGACACGTCGGACGGCGACCGAAGAGCACCAGCCCCCGAACGCCCCTTGGAATCAAGGGAATCACGCACTCAGGAGCACGAGTGAAGGACATGACGCAAGGAAACGAGAGAGCCGGTACCCGGCAATGGATCGGACTCGCTGTCCTGGTGCTGCCGTGCATCTTGGCCTCCATGGACATGGCGGTCATGTTCGTCACGCTCCCGGCGCTCTCGGCCGACCTCCGGCCCAGCAGTTCACAACAGCTGTGGATCATGGATTCGTACGGGTTCCTGCTGGCTGGTTTGCTCATCACGATGGGCACTCTCGGAGATCGGATCGGGCGGCGGCGGGTCCTGCTGACCGGCGCCGCGGCCTTCGGCCTCGCCTCGGCCCTGGCGGCCTGCTCGACCAGCCCCGAAATGCTCATCGCGACCCGCGCCCTCATGGGCATCGCCGGAGCCTCGCTGGCTCCCTCCACCCTCTCCCTGATCCGGAACATGTTCCTCGACGAACGGCAGAGGGCCACTGCCGTCGGCATCTGGACGGCCGGTTTCGCGGGCGGCGCCGTCGTGGGCCCGATCATCGGAGGTCTGCTCCTCGAGCACTTCTGGTGGGGCTCGGTCTTCCTGATCAACGTCCCCGTGATGATCCTGCTGGTGGCCCTCGGCCCGCTGCTGCTGCCTGAGTACCGAGACCCCGAGCCGGGACGCTTCGACCTGCCTGGCGCTCTGCTGTCCCTGGCAGCCGTCCTCGCCGTGATCTACGGCCTCAAGACGACGGCGGGACACGGTTTCGGCTGGACCGGGGCCGTGTGTGCGGCCGTCGGACTCAGTGCCGGAACCCTGTTCGTCCGCCGTCAGCGCAGGGCCGCCCATCCGATGATCGACCTCGCGCTGTTCCGCACACGCCGGTTCAACGTGCCTCTGCTCATCGACGCGTTGGAGGCCTTCGCGATGGTCGGATTCTCCCTGTTCAACTGGCAGTTCATGCAAATCGTCCTGGGAATGGGGCCGTTGGAGTCGGCGCTGTGGTCACTGCCCACCTTCCTCGTGATGCCTGTGGGTATCGCCCTGGCCACGGCGACGGCACCGCGTATCGGCAAGCCGAACGTGATGACCGCCGGGCTGACGGTGGCAGCCGTCGGCTACATCGCCCTGGCACTGATCCGGGCCGACTCGGGCATCGTGCACCTGGTGAGCGCCCTGGCTGTGGTCTCCATCGGCATCGGGGGCGTGTCCGCCGTGGTCACGGAGGTGATCCTCTCCGCGGCACCGCCGGAGCGAGCCGGTGCCGCCTCAGCACTGGCGGAGACCTCCGCCGAGTTCGGCGGTGCGCTCGGCATCGCGGTCCTGGGCAGCATCGGCACGGCCGTCTACCGCTCGCAGATGGAGTCGCAGGCCCCCGCCGGTCTCACCCCCGGGCAGCGGGCAGCGGCGGCGGAAACCCTCGGCGGCGCCGCCGACACCGCGGCGACCCTGCCGCGCCAGACCGCACAGGCTCTGCGCGAGGTGGCCTTCGACGCCTTCAGCCACGAGATGCGGATCGCCGCGGTTGCCAGCGCCGTGGTGACGGCGGGCGGAGCCGTTCTCATCGCCTCCCTGCTCCGCAACGCCAAAGGGTCGGTAGCTGTCCCAGGAGCGGTGCGGGAGCACACGACAGGACACGACGGCGAGGACAACGCCAACGGACTGTCCGTCAAGACGCCCACGTCGTAGAAGTACGGCCGGCAGGACGCCACGATGCGACCGGACCGACGGCGCCTACCGGACCGTACGACGTCAGAAGGTCGCCAACTACGTCCTGCGTCGTCTCGATGCCGGTGGCGGCACCTGGGCGGAGATACACCCGCTGAACCGGTCATAGGTGTGCCACGCCCGCCCCACTGGCTCACCGTCCACCGCCGACTCGACACCGCTACGAGCCCCCCGCAACTACCTGGCCTTCCTCGGCCTCGCCGCAGCCATCTGCTGCTGACACACGGCTCGTTCGCCTCACCACACAGGTCTCACTCGCGGTCGGGTACGCCCGGCGTGAGGAACTGGAGGGCGAGGGTGTCGGCCGCCCATCGCTCCCATGCGGAGGGCGTCCAGGCGCGGTCGCGGGTGAGGGTGAGGAAGAGTTCAGGGCTGAGCAGGGCATAGAGAATGTCGGCGGTCTTGTCGACTGTCAGGCCGGGCCTGGCCCCTGGCTTGTCCAGCAGCGCTTTGGCCGCTGCGGTATGCACGGCGTAACGCGGATCTCCGTGTTCGGGCCACACCTCTCGCAGCTCGGGGTGGGCGGCGGCTGCGGCGCGGACCATCTCGGAGATGGCGGCGACGCGCTCAAGGATGGTGCGGCTTCCGGTCACGAGTGCGGCAAGGCCGCTGTCGGCGTCCGGCGCTTCCACGACCTGCGCGAACCAAGGGCGGTCCATCGTTGCCACCGGCACGTCATCGCCCGCGATGGCTACATCGACCAGTTCCTTCAGCAGCCCGGGCTTGTTACGGAAGTTGAAGTAGATGGTCTGGATGGCCACGCCCGCGAGGTCGGCGACCTGCTGGAGCGTGGTAGCGCCATAGCCGTTCGCGACGAACAGCTCGGTGGCGGCGGCAATGATCCGCAGACGTGTACGGGTGGCCCGGTCCGACTGAGGCGCCTTGACATCACTCATGACTAGAGCCTACATCTAGAGTCGACTTCTAGAGGTCGACTCTAGAACCGTGTGTGAGGGAGAACTTTGATGTCAGCGATCGCCAACCAGGAGCAAGCCAAAGCGTGGAACGACTGGGAGGGCCGGCTCTGGGCCGACCACCCTGAGCGCTACAACGCAATGCTGGACGCCTTCAACGTGCCGCTGTTCGCAGCGGCCGACATCGCCGCCCACCACACTGTTCTGGACGTCGGCTGCGGCACCGGGCTCACCACCCGCCTGGCCGCCCGCCACGCGCACCGCGGCCACGCGCTCGGCATCGACCTGTCCGCGCCCATGCTGGAACGGGCCCGCCAAGACGCAGCCGCCGAGAACATCACCAACATCACCTTCGAGCAGGGGGACGCGCAGGTCCACCCCTTCGCCGGGCCCGGCTTCGACACCATCATCAGCCGCGGCGGCGTGATGTTCTTCGCCGACATGGTCGCGGCGTTCACCCACCTGCACGACGCCCTGGCGCCGGGCGGGCGCCTGGCCTTCCTCGGGCCACAGCCCGGCGGCCCTCACAGCGCCTACGCACGGGCGACCGCGGCGCTCACTCCCTACCTGAACGAGCCCTCACCCGCCGCGCGCGGCATGGGCTCCCTGCTGGACCCGGCACGGATCACCGAGGTGCTCACGGCGGCGGGCTTCCGCGCCATCGAGATCACCCCGGTCGGCGCGGACATGGGCTTCGGTGCGGACGCCACTGACGCGGCCGACTTCATCTTCTCGATGGGACCCACCCACCACAACCTGCGAGACGTGGACACGGCCACGGTGGCCGCACTGCACGCCCAGGTGCAGGACGCCCTCGGTGAGTTCGAGACGCCGCAAGGCGTGCGCATCCCCGGCGCCGTGTGGATCGTCACCGCCGCACGCTGAAGCCCGCCCGTCGCCCCGCGTGGGCGACGGGCCATCAGCAGAGGGCTTGGACGCCCGCTGACCTCGGCGGTTGGACGAGCCCAAAAGCTTCCTGAGCAGACGCCCATACTTTCTCTCCGACGGAAGCGATCCGATGCACGAACTCGCCAACACCGCACAGTTCGAGGCCTGGAACGGCGACGAAGGCCGACACTGGAGCGATCGCCACGGCCGCTGGAACGCGATCAACCAGGGCTTCAATCAACCGCTGCTCGAAGCCGCCGGGATCGGCCCCGTGGACCGGGTGCTCGACATCGGCTGCGGCGCAGGCCAGACCACCCGGCTCGCCGCCAGGGCCGCCTTCCGCGGCGCGGTTCTCGGCCTCGACCTTTCCGGGCCCATGCTCATCAGGGCACGCGCCCAGGCCGCCGAGGAGGGCTTGGCCCGGATCACCTTCGAGCAGGGCGACGCCCAGGTCCATCCTCTGCCCACATCCACGTTCGACGTGGCCATCAGCCGGTTCGGGGTCATGTTCTTCGACGACCCGGTCGCCGCGTTCAGCAACATCGGCCGGGCCCTTCGCCCCGGCGGCCGACTCGCCTTCGTCTGCATGGCCGACCCGACCCGCAGCGAGTGGGCGCCCGTGTTCGGCACAGCACGCGCCTCTCTGCCCCTGCCTGCCGAGGAGCTGGCCACCCCCGACGGGCCAGGGATGTTCTCACTCGCCGACCCCTCTGTAATCCACCGGATCCTGGAGGACACAGCCGGCTTCGACAAGGTGCGCACCGAACCCGTCGAGACCCTCAGTGACTTCGGACGCGATGCCCACGAAGCGGCCGAGCACCTGCTCGGATCAGGCCCCGGCCGACACCTGGTCAAGCTGCTCGACTCCGCGAGCAGCGTCGACAGCGCGGACCGACCGAGCGGCACCGACAGCGTACGAACCGCGTTCACCGCCGCTCTTGCCGCCCACGAGCAGCCCGCAGGCGTCCACCTCCGCACCTCCGCCTGGCTCGTGACCGCGACGCGACGCTGAGCATCGCCGCCCGGCCCGCCACTGGGGAGACCCACGCCCGCGCTGCCATCATGGCTGACCGAACCGCTCTGGGACCAATTCGCGGCTCTGCTGCCCGGCCGGTGTATCACCCGGACCGTCCGCTCGGCTGCCACCGCCCGCGGATCAGCGACCGGGTCATCTTCGACAAGCTCCTGCAACTGCTGCGCTTCGGCTGTTCTTACGAGGCGATCGCCGACACGACCTGCTCGGCCACCACGATACGAAACCGCCGCGATGAGTGGATCCGACTCGACGTCTTCGCCCGGCTCAAGCAGATCGCGATGGAGACCTACGACCGAATCGTCGGCCTCGTCCTCGACCAGATCGCCGTCGATGGCTCCATCACCAAGGCCCCCGGAGGCGGCGAGGTCGCCGGACGCTCACCGGTCGACCGCGGTAAACACTGCACGGGCTTCTCGTCGTCCCGGACCTCGACGCGTACGTCGCCCAGACCTCGTAGCGGGCCGTGGGGCTCGGCCAGGACCTCGCTCAGGAGACCATCGGGGCGGCATCCGCGAAGGGTGAGGACCTCCCGTGGCAGCGGGACCGGGTCAACGAACAACCCTTCGACGCCCGCGCACCTCGCCCAGAGCTGCTCCTCGCCATCTTCGTCCTCCTGAACCAGGAGGTATTCCACCGGAAAGCTCCGGTCCCACCTGGCGTGATCTGCGATGCGCACCCAACCCCCGTACGCGTGAGCAATCTTCGCGCCTACGATACGGACCCGCCTGGCCCGGGGAAGACGGAGGACGGTTGCTCGCCCTCGGTCACGTCTCGTCGGCGGCGCTCAGATCGCGCAGAGGGCGCAAGCCGCCGGGCAGTTCCGGCAGACGGAACGAGTACCGGCCGAGCATAGTGACGTGGTGCCGCACGAACGGGGAGAGCCGGGCGACGCCCTCGTCACGGACGTCGAAGCCGTCGGCGCGGAGTTGGGCGACGGTAGCCAGGCTTATCGGCCAGACGAAGGATGTGCAGTGACTTCGAGATCCGCCCGTAGTGCGCCATCGCGTCGCCCAGCGGGGTGGGCCGGCCGTCACGGGACAGCATCCGGATCACGTCCCAGGCGCGGACGGCTCCGGTGTGGATGGAGCCGATGATCCGCAGGATGTCGTCCCAGTGCCGCTCGATGCGCCACATCTTCTGGTCCGGCAGGTCGGCCAACTACGGCGCGTATGTGTACCCGGCCAGGGTGAGCAGGCCGAACACGATGTCGCTGTTTATGTGGACAGTTCAAGTTGATCTTCTTTCGTCGGAGTAGCTACCCGCATAGAGTGAGATCTTCGATGGAGTGGCAGGGGTGGCGACCGTGGAAATCACCGTCCAGTGGATACGGACGTCCTGGACGAAGCAGTCCCGGGGAGGAGAGGCTGCCGCCCGTAGGAACGCGGCCCCGGTCGGCTTCACTGTCCCGGCTTCGCCGCCCCCGTTTGCGCATGTGGTCCGCATGCATGAGCAAGACGGCTTCGAGCCCCGTGGCGGACAGGAAGACCTGCGCAAGGCCGATGTCCAACTGCGTGAAGTCGACGGCCGGTTGAGGGTGCTTCCCCGAGTGCGGCCCTTGTTTGCCATACCCCCGCGGCCGCGACGGCCTCCGGCTGTCCGTCTGGCACCTGGACAGTGGGTCCGCTGGCAGCTCAACTACCGTTTCAGCAGCGCGGCAGGGATACGGGACTGGTCGTACTGGATGGACACCTTCAACATCGCCTACGGCCCGGTGGACGCCGATGTGTTCTTCTCGGAGCCCACTGTGTACGTGGACGAGCGAGGACCGCTCCGGTAGCTCCACCACCGGTGTTCGCTGGTGCAGCGGTGGCGTTCGACCTCGCGGTCCCAGCCACGTTCGGCCGCGTCGCGGGCGAGCGTCAGCTCGACCTCGCGTCGTGCTCGCAGCCGTGGTGCGTACTCAGGTGTGGTGACGAATTCTGCGCAGGTCAGGTAGAGGTCGCACTCGCAGGGGCCTTCGGCGGGGAGCCGGAGGCAGCGGCCGAGTTCGAGTTCGGTCTTGAAGAAGTTCGTCTTGAGCCAGTCGGCCGAGGTGTCGGGCAGCTCGCCGTTGCGCAGTTCACGTCGGCGGCCGGGCCGACGATGGTGGCACCGGGTCCAGGCACGGCCTGGTAGCCGCGCAGGACCTCCTGGTCGCTGTGGCCCACCCGGTCGGCCAGCGGTGCGGCGAACCGCGCGGCCAGGTCCGGCCACCGTTCACGAAAGGCCCGGTCCACGACGCGCTCCTGGCGGGACTTCGACCGGGCGCCCTTGGGATGGTCGTCACGATGGCGGACCACCACGCGCTGGGAGCGGTTCAGTCCGCCGGACGCGATCGCGCTACTGGAGTACCTGCGGTCGGTGCCGTCCCGTCGTCCGCGTCGCCGGATGACGCTGTCGGTGGTGACGATGGCTACCGATGGGCCGGTGACCAGGCTCGCGGCAAGCACGGTGAACCGGATCCTGGCCGCGGTGTCCTGGTTCTACGAGTACGCGATCCTGGCCGGGCTGCTGGAGCGGGCCAACCCGATCGAGAAGCGCCCGGAGGCCGCCGCCCCACGCCCGAGTGAGCGGGATCGACGCCTGGGCTTCGATCAGGGTCGCGTTGGCGGCTCGGGAGGACTCCAGCCGCAGGTAGGTCTGGTCGACGTGGGAGAGCCGGCTGTACTTCAGCGCGTCCAGACCGCCGATTACCGGGGTGTAGCCGACGTTGCAGCCGTGCGCGACCAGCAGTTCGGCGATCGTGACGTGCAGATCCCGAAGGCGGGCTTCGCCGCCGGTGACCGAGGTGAACGCCTGGTCGGCGCCGGTCCAGGAGAACACCTCCAGCAGCACCTCGGGCAAGTCCACCCTGGGCAGCATCGCGTTCACCGCCGTTCGCAGCTCCAGCAGCGAGGCCGGTTCAGGCTCCGGCTCCAGCGCGGCGAAGTGCAGCCGACCGTCGTCGAAGGCGATCTGCGCATTCGCCGACAGCCGGGAGGCGACCTCCCGGTAGGTCCCGTCCAGCAGCGCGGCCCGCGCCGCCAGGTGCTCGCCCGCCCCTTCGGGCAGACCCAGGGAGGCCGGCACGGTCGGCTTGGCCTGCTCCCACGCCTCCCCTGCCAGCAGCTTCGCCCGCGGGTCGCCCCACTTGGAGGAGTTCTTGGCGAACACCTCCTTGCACCGCAGCATCCGGTGGAACTGCTCCAACAGGCAGAACGTGTACGCCTTCCAGTCCACCGTCCCCGGCTCCTGGCGCGGGGCAGAGAGCACCAGGCGGCGCCAGGAGCCGGCCAGTAGGGTGGTGTCGATCTCGGCGGAGCCTACCTTCTTGCGGCCCATCAGATCCCGCAGCGACTTCAACGCCTTCAGTACCGGCAGCCCCTCCGGAGTGGCGCCGAAGTCCACCACCTCGACCAGCAGCTTCAGGAACGGCCGCACGGTGCCGGACCGGGTGACCAGCATCGCGCGCCACGCCTCACAGAAGGTGATCTCCATCGCCGATCTCGGTGTCCGATTCTCTGGCGTGGCCGGGAACGTGTCCGAAGCGCTCGTCGTGGCCGCCGAACCTCATCTCGTGGGGAATGCTCCACATCCCGTCGAGAAGGCGTACATGCTCGCCGAGGCCGCGGCCGCGCACATCGACAGTCAGGTAGGCCACACTCGCGGGCGCCGGGTCATACTCGTCTGACTGCGGGATGAGTGATTCGAGCTGAAGGTTCTCCGGAATTGGCAACCGGCTGCGTGTGGCAGCTTTGTCGTGGTAACCGAGGGCCATCAGTGATGGCCGGAGCAGGGCGCAGGCAACGCCCGCAGGGAGGCCTGGACGGCGGTGTATGTCTGCCACCCCGAGATGACGGATGGCCACGGCTATACGTGTACCCGGCTGAGCGCATTCGCGCGTACGCCGACATGCAGCGATCAGTGCCGGGCCCGCCCAGGGCCGAAAGCCGAGAACAAGTGGTGCGCCGTCTCCCTGGTCCGCCCGCCCGAACAGGTCATCGCCGACGCCTTGGACCAGGCCCACGCCCGCGACCCGAAGCACCTGCGGCCCTTGATCGTCCTGGTCGACGGCGCCCGCCACCAGCTCGACCTGATCACCGGCCTGGATGGCCGCTCACGCTTTTACAAGCCCGGCACCGCCGAGGCCGGCCTGGGCCGCCGACCAACTGACCGCGATCCTCGCAGGCCACGCCACCCGAGCCACCTACGAGTTGACCGTCCAAGCTGACGGGGGAAGCACTCCCGGCTGCCCGGCGCGAGGCCGTCGAAGCCTGCTAGCGCTACCTCCCAGGCCGCCTCGACCAGCTCCGCTACGACACCGTCCTCGACAAGGGCGGGCGGCCGATCGCCACCGGCGCGGTCGAAGGCACCTGCCGCCACCTGATCGCCGACCGCCTCGACATCACCTGTGCCCGCTGGGGCCTGCCCAAAGCCGTCCGCCGACTACGCGCCCTCGTCTCCAACGGCGACCTCGACGTCTACTGGCGCTCCCACGCCACCCGCGAGCACCAACACCTCTACCTCGACCAGCAGATCTACCGCCTTACCGCTCGCGCGGATCGACCGCGCCGCGGCGGTTTCCGGGGCCACGTCCGGTGCCGTGAACCAAGCGTGAGGGCAACACTCTGAGCTTGCATCGGATGGCGGGGTGTGCGCGTGCACCGTGACGGGGGAGAGTCTGAGGTGAGCGGGACGTTGGCAACGTACTGGTGAGACGGCAACGCCATACAGGTGACCTGCTGATTCCGATACGGTGGGGTGCTCGGACAGCAGGGAAGGAAGACTTGAATGGCAGACGCGAGGGATGCTCGCTCGGCGCGATACCCACTGAGTCCAACGATGATCATGATCTTCCAGGGGCGTTCCTTGGAGGCGCGAGTGGAGGACTCACTAAAGGGTATCGGCCTGTCCTTGCGTCGACTTGGCCTCTTGGGGCACCTGCGGCAGGACCCAGGCATCTCGTTCAGCGCACTGGCGCGGCGAGCGGGGATCAAGGTGCAGAGCCTGCATCCGATCATCGAAGCGCTGATCTCTGACGGATACGTCACCACGGTCGGTGGTGTTGGGCAGGGTCGCGCAGCGGTCATCGAGCTGACGGACCGTGGCGTGCGGATGCTCGAGCGAGGAACGCAACTGATCGCAGAGCACGACCAAGAGGTGTTCGCGGAGGAAGAGTGGAAGGACCTCGGCACGGCGCTTACTCGTCTCGGGGAAGCGTTGTGGCGCGAGCATCAGGAGTCGTCATCATAGGAGTTGAGTGACCGCTCCGGCGGCTACCATCGCGGTCGGGTTGCTCCCTACCCTCACCATCGCTTGGGAAATCGGGAAGACCAATGAGGGCCGGAGTGGCCCTTCTGCCCG
This sequence comes from Streptomyces sp. NPDC104371, assembly GCF_055583785.1. Classification (NCBI taxonomy): domain Bacteria; kingdom Bacillati; phylum Actinomycetota; class Actinomycetes; order Kitasatosporales; family Streptomycetaceae; genus Streptomyces; species Streptomyces sp. NPDC104371. Next base: position 123,499 of record NZ_JBVJNF010000011.1, read on the forward strand.
TCGTGACAGTGGAGAGTACGCAGGGGGTCAAGGACTCGACGACACCGATACCGTTGTCGATCAGATCAGGTCCTCGCCAATTTTCCGGCCTGCCGTGTTCGCCAGGTTCTTATCAGACGCACATTGGCTGTTGAGTCGTTGCCTGGTCATTTCGCGGGCCTCAGTGACTTAGGAGTGGATCAACAGCTACTGCGGCAAACAACAATGCGAGATACGCATTTGATGCAGCGAACACTCGCATTGGCCGAGGGGAGGCTGCCGCTCGACGGGCGGCGACCTGAAACCGAAGGGCCTCCCATACGAACCATGCTCCACCGGCTGTAGCTACCGTTGAATAAATCCAGTTCATTCCAGCAATGGGAATGAGGAGAAGCGATGTTACGGCGGTCGCGGCGGCGTACGCAGTTACTCTCTTTGCCACGTATTCGATATTTCGGATCGCGCCGAGCATTGGGACGTTGACGCGACGGTAGTCCTCGCCGTACTTGACGGACAGCGGCCAATAATGCGCCGGGGTCCAAAAGAAAATTACAAGGAAGAGCGTTACCGCCGACCACGAAACGTTCCCTGTCTCTGCTGCCCAGCCAATGACCACAGGAAAGCAGCCGGCGATTCCGCCCCACACGATGTTCTGCTCGGTGCGGCGCTTCAGGATGATTGTGTACACAACGACATACCAGAGAATCGCGCAGACAGACAGTACTGCGGCCAGGTAATTCACCAGGCAACAGAACCAGACCGTCGAGGAGATTGCCAGGAGCCAGGCGTAGATCAGGCCGGACCGCGGTGTCACCTCCCCGGTTACCAAAGGGCGGCCAGATGTGCGTTTCATCTGGGCATCCATGTCTCGATCCAGGTACATATTGAAAGCCGAAGCGCTGCCTGAGCTTATCGATCCACCGATGAGCGTCACCACGACGAGCGACAAATTCGGCAAGCCGCTATGAGCCAGAACCATGGTCGGTGCAGTCGCGACAAGCAGGAGCTCCATAACTCGCGGCTTTGTCAAGACAACATAGGCGCGGATGCGTAGAAATGCTCTATATGCAATTGCGGCTGACGTGTCGTGGGCGACATGGGGCACGAGTGATTTACCCCGGTCTTCTGCCTCTCGGACCTCCGTCGGCACACCGTTCCGTCGAGTCTCTCCGCCGCTCACAACGGCCCACCTTTCCGGCGCAGGGCAGCAAGCCTCGCGGCTGCTTCCGCATCGACTCTTGATCTGCGCCGCTTACAGTCTAACTGTAAGTTTAGGAGTCCTGGACGGGGCCGATGATCCGCGCTGCTCGGCCGACAAGTAGACGCCGAGACAGGGACGTTGCGACCCCTGGTACACGCGGAGTGGGCTCCATCCCTGTCGCGAGCCGACTGACGCCAGGGGACAGGCGACGTGAAGGATCTTCGTGATGCCAGTGCATCGCCTGGCCTCGCCGTTGCCGACGGCGGTGAGGCGATCGCGGGTCTTGCCGAGCTTGCGGAACTACGGCGAGGTGTTCGGCCTGGTCGCCTCCACACACGGCTGCTGACTTCCCTCGCGAATGCCGACAAGGCCGAGTCGGGACGAATGCGGCCCGGTAAGTCCGGAGCCAACGCTGTCACCGATCACATTGCAGTGTTGTTCGACCAGGCGCTCATGTAGATCACGAGGGTCCATTGCGTCTACTCCCAGCGGAAGAACTTCCGGCGGCCACCAGCCCCGCAACCGCCCACCCGGCCGAGGATCCCGTGGTCGCCGACCGGCAGGCCAGCACCGTGCTGCAGCACGTCCCGCAACCCGTTCGAAGGGGCGGCCGAGACGGGTTGCAGCCCAAGCACGTCCCGGGCAGCGGAGGGGAACTCGTCCAGCGGGACGGTCGCCCCGCCGACGACGAGCAGGAGTAGGAAACCCAGGTTGGCGGCGGCCAGGGTGGCCTCGGCCCTGAGGGGGCTGGCTATCAGCAGCCCCAGCCCGGTGAACGCCGTGGACATCACGGCGAGAGCAAAGATGCCAGGCGCGAGGAAGTCGACAGGCTTCCCCGCGCCGGTATCCGCGATGTCCGCGGAACTGACGGTCCGCGCCCGTGGCATCGTCCCCGTCATCGCCCGCCGAAGCACACCACACGGCACTGGCCTGGGCCCCTACCGGTGGGTGGTCGAGCGCACGATCGCCTGGCTCCACGGTTTCCGTCGGCTCTGCATCGGCTGGGAAGGCGCGCCGACACCCACGTAGCCTTCATCAAGCTCGCCTGCTGCCGGATCACCCACCACCAACTCGACTCATTGTGTTGGCTGTTGTCAGCCCGCCGCCTGTGGATCTGACGGCGGTGACGGCACAGTGGGGGAGCGGCTCAGGTCGCTCAAACACCAAGTAGTTCGTACAGCTCGTGGAGCTCAATTCGCCGACCTGTAAAGAACGGTGTCTCTTCACGCACATGCAACCGTGCCCGTGTGGCGCGGAGTGTCCGCATCATGTCCACGAGGTCAACGGGATCGTCAGCTTCAAGCGGAAGGATCCACTCGTAGTCGCCGAGGGCGAACGCAGAGACCGTGTTCGTGAGGACCGAGCCGTACGCCGCTCCGACGCGACCATGCTTAGCGAGGAGATTGCGCCGCTCTTCTTCAGGGAGCAAGTACCACTCATAACTCCGATTGAACGGGTACACCGTGAGTCAGTCAGCCGGCGCGACACCCCTGACGAAGGCCGGCACGTGGGCCGGATTGAATTCGGCCTCGCGATGGACGCCCATCGCATGCCATACCGGATGCAATCCCTTGAACACCCGCTCGCGTCGCAGCATGCGCGCAGCCGACTGCAGCCGTTGCGGGTCTGCTCCGTGCAGCCAGACCATCAAGTCAGCTCCAGCAGACGGACGAGAGATTGTCAATCGACCTCTCATCAACCACCGGTTGGTCCTCCCCGATGCTGTATACGCTCCACAGCGCGAAGGCGGGACCGGCTGTTTCGTTGTTGCTCACGAAAGTCTCCTTAGAGGGCATCTGATCTAGGTAGTTGGTAGTTAGGGGTGTTTTTGTGACTGATGGCGTTGGTGGTCGTTGCACCGTGTGTGAGTGATCGTCGTCCATACCGCAGTGATGTGTCCGATGCCCGCTGGGCCTTGATCGAGCCGGTCTTTACCGCCTGGAGGGCGGCACGGACCGGCCCCGGAACAGCGGCTCGGGTGCACGACCTGCGGGAGATCGTCAACGCGATCCTCTACGTCAACCGCACCGGCATCCCGTGGGAGTACCTGCCGCACGACTTCCCGCCGTGCAAGACCGTGTACGACTACTACGCCAAGTGGGAAGCCGATGGCACCACCGAGCAGGTCCACGACCTGCTACGGGACAAGGCGCGTCGAGCCCACGGACGCAGCACGGAGCCGACCGCGGCCGTGGTGGACGCGCAGAGCGTGAAGGCCTCGGGCAACGTCGCCGAGACCAGTCAGGGCATCGACGTCGGCAAGAAGATCAGGGGACGCAAGCGACACCTGATCACCGACACCCTCGGGCTGGTTCTGACCGTGCTCGTCACCGCGGCATCCGTGCACGACACCGCCGGCGGCAAGCTTCTGCTCGACGACCTGACCGCGGCACACCCCAAGGTGACTAAGGTCTGGGCCGATGGCGGTTACCAGAGCAGCAGGTTCAACCACGGCGCCGAGCTGGGCATCGACGTGGAGGTGGTTCAGCGACCGCAAGCGCAGGGGTTCCAGCCGCTGCCGAAGAGGTGGGTGATCGAGCGGACCTTCGGCTGGTTGATGCAGCACCGCCGCCTGGCACGCGACTACGAGGCCCTGCCGCAGAGATCCCGGGCAATGATCCACTGGGCGATGGCTAACAAAATGTCCCGCGAACTCACCGGAGAATCCACGCCAACCTGGCGAATCGAAACGGACATCCCACTCACAACAGCGTGAACATTGATCAGACGCCCTCTTAAAGCCCTGGTCGGCTCCACCGAGTGGGTCGCCGGCCACAAGACGGGGATCCCCGCGCACGAGCGGGTGATCCGGATTCCGTTCCGCATGGTGCAGATTCTCAAGGAGGCGTGCGATGCCGCTGAACGCGCAGCAGCTGAACACCGCGACGTTCGCTGAACTGCTCGCCGACACCCACCACACGGCGGTCCACCTGGAGATGCGCGACCTGTACGCCGTCGGCGACGAGACGGACGACTACGCCGCCTTCCTGCGCACCGGCCTCCCCAACCTCGACCCCGGCCGGTCGTTCTGGCCACAGTGGATGCCGCTCGTGAAGGACGCGGTCGCCCGCGGCGTGGCGATGCGCCGCGCGAGGATCGTCTCCGAGCCGGTCACCGACTACATCCGCTACGAGCACGCCATCACCCCGCTCAACCTCCAGGCCGGAGAGGACGTGCGCTGGCTGCCCCGCCGCCGCGCCTCCGACATCCCGCTGCCCGGCAATGACTTCTGGCTCCTGGACGGCGAACTGGTGCAGTTCCACCACTTCACCGGCACCGGCGACTGGGCAGCCGACGGCAAGGAACGCACCACCGACCCGGCCGCTGTAGCGCTGTGCCACGCCGCCTTCGAGACCGTATGGGAGCGCGGCATCCCGCACGCGAAGTACACCGTCTAGGCCCCTGAGCAGCCCCATGAGCGCATCCCCATCGTCCAGCGCACAAGCAGCCCGTGAGGCGCTCGCTGTGCGCTTGCAGCACCTGCGCAAGGACGCCGGCCTCACCGGGAAGGAGCTTTCCGCCCGGTGCGGCTGGCACCCCGCGAAGACCACCCGCATCCAAAAGGGCGAGGCCCCGCCCTCGGACACCGACATCCGCACCTGGTGCACGGCCTGCGGCGCCGACGACCAGGCCGACGACCTCATCGCCACCGCCCGCGCGGTCCACTCCATGTACATGGAGTGGCGCCGCCTGCACCGCACCGGCATGCGCAAGGTCCAACTGGGCTGGAACGCTCTCCACGAGCGCACCCGTGTTTGCCGGGTCTACGTCTCCAACGTGCCGCCGGGCTTCTTCCAGACGCCCGGCTTCGCCACCGCCCTCATGGAGCAGATCACCCGCTTCCAAGGCACCCCCAACGATGTCGCCGAAGCCGTTGCGGCCCGGATCGCCCGCTCCCGGTTCCTCTACGAGGGCGGCCACCGCTACGTCGTCCTCATGGAGGAATCCGTCCTGCGCTACCGCACCGCTGACCCGGACGCCATGCGCGGGCAGCTGCGCCACCTTTTGGCCGTGATGCCGCTGACGTCCGTCTTGCTCGGGATCATCCCGTTCACCGCGCAGCGCACCGTGTGGCCTCTGGAGGCGTTCTACGTCCACGACGACACCACGGCTGTGGTGGAGACGCTGACGGCGGAGATCAAGGTGACGCAGCCGCGCGAGATCGCCGACTACGCGAAGGCGTTCGCCGGCCTCGCGGAGATGGCCGTGTACGGCGACGCCGCGCGGGCTCTCATCGAGGCCGCGATCGACGCCCTGGAGTGAACTTCCGCAATTACACGCAATTTCATTGAAGAGCGAGTGGCGGCCTCCGTAGCGTCGAACGACAGCGACGCACCCAGCAACGGAGGCGGTGCCCATGAGCGCACCCACACCCGCCGGACCCGCAGCAGAGGGATGCGGACTCCAGCCGCACGCCTTCGGCCGGCCTTCCCCGGCGCTGATCGCCCGCGCCGACCGCGGCTACGCTCGGTTCCTCGCCCAGGCTGCCCTGGACGACCGCACCGGCGACCAGGACACCGACGCGGCGAGGCACCGGTGAGCGACACCTACACCGTGCTCCACGACCCCCACGGCCTGGTCGACGCCGAATTCCCGCTGGACCGCGCTCCGTACGAAGCGCTCGTCACCGTCGTCCTCGCGTGGAAGAACCCGAACCTCACGCCCCGCGACTACGAGCAGATCGTCCTCCAACTGACCGGGCACGCCCGCGCGGTCGCCGCCGATGTCCAGCGCCATGCTGCCGCCCTGCCGAAGAACGACGGCCGCGGCGCCCTTGCCGAAGTCATCCTCCGCGAAGCCGCCGGACGCCTCTGCGCTCCGGTACAGGGCACCGCACGCTGCGCCCAGAACCGTGCCCGGCTCGTACGGGCGCTGTACGAACGGCTCGACCGCCTCGAGGAAGCCGCGCCCACCGATGCCGGCACTTCCTGAAGCGCCCCGCACAAGGGCGCGAGCACGGATCTTTGAGTGCACTGATGGCTGACCAGCGCCAGGACGATCTGGGCCCGCCAGAAGTATGGGAGAGGACACGCGATCTGCCTCCATGAGCCACGGGCACAGCGGGAGGATGAGTTCATGACATCGTTACATGAGCCGGTGATGGAACTGGTGCGGGCTTCCCTTGACTCCTCTGCGGAGCGGGCGCGCACGCGCCAGGACTCGCCCGTGTGCCAGGTAGTCATCCAGGCAGCGGAGTCCGATCTCGCGTCCGGCGGGGCGGACAAGGTCATCCAACTCGCCGTCGGGACGGGCATGACGGCGGCCGGCCTGACGACCTGGCTCGCCCAGGAGCGCGGCCTGCAAACAGACGAGCTAGTCACCCAACTTGAGCAGGCCCGGCCTCAAGGAAGGAGCCTGCCAGGACCCGTCCTCGAGATGCTGAAGTCACTACTGACCGGGCCACCCGGGATGCAGCAGGCAGCCGAGTTCATGGTCGCCCTGTTTCACAATGACGAGGAAGCCTTCTACGACCTCATCGTCGATCTGGGCAGCTACACGGCCGTCTGCATCGGCATGCTGAACGCGCTGGAAATCAGCAGCGTGGAGGAGACACTTGAGGACCTGGAGGACATGCTGATCACGTTCTTCACCAGGTGACCGGCCAGGAAGGTGCCCGCTCCGTCCGGGGCGGGCACTGCCGCGGCAGATCGGCCGCAACTCGCCGGGCCCCACATCGCACGGTTCTGCCGTCCGAGGAGCCGTGTGAGCAAGGGGCCCGACAAGCGGCCCGTTCAACCACAACGGTCAGGACGCACGGTGCGAACCTCGCACGGGTAGCGAGCACTCCGAGATCAACTTCACCAGGGAAGAACACGTACGGCCCAGCCAGCGGCGCGGCGCATGCCCTGCCGCTCGATGACCTTCCAGGGGGTAGCGGTGACCGGATCGACAGGCAGGGACTCCGCACTCAAGCGAGCCCGTCTGGCTCAGAACCTGACGCAGGAGGAAGCGGCGGACCAGCTGAACCAGATCACCGGTGGGGCGACGGACGCGAGTTTGCTCAGCGCGTGGGAGTCGGGGCGTAAGCGGACGGGGATGAGGAATCGCCGGGCGTTGAGCCAGCTGTACCGGGAGCGCTCCGAGGCGCTTTTCTCCCACCAGGACGGGGCCGGCACCGCGAGCGCCCTGGAGGCCATGGGTACTGGCGTGGTGGTGTTGAGGCCATGGTCGAGGTGGTGGCCGGAGCGCGCGAACATCTGGTGGTCACGGGATCCCGCAGCCGGGAGAAGGCCTACCTGGCGGCGATCGAGACGGCCTTGGCGCAGCGGCCCGATCTGGTGCACTACCGCGTGCTGTACGGGCCGCCTCGTCATCGAGGGTTGTCCGAGCACCTGGAGCGGCTGCTGGAGCTGCGCGACCCCGGCGAGCGCCGTAACGGCGTCGGCGCCGCCATCTTCTGCCACCTCGCCGCGGCCGTCAGCCGCCAGCGCGACCACCTCGCGGGCACCCTCGCCGTGCTGCTCGATGTTGACGAGCACACCGGCAACTTCGGCGGGGCGAAGGCCCTCATGCAGGCTATCGACCCCGCGACCATCGGAGGAGCCATGATCGGCTATCCCGGCGACCACGAAGTGGTCGTCGGCGGCCGAGGTGTCTTCCGAGCTCGCCTTCAGGTCTACGGCACGGCCGGCCACTCCGGCTCCTCCAAACCGACCCCGGCGAACGCCGTCAGCCGAGCGGCCCGACTCGTGACCCTGCTGGAGAACCAGCACCCAAACTGATTGTCACCGAGTTCCACGGCGGCGAGGGATTTACCGCAGTCCCTGACCACGCGGTCATCGGCATCGACGTCCGCCTCACCGACGTCCTAGACGCGAAGGCTGCCGAGGGGTTCGGCCTGCCCTACTCCGGCCTCCACAGCACCGACGAGCAGGCCGACCTCTCCGCGCTTCCCGTGATCCAGGCCGCTTATCACCACGCAGTGCTCACCTTGATGGATCTGCGGCCATGATGTCCTGCGGACCGAGAACGGTCCGCAGGACACCTACTTGATCAAGCCTGAGGCGAACCGGCACCGCCGTTCTCGGGCGGGCCGTCGTGACCCCGGTCCTGGTCCTGCTCGTCATCGTGACCCGAGCGGAATCTGCGAACTTCGGCTGCCAGACCCAGGCCGGAGGTGAGGACGCTGAGGCAGCCGGCGACTGTCGAGAGGTAATCGACCACGGAAGGGCCTTCCGGACGCGGTGGTCCGAGCCTCTGCGCGAGAGCATGGCGAAGCCACGGGCCACCTGACAGGTGTCCGCCCTGAGCACTTCGCGCGGCTGTTCTCCGGGGTGGCGGAGAGGGTGAGGGCGCACGCGTTCAACATCATGGTGGCGCCCCCGCAGCAGTTCCTGAGCGGGGCCAGCGGTGCGGGGGCGGGGTCAGCCGGCCGGTCAGCCGCCGACCTTGCCCACCGGGCTGACCTCTATCTTCCCGCCGTCCTGGCCGTCGGTGACGGCGAGCGTGCCCGCAGGCCACGTCAGGGTGACGGGCTGGGTCTCGTTCGGGGGCGTCACCACCATGTCGGTCAGCCGCACGCCGGAGCCGCCGGTGTTGTTGACCGGGTACGTGATGTTGAAGGCGGCGGTGTCGCTCTCCTTGAGGATCTGCGGCACGGCCTGCTCGCCGTTGCGGTCCACGGAGAAGGTGTCGCCGAGGGACGTCTTGATGTCGACACCCGGGAAGCCGCTGATACGGCAGTCGGCGCTGCCGATGTTCTTGAAGGTGACGGTGACGACACCGTTCGTCTCGTCCGTGGTGTTGTTGGCGGCGGTGGTTTCGAGCACGTCGGTGCGGCACACGTCGGCGTAGCCGGCGCCGGTGTCACCGTTGCCGGTGCCCTGGCCGCTCCTGCCGGTGTTGGTGCCGGTGCCGGCGCTCTGGCCCGCCTGGTCCGACCCGCCGGTGCCACCGGTGCCGCCCGCCTGGTCCGACCCGCGGGTGCCACCGGTGCCGCCCGCCTGGTCCGCCGACGCGGTGGGGCTGGCCTGCGTGTTGCCCGACGCGATGTCGTCGCCGTTGCAGGCGGTGAGGGCGAGGGTGAGGACGGCGGTGAGTGCTGCGCCGATGGTGGCGGTGCGCTTGCGGGAGTGGAACGTCGTACGCATGTGAATTCCCCGAATGCATGGCGGTTGAGTACGGAGGTGCAGTCGCGGCCCGGAACGCGCGGCGAGCCGCTACCCCGCTTGACCTGCTGACACTTGAAGCATCCCGCCCGTCGCTCACGTTTGGTTATCGCCTCGCTTACGTCCTGCTGTCGTCCCTCGGCACGACTCAGGCACGCACCTACAGCGACCAGCCCCAGACCTGAACCCGCTCGCCGAAGACCCCGCCGCCTTGAGGACAGGACCCGCGCGGCGACGACAGGCCGACTTGGCTCGTACCCGCAGCCCACAGCCCCGCCCAGCCCACCGACTCACCCCGACCGACAAGGCCGACGGACCACGATGAAGTAGTGGCAAATCCGGTGGACAGCCTCGGGATACTGCTGTCATGGCCGTCACCCAGCAGCTTGCCCGAGTCTCGGCGGAATACCTCGCCGCCTGCCGTCAGTCAGCCGATGAATCACCGGAAGGAGACCCTCACTGGGATCCGCCGTCCGCCGACTGGCTCGATCTGGACTGGGCGCCGGCCATGCTGGAGCGCGTCTGCGAACTGGCGCGGCTCGACGCTGTCCATCTGAAGGCGCTCAGGCGCGCGACCGATGGAGACACCAAGATCAATTTGAGCTTCCTCAACACACACCCGCATGCCATCGGCCCCTTCGGCCCCACCCCAACGGCCCTTTCGGCAACCGAAGTCGCCTACGTCTCCACACTGCTCGGAGGGATCGACATGCGGGCGATCCTCTCGGTCCTGCCAGCTGACAACAGCGATGCGGGCTTCGATATCGGCCACGGCGCCGAGGGGCTCACCGGCAGCCCAAGGGAGTACCTCGCGGGTCACTTCAACGCCCTGCGCGAGTTCTATGAGGAGGCCGCCCAAAGGGGCCTTCTCGTCGTGCTCTGGTGGGACTGACCACCTGGGGACGTTGACCACAGCCCTGGGGAATTACGTCACCGTCGACATCGATCGAGCAGCAACCATGGAAGTACCGCACGCCGTGGGTGCGGTGGTAGGTGGCGGGCAGCCAGTCGAGGTACCCCGGTTCGGCCCTGCCGGAGCCTGCGGTGAACCTGATCCCGAGCGGGCCGAATCCGCCGCCGGGCGAAGAACAAGGTCGAGCTGTGCTTCACTCCGACCTACGCCGGCCAGCCCCATCGAGGCCCACTTCGGCAGTTCACCCTGGCCAACTCCCACCACCGCAGTCACCCCGCCCAGGACCGGGCCCTGCACCGCTACCTTCGCTGGCGCAACGCCAACGCCCGCATCCCGAGGTACTTGCCGCCCACGCAAAGAACGCGCCCGCATACGCAGCGAGAAGGGCTTCCGCTGGGGCGGACCCCCCTCGCACTCGCGGTCTGACACCGCCTGACGGCCAGTGACTCAAAATCCTCGGAACACGTTGTTGTCGTCGACGGCGCCGACGAACTCATCGAAGTCCATGTTCGCGCCCGACAGATTGTTCTCGATGCTCCACAACTCGGCTGCTACAACGCGGACACAACACTGACGCTCAGACCGCAGGGCCACCACGAGGAGCGGCCGTTCAGCCGAGGCGACAGTTACAGAGTCCGCCAGAACCACGAGTGGATGACGGTACCCCGTAGGGATCAGGTCGAGGGCCTGACCGAGCGTCAATCCCTCGTACCTGCGGTCATCGACGAGTGCGTCGTTGGCCAAGAAACCGTCCTTGCTGGGCAAGAAGAGCGCCTTCCGCAGTTCGTCCCAAGGGCCGTCTGCGCCGAGAAGTCGGTGCGCACGACGAGGGCTTCCAAGGTGCAGGGGAGCTGGTTCATGCGCGGACAGTACCGCCAACCCGGTGAACCTACGCGGTCACAGCACTAGCTGTGGTTGGGTGCTCTGCGAGGGGATTGCGTCATATTTCAGTGGCGGAACCGCCAGCAGTTCGGCTCGGTGCTGCCGAACCAGTGCTGAGGCAGAGGGAGGTCGACTTGACGGCCGAGTGCCGCAGCCAGTGGACATCGATCTCGCGCCCGTTCTGCAGGGTGTGGCGGGGCGGACCATCGTCCTCGACGAAGCCGGCAGCAGCCAGCGCCCGGGCGGATGCGGTGTTCGTGGGCTCGTGGCCCGCTCGTACGGTCTGAAGCCCGTGGTGGGTATGGCCGAGGAGTGCGGCTGCCTGGAACAGTTCCGCGCCGAGCCCCAGGCCACGTGCGTGGGGAGCGAGTGATCCCCCGATCTCCCCGGTGTCTGTGTGCAACAGCATGGACCCGGCGTATCTGCCGTCGTCCAGCCTCACGACGATCAGTCTCTCCAACTGGTCCGGGAGAGGCTCGAAAGGGGCGGTCAGCAGGTGCCGGGGAAGCGGAGAGGGGAGACGGGAGCCAGGGTCCCCGGGACGCATATCGACGAGGGCCTGCCGGACGTGGGTATCGGCCACGATGTATTCGTCTTCCCACCCGAGCCACCGCTGGGCCTCGAAGTCGGAGGCGGCGGCCCAGCCGGCCACCAGGTCCAGCATTGATTCCGGGGTGTAGAGCAGGAGGCGCTCCGTGCGCAGGGTGTGCCGTCGATTGCCGCATGCCTTGGGCAGAGGGAGCTTGGATATCGCCGTCCCACGGCGCAGGCGTGACCAGATCATGTGCCCTCCTGGAGAACCCGACGACCGACTCGGCCGGGCTCGATGTGGCCGGATTCTAATGGCTGCAGGTTCGGGCTCGGAGGCCTGGCTGCCGCCGTGAGCAGCGCGGTTACGCGCTTGAGCCGGGACTCGCACTCGGGGCACAAGCCGCTCGTTGACCGTAGGTCTCCCGAAAACCACCATCTTCCGGCTGAGCTGCGATACGAGGCACAGGCTCCAGCCGTGCGTCGCGGCTCGTCACAGCGGTGCCCGGAATTCCGTCAGAAGGTGCCGCGCGTTCGTCGCCGCGGAGTCCTCGACAGCAGTCGGGGACGGAGCGCAGCACCGGCCGGTGCCTCTCTCACGTGGCGGCTGGTGCGTGTTCGCGGTTCTCGGTGAATGTGCTGTGTCGGTAAAAGGAGTAGGCCTTGCTCACTGCCTGGAGGAGGTTGGCAAGGGCGAGAGCCGCCCACAGGGCGGCAAGCCCTCCGGCTGTGGCGATCGGAGCGGCGGCAGCGGCCAGGACTCCGTAGCAGATGAAGGTCGACACGAAACTCGGCACGGTGCGCTTGAGACCGATGAGGCTGAAGCCGACGACTGCCTGCAGCGCGTCGGTGACGACCACGGCCAGCACCAGCGGCAGAAGGTCCGTGATCTGTGGCCGTACATCGGCATCCTGGGTGAACAGCGGAACGACCCATGAACTGAGGACAATCACCACTGCCGCGATGAACCCCACAACGACCAGTGCCAGCCACGTTCCCGCCCGAACGCTGCGCCGGATACGCGCGCTGTCGTGCTTCGTCGCGTAGTCAGAGATCAGGGGGATAGTGGCTTGGCGAACTTGACGAGTACCGTGCCGGCCAGCGGAATCCCTACGGTGCCCAAGGTCCAGACCTGCTTCACATTGGGTCGCCCCGGATACAACGAGCGGCCTTTGAGCACGGTAGAGCGGCGGAGGGACACCTGGTTGACGCAGGCGCTGATCACGCTGGAGGCGAGCATGGCGATGCCTGCCCCGGTCAGGCCGTAGCTCGGCAGCGGGCCGGGACCACCCACGAGGAGGAGGAACAGCGTGGTGGATGCGGCGGTGCCGAGCAGTCCGGCCCGCATCACCAACGTTGAGTGGCCCAATGCCACCAGGACGGACGTGGCTGACGAGCTGACCGCGATGGCAAGCACGCTGCAGGCCAGCAGGAGGGGGAAGGTCCCCAGTTGGTCGAGGGTGGTGCGGGTAACCCCGGCTGCTTGGCCGATCAGATGAGCGGACGCGACCGCCGCTGCGGCGAGGGCGCCGACGGTGATCGCGAGCCACGTTCCGCTGCGCACCACGGGCAGGAGACGGTCAGGATCCTCCTTGCTCGGTGTGACAAACGGCATCACGCCGCGCAGCGCGCCCGCTACCGTGGCGGTAGCGGGGCTGAACACGGCCATGCCGATGGCGAAGGCCGCGAGGGTGGCGGTGGCGTGGTTGCCGAGCAGTGCGGTGTCGACCAGAGCGCCGGCTGAGGCGGCGATCATCGTCAGGTACAGCGGGAGCGCTGCCGCCGCTATCCCGATCCACGTACTGCGTCCAGCTGGTCTAGCCCCCTTGCTGATCACGGGTTCGATCATCACACTGCGGGAGCCGACAGGTCAGCGGAAGTGGCGAACTTGGTCCAGCTGGGCTCAGCAGGCAGGGTCAGTCCTGCGTGGCCTGGCGGGCTCTTGCAACCAGGCCCGCGCCCTCATCGAGGGCGGGCACCCTCTGGCAGGGCTGGTGGTCGCCGGTGAGCCTCCCCGGTACCCTGATCGCGAACCGAGTGGCGCTGGACCGGGTGAACAAGCTGCCGGAACTAGTCGACTAGCTTGCCCGGGTACGGAGTGCGTCGGCAAGAAGGTGTTGCGCAGGGCCTCGTCGCTGGTTGCGCTGGCCTGGGCGATCTGGGTCGTCGCGAGCGTCATCAACGACGTTTCCTCCTGTTCGTGGTGCCAGGGACCGGATCCCCGGTCTCGAGTTGGGAGAGCCCGGCCCGGCCCGCCACACACATCACCCGACGCTGGCGTGGCCACCTCCACGCGACTGATGAAAGCCCGTGCCTCAGCAAGCAGTGCTGGGGCACACACGATCTGGAGGGACTTCTTCATGCACAACCCGCAGCCTATGCCGAACCGTCGTCTGTTCTTGTTAGCGGCGGCCTCGGTGCTGACAGTCTGCACCTTGACCGCGTGTGGAGCTGGCACCGGCGCCACGGCGAAGGGCGGCTCCCAGAGCAGCGCCTCAGCCACGCCGAAGCGGCTCGTTCTCGGCCAGCCCGGCCCGGTGCAGGAGTTGGGACAGGCGGCCTCGAAGTTCCAGATCACGCCGGTGAAGGTGGTCGAGGGCACCCATGACGACCTCAAGGAGCTCGATGATCCGGGCAAGTACAAGGCGAAGAAGGTCGCTTGGGTCTACGTGAAGGCGAAGAACGTCGGCAGCAAGGTGGCCAAGAACACCCTCGTGATGAACGATGTCGGGGCGGAGGCGAGCGGGATCCCGGCTCAGGGGCTCCTGGTGCTGATGGGTGATCTGAGTAGTCGGCCGAAGGACTGCCTGGGCAACAATGGCCGCGTCGAACTGGGTACGGACGATATCTGGAAGCCGGGGGAGCAGCGCACTGTGTGCGAGCCTTACCTGCTGCCCGTGGACACGAAGATCACCGACGTCACCTATTCTCAGGGCTTCTACAAGGAGCCCTTGAGGTGGCGTGTGTGACTCAAGGGTTCGGCATCCGAAGAGGGACCTAGTGCTGTGACCGCATAGGTTCACCGGGTTGGTGGTCGTGGCGGTTGGATGTGCAGTGACGTCCGACCCGACCGCTGGAGGCGCGGTGGCTGAGCCTGTCCGTGTGCGCAGACTGACCGACCAGGAGGGGCAGCGGCTGCAGCAGATCGTGCGCCGCGGCAGCACGAGTTCGGTGCGTTATCGGCGCGCGATGATGCTGCTGGCCTCGGCCGGCGGGAACCGGGTGCCGGTGATCGCCCAGCTGGTGCAGGCCGACGAAGACACGGTCCGGGATGTGATCCACCGGTTCAACGAGATCGGCCTGGCCTGCCTGGACCCTCGATGGGCGGGAGGCCGTCCCCGCCTACTCAGCGTTGACGACGAGGACTTCGTCGTCCAGACGGCCACTACCCGACCTGCCAAGCTTGGCTAGCCCTTCACCCGCTGGTCACTGCGCAAACTCGCCGCCTACCTGCGGAAAGTCCACGGCCGGCTCATCCGCATCGGCCGCGAGGCGTTACGTTGCCTGCTCGCACGCCGCGGCGTGACCTTCCAGCGCACCAAGACGTGGAAGGAGTTCCCCGACCCGGAACGTGAGACGAAGCTGGACCGGATCGAGGAGGTACTGGACCGCTTTTCGGACCGGGTCTTTGCGTTCGACGAGTTCGGCCCGCTCGGGATCCGGCCCACCGCAGGCTCGGGCTGGGCCGGTCA
The DNA here is from genome assembly GCF_055583785.1 of Streptomyces sp. NPDC104371. Lineage (NCBI taxonomy): Bacteria > Bacillati > Actinomycetota > Actinomycetes > Kitasatosporales > Streptomycetaceae > Streptomyces > Streptomyces sp. NPDC104371. The sequence goes on from NZ_JBVJNF010000011.1 coordinate 138,802, forward strand.
GGGGCACCCCGACCGGGTGCCCGCCACCTACCACCGCACCCACGGGGTGCGCTACTTCCATGGTTGTTACTCGGTTGGCGACGACACCCTGTGGGGCGTCAATCGCGGCAGGAAGGGCGCCGGAAACACGCTGGCCGCGCTGAAGTCGGTCCGCGCCGCCCGGCCCGACGGCGCACCGATCTACGTGATCCTGGACAACCTGTCCGCCCACAAGGGCGCCGATATCCGCCGCTGGGCGAAGAAGAACAAGGTCGAGCTGTGCTTCACCCCGACCTACGCCTCGTGGGCCAACCCGATCGAGGCGCACTTCGGACCGCCGCGGCAGTTCACCATCGCCAACTCCAACCACCCCAACCACACCGTGCAGACCCGGGCCCTGCACGCCTACCTGCGCTGGCGCAACGCCAACGCCCGCCACCGCGACGTCCTGGCCGCCGAACGCAAGGAACGCGCTCGCATCCGCAGCGAGAAAGGCATCCGCTGGGGCGGACGCCCTCTCAAAGCCGTCGCCTGACCAACCCATGAACCCATGCCGCTACGGCACCAGCAGTCGGCGGGGACGAAGTGCCGGACGTGTGGTCTTGGTGCCGATGGCTCGCCGCACTGTGAGACGTGCTATGTTTCAGGCAGACTGTAAGTGGCGTGAGGGGGCGCAGCCGTAGCTGAACGCTGGGAACAGCCAGGCTCTTGCGGTGCAGCCCTATCGCGATCGACCGACCGCCAGTACGCCCGGCAGGCCACTTCGCACCGGACATCCAATTCCCAATGGAAGCATTTTGGGTGCTGGGCTAGCTATAGGAGCAGCAGTGTTCGTCACGTATTTTTCACGATCCGCAAAGTGCACCGGATCATGACCAAGACCCTCCTTTCTCTCCACGTCCTGGCTGCCATCATCGCGATCGGCCCCGTATCCGTTGCCGCCAGTATGTTTCCGCCGGCTGTCCGCCGTGCCGGGGCGAACGAGTCCGAGTCGGGTATCTCCGCGGCGGCTACAATCCAACTCCTCCACCGAATCTGCCGGGTCTACGCTGGCATCGGTCTGGCTGTCCCGGTATTGGGATTCGCCACCGCCTCGTACATGGGTGTCCTCGGGAGCGGATGGCTGATCGCATCGATCATCCTGACAGCGGTGGCGGCCGGTATCCTCGTCGTCCTCGTATTGCCTAGCCAGGACAGGCTCCTTGGCCGCATCATCGACAACGGCACCATAGAGCGATCACACACTGCTCAACTGGCCATGTATACAGGCATTTTCAATCTCCTGTGGGCGGTGGTCACTGTCTTGATGGTCGTCCGTCCCGGCTCCACCACGGGAGCATGAACATGGACCGCAGTCGTGCCCCTCTAAAGATTGCGGCCTTGGTCGAACTCATCTCCTTGGTAGTTCTTCTAATGAATCTCGCCATGGTGCATAGTGCGTCAGTTGCATCTTTGATAGGCCCGATGCATGGATGTGCGTATTTGGTTGCGATCGGCAGCGTGCTCCGCGATCCGCTGAAGCGAGGTGTAATCGTCGCTCTGGCTTTCATTCCTGGGGTAGGAGCTACTCTCGCTCTGCGGCAGCTCTCATCTGTCGGGAAGTCTGTGTGCAGAATCCCTGCTCCATGAGGGTGCTGAGGGTGCTGTGAAATTTCCACCGCGCAGCGCCTTCAGGAAGCAACGTGCAGCGAATTTCTGACTCGGTCGAACCTGTGATTCTGGCAAGCGAAAGGCATCTCGCCTGGACCGCAGGTTGGCGCCTCTGAACCGGATCTGCCTTTAGATCCCTGGTCCACCGCTCCGAGTCGTCTGGCTTGGCGGGACCGGGCCGACTGCTCCAGTCGAGGTGGCCAGGCTGAAGCCGGTCTGGCCGTGTGCGATCTGGGTCGGGGCGCCGTACCGGTGGGCGGCCCGTGGCCCATCTATCAGGGACGACAAAGCGCTGGGCATCGCGGAAGCGGAGCGCACCTGGGCGGGCAAACCGCACGTGAGCAGATCGAAAGGAAGCCAGTGGCAGTATCGCCAGTTCGGAGTGTCCGCCCCCACACGGGGAGGCAACGCACAACACCTGGCCGACGAGGTGACGCCGGAAGAGCTCGACAGTGCGGTCCGCGGGGCTTGCTCCGCTCGCCGACCGCGCCGGGCGGGCAGCGTTCCTGCGGACTACGGCCGACTTGCTCGGCGAGGCGAGCAAGCGTGTCGTTGAGACGGCCGATGCCGAGACCGCGCTCGGCCCGGCCCGCCTGACCGGCGAACTCGCCCGTACATCGGCCCAGTTCAGGGCATTCGCTGAGTTCGTGGAGGATGGCTGGTTCCTTGACGGCCGCATCGACCACGCCGCCCCAGCACGCACCCGGCCGTGGCTCAACCTGCGTCGCTACAGGGTGCCACTGGGGGTGTTCGCCGTCTATGCGGCGACCAACTTCCCGCTCGCCTAATCGATGCCGGGCAGCGACACAGTGAGCGCGCTCGCCGCCGACTGCCCCGTCGTCGTCAAGTCCCCGACCACCCGGCCACGTCCGTGTTCTGTGCCTCCCTCATCAAACGGACCGCCGCGCAGCATGGTCTCCCGGAAGACGTGCAAATCCTCGTGCGCGGTTTCGAATCCGACTCAAATGCCTGAGCCCGCCTGTCGCTCCACCTCGCCAGGATCTTGTGTACCGCCGCGATCTCAAGCGCAGCACCCATTTACGCGCCAACAGGAAGACCTGACCGATGAACATGAAGAAACAGACCCGACGCAGGTTCCTGACTGGTGGCGCTGCTGCCACTGTAGGTGCTGCGGCAGTTGGAACTGCCGCCGGAATCCATCTCTCCCATAATGGAACGGCCGGCGCAGAGCCCTTGTCGAGACCCCATGCACCCGCCACCATCCCATTCTTTGGCGCCCATCAGCCAGGCATCGCCGATCCGACCCCAAGCAATGCGGTCTTCCTCGCCTTCGATCTCAAAACCTCGGCAACGAAGTCAGACCTGGCGGACGTCATGCGAGCGTGGACAGATCTTGCAGCGGCACTGATGAGGGGAGACACCTCAGTCGATACATCGTTGGTGTCTACTGGCTCAGCGCCAGGAAAGTTCACCATGACCGTCGGCCTCGGAGGCACCGCCCTCGATCAACTTGGCATACCGCGCCCGCCTGTCCTCGTCGACCTACCATTGTTCCCCGGCGATGAACTTGAAGCCGCGGCTTCACATGGCGGGGTCTTCGTGCAGCTTTGCTCTGATGACGCCGTATACCTCGGAGGCGCTGTACGCGCCGTCCGCGCCGCCGCGAAGCGTGTTCTGCGGCCTCGCTGGCAGTTCAACGGCTTTCGCGGTGCTGCCGCGTCGACCAGTAGTAGCAACGGCCGTAATCTCATGGGCCAGATCGACGGCACCAACAACGCCGCCGTCAGCCGTGCGTCCACAGGAGGGCCGGTCTGGGTCGACGCGGCTTCGCCAGAATGGATGACCGGCGGTAGCTACGTCGTCGTGCGCCGATTCCGCATGCTCTTGAGCGCATGGGAAAGCGCGGGGCCGAACACACGGGACCGTGCGGTAGGTCGGTACATCTCATCGGGAGCACCGCTGGGGGCGGACAAGGAGTCCGATCCCGTCGATCTGAGCGCTACGGACTCGTCCGGAGCGCCACTCATCCCGCACGACGCTCACATCCGCCTGGCCGCGCCCCGCCGCGGCGCCGGTGAAGAGATGCTTCGCCGGTCCTATTCCTACTCCATGGGACAGGCAGGTGGCTCCGCAGGAGACGAAGAAGCTGGGCTGATCTTCGTCTCCTACCAGGCAGACCCCACCACCAGCTTTATACCGGTACAGCAGCGACTGGCCAAAGCAGATGCCCTCGCACACTTCACGCTGGCTACGTCCAGTGCCCTGTTCGCGATCCTGCCCGGCGTCGTTGGGAAGCACGACTGGTATGGGCGGTCCCTTCTGAGCTGATCCCAATTGGCCTTGGCCGTAATGCCTGATTCCCACTCGGATGAAACTGGACAGGAAAGATATAGGTATGCCAGTGTCTATGTACCGCTTGTTCTCAGCTGCCATGACTATGGGACTCGCCGCCACACTCGTTAGCTGCTCGTCCGACGACTCGGCAGGAGATACTGCTCGCGCATCAGCCATAGCAGTGTTGGACTCCAAAGATCTCGGCGACATACTCGTTGATGGTGAGGGCAACGTTCTCTATATCTTCAAGCCTGACGACGCCTCAACCGTCAGTTGCACGTTCGGCTGTGCGACGGAATGGCCCCCTCTCTCGGCCATCGACGGCAAGTCCCCCGAAGCTGCTGATGGTGTTGACGCAACCCTGTTGAGCACTCTGGCCAATCCCGCCGGCGGTCACGTCGTCACGTATCACGGCTGGCCGCTGTACCGCTATGCCGCTGATCAAGCACCTGGTCAGCACCTCGGGCAAGACGTCTTCCTGAACGGCGGCGACTGGTACGTCATGAGGCCTGACGGTAAACCTCTCATCCCATGAAGTATCAAGCCGTGATGTCGAGGCTGTTGGTCAGGCGAGGGCGTGGTGCGTGCACTGGACCTCGGGCGGAGGTATGCACAGGGCGGAGACTTGACGGACGCCAGCAGGGTCGCGCGGGAGCGGCGACGACTTCGGGGCTTCGAGGACGGGGACAGAAACAGCGGGAGCGCCGCTGCGTTGCGGGTGAGCGAGCGGTCGGTGGAGCGGTGGCGCCGGGCCTGGCGGGAGCAGCGCGAATCCGGGGTGCTGCCGAAGGGAGGCGTCGGGTTGGCTGAGGCTCAGCGAGGACCAGGCCGCCTGGTTGGAACGGGAACTGAAGCGGAGCCCGCTGGCGCATGGCTGGTTCGCGTGAACCGAGTTTGCGATGTCGGTCTGTTTTGACGTCACTGAGGGTCTTGCGGTGGGACGGTGGATTGTGCTTCTGCCGTTGGGGGCTTCATGGGGACGTCGCAGTCGAAGGCCGATCTGTACGCAGTCATCTGCCGCGATCACCAAGAGGGCATGTCACAGCGGGCGTTGCAGCGCAAGCAAAACGTCACCTGGCGGACCGTGCGTCGGGCGCTTGACGGCAAGTGGCCGGAGCCGCGCAGGCAGCAGCGGCACACTGTTGCCGCAGACGCATCTGCCGGGGGCTGAGGCGGAGGTCGACTTCGGCGAGGTCAGCGTGGTGCTGGCCGGTGAGATGACGCGTCTCTACCCGTTCTCGCTGCGGCTCTCGTATTCGGGCAAGGCAGTGCGCCGACCCGTTGACCGCACTATCGGTGTGTCTTCCGCCGCGGCGGTTGCGGAGGCGAGGTCCGGCACCGCCGGGGATCGCGGCCGTGGAGTCCCGGCCGCATACCGGTTGCCTGTTCTCTTACAGCCGTGGTTTTCTGAACTCCCTTCGTACCTACGCACTATGTCCTTTTGGGAGCCCCTGAACGCACCCTATGATCGCTGCCGGGCTGGCCTTTGCTGGCGTGGCCATGCTCATCAACATGGCACCCGGTCCCGACTCGCTGCTCGTTGTCCGAATGTCCGTGGCTCAGGGCAGGCAGGGCGGACTGGCCGCCGCCCTGGGTATTCTCGCCGGCTGCATGGGCTGGAGCGTCGCGACAGCCGCGGGTCTGACGGCCCTGCTGACCGCATCCCAACTGGCGTACGACACACTCCGCGTGTGCGGCGCCGCCTACCTCGTCCTCTTGGGAGCCATGGCACTCTGGCATTCCAGAAAGCTCACCGACCCTGAACCGGCAGGGCGGACCACCGTCCCGGCCAGCCGCTTCGCGGCATTCCGCGTTGGCCTGGGAACCAATCTCCTCAACCCCAAGGCGGGCGTGTTCTACATGAGCCTGATCCCGCAGTTCGTCCCGCGAGACGCACAGATGTTCAGCGCGACGATGCTCTTCACCGCCATCGACGTGATCGAGCTGGCTGCCTGGTACTGGCTTCTTACCCGTGCCGCCGCGGCGCTGAGCGAGCGCATCCAACGTCCCGTGTTCCGCCGCCGCCTTGAACAGATCACCGGCGTGGCCTTCCTCGGCTTCGCCGCCAACCTCCTCACCGACCGTTCGTAGACCTCCAGCCGTATCCGCGCCTGCAGGATCGCCAGTCGGCGGCACCTACCGAAGCAGATCTCCCCGTCGGCACACAGTCCGTGGACCTTGGCGGCTGCCGACCCGCGGCAACGCCACAGGCGCAGGCTCGAGGATTCGCGAGGCACGGAACGCCCCTGCCCGTTGCTGCCGGGCGGCTGGTCGGCAAGACCGAGCCGGAAGCAGCAGATGACCGTGCCGTGCGAAGAGACCCCATCTGCAAGCACGACCGGGCTCTTCGCCACCTGGAGCACCCCGATTCAGCCCCTACCCACGCCATCAGGCGACGACAGAACCACTCAAAGAGTTACGAACCGCCCTCTTAATGCTGGTGCCGTTGTTCCGGTCGGCGAGTAGCCTCACAAGGTTGCTTTCCATGCCTGCAGCAGGAGATCGCCGTGGCCCAACCGTTTCCGCCCATCGAACCGTTTTCACATGGCCTCCTGGATGTCGGCGACGGTAACCAGATCTACTGGGAGTCCAGTGGCAACCCCGACGGAAAGGCAGCCCTGTGCGTGCATGGCGGGCCCGGCAGTGGGGGACGGCGTGGCAGCCTCAAGATGTTCGACCCCAAGGTCTATCGGATCGTCCTGTTCGACCAGCGTGGCTGCGGTGAGAGCCGACCACACGCATCCGATCCACGCGTCAGCCTGGAACACAACACGACCGAGCACCTGATCGCCGACATGGAGCGGCTGCGCGAGCACCTGGGCATCGAGCGCTGGCTCCTCTACGGCGGCTCCTGGGGCTCGACATTGATCCTCGCCTACGCCGAGCGCCACCCCGAGCGGGTCTCGGAGATGGTCATCGTCGGCGTCACCATGACCAGGCCAGAAGAGACTGACTGGCTCTACCGCGGCGTCGGACGCCTGCTGCCCGGTCCGTGGGAGGCATTCCGCGACGCGCTGCCGGAGACGGACCGGGGCGGCAACCTCGTAACCGCCTACAACCGGCTGCTGAACAGCCCGGATGAGACGGTCCGAGGCAAGGCGGCAAGTGACTGGTGCGCTTGGGAGGACGCCGTCATCGCACACGAGGCACTTGGCAAGCCGGGCGCGTACAGCGACAGGCCCGCCGATGCGCTGATGGCCTTCGTCCGGATCTGCGCACACTACTTTGCGAATGACGCCTGGCTCGAGGACGGACAACTGCTTCGCGACGCGCATCGGCTGGCTGGGATCCCGGCCGTACTGATCCACGGCCGACTCGACCTCGGCAGCCCGCTGAAGACCGCGTGGGAGTTGGCCAAGGCATGGCCGGACGCGCAGCTGAAAGTGATCGACGACTCGGGCCACACGGGCAGTCCCGCGATGCAGGACGCGATCCTGGAGGCGATTGAGCGGTTCGGCAAGAACGGGCGTTGACCGGCTCCGCATCGTTGCCGGCTCCTCGAAATCAAGTGCAGAGAAGGGTGTTCGCCACCGCAGGTCAGGAGGGTTCTATTGTCGGCCCGGCATCGAGGGCGCCCACGAGAAGGGCGAAGTCGAGGGCCAGATCGGCTACTTCCGCCGCAACCACTTCACTCCCGTCCCCGAGGTCGTCTCACTCACCGAGCTGGACGAGCTGGTCGACCAGTGGGACCAGGTCGATGAGGCACGTCGGCTGCAAGGCCGCACTCGCAGCATCGGGACTACTTCGCAGGTGAACAGCGCTTGCTCAAGCCTCTGCCTGTCGAGCCGTTCGAGACGGGACGCTGGTTCATTCCCCGGGTCGACCGGTTCAGCCAGATGAGTGTTTGCGGCAACACCTACTCCGTCCCGGTCCACTTCATCGGACGGCAATTGAGGGTGCTGCCGCATGCCAACGAGCTGATCGTCTATGACGGTCGGACCGTGATCACGTGGCATGAACGTCTCGGCGGCCGCAACGGCTCCTGCCTCGTCCTGGACCACTATCTGGAAGTGCTGATGCATAAACCGGGCGCGTTTCCGGGGGCGACGGCGCTGGAACAGGCCCGCTCCGCAGGCCGGTTCACGCCCGCTACCGGCATGTCCTCGACCCGATCCTCAAGGGATGGCTCGCGAACGGTATTGAGAGCCTGCGCGAGATCACCCAGGACGACATCAAGCGGGCCATCGCCACCCGCAAGGGGACGCCGGCCCGCTCGATCCACATCGTCCTGCGGAACGTCTTCCGGGCCCTTCGACAAGAGGGCGTGATCTTCCGCGATCCCACCCGCGGCCTCGTCTTCGCAGGAATCAACAAGGTCCCGCCGTCCGTGCCCTCGGACCGGCTGGCCGGCGTCCTCAGCCACGCGCGGAACGACTTTCAGCGCCTCGTGATGGTGCTGGTCTGCGTCCACGCGCTCAGCGGCACCGACATGCGCCACCTACTGCTCACCGACCTCGACCTGTCCCGTGAGCGCCTCATCGTCCGGCGCCCCGGCAAACGGCACATCATCCACCTGGACGAACTCACCTACCGCTGCGCCTCCGCATGGCTCCGTGAACGTCACCGCCGCTGGCCGGTGACCACCAACCCGCATCTGCTGATCAACCGATGGACCGCGGTAGACACCAGTCACCCGCCCATCGGCACCACATTCACCGCCATCTTCCGGCCCACCGGACTCACAATGCCGACGCTGCGGCAGGACCGGACCCGCGATGAGGCGTTCGAGGTCGACGACCCGCTCCACCTGATGCGCCTGTTCGGCATCTCGTCTCACACCGCAATGCGGTACATCACCGCGGCCCACCCCGAACGCACCGCGAAGCTCCCACGGTGAGGCGAGCACACAGCGCAGGGGAGCAGGTCACCTCTTCGGATTCGAGCCCCTCGGCCGCCGACTGCGCTCGGGTGATCGGAGTCCGCTTCGTCTTCGCCCTGCACGTCGCGCACGCGTGGACCGAGTCCCGGCCGTCATCGACATCTCGCCCGCGACTGATCACTGCTCAGGGACGGCCGTCTTCCGAGCGCCGTGGTCCGCGGCGATCGCTGTCGGCTGCACCTGAAGGGTGGTCCCCACCGCGAGGGACACCGCGCAGGCCTTGGCGATCGCCAAGGCCTGCGCCAGCACCTCCGGGTCGAGCCGCTCGCCGAACATCATCGTCGCGGAATGCTCAGTTGCTGCTCGAACTCGAATTGGAAGGGGCCATGCCGTTTCGGGCAGTATCAGGGTGTGAACAACGCGAAGAAGGACGTTCTGGATGCGGTCGGGCCCCGTCTGCGGGAGCTGCGTCGCCGGCGGGGGATCACGCTGGCTGAGCTTGGCCAGCGGACCGGAATCAGTGAGAGCACGCTGTCTCGTCTGGAGGGCGGCAGTCGCAAGCCGACTTTGGAACTGCTGCTGCCGCTCGCCGAGGTGTACGCGGTGCCTCTCGACCACCTCGTGGGCGCGCCCCGTACGGGAGACCCGCGCATCCACCTGCGCCCGGTGACCCGGGGAGGCATGACGTTGATACCGCTCAGCGATCCCGGCGGCGCGCAAGCGTACAAGCTTCTCATTTCACCCGCGCCCCACAGTGAGCCGGAGCTGCAGACCCACGACGGTTTTGAGTGGATCTATGTGCTTGCCGGACGGCTCAGGCTGCTGCTGGGTGAGCAGAGCCTGAGCCTCAAGCCAGGCGAGGCCGCGGAGTTCGACACGCACGTGCCGCACTGGATTGGCGCCGACGGCGACCAGGCCGTCGAACTTCTCATCCTGCTCGGACGCCAGGGAGAACGAGCCCACCTGCGGGTACGCGCCACCTGACCCGGTTGCGGGGAGCGCGGTGCTCAGTTCCCGCCGAGCAGGGAATCCAGGCCGTGCGCACGGCTGCCCTGCACCCGCCGCGACACCTCGGCCTCCATCGACGCGCTGACCGCTCCACCGTCCCTCGCGGCGCGGGCGGCGGCTTCCGCGTCGGCCTTCAGCAGGTCCATGTGGATCGCGGCGGCCGCGGTGGTTCCGGCTGCTGCCGCGGCGGGAACCCCGGCCAGCACATCGCTGACGTTCCCCGCTGCCCACACGCCCTCGACTCCGGTGAACCCGGACGCGTCCACCTTGAGCTGCTCTCCCAGGCCCATGGGGTGTTCCTGCATCGTCACGCCCAGCTGGTCCAGGAAACCGGCGCGCGCGAGGAACCGGGGGGCGACCACCAGCTGCTGGACCGGCAGCACCGTACGCGACGCCAGCCGCACGCCCGCCAGCCGGTCCTGGCTGTCGACCTCGAGCCCGGCGACCTCACCGTCGACCACGCCGACACCGAGAGCGGCCAACTGCTCCCACTGTTCGTCGGCCAGCTCCATTCCGGTGTGCAGGAACAGCGTGACGTCCTTGGACATCTGACGGAACAACAGTGCCTGGTGGAAGTTGCCGAGCACCCCGATGACCTTGTCCCGGACTTCCCAACCATGGCAGTACACGCAGTGCAGCACGTCCCGCCCCCACCGTTCGGCCAGCCCCGGCACGTCCGGCAGCACATCGACCAAACCGGTGGTCACCAGCACCCTGCGCGTCCGTACGCGCTGCCCGCTCTCGGTGACAACCCAGAAACCTGCGCCGTCCCGGGAAATCCGCGCGACCTGCCCCGAAGCGACACGACCGCCGTACGAAGCGACCTCCTCGCGCCCGAGCCGCAGCAGCTCCAGGGGAGAGATGCCCTCCCGGCCGAGTACACCATGGGCGCCAGCAGCCGGAGCATTACGCGGCTCGCCCTTGTCGATCACCAGAACCGACCGGCGCACCCGGGCCAGATTCAAAGCTCCGGACAGGCCGGCGGTCCCACCCCCGACCACCACGACGTCCCAGGTCTGTTCATCATCTCGTATCAACTCGAATTCGCTCATGCCGTCAGCGTGCGACTGGCGCCACGAGCGCAGCAAAGGTTCATGCCGTCCTGGCAAGACGCCCGGTCGATCGGCGGGGTCATCACCGGCGGCGGGAGACCGGGCGCCCCGGGCCATGCCGACCATCTTGCCAGTCCAGCAAGAGGACTCGTCGCCTGCGGACACGTGTGTGCAGGCTGCGTCCAGACGGTTCCGGCCCCCAACTGAAAACCGGTACCTCCAGGACTCGGTCGCGTTTCCCGTATTCGTCGGGAATCCCTCCGGTTCGAGCGGCATGTCGGGTCGAAATACTTGAGGAAGCAGCAGATGGAAAATCGCCACGTTGTGATCATTCCGATCGAGATCGACGAGGAGAAGGAAGCCTCTTATCTCGCCGCGTGGCAGGATGCCGCAGAGGTGATGGCGGCTCAGCCCGGTTTCATCCGGACATACATGTTCCGCACGATCGTTCCGGGGAGCAAATTCTCTCTCGTCAACGTGGCGGAATGGGAGTCCACCCGTCACTGGGAAGACGCGATGAATGTCTGCCCGATGATGGGACAGCAGATAGCCGTCGTCCATGCCTCGAACTACGAGGCGATCCGGACGGTCCTGCCCGCGCAGGACCTAAGTTCCGGCGACGGTCGCATGCCCGTTGACCTGTCTCCTGTCGAGGCGCGTCGCCGCGCCGCGGACGGGGAACTCACGCTGGTCGATGTCCGTGAAGACGACGAATGGGCAGCGCGTCACCCGGCTGACGCCGTCCACGCCGCACTCAGCACACTGCCGGCGTCGCTGTCGGATCTGCCTGACGGCCCACTGGCCTTCGTCTGCCGCACGGGCAACCGCAGCGCGCAGGGCGGCATGCAGGCGATCCGCGCAGGCCGGTCCTCCGTCTACAGCGTGGCGGGCGGCCTTGAGGCGTGGGAAGCAGCAGGGCTGCCGGTCGTCCTTCCCGGAAGCGAGAGCGCGGTGAACAACGGCGACCGTGCCAAAGCTGCGGTACGTGAGAGCTGACGAAAGCAAAACCGGCAAATAACCGTCGCATACGTCCGCCGGAACGAAGCCGGCCGGATACGCCGTCCGCTCGCAGCCTTCGGGATATTCGCTACCGCCATTCCTCGGTCATTGTTTACGCAATGGCCCCGGACATGAAAGCCGTGGATATCGCGAGTGTTCCGAAGCTGCGGCGGCGGTTTCCCGAGACGGAATTACCCGGGTATGCCATCCCGGAGAGGAGTCACACCATGTTTTTTGTCGACACCCTGGAGTTCGAGGGGCTGGGCAACCGTAGTTATCTGGTCGGCGGTCGGAGAGCGGCGGTCGTGGTCGATCCGCCGCGGGACGTCGACCAGGTGATCGCCCTCGCCGCCCGGCGGGGGGTACGCATCGCCTATGTGGCGGAGACGCACGTGCACAACGACTACGTCACCGGCGGCCTGGAACTGGCCCGCCTCACCGGCGCCCGCTACCTGGTCCCGGCTGACGCCAACGTCTCCTTCGCCCGTACTCCCGTCACGGACGGCGACACGGCCGAGGTGGACGAGCACCTGGTGCTGCGTGCGATAGCCACCCCGGGCCACACCCCGCACCACACCTCATACGCACTGGAGGAGGACGGACGCGCGGTGGCGGTCTTCACGGGCGGCTCGCTGCTGATCGGCTCCGTGGGACGTCCGGACCTGGTGGACCCGCGGTTGACCGAGCAGCTGGCCCGCGCGCAGCACGCCTCCGTCCACCGGCTGGCGGCGACGCTCGATGACGAGGTGCCGGTGCTGCCCACGCACGGTTTCGGCAGCTTCTGCTCCTCCTCCCAGGCCGAAGGCGATGCGACCACGATCGGCCAGGAACGCGCCGGCAACGACGCTCTCACCCTGGACGTGGACACCTTCGTGAAGCGGGTCCTGGCCGGGCTGGAAGACGTGCCCGCCTACTACACGCACATGGGCCCGGCCAACGCCGCCGGCCCCGCGCCCGTCAACCTGACCCCGCCCGAACCCGCCGACGCCGCACAGATCGCCGAACGGCTGGCGGCGGGTGAGTGGGTGGTGGACCTGCGCAACCGGGTCGCCTTCGCTGACGGCCATGTGGCCGGATCGTTCAACTTCGAGGGCACCGGCAAGCTGGCCACCTATCTGGCCTGGCTGATCCCGTGGGGCAAGCCGGTCACCCTGCTCGGCGACACCCATGCGCAGATTACCGACGCGCAGCGAGAGCTGACCCGAGTCGGCATCGACCGCCCGGCCGCCGCCGCCACCGGAGATCCAGCCGCCTGGGTCGTTGAGGGGGAACAGCTCGCCTCCTTCCCCCGCGCAAGCTTCGCCGACCTCGCAGATGCACACAAGCGCGGCGGGAACGTGGTGGTACTGGATGTGCGCCGGGATTCCGAACGCGCCAACGGCTTCATTGAGGGCTCCGTGCACATCCCGCTCCACGAACTGCCCGGCCGGGTCGGCGACGTGCCGGACGGCACGGTGTGGGTGCACTGCGCCGGCGGGATGCGCGCGGCGATCGCCGCTTCTCTCCTGGACGCGGCCGGACGACAGGTCGTCGCCATCGATGACGGCTTCGAGGCGGCCGAGGACGCGGGCCTGAGCCTCACCCGGTCATGAATCCCTTGCTCCACCTGCACAGAAGGCACGTGATGTTCCTCTCCCGCCAGGCTCTTGGCTGCCTCGGCCCCGTACAGGCCCACCCCCGCGTCACCGGGACGGGAATGCCGTCGGCCGGCGACAGCGGACACAGTGGGCGAATAGCGTGACCGCCCTGATCCTGGCCCTGATCGCAGGAGCCGTCGTCGGCCTGATGCTCGGCGCCCTCGGCGGCGGCGGCAGCGTCCTGGCGGTGCCCGCCCTGATCTACCTGCTCGGCTTCACCCCAGCCGCGGCCACCACCGCCAGCCTGATCATCGTCACCGCCACGTCTCTGACCGCCCTGTACGCGCACGCCCGGGCCGGGCGGGTGCGGTGGAAAGCCGGAGCGGCATTCGCAGCCGCCGGGATTCTCCCGGCGGCTGCAGCCGGAGCCGCCTCCGCCCACCTGCCCCAGACCGTCCTCACTCTCGCCTTCGCCGCCATAGCGGCCCTCTCCGCCATCAAAATGCTCCGGCCCGCTGACACCGCCCGCCTCAAAGCCGGCGGTGTACGGCCGGGCAAGGCAGCCGGGGCGGGCGCCGCACTCGGCACGCTGACCGGACTACTCGGTGTGGGCGGCGGCTTTCTCGCCGTCCCCGCCCTGGTCACCGTCTTGGCCTTCGAGATGGAGGCCGCCATCGGCACCAGCCTGCTGGTCATCACGGCCAACTCGTTGGCTTCCCTGGCCACTCGCTCCGGCGCCGCCGTCTCGCTCGACTGGGCGCTGATCGGCCCGTTCATCGCAACCGCGATACTGGGCGCCTGGGACGGCAAACGCATGGCCGCGAAGGTCTCCGCGCCCCACTTGCAGCGCATCTTCGCCGTGGTCCTGCTGGCCGTGGCCGCCTTCATGCTCGCCGACGCCGTGACGTGACGGCAGCCCAGACCGGCGACAACTTTTCCAGGCAGGCCCGCATCCGCCCAGTATCCCCGGCCGCGAACCCGCCCTCCTCTCCGGTTGGGAACTTCCCGGCACCGGATCTCGCCGCCCCAGGCCGTTCGGACCGGTGGTAGTCGGAGTACGACCGAGATGCGGGTCATGGGGGGCAATGCGTTGATCTTGAAGCCCCGGGAGCCCTTCTGTCTGGGCTCGTGAGGCTATTTGCTGTGGCCGTGTCCCGGATCGTCTGGGTGCCAAGGTGCGTCGGACCGCGTGCTCAAAAAAGAGCTCGTCTCACTTGGTGATGTGGCCTGCTTGATGGTCAGTTGTTCCGGCGCAAGGTGTCGTGTTGCTCGGCGCTGTTGGACCTCTGACCCTCCTCGCGAAGGTTGGTGACGAGACCGGGCGCAGCGACGCCAATGGGGTGCTCGAAGGCTTCTGCGGCTACCTCTCGGGCAATGGCCGGATCTGTGCCCGGCCAAAGGTGGGTGAGCATGAGTCGGGCGGCGCCTGCCTGGTGGGCGTACTGGCCGGCCAATCGTGCGGTGAGCAGGTACGGTGCGTCGGCGGTTGGCACCTGGTGGATGTACGTGGCTTCCGACAGGAACAGGTCGACGCCTTGCGCAAGGCGCAGGAGGTCGGAGCTGGGGCCGGTGTCGCCGGTGTAGGCGAGGACGGCCTCGGGTGTGGTGAGCCGAATGCCGGCATTGGGTACGAAGTGCGGCAGGAGCCAGGTGTCGGTGGTGAAGGGGCCGATATCGAACCGGTCACCGGGGGTGAACCCGTAAAGGTGGTAGGCCTTGGCGAGCATGCTCGGTTTGTCGAGTGCCAGAACGGCGTCGACCGCGCCGTGCGGGGCGTAGACGGGCAGAGCGGGCGGTGGGTCATTGCTCAGTCCCCGGGCCCGTAGCAGAGGGTTGAGGTCGGCGCAGTGGTCGGGGTGTCCATGGCTGACGAGCACGGCGTCGACCGCGTCGACGGTGCTGTGCTGGAGCAGGCGCGGCAGTGTGGCATATCCGGGGTCGATGAGCAGGCGGAATCCGGCGTACTCGACGAGGTAGCCGCTGCATGCCTGGACTGCTGTGGGCCACGCACCGCAGCCGCCGAGAATCGTCAGTTGCATGACACGAGACCCTAGCGCCGTGCCTTGGCTGTGACCAGGCGATTTCCGAGCATGAGGGGCGAGCATGGTCGAGACTCTGATTCCGAGACTTTGTGGGAGCTGTTCCAGCGGGTAGTGCCTTCGGTTCCGACGCGGCCGCAGGGCGGCGGCCGACGGCGGCACGGCGACCGTGAAGTCCTGGCGGCGATCGTGTTTGTAGCCACGACCGGCTGCACCTGGCGGCAGCTTCCCCCCCCGTTTTCGGCCCCTCCGGCTCGACCGCGCACCGACGCTTCGTCGAGTGGACCAAAGCTCGGGTGTGGGCCAAGCTGCACCGACTCGTCCTGGATGAACTGGGCTCACGCGGGGAACTGGACTGGTCCCGGTGCGCCATCGACTCGGTGAACATGCGGGCCCTGAAAAAGGGGGACCTGACAGGTCCGAATCCTGTGGACCGGGGCAAGTACGGGTCGAAGATCCACCTGATCACCGAGCGGACGGGTCTGCCCCTGTCCGTCGGCATCTCCGGTGCCAACGTCCACGACAGCCAGGCCCTGATCCCGCTGACTGACTCAGTGACGCGTGACCTACTGCTGTCCCGGAAGCGGCTGCCAACCCGTACGCGGGGCCCCGCAATCCGGGGGCGCGCGTACGGGTTCCTGTCGTTTGGCACCCAGGATTCCTGGAACCTGCGTGCCTTCCGTTGCGGAGCGGAGTTGCTGTTCCAGGTCCTGACCGAACGTGGGGAGAAGAACAGCGTCGCCATCGCCTCGAACGAGTCAGCGGCTGGACGAAGACGTTCACCTACCCGCGGCTCTGCGCGGCCATCGTCGACCGGCTCACCTTCAACGGCGCGATCATCCAAGACCGGCACCGAGTCATTCCCTCTCGCCCACACCAGGGCTCTGGGCGAGCAGGCCGCTACCGGCTGAACCGGACCCCACACGACGGGGTGCCCGACAGCCAGCCGAAACCCAGAGCCGGAATGGCCGGTCAAGGGTGACCTAAGGTCATCGCCGCAGGCGACGCCGAAGGCGCTCTTGACGGGACAGGCTGGCTCTCATCATGACCAGGCAGGCGGCCCCGCGCTGCGGCAGCCCTGACGGGCTGCCGCAACACAGCTCCCTTCCGAGTCCCCGGCAATGACTCTCACCCGGTGGCTCATGCCAGAGCGGGTTCAGTCCTCGGCTACTGCTTCAAGCCGCTCGGTCGGTCCAGCAAAGGCCAGATACAAGGACCGAGAACTGAGGAGCCAATGGCCTTCGACCTTGAGGAACGTGTCCTCGTAGTGGCCGACCTGCGTCGGGGCACGAGGGGGCGCGAAACCGCCGGCATGTCCGTCGACACGGTAGGTCGTGAAGTAGGTGGTCGCGGTGGCCGTCGACTCTGATGTGACGGTGACCAGGATGTTCGTGCATATCCGGCGCGAGAGCCGGTCCGCGGGTCGACCAGCGAAGTACGACCGAAGTGCGTCACGGCCTTCAATCCGGCGGTCGCCTTCCGCCCACTCCCAGAACCCGACATCCGTGAAGAGATCTGCCACGTCGCCCGGGTCACCGAGGTCGAGCTTGTGGACGAACTCGACGATGAGGCGTTCGCACGCTCGCTCGGCAAGCAGACGGTCTATGTGATTCAGCGCTTCAGTAACCATCCCCATGTCGTATCAGGATGATCAAGGGCGTCGCGACGGCTTTCTTGTCGCTGCACGCATCCGCGAGCGCCTTCGTCTTGCCCCGTGGCTACGACCAACTACTGAACCGCGCTGGCCAGTGACATCAATTCTCATCGGCATTGATCATGAGAGATCAGCGCAAGTGACTCCCGAACTCGCCTTCTACCTGTGCTGGTCACCATAGAGATGCCCCTGCCGGAACTGGTCCGCGTCGCCGGTGCCCGCCGGAGCGTCGAGGAATGATCGTGACCCGATCGCGTTGACCGTCCCCGAGATCCGCCGCCTACTCACCGCAGCGTTCAACTCACCGCCCATGTCCACAACCAGGCTGCCGCAGCGGTCCAACTGGCGCCGACAGCACCAGGCAACAGCCCGCCGCCGTCTGCTTGACCCGAAGCGTGATTGAGGTTCTAGCGTGTCGTCTACTTGATCATCTGATGACGGGAAACACGCCCATGATCCTCGTGACCGGAGCCACCGGAAACATAGGCAGTGCCCTGCTGAAGGAGTTGCACGCACGCGGTGTCGGGCCGCTGAGAGGGCTCACCCGTGATGCCGCACGGGCCGTCTTCCCCGATGGGGTCGAGGCCGTGGAGGGCGACTTCGCAGAGCCTGCGTCGTTGAAGCCCGTGCTGGAGGGGGTGCGCTCACTGTTTCTCGTGTCGCGTCTGGGCTCGGACGCCGACATCCTCGAAGCTGCCCGACAGGCGGGCGTGGAGCACGTCGTGCTGGTGTCGTCCATCACCGTCCAGACCCACCCGCACCTCGGCCCCGCCGGGGAGAACCTGACGGTGGAGCAACTGCTCAAGGCGAGCGGCATGGCCTGGACGATCCTGCGGCCGACGCAGTTCGCGTCGAACGCCCTGATGTGGGCCGCTTCCATCCGTGGCCACGAGACCGTCCACGCGCCATACGCCGAGACCGCGCTGCCAACCATCCACCCTGCGGACATCGCATCGGTGGCACGCGTGGCACTGACCGAGCCCGGTCACCGCGGCCGTACGTATGCCTTGACCGGCCCAGAGCCAGTGACCGCCCGACAACAGGTCGAGGCCATCGCGGCAGCACTGGGCCGGGAGGTTCCCTTCGCCGAGATCAGCCGCCAGCAGGCCCACGCACAGATGGCCGCGGTCTTCGGCACCGAGGCCGCGGACGCGGTGCTCGACGTCACCGGCGGAGACGTGAACCACGAGTTGCAGATGGTGCGTGACACGGTTTCACAGATCACTGGAACGCCGGCCCGCCCGTTCCGGCAATGGGTTTCGGAGAACGTCAACGCCTTCCGTTGAATCGCCCGGCCTGAGCACGTTCATCCGTACTCGACTAGCACGTTCAGATGTACGCCGACACCTGTCCGAGCTCGGCGGTGAGCATGGTTTTGCGCCATGGCAGGCATGGTTCCTCAGTCGCTGAGAGCGAGCCGGATACCGAAGGCGGTGATGACGGTCCCGGTGATCCGGTCGAGCAGGCGACGGGCCTGAGGCTTGCGGAGCCAGCCGTGCAGCACTCGGGCAAAGCCGATGAGGACGGCCGACCACATCAGGCCGATGACGATGTGCACCGTGGTGAGCAGCAGCCCCATGGTGAAGTGGTTTGCGCCGGCGGGGACGAACTGGGGCAGGACGGCGACGTAAAAGGCGCCCATCTTCGGGTTGAGGAGGTTGGTGAGTGTCCCCTGCCGCCAGCCGCCGGTGACTGAGTCCTTCGCGGTGAGCAAGTCGGATTCGCTGACGCCGGTCGTCGGCAGGCCCCGGAAGGTGTCCCGCAGCATGCGGACGCCCATCCAGACGAGATACGCGGCGCCGATCCAGCGCAACGTCACGTAGGCGAGGTGCGAGGCCGTGAAGAGCGCGGTCACTCCCAGGGAAGTGAGCGCACCCCACAGGAGGGTGCCCGACTGGATTCCGAGGACGACGCCCCAGGCTCTGCGGCGCTGGCCGACGGCAGAGGTGCGCAAGATCAGAGCGGTGTCGAGACCAGGAGTCAGAGTGAGAAGCCCTACAACCAGGGCGAAGGACCACAGAGAAGTGCTTATTGCCATGGAAGGCCAGCCTATGACACCAGCCATCCGACCTGTGCACACACCCCCCTGTGGTCAACACGTACTGGGCCACCCCTGATTCAGGAGACAGGTCCGACATGCACGTCCGACATGCACGCCCGGCGCGACCTCTCCGGGCCGTGACCCAGGCGAACGTCCCGTCGACGATCTGCCGCAAGGGCGACTACACCGCCGGTATCCGGTATTCGGTATCCGGTATCCGGTCGCCGGTCTCGGTCACGAACAAGGAGAAGGAGCTGGGCGGAGGAGCGTCCGCGTGCAGGTGCAGCTTCTCGACAGAATTCTGTACCTACTAGTATGTACATTATGGTTGTGAACACGAGGGACCGCCTCATCGAGAGCACCCGCACGCTGCTGTGGGAGCGCGGCTACGTCGGGACCAGCCCGAAGAGCATCCAGCAGTTGGCCGGTGTCGGCCAGGGCAGCATGTACCACCACTTCTCCGGCAAGGAGGAGCTGGCGCGTGCCGCGATCGACCGCACGGCCGAGGAGATCGGCGCCGCCGCAGATGCTCAACTCTCCGTTCCCGGCGGGGCTGTCGAACGCATTGCGGCCTACCTCCGCCGTGAGCGCGACGTCCTCAAGGGCTGCCCGATCGGCCGACTGACCCAGGATCCGGACGTCATGGCCGCACCCGTCCTACGGGAGCCGGTCGAGGAGACCTTCACCTGGCTGCGCACCCGCCTGGCGAGCGTGGTGACAGAAGGCGTCGACGCCGGAGAGCTGAGCCCGGCCATCGATCCGGCGGCCACGGCGTCGGCCATCGTCGCCACGCTTCAGGGCGGATACGTCCTCGCCCGAGCCGCAGACGATGCAAGGCCCTTCGAGCAGGCCATCGAGGGAATCCTCGCGCTGCTCGGCGCGTACTCCGCCCGCTGAACACCGAACGCCTGACGAGAGCCAAGGGAACACGAAAGCATGCGTATATCCCGCGCTCCGCGCACCCAGGTGTCAGCCTCGTCCGAGTGGTTCACCGGAGACGCCCGCATCGAAGAACTCGCCAGCCCGGAAGGCCCGTCGCGTACGCAGGTCGACAGTGTCCGTTTCGCACCGGGCGCCCGCACGCGCTGGCATCGCCATCCGGTCGGGCAGGTGCTCGTGGTCACGGAGGGCACGGGGCTCGTGCAGCGCCGCGGTGGAGAGGTCGAGACCATCCGCACGGGCGACACCATGAGGATCGAGGCCGGTGAGTGGCATTGGCACGGCGCGACACCCCAGGGCGCGATGACTCATCTGGCCATTGAGGAACTGCCGGAGGACGGGAGGTCAACGGAGTGCGCGGAGGCAGTGACGGATGCTGAATACCAGGCTGGCCACAGCAGCGAGGGTGGAGGGCAGGCCGAGTCGGTGCAGCCGCTCAGCCGCGTGATCGTCATGGACCAGAAGCTGCCGGAGCCGCTGACCACCCAGCGCGTCGAGATCCGGCGGATCACCATCGCCCCCGGGTACGCCGGCGGGCTGCACACCCACAACGGGCCGGTCTTCGGCAGCATTGAGACGGGCTCGGTGGTCTACCAGATCGAGGGCGAAACCGAGACCGTACTCAAGCCCGGTGACGTGTTCTACGAACCCGAGGGCGTGCGCATCGCACGCTTCGACGCACAGGAAGAGGGCGTGACCTTCCTCGGGTACTTCCTGCTCGCCGACGGCGTGAACCCCGAACTCGTCTTCCCCTGAGCCTGACCACTGACCACGCCGGTCGGCGAGGCTCAGGAGCCTTCCAAGGCGAAGGCGCGATCCGCTGCCGTCCGGATCGCGGGGGTCAAGTCCGCGATCCTTTCAAACTGGTCACGCCGGGCGCTCAGGCCCAGGACTCCGGGGCACATGACTACGTGGCGAGCGTCAGCGATGACGTCCCAGGCGCTCGAGCCGGCACCGAGTCCTACCGGCTCCAGGCCACCGAGGCCGAGCACGGCGCCCGGCGGCCTGGCCGCTCAAACGGACGGAAGGGACGGCTTGGTCCGCTCGACGGCGTTGAGGACGGAGTCGAGCAGACCGGGGAAGCGGGCGTCGAGCTCGTCACGGCGCAGGGTGTTGACGCGGGAATTTCCGGGAGCGGTCTCCTGGCGGATGATTCCGGCCTCGCGCAGCACCTTGAAGTGCGCGGACAGGGTCGACTTGCTGAGGTTGATGCCGAAGGTCCCGCACGGCTTGCCGTCGGCTTCCGCAAGAGTCCGCACGATCTGCATCCGGGCCGGTTCGGCCAGCGCATGCAGCACGGCATAGATGTTGATGTCCTCGGCGCGGGGGTGGATGAGCGGCTTCACAGCACTGTTCGCCGCCGCAGCCGCCGGGGGCCTGGCCACCGCCCTCGCCTTCGGCGGTATGTTCACCGTCGCCAAGTCCGCCTTCGGCCACGTAGATCCCTTCCATCTCACTCTGGCCCGATTCGCCCTCGGCTCGGCAATCTTCGTCATCGCCCTGCTGATCGTCGAAGGCCGCAGGGCCCTGCGCACCGACGGGAAGTTCCTCAAGCTCTGGGGGCTCGGCTCGCTCGGGTTCGCCGCCTTCAACCTGCTCACCTACGTCGGCCTGCAGTCCACCCCGGCCCCCACCGCCTCCCTGATCATGGCCGCAATGCCCGCCATCACCGTCATCGTCATGTGGGTCCGCACCAATAAGCGTCCAGCCGGCATCACCCTTGGCCTGGTCCTGCTCGCCCTGACCGGCGTGGCCATGGTGCTGGGCAACGGCAGCCCGCTCGCCGTCTTCACCGGCGGCATCGGCGCCGGCGGCCTCTACATCCTGGCGGGAGTGATCGGCTGGGTCATCTACACCACCAGCGCCGCCGACTTCCCGACCCTCTCCGTCCTGCGCTACACCGCCATCACCAGCGCCCTGGGCACCCTCACCATCGCGATCGTCACCCTCACCGCCGGCGCGCTCGGCTTCATCCCCACGCCCGGCCTGGCCGACTACACCGCCACCTGGTGGCAGATCCTCTACATGGCCGTCCCCGCCACCGCCGTCGCGATCCTCGCCTTCAACCACGCCACCCGCACCCTCGGCCCCGCCAACGGCGTCCTGTTCATCAACCTGGTCCCGATCACCGCCTTCGCCATCGAAGCCGTCCGCGGCCACCAGCCCACCACCCCCGAACTCGCCGGTGTCACCCTCACCCTCGCCGCCGTCATCGCCAACAACCTCTACGGCCGCCGCACCGCCAAGAGCATTCCCGCAGCCGCCCCCGCCGTCGACGCCGAGAAGCCACTGACCACCGCGGTCTGACGAACAGCAACCCCGGCGTATGACCCACGCCCCACCAGACTCCGAAGGGAGCGCCGCACAGCGGCGCTCCCTTCAGTGGTGGCCAACTCGCCTCCGTCCTGGGCGTCCTGCGTCTCGAGGAAGGCTCCCGGGTTCTCAGCGCAGACCAGGGCGAGGAACCGAACCTGCTGACGCAGACGACGATCCGGGTCACACACACTGCGCGAGTCGGGAGCTTGCCTCCCGCTACTGACCTCGGGTCGGCGGCCGCCTTGACGTCCGTGTCGTACTCGTGCGGGTGATGGACCTGGTCACCGTTTCAGCGCCGTGGTCAGTTGTTGACGATGCCGACGGTGGGGTCGGCGTTCTCGTCTGCCGCAAGGTGCGAGCTTGTTGCCGCACGCTGTTCCAACAGGTGGGACACAGCGTGTCGGAGGGCGGTGTCGGGCTCGGCCATGAACCGCGTGCGCAGCGCCACAATTTCGGGACCCGCGCTCTCCGGCGACCCGGCGTTGAAGGGCGGCTCCGGGTCGTACTCCATGACGAGCTGTGCAAACCGTGCGGCCTTCTCGCCCAGGGCGTGCGCGACGACGGTGAGCCCGAAATCGATTCCCGCGGTCACACCGCCCCCGGAGAACCTGTTCCGGTCGATGCACACACGTTCCGTCGATACCTCGACGCCCAGCCGTGCCAACTGGTCCCGGGACGCCCAATGGGTGGCTACGCGGTAGCCGTCGAGCAGTCCGGCTGCCGCAAGGACGAGCGGACCGTTGCAGACCGCGGTGATGTAGGAGGCAGTCGCACCGCGGTCTGCCAGGAAGGCGATGGTGGCCGGGTCGAGCATCGGCTTGTACACCATCCCGCCACCAGGAACGAACAGGATGTCGAGCCGCTCGGGGCAGTCATCGAAGGTGGTGGTGGGAGCGATGGTCATGCCGCCGTCGTCCGAGACGACAGGGTCGAGGCTCTCGGCCACGAGGTGGACCTTCATGCCCGCCAGTACAAACGTGGTGTATGGGCCGACAAGGTCGAGTGTGGTGTGTCCCTCGTAGAGAAGCATGCCGACTACCAGCGGCTGTGCATCGCCTGTCAGGTGATCGGGCCAATTCGTGGTTCGATCCGTCATTTTTCGGAACCTCCTGAATTGAAACGCTTGTAGTGCTCCTGCCGTACCGCAACGCGGGAGGCGGGTGCTCCACGACGCCGTTCACCGACAGGAGCGGAGACTGCCTCATCCACAAGTTACAGTCAAACTGAAAGCTTCGGCTGAGTGAGGTGCCGTGCCCGTTCCGCGGCCTGGCATCGAGTCCGGTGAACGCCTCGGTCGGCACCGCTGGAAGATCGAGCGGTCGATCAACTGGCTCTTCGGCTGCCGCCGTCTCGCCGTCCGAGGCGAACGGAATGGCTGGTTCTTCTGCTTCTGTGCCGCGGTGAGCTTCTTCTCGCGGGTCCGTTTGGCTCCGGTGATGATCACCAGGTCGTCGGGGTCCTGATCGCGGTCGACGAAGCCGAGGTCGACGAAGCCGAGGTCGGCGGCCAGGAGGGTGCCTCGTTACGACCCAGCGCATACGCACCCGCTGCGCGACCACCAGGCGGGGGAGCCTGTGGGCACCTTTGACGCCCGCTAATTTCGTTGAGCCCGCACCTGTGATCGTGTTGGCTGGCGGCACCGAGCTGTCAGTAACGCCGGTGTCCACTTGGCCGTAGCAGGGAGTTAAACGTGCAGGACATTGTCGTCGACCCCGGTGCCCATAACCGGGCGGCCTGGGACAAGTACGTCCAGGAGGGCAACGAGTGGACGAGGCCGGCGAGTTCTGAGGAGGTCGAGCGCGCCCGCACGGGCGACTGGTCGATTGTTCTCATCGGGCATGAGCCAGTCGACCGCTCCTGGCTGCCGACGGACCTGACCGGCAAGGACGTGCTGTGCCTGGCCTCCGGCGGTGGCCAGCAGGGTCCGATCCTCGCCGCCGCAGGGGCGCGGGTCACCGTGTTCGACAACTCGCCCCGCCAGCTCGGCCAGGACCAGATGGTGGCGGCGCGCGACGGACTCGAGTTGCGCACCGTCCTGGGTGACATGCGCGACCTCAGCGCCTTCGGTGACGCGGCATTCGACGTTGTGTTCCACCCGGTCTCGAACCTGTTCGTACCCGACTTGGCGCCGGTGTGGCGTGAGTGCTTCCGCGTCCTGCGACCGGGCGGAACTCTGCTCGCGGGCTTCCTCAACCCTGATGTGTACTTGTTCGACCACGAGGCCCTCGACGAGCGCGGCGAGTTGGTCGTCGTGCACAAGCTGCCCTACAGCGATGTCACGCAGTACTCCGCAGAGGAACGCGCCACGAAGTTCGGCGCGGATGCCGCTCTTGAATACAGTCACACCCTCACCGACCAGATCGGCGGGCAGCTCGCCGCAGGGTTCGTCCTCACCGGCTTCGCAGAAGCACCGCACCAATCCGACGCATCCGCCCAATACATGTCGAACTACTTCGCGACGCTGGCGGTCAAGCCGGGCTGACCCAGCCGCGGCGTCGGCCGAGACGGTGGTGAACAACCAAATGCCGTCCGAAGATTGGCCACGGACACGGGCCTATTCGATGTGGCCCATCTCCGACTGGCCAAGTGGAGTGCTGTGCCAGCCGCCCCCCACTGACTTCGCTGACCCGCTGACGTCAAACGATCGAGACCACAGACAACCGCCCACGACCGGCACGAGCACCCGCGACCCCCGCCATGCCGCCACCCTGACCAGCCAGTTCAGGAAGGTGGATCTTCATCGATCACGGCTCGATACACGCCCTGGAACACCGTCAGGCACGCGTGGTCTGAGGGCAGTCCGCGTTGTCCAGAGTGCGGTGGGCTGGTCTGCTCAGTAGGGGCCTTCGCCTTCGGGGCCTCCGAGGCGGAGGACTCCGTCGAGTTCGGCGAGTTCGGCCAGAAGGTGGTGCACATTGCCGGTGCCCTCGATGAACAGGTGTACCTCGGTGGCGCCGGCGCCGAGCCCGGTCTCTTCGGTGCCTTCTTGCCAGGGTGCGCGCTCGATCCGCACGTTGAGTACGCGGAATCCTACGGCTGTGCAGCGTTCCAGGATGCGGGGGAGGGCTCCGTATCCGGGCAGGTAGGACAGTTGCAGATCGGTCTGTTCGGGGGTGGAGATGGCCGGGAAACGGCGGGTGATCAGCGGGTAGCCGCGCACGATGAGGAAGTGTGCCGTGGCGACGGCGAGGGCGAGCAGCCACAGCCCGCCGCCGCACGCCATTCCAACTGCCGCGGTCAGCCAGATGGTCGCGGCTGTGGTCAGCCCGCGCACGATGTCCCGCCGTACGAAGATCAGCCCGCCGCCGATGAAACCGATGCCCGTGACGATCTGCGCCGCCACCCGGGAGGGGTCGAGGACGACGTTCGGCAGGCCCAGCACATTGGCGAAGCCGTGCTGGGAGACCTCCATGAACAGCGCCGCTCCGACGCCTACCAGCGCGTGGGTGCGCAGACCCGCGCTCTTTTGCTGGAACGCCCGCTCCAGGCCGATCAAGGTCGACAGCAGCAGGGCCAGGCCGAGCTCGGCGAGCTGCCGCAGGCCCTGACCGCTGCTCGGGTTCCACAGTTGCGATGCACTCCAGTGCATAGTCCCCCCACCCGTCAGTTCTTGCCCGGCTTGCGGCGCTGCCCGGCGACCAGCCGGAACCGCCTGATGCCACGTCAACTTGCTGCTCGCCATCGTAGGGGGCTATACCCGACACAGCCTGACAAGGGACGTTTCTTCAGAAGTTGTTGTCTTTTCGTGGATGGTTGACAGGTTTTCGCTGGGTGTGGATGGGTGCGGTGGGCTTGTGGGAGTAGTGGCCTGTCATGTCTTCGCTCCCCTGGGGGTCTCGAGTGCCGTCGGTCGTCGGGCTGCTGGGACGGTGCGAGGTCGCTGCTCGGCGTCGAGTGGGCGGGCTGCGTGAGGAACCCGACCGTATCCAGGCCGGGTTGGCCGTGGCGGATAAGGGCTGGCAGAAGTGGGTGATCGCCCGACGGCGGGTCGGCAGGGGCTCCCGCATCGACGGAGCACCACTCACCGAGCTGATCGACGGGTTCGAGATCGCCGCCGGTATGCAGCCCGCAGGCGACGCCTACGGCGGTCTGATCCCGGAGTTCTTCCGGTTCGGCCCGATGCAGAATCACTTCCTCAGACGGTCCACCAACACGATGGGGCCGAAGACACCCGTTCTCGGCGGTGAATGCCGCGAGTGGGGGGTGCTGGCCTCTCACGGCCCGCATCGACGCGACAGCCGACCTCGTGACCTTGGACTCCTTCGAGCAACCTCACCGCACAGCACGCACACGGCGTTCGGCCCGTTCCATTTCAAACGGCCCCATAAGACGACGCCTTGCTCGCTCTGAGCGCGCAAATCAGCTCCGATATAAGGTGAGTTCACCCGCGCCATACCGTCAGGCTCAGCAGGAGTCGCCGCATGAATCCAGCGGAAAGCCACACGGACGAGGTCGTATTGAGCGCTGGAGAGTACGACGCTGTCAGGGCCGCCCTCGCTGGTGTCACCAGGACCGGACCTGGGGCACAAGCCCACTCCCTCGACTCTCTCCTCGCACAGTGGAGCGCCTTGGTGGACGAGGTGGAAGAGGGCTACCCGTGGTCCGCGCCTGAGCTCAGCCACGACCTCAGGTGCCGGATCGCGCTCGCAGAAGCCTGGCCCATGCTGCCCCTCACGTGTTCGCGCGATCAGGCAACCGGACCTCGATGGCATCGACGAGCGCTATCGCCGGGCCACGATTCCGTGGCCTAGCCGCCCCGAGGAAGGTGCTCGATGGTGGACATGGCGTGTTCCCCGGCGCCTTGAGATCGAAGCTCCAGAGCAACGAGATCCGGACTGGCCGCTGGGATGGGAGATGATGCCGTTCCCTCGACCCGCTTCCGTGGAAGTCGTCACTTGACAACACGTGCCGATCCGACGCTGACCAAGTTGATGTAGTTCAGAGAAGCCTGCGTCCGCTGCCCCGTCCTTATGGTCACTCCTGCGGAACGGCCACGCCTGATCGAGATCCGGGACAACCTCACCGCACGCATCACCGAAGCCGAGCAGCGATTTGCAGACCCGGTCAAGGCCCTGGAGGACCCATCTCCCTGGGCCGAAGGGCTGCTCACTTCGAGGAGAACCCGTCCCTGCGAGGGCGGGCGGGCTCTCTCTTGTACGATTTTACCGACAGGCTGTCGGGAAAGCCATTGACTTAGGTAAGGCTTACCTTAGAGGATGTGTCTCATGGACTCTTTCTCGTGCCTCATCCGCACCGCGTCCCACGAACAGCACACGGAGGCGGAGACCTCGACCTTCATGAGCGATCTGCTCGGCGGCCAGCTCGGCGTGGACGCCTACGCCCGCTACACCGAACAGCTGTGGTTCGTCTACGAGGCACTGGAGAGCGCGGCCGAGCGGCTGGCCGGTGACCCGGTGGCCGGTCCGTTCATCCGGCCGGAACTGCTGCGGCTGGCCGCCCTGGAGCAGGACCTGGCGCATCTGCGGGGCGCCGACTGGCGAGCGGGCCTGGACGCCCTGCCTGCGACCCGGGCGTACGCCGACCGGGTGCGCGAGTGCGCCGAGGAGTGGCCCGGCGGTTACGTCGCCCACCACTACACCCGCTACCTGGGCGACCTGTCGGGCGGCCAGATCATCCGCGACCGGGCGGAGAAGACCTGGGGCTTCGCCAGGAAGGGCGCCGGGGTGCGCTTCTACGTCTTCGAGGAGATCTCCAACCCGGCCGCCTTCAAGCGCGAGTACCGGGAACTGCTGGACGGGATACGAGCGGACGATCTGGAGAAGCAGCGCGTCACGGCCGAGTGCAAGCGGGCGTTCGCCCTGAACACGGCGGTGTTCAGGGCGCTCGGTGAGGAGTTCCCGCTCTCCGCGTGAGTGCGCGGTCGGCCGGCGGTCAGTGCTCGCCCGGGGCGTTCCTCTCGGCGAGCTCCCGCAGCTCCGCCATGTCCTCGGCATCCAGGCCCAGTTCGGCCGCCGGCGCGAGCAGCGCGGCGATCTCGCCGGACCGGCCCCGCTCCGAGAGACTGCGCGTAATGGACGAAGGCGGCCTCGTCCCGGTGCTCCATCGCGTCCCGGTAGCGGCGGTCGGCCAGGAGGGCAAGGTTCAGATAGGCGTTGATCTCCCCGTCCTCTTCGACGGCGGCCTCGTAGCGGACGATGGCCTCCTGGGGGAAGCCGGTGTCGGCCAGGTGCAGCGCGTAGGGGAAGTGGGACTCGGGGATCCCCGTCGGTGACGGCTTCCCGCAGATGGGCGCCAGCCGCCTCGGTATCACCGAGGGCGTGCCGGAGCTGAGTGGCAGAGCAGCTCGCGGGTCGGACGCATTTCTGACCCACGGGCTGCTTCTGTCGTACGGCTATGTCAACGACCTGCGACCGCAAGTTGGCTGGTTCCCCGTTTCGTTGGATGTCGTGGGCATCGAGCTGATCGGCGTACGGCCGGGCAACGGTCAGGACGTTCTCACCGAAGTCGGTGAGGCGCATCCGGTGCCCGCACTGACCGCGGCTTAGGACCTGGCCCTGGAGGTCTCTCTCCAGATGCTGCAGCAGCTCCGGGAAGCGGTCCACGCCCGGCGCGTCAGGGCGTACCCAGTTCTTGCGCCGCTTCGGCCCCGGTTGCGGACGGCGCTGTGTCGCTTGGGTCCAGGTCTCCCGGGGCTGTTCCGCCGATGTGTGGGCCCAGTCCGCGACAGCTTGGTCGACTCGTTTGCCGAGGTCGGTGGTTTCGAGTCGGCAGCCTCGTCCCGCGCGGATCGGCAAGGGGCCTCCGAGGTCCGCCTCCAGGCGCTTGAGCTGCTGGGTGAGGGTCGACGGGTGGATGTCGTGGGTCTGGCACGCTTCGCCGAGGGTGGGGTACCGGACGACCTGGATGAAGACGCGAAGGCAACGGAGCGCGTAGGAATTGCCAAGGGTGGGCCGGATCATCTCTGGTGCTGACGTGAAGCCCTGCTGCGGGCACCGGGGCTGTCTGTTGTTCACGCCCGAGGAGCAGTGGCCGTTCGCCCTGGCGCAGCAGTAACCGGCCGTCGGCGGCGGTCTCGAAGCGCGCCGAGACTCCGGGGCCCCTGAGATGTCCCGAGGGTACGAGACGGCCCGGTCCTGAGCGTCCAGGACCGGGCCGTCGGTCTTGTGCCTCGGTTCTTACGCCTCGGCGCCCGCCGTGCGCCGCCTGCGGACCGCGACCACCACACCGGCGCCCGCCACGACGGCGACCGCGGCCGCCGCGCCCAGGACGCCGACCGGGGCGTCGGAGCCGGTGGAGGCCAGGCTGCCGCCGGCCACGCCACCGCCGCCGACGGTGGACCCGGTGACATCGCCGCCCGCCGTGCCCGCGCCGCCCGCCGTACCGGAGCCGCCGGTGCCTCCGGCCGTGCCCGTGCCGCCGTCGCCGGCAGGCAGGTCGGCGTCGTCGGTCAGGGCCACGGACAGGGCGACCGGGTCGAGCGCGGTGCCCTTGGTGTAGTAGCCGCTGAACGCCTTGGCGCCCACGTCGGTGAGCGTGGCGGTGACGCCGTTCACGGTGATGACGTCGTTCTTCGCGGTGAGGCCGGTGGACTTGGCCTTCAGGTCGGCCAGCACCACGTCCTCGGACTTCTTGCCGAGGCTGGTGACATCGGCGGTCAGCGTGCCGGTGCCGTGGTTCAGCTCGGCGTGCAGATCGCTGAGGGTGAGGTCGAGGCCGTATGTGCCGTTGTCCTCATGGCCCTTGAAGTTCACCGCGCCTTTGAAAGCGGCGGAGAGGGTGCCGGCCTTGGTGTCGTAGCTGCCGGTGGCGCCCGGGAAGGTGAACGCGCCGTTGCCGGAGGCCTGCTCGGCACCGCCCGAGGTGGTGATCTTCCCCTGGGCCGGGCCGCTGACGACGTAGGTGCGGAAGGTCTCCTTGACGCCCCAGCCGAGCGTGCCGTCGGCTATGGCGCCCTTGGCCGGAGCCGTCGAGGCGGACGGGCTCGGGCTCTTGGCGGGGGACCCGGTGGGCTTCGGGGCCGTGGTCTTCGTCGGCTGCGGACTCGCCGTCTGCGTGGGCTCCGGGGACGGGCTTGTGGTCTTCGTCGGTTCCGGCTCCGGGGACGGGCTTGTGGTCTTCGTCGGTTCCGGCTCCGGGGACGGGCTCGTGGTCTTCGACGGTTCCGGCTCCGGGGTCTGCTTCGGCGCGGCCACCGTCAGCGGGTCGCCGGCCGCGCCCGCGTAGGAGGAACTGCCGAGGAAGCCGCCCGCCTCGGTGGTGAGCGTCGTCGCCAGGCCGCTCATGTCCGGGCCGGTCGGCGCCGCGACCTGGGCGAGCGGCACGTCTTGCTGCTTGGCGCCGCCGTCGGAGACCAGGTCGGCGGTGAGGGTGCCGGTGGCGCTGTCGTACTGGACGTCGGAGATCTCCCGGGTGAACCCGTGCAGCGTGGACTTGATGGTGAGGGTGCCCTGGAAGGCCAGGTGCACGGTGTGCTTGGCGCTGTCGTAGGTCCCCTTGCCGTCGGTGAAGGTGAAGGCGCCGTTGTCCGCGGCCTGGGAGGCGCCGTCGGTAGCGGTGAAGGTGCCCTGGGCGAAGCCGGTGACGTAGGAGCGGTACGACTGCTTGATGCCCCAGGTCAGCTGGTAGCCGGTCAGGGGGACGTCGGCGGCCGAGGCGGCGGTCGCGGTGAGGGTGCCGCAGCCGAGGGTGACGGCGACGGCGGCGGTGAGGGCGAGTCGTCTGGGGGTGATGGCGGGCATGGGTGGTTTCCGTCTCCTTGGAATGGGGGTGGTGGGCGGGGGGTCAGTTGTCGTCGGCGGCGCGGCGGGCGCGGTGCCTGCGCAGGGCGTGGACACCGGCCGCGGCGAGCAGCAGCGCGACGGCCGCGGCGCCGAAGGTGAGGGGCAGGACGGGGGTGCCGTCGTCGGCGGTGGCGGCGGCCTTCGTACGGGCCGGGGCCGTCGCGGCGGGCGCGGGCGACGACGGGGTCGCGGTGATGCGGCCCGGGTCCGGCAGGGCGGGCAGCTCGGCCTTGGCGTCGAGGGCGACGGCGAGAGACACGGGGTCCATCGCGGTGCCGGGCCGGTACATCCCGCCGAAGGCCTCGGCGCCCTCGGCGGTGAGGTTCGCCGGGGCCTCGGTCAGTTCGGCGAGGCCCTTCACGGGGGTGAAGTCCTTGGCGGTGAAGATCACGAGCGGGACCTTCCTGCGGGTGGCGTCCGCCGTGCCGACATCGGCGTAGAGGGTGCCCTTGCCGTCGCGGACGGCGACCTGGACCGCGCTGAAGCGCAGGTCGAGACCGTGCTTGCCGGTGAAGCGGAGCGCGCCCCGGAAGCGGGCGGTCAACTCGCCCTTGGCGTAGGTGCCCTGACCGTCCGTGAACCGGAAGAGGGCACCGCCGTCGCGGGCGCCGCCGGTGAGCTTCCACGCGCCCTGGGCGATGTCGCCGGTGACGTACTCGCGGAAGGTGCGGCGCACGCCCCAGTCGACGGCGCCGTCCACGAGGGCGCCGGGCGCGGCGGGCTTCTTGTGCTCGGCGGTCTTGGACGGGGTGGGCGAGGGTGAGCCGGCGGGCTCGACGTCGACCGCGAGGTTCACCGGGTCCAGCGCGGTGCCGGCCGTGTAGTACCCGGCGAAGGACGTGGCGCCCTGGGCGGTGAGGGTGGCGGGCACGTTGTTCAGGACGACCTCGCCGCCCGCGCCGCGCATGTCGACGCCGCGCAGCGAGAGGGAGGCGAAGGGCACCTGTGGGGACGCCGTGACCGCTCCGGTGCCCTTCGCCTTGCCGGTGACGTCCAGATAGAGCGTGCCGGTGGTACCGGAGATCCGGACGGTGGGGTGGCTGAGGGTGAGGTCGAGCTGATAGCCGCCGTCGCTCGCCCGGTGGCCGACGAAGCGGACCCCGCCGGCGAAGGAGGCGCCGAGTCTCCCGGTGTCGCCGTCGTAGGTGCCGGTCGCGGAGGGGAAGCGGAACTGGCTGCTGCCCACGGTGCCGGCGCCCCCGGTGAGGGAGTAACCGCCGTGCGCGATGGGCCCGGTGACATAGCTCTGGAAGGAGGATTTCACTCCCCAGTCGAGCCGTCCCCCTTGCACGGTACGGCTCGTGGCGTGCGCGGTACCGGCCGGGAGCAGCAGGGCTCCCAGGACGGCCGTGCACACCACGGTGACCAGGGCACGAAGGCGCGCGGGCATGGGAATCCTCCGGAAACGACGGCCGGTAGCGAACTTAGGTAAGGCTAACCTAAGCTGCTCTGGGGGGATCAAGAAGCCGACCGAAGGGAACGGGACGAGGCCGTGAGACGGTTCCGCACACAACTGGCAGGGACACTGGTGTCCTTGGCCGTACTCCTCGCGGGCGCCACCGGATGCGGAGGCTCCCCGAAGGCCGCCGTACAGGCCCCGGCGGCCGCCGCGGCCGACCGGGTGGAGCCGCTGAAGGACACTCCGGTGCCGCGACTGCCGGTCACGGTCGCCTCGGCCGACGGGCGGAAGGTGACGGTGCGTGAGGCGCGCCGGATCGTGCCGCTGTCCGGCAGCCTCAGCGAGATCGTGTTCACCCTCGGGCTGGGCGAGCGGGTCGTGGCGCGGGACATCACCGCCACCTTCCAGCAGGCGGCGAAGCTCCCGGTCGTCACCCGCAACCACGATGTCTCCGCCGAGAGCGTGCTGTCCCTGAAGCCGGATCTGGTCATCGCCGAGACGACGTCCGGTCCCGCCGAGGCCGTCGACCAGATCCGCGCGGCCGGGGTCCCGGTGTTCGTCGTCGCCCCGGCCAAGGGCCTGTCCGACGTGGGCCCGCGCATCGAGACCGTGGCCCGCGCCCTGGGCGTCCCGGGCGCGGGGAAGGAGCTGGCCCAGCGTTCGCAGG
The DNA here is from genome assembly GCF_055583785.1 of Streptomyces sp. NPDC104371. Classification (NCBI taxonomy): domain Bacteria; kingdom Bacillati; phylum Actinomycetota; class Actinomycetes; order Kitasatosporales; family Streptomycetaceae; genus Streptomyces; species Streptomyces sp. NPDC104371. Next base: position 171,977 of record NZ_JBVJNF010000011.1, read on the forward strand.
CGCGGATCGCCGCCGTGCGCAAGGAGATTCCGGCCCACAAGGACAAGCCCCGGGTCGCGTTCCTCTATCTGCGCGGCTCGGCCTCCGTCTATCTCATCGGCGGCAAGAACTCGGGCGCGACCTCGCTGCTCGAAGCCGCCGGAGCGGTGGACGCCGGGGCCGCGTCCGGGCTCACCAAGGACTTCACCGCCATCACCGCCGAGGCGCTCGCCAAGTCCGCGCCGGACGCGATCCTGGTGATGGCCAAGGGACTTGAGTCCGTGGGCGGCGTCGATGGCCTGGTGAAGATCCCGGGGGTCGCCGAGACACCGGCCGGGATGCACCGCAGGGTCGTCTCCGTCGAGGACGGGGTGCTGCTGAACTACGGGCCGCGCACCGACCAGGTGCTGGCGACCGTGGTGCGCCGGCTCTACGGGGGCGGGGACAAGTGACCGTGCTCGACAAACCGGCCGAGCGTACGGCGCCCGCCCCGGCCCCCGCCCGGCGCGGTACCGCCTGGCTGCTGACCGCTGCCCTGGTGCTCGCCCTGCTGGTCCTGGTACCGGTGGCCGCGGGCCTCGGCGCCTATCCCATCGCGGTCGCCGACGTGCTCGGCTCGGTGCTGCACCGGGCGCACCTGGGCGGGACGGCACTGGACCAGGTCGCCGAGTCGGTGCTGTGGAACGTGCGGTTCCCGCGAATCGCGCTGGCGCTGCTGGTCGGCGCCTCGCTGGGCTGCGCGGGGGCGCTGATGCAGGGCGTGTTCGGCAATCCGCTCGCCGAACCGGGCGTCATCGGCGTCTCCTCGGGCGCGGCGGTGGGCGCGGTCGCCGCGATCGCGTTCGGCCTCGACTTCCTCGGGATGTGGACCGTGCCGGTCCTCGCCTTCTGCTCCGGTCTCGGCACGGTGCTGCTCGTCTACGCCATGTCCCGCTCCAGCGGCCGTACCGAGGTGGTGACGCTGATCCTCACCGGGATCGCGGTGAACGCCTTCGGGGGCGCGCTGATCGGTCTGTTCCTCTTCTTCGCGGACACCGCCGCCGTGAACCAGATCACCTTCTGGCAGCTCGGCTCGCTGTCCCAGGCGACCTGGCCGAAGGTGCTCGCGGTGCTGCCCTGCGCGCTGCTCGGCCTCGGCGTCGCGCCGCTGTACGCGCGCCGACTGGACCTGCTGGCGCTGGGTGAACGCCCGGCCCGGCACCTGGGCGTGGATGTGGAGCGGCTGCGCCTCGTCCTGGTCCTGGTGATCGCGCTGCTCACGGCGGCGGCGGTCAGTGTCGCGGGGATCATCGGCTTCGTCGGCCTGGTCGTCCCGCATCTGCTGCGGATGATGGCGGGGCCCGGCCATCGCTTCCTGGTGTCGGGCAGCGCCCTGCTCGGCGCGCTGGTGCTGCTCGCCGCCGATCTGGTCGCGCGCACCGCCGCCGCCCCGGCCGAGCTGCCCCTGGGCGTGCTGACCGCCCTGATCGGCAGCCCGTTCTTCTTCCTGCTGCTGCGCAGGACCCGGCGCAGGCAAGGGGGTTGGGCATGAGCGCCCTGTTCGAGCAGGCCCGGATTCGGCTGCGCCGCCGTCCCGCCCCGCCCGCTTTGACCGCCCCCGGAGAGGTGCTCGCCGAGACCGAGGACCTTCATGTACGGCTGGGCGCCGGGCCGGTGCTCAAGGGGGTCGACGTGGGCGCCCGGGCCGGTGAGGTGCTGGCGCTCGTCGGGCCCAACGGGGCGGGAAAGTCGACCCTGTTGGGCGCGCTCGCGGGGGACGTCCCGGCTGCCGGAGGTGTCGTACGACTGCACGGCCGCCCCGTCGCCGGGTGGACGGCGGCCGAACTCGCGCTGCGCCGGGCGGTGTTGCCGCAGTCGGCGGCGCTGGCCTTCCCGTTCAGCGTGGCGGAGGTCGTGCGGATGGGCCGGGCGCCGCACGCGGCCTCGCCCGCCGAGGACGACCTCGCCGTCGCGGAGGCGATGGCGGCGACCGAGGTCACCGGCTTCGCCGGGCGGCCGTTCGGCGCGCTCAGCGGTGGCGAGCGGGCCCGGGTCGCGCTGGCCCGGGTGCTGGCCCAGCGCGCCCCGCTGCTGCTGCTCGACGAGCCGACCGCCGCGCTCGACCTCAAGCATCAGGAGGCGGTGCTGCGGCTGTGCCGGGAGCGAGCGCGGGCCGGTGACGCGGTGGTGGTCGTACTGCACGATCTGGCGCTCGCGGCGGCCTACGCGCACCGGGCGGTCGTCCTGCGCGGCGGCCGGGTCGCGGCGGCGGGGCCACCGGCGGAGGTGTTCACCGAGCCACTGCTGTCCGAGGTGTACGAACACCCGGTGGAGGTGTTCCCTCATCCCCACGGCACCGGCGTCGTCGTCGGCCCGCGCCGTATGCCGTGAGATCCGGATCATGCACCCGGAGGGTATGAGAAGGGTAAGGCGGGCGATGCCCTGACCCAGGGGCGTCGTGGCGTCAGGTGGGCAATGTGGCTCAGCGGGCGCTGCCGAGGTTCCGGTCGGCCTCGGGGCCTTCGAGCATGAGGGTGGTCTCCTCGATGCGGCGGAAGCGGCCGTCGGGGGCGAACTCGGCGAAAAGGTAAACCTCCATGCGGACGGTGGAGCCGTCGGTCTTGACGACCTCCATCGTGTGGCGGTCGGCGTAGTGGTCGCCGGACGAGAGTTCGTCGTGCACCTCGACCGAGCCGTCGGCGACGACCGTGCGCAGATGGGCGATGTGGGCGAGGAACTCGGTGCGGTTCGCCCAGCTTCCGTCGGTGCGCTGGCGGTAGTCGGGGGCGAAGTGCCGGTCGGCGGCCTCGTCGAGGTCGAGGCCCGGGGTGAGGAGCAGGTCAGTGAGGGCGGCGCGGGCGTCGGTGCGGTTCATGGGGATTCCTTCGGCTGTGTGCGGGCGTGGCTCGCTCTGGACCGATCAGAGATGCGTGCCTAAAGCACGCTTCTGACTGTACCAGGGGAAGCGTGCGCCAAGCACGCTAATCTGGAGGGGTGAAGAACCCGACGGGACACGACATCGCCGATGCGCTGGGGCTGCTCCTGCGGCGGAGCACGCGCGCCCGCCTCTACACCCAGCTGACCGAGGGGCTGGGGGAATCGGTCGATGACCTCACTTACCCAGTCCTCAGTGGCCTGGCCCGAACCAGGGCGTGCAGCGCCGCCGACCTGGGCCGCGAGATCGGACTGGACCGCACCACTGTGACCCGCCGCGCCGACCGGCTGGAGCAGGCCGGCCTGCTCCAGCGCCAGCCCGACCCGGCCGACGGCCGCGCGACACTCCTCGCACTCACCGAGCAGGGCCACAACATCGTGTCGGTCACCAGACAGCGACTGGCGGCTGACATCGAGGCATCACTCGCTACCTGGCCCCAGGCGGACGTTCAAGCCTTCGCGCACCAGCTGCGCCGCTTCGTCGACGAGGGCCCGTTCGCCACCGAACACCACTGACGGCCACCGGCCCACCGGGGTCGGCTGGTTCGGCGCGCAAGCTCAGTATTCATATGCGCTCCGCCGCGACGGAGCGGACGCGGGTCGGCGGAGCCGACCGTGGAGCCTGCCGTCGAATTGAGCCAGGGGAGTCGGCGCGAGCGCAACATGCCGACTCTGATCGTCAGAGCGTGTCTGATGAGTCGGGCGATTGGCCGCGGGTTTCCTGCCGTCGTGCGGTGCCCCAGTCCCACATACTGCGCAGCACCGGCTCCAGTGCTCGGCCCTGCGCCGTGAGTGTGTAGCGGACTCGCGGGGGCCAACCGGGGGTACGGTGGCGCTCGATCACGCCCGCGCTGGTCAATTGGGCCAGCCGGTCGGAGAGGACCTTGTCCGAGAGGGTGGGCAGGGCGGCGGACAGTTCCGAGTACGTGGCCTGGCCACGGCGCAGGAATTCGCGGAGTACCAGGGGCGTCCATCGGCCGGCCAGCGTGGCGAGGGTGATGTCCACGGGGCAGCGTGGCTGGTGGCCTGGCGGAATGAGGACGCTGTCAGGACAGTCCGCCAGCGGGCCGCGGTCAACCGGCGGTGCGTGTCCAACCGTTTGGTGAGTCACGACAGCCCCTCCTAACGTCCGGTGTGGGCGATCCGCCCACTTCTCTTGGGGGTTCTCATGCGTATCCATCACCTGAACTGCGGCTCTCTCCGGACGATTCCCCTGCTCGGGCAGGAACGCCTCACAGGCGTCGCGACCGGCCAACTGGCCGCCGTGTGCCACTGCCTGCTCATCGAGACGGACTCGGACGGGCTGGTTCTGGTCGACACCGGCCTTGGTACTGCCGACCGGCACGACCCCGAAGGGACACTGGGCGCGGACTGGGTGGCCTACGCCCAGCCCGCACGGTACCCCGAGGAGAGCGCCCTGAGGCAGATCATCCATCTCGGCTACGCACCGCGGGACGTGCGGCACATCGTGCTCACCCACCTGCACCGCGACCACACTGGAGGGCTGCCGGACTTCCCCCGCGCACGGGTGCACGTGCACCCTGCCGAGTACCGAGCCGTCACCGACCCCGCGGACCCGCACCACCAGCACAGCCTAGGCCGCTTCATGCCGGCGCACCGGGCGCACGGCCCGCTGCTGACGCCTGCCGTCACGGACGAGGGCGCACAGTGGTTCGGCTTCCCGGGTGTGGCGCGTCCGCAGGGGCTGTCCTGCGAACTGCTGCTGGTGTCGCTGCCGGGCCACTCGGCGGGCCACGCGGGCGTCGCCGTACGCGACGATGCCGAAATGTGGCTCCTGCACGCGGGCGATGCGTACATGTATCACGGCGAGATCGAGCAGACCCCGCCCCTGTCCCACCCCGCCTTCGCCCCGATCCAAGACGGAGCGCAGACCGACACCGAGGCCCGCGTCGCCACCCGCGACCGGCTGCACGCCCTCCGCCGCGACCACGGAGACCAGGTCACCGTCTTCAGCGCGCATGACCCCTGGGAACTCGCCCGTTTCACCACGCTCACAGGCGCGTGATCCCCCCGGCAGACCTTTCCCGGGTGCCGTCCGACGACCACATGCGGTGCCGCGAGTAGACCGTCTGCCACGTCCCCAAAGCGAGTCGGTAGCGGCCCTTGCCGCATCCGGACGCGCCGCCGAGGGTGGCTGACTGCTGTCGTGTACTCACACCTTCGCCGTGGCAAGGCGTTGTGAAGCGGGCCTTGTGGTTTGGCGGCAGGAAATCCTGTGGCCCGGGCGGCTGTATTGCCCGGGCCACAGACTGGGGGATGGCTGGGCTACGCGGTACCGAGGGCTGTGCGCAGGGTGGTGACCGCCTGGTTGATGGCGGCGTGGGCGGCGTGGGTGTCGCGCAGGGCGTTGAGCATGACGAAGTCGTGGATGATGCCCTGGTAGCGCACGGCGGTGACGGGGACACCGGCCTGGCGGAGCTTGCTCGCGTAGGCCTCGCCCTCGTCGCGCAGGACGTCGGCCTCGCCGGTGATGACCAGGGCCGGGGGCAGGCCCCGTAGCTGGTCAGTGGTGGCGCGCAGCGGTGAGGCGGTGATCTCGGCTCGCTGGTTCTCGTCGGTGGTGTACTGGTCCCAGAACCACTGCATGGCGTCGCGGCGCAGGAAGTACCCCTCGGCGAACTGGTGGTAGGAGGGGGTGTCGAAGGCCGCGTCGGTGACCGGATAGAACAGCACCTGCTGTACCAGCGGTACGTCGCCGCGCTCCTTGGCCATCAGGGTCAGCGCGGCTGACATGTTGCCGCCGACGGAGTCGCCGGCCACCGCGATCCGAGTGGTGTCCAGGCCGTTGGCCGCGCCCTCGCGGACGATCCACTGGGCGACGGCGTAGTTCTGCTCGACAGCGACTGGATAGCGGGCCTCGGGAGACAGGTCGTATTCGGGGAAGACGACGGCCGCCCGGACGCCGACGGCCAGTTCGCGTACCAGCCGGTCGTGTGTGTGGGCGTTGCCGAAGACCCAGCCGGCGCCGTGGATGTAGACGATCACCGGCAGCGTCCCCTCGGCGTCGGCCGGCCGGACGATGCGGGCCCGGACCGATCCGGTGGGGCCGCCTTGGACGGTCACCCATTCCTCGGCGATCTCCGGCTTGCTGATCTCACCGGACTGCACCTCGTCGACGGTCTTGCGGCCCTCGGCCGGACCGAGGTTGAAGAGGTACGGCGGGTTCGCGGTGGCCTCGGCGAAGGCGGCCGCGGCCGGCTCCAGCACCGGGCGGGTGGTGGTTTCGGACATGGGGTGCTCCTCGTGTGTCGCGTCGGACAGTCGTTCGGCTGGCACGTCAGGAACAGTAGCGCGCGATTAAATCGTGCACAACTAAATCGAGTCATATATAGTTGTGCATGCCTGGAACGGTAGGATGGGGTTCACGATCATTCGACGTTAGGACCGGTCATGGACCAGGCCGCGCACCACGCAGCAGAACAGGGCTCGCTCCTGCTCCAGGACCAGCTGTGCTTCGCCCTGTACGCTGCTTCGCGGTCGGTCACCACGCGCTACCGGCCGCTGCTGGAGGAGCTGGGGCTGACCTACCCGCAGTACCTGGTCATGCTGGTGCTGTGGGACCAGGACTCGGTCTCCGTCCGCGAGCTGGGCACCGCGCTCCAGTTGGAGTCCAGTACCCTCTCCCCTCTGCTCAAGCGTCTGGAAGCCGGCGGCCTGATCCACCGTGAGCGGCGCTCCGACGACGAGCGCTCCGTCGCAATACGCCTCACCCAGGCCGGTACGGATCTCCGCGAGAAGGCCCACACCGTCCCCCTGGCCATCGGCGAGGCCATGGGCCTGACCCCCGAGCAGGACACCACCGCCAAACACCTGCTCCGCCTGCTCACCGCGAACGTCACCCGCAACTGACCCCACCGGGCGAGCCGACCAGCACGCAGCCGACCAGCACCGCCGCCGTCTCGTGCGGGTCATCGGAAGCGGGTCCGGACCCGTCTGGGATGACGCGGGCACGGTCGGAGAGCAGCAGTTCCTTGACGGCCAGCCGCAGCAAGGAGAAGCGGCTCCCCACTCCCACGCGCACCGCGGCCCGGCTCACGACGCCGCCCTCAGCACGCTGCGGGCGTTCAGCGGAACGCTCAGACCGGTCAGCCACTGCTGCTTCCAGAGCAGATGCAGGACCGCGGCCCGCACCAGCGGAACCGGACGACCGGGCAGGCAGGCGAACGCCGCGCCCAGTGTGTCCCCGCCCACGACCAGGTCGCGTACTCCGTCGGGGATGGCCGGATCGAACAGCCGGTCCGGCAGTGGCTCCTCTCGGCATCCGGCGGTTCACTCCACACCTCGTAGCGCCAGACATCGCGCGGTGGCCGTACGCCTCCGGCTGCCCGCCTCGGCCCCGCGTCCAGCCCGGCACCGGTAACAGCGGCCGCACCAGCGCCCACTCCTCGTCCGTCATGTCGGTCGGACAACGGCGCTCGCGCAGGGGATTGTCGGCAGCGTTTCCGAACCGGTCAGCCAGGCAGCCACACTCCCGGGTGGCTGCGGTGGACGGGGCTTGTGGAAGACCTGGCTTCGCCGACATCTTCGCGCCCGAGGCAGCCGTCCGACCTCGCCCGTCCGGTACAGACACACCCCGACCGGCGGCCCGGCATCCGGGGTGACGAACTGTCGTGCGGTCAGCTCCGGCTGGTTCAGGTATCCGGCGGCAAGCGCGGGCCCGGCGACGCACAGCTCCCCGCGCGTGCCGATCGGCCCCAGCCGAAGGCCCGGGCCCAGGACGTACAGCTGGTATCTCGCCAGCGGCCGGCGGACCGTCACCCGCTCGGCGCCGGTGGCCTGTCGGGGAGGGGCAGGCGTGCGGCCGCGCACCACACGGTTGCCTCGGTGGGCCCGTACTCGTCGTCCAGGACCACGCCACGGTCAGGAAGTGCCGGTAGAAGGAGGCCACGAAGCTGACGCGGGTGATGCCGTGGGCGTCGATCAGACAGCGGACGGCGATGGGGTCCCGGACATCGTCCTGCGCGTCGGGGAAGACCAGGGTGCCGCCCGTCCACAGGGTCCAGAAGATCATCGAGGCAGCGACGTCGAACTGCAGCGTCACCGGCGTGCGCGGTGAGCGCAGTGTCTGCGTTCGCGTGCGTGACGACGACGGACCCGCGCGTCGAACTGGACGCGGTGCGTGGTGAGCGGCGCACCGGTCGGTGGTCTGCCGCGCTGGCCGACTCGTTCGGGTTCGGCGGACACAACGCCGCTCTCGTCTTCACCAAGTGACGATGAGACCGTGACGGGCGCACTGGGCGGCACGGACCCGGTTGCCGCCCACTTGAGAGGTGGTCTCACAGGGACGGGGTGTAGCCGCGGGCGCGGACGAGGTCGTGGGTGAGCGTGGTGAAGGCGTGGGTGGCGGCGCTGCGGTAGGCGCCCTCGCGGTGCAGGAGGGTGACGGTGCGCGTGGGCAGAGGTGGGTCGAGGGTGACAGGGGTGAGGTGGGGGTGGTCGTGGGTGATGGCATCGGGCAGAACGGTGGCCAGCGGGGTGCGCCGGACGATTTCGGTGAGGGCCTGGATGGAGTTGGCCTCGATCGTGATCCGGGGGGCGGCCCGGTGCCGGGCGAAGTAGGCGTCGATGTGGTTGCGGGTGGCGAAGTCGCCGCTCAGCAGGGCGAGTTGCTCTTCCTTGAGGGCGCGGACCGGTAGGGGTTCGGGTATCGCCTGGGCGCGGGGGGTGCCGGTGACGAGGCTGAGGGTCTCGGTGAACAGCGGGGTGGCGGTGATGCCGGGCAGATGGGGTCCGGCGAAGGCGATGCCGAGGTCGAGGTCGTCGGCGAGCAGGGCCGCTTCGATGCGGTCCTGACTGTCCTCCCGCACGGTCAGTGTGATGCCCGGATGGCGGGTGTGGAGCTCGGCGATGAGCGGGCCGATCAGGTAGGCGGTGAAGGTGGGGGTGGCGCCCAGGCGGAGGTGGCCGCGGGAGAGGTCCTGGACGTCGTGGACGGCGCGTTCGGCGGCGGTCAGGTCGCGCAGTGCGCGCCGGGCATGGTCGGTGTAGACGGCTCCGGCATCGGTGAGTCGTACCGTACGGCCGGTGCGGTCCAGTAGCTGCACGCCCAGGCTCCGCTCCAGTTGCTTGATCTGTTGGGAGAGCGTGGGCTGGGAGATGTGCAACTCCTCGGCGGCGCGGGTGAAGTTGCCGTGTTCGGCCACGGCGAGCAGATAGCGCAGGTGACGCAGTTCGAGAGCAGTCATACCTGCACTATAGATGTGACCAATAGCTTCTATGTCCAACAACTCTTGGACGCTATAGGTACAGGTCATGCATGGTGGATCTCGACAGCCCATAGAGGTCGATCACCACTCGAAGGGAGTGACCATGCAGGACCTCTCCGACGGCGTCGCCCGTTTCCAGGAGGACGTCTTCCCGGCCAAGGCGGAGCTGTTCGCCCATCTGGCCACGCATCACGCGCCGCACGCGCTGTTCATCAGCTGCTCCGACGCCCGCGTCGTCCCTGAGCTGATCACCGGCACCGAGCCGGGTGAGCTGTTCGTCATCCGCACCGCCGGCAACCTGGTGCCCGCTTACACTTCCGAGGCCGACGGGGTCGCGGCGAGCATCGAGTACGCCGTCGCCGCACTGGGTGTGAAGGACATCGTCGTCTGCGGGCACTCCGCGTGCGGTGCGATGACCGCACTCGCCGAGGGACATGACCTCAGTGGTGCCCCCGCGGTCGCCACCTGGCTGCGGCAAGCCGACGCCTCCCCGGCCCGTGCCACCGCCGACGGTGACGTTCCCGCTCTGGTACGGCAGAACGTGTTCGCCCAGCTCGCGAACCTGGCCACCCACCCCTCGGTCGCCCGCGCCCTGGCAGCGGGGAAGGTCACCCTGCACGGCTGGGTCTACGACATACCCACCGGCCGCGTCGAGGACCTGACCGCCGCCAGCCATGCGGCCCCGCTCGCGGTCTGACCCTCCCGGCTTGGCTCAGCCTGCCGGGGAGCCCCCTCCACCCCACCCACCAGCCACTCCACCCCCTGTTCGTGAAGTGGCCCGCCTGAGAACACCGACAGAAGGACGTACTGATCATGGTGCACGCCCAGTTCGACCCGACCGCCCGCGAGGCCCTGGCCGCCAAGGCCGTGGACGCCAAGACCCGTAAGAACCTCACCTGGCAGCAGATCGCCGACGCCGCGGACCTGTCGGTGGCCTTCACCACCGCTGCCGTCCTGGGCCAGCACCCGCTGCCGGAGAAGTCAGCCAACGCCGTGACCGAGCTGCTGGGCCTGGACGACGACGATGCGCTGCTCCTCCAGACCATCCCGGTCCGCGGCTCGATGCCGAACCGGATCCCGACCGACCCGACCATGTACCGCTTCTACGAGATGCTCCAGGTCTACGGCACGACGCTCAAGGCCCTGGTCCACGAGCAGTTCGGCGACGGCATCATCTCCGCGATCAACTTCAGGCTCGACGTGAAGAAGGTCGCGGACCCCGAGGGCGGCGAGCGCGCCGTCATCACCCTGGACGGCAAGTACCTGCCGACCAAGCCCTTCTGACCGGCGCCGGTACGGCGTCACACACGGACGGCGACGGTACGGGCCGGAAAACAGCCCTCCGGCCCGCCCCACCCCGTTTCGTTCCCCGAACCCCGCGAAGCCGCCTGCCTGCGGCCCGCCCCGACCACCTCCGGAGGACCTCCATGGACTTCGTCGAGCGCACCATCGACCTCGCCCGCCAGAACGTCGCCGAGGGCGGCCGCCCGTTCGCGACCGTCATCGTCAAGGACGGCGAGATCCTCGCCGAGAGCCCCAACAAGGTCGCCCAGACCAACGACCCCACCGCGCACGCGGAGATCCTCGCCATCCGCGAGGCCTGCACCAAGCTCGGCATCGAGCACCTGACCGGCACCACCATCTACGTCCTGGCCCACCCCTGCCCGATGTGCCTGGGCTCGCTGTACTACTGCTCCCCGGACGAGGTCGTCTTCCTCACCACCCGCGACGCCTACGAGCCCCACTACGTCGACGACCGCAAGTACTTCGAACTCGGCACCTTCTACGACGAGATCGCCAAGCCCTGGCAGGAGCGCCGGATGCCGATGCGCTACGAGGCACGGGAGGACGCCGTCGAGGTCTACCGCCTCTGGCAGGAGCACAACGGCGGCGACCGCCGTGTCCCGGGCGCCCCTACCGCCGTATGACCAGGTGGTCGATGCGCCGGCCATGGTGTGCGGCGCGGCCCTCGGACCGGCGGGCGTTCGCGCTCACGCAGTGAGTCCCCCGTGCCCAGCAGCCCGTGCAGCGGCAGGCCGACGACCACGCGGTGGACGACGAAGGAGACCGTGGTGCTCACCATGATCGGGCCGGCGCCGCCCCTGGCACCGACGGCGTCCTTCAACTCGTACAGGCCCGTGCCGGTCAGGGCCGGGACGCCGAGGAAGAACGGAGGTGGCGTCCTCGCCGCGCTTGTGGCGGCCCCTCTGGTCGGCCACCCACATCACGCCTGATCCGGCGATCAGCGATCCCGTGACCACCCACAGCGAGGCGAGCGGCCCCTCGACGAGCGGCTTCGCGGCCAGGCCGACGATCACGATCTGGATGGTCGCGTAGATCACCCACCCGGCGAGCTTGTAGTCGTGGTGGTGGCACCCCTCCTTGTCCTTCAGACCGCGGCCCCAGGCGAAGACGATCCGCACGATGTCCTTGAAGAAGTAGACGAGCACGGCGGCGATGGCGCCGACCTGGATCACGGCGCTGAAGCCGACCACGGCGGGGTCGTTCACCGGGATGTCCATGAACCCCTCGACGCTGCCCGTCACCGCCGGGCACCGGCACAACAGCCCGCAGTTCAGCCAGTCCTGGAGGTCATCCGGATGCCTCGGACCAGTCCTGGCCGGCCGCGATCCCGGCCGGACAAGGTCCGGGCGGACAAGGCCTACGGCTCCCGCGCGAACCGCGCCTACCTCCGTGGACGCGGCATCGGATGCACGATCCCGGATAAGGCCGGTGAGGCGTCCGTGCGGGCTGCGGCCACCTGTAACCGCTACGGGGGTGTGAGGCAGATGCTCGCCGCTCTCGATCCGGCCACCGGCAAGCTGTACTACCGAATTCGTCCGCTCAAGCGGTGGCGCGAGTTCCTCGACTGCCTCGTGGCCGTGCGCGCCTGCTGGCCCGAGCAGAAGCTGTACGTGGTGCTGGGCAACTCGCGCGCCAAGGTTCGCACCTGAGTAAGCGTCAACGACATCGGGCCGGTCTTGGATTGGTCATCTGTGTCACAGAAGTGTCTCGGCGGCCGATGCTGCGGAACCTGGCTGTCGGCGACCCTGTCTGCATAGTCGCAAGGCCCGCTCACCAGGAGCGGGTCCCATCCTTCGGGGGAATTTTGATGCGCGTTCGGAAGATCTCGGCACTTGTTGTCACCGGTGTGGCTGTCAGCCTGTCGCTCACGGCCTGCGGAGGCGGCAGCACTGACAGCAGCTCCAAGGGCGCCTCGGATTCCTCCAGTTCCTCCGCCAGCTCATCTGCCGGTGCGTCCGCCACCGCCGACGCCCAGGCAGGATCCTCTTCTGCCAAGTCCGACCAGGGTGCGGCCGACACCACGTCGTCGGGCACCACGAAGAAGTCGGGTGTGAAGTGCACTGACCAGTTGAACTACGCGGGGGATTCGCGGTCGAACGCGGAGATCAACAGCCTCGGTGAGCAGACGGGTCACTGTCCGGCGCCTGAGAAGGGCGACAAGTCGTCGGGGACGCCGAAGAAGTCGGGTGTGAAGTGCACTGACCAGTTGAACTACGCGGGGGATTCGCGGTCGAACGCGGAGATCAACAGCCTCGGTGAGCAGACGGGTC
>NZ_JBVJNF010000011.1:184767-223649 GCF_055583785.1 Streptomyces sp. NPDC104371
TACACTGCCCGGCGCCTGAGAAGGGCGACAAGTCGTCGGGGACACCGAAGAAGTCGGGCGTGAAGTGCACCGACCAGTTGAACTACGCGGAGGATTCGCGGTCGAACGCGGAGATCAACAGCATCGGTGAGGACACCGGCTACTGCCCGCCGGTCCAGCACTGAGGACCGATCCAGCACGCCACCAGGCGGCGAGCGTGGCCGCCGCCACGGGAACTACCTGCGAAGCCCGCACCGGACACGCCATGAACGTGATCGTCTTGCTGTGAACCGGTCTTCCGCTGCCCGTTCAGCTACTCAACACGGCTGAGCACTCTGGGGCGTCGGTGAAGACGAGGCTGTGGATTGTCTCTGGGGCTCCTCCGCCCCGCTGGACGACTCCAGCGGGGCGGCAGGGTTGCCGAGGGCCTTGAACACCTCGGTCAGATGGGGCTGCGCCGCCGACAAGCCCGGCAGTGGTGGCATGGAACGGCCGCCACTGCCGGGCCGGTCGGCGGGCGTCAGGTGGCCCGCACCGCTTCCGTGGACGCCGCGCGGGGGCCGATGCCCACCGCGGCGGGCGCGCTCGTGATGACGCTCGCGTTGGTGAGTTCGCGGATCGTCCTCGTGTCGAGGCGGGTCGCCCGGGAGCGGATGTTGGTCCCGGTGACATGCGACCAGTGGTGGATGATGCGGTCCATCAGGGGGCGTAGCTGCGACCCCCGGGTGTAGAACGCCTCCGGCTGCTGCACGGCCGGGAGGTTCAGCTCGATGGAGCGCAGCAGCGTCGACATGTCGGGGCCGAGGGCGAGGAAGGACCGTACGTCCTGGTGGGCGCCCAGTCTGACCCGGTCCCCGATGCGCCGCAGCCGCTCCTGGGGGGTGCTCGCCGTGGCGCGCAGATCGCCGACGAGCGGACTGCTCCAGCTGATCGCCAGATGCAGCCAGGACATGAACGTCACGGCGACGTACTCCTCGCGGGCGAGGTTGACCATGTCGGTGCCGCGCCGGTCGAGCAGCGCGTCGCGGATCTGCGCCACCAGGTCGGTGATGCGGAAGTCGTCGGTCGGGTTCGCCCCTGACGAGTTGCTCGAATGCTGGATGCCGATCGACACCTCTTCGAGGAGCTGCTCGAAGAACGGCACGAACCGTGTGTTGGCGACCTCGGCGCGGTGGTACGGGTAGGTGCCCGGCTTGCCGTCCTGGCCATGGTTCAGGTCGAGGCCGAGCAGCCGGTGGTACGCGTTGCGGCGGACGGCACCCCGGTCAGGACGTAACTCCCCGCCCGAGGCGAGGACCGAGAACGGACTCTGCTCGCGGAAGAAGAGCCCCTCCGTCTGCTCCAGCCACTGGATGGTCTCCGGCGAGGGGGTGTTGAAGATCTCGGTACCGAAGAAGCTCACCATCACCCGGCGGAAGATCTCCAGGATCCGGGTGTTCTCGATCATGTAGGCGTACACGATGTGGTCGCTGTTGGCCGGCAGGGTCAGACCGGGCGCGAAGTCGTCCAGTACCCGCTGGGCCGCCGTCTGCGACGCCTCGGAGTAGTTCGGGCCCCGTACGGGGTACGACTCGTTCTTCTTCTGCCAGGTCGCCTCGATGAGATGCGACAGGTCAGCGGTGGACTGCCGGGACAGGAATCTGGCCACTTCGTCGAAGGGCCGGGGCGATCCTGCCGCCATCATGGCGGTGGCGAGCTGCAAGAACATGGTCGGTCACCTCTCCGGGGTGGACGCGGGACGGATGTCGGTCTCGGGGAGCGAGAGGCGGCGGTGCGGCACAGCCGTGAGCACCGTGGCCTCGCGCACTTCTCCGTCCCACGTCTTGTACTTGACGGTGCCGGTGACCCCGAACGGACCGGATCCGGCACGCACCGGCACCTCGATCCGCAGTCGGCGGTTCCTGATCTCGGGCTGGACCGCGTTGGGCGTGAGCGACGTCCAGAAGAACCGGTCGGCGCCGACCCTCAGCCGTATCTGGATGATCGAACTGAGGTCTTCCGGCAGGCCCAGGGCTTCCAGGCGGGTGTCGACGCGCGCCTTGGTCTCGCTCCTCTCTTCGGACCAGAAGGCGGTGACGGCCGGGTTGAACGGTGCGCCGGTACGCCCGTTCATCTCGTCCGCGGCACCCTGCATGGCGGCGTAGAACTTGTCGAACTCCCGTGTGTAGCCCTTCTCTTCGTCGAGCAGCTCCTGTCTGGCCAGCCGTCGCGGCAGCCGTTCCAGCGCGACGACCAGGCCTCGTGTCGTCTCCTCGGTCCAGCCGCCGGCGGGCTCCGGCGAGCCGGCGGACGGCTGGGGTGCGTAGTCGGGCGAAGTGCCCTGGAGCGATACGTCCTTGCCCTGTGAGTCCTTGCTCGTCATCGGTCAGCCTCTCTTGCCGAGCGCCGTCATCCAGTTCTCGAAACTCGCGCGCGTATGCTCCGTGTCCGGCCCTCCCAAGGACATGCGCAGACAGGACAGGGCGAGGATCCGCAGGGGCTCCGCGTCCATCCAGTAGTCCGAGGTGTAGAGCGCCTGTCCGCCGCGGCGGGCCAGCGCCTCCAGGCTGCGCGGCGAGACCCGCTCCGGGTCGACCAGGGACGCGAGGGCGCGGCCCTTGAACGCCGCGGCCGGTTCGCGCAGGCAGACCCTGGCCAGTCGGGGCAGCACCGGCAGGGAGGCCTCGATCACGTCCCGGCGGTGCGCGGGCACCTGGTCCAGCGGATAGGAGCGCAGCCAGGCCAGCTCCATCTCGTCCCAGGGACCCGCGCCGTACCAGTCGCGGCACATCGCCGTGCCCAGCAGAACCCGCAGATAGGCGGGCGGATGAGGATCGCCCGGCGGCATGTTGGTGACGCTGCCCGGTGTGCCCGCGATCACGTCGTGCAGCGCCGCCAGCGCCGAGAACCCGGTGTGGGCGAACGCGAGGGCGTCCGCGGCGATCTCCTGCGCCCAGCCCGCCCATGCGTCGGCCACCTCACGGCCGGCGGATACGGCTGCCTCGCGCAGCGCCCTGGCGAGTTCCTCGTTCCAGCCGAGCTGGAAGGCGACTTGGTGACCCGTCTCGTGGATGAGAGCGGTGGGACGCAGCAGATTGTGGCGGGTGATCTTGACCGCGGCGACCGGGCTGATGGCCGCCGGGTCCCACAGCCGTACCCCGGCCCGCAGGATCGAGGCCCCCAACCCTTCGTTCAGATAGCAGAGTACGGGCGGTACCGGCTGTCCGAGCGGGACGAGGACCGGTTCCATGGTCCGTACGGCGAGCAGGTCGCACGCCCTCAGCAGCGCTGTGATCCGCTCGCCCGTACGGGTGTTGACGGCATCGCCGTAGAAGTCCGCCATGGTCTCGACGCGTTGGTACTCATGCCGCAGGGTCATCACGGCCCTGCGTACGTCCTGCACCTGGTCCGCGCTGTGCGCGGCGGCCAGTGCGACGGCGAGTGCGCGCGCCTTGGGACGCAATCGATCGACGGCGCGCTGGAGTTCGGTGCGCAGCGCCACACCGAGCCTGCTCTCCAGGGACGCCCAGGCGGCGGGCGAGGCGAAGTTGTCCGGCCGGGCGAGGCCTTCCACCGCGGCGCTCCAGTGGGAGATCTGCCGGGCCGTCTGGGCCCGCAGCGCCGCGATGTCGCGTTCGGTGGGCGGGCCGTGCTCTTCGGCGACGGCGCTCATGGGCGGCCGGGACGCGGTGCCCGTCGTACTCGCGGTGTCCGCCTCGGTGTGCCAGCCGGGGCGCACCGGTGGCGGCGGCCAGGTCTCCACCGGCTGGGCCCGGGGCGCGAGCCGCAGGATGTCAGCCACGGCGGTGCCCCGGATGGATCTCCACCTTGGCGGAGGGCTCGGCGGCGAGCGCGCCGATCGCCGCCGACAGGGCGGACAGCGGGGGCACCTTCCCGGACCGGATGCCGGTGATGATGTCGACGAGCGGGGCACTGTGCAGCGTCACGACGAGCGTGAGGCCTTCCTCCGGCATCTGCAACGCCCGTACGAACTCGTCCAGACGGCCCTTGAAGTACTGGGCCAGCGCGTTGCCCGCCGCGCGCTTGAGCCCGGCCGCCAGCGCGTCGCGTATCTGCGGCGGGAGCTTCGAGACGAACTCCTCGCCCTCGTCGGTGGGGGACAGGTGCGCCGACTGCTCGTAGCCCTCACGGAAGATGCGTACGTTGCGTCCTTGGCCGGCGAGCAGCGCGGTGACCGCGCCGTCCGCGAGATCGGTGGACAGGCCGGCGAGGACGGCGCCGATCTGGGGCGGGCTGCCCGCCGAGTTCAGCAGCGCCTGGGCCCGTTCCTCGGCGAGGTAGAGAGCGACGACGACGGTGTTGCGGCCGGCCCGCGCGTCCACCGTCAGACGGGTCCGGGTGGTGCGGTGCTTGCGCGCGACCGTGGACAGGGCTGTGGCCGCCGCCGCCGGTGCGTGCTGTGCGCCGGGAGCGGACCGGTGGTCGACCAGCTCGACACCGAAGAGGCGGGTGCCCTGGGCCAGGGCTCGGCCCTTGACGACGCGCTTGCCGTCCCGGCCGAGCCCCGGCTGTCCGAGCAGCGCGCCCGCGACCCGGGTGCTGAGCGGCAGGAGCGCCACCGGGCCCTTGCCGTGTGCGTGCCTCTTCTCGGCCGCCATGATCTGCCGGGCCCAGGCGCCGTGCATCGACTCATAGAGGTGCACCCGCAGACGTACGGGGAACGCGCGCACCCGGAAGCGGTCCCGCAGCAGTGTGTTCAGGCGTACGCCCTCCGCGGTGCGCAGCTCCGCGGCCTGCCGGGCGTCCAGGGTGACCTCGAAGACCCGGGCGTACTTCTTGTAGCGGAAGCGCCGGGGCTTGGTCCGGGGCAACTGGATCCACATGCCCTTGACGCCGCGGGCCTCGAGTTCTTCGAGGTCCTCGCGCAGCAGGGTGCTGGGGATGTTCGCGGCGACGGCGGCGTTGAAGGCGCTGCCTGCCGCGGGTTCGAGGCGTACCAGGTCCTCGAGCTCCTCAAAGGGCAGCTCGGCCAGCCTGCGCACGGTGTCCTCGACCGTGGCGGTGAGGGCGGTGGCGGCGGTGCGCTGGGGATCCTCCGCCTCGGCTTCCATGTTGAGCAGCTTCAGACCGGTGTCGACGATGGCGGCGGAGAGGATCTTGGCCTCCCGGGGCCTGACCCACTTGCCGATGAGCTGGGCGAGCAGGCCCGAGAGCGTGTTGACGACCTTGGGGCGGCCGATCCACTTGACGACCTCGCGGGCTATCGGGAGCATGCCCATCACTACCGGGATGAACTCCTCGAGCGCGGGCCGCGGATCGCCGCCTTCCGGTAGCTGGGCGAGGGCCTCGGTGAAGCGTTCTCTGGCCTCGTCGAGCGACTGGACCGCGGCTGCGGGGATGTCGCTCTCGTACGCCTCGGCCTCGTCCGCCTCACCGGACAGGACGGCGTTCGCCTCGGCGAGCCAGTTCTCGCTCTCGTGCTCCTCCGAGGCCAGGAGCAACCCGGCGGTGGCACCGGCGACTTCGAGGGCGAGTTCCGCCGCGGGCGAGGGCGCCGTCGCCTCGGGATCCTCACCCAGGGCGACCGCGGTCGGGCCGTGGGCCAGGCTCTCGGACTGCTCGGCCTCGCTCTGCGGGGCCTCGTGCAGCAGCTTCTTGGCCAGCTTGGCCGCGAAGGGCCGCAACTTGCCGGGCAGCCGTTTGATGCCGACCTTGAGGACCCGCATCAGCATGGGTCTGACCATCTGCTTCAGGTAGCCCATGACCTTGGCGACCGGCAGCACCTTCGAGGCGACCTTGCCGACGGCCGTGATGCCCTTCTTGGCCAGGTTGGCCGCGCCCTTCACCGCCTTCTTGGCGAAGTTCTTGAGGGCGCCGAAGAACTGCTCGAAGGCGGGCGACGTGGCGAGTTGAGGCGACGGTGCGATGGACGCCGACTCGAAGAGCGCCTCGATCTCGTTCTCCGTGAGTGAGCGCGAGTCCGCGTTCCCGGCCGCCGCGGCCAGGCTCTCCAGCATGTCCTCGCTCTGCTGAGCCAGCGGTTCGAGCCACTCGCGCACCGGGGCCTGCACTGCCGCCGGGTCAAGCCTGCCGACCATGGCGGCTTCGCTCTCCGCGTGGACCGCCGAGGCCTCTTCGAGCAGCTCGGCGAAGGCCTCCTCCAGCTCGTCCTCGTAGAGCTCGCTGAGCAGTTCACGTACGGCTTCGTTCTCGGGGTCGACCGGGCCGCGCTCCGTCACCCGGGCCGCCGCTCGGAAGGGGCTGTCCAACTGGCCGGGAGCGGAAGGTGCTTCCCACTCGGACTCGTACCGGGTGTTCTCGCTCTCTTCCGAGCGGAAGGGGGAACGGACATCGGAACCGGACGGAGCCGGGCCCGCGGGCGGTGAGCCGGTAGCCTTCCCCGACTCGGACATCCAGGAATACTGCTCGGTCAGCGACACGCTGCCCCCAAAAGGAAAGAATGAGTTCTTCAGGGCCCGGGGCAGCTCCGTAAGTCGCCCCGGAGATCAGCTCGGGGAACGTTTCAGCCGGAACCAGAATCAGAACCAGAACCGGAGAAGTGATTTCACCGCCGGAAGGAATGGCTACTTCCTGCGGCCGACCTCATGCGTCGTGCGCTGCGTGCGCCTCAGGAAGTGGCCGTCAACCGCGGTGGTTCAAGAAATTTCCGCGCATGAAACATGGCTGTGATCCCCCGTGTCTCGCATCGGCGCCGCCGCTGACGCCCCAGCGGCAGCAACAGCAGCACCCTGACCGTACTCACCGCGACTAACCAGAGGAACACGTCAATCCGGCCTATCCACTTGTGGATGGTATGTGGGGTTCCGGTTCTGACGTCAGTAACAGCTCAAAGATCGGCGAAGCGGGATTCACGGTCTGACGTGGATGGATTCTCGAGAGGGGGAAGAATGCAATTCGAAAAGCTCACCGGGAACACGGCCGGAAAGTGAGCGGCCGAATTCGTACTACGAGGGGGACGCCCATGCTGACCGAGCAGGCGCGCGTCGCTGCCGCACGCGACAGCACTTCCGCGCACCAGCACCTGATCCCGCGCTGCTACCCGGAGGACCCGCCGTCCTTCCCGACTGCCCTGTGCGGAGAACGACTTGCCGCTGTCAGACCGCCGACGGACGCGCCCCGGTGCACGTCGTGCAGCAGGCTGGCCGCCGACTACCGTGCGGGCACCGGCCGCCCGCATAGCCGGTCAGCACAGCTGTCTCGCTCCCGGCGACGGGAGGCCCTGGTCAGAAGGGGCCGGACGGGCTGGTGCGCCGTGTAGCACACGATGAGTACGGCCACCGAGAAGGCCAGCATGCCCATTCAGCTGAGCCCCGGTTCGGCGGACTGGGGCGTGTCGCAGAACCTGTCGCGAGGGGCATTGTGCGAACGATCTGCGGGGCCGGGCCGGAGAGTCGCCTACTACGGTCCCAGGGCGTGTGCGAGTGCCTCGTCGAGCAGCTCCCGCAGAGCGGAGGAGGTCGGTGCGAGGGCGGTGGCGAGTAGTGCCGGGCCGCCAGCCAGGGGTGCGAGGACGGCGCAGCCGTCTTTGGTCCCTTCGCGGAACAGGACGGGGTCGCGATGGACATTTAGCTCCGGGTCCACGATGAGGATCTGGCCGATGGCTCGGTGCCCGCCCAGGACCGCGGGGCCGTCCCATCCGGGTTCGGGGTCCCCGTAGGCGGTGTGTTGGTCGAGCAGTGGGCGTCCGGCATGGTGGACGCGGATGCGGCTGACGAGGTGGCCCGGCTTCTCGCCTGCTCTGCCCAGGAGTTGTTCTTCTCGCAGCAGCAGTCGTGAGGTGGCGGCGAGGTCGACCGTGCAGGTCTGCCGCAGGTTGCTGCCGGCGGCGCTGATCAGCGGCTGTGGCAGCCAGCGCAGGGTGGCGCCTTCCTCGACGGTCAGCCGTACCTCGTAGGTGGCCGGGGCGGTGGTGGGACCGCGGAGAGCGATTGTGGCGGCGGCTGTGGTGACTTCCAGTTCGGCCCGATCTTCGGCGGTGATGTCGAGGGCGAGCCGGTCGCCGCCGAGCGGGGCGCTCATCGCGCCGATGATGCCCACCTTGGCGGCCTTGCCGCCGGTGTGCATGCGGCGTAGGTGGAACGGGCCGTCGCTGTGCAGTCGCGGGAGCGTGGTGACGCGTCCGTTGTAGGTGGCGCGGATGCGGGCGGTGGCCCGCACGCCGTGCGGGTGTCCGGAGGGTTCCTCGATGTCGGCCGCCTGGGCATCGGTTTCGAAGCGGGCCTCGGGCCGGGCGAGTTGAGTGCGGGCGCTCATGCAGCCGCCTGCGTGCGCCACCGGGTGAGGTGGCCGGTGACCCAGTCGGCGATCTCGCGGATACCGTCGTCCGAGGTGAGGCTGGTAAAGATGACGGGCAGGTCACCACGTTGCCGTGTGGCGTCGGCGGCCATGGTGGTGAGGTCGGCGCCGACGTGCGGGGCGAGGTCGGTTTTGTTGACGACGAGGAGGTCGGCGGTGGTGATGCCGGGGCCGCCCTTGCGGGGGATGTCGTCGCCGCTGGCGACGTCGATGACGAAGATCTGCACGTCGACCAGGCCCTTGGAGAAGGTGGCGGTGAGGTTGTCGCCACCGGACTCGACGAGCACGAGGTCCAGCGGGTGGAGGGTCTCCTCCAGGTGTTCGACGGCTTCCAGGTTGGCGGAGATGTCGTCGCGGATCGCGGTGTGCGGGCACGCGCCGGTCTCCACCGCGGTGATCCGCTCGGGCGGCAGCACGGCCTCGCGCAGCAGGTACTCGGCGTCCTCGCGGGTGTAGATGTCGTTGGTGACGACGGCGATGGACCAGCGGTCACGCAGCGCGCGGCAGAGTGCGGCGACGCTCGCTGTCTTGCCGGAGCCGACGGGGCCGCCCAGGCCGACACGGAGGGCGCGGCGGCTGCCATCGGCGCGGAGCGGCTCGGCGCAGTGGGTGTGGCGCTGTGGCATGGTCGTGGGGTGGTCGAGGTGCACGAGGAACTCCAGAAGGGGAGGGAAGGTTTCAGGAGGCGAAGAGCCGCACGGTCCAGGCGGCGTGCTGTTGCCCGGTGATGTCCAGCAGCGGCGCGGACGCTGACGGCAGGGCGTCGATGCCCTCGGCCGTGACGCGGTCCGCGGCCTGGGCGGCAAGCGTGGCGACGGCGTCGGTGTCGGAGCTGAGGCGGGCCAGCAGCCCTGAGGCGTCGAGCGGGTCGAGGCTGAGCAGGCGCACGGCTGCGGTGGCCGGGCCGCCGGCAGTTTCGTACGCGGCGGCATAGGCGGCGTCCAGTGGAGTGAGCCCGGCGGCCCGGGCGGCGAGGCCCAGCACGAGCGGCTGGTGGGCGCCCTGGGGACGCTCGGCGGCCAGCAGTTCCAGGCCTTCGGACGGGAAGGTGGCGCGGGCTGCGCGCAGCATCTGCCGTCCGAGCCGACGGGCGACGGCGCGCAGCGCGGGGACGGGGGTGCGTGCGTCGGCGGCGTCGTCCAGCAGCAGCGGGTCGTGCCCGGCGGCGGCCGCGGCGGCCAGGCCGGCCATGGTCAGGCCGACGGTGTGCAGGCGGCCGCGGCAGAATGCCTCCAGGCTGTCGGTGTCGTGTACGGCTCCGTGGACGACGGCGGCTTCGACACCGCCTGAGTGGGCGTGCCCTCCGGCGGGGAAGCGGCCGTCGGCCAGCAGGAGCAGGGCTGCACGGCTCATGGAGGAGCGGCTGCCTTTCGCGGGATCGGAAGCTGTGCCGAGCGCGGGCGGGTATGGCGCGTACCCGCCCGTGAGCCCGGCCGCGGTGCTGTTGCTCCGAGGCCGGGCAGGTGACGGTTCAGAAGAGGAAGTACCGCTGTGCCATGGGTAGTTCGTCGACGTAGGAGCGCGGCACGGTCGCACCGTTGAGTTCGGTGCGGACGTCGCTCGTGGTCGCACCGCCGATGGTGACCTCGAAGCTGTCGTGGTCGACCTCGAGGCTCGTCAGCGCACTGCCGTCGTTCAGTTTCATGTGGGCCTTCGTGACGCCACGGGTGCTTGCGATGGGCACGAATCTCTTGTGGAGACCGAGACCCGGATTACTGCTGGTGCCGTCTCCGTTCAGTCTGTCGTCCGCGTCCGGAGCCACGAAGTTCACCGAGTTGCGTCCCGGGGAGCGGCCGGTGGAGCCCCACACCGGGCGCGGCAGGTAGGGCTGCGGCGTGGTGATCGACGCGTTGGCGTCGCCGACCTGCGCGTACGCCAGTTGGCCGCCTTTGAGGAGCATGTGCGGTTTGACGCCGAAGAACTTGGGCTCCCACAGCACCAGGTCGGCGAGCTTGTTGGTCTCCACGGAGCCGACGTAGCCGTCGATGCCGTGGGTGATTGCCGGGTTGATCGTGTACTTGGCAACGTACCTGCGCGCGCGGAAGTTGTCGTTCGGCCGCAGCCGCTTCCCCCGGACCTTCGCGGCTTCGAGGTCCTCCTTCAGCGCCCCGTAGCGGGCCTTCATGACGTGCGCGGTCTGCCAGGTACGCACGATCATTTCGCCGATGCGGCCCATCGCCTGGGCGTCGGAGGACATCATCGAGATGGCACCCATGTCGTGCAGGAGGTCCTCCGCGGCCATGGTGGACGGCCGGATCCGGGAGTCGGCGAAGGCCATATCTGCCGGAATATCCGGATTGAGGTGATGGCACACGATCATCATGTCGATGTGCTCCTTGACGGTGTTGACCGTCAGGGGCCGTGTCGGACTGGTCGAGGCCGGGAGGACGTTCGGGTCCTTGACCAGCTCGATCATGTCCGGTGCGTGACCGCCGCCGGCACCCTCGACGTGGAAGACGTGGATGGAGCGTGGCTTCTTCGACGTGGACCGCATATCTGCGTCCCTGACGTCGCCGGTGAAGGCCGCCCGTGTGCTCTCCAGGAACCCCGACTCGTTCAGTGAGTCGGCGTGCAGAGCGAGTTGGACACCGCGCTCTTCACAGATGTCCAGGGCCCGGTCGATCACCGCCGGCGTGGCGCCCCAGTCCTCGTGGACCTTGAAACCACAGACACCGGCGTCCACCTGCGCCCTGAGCTCGTGCTTGTTCATCGTGCTGCCCTTGCCGAGCAGGCCGATGTTGACCGGGAACTCGTCCAGTGCCTCGAAGAGCCGCCTGATGTGCCATGCACCCGGGGTCACGGTGGTGGCCGTACTGCCCTCGGCCGGTCCCGTGCCGCCGCCGATCAGGGTGGTCACGCCCGAGGCCAGAGCCTCGTGGATCTCCCCGGGGCAGATGAAGTGGACATGGGTGTCCACGCCACCCGCGGTGAGGATCCGCCCGTTGCCGGAGATGACCTCGGTGCTCGGCCCGACCACGAAGTTTGTTGGCGTCACCGGCGGGGCTTCCTCGGTGGGCCCACGATCCGGCATCTCGAAGCTCGTGATCTTGTCCATCGTCTCGGGGTTGTACGCCTTGCCGATGCCCGCGATCCTGCCGTCGCAGATGCCGATGTCGGCCTTGACCACGCCCCACCAGTCGAGGATCAGTGCACCCGTGATGACCGTGTCCACCGGCCTGTGATCCGTGGCCTTGCCCTCGCTGTCCTTCCCGTCCCTGGCGAGATGCGACATCCCCATCGACTCACGGATCACCTTGCCGCCGCCGAAGATCATCTCATTGCCGCTGTACGAAGGGCCGCCGCTCCAGTCGGCCTCGATCTCCAGGGTGAGGTTGGTGTCGGCGAGCCGGACCCGGTCCCGCGTGGTCGGCCCGTACAGCGCGGTGTAGTCCGCCCGCGTCAGCTCATTGCTCGGTTTCGGCCGGCCCTTCCCGCGCTTCGGCGCCTGGCCGCGGCCTTGTGCCTGCGGATCACTCATCGGACGATTCCTTCGCGCAGTCCCTGGATCTTGGTGAGGTCGCTGCTGTCGCTGCCACAGGCCGTGACATCACCCTGAATCCGCACCAGTTCCACACAGCACTCATCGCCCGGTTCGAAACGCACGGACGTGCCCGCGGCGATGTTCAGCCGCCGGCCCCTCGCCGCATCGCAGTTCCACAGACTGCGGTCCTGGGGGACTGGCCAACCGGCGGGGACCTCGACGCTGACGACCTTCAGCCCCGGGTTGACCTCGGCGAAGTGATAGTGGGAGCCGACCTGGACGGGACGGTCCGACTCGTTCTTCACCTTGATCTTCGTCTTGCCCGGCCCCGGCAAGGTGATGGCGTCCGGCTGCAGGCTGACGCCCTGCTTGTCCCCGTCGAGATGCACGTTGAAGCAGATCGCGTCGTACCGGCCGGCAGTCTCGTCGTCCTCATCACAGCCCACGGACGAGTTACCGGCGTCATCGCAGTCGACCGGAGAGTCCGGCTCAGGGGGCGGCTGGGGATGCTCCACCTTGCCCGGGTAGACCCCGGGCCTCTCTGCTGCGGCCTCCGGAATGGGGTCGTGGATGGTGACCAGCTTGGTGCCGTCCGGGAAGGTGGCCTCCACCTGGACGTTCTCGATCATCTCCGGGACGCCGTCCATCACCTCATCCCGGGCGAGCAGATGCCGACCCGAGTCCATGATGTCGCTGACCGACTTGCCGGCGCGCGCCTGCTCGAAGACGTACACCGTCAGCAGCGCCATGACCTCGGGGTAGTTGAGAAGCAGCCCGGAGTCCCGGCGCCGCTGCGCCACGTCGGCAGCCACATGGATCAGCAGCCGCTCCTGCTCATGCGGAGTCAAATGCACAGTGCGTCATTTCTCTTGATCGGACAGTGCGCGCAGCCGGGCATGTCGAAGGGCGCGCAAGGCGTCCACCGGATGATTCCAGGCGATCTCTGCATCATCACGCGGAGAAGCCGACGACCCGCCCGGAACACTGATCACGTACTCGATCAGGTGAATGCCACTCGCAGGTACGGCATCGCCCACTACTGCCTGCCCCACGAGCCCGACACGCGGCCAGGCCCGGTCAGGTCGGCTCCGGTCGGGGCGCTGGGCGAGAAGCAGATGCTTGCTTCTGTCTCATTGACCGGGCCCGGTTTAGAGGAGACCGTCCGGCCACGCGCACCTCGACGACGAGCAACCACGCCACAGTCTGCTCCCTCACCAGCCCGCGCACCGGACGGCTGACGTTTCGGCCGGGTTCCCGAAGTGGGGGCCGGGGCTGCCATACCTTCACCGGCGGGCAGCGTCCGACCACCGGGCGGGTCAGCGAGTACGGCAGCCACCGCCCATAGTTCTCGGCGACCGCGTTCCGCTTGCCTGGTGCTCCGGGCGGATCCCGCCCCGGATACGGGGGCTCATGGATCCGAGCCACCCGCTCGGTCTGCTTCAGGCGGCCGCGCTGAAACCGGCCGGCTGCCGCAGGCCGCAGCGATCGTGATCTCGGCGACGTACGAGGTGATCGCCTGGAATGATCTGGCGGCTGCTCTCCTGGAGGACCTCTCCGCTCTGCCGCGGCGGGAACGCAACTTCGCGCGGCGGGTCTTCCTGGAGTCGCGCCCGCAGGGGAGCGGGACGCAGCCTGTCGGATGAGGCTGCCTTCGCCCGCAACATGGCCCAGGACCTGCGTGCCACTGCCGCCCGCTACCCCGACGACCCGGAGGTGACCGCACTGGTTGCCGAACTGCGGTCCGGCAGTGCAGAGTTCGCCCGCCTCTGGTCCTCTCACGACGTGTCCGCCGAACCCACCCTGTGCAAGACACTCCAGCATCCGCTGGTCGGCTCCGTCACCGTCCAACTGTCGGTCATCGGCACCCATCAAGAGTTTCCCGTTCGTTGGTCTGACAAGGTGTTAGCGTGCGCGGATGGAAGATCTGGGACTCGTGACCTGGCCGCCCGAGCCGATCACAACCGAGCGCCTCGTGCTCCGTGCGCCCGAGGCACGCGACCGCGCCGCGTTCATCGAGCTGCTGGCGTCGCCAGAGGTGAACACCTACCTCGGCGGTCCCCGCCCGCGTGACGAACTCGAGCGGGAGACACCTGAGGTGCCCGAGCAGTGGCCCGGGAGTTTCGTCGTCGAGCTCGACGGGGCGATGATCGGCCAGATCCTGCTCAGGAGAGCAACCGGGCACCGTTGCCCGGCTGCCGTGGGGAAGGCCGACCTCGGCTACCTGTTCCTGCCGCGGGCGTGGGGATTCGGATACGCCGCCGAGGCATGCGCGGCGGCACTCGGCTGGCTCGGCGGCGTCCTTCCCGGCGAGCCGGTGGTGCTCGCCACCCAGAGCGCCAACGCCGCCTCGATGCGCCTCGCGGCGAAGCTGGGGTTCACCGAGGTGGAGCGGTTCGAGGCCTGGGGCGCCGAGCAGTGGCTCGGCATGCGGTCCCCGGTCGCGCCGTCCTGAACTGCCGGGGGCTCAACCCGGTGAACGGGGCTGTCCAGGAAGGCACCGTTCACCGTGATCACATCAGCACACCTGGACCATTTCCATTGCGTAGGCCCTTCCCCGGGATCCATCCTGTGTGATCAATGAACGAGGAGGGCGAAGCGGGGCTCGTGTTGTGCCCAGGGGACGGAGATGTCACCGACCCGGACGTCTCCTGGTCCTGCACCGGCTTCGGCGTGTTCCGCCGGTGGCTGGCGCAGACCGAGGGGTTCGACCTCGTGGCGATGTGCGGCTTCGGTGGACAGCGTCCCTGGAGCGACGTCTCCACCACGCTGAAGCCGCTCCTCGATCACCCCGACGACGACGGCCCCGACCTCACTCCAGCCCAATGTGCGCTGCTCTTGCCCCGTCTTGGGGAGATCGCCGACCAGCGGCAAGAGGGAAGAGATGATCCACTTCTGCAACGACATATCGATGACACCGGCCAACTGGTCGTCGTCCTGCGACTCTGTGTCGAAAGGGACGTCGCCCTCGTCTTCTGCTGAGAGACCAGCCGTAGCTGCCCGCCCGCCGTCGGCTCGCCCGAGTCCTGCCTGCGATGCCGTGAGAGCAGTTACGCGTCGTGTCACGCGCATGACCTGCGGCTGCTGCCGACCACCAGCGCGAGCGGCGGCCTTTCCGCTACTGTCGGCCGCGCTGCGGCGCAGTCGCAGAGTGAAGAAGGTGGCCAGGGCCTTCGGTTGCGGGCTGGGACAGTCCTGCGTGCGCTGCGGGCCGTAGGGGGAGCGCGGATGGATGTGACAGTTGCGATCACGGGGGCAGGAGCGGCGGACGAGCTGCGTTCCTTGTATACGTGGCTGATTGCCGAGGAGGAACTGCGGGGCCGGGTACGGCTGGTGGAGTCACCGCCGCCGCCCGGCGCTCTCGGTTCGGTTCCACAGATGCTGGCGGTGGTGCTGGCCCCGGGTGGAGTGGCCGTGGCGTTGGCGAGCGTCGCGGTCGCCTGGATGCGGCACCGCACAGGCGAGGTGGTCTGCAAGCTGACCCGGTCGGACGGGGCGAGCGTGGAGGTCTCCGCCCAGCGGGTGCGCGGCACGGACATGGCGGAAGTCCGGGAGCTGGTAGCCGACTTGGCCAAGACATTGGATGAAGGCCCCCGAACCACAGAGGGTCGTGCGGCCGACTCGGCTCCCTCGTCCGGACAGCCGTCTCGATGACGAGGTTGAGCGCGCCGGGGACTCGCGTGCTGCTGATCGGCACCGGCACCCACAGTGCGGACTCCGGCCTGCCACCTGTTCCAGCGGTGATGGGCACCCTGGCCGATCTGGGGCAGGTTCTGGTCGAGCGGTGCGGGCTGGCGGAGGAGAACCTGCGTGTGGTGCGTGACCCGGCGAACCCGACCGAGTTGGGGATCGCGGTCGCGGAGGAGGCCGAGCGCGCCGAGGGCGTGCTGTGGGTGTATTACGTGGGGCACGGACTGGTCAACCCCGCGGGTGAGTTGTATCTGGCCACGGCCGCCACCGACTCGCGCCCGGGTTGGGTGGCTTACACCGGGCTGGCCTACACGGCGATCCGGGGCTCCCTGCTGCAAACCGCGGCCCGGTCGATCGTCGTCGTACTCGACTGCTGCTTCTCAGGACAGGCCGTCGGTGTCCTGGGCGACGCCGACCAGCAGGAGGTGGACCTGGCCCGGGTCCACGGCGGATACGTCCTGGCAGCGGCAGCCCGGGACGAACTGGCGCTGGCCACGCCCGGCGCACCACACACCGCGTTCACCGGCGAACTCATCCGCCTGCTCGCGGAAGGCGACCCCGAAGGCCCTCAGGAAGTGACGCTGCGTCAGGCGTACCGATACCTGGACCGGACGCTGCCCGCGCGGGGCTTCCCACGTCCCCGCCACCGTGCCAGCGCCTGGATCGACGACCTGGTGCTGTGCTCGAACCCGGCCTACCGACCGCCCCCGTTGACGCCCGTCGTGCCCGCGCCCACCCCCGCACCGGACGATGCGGTGCCGCGCACATGCCCCTACCCGGGCCTCGCCGCGTTCGGCCCCGGACAGACGCAGTGGTTCTTCGGCCGGGACCGGTTGACGACCGAACTGGCCGAGAAGCTGGCCGGGCGTATGGACTCGACCGACCCGCTGGTCGTCGTGGGCCCTTCCGGGGCGGGTAAATCCTCCCTACTGGGCGCGGGCCTGCTGTCCGCGCTGGGCAAGGGCGGCATGCCGGTGCCCGGGTCCAAGACCTGGCCGCACCTGCTGTTCACCCCGACCGAGCACCCGTTGACCGAGCTGACGACCCGCCTGGCGCGGTTGACCGGGGAGTCGAGTGCGTCGCTGCGCCAGGAGCTGGCCGACGACCCGCATCGATCGGCCGCCGTCATCCGCGAGATGCTGCGGGCCCGAGCAGGACAGGCGGCCATCACCGGAACGCGACTGGTGCTGGTGGTGGACCAGTTCGAAGAGACCTTCACCCAGTGTGCCGACACCCGGGAACGCCAGGTGTTCATCCGCGCCCTGTGCGCCGCCGCCAACGGTGACGGCGGCGAACCTCCGGCGCTGGTGGTCCTGAGCGTGCGTTCGGACTTCCACGGCCACTGCGTCACCTTCCCCGAACTCCGGCCCGCCTTCGACAACACCCCGCTCTTCATCGGACCGATGAGCGCCTCCGAACTGCGCGAGGCCATCGAACAGCCCGCCCAGCTCACCGGACTGACCCTGCAACCAGGGCTGGTCGACATCGTGCTGCGTGACCTCGGTGCCGACCGCGCGGCACAGGACCACGACCCCGAGGCGCTACCGCTGCTCTCCCACGCCCTGCGCGCCACCTTCCGACACCGCGAGGACCGCACGCTGACGGTGGCCGGTTACGTGGCCGCAGGCGGAATCCGCAACGCGGTCGAGACCACCGCCGAGACGACCTACGGCGAACTCGACCCCACCGAACAGCAGACGGCCCGGTCACTGCTGCTGCGCTTGATCCACGTCGGAGAGGGCACCCAGGACACCCGTCGCCGAGCCAGTCGTACCCGCTTGCTCCAAGGCCTGGAAGATCCGGACGTCGCGGCCTCGGTCCTGGAAACCCTGCACCGCGCCGGGCTGGTCACTCTCGAGACCGACACCGTCGAGATCACCCACGAGGCACTGCTGCACGCCTGGCCGCGCCTTCGTGAGTGGATCGACAGCGACCGGTCCGGGCTGCACATCCACCAACAACTCGCCAACGCCACCTACGCCTGGGACCGGAAGGGCCGGAATCCTGCCCTGCTCTATCGCGGCGCCCGCCTCGGCCTGGCCCGCGGCTGGGCCGACGACCCCGTCCACCCCATCCATCCCACCCGCCTGGAACGCGAGTTCCTGGACGCCAGCACCCAAGCCGTCCGACGGCGGCGGAAGTTGGTAGGGCTGCCGGCGGTCGCACTGTGCTTCTTGCTGCTGCTGACCGGAATCACCCGAGTCGTATACGACAACCGGCACAGCGACGCAACCTCACCTACCCTCCAACGGGCCGAGAAACGCGGCACGCTGTACATCGGGGTCAGCGCAGACCAGCCGGGGCTGAGCGAGATCCCCAGCGGATCCTCTTCACCGGCGGGCTTCGAGGCAGACCTGGCCCGGTACATCGCCAAGGACCTGGGCTTCGGCAACAAGGCCAAATTGATCCCTTTGGACCCGGTGAATCGAATCAACTACCTGGAGACCGGCCAAGTGGATCTCGTCGTCGACGCGTTGACCATCACCGCCGAGCGGATGCGTGTGGTGGACTTCGCCGGACCGTACTACGTAGACGTACAGAACATTCTGCTGCGCCGCGGCGACAGGGCCAACAGCATGAAAGACCTCAAGGGCCGGATCATCTGCACGACGATGTATTCCCCCAACCGGCAGCTGACTCAGTTCCCGAAGAGCACAACGATGGCGCGCAACAGTTACGGGGAATGTGCGCGTGATCTACTCAACGGCAAGGTGGACGCGGTGGCCGGTGGCGAGCTGGCCCTGACCGGGTTGGCCCGCAAGTATCAGGAACTGCGCACGCTCAAGGCCTCGTTCGGTGAGCCGGAGCGGTATGGGGTCGGACTGCAGCATGGCGACGCCGTGCTACAGCGCTCCGTGTGTGGCTCGCTGAAGCACTACGCGAGCAGCGGAAACTGGCAGAGCTCCTACAACAACCACCTGGCGTCCCCAGGACTCCTCCCGCCGAAGCCAGTCACCTGCGACGATATGCCGCAGGGTGAGTAGTGGAGTCGAGCAGCAAGTGCGTCGACACGCCCTACGGCCCGGAAGCGAGGAGAGCGGTCGGCGTGCCCAACAGACAGTGGCGGGAGGAAGCCCTCGACACCCTGCGTGCCGAGCTGGCGGCTGGGCGATCGACGACGACCGAGTTGACCACTGAAGCCGCATGGCAGGCCTTCACGCGATTCGGGCGGCTGCGCTTCGACACGGTAGCCGGACCCGACTCCGACGGCTTGCTCTTCCCATACGGCACGTACGCCTTCAACGGGTGACCGAAGCTCACGGTGGACCCCACGCGGCAGTTCGACATCAGCAGGCCGTGCCGCGGCATGGCCTCGGGCTCGCGATGGAGGACATGTCCTAAAAGGGCGGCTCCAGGGAGTACCCGTTCTCGTCGAGAGGTACGGGCTCGGGCTTCGGTTCGGCGGCACGCTGTTCGGCCACGGTGGGGTGGACGGCAATCGCCTCGGCCGCCTTCCCTTGCCGGATCAGGACCTCGCACAGTTCCTCATGTGCCCTGACCGTGCCCAAGGACCGCAGTTCAGCGGCGGCGGCATCAAGTCGGCCGCCCCGGCAGAGGAGTTCGGCCTTGACGATACGCGGGTCGGTCCAGGGGCGCGGATCGGCTCGGGCCACGGTGATGGCCTGGTCGACGTGGCCGAGACCGGCGAGGGCCCAGGCCCGCCACCAGTGCTGGAACTCCTCGTGACCATGGTGGGGCACGACGCTGGGATGCTCGACCAGACGGAGCAGTTCTTCAGGGCGGTCGAGCAGCGCGTTGACGAGTGGCAGCAGAAGGTTGGAGCAGTCGGACCAGCCAAAGCCGGGTTCGGCTACGGTGATCGCGTCGTCCAGCCGGCCGTCCGCGAGCAAGGCCGAGGAGAGCCAGGCACGGTATCCGACCCAGCCGTCGGCGGCGATGGCGTCCCGCATCACCGCCTCGGCCTCCTCGGCCCGGCCGTGGTCGCGCAGGGCGTCGGCGTAGCTGCCCAGGACGGTGTGCGCATCCTGTCCGCCGGCCAGCCGTCGCAACGGGTCGAGCCGACCGTGACGTGCCAGCAGTTCGGCATAGGCGGTGACGGTGTTCTGGGTGAGGAAGCGGCGTTCGGCCATGTCCTGGCCGAGGATCCGTATCGCGTCATCGGCGCGACCTGCGCGCTCCAGCACCCGGGCCTGCAACTCCTGCGCGTTCCAGAAGGGATGGTTCCATCGCTCCTCGTCCCGGGCCTGGCGCGCGCTGTCGGCGTGTGGGGCGATCAGCTCCAGCACCCGCTCGTCACGGTCCTGCCCTTCGGTGATCTCCACCAGGACGGACAGGATCCACCATCCGTCGATGTGCGGCACGAGCAGATCGATGGCCTCGTCGACGTGCCCTGCCCTGACGAGCACTTCGGCGAAGTCACGGCACTCGGCCTTCGATGCGCGGGCAGCTTCGTCCGGACGGACCAGATCCAGGGCCTCCTCCGTCCGTCCCGCCCGGAGCAGGATGTCGGCCTTCGCCCACAGGGCGGTCCGCCAGCCGGTCGCGGCGAACGGCTCCATCACCTCCAGAGCCCGCCCGAACTCCCCGACCTGGCACAGCACACGTACCGCGCCCTCGGCACAGAACCACTCGCCGCGTTCCGCTGCCGCCTGGACAACCAGGCCGAGGTGACCGCCCTCCAACAGGAGACTCACCCTTCTCGGGGACAGCCCGCGGTTGTTGCTCGCCTGCCACGCAAGATCGTCCACATCCATGGCCGGAAGCGTAGAAGCACCCACTGACATGCCGCGCCGAGGGGGCTGCAAGACCGAAGCACGAGTTCCGCCAGGTACGACGAGATCGCGAAGGGCCTGAACACCCCGGGTGCGACGGCGATCGGTGCCGGCTTGTACGGCCACGGAACACCGCTTCCGCGCGACGCGAGGCGGATGCTCATCGGTAGGGCCTTTCCGGTCGAACGTCCGGCACCGGCTGGCCGACACGTCGATCAGGAGCAGGACTCAGACGTCAACAGCCTCCTGGCCCGCGAGATCCAGGGGCAGGGTTCGCGGGGGGTGTGCTGGAGGAAGGCGATCGCTTGTCGCCTTCTGCGGACTTCGTTCTCGAGCGCTTCGATCTTCGCTCTCACGACCCCCTGCGCCTCTGACTTCTTCGGCGCCATGGCGGCGGTGATCTCGGGCAGCGAGAGCCCAACCTGCCGCAGCTTCAACACGGTTCGCGCCTGTTCGAGGGTGTTGTCGTCAGCCCCGGTAGCTGTTCGCGTCTCGCTTCACGGCGAGTGCTCCGACCTGCTCGCCACCACCTCTGCGGACCATCAGGTGGAGTTGGTCGCGCGGCTGAAGGAACTCGGCGCCACGCCCGCCGATGTGGGCCAGGGCGACGTCCCGTGGACGGTCCTCGCCGCGACCCCGAAGGCAAGGTGTTCTGCGTGCTGGAGCCTCGGGAGATCTACCGGGACACCGGGCCGATCGCCGCGATAGTGGTCGACTGCGCGGATCCGCGGGCCATGGCACGGTTCTGGGACGAGGCGATGGACTGGACCCTGCACGAGGTGACCGACGATCACGCGCGGTTGCGTTCCGCCAAGGGGGTCGGCCCGTATCCGGAGTTCCTCCGCACGTCCGATGCGAAGGCCCCGAGCTGACGTTCATTTGCGGGCCCCGCAATGGCTCCTCGGCGGCGCCGTTGGCATTGTCCTGTGCAACGGGGCCATCGCGGCGAGGAGGTCGCTCCCTCAGTGACGGGGGCGGACGGCGCGTTGGTGGGTCGAGCGGATGAGGATGGAGACCAGGTCAGCCAGGTCTGCCGCACCGGCGGCGTCGTCCGCGTAACGCGTGGTCTGCAAGGAGCCGACCCGATCCAGTCGGACTCCCTCCGACTCCAGGACGTAGGCGAGGGTGAGCATGGCGAGGCGGGCGTTGCCGTCCGGGAAGGGGTGAGTGAAGATCACGTCCAGATAGGCCCTGGCCGCGCGGGAGGCCAGGGGGACTCGCGGATCGGCGCTGTCGCGCAGGCAGTGTTCGAAGTCGCGCTGGGTGTGCGGCGTCAGTGCGTAGCGTTCGCGGCCGCCCTTGGCGAAGGCGTCGCCTTGTCGGAACCGGACCTCAGGCATACCGAGCACAAGCTGTTGCCATCCAGTCAGAAGCGCGCAGGTGAGGGGGTTCCGGTGGGAAGCGTCCGTGCGCGACCGAGCCAGCGCCGCGAGCAGTCGATGGCCTCTGGCGGGATCCGAGGGTCGGTCCCCCTCACGGCACCAGGCGGTGAGGCCGTCCACGACGGGCTCGACCGGGGCCGGTAGCTTGCCGGTCGCGGAAGCCCAGTCGATCTGGTGCCTGACCTGGAGCCAGGTAGCCAAGGCGTCAGTGATCACGGTAGGGCCGCACTCCGGTCAGATCTACAGCAAGCTCCTCTCCCACCGCGTCGATCAGGGTCCGCGACGGCGTGGTCCAGCTCTCGAACCGACCACCGATCGCGGTGTCGACCGCGTCCTTCGCGCCTTCCGGCCCCATGCCCGTGGAAGAGAGGAACCAGGTCAGCACCGTGCGGCAGAGCCCGTACCAGCCGCATTCGGCACCCGTACGGTCCACGACCACGGTCACGAGTCGGGTAGCCGCGCGTTCCAGGTGCCAGCTACGTTCCTCGGCATCCGCTCCGGCGGGCGGCGTCAACTGCTCGAACCGCTCCGCCAGTTCTTCCAGCCAGTCGCGCCACTCCAGGAGCGACGCGACCACGCTGGCGGCCGTTGCCGCAGGCTCGCCCACGGAGTGGGAGGTGCAGCACCAGGTGGTGACGACGCCACCACCACCGCCCTCACCGAACGCCCAGTGCCATCCGCAGGTCCACCGGCCGTACCGGGCCGCCAAGAGCGCCGTGACCTCGGTGGTGAATCGATGCTTCTCTGTCCACTCGGCCCCGCCGGGAGGCACCATCGAGGCGATCATTGCGGTGATCTCGGATGCCTCCGCTTCGCTCCAGTCGAAGGCAATGGAGTCGGGATCGACGGCAGACCACGGAAGCCAGGCCGGCGCGAGATCGTAGTCGATGGCCGTGGTGTTCCTCCAGAGCAGGGGAGAGCAGGGCAGGGCAACTGAGCGATCATGCCAAAGGCTCGTGGCTTCGTCACGCAAGTTTCTGGTGCCGCCGATCCATCGCCAGGGCACCCGGTGCGACGCTGCCGGGTCCATCTCAGGCGGGCTGAGATCTGCTCCGGGTTCCACCCGTTCGCCCACCGGCGGTCGTTGCGATGCGGCTTGTTGCGCCCTTTCCACTCGGCAACCCGCGGTCCGGGAAGGGTCGTGCCGTCCGGAGCACGGATCATGCCCAGCAGCCGGCCCTGGACATACTCCCGCGGTTGGTGATTCACGACCAGCTTCAGCCACTGCATGGTCGCTCACCGGCGCGCAGCTGATCGGGAATTCGGCCCAGCACGTCGTCCCGCATCGTACGGAGGGTGACCGGATCGTCGCCGAGCCGCCCGGCGGCGGGGCGGCCGAAGTCACCTTCGACACGGCCGGGCGGATCGCGAGAGTGGAGGCGGGAATCCTACCTTGAGCCGGGGGCACGGGCCACGGCCGCTGGGGTCCCTCAGTCCTCTTCGCCGAGGATCTCGTCGTTGGAGTCGAACTGATGGCTGTCGGCGGGCAGGTCGGGGAAGTATGGGCTCTCGGACTCTCCCGTCAGGACGGCCAGAAGAAAGGAGGCGCACCGAGTGGTGTGGTGCTCCCATGCGGGACCGCGCCCCTCGTTGAACATCACGGTCCACTCGTCTGGGCTCTGCCCCGGTCCGGCGAGCCAGTAGAGCATCGCTCCGCTGTTCTCGATGTAGGCCCAGGGCAGGACCCGCGTGCCCGGCCGGCCAAGTTCCGCGGGCTTCGGCTCGGTCTGCCACAGCTGGGCGAGTACCTTCTCCCGCTCCGCGGACTGGGCCACGAGGTTGTAGTCCTCGTCAGGGCACTCCGGGTCGAACAGCCAAACCGTCTCGTCGAAGACGCCGCCTCCGTAGACCTCGACCAGTTCCTTGTAGTCCTCCGGCAACGACGTGCCGAGCGCACGTTCGACAGCGTTCCAGTCACGGATCCGCCGAGGACTGCCCGGCGGAACGATCTCGATGAGCCTGGTTACAGCGGGGTGCATGAGGCGCGTGTCTCCTCGGGGGCGTCATATGCGTTTGACGTCGGTGGGGTCGTTCGTGCGGTAGATGGGCGCGACGGTGTACTCGATGCTCTCTCCGCGCTTGTCGACCGCTTCCCTGATCTGGTCCTCGATCTTCCGCATGATCGGCGAATCGGCGAACCGGTGCATGGTGACGAAGTTCCGGGGGTCCCGGTTGGAGCCGCCGATCTGCGCGCCGAGCAAGTGGGTCTCGCACATTGACCCGGGGATCGGTCTTGCCGCCGGTCATGTCGGACTCGATCGTCGCGCGCACGGTGGTGGCGCGGCCTCCGGGGCCGGGCGCACCGTAGCGGACCCGGCCGCCCCACGTGACGTCGTTCTCGTCACAAGGAGTGAGGCCCAGCGGATCGGACAGCGTGTGCGGGTTGTCGACGTAGGCGAAGGGGTTCGGCGGGGGGTCCAGGCCGAGAAGGTCCGAGGTGAGGTGGCGTGCGGTCGCCGGATCGTAGTGACGGAAGTAGTTG
Organism: Streptomyces sp. NPDC104371; assembly: GCF_055583785.1. Lineage (NCBI taxonomy): Bacteria > Bacillati > Actinomycetota > Actinomycetes > Kitasatosporales > Streptomycetaceae > Streptomyces > Streptomyces sp. NPDC104371. Next base: position 208,768 of record NZ_JBVJNF010000011.1, read on the forward strand.
TGGTGCAGTCCCGTCTCGGGGGCGTAGTACTGGCCCGGGAACCTGAGCGGCGTGTAAGCGGCGTCGTCGTTGTTCCAGGTCGTCGAGCCCCAGAGAGTCGTGCGGGTCCGCCACGCGATCCTGCCCTCCTCGTCGACGAGTTCGGTGGGAGTGCCGATCTGGTCGGTGACGATGGCGAAGAAGCGCTGGTCGATGATGTCCTGCGGAGCGTCCGCAAGGGACTTGGTCTCGGTCTGCGCGACAGGTGCCTGGCCGTCGTGGTCCCAGGTGAGCGTGACCAGTTCGGCCGCGCCGCTGACCTGGGTGGTTTGCTCCACCAGCGTGGATCCGTCCCAGACGAACCGGGTTTCCTCGGCGGTGGCGCCGTCTGCGGACAGACGCTGTTTCGCGATGCGCCGCCCGAGGGGGTCGTACAGCCGTGTGACCTCGCCGCCCCTCCGGCGGCCCCTGCACTCTCCCCAGGCACGGGCCCGGCGAACCGCCGGATCCGAGCCAGCCCTAGGGCACGCTGCCCGTACGATGACCGCGTGACACGCCGCACTCTTGGCTCCGGCCCCCAGGCCCCCGGGCACAGCATCCGCGCAGCCCAGGCCGACCTGCTCGACGTTCTCCCTGGAGTCCGCCTCCCCGACGTTGACGAGCTGCGGAGCCGGGGAGTGCTTGGCCCTGGCCCGGAGACGTCTCCGGGCCCGCGGCGGAACCTCGGAGTCGGCGGCCGCGCCGACGAGCAACCGCCCCAGCTTTCCGCCTGACGCGGGCTCAAGACGAGCCTCTGAGCGCCGATAGGGCCGCTCTGACGTCACAGTGATGCCCATTACTGTGACAGGCCAGGTCAGCGCGCTGGAGGCGATCAGATGCGGCTCGCGGGGTACATCCGGGTGTCCACCGGAGGGCAGTTGGACGGATTCGGGCTGGAGGGCCAGGAGCGCATCGTGCGCCGCTGGATCCGCGAGCACGGCCACCGCTTGGCCCACCTGTTCGTGGAGAAGGCGCAGTCCGGCACGATCGCCGGGGACGAGCGGCCGGAGTTGGCCACCGCCCTGCTGTGGGTCGAGGAGAAGAAGGTGCAGGGCATCGTCGCGCCGAACCTTGACCGCCTGGCCCGCGAGCTGGTCGTGCAGGAGGCAGCCCTGGCCCAGTGCTGGAAGCACGGCGGCCGCGCCTTCATGGCAGACCAGGGCGAGATCCTGCCCGACGGCCCCGAGGACCCGATGCGCACCGCCATGCGCCAGATGATGGGCGTGTTCGCGCAACTGCACCGCGGCATGACCGTTGCCAAGCTCCGCCGCGGCCGGCGCATCAAAGACGAGAAGGGCCAGTACGCGTACGGCGCCCCACCGTACGGATGGCAGGCCCACAAGAACGAGCTGACCGAGGAGGAGATGGAACAGGTCGGCCGCGCCCGCGCTCGCCAGCTCCGGGATCGGGACAAGGTGTCCTACCGCGAGATTGCCGCCGTGTTGGAGGCCGAGGGCATCCGGCCGAAGCGTGGGGAGCGACGGCACCCGGGGACCGTCCGCCGGATGCTCGCCAACCCGACCGGCAAGCCGCCGACCCTGTACCCGCGCCAGCGCACCTCGTAGAGGGCCCCGGGCGTCACCGCATCAGGGTGTGGAGGAGGCCGACCACGGCCAGGCCCACGAGGACAGCAACTCCGACAGCGGGGTGCAGGAAAGCGACGTACGTGGCGCCAGCGCCCGCAAGCAGCAGTACGGCAGTGCGGGTGTCGAGACCGTTCACGTTGAACTCCCAGGTGCGGATGGTGCGATGCGGTCCGTCCGCGTCGCAGGCGGCACCATCCAACACAGGCGGGTTAGCCCCGCAACCCTCGCGAAAATCCGTACCCCGAGAAGAGAGAGCCCCAGATCAGGACCCACGTCGCCCGGACAGCTCCGCGTCTTCCGTCCGGCCTCGCGAGGAATCATGCCGCTTTCAGCACACGGGTGTTGGGCGCCTTTGAGGGCTCGGACGCGTGTCAAAGATTCGCGGATATCTGCCAAAAGATTACAGAGAGTAGTTGCATGGTCTTAGATCGTGTGCGGTAGCCTGCGTGATTAGCCTTCCACGGCGTCCTTCTGACAGGGCATCCGAACTTTCATCTTCGGGGCCCGCAAGGAGGTCGAACAACCGAGGTAAGGAGAACCGCATGGAGACGCCTGCCGGTACGCAGAACGACGACGAGTACCGGGGGGCCGCGGCAAGAAGTGGCGTGAGTTCTGGGTGTCGGTGACCTGTGCCAGTGATCGGTGATCGATTGCCACTCAAGGATGATCAACGTTAGTTTGTGCCACTGAAGGTTGATCATTCGGCGTACGGGCTGGCGGGGGACGCGGTAGGGGCACCTGTCGGTGCGTTTGAAGATGCTGCTCTTATGGCATTTGACCTGGCCTTTTCCATGAATGGCACGCTTGTGCGCCGTTCGCTGGGGTCGAGTTGGGATATGCCGTTCGAGGTTGTGGATCCGGTGCGGGAGTTCAGCTGGCGCAAGGACGGTCAGGGGTTCGCGGGCTGGTATTACTCGGTGACGGTGGGGGACCACGTGGGCTACGAGTCGTGGCTGGAACGGGACCGGCTGATCCTGATGGACCGTGATCCGCAGGTGAACGCGATCGCCTCGCAGCCGTTCTGGCTGCACTGGCACGACGGCATCCGCAAGCGTCGGCATGCTCCTGACTATTTCGTCCGGCTGTCCGGCGGACGGGCCCGCGTCGTCGACGTCCGTGCCGAGGACGAGATGGACGAGGCGACGCGGGAGGCGTTCGACGCGACCGGACATGCCTGCCGGGCCGTGGGCTGGGAGTTCGAGTGGGCCGGGCGGCCCGAGCCGGTGTTCATGGCGAACGTCCGCTGGCTGTCCCGGTATCGGCGGGCCCGCTGCGGCTGGCCGGTGCCGGTGGCGGACCGGCTCCTGGAGGTCTTCCGCGAACCGACGCGGCTCTGGGACGGAGCCAGGCTGGTCGGAGACCGTCTGCAGGTTCTGCCGGTGCTGTTCCATCTGCTGTGGTCCGGTGCCTTGAAGACGGACCTGGTGGGAGAGCTGATGGAGACCGACAGCCTGGTCTGGACGGAGGGAAACACATGAGCAGCTTGAAGCGGCCGCCGGCCTTGGCGGTCGGCCAGAGGGTCCGGTTCGGCGGCCAGGTCAGGGGGGTTCTCGAGGTCACCGCACAGGCGGCGGTGCTGGAGGACGCCGAGACACCGCACCGAGTGGTCGCTCTGATCGACCTGTTCGAGACGGCGGACTTCGAGATCCTGTTCCAGCCCGAACGAGCGGCTGGTGGCTGAGTACGGCTTCACCGGCACATACCAGCGGGTGAAGCTCTACATGCAGGAGGCCCGGCCCCGCATCGCCGAGGAACTTGGCATCAGCCCAGGCGAGTTGGCTGGCCTGCACCGCCGGTTCGAAGTCGTGCCTGGAGCACAGGCCCAGGTCGGCTGGGGAGACGAAGGTCAGATCCTCGCCCGCGTCGGCATCCCGAAGGTCTACTCGTTCCACATGACCTTGTCCTATTCACGAGACTCGTCCTGCTACTTCACCACCAGCCAGGACCTGGCAGCCTTCTTCGGCTGCCACCGACAGGCTTTCGCCCACTTCGGCGGGGTGCCGATGTCGATCGTCTACGACCGAACCACGACCGTCGTCCGGCGCCACGTCGCCCCAGGCGAGGCGGTGCCACTGCATCCAGAGGCGGTTGGGTTCGCCGGGCACTACGACTTCGACATCGACGTGCTGGCCGCCTGCCGCCCCACAGGGAAAGGCCGGGTCGAACGTCAGATCCTCATCATCCGCGACCATGTCCTTGCCGGACGCTCCTTCTCCTCTATCGAGGAACTGGACTCCGCCTTGAACGCCTGGGTGCGCTTGCGCCGGGCCAAGGCCCACGGCACCCACGGCGAGGTGATCGGGCATCGCGCGATCCGCGACCACATGGCTCTGCGGTCGTTGTCGGCGACACCCTACGTCGTCACACAGTGGCACCTCCGCGACGTCGGCAAGGACTGTCCGGTCGCCTTCGACGCGAACCTCTACTCGGTGCCGCCCCGCAAGGTCCGCCCGCGTCAGCTGGTGGAAGTCAGGGCCACAGAGTCCCAGATCACCCTTCATTCCACCGTCCCAGACGCCAACGGCGACACCCTGCTGGCCATCCATCGCAGGGCCGTCGGCCGCGGAGCCTGCATCGTCGACGAGAAGTACTGGGACGGACTTCCCGACGGCCGGAACCGGCGGACCACCACAGGCGACGTCCCGCCGCGGCCCCGTCATCAGGACGCACTCGGCGAGGAGACAGCCAGCTCGCTGATGGCTCTCCTGAACCGAGCCGCAGCCGTCCACGTCGAAGTCGGCCGCAGACCGCTGTCGGTCTATGACGAACTGACCGGGACCCGTCCCTTCACCACCCACCCCACGCAGGAGGAGCCCAGTTAAGCGAGCTGGTCAGCACCCGAATCCGCACCACAGCCGCCAAGCTCGGCCTGCCCCACCTGGCCGAGAGCCTGAACCAGTACGCCAGCCGGGCGGATGAGGCCAAAACGGGCTACCTCGACTTCCTCGACCTGGTCATGGCCGAGGAACTCGCCATTCGCGACGACCGGCGCTTCCGGCAGTGCCTGCGACTGTCCAAGCTGCCGCACCACAAGACACTCGACGAATACGACTTCGCCTTCCAACCTGAACTCGACCCCCGCAAGATCAAAGACCTGGCCAGCCTCGCCTTCGTCGAGGCCAAGGCCAACGCGGCCCTGCTGGCCCCCCCCGGGGTCAGCAAGACGCACATCGCGGTCGCTCTCTCGGTCGCCGCCTGCCGGGCCGGCTTCTCCGTCTACTTCACGACCCTCGACGACATGGTCCGCCAACTCAAGGTCGCCGAAGCAGCCGGACGTCTCAACAGCAAGCTCCACACCTACCTCCGCCCCGGCGTCCTCGTAGTTGACGAGGTCGGCTACCAGCCGCTGGAACGAGCCGAGGCGAACCTGGTGTTCCAGGTGATCTCGAAGCGCTACGAGAAGGGCTCGATCATCCTGACTTCGAACAAGACCTTCAGCGAATGGGGACAAGTGTTCGGAGATGAGGTCCTCGCCACGGCCATCCTCGACCGGCTCTTGCACCACTGCGACGTCGTCTCGATCAACGGTCCAAGCTATCGCCTGAAGAATCGGCTCGCCGCCATCGAACGCGACACAAGCGCCGCTTGATCAACCACACCGACGTGGAGGTCAGACCACTGCCCACGGCTCAGCACGCCAGCCGGGCAGTTCCTTGTCCAGCCATTCCTCGACGGTCCGCCGCCAGGGGTCGGTGGAGTCGCTCTCGTTGACGTCGGCCCAGGTGTCGGCCGCCAGGTCCGGGTCGACGACGAGCATGTCGAGGTAGGTTACGAAGTCGTCAGCGACTTTGGTGAAGACGCCTGTCGACAAGTATCCCGGGTGAGGGATGCCATGGACGAAGGCGTAGAGCTGTCCATGGGTGGCCGGGTTCAGGTCCAGGAACAAAGTGTCGCTGCCGCCATTGCGGGCAATCGGGAGAAGGCCAGCCAGCGAGACCTCCTCAGCAAGCTGCCCATCACGGCTGCGGCGGTACTCGCCGAGCAATGTGCCCCAGTCGTATTCGCCGTCGTCGTCAGGGCCGAGCCGATAGAGGTCGTCAAAACTCTGGAACGGCTCCGGTTCACAAGCCAGCAGACGGACTGAGTACGGGAAGGTCGCCCCGCCCGCTGCCTCGAGGAACGAGCGGTACGAGGCTGGCAGAGGCAGCCCGACCTCCCGTTCGAGACATTCAAGCTCACTGGTCTCGAACGGGCTGAACGGCCCCACGACCAGGCGGCCCCGATACCAGCGCGACAACTCCTCAGACACGGCCAGATTGTCGCACCCTGCGGTGACCCGAGACGCTCCAGGCCCCCATGTTTCTGGACGTCGGGCTGAGCACGTTCATCCGTACCTGGCTGAGCACTTCAATGAGTATGCGGACAAGTGGATCGTCGCCCACTCTACCGACCGTGTTTTGTGCTGTTCGTGACGTCTGTTCGGGCCTGTGGCGTGGACGTCACGGGCTCGTTTACCGACCGGGTTCAGGACGTTCGTCATGTTCTGGAGTCGGTATGGAGGACGAATGGTGCGGCACCTTGTGGTTGGGGACTTGAGGGTCCAGCGGATCGAGCGGAACGGCGGGAGGAGGTCGTGGACCGTCGTCTGGCCTGAGGGCGCTCTCCACGCCGAAGCGGACAGGTTCCTGCGCGTCCATGAAGGCTCGGGCACGCAGAAGACCTACGCCTACTACCTGGTGGATCATCTGCGGTGGCTGGAGCGTGAGTGCCTGGCCTTCGACAAGGTCGCGCTGCGGGACCTTGAGCGCTACATGGGCGTCGTCGGCGCCGAGGTCCACATGCCGCTCGGTGAACCGTGGCGGATGGGCAAGCGCCCCTACGGCCGGTCCACGCTGTCGACCGCGGCATCCTGCCTGAAGAGCTTCTACCTGCACCAATCCTCTCTCGGCGTCAACGTGGACCTCGGTGGGAAGCTCGACGGCACGCGGCTGCCATCGCGGGTGGACCGGCACCGCTCGCTCCTCGGACACGTGAAGACCGCGATGCCGGCGAACCCGCTCGCGCCGAAGGGACCTCACCGCCGGCACCCGAAGATGCTGCCCGACGGCGCGAGGGAGAAGCTGCTGACGACGGCGAACTCGGCCCGGGACCGGATGGTGGTGACCTGGCTGGCCGACGGCGGGCTGCGGATCGGCGAGCTCTGCGGGCTGCACCTGGTCGACCTGCACTTGCGCGAGAACGCGGCCAGCGGCGAGTGCCACGCCCCTCACCTGCACGTCTGCCACCGGCCCGGCAACCCGAACCGGGCCGAGGCCAAGACCAAGCATCCCTGGCGGGTCGAGCACGGGACGGTCACCGGCGGACTGATCAAGCGGGTCAGCCCGGCGATGGTGCACTCCTACTTCGAGTACCTCACCAGCGAGTACCCGCGCGAAGCCAGACACGGCATGCTCCTGGTCCAGCTTCACGGGACCCGCGCCGGACAGCCATGGGCACCGGTCGGGGCCCGCCGGATGCTCGGCCGAGCCGGGAAACGCGCCGGCCTCGGGCTGGTGAAACCCCACGCATTCCGCCACACGTTTACTTCCGCGGTCCTCGACGCCGCCGACGGCAACCTGCTGATCGCCCGGGACGCCGGCGGCTGGGCCTCAGCTGCCACGGTCGACGAGGTCTACGGACACCTCGACGTCCACGACCCCGCCTTCGACGCCGCTCTGCGCGCGGTCTGGGGTGAGACGCGGTGACCACCACTGCTCTGGCCCCGATGCGGGACGGCCGGGAAAGCCGGAACCAGTTGGAGATCATGACCGCGCTGGTCAGCTCACCGTCCTTCGACGCCGTATTCCGCTCGGAGATCATCGAGATCCCTCCGGACCACCCCGTCTACCGCTGGGTCTGCCTGGTCACCGACTGCGAGCGGCCGAAGATGGGCCGGGGCGATCTCTGCGGCGCCCACGAGACTGCATGGCGTCAGCTCCGCGCCGAGCGGTCCCGAGCGGACTTCCTGCGCACCGCCGATCCGATCGGGCACGGCGAGGAACTGCGCGAGCGACCGTGCCGGCTCCGCCCCGGGCGCCCGGCGCGCCAATTGACCCTGGAACTGTGTCATCACCACCAGTTCAGCTGGTATCACCATCGCGACCGGCACGGCGACGCCGCCAACTTCGACACCTGGTTGGCCAAGCAGCTGCCCAGGCCCGGATACGGACGCTGCAAAGCCGTGGTCTGCCCTGACCTGGCGGAATCACCCCTGGGGCTCTGCTATCGGCACCACCGGCGCTATCTCAGGGAGGGAGGGCCGGGCGGCGCCTCGCTGCCAACGCAATGGGGCAACCGCTACGAGCGGATCGGCTCACCGGTGCCGGTCACCTACGACAACGAGTCGGACTTCTGGTGGTGGTGCTCAAGGACGGCGCCCGTGTCTCGACCAGGGCAGGTCAACCTCCGCAGCCTGCACCCACTCCTGAGGGCCGAGATCCAGTGGGGGCTGTCCGTACACGCCCGTGGATGCAGGCGCTGGGAACTCACTCATGTCCAGGGCCTGGCGGACTACTGCCGCGAGCGCGGGCTTCATTCACTCACCGACCTGGCCGGCGACGGCCTGGCCCCAGAGGAGGAGAAGGGTCTGCTGAGCACGGCCGACCGGGACGCCGCCTACCTCACCCGGACCCTCATCGACCTGCTCACCCCGCTCTATGTGACGCCGGATCAGGCCCGCGAGCAGGGGTACCTGAACACCGAGCACTTCGGCCGGCGGCTGAACAACCGGTCGCCGCGCATGGACCTGACCTCGATATCCCAGCGATGGCTCCGCGACCTGGCCTGGGATCACTTCGCCGCGATACTGCGATCGCCGAGCTGTCCGCGCTCAGGTCATACCTTCGACGGCACCCGGCGGGCCTGCACCGAGCTCAGTGCCTTCCTGGAGGTCCGGGCCCCGGGCGGCGGTCACGACCCGAGGCTGCTTCGGTCGGAGCACGTCCACGACTTCGCCGCCGACCAACGGCTGCGGGAACTGGACGGGCTGCCGTCCCTGGGAATGAAGGGCCTGCGCGGGAAGCCGTCCATCGTGACCGCCTACACCCGCCAGATGGTCTTCACCCGCACCCGGCGGATTCTCCTGGAAGCCCTGGAATCCGGTGAAGCCGAACGGCTCGGCCTCGACCGGGGTTTCGTCACCGCCATGCCCTCTCCGGGAAGGATCATCACCCGGACGCGAAGCCCCTTCTCCGACGAAGTCGCCCAGGCCCTCGCTGCGGAGGAGAACCTGAAGACGCTCGCCGCCTGCCACGACCCAGCCGACCGCGGGCTCCGCGACGCCTGGGAGACCATCGTTGTCACCGGACGGCGCTGCAGCGAGGTGATCAAACTGCGTCTGGACTGTCTGGGCTGCTACGGCGGTCTCCCGATGCTCTGGCACGACCAGACGAAGGTCGGCAACTACGACGCCGCGATCCGTATCCCCGAACAGCTCCACCAGCGGTTGGAAGCCCGGCAGCGCAAGACCCTGGCGTTGTTCGCCGCTCGCCACAACCGCCCACCGACCCCGGAGGAGCGCGCCCATCTGCCACTTTTCCCCAGCAACCAGCGAAACAGCGACAGCCGCCGGCCCCTTTCCTACCAGTGGTTCCACCGGGGCTTCAAGGCATGGATCAACGACCTCGACATCGGCCGGTGGGTGCCCCATCAAGCCCGGCACTCGCTGGCGACCAGCCTGCTGCGAGCCGGAGCGAGCTTGACCCACATCCGCCGCTACCTCGGTCAGGTCTCCGAGCGCATGGCCGAGCACTACGTCCACCTCGCCCAGTCCGACCTGGAAGACGTACTACAGCACGTCTGGGTCGCCGGCCCCGGCGCCGCCAACCCCGGCGAAGTCCTCACCGACGACCTCACCCCACTCACCCGAGAGCACGCCATGGCCATCGCGATCGACCTCGGCCGCCGCAGCACCCCCGCCGAGGGAGGGTTCTACACCTTCCAGCCCGTCGTCGACGGCGGCGACTGCCCCTGGAACCTCAACTGCCACTCCTGCGACAAGTTCGTCCTGTCCGGAGCCGATCTCCTCTACTGGAGGCGCAAGCGCGAGCAGTGGCGTCTGCTGGCCGAGGGCGCACCTGACGACGCCACCGCCGACTACCTGCACGCCTACTTCGAACCCACAGCCCGTGCCATCGACGGCCTGGAGAAGGCCCTGGCCAGCCTCGGTCTCCTCGACGAGGCCCTCGCCCTGGACCTGCGCAAACCCCAGGACTACTTCCACCGCGTCTGGTCCACCGCCTTCCGCGCCGCCGACCTCGCCGACGCGGCCGACGACGAGCAGGGCGAGTACAGCGATCCGTGCACAGCCGACGGCGACGACCCAGAACGAGAGATTGCATGAACACCACCACCGTTCCCGAGACCCGCACTGCAGCGGCGCAGGCCGCCCGCCGCCGCAAGACCGAGACCGCCCTGGAGCGCGTCCGCCAGGCCATCGCCCGACTTCGGCGAGAGAAGGCCCAGGTCAGCGTCGCCGCTGTCGCCCGCCGAGCAGACGTCTCACGCACTTTCCTCTACGACAATGTCGAGGCCAGGGCCGTGGTCGCCGCGGCGACGGCTGAGGCCGGAGAACGCCGGACCCAGATGCTCGCCGACCAGGACGACGCCCGCGAGGCGACCTGGCGCGAGCGGGCCCTCAATGCCGAGGAAGCCCTCAAGCCGCCCACACCGAAATCCTCACCCAGCGCACCCGCATCAGCGAACTCCTCGGCCAGATCCGCGACTTGGAAGCCGAATGGACCCAAGAAGCCGTCCAAAGAATCACCACCGAGAACACCACCCTCAAGCAACGCGTCCGCCAACTCACCACCGACAACCGCACCCTCGACGAACGCCTCAAGGCCGCACGCTCCAACCTGCGCTTCCAAGACCGCCACGTCGCCGACCTCGAAGCCCAGATCGCCGATCCGCTGGCGGGGGATCGGCTGACCTCGCCCGGAAGTGCGTCGTCGCCGGTCATGGACAGGGTGTGAGTCGGATCTCCTCGACAGGCGGCAGAGCGGTGGGCATCTCGTCGGTGATCCAGGCGTATTCGAAGCCGGCCAGGGCGCCGTCCTCGACCCACACGAGCAACTCGCCGATGTACTGGCCGCGCTCGTCGAGCACCTGCGCGTCCACCGGGACGAGCCCGGTGGCCAGCGACGCGCTCCGCACGGGTTCGAGCACTCTCAGGTCGATGCTCACCGATCCCGGAGCCCAGGTGGCGACGACCTCGGCCTGACCGATCTGGCTCCGAAGCTCCGACGAACCGGTGAAGTCGCCTGCGAGAATGTGTTCCAGCACTGCCTTCTCGGCTGGGTTCAACGGTCGCGGAGCAACGGGCACGATCTGCATGACCCCATGATGTCTGCTGTCCACCGTGTGTTGCCCGGTCGTGCTCCGTCCCTGCAGCCGCCAGGGCGGAGCACGACCGGCACGTGTCACAGGTGCGGCCTATCGTGGCCGGGTGACGAAGTGGCCCCGCTGTTACTGGGACGAAGAGGGTGTCTGGTTCTACTTCGAACTCGATGCCGACGGACAAGTGATCCGGCAGATCGAGCTCCAGGAACCTGAGCAGACACCGCTCGCGGCGGCGTCGCGCGGCGAGTGGCAGCGCGCTCAGGAGGCCGGTCGTCTCGCGGAGTGCGAGGCCAAGTACGGGCTAACAGCAGAACTGCCCTTCCATGAGTGGGAAGGACATGAACCCAGCTGGCTGTCGGCCGAGGAGTTCGAAGGCGTCTGGATGGCCGCCCGTCAGCAGATCGAGTTGCGTTCCCGCTGACCCTGCGAAGCCCGAGCTGTTCCCGATGGTCTGTCGGCACGCCAGGTCGGACGGCGGCCTACCAGCGGCGGCATTCGGTCCACTCGCCTCCGTCCCGGTGGTCCCGGAAGACCACACCTCCCGGTCCGTCGTGCTCGGTGCAGTACGGACCATGAAGGTCCAGCGAGCCGATGTCGCCGGTGATGGCCGATTCGGGGACGAAGTACGACGAGTCCAACGTGAAGGACACCCGGGTCCCGCAGCCGGGCGGACCCTCGAACTCCTCGGGCACCCCGGCAGGCCGCAGGTGAAGGAGTTCCTGGCGAAAGCCACGGCCCTCTCGCCATGCCTCGACAACTGCGTGCGAGCTCACAGCCGCCGCGGCGGCGCTCAGCCATCGGTCGCCGTCGAGCATGGATCCGTAGTAGCCCAACCTGGGCCTGCCGTGTTCATCCAGGGCATCGGCGTGATCATCTGCCACCGAGAACGCGAGGTCAGCCGAGATCTCGACGATGACCCGCAGCGAGTGAGACGGGGCGACGTTGGCGGCCGGATGGAGCGCGTGGCCAACCACTTTGCTCAGCACCTGGGTAGCCAGCCTCGGATCCTCCCGGGCTGCCCCGAAGTACATGCTGGGCCTCGCGCGCACAGCGTCGTCGAACTCCAGCACCTTGATGTCTGCCGCGTCGTAGGTCTCCTTCGCCATACGGCCCACGCTACTGCCCAGTTGAGGGCTCTTCTCCGCCGTCACGGACATGTAATCTATGAATCGTCGCAGTTCAGAGCCGATATCGGAGCTCCTGCGGTCGGTAAATCGTGCTGGCAGAACCGCCCGCACGAGGGCCTGCGTGATCCCGACCATCCGGGACGCCTGTTCACCCCCAACCAGAAGTACGCCGCCCTGGTCGAGGCCTGCGGCTACGTCCCGGTCGCGCTCAGCGGCCAGGACTACATCGAACTCCTGCCCGCGGCCTGGCGGGCCGTCAACTCCTACGGCATCCGGATCAACAACCGCACCTACGACGCCCCCGAACTCGGGCCGATGCGACGGCGCGACTCGGGCGTCGCCGCCAAACGCGGGCTCTGGGAGGTCCACCGCGACCCCTACGACGTCTCCCGCGTCTGGGTACGCAATCACCGCGGCGGCGGCGAATGGGTCCAGGCGACCTGGAAATACCTGAACCGGGCTCCGGTCCCCTTCGGCGACCTGGCCTGGGACCACGTCAGCCACCAGCTGCCCAAGGCCACCGAGGAAGAACTCGCCGAAGCAGTGGCCGCTTTGCTCACCCGCGCACACGCCGGCCCCGCCCGGCCGGCAGCGAAGAAGAGCCGGAAGGCCGCAACGGCCAAGAAGGACCGCCGCGTCGCGGCCCGCACCAAGGCCACCACGCCGACAGCGGCCACAACGACGGCACCGCTGAGCACGCAGAACGAACCCTCCCCGCACGAGGCGGAGGACGAGGAATCCATGGCCGAAGTGATCCCGCTGGGGCTCTTCGACCCGCTCGAGGACCCCTGGAAGAGACCATGACGACGATGCCCGACAGCGGCCCGCACGACGACTTCGGCCAGTACCTGACCGTCCTGCCCGGCTGGCAGCAGTTCGTCGCGTCCACGACCAGCACCACTATGACCGTGCTGACGAAGAACGAGTACGACGCCCTGAGTAAGGAGGAAAAGTACGACTACGACGAGGACCGGCTCGACCACCACGCCCGTCTCCAGGTGGTCGCCACCTCCACCGTCCGCCGCACCGTCACCTGCGGACGTCGCCTGACCGTCCTCAACCGCGGTGCCATCAGCGCCCGCCGGGGCCTGATCGTCACTGGTCCGGCCAACACCGGCAAGACGATCGCTCTGACCCAGCTCGGCCTGGCCCACGAGCTCCAGGACCGTCGCCGGCACCCTGGGCAGGACGAGCGCATACCGGTCATCTACATCACCGTTCCGCCCGCCGCGACACCCCGCATGATCGCCGCCGAGTTCGCTCGCTTCCTCGGTCTCCCGGTGCTGCGAAGCTCCAACATCACCGACCTCACCGAAGCCGTGGCCGGCGTCTGCGCCAAGGCCCGCACCGGCCTCGTCCTGGTCGACGAGATTCACAACATCTCGCTGCAGACCCGCACCGGAGCCGACGCGTCCGACACGCTCAAGTACTTCTCCGAGTGGATCCCGGCGACCTTCGCCTACGCGGGCATCGACATCGAGGACAGCGACCTCCTGACCGGAACCCGCGGCGACCAGATCGCCGCCCGCTTCACAGCGGTGGACACCCACCCCTTCCCCTACAACAGGGAATGGAAGGCCCTGGTCGCCCAGTTGGAGGCGAACCTCCTGCTGCACCAGCACAAGCCCGGCACCCTCACCCGCCTGGACCGGTTCCTGCACACCCGCACCGGCGGCATGATCGGCACCCTGTCCCACCAGCTCCGCGGGGCCGCCGTCGACGCCATCCTCACCGGCACCGAAAAGATCACCAAAGCAGGGCTGCTGGCCGTCGACCTCGACATCGCCTCCCGCCGCAAGCAGCCCGGCACCGACGAATGACGTCGCCGTCCCCGGACACCGATGTCGCCCGTCTGCCATTCCAGGTCCGTCCGCAACGCGGAGAAGGAGCCGCCTCGTTCATCACCCGCCTCGCCCAGGCGAACCACCTTCCTCCCGCCTACCTGCGGAAATACCTCACCGAACCACCCCTGCACCGCGGCAGCCCGACCTGGCCCCGCATCGCGGCGGCAGCTGACCGTGACCCTGCAGATCTCCAGCCGCTCCTGAACACGGTCGAGTGCAGGGAATGCGGAGGCCCGATCCAGGCCAAGTCGATGTTCGGCCCCAAACCCCTGACCTGCTCAAGGGCCTGCCGTCAGAAGAGATACCGCAAGCGCTACCCCACCCGCGAATGGCGCCGGGAACCCTGCCGGATCTGCGGAAAACTCATGAAGATGCAGATCGGACAGCGCCGCCCACTCTGCTCATCGGCCTGCCGGCGGACCGCCTACCTCGAGCGACAGCAACGCAACCAGCAGGCCGCTGAGGCACCTTCGAACCCAGGGGGCGACCCAGAGCCAGCCTGCCCGATCTGCGAAGGCCCCCTGTCGCCGAGGACCGCGAAGAGCCAGCGCCGCACCTGCTCACAACGCTGCCGCCAGTCCGCCTACCGCTGGAGAACAACACCACCGCGTCCCCCGGTTCGCACACCACCCCAACCCCGGAACCCCGCACTGGCATTCGCCCGGACCTGCGAATTCTGCGGGGAACCACTTCCTCCCGGCCCCGGACAGCCACGACGCCGCACATGCTCAGCCCGGTGTCGGCAAAGAGCCCACCGCTGGCGCACCCATCCATCCGAAGAACACCGCACTCAACAGACAGTCCCAGCGTCCCCGAACCCCAACCCACCGCCCGAACCCGCGGCTTCACCCACCACGGTCGGGGGGGGGGGGGGGGGGGGCGCCCCCCCCCCCCCCCCCCCCCCGGGACCCCCCCCCCCCCCCCCCCCGGGGGGGGGGCCGCCCCCCCCGCGCCCCCCCCCGCCCCCCCGCCCGGCCCCCCCCGCGCCG
>NZ_JBVJNF010000011.1:223659-250032 GCF_055583785.1 Streptomyces sp. NPDC104371
GGCCCCCACCACCCAACCAAACCCCCCCCCCCCCCCCCCCCCCCCCCCCCCCCCCCCCCCCCCCCCCCCCCCCCCCCCCCCCCGCCCCCCCCCCCCCCGGGGGGGGGGGGGGCCCCCCCCCCCCCCCCCGACCGGCAACGAGTCACTGGAAACCCCACCCTGCACAGTCTGTTCGGGCTCCCTGCCCGAAGGACGCAGCACGTCACAGCGCCGGACGTGCTCCCAGCGTTGCCGTCACAAGGCATACCGCCAACGCAAGGCGATGCTTTTGTGAGTCTGTCCTCGAACGTCCAGGCCGGTCAGTTCAGCAGGACAGCCGTGAACGTTTGACGGTGGTCGACCAGCCAGGTCTGCATGCGGTCCCAGCGTTCCCATCCACCACGCTCGGCCAACGCCTGGAGATAGACGGGGTCTCCGCCGGCCACGCGGCGGCCGACGAAGGCCCGGCAGACCTCCGTGGCCTGCTCGATGACGCCGGGCAACTCGGCGCGGTCCCCCGCCGAGAGGCCGTAGCCGTCGGCAAGAATCCGCAGCCGTGCGGCCGCATCCAGCCCGGGGGGATGGAGAGCGGCCGCGGACTCGGGATCAAGCATGGGCACCCAATAGCGGGCGGTCATGGCGATGTCCCAGAGGGCACGGCCCGGGGCCGCCAAGTCGAAATCGATCAGGGCAGCGGCACGACCGTCGCGGAAGACGACGTTCTCCGGGCACACGTCGTTGTGGCACAACATCGTTCCCCCCTCCGGGTCGGCGAGGTCCGGGGGCCACTCGGCACGGGTGTCGACCGCGACGGCCGCGCTGGTCTCATGCAGACGCCGCAGCAGGCTCCCCACCGATGCGAGGACAGAACTTGTCATCGCCCAGTCCGGGAACGGCGGCAGAGCCACGTCGCCAGGGATGAAAGTCAGCTGCTCACGGCCATCCGAGGTGAGACCGACAGGGGTCGGCGCCGCGTCGAAGCCGTGCTCTTTCAGCGCAAGGAGATAGGCATGGAGGGCGCGCGCGTTGCGCGGTGCCGGTCGCTCCACCAAGTCGCCTCGGCGGAAGACTGCCCCCGCGTTCGCCATGCCGCCGGTCAGCGCCTCGTCTTCAGCCGTCATGACGATCACGCTATCGCCCGATCGACCCCGCGCGGGCCGGGCTGCACACGAAGTGAATCAGCGCACGACGGAACGCGC
The DNA here is from genome assembly GCF_055583785.1 of Streptomyces sp. NPDC104371. Lineage (NCBI taxonomy): Bacteria > Bacillati > Actinomycetota > Actinomycetes > Kitasatosporales > Streptomycetaceae > Streptomyces > Streptomyces sp. NPDC104371. Next base: position 224,838 of record NZ_JBVJNF010000011.1, read on the forward strand.
GACGCGGAATCCCACGTCGTCGACCTGGAAAGTCGGGTGGCTGCGGCGCCGCGCGGAGGCCCGGCAACTCCAGTGCTCATCGAACCAACCACCGCCACGGAGCACCCGGTAGGCGCCATAGACCTCGGCGTCGTAGACATCCCAGCACCAGTCCCAGACGTTGCCGAGCATGTCGTAAAGCCCCCACGAGTTGGGGCGTTTGCCGCCCACCTCGTGGATGCGCTCGTGCGAGTTACCGCGGTACCAGCCGATCTCGTCGAGATCCCCGTAGTGCGGCCCGGTCGTCCCGGCCCGGCAGGCGTGCTCCCACTCGGCTTCGGTCGGCAGTCGATACCCGTCGGCGGACGCGTCCCACTCGATGTCTTCGGTCTCGGTACGGAAGTGGTACGCGGGCGTGAGGCCAGCGCACTGGGACAGGGCGTTGCAGAACCGCACCGCGTGCCACCAGGAGACGCACTCGACGGGCAACTGGTCCCCAGAGGCGGTACTCGGCCGCTGGCCTGTGATCTGTGCGTACAACGCCTGGGTGACCGGGAATGCCGCGAGCCGGTAGGGCGCAAGCTCGACCGACCAACTGCGCTGAGTCCGCCGGTCCGACAGCGTCACCTGCCCCGGCGGGATGGCGATCATCTCGTTCCCCACCATCACGTCCATGATCAGGAGATCCTAACGAGGCCTGCCATTGCGAGACGACAGAGCCACCAACGGTTGTCCTTGGCTGACACGAATCTGCAAGTCGTCATCCTTCACTGACACAGACAGCCATCGATCATCCTCCAGTGGCAATCAGTCAGCGATCACTGACACAGGTCAAGATGCGAAACGGCCTAGGCCATTTCCATGTCTTACGACCATAACGCCCTGACACGTCACGGGTCATGACGAGAACCAGCTGTCGTCTCGCCGTGGACTTCGCACCGCCATCAAGGAGCCGTGCAGGTCGGCGAGGCTAGAAACCGGCGAAGCTGAGCGGGGGCCAGCGGAGCGGGGGCGAGGTCAGCCAGCCGGTGAGTCGCTGACCTTGCCCACCGGGCTGATCTCCAGCTTCCCGCCGTCCTGGCCGTCGGTGACGGGGAGCGTGCCCGCCGGCCACTTCAGGGTGACGTGCTTGGTCTCGTTCGGGGGCGTCACCACCATGTCGGTCAGCTGCACGCCAGAGCCGCCGCTGTTGTTGACCGGGAACGTGACGTTGAAGGCGGCGGTCTCGCCCTCCTTGAGGATCTGCGGCAGGGCCTGCTCGCCGTTGCGGTCCACGGAGACGGTGTCACCCAGGGATGTCTTCAGGTCGACACCCGCGAAGCCGCTGATGCGGCAGCTGCTGCCGCTGTTCTTGAAGGAGACGGTGACGACGCCTTCCGTCTTGTCCGTGGTGTTGTCGGCGGCGGCTACCTCGAGCTCGTCGGTGCGGCAGATGTCGACCTTGCCGTCGCTGTTGTCACCGGTGCCGGTGCCGGTGTTGGCGCCCTGGTCGCTCCCGCCGGTGCCGGTGCCGGTGCCGGCGCTCTGGTCCGCCTGGTCCGCCCCGCCGGTGCCGCCCGCCTTGTCCGCCGACGCGGTGGGGCTGGCCTGCGTGCTGCCCGACGCGTTGTCGTCGCCGTTGCAGGCGGTGAGCGAGAGTGCGGCCACGAGGCCGATGGCGGCGGCGACGGCCTTGCGGGTGTGCAGCATGATTCCCCCGGGATGCGGTGCGGTCTGTGCGGTCTGGGTGGTGCCGTGGTGCGTACTCATTTGTACCGCGCAGTTAGATACGAACCGTCAGCGATCATGTCCGCGTTCCGTCACAGATGGGACCGCGCCCGGCGGCTAGGCAGTTTCGTTTGGATCAGTCGGTCGTTGGTGTGGGTCTGTCGTTGACTGATGCGCAGTGGGCGCGGATCGGGCCGTTACTCCCGGACCGGGCACCGAGGTGGGGTGGCCGCTGGCGGGACCATCGTGAGGTGATCGACGCGATCGCCTGCAAGTTCCAGACCGGCACGCCGTGGGTCCACCTGCCGGAGAAGTACGGCAACTGGCGGGTGCCTACAACCGGGCACGGAATCTACGTGGTGATCCGCACGGACATCTCGCCCCCGTCGTTCCTCCCCACCCACCAGCCCTGCCGGGCACCTCAAGGGCCGCGACCCGTCCATGACCGTCGACAAGCTCGGTGATGCCTGGGTGCGCGGGGCAACGGTCGTGTACATCGGCAAGGCCGCGGGCCGGGACGGACTGGTCAACGTCTCGGCGAAGGCTGAAGCCTCTGGCCCCGCACATGGTTCTCTGACTAAAGTCAGGGAATGGACACGGTGCAGATCGACCAGGTGCGGCAGTTCAACCGCACCGTCACCGAACGTGTGGGCGTGCTCCACGACCACTACCTAGGCCGCGATCGGCCCATCGGTGAAGCCCGGCTGCTCTGGGAGATCGGTGAGGAGGGCCAGGACGTGCGGCAACTGCGCGAGCACCTCGCGCTCGACTCCGGGTACGTCAGCCGGCTGCTGCGCTCCCTGGAAGCCGACGGCCTGGTGACGGTGGAGCCGCAGCCCCGGGACAGGCGGGTGCGCACCGTCCGGCTCACCGATGCGGGCCGCGCTGAGCGCGCGGTGCTCGATGGCCGCAGCGACGAGCTGGCCAGCTCTCTCCTGGAGCCGCTCAACACGGCCCAGCGTGCCCGGCTGACCGCCGCCATGGCTGAGGTCGAACGGTTGCTGACCGCTGCGACGGTCACGCTGAACGCGGTTGACCCAGACCACCCCGACGCCCAGCACTGCCTGCGGTCCTACTTCGCCGAGATTCAGGCACGCTTTGAGACCGGCTTCGACCCCGCGAGGAGCCTGCTGCCTGACGCGGGCGAACTCCGGCCACCGCGCGGCCTGTTCCTGGTTGCCCGGCTACACGGAGAGCCCGTCGGCTGCGCCGGCCTGAAGCTGCCCCCCGGCGCCCCGGCCGAGATCAAACGCATGTGGGTCGCGCCCCGCACCCGGGGCCTCGGTCTCGGCCGCCGGTTCCTGACCGAGCTGGAGACTCAAGCCGCCCAGCAAGGCTGCGAGGTACTCCGCCTGGACACCAACAAGGCGCTCACCGCGGCGATTGGTCTCTACCACTCCAGCGGCTTCCAGGAGGTCGCTGCCTTCAACGACGAGCCGTACGCCCACCACTGGTTCGAGAAGCGGATCAGCACACCACCGTTCGGATGAGGGCCCAGGTGGACTGGCGGCTTGTCAGGCGGCTCTGGCCGGGTAATCGATCCATGATCGGATCGCTGAGTCGGGCGCGAAGTTCGTCTTTGGTTCCGCGCGGGTGTTGTGCCAACGGACGCAGGCGGCGATGGCGGCGTTCTGCTCATCGTGGCTGCGATGGTCGGTGCCGTTGAGTGCGAAGTAGCGCGGGGCCGCGAACTCGGACTCGATCCAGTTCAGCCAGGAGCCGTAGGTCGGCAGGAAGACCAGTTCGATGTCGTTGTCGGCTGCCCATGTGCGGACCTTGGCGTGCTTGTGCGGGGAGAAGTTGTCCAGCACCACATACAACTTCTGCCCGGGCCGGCTTATCTTCACCGTGATCTTTCCAACAGCCACGTCAGCCACATGCATGCTGAACTGGCCGGATCATCGGTATCCAAGGGGTGTTCGACATCACAGGCACGTTTGTCACGTCGTTCCGCGCAGAGCGGGCGACGCTGGCCAAGGACAAGACAGGATGGGTGATCGTCGGAACCGACGACTACGCCCTCCACCGTGAAGGCTCGCTGTTCCTCGCAGGTCTGCGAGACGCCGGCCGGGCCTACAACACGGAGAGGACGTACGCCGGGCGGGCGGCGCTGTACCTGTCGTACTGCACCTTCCACCGCCTGGAATGGGCGCAGATCACCGTGTGGCAACTCGCTCGCTTCTTGCACTGGCTGGTGGAGGAGCCACTGCCATCGCGGGCCCGCGGCGGAGGCGGGCCGGAAAGATTCCGCGACGAGAACACCGCCAACGCGATCGTGGGTACGGTCTGCGAGTTCCTGAGCTTCAGCATACGCATGAACTGGGTCGATCCCGAACTCGCCGGGCAGCTTACCGAGCCCCGCTACCTGCGGTATCTGCCGAAGGGCTTCAATCCTGGCGAGAACGGCCAGCACCGTACGGTCCGCTCGCGACTCCTCAAGCTCCGGGGCGTCGACTCGGGTATCGAGTGGCTGACGGTCGAGCAGATAGCCCGCTTGATCGATGTGACCCGGCACGCGCGGGACCGCTTCCTGGTGCTCCTCCTGTGGTGCACCGGCATGAGGATCGGCGAGGCGCTCGGACTGCGGCGCGAGGACATGCACCTCCTGGCCGACTCACAGGCCTTCGGCTGCCAGGTCAAGGGCCCGCATGTGCACATACGGCGCCGCTTGAACAGCAACGGCGCGTGGGCGAAGTCCCGGAAGCCGCGCGCCATCCCGGTGACCGCCGAGCTCGGCATCTGCTACGCCGACTACCTCCACGAGCGTTCTGCGGTCCCGCAGGCCGACTTCACCGAGCAGGTGCTGGTCAACCTCTTTCGGGAGCCGCTCGGACAGGCGATGACGTACTCCGGGGTCAAGGGGCTGTTCGACCGGCTCGCCCGGCGGGCGGACCTGATCGCCCGGCCCCACATGATCCGTCACAGCGCCGCCACCGAGTGGATCCGCCAGGGCACCGACCGGTCGGTGGTCTCCGACCTCCTCGGGCACATGTCCGAGTCGTCCATGGCCCCGTACGTCCACGTCGACGAGGGGAGTCGCCGGGCTGCGGTCGAGCGCGCGGACGCCCGACGCCGGGAGATGGCGCGATGACCGTCGAGCTGACGGCCGCCATGGTTGAGTCCCGCGTCGTCACGCTGCCCGTCGACCGCGCAGGGTGGATGGCCTGGCTGATCGAGAACACCGAACCAGACTGGCGTTCGGACGAATGGAATGCGGCGAACTGGCTCTTCACCGGCGATCCCGACAAGGACGAGACCGCGATATGGCGGTGCAACAGCGCCGGCTGCCACGTCGCGGTCCGCGCGACACGGCACCTGTGCCGGTCCTGCTACGAGCAGTTCCTTGAAAGCGGTCTGAGCCGCGAGGAATTCGCCGAGGTCGGCCGCCGAGCGATGGTTCGCTCCCTGCCGGGGGAGCGGCCGTTGTGCTCGGTCGAGCGTGACGGCGTGCGCTGCGCCTTGGAGGCCCAGTCGCGGAGCGCCTGCAGCCCGCACTACGTGAAATGGCGCTATCACCGGAACAGCGGAAAGACGGCTCTGACGCTGGACGCGTGGCTCCAGGCCGAGGCCGAGCCGCTCCCGCCGGGCACACCATGCCTGGTCGGGGCCTGTGCCGGCAGCGCCCCTGGCCGGGTGCCGCTGTGCGCGTACCACCGTGATCGCTGGCGCCGTCACCGGAACGAATCCGGCATGAAGGGCACGATCCACGAGGGTCTGGAGGAGTGGGCCGCCGTACAGCCGCCGTGGCTGACCGGCTTCCAGTTCTCGCTCGTCACCCTGCCCGAGCTGCTCCGCCACGAGCTCCGCTACGCGCTGGCGGAACGCGACAAGCAGCGCCCTACGCTCAGCCCCGTCGCGATGCGGCTGATGGTCCGGGGACTCGCGGACGTGTCATCGGTCGCCGAGCTCACGGACAAGAAGCTCGGCGATCTCGGATACCTCGACCGTAACTGCGAGGCGCACTGGAACGATGTCGTACGTCTCGTGCGGGGAGCTTTCGACCGCTTCCGGGGCGTCGACCCGCTGGATCGGCCGGTCTGGGAGCTCGGCGACCTCGGCCTGCGCTCACGCACACGATCCGGTGTCCGTGTGTCGTCGCGTCGGCTGGATGTCACGCAGATCCGACAGGCGTGGCTGCGCCGCCTGCTCGCGGACTGGGTCAAGGAGGCCACCCCCGACAACAACGACTTCCGGGTCACCTTCGAGGGCTGTCTGTCGGCATCTCGGGCCCTGTCCGCGCGACCCGGCGGCGGGCATGATCCCGGTGCCCTGAAGGTCACGGACATGAACGCGGTCGTCGCCTCGATCCGCGACCGCAAGCGCCAGGACGGCACCGCAACCCTCGGCTACGGATCGCGCGCCGAGCTCCTCGCGCACTTCTGCCAGTTGCTCGACTTCGGCCGGCGCCTTCAGATCCTCGACCATGTTCGCCTCTGTCTTCGCCCGCCATCCGCACCACAAGATCCCGTACGAGGGCTCCGCCGAGGACATGGCCGGCAAGTCCATCCCGGAGAACGTGGTCGGTCAGCTCGATGCCCACATCCACCTGATCGGCGAAGACTTCGCCTACGGGGACATGGCACCCGACGTGGTCAAGGCCATGCTGCGCACCGTCTACATCCTGCTGCGCGACACCGGCCGCCGCCCGTGGGAGGTGCGCTGGCTCCGAATGGACTGCCTCGAACCGCAGGACAGCGAGTACATCTTGATCTGGGACAACCACAAGGCCCGCCGCAACCGACGCCGCCTGGAGATCGGCAGGGAGACCGCCTTTGCCATCCAGGAGTGGCTCGCGATCCGCTGGACACTAAAGGTCCCAGCCCGCTCGAGAACCTTCCTGTTCCCGACCGCGCGCCACGGCTACGACGCGTGCATCGACGCGGACACCGTCGCCAAGATGCTCCGGCGCTGGGTCGACGGCCTGCCGGAGCTGCTCACGGACACCGTGGACAAGGACGGTAACCTCCTGCCGTTCGACCGCAGCCGCATCTTCGCCTACGCCTTCCGCCACACCTACGCCCAGCGGCACGCGGATGCCGGCACCGAGCTGAACACCCTGCGTGACCTCATGGATCACAAATCGGCAGATACCACCATGGGATACTTCAAAGTATCGATGGAGAAGCGCCGCAAGGCCGTTGAAACGATGCGCCAGCACGTCGTCGACCGGTCCGGCAATCCGGCGCCGACGCCGTCTGCGACCGCGTACGAGGCCCGCTCGGTCGCCGTGCCGTTCGGAAACTGCAACGAACCATCCAACGTGAAGGCGGGCGGTGGCAGTTGCCCGATCCGCTTCCAGTGCTCCGGGTGCGCCTTCTACCGCCCCGATCCCTCCTTCCTGCCCGCAGCCGAGGACCACATCCGGGCGCTCAAGGCCGACCGCGAGATGGCCAGGGCACTGGGGACCGCGGAGTTCGTCGTTCGCAACTTCAGCGACCAGATCGACTCCTTCCAGAACGTCGTCACCACCCTCCGGCACCAGATCGAGCTGATGCCGGAAGACGATCGCCGCCACCTCGAAGAGGCATCACGGCCGGAGAGAAGATCACCTTCCTCGGACTCGCTCGAACTGCGCGGGTCTCGAACTGGCTGGTATACGCCGAGGGCCTGCGCGAGCACATCGAGGAGGCGATCGAGAAGCAAGGCAGGGCCGTTCGCCAAGTGAAGGCCAGCTCAGGCACCTCAGCCGAATCGCTGAAGGCTGACCTGGAACTGGCCACAGCCGAACTCAGAACCTTGCGCGCCGAGCGCGACCGACTCAAGGCGGGCATGACCCGGCTGGGGGAGACCGAGGCCGAGCGTGATCGGCTGCGAGAGGCGCTGAAGGAGTCCGAGGAGAAACTGGAGGCCGCGCTGGAGGAGAATCGCCGCTCGCTTCCAAGACACCGTCTCGGGGAAGTGACACGAAACCCGGAATGATCAAGGTGACACGGAGCGCGGATTCAGCGGAACGCGCAGCTCACGGACTCGCCATATGACATCGGAACGCGGAACCTACACTTCCCTACAAGACAAGCATACTATCTCCCCAAGCAAGTACTTGACCGATGATGTACACGCATTTGTCAAGCCAAGGTCTGGTCAAGATCAGGTCATGCATGCTTCTATTGCGGCGCTAAATCGTCTTGTGCGGCTCACAACCCGCCGATGGGTGTACCTCACCGGCGGGTTGTGAGCCGCAGCCATGAGGAGTACACGAGTGAAAACCACCTGGCGTGCCAGCGGCATAGCCATGTTGACTGCCGGAGCGGTCCTCCTATCCACGCCGCACATTGCCGTCGCCGCGGATCAGCAGAGTTCGGCGGACGCCGAGACGGAGCCAGTCATCTCCGCTCTGCTGGAGGCAGCAGAAGAGCTGAAGGCTCATTCCATCAAGGAGGCCGAGACCGTCGAGGCGGCTCAGACGGCAGCGCAGGTGCAGGACCGCAAGGTTGAGGTCCTCCAGATGCGCACAGAGACCGACACCGTCTTCGCCAACCCGGACGGCACGCTCACTCGCGAGAGCGCCTTAGCTCCCGTCAGGATGCTCAAGAGCGGGCGCTGGGTGGACGTTGACGTCGATTTCAAGCGTGAGGCCGATGGCGTCGTCGCCAAGGCTCACCCTGAAGGGCTGAGGCTCGCCGGAAAGGGTGGCACCCTGGCGCGTTCGCTCAAGAGCGCGGCGGCGGCGCCACAGGACGAGGCCCGCGATCTGATCACGCTGGGCAGCGGGGACCAGAAGATCGCCATCCAATGGAAGGGTGGCCTGCCCGCCCCCCGGCTTTCCTCGAACATCGCTACGTACGAGGACGCGGTTCCTGGCGGTGACCTCGTGGTCGAGGCCACCCGCACCGGCTTCGAGCAGTATCTCAAGCTGCGGAAGGCCCCGGAGGGCGGCGCTCCCCTGGTGCTTCCGATCGTGCTGCCCGACGGCATGACTGCGAAGGCAGATTTTGGTGGCGGCATCGACTTCATCGACGGTTCCGGCGAAACCGTTGCGACGATGCCCGCACCCACGATGTGGGACAGGCAAGTCGACCAGCGGTCCGGCGAGCACGTCAATCGCAAGAGGGTCGCCATGGAGGTGACCCAGTCCGGCAACACTGTGCAGCTCACCCTGCGTCCAGACACCGAGTGGCTCACCGATCCCCAGACCCAGTACCCGGTGACGATCGACCCCGCCACTGATGCTCTCGACGTACTCTTCGACACCTTCGTCCAGGGCGGCGACACCACCGACCAGTCGGCGAGCACCGATTTGAAGGTCGGCTGGCCCGGTGACTATGAGGGGACCACCAAGCGCATCGCGCGTTCCTTCCTGACCTTCCGCACCGCGAACTTCGCCGACGCACTGGTCTCGAAAGCAACCCTGAAGCTGTGGAACTACCACTCGTGGTCCTGTGAGAAGCGTGGCTGGGAGGTATGGGCCGCCGGTGCAGCCGACAAGAACACCCGCTGGACCAAGCAGCCGTCAATGACGGAGAAGATTGCCACCTCCACCGAGACCAAGTCGTCCACCTGCAACAAGCAGGGGTGGGTGACGGCCGATATCACCAAGCTGGCGCAGACCTGGGCATCCGCCCAGGCGGAGAGCGGCTCCGTGGCACTCAAGGCCGCCGATGAGTCGGACACCTACGGTTGGAAGCGCTTCTACTCCGCTAACGCCGCCAACGAGGACCAAATCCCGACTCTGGAGGTGACGTACAACTACCGCCCCTACAACGGACTGAACCTGCAAGCGGGTGCGCCGTTTATCTCCTCGGGCGGGATTTTCAAGGTGAACACCACGACGCCGATCCTGCGGTTCTCCACCGTGGACGCTAATGGCGAGGACAAGGTCACCGGTACCTACGAGATTACCGACACCGCCACTGGCCAAGTGGTCACCACCATCAACGCGGCACCGGTTTCGGCCAACAGCACCTCGCAGGTGAAGGTTCCCGCGGGCAAGCTCACCTCAGGCAAGACCTACAGCTTCCGCACCACTGCCTACGACGGCACCCACTATGCCAACGGCTGGTCCGCCCCTGTCCGTTTCACTGTCGACACATCTTGGAAGCCCACAGCAGCCGAGAATGCGGTGGGGCTGGCCAACACCTACTCCGATGCCGCCGACATCACCGCTGCGACGTCTTCGGACTCCTCCTACGCATCCATCGCGGTCACCGAGGACAATATCGTCTCCGTTCCGTGGGACGGAAAGAACAACGCTGTCGACGTCCAGAACGAGTTCATGCCCAACAGGCTCACGATCCCCGAGGCTGGCACCAAGGGCACCCAGGTCGGAGGAAACGTCGTCTATACGTCGGCCGGCCCCGTGGACACCGTCGTTCAGCGCACTGTGGACGGCGGCACGCGTACGCTGAACGTCCTCAAGGACAGCTCCGCACCGCACGACTACGAGACCGGTTTCACCATTCCGGCCGGTATGAAGGCCGTGACGCACGACGACGGCTCGGTCTCGCTCTACGCTGAAGGCGACGAAGACGCGGAGAAAGCGCCCGCAACAGACGCCGCCGCTTTCTTCGACGCACCCTGGGTGAAGGACGCCAACGGCAACGACGTACCCACCAGCTACAAGGTCGTGGGTAACAAGCTCGTCCAGCACGTTGATTTCGACGCGAACAGCGCGTTCCCCATCGTGATCGACCCTTCTTTCTGGACCACCACCAAGAAGATCATCAAGTGCGCTGCGGTAATTGCCAGCTTCATCTTCACCTTCACCCCGGTAGGGAGCTCCGCGCGCGTTCTGACCGCCGTGAAGCTCGTGAAGAAGATCGGGGTAAAGAAGACCGCGAAGCTCATTCAGACCTATGCCAAGCGACGCAAGCTGACTGCGAAGCACCGCAAGGCCGTAGCAGCTCTGCTGGGCATCGGAACCGTCAAGACCGCCTGCAAGTTCTGAAAAGGAGCGCCAGTTGATTGCTGTAGCAGCAGCCCTCGCAGAGATCGTGTTGATCCTGATATACCGCAGCCGCACACCACACACAGCTAGGACCACACACTGGCCTCATATGGCTGCGGGGCTAGGCGCGTGCGTGGCGGGATGGCTGGCCATCGGCCGACCTGACTTCGACTGGGGCGACCTGTTCCTGGCACTTCTCTGCGGAGTGATCATCGCCTCCGAAGCTGCACATGCGGCCCGGAGCCTTTCCGGGAAAGCATGGGCAGGCTGGGCCACAGCCTGTGTCAGCGGAGCGGCCTCAGCTACCTGGCTTCTGCCCAGTCCTCTTCCTTTCATTTGACGTGCACCGACGCACAGTTAACTGACGCAGCAGGTCGTCAGCCCTGTAAGGGCAGTCGACCGTCGAGGAAGGCATCACCGGCGCTTGGCCTAATCAGTTTTGGCTTCTAACGTGGGCGGGCTTGGTGTTCCTTGATCGGCTCGGCGCGCTTGCCCCGTCTTGCCGACGTCGTGGTGCTTAGCCCGGTGTTTGTTCTTCGAACCTGCAGACCGTCCCGGCCCTGGCCGGGGCGGTTTCGGTGCAGCTGCCGACGGGTTGCAATGACATGGACGTCGGGAGTCGAGCGACCATCAGTCGACCGATCGTCAGAGCCTCGCCCTGGACGAGGCCGGGATCGAGGACCCGGTTGTCTTCGAGGAGCAGGCCGGCACCTCAGCCGCCTCCACCCGCTGGAACGGCCGAAGTTCGGCGAGCCGCCGGCGTACGCGCGGTCAGGCGACACCGTGCGCATCTCCGGGATGCTCCGTCTCGTGCGCGGCACCGGACACATTCTCAACGTGCTCGATGTCCTCCACGCCGACCGTCTCACCCTGCGCATCTACGACGGCGCGTTCTCCTCCATGGACCTGACCGCTCGCCACCCGCGCACCGGCGAGCTGCTGTCCACGGTGACGGCGTCGGTTGGCTGCGACCAACTGCCCCGTCAGTTTGGTCAGCGCGGAGTACTGCTCAGAACCCTCGGACGGCTCGTACGGCACAGCACGGCTCGGGCACCCGCTCCATGCACGGATGGCAGAAAGCACCCTCAATCCCGTCTTCCGCCGGTAGCTCGCCATAGTCCGCGCACACGTTCCCGGCGCAGTTCACGCACTTGGGATTCGCGGGCTTCCGGGACATCCCCGCCTGTTCCCATGCTGTTGGCTCGCACTCCTCGGTACACCGCAACGGATCGAACGGCCCCTCGTGCATCCGGCGGACGGCAGCATCAGACAGCTCAAGGGCGTTTCGTCGCATGCGCAACCAAGGTAGCCAGTCGGCCCCAGCCTCGTACTTGCCTTACTTGACTTACAAGCTCGCGTTACAGCTACCAGCAGCTTTGCTTGACGACCCTAGATACCGCGCGATTCCTCGTCGCCGTCCGCCAGGACGACGGCACTGTAGCTTCCGCATCTTGGTGTCCAATTCCTGGCCACTGCGTCCAACGGCTGACCGATTAGACACGGCTCTGAGTAGTCGCAGGTCACCCGCTCGCCTGCGCCGGTTCCGATTGCCGCCGCACCGTCAGAGCCGGGGATCGGACACGGTCCTGTGGAACGTGGTCGGTGAACACGAGCGCGGAACGCCGATGCCCTACAGGTCACAGAGGTGCCGTTGGACACCGGAACGCGGAACCTACAGGCACCTGTAGGTTCCGCGTTTCGATGTCATATTCCGCGCTTCCGTGTCATCTGTCTGTCATTTGGGACACGGAACGCGGATTTGGCCTGGTCGGAGCCTTCGGCTCCGGACGTTGCGAGCGGTCCGGAGCCTGCGCCGTCCGGGATGTGACACCGAGCGCGGAACGATCAAGGTGACACGGAACGCGGAACCGTCAGGATGCCCAGCTCGCAGCGTCGGCACATGACGCTGGAACGCGGAACCTACAACTCGCGCCACCGCTTGCGCGGGTGAATGCCGCAGTACAGCTTGCCGGTGGCCAGATCGAGGGCGGCGAGCATCTGCCGCACGCCGCCGTAGCGGTTGTAGGTGGCTCGCGGCCTGTGCGGACGCCTCACCGGCCCCCATGCCTTGCCCTTGCGGGGCATCAGGTTCAGCGGCCCGAACTCACCGACGCATATCACCCGCCCGTCGGCGGGCGGGGTGTCATACAGCACCAGGACGCGGTGCATCTTGGCGATGAACTCCGGGTCCGTGGACGCCTTCCAGGTGGTGGTGGTCTTCCAGGAGACCTTGCCGGCGCGCAGGATCCGGCGCGGGGTCTCCCGGCTGATGGCCGCGGTCACTTTCTGCTTGGCGAGGTGGTCGGCGAGCTTGCTCAGGCTCCAGGTGGAGAAGGCGGTGATCTTCCAGTCGGCGGGGGGCGTCCGGGCGATCAGGCAGATATGCTCGCGCACCTCGTCACTGATCGTCTTGGGGCGTCCCCCGCTCCATTTTGGGTCAAGCGCGTCCAGCGCCTGCTCGTTGAAGGTGTGGATGACATCGCGGACGTAGTCCTCGCTGACCCGCATCAGCACGGTGATGTCCTTGACCGTCTGGCCCTGGACGGACATCAGCACCACGATCGCCCGACGAAGTTTCACCGGGTCCTTCGCCTTCCGGCTGATTCTCTGCAGCTTCCGGCCCCCCTCCATGCTCACCGGCCGGACGAACACACTCGGTCGACGCCCCACGACCACCTCCAAGATCAGACCTTGGGGACAGTCTGCTGGCCGATGGGCAACAGGTCGACTATCTGGTCAAGCCTGCGTGACGAGCCACTAGCCGACTCAGACGCACTGCTCGTCGCCTGGCGGCCGATGACCGAGGAAGACGCGGGCGAGGCCGAGCAGGACCTGATCGACGAGTTCAAAGAACTCCACGGAGGATCTCTGCGATAGTTGTAGTGGACGTTCCACACGCTGAGCGCGGCAGTTCGCTCATCCTCATTGGCGAACTCGCGAGCGTAGAGGAGTTCTTCGGCCAGGATGCGCTGGTACCGCTCGACCTTCCCGTTGTGTCGGGGTGTGTAGGGCCTGGTCTACTGGTGACGGGTCCGGTTGCTGACGATGCGGGCGAAGTCACCGGACCGGTAGCAGGCGCCGTTGTCGGTCACGACACGGTGGATGTGGGTGATGCCGTGGGCGGCGAACCAGGCTTTCGCCCGCGCGAGGAACGCCGCTGCAATGGTCCCCTTCTCGTCGGCGAGTGGTTCGGTGTAAGCGAGTCGGGAGAATCCGTCGACGATGGAGTGTAGGTAGACGTAGCCGCGTTTCGCTCCTGCGGTCTTGGCACGGTCGACGGCTCGCTTTTCGTCGCTGTCGCGGCCGTGGATGCGCCAGCCACCGCCATCGGGGATTCGACCGACCTTCTTCACATCGAGGTGGGCCATGTGGCCGGGCCAGCGGGCGATGATCCTCTGCGGCTTGCGATTGTTCTCGCCGTTCGGGTCAAGGAATTGGCGCTTGCCCAGCTCCAACCGCGTGAGGTATCTGGTGACGGTGCGGCGGTCGATCACGTGGCCGAGGTCGGCCAGCTCGTCGGTGATCCGCTGGGCGGACCACTTGTGATGCCGTCGCCAGGTCTCGATCTGTTCGACGACCCAGTCCGGGGCGGCCTTCGGGCTGTGATGCGGTACCGAGGAACGATCCTGCAGGCCGGCCTCGCCAAATCTGCGCCAGCGGTTGACCCATTTGCCGGCGCAGGCTCGGGAGATGCCCATCTCAGCGGCGACATGGGCAATCGGGCGGGTCCGGCACCGCTCGACGAGTCCGCGGCGCCCTTCCGTGCTCAGCGGGGCGTTGGAATGGGTCACTGCGGCCCCGCCGTACGGAGGGTGTCAGAGCCTCCGGTGAGCGCGGCCGATACCGGCCCTTCCGCGGCGATCACCGCTTCACCAGGTTCAGGATCAGCATGGCGATGTCCTCCGGAGCCTCCTCGGCCATGAAGTGGCCCGCCCGGGTGGTGAAGTGCTGAAGGTCGGTGGCCCACGGTCGCCAGGTCGCGGTGGCGTCGAACCCAAGCTGCCGGCCCCAGTCCTGCTGGACGACCGTCACCGGCATGGTGATCCGGTTGCCGACGTCGAGGTCGGCCTGGTCATGTTCGATGTCGACGGTCGCGGTGGCGCGATAGTCGGCGACGATCGACGGAACAGCGTCCCGGCATGCGCGAAGGTACTCGGCGCGCACTTCCGCCGGGATCGCGTCGGAGCTCGTGGACCAGACGTCGAGGAAGTGGCCGAAGAACGCGTCGGCGCTGCCCGCGATCATCTGCTCGGGCAGACCGGGCGGCTGGGCCATCAGATACAGGTGGAAGGCCACCGCCGCGCTGACGCCGTGGAGGACGTTCCAGGTATCCAGAGTGGGAACGATGTCCAGGATTCCCAGGTGGCTGATCCGATTCGGGTGATCAAGGCCGGCCCGGAAAGCAACGTGCGCACCGCGGTCGTGCCCGACCAACGCGAACCGGTCGAACTCGAGTGCGTCGGCCAGGCCGACGATGTCTGCGGCCATCGTCCGCTTCGAGTAGGTGTCCTCGGCGACCGCTTCCGGCTTGCTGCTGGCGCCATAACCGCGAAGATCGGGGCAGACCACGGTGTGGTGCTCGGCCAGGACGGGAGCGACATGCCGCCACATCAGGTGGGTCTCGGGAAAGCCATGGAGCAGCACAACGGCCGGTCCCTCTCCGCCGACCGCCGCGTTCAGCTCCACGTCGTCAGCCACACCGATCGACCTGGTCTCGAACCCCGGAATGCTGATGCCCATCGTTGTCGTCTCCTTCTCCCAGACTCGTGAGTCGCTGCCGCTCACACATGGATGTATGAACAAGAAGAGGATCGGAGAGCCGGGTCAGCAGTGGATCAGCAGCAGCCTGGAACCGACGACAATGAGGACATGGAGATCCTCGTCAAGGTGCTTGGGCCGATCGAGGTCACGGATGCCGAGGGCCGCCCTGTGCTGGTGGGCAGCCGGCGTCGCCGCGAGCTTCTGGGACGGCTGGTCGCGGCCGGCGGCCGGGCCGTCCCGCTTCCGGTGCTGCTCGATGATCTCTGGGAGGACCCTCCGCCCGCAGCGGCCGGAACGGTCCGCACCTTCGTCGCCGAGCTCCGACGCGCCCTCGAACCCGATCGTCTTCCGCGAACCCGGTCGCACACCATCGAGACCGTCGGTACCGGATACGCCTTGCGGATTCCACGAGCACACATCGACGCCCACCGATTCGAGGACACCCTTCGGGCCATGCACGACGGGCCCAGCAGCCAGGCTGCCTGCGTGCTGAGCGAAGCGCTCTCATGGTGGCAGGGCGAGCCGTACGCAGACCTCGACGCCTCACCTTGGCTGACGCCAGAGCGCGCCCGGCTGGCAGAACTCCACCGTCAAGCCGTCGAGCTGCGCGCCCGAGCGATGTTCGACCTCGGACGTGGTGCGCCCCTCGTCCCAGAGCTGGAGACGTTCACCACCGCACACCCATGGCGGGAGCATGCCTGGGTTCTGCTTGCCCATGCTCTGTACCAAGCCGGCCGCCAGGTCGACGCGCTGACCTCGCTGCGTGACGCGCGAGCCAGGCTGCTGGATCGGTTCGGACTGGAATCAGCGGACAGCCTCGACCATCTCGAACGTGACATCCTCCGGCACGCTCCACACCTCACGCCCGCGCCCCGGGACGAGAACCAGCTACGCCTACTCACGCGCACAGAAGCGACGGGGACCTACACCCGGCTGCGCTCGATGAGCACCGTGGCCAGAGCCGCCGCGGTCACAGGCGGCACCAACCTGGTACTCGCCCAAGAACAACGCGCCGCGGCAGCCGCGGAAGCAGAACGGACCGAAGACCCCGGCCTCACTGCCCGCGTGATCGCAGCGTACGACGTCCCCACCATCTGGACGCGTGCCGACGATCCCAGACGGTCCGAGGCCCTGGTCGCAACCACTCGGCGCACTCTGCACCGACTGGGGCCAAGGACCCCACCCGCACTTCGAGCGCGCCTCCTCGCCACCATCGGGCTCGAGCATCGCGGAACCCGAGACCGCTGGGCCCTCGAGGCGGCGGCCGAAGCCGAACGACTAGCTCGAGACCTACACGACCCCGGCGTGCTGGTACTCGCGCTCAACGCCCGATTCGTACAGTCCTTCCAGCACCCAGGGCGCACCAGCGAACGCGACGTGATCGCCGGCGAGCTCATCGATCTCTCCACGCGGCACGATCTCCCGATGTTCGAAATCCTTGGCCATCTGATCAAGATCCAAGCCTGCGCGGCCCGCGGCGACACCGAGACCGCGCAACACCACGTCGTGGCGGCCGAGCGGCTCGCCGCCATGCACGAGACCCCGCTCGTTCACGTTCTCACCGCCGCCTTCCGGACCATGCAGCTGGCAGAACGCTCGGACGACCCCGCCGAGGTCGCTCACGCCTATCGCACCCTGGCCACCGACCTCGCCGGCGCCGGCATGCCCGGGGTAGAGGCTGGCATCTTCCCGCTCGCGCTCCTCTCACTCCGCATGCGCCACCAACGCCCCGCGCCAACGGACCCCGCCCTCGACTGGGGCCCTTACCGTCCCTGGGCCCAGCCCCTCCTCAACCTCGCCGACGGCGACCTCATATCGGCCCGCGAGGCCGCCGCCATCCTGCCCAGACCTCCTGCTAACCACCTGTACGACTCGCTCTGGGCCGTCAACGCACATACAGCGATCCTGCTCCAAGACGAATCACTCGCCACACAAGCGCACGACGCCCTCTCTCCTCTGCGCGGCGAGATCGCGGGCGGAACAACCGCCGTGATCAGCTTTGGCCCCGTCAACGACATCCTGGCCACCCTCGATCAGTACCTCATCCGGCCATAACGCCCACCCCTCGAACCGAGTCCCCGCCCGTTGCCTGGCGCCAACAACGTCCAGCCCCGCAACAGCCGTGGCTGGTTGCTGCGTTGGACGCGGACCGGATCATCGCGACCACCCTGGATGGTGAGGTGGGCGGGTGGGTGCACACCCGGGTCACCGCGCACGTGTTGGTGTGGGCGCTGAACGGCACGGTGCCGCCGGCGCTCGCCGGGCGGTGTTCTTCGACCATCTGCGGGGCACGACCAAGGCTGCGGCCCGGCAGGGCGAGGGAGGGGTGCTGCTGCGCCGTCAGGCGTTCTGCCTCGCCTCGTACGACCAGGAGCCGGACGCGGCTGATACCAGCGGATACTGATGCCCTCGGTGCCTTGCAGCCGCCGTGAGACGAGAGAGCCCCTCATGCCCGAGAGCCCCGGTAAGAAGCCATCCGTTCTGTTCGCCTGCGTCCACAACGCCGGCCGTTCCCAGATGGCCGCCGCCTGGCTCACGCACCTGGCCGGGGACCGCGTGGAGGTCCGCTCCGCCGGATCCAACCCGGGCGACCATGTCAACCCGGCCGCCGTCGCCGCGATGGCAGAGGTCGGCATCGACATCTCCGCCGAGGTCCCGAAGATCCTCACCGTCGACGCGGTGAGGAGTCCGACGTGTGCATCACCATGGGCTGCGGCTCGCCCTCATCCTGAACGGCCTGGCGCACCGCACCGGGGTGTCGACGACGGGCCAATGATTTTGCGTCTGTCCGCCATTCCACGTGCGCGGCTGCTCAGGGGCGGCTGCAGCGCCGGGGTTGCCGACGAAGAAGGCTCCCGCGGTGATGCCGAGGATCTGACGGCGGGTGAGTTTGGCAGCGGTGTGACTGAACCTCTTTCATCCTGGGTTGTCGGGTGAATCCGGCTGGTCAGAGGCTGTGACATAGCGAAGCCCCTCGTCGTTGGTGTGGTGATCTCACTCAACACGCCGACGGCCGGGGGGCTTCGTTGGTTCCGTATCCTTCCAAGCTCGATGTCCCGCAGGGGCTGGTCGAGCATGTCTCATGGCTCATCTACGCCCGGAGGCGTGAACGGGGCACTCGCTGGCGGAAGTTGGACTGCTTCCAACAGGCCCTGCTCGCCCTCGCCCACCTGCGCAAGAACGAAACGCTGGCTCAACTCGGCGCCGGGTTCGGTATCTTCGAGGCGACAGCCTGGCGGTTCGTGGACGAGACCGTCGACGTCCTCGCTGCTTGGGCAACTGGCCTGCGCGAGGCCTTGACCGGCCGAGGCGAGGGCGACTTCGTGATCGTGGACGGCACCCTGATCCCCATCCTGGCCGACCGCGCCTGCCAAGGCGCCGACGCCACCGTCCGCACCCCCTACTACCGCCACCACGAACTACCCGAGCACTACCAGCAGTACAACCGGGACCGGTGCCTTTCGATCCCTCATCTCGTTGGTCGGCCGCCGGCGGTTCGGGCTCGACGGCCGTTCCGACATAGCGTGACGGCGTCGGTCACGAGGACGCGCTTGCGCCATCTCCGCGGGGCGGCGCGGACCGGAAGCGCGTCACCAGGGCGTCTCTCCCTCGTCGTTGAAGAAGCGGCCTGTCGGGCCGTCGGCCGATACGGTGGCCAGCCGGATCGCGGCGGTTGCGCCCTGCTGCGGGGTGCGCACCCCCCGGAAGCCGTTGAGGTCGGTCGCCGTGAAGCCGGGGCAGACGGCGTTGATCAGGATGTGTGTGTCGGCCAGTTCCTTGGCGTACTGCACGGTGACGGCGTTGAGGAACGTCTTCGACGGAGCGTACGCGATGGAGATGGGGCCGGTCTCGGCGCCAGGCGTGGTCTGGAGCGTGAGGGAGCCGACGCTGCTGGAGACGTTCACGATCCGCGGCGACGGCGAGCGGCGCAGCAGCGGCAGCAGGGCGTTGGTGACGCGGATGACGCCGATCACGTTGGTCTCCACGGCCGCCCGTACCCGGTTCACGTCGACCGTGGTGGGCTCCTGCGGCCCGCCCCCGGTGATCCCCGCATTGTTGACGAGCGCGTCGAGCCGCCCGGCCCGCTCCTCCATCAGCCGAGCCGCCGCTGTCACGCTCGCGTCGTCGGTCACGTCCAGCGGCACGCCGAACGCATCGACTCCGGCCGCGCGCAGCTTGTCTACGGCGGCCTCGCGCCGTTCCTCGTTCCGCGCGCCGATTCCGACGGACCAGCCGAGGGCGCCGAGCCCGGCGGCGATCTCGTACCCGATGCCCTTGTTGGCTCCGGTCACCAGCGCGACCTTGTGGTGGTTCACAGTGTTCGTCTCACTCATGACATCGATGTTTCTCCCCTGTCGGGCAGGGCGTCCAAGACCGACTGGGTGGACAGCGATACCGCCCGGGTATCGCTCCTGGTCGGCCCGGTTAGGCTGGTGGGGTGGAGACACGTGAGCTGCGGTACTTCGTCGCGGTCGCCGAGGAGTTGCACTTCGGCCGGGCCGCGCAGCGGCTCGGGATCGCCCAGCCCCCGCTGTCGCGGGCGATCGGCGGGCTCGAACGGCGCCTGGGCACCCTTCTGTTGGAGCGCGGCAGTCGGGGCGTCTCTCTGACCGGGGCAGGGGCGGTGCTGCTGCGGGAGGCGCGGGCTGCGCTGGACGCCGTCGAGGCCGCGGAACGGCGCACCCGCAGGGCCGCCCTCGCCGCGACCGGCCGCCCCGCCGTGGTCCTGGCCGCGAAGGCGGGCGCCTCCGGTGAACTGCTGGCGAAACTCCTCGATGCCTATGCTGCCGAGCCCGGCGCCGTCGCCGTGGACGTCGTGCTGTGCGGGCCGGGCGAGCAGGCACGGTTGCTGCACGACGGCCGGGCCGACGTAGCCCTGCTGCATCGGCCGTTCGACGACACGGCCGGCTTCGACACCGAGGACCTGCACTGCGAGGGTCAGGTCGCGATTCTCCCGGCGGGCCACCCTCTCAGTGCTCGCCCCCACGTGCGGCTCGCCGAGGTCACCGACCTTCCCGACCTGCCCCTGCCCCGCTGGCCTCGCCCTGACGGCACCTTTCCGGACGGCCCCGGACCGCAGGTGCGCGACCACACACAACTCACCCAGCTCATCGCCCTCGGCCGCGCCTGCGCGGTCGTCCCGGAGTCGGGCCTCACCGGCCTGCGCGAGGACCTCACCGCCGTACCGGTCCCCGACGCCCCCCACGTCACCACGGTCATCGCCTGGCCCCCACACAGCCGCTCAACGGCGGTCGCGGGGCTGGTCCGCGCCGCCACTGCTCTGTGACCGACGGCGGTGAACGCCCGGACATCGCGCTGGATTTCGGGGACAGCGTCCGGTCTCCCATCAGCTCCCGGCACATCGTGCGGTACGAGGTGACTGGCCTGCACTGGCGTTGCCAGAACCGCGCCCCTGGCACAGCCAGGCTCTGACGCACCCGGTCCCGGGTCACGCGGAGCAGTTCCGAAGCCCGTGGGCCGGCCGAGATACAGAACGCGACCAGGGCTCGGTCGCGGCCGCCACGGCGGCGAGGGCCTGCGCCAACTCCGGCCCGGCGCTGCCCAGGGCCTCGGCGAGGGTGTCGATCGCGTCGAGGACGTCCTCGACGGCCGCCGTGCTCCAGGCACCCGGGCCCGCGATGTCCGCGAGGTGGCAGGCGGTCTCCGCCACGCGTTCGGCGTGCTGCTCAACTCCGGGCGCGGCCCGTCCCCATGACTCCACTGACCGTCCCTGGCATACCCGGTGAAGTTCCCCTCGGCGAGTGTCACACAGAGCCGATCATCCGCACCTGCCGCAGCCGGGATGACACTCGATATCACCCGCCCGTAGGTCGGGGCGCCTCCCAAAATCGTTGATAAGTGACATCTTCAGGCAGGCCATCGCGTAACCGCGTTCGTCCAGGTGGCAGGTTTGTCTGCTCTGGTGGCCGGGGCGTTGTCAGGCGCTGGCGAGGAAGTCGATGGCGCGTTCGCCGAGTTCGGCCGCGCACCGTACGCCGCGGGCGCGGAAGCGGGCGAGGTCGCGGCGCATGCTGGTGAGGGCCTTGCGGGTGCGGACGGACCGTACGCCGTCCATGTGGTCGATGGCGCGGTTCCAGGTGGCGCATGCCTGCTCGATCTGGCCGCGTTTGAGGTGCATCTCGGCGCCGGCCACCAGGTCGAGGGCGACGATCCGCGCGTACGTGCCAGCGGGGCGTGAGGCGGCGGCACGGGCGTACTGCTCGGCGGCGGCCTGGTGATCGCGAAGCGTTTCGTAGACCTTGGCGGTGCGGGAGTAGATCGAGGCGGCTGGTGGTCCCCAGGCCAGGGCCCAGAACGGTACTTCGTCGCCGGGGGCGGCGGTCAGCAGGGCGTGCGCCTGCTGGGCCTCGGCGAGGGCCGCCTGGGGCAGGCCGGCCTTGGCGAGGGTGTGGGCGTGGACGACGCGGAAGAGGGATTCGGTCTGTGCGTCGACTTTGCCTTTGGCGCGGTTCAGGCCGGTCTCGGCGAGGCCCTGTGCAGTGCTCGGGCCGGTGCAGCTTGAGCCCTTGCATGGCCATCGTGCGCATCACGAACCCGTCGTGGCCGGTGATCCCGGATTCGACGGCGAGCGCGTAGGACTGGAGGTAGTAGCGCTGGGCGAGGCCCTGCTGGCCTGCGTCGTAGGACTTCCAGCCGAGGACGTGTACGCCTCGGGAGGCGGTGGAGAGCATGTGCTGGCGGATCTCTTCGGTGCGGAAGCGGCCCTGGGCACAGCGGGGCGACGTCGTCGCGCAGGTACTGCACGAGCGCGCTGCGGCCGTGCTGTCCGCCGTGGCGTTCGTCCATCTCGGAGAAGACGCGCACCATGTCGCGTACGGCGGCGACCGAGTAGGCGGAGGAGGTCAAAAAGCGGCGCCGGTCCAACTCGAACCTCCACATCGGCAGCAGGGCGTCGATCGGGTCGGCCCCCAGTGACAGGCCGATGCTGCCATCCTCCTCGCTGTCCTGGTCCGCCAGCCCGAGGTCGCGCAAGGTCAGCAGGCGGCCCAGGCGCCGGGACAGTGCCACGGCAAGGTAGCGGCCGGTGTCGCCGGCAGGTGTGACGCCCGCGATCCAGTGCTCGACGGTGGACTTGTTGGTCCGTAAGACGGTGCCACACTCAGCGGCCACCGCCCGGACCGCCTTGGCCAGGGCCGCATACATCAGCCCGGATTCAGCGACGAGGTCCCGCAGCTGGTGGTTCGGCGTGCGCGTGGTCATGAGCACCTGCCCGTATACCCGATAAACCGCTTGCCCTGCCCGCCACCGTACCGCCGCACGGGCCGCGCGGGTTGACTGTTCATCAGGCCGGGCGGCCGGGCCCAAGCGGCTTGCCGGGCCCCGCCGTTCGGCGCGCACCGCCCGTCCACCGGCGCCCACTTCGGGGCGCGGGGACGACAAGGCCTGGAGGTTTCGATCATGGAGCAGACCACTACCCCTGTGTACTTCGCACCGGTCGTCCTGGACGCCGGGGACGTCGCTGAGGTGACGCTGGGGACGAACAACTTCGACACACGCCGACGACACCCAGTACAAGAACGCCTGATCCACCGATCTGCCCGGGGCTAGCGCGGCCACGCGCCGTGGTCGGCCCCGGGGGTGAGAGGGCGCCGGGCTTCGAAGGGCCGTGCTGGGGCACGGCCACGAGCGGCCCGGCGCCCGCTCTTTTCCCAGACCACCGAGGTGAACCTCGAGGAGCTGCTGATGCGGTGGAGTACAGGTTGGTACGCGGGAAGCAGGCCCGACCGGGTGCCGTGCAACTCCCTGAACCGGGCCGCGTACGCAAGGGCGATCTGCACCGTCTCATCCGCATCGGCGGTCTCAAGCCGCTCCAGGTCGTCCAACGCCTGGTCCCGGGCCTGCCGCCACGCGGCCACCTGCTCACCGGAAGCGTAACGGAGTGCCCAAGGCGCCTCACCGAGACGGGGGATTCTCGGTGAGGCGCCGTCTGTGGGCAACAGCGCTGTGTCCGCCTTCAGCGCCTGCCGTGCGACCGCGAGCGGCCACGGTTCGCGGTAGACGGAAGTGCGTCACCCGCTGACGCGGCGTGGGCGCGGGGCGCTTGGCGGCGGGAGGCTGTTGCGATGGGTGGTCAGTCGAAGTCGGTCGGACGGCCGAGGGGTTCGATCGCCTCCACTTCCTGCAGACGCAGTTGGAGCCGTTCGCGGATCCGGTCGACGGCGCCTGCGCCCAGCGGCAGGCGCTGCGGGGGCTTTTTCATGCGGGTGGCGGTGATGATGGCGCGGGCTGCGCGGGCGGGGTCGCCCGGCTGGGTGCCGTGCATGGCGAGGAACTGTTCTTTGGCTGGGCCGAGAGCGGATCGGTAGTCGTCGATCGGATCGGCCCAGCGGACGGAACGGCCGGTGAAGTCGGTGCGGAAGGGGCCGGGTTCCACGATGAGGACGTGGATGCCGAGGTGTGCGACTTCGGCGGCCAGTCCTTCGGAGAGTCCTTCGAGGGCGAACTTGGTTCCCGCGTAGGTGGTTCCGCCCAGGGTGGCCAGGACGCCTCCGACCGAGGACATCTGCACGATGCAGCCGGAGCGCTGGGCGCGCAGGGCGGGCAGGACTGCACGTGTCACGTCCAGTGCTCCGAAGACGTTGGTGTCGAACTGGCGGCGCAGTTTGGTGTCGGAGACTTCTTCGAGGGCCCCGCGCAGGGCGTAGCCGGCGTTGTTGACCAGGACGTCGATACGGCCGAACTCCTTGAGCGCAGTGTCCACGGCAAGGCGGACCGCGGTGGGGTCGGTCACGTCGAGGGGCAGTGCGCGGACGCGTTCGGGTGCGAGGGCGACCAGGTCGTCGAGGGTCTGGGGGTTGCGTGCGGTGGCGACGAGGCGGTCGCCGTCGGCGATGACCTCGAGGGCGAGTGCGCGGCCCAGCCCGGTGCTGGTACCGGTGATGAACCACACCTTGGTGGCTGTGGGGTCAGCATGCTGTGACGGCATCAGGGCGCTCCTACGTGGTGGGTGCTACAGGTTGAGGTTTGACTGACCGGATGGGGGTGAGGGCTCGCGCGGAGGACGGTGTCAGTCGGTGGTGCGGGTGGGGATGGCCAGGGCCTCGGTGTGCTGCTCTTGTGGTGCAGGGCTGTTGGCCGGCGTGTCGCTGCGGGTGGTGGGGGTCGGGAAGGCGGTGCGGCCGGTGGCGGCGGACAGGGCCAGGACGGCGGCGAAGACACCGAGGCTTGTCCAAGGCAGCGGGCTGGTCCCCTGGGCGGCGTAGAGGGCGCCGCCCAGCAGGGGTCCTGCGGCCATGCCGGCGTTGAGCATCGTGACGAGCATGGACTGGGCGATTTCCATGGCCGAACCGGCGGTTCTGGCCGATGCTGCCTGCAGCATCGTCGGGGCTGCGCCCAGGGCCATGCCCCACACGGCGACGGCGGCGAAGGTGGTCACGGGGCTGGAGTTGAGGGTGGCGAGCAGAACCATGGCGGCGGTGAAGGCGGCGAAGCTGGTCAGGACGACGGCGCGCAGATGGCGGTCGATGAGCATGCCGGTCAGCCACAGTCCGGTGATGGAGGCGACGCCGAAGACGAGCAGGACGATGTCCACGTGGTCCTGGAGACCGGAGGAAGACAGGAACGAGGCGATGTAGGTGTACATGTTCATCTGATTCCTTTCGTGGACACCCCCGCCTTCAGGCGGGGGAGGAAACGAAACGCCTGCGGAGCACGGCAAGCGCAGGGCTTTGCCGTCAAGGTGAAAGGCCGTGCCCTGACCCGCAGTTGACTCTCACAAGCAGTCTCACTAGCTTGTGAGGTGTGACCACGACGCATGTGAAGCGGGCGTTCAAGTACCGCTTCTATCCCACGGACGCGCAGGCAGCGGAGCTGTCCCGCACGTTCGGTTGTGTGCGCAAGGTC
>NZ_JBVJNF010000012.1:0-234186 GCF_055583785.1 Streptomyces sp. NPDC104371
GCTTTCCCTTCGGTGTTTCCGACTCTATCAGATCTTTCCGATCCGATTTCCTCGGTGCTTTCCAGGTTCTCGCTCTCGCGTTTCCCTTTCCGGCGCGGTTCCGACTTTATCAGAGTTCTTGGGGCCGTTTGACCGGCGTCCATTTCTGAATCATCGGGGGGCTTCCTTGGAATCGATGTTCCGGAAGCGGTCAGATACTCACGGTTGCTGATCCGGGGGTCCACCCCCAGGCAACTGTTCGAATCTACCTCCCCACTCGAACCGTGTCAACGGCTCCCGTGGGGCGAAGAGGAGACTAGCAGGTCAACGCCCGGAAGCGCACATCTGACTGGGCCACTCGCGCGTCAGGCCGCCGTCGGGAGCGTGGCGCTGCGCTCGGCCGCCTCCACGTCGCCGGTGTCGCCGGCCCGTGCCGCGCGTCCGCCCAGGACATAGACGTAGACGAGGAAGGCCAGCTCGGCGAGGACGCCGATGCTGATCCGGGCCCAGGTCGGCAGGCCGGACGGGGTCACGAAGCCCTCGATGGCGCCCGAGACGAACAGGACCAGAGCGAGGCCGATCGCCATGCCCACCGCGGCCCGGCCCTCCTCGGCCAGGGCGGTGCGGCGGGGGCGAGGGCCCGGGTCGATCAGGGTCCAGCCGAGTCGTAGCCCTGTTCCGGCGGCCACGAAGACCGCCGTCAGTTCGAGCAGTCCGTGCGGGAGGACCAGGCCCAGGAACGTGTCGAGGCGGCCGGCCGAGGACATCAGGCCGATCCCCATCCCCAGATTGAGCATGTTGAGGAAGAGGACCAGGAGGACCGGCAGGCCGAGGAAGACGCCGAAGACCAGGCACAGCGCCGCGGCCTTGGCGTTGTTCGTCCACACCTGGGCGGCGAAGGCGGCAGCGGGGTGGCTGGAGTAGTAGGTCTCGTACTCGCCGCCGGGGCGGGTCAGGTCGCGCAGTTCCCCGGGCGCCGCGATCGAGGCCTGGACCTCCGGGTGCGTGCCGATCCACCAGCCGAGGAGCGCCGCCACCAGCGTGGAAAGCAGCGCGGTGGTTATCCACCAGCGGCGCGAGCGGTAGACCGCGGCCGGGAATCCGTACGTCAGGAACTGGGTGACGTCGCGCCACGACGCGCGGCGGGTGCCTGTCACGGCGCTGCGCGCGCGGGCCACCAGTTGGCTCAGGTGGGCCATGAGCTGGGGGTCCGGGGAGCTGGACCGGATCACCGAGAGGTGCGTGGCGGTGCGTTGGTAGAGGGTGACCAGCTCGTCCGCCTCGGCTCCGGTGATACGGCGTCGGCGGCGCAGCAGGGCTTCGAGGCGGTCCCACTCGGGGCGGTGGGTGGACACGAACACGTCGAGGTCCATGGGATGGGCGGCTCCTCGTCCTCTCACCCTGTGTGTCGGTCTGTCGTACTGCTGCGGCGCGCTGCGCCCACAGCTTGGCAGACTGACGGCCTGCGGGGTGGGCCAGGGGAAGGGCGGCGGACATGAGTGAGCTGGTGACGGGTGAGGCGGTGGCGCTGGAACTGCGCCCCGCGAAGCTGCCGAGCCGGGCGCTGGCCGTCATGCTCGATCTGCTGGTGACCCTCGCCGCCTACTTCATCGTGGCGGTGGCCCTGCTGGTGTCGGCGTCCGGGCTGGACGTCGCGGCTCAGACGGCGCTGTCGATCGCGGTGTCCGTCCTGGTGCTGGTGGGCGGGCCGATCGCGGTGGAGACGCTCAGCCACGGTCGTTCGCTGGGCAAGCTGGCCTGTGGGCTGCGGGTGGTGCGGGACGACGGCGGGCCCATCCGCTTCCGGCACGCGCTGGTCCGGGGCGCTGTCGGTCTGGTCGAGATCCTGATGACCTTCGGGGTGGTCGCGTGCACCGCCTCGCTGGTGTCGGCGCGGGGGCGGCGACTCGGTGACGTGTTCGCCGGAACGCTGGTCGTCCGGGAGCGGGTGCCCGCGGCGCGTACGGGCTTCGTGCCCCCGCCGCCGCCCTGGCTGTCCGGACGGTTCTCGGAACTGGACCTCTCCGCGGTTCCGGACGGGTTGTGGCTGGCGATCCGGCAGTACCTGACCCGGATGCGGCAACTGGACCCGCAGGTGGGCTGGGCCATGGCGGAGCGGCTCGCCGCCGATCTGGCGGCGTGTACGGGGGCGCCGGTGCCGTACGGCGTGCCACCGGCCGCGTATCTGGCGGCCGTGGTGCGGGAACGGCAGGTGCGGGAAGCGCGGAAGGTGTCCGGCGTGCGGAGGCAGGGCGAGGCCGTGCGGGACGGTGGTGTCGCGTACGGGGCTGCGCCGACGTTCCGGCCGAGCACGGTCGGATCGGCTGAGGCCGGTGCGTGGGCGGCTCCGGGTGCGGACGTCTCGGGCTCCGGCGTCCCGGGCCCGTCCGCGTCGCCGGTTCGGCCTCGGACGTACCCGCAGGCGCCCGTCGCGCCGCAGGCCGGGCCGTCCTCCGATGCGCCGATCACGGGGTTCGTGCCGCCTGCCTGATCCTCCAGGGCTGCCTCACGGGAACGTCGACGGCGGTGACTCGAGCTGCTCCAGCTCCACTCCGGGCGCGGCCAGGACCACGTCCCCGGCGATGTGGAGGGTGTACCGCTCCCCCGTGTCCAGGGCGGTGACCTGGTATTCGTCCACGATCAGGGGGGCGTTGTCAGTGGTGTGTGCTTCTCTTTGGATCAGGGCCCAGGACTGGTCCACGGTGCGGGGGGCGAGGACCGGTTCCGTGAAGGAGACGAGGCGTACGCGCGTCGGGGAGGACGAGGGGGTGAGGCGCAGCAGGCGGGCGGTGGCGACGAGGAACGCCGGGGAGGTGCCGGTGAAGGCGTGGGCGCGGACCGTGCCTTCGGTGGCCTGGGTGCCGGTGGGGTCGCTGCGGACCCAGGTGACGCCGTCGAGAGCGGCGCCCCTCACCTGCCAGCCCGCGGCGTGGAGTTCGAGGCGGAGGGGGCGGCCGAGTTCGTCGAGGGCGAGGTCGACGGAGCCCGCGTGATCGCCGGTGGGGGTGGTCAGTTGGGAGACATAGCGCCAGCCGGCGGGGCCGGGGGCGCACTGGAAGTGTTCGTCGGCGAGGAGGGTGTGGTCATGCGGATCGTGAAGCGAATAGCGGCCGCGGGGCATGGGGGTCCTGGGTCGTGACGGGCGGGCGGGT
The DNA here is from genome assembly GCF_055583785.1 of Streptomyces sp. NPDC104371. Taxonomy (NCBI): domain Bacteria; kingdom Bacillati; phylum Actinomycetota; class Actinomycetes; order Kitasatosporales; family Streptomycetaceae; genus Streptomyces; species Streptomyces sp. NPDC104371. Next base: position 3,132 of record NZ_JBVJNF010000012.1, read on the forward strand.
CCGGCCGGATCCGCCAAAGAGGCAGGCCCCCGCCACGGGGGTGCGGGGGCCTGCCTCGGGACCTGCTGCTGAGAGCGTCGGCCGCGGATACGGACGTAGCTCTCCGAGGGGTGGCCGGGGGCGCGGTGCCGACAAGGCTGTCGTGCTCGCGTGCCCCGGCGCCACGGGGTGATCAGTAGCGGTAGTGGTCCGACTTGTACGGGCCCTCGACGTCGACGCCGATGTACGCCGCCTGCTCGGGGCGGAGCGTGGTGAGCTTCACGCCGAGCGCGTCCAGGTGGAGGCGGGCGACCTTCTCGTCCAGGTGCTTGGGCAGCGTGTACACGCCGGTCGGGTACTCGGACTGCTTGGTGAACAACTCGATCTGGGCCAGCGTCTGGTCCGCGAAGGAGTTGGACATGACGAACGACGGGTGACCGGTGGCGTTGCCCAGGTTCAGCAGACGGCCCTCGGACAGCACGATGATCACCTTGCCGTCGGGGAAGGTCCAGGTGTGGACCTGCGGCTTGACCTCGTCCTTGACGACGCCGGGGATCTTCGCGAGGCCGGCCATGTCGATCTCGTTGTCGAAGTGGCCGATGTTGCCCACGATGGCCTGGTGCTTCATCTTGGCCATGTCGGCGGCCATGATGATGTCCTTGTTGCCGGTCGTGGTGACGAAGATGTCGGCCTTGTCGACGACCTCGTCGAGGGTCGTGACCTGGTAGCCGTCCATGGCCGCCTGCAGCGCGCAGATCGGGTCGATCTCCGTCACGATCACGCGGGCGCCCTGGCCGCGCAGCGACTCCGCGCAGCCCTTGCCCACGTCGCCGTAGCCGCAGACCACCGCGGTCTTGCCGCCGATGAGGACGTCGGTGGCGCGGTTGATGCCGTCGACCAGCGAGTGGCGGCAGCCGTACTTGTTGTCGAACTTCGACTTGGTGACGGCGTCGTTGACGTTGATCGCCGGGAACAGGAGGGTGCCCTCGCGCTGCATCTCGTACAGGCGGTGCACGCCGGTCGTGGTCTCCTCGGTCACGCCGCGGATCTCGGACGCGAGCTGGGTCCACTTCTGGGGGTTCTCGCCCAGGGTGCGGTGGAGAAGCTGGAGGATGACGCGGTGCTCGTCGGACTCGGCGGTCTCGACGGCGGGAACCTTGCCGTCCTTCTCGTACTGGACGCCGTTGTGGACGAGGAGGGTGGCGTCACCGCCGTCGTCCAGGATCATGTTCGGGCCGCCGGTGGGGGTGTTCGGCCAGGTCAGCGCCTGCTCCGTGCACCACCAGTACTCCTCGAGCGTCTCGCCCTTCCAGGCGAAGACGGGCACGCCCTGGGGGTCGTCGGGGGTGCCGTGCGGGCCGACGGCGATCGCGGCGGCGGCGTGGTCCTGGGTGGAGAAGATGTTGCAGGAGGCCCAGCGGACCTGCGCGCCCAGGGCCACCAGGGTCTCGATGAGTACCGCGGTCTGGACGGTCATGTGCAGGGAGCCGGTGACGCGGGCGCCGGCCAGGGGCTGCGCCTCCGCGTACTCCTTGCGGATCGCCATCAGGCCGGGCATCTCGTGCTCGGCGAGGGTGATCTCCTTGCGGCCGAACTCGGCCAGGGAGAGGTCGGCGACCTTGAAGTCCTGTCGGTTGTCGACAGTCGTCATGACGAGCTGCTCCTCGGGGGGTCGGATCGAGGTGGGTAGGGCTGGTCTGCGCGACGGCGGACACCCGGTGCCCGCAAGGGGACACCCGGGTAGGCGCACGGGCGCGCAGCGCAGTCCGTCGGAGGCCCTCTCTCCCTCGGACGGCCCGTGCAAGGGGCCGCCCGACCGCCATCAGCAGCGACGTCTGGCTCCGTCCAAGCTACACCGGGCGGCCGTGCGCCCCCCAGTCCGCGGCCCGGACGCCCGGTGCCTTGGGCCCTTTCCGGCCGGGTTCCGGGGCCGGTGGTCACCCGCGCTCGGCCTCGGGGCGGCGCGGGTGCCGGTGGGGCGGCGGACGGATGCGGCCTGGTCAGTGGGCGGCCGGTGCCGGTCCGCCGGGCGTCGCCTCACGGTCGGGGCCCTTGGCCGCCTCCGCCTCGCTGTAGATGTCCGGTTCCAGGTAGATCACGCGGGCTATCGGGACGGAGGCGCGGATACGGGCCTCGGCGGCGTCGATGGCCTGCGCGATCTCGGCGGCGGTGTCGTCGTGCCGGACGGCGATCTTGGCGGCGATCAGCAGCTCCTCGGGGCCGAGGTGCAGGGTGCGCATGTGGATGACGCGGGTCACCGCGTCGCCGTCGACCAGCGCGGCCTCGATCTTCTTGACCTCCTCGACGCCCGCGGACTCGCCGAGCAGCAGGGACTTGGTCTCGGCGGCGAGGACGAGGGCGATCAGGACGAGCAGCACGCCGATGCAGACGGTGCCGATGCCGTCCCAGATGCCGTCACCGGTGAGCAGCGCGAGGCCCACACCGCCGAGCGCGAGGACCAGACCGATGAGCGCGCCGAAGTCCTCCAGGAGCACGACCGGCAGCTCGGGTGCCTTGGCGTGGCGGATGTACTGCGCCCAGGAGAGCGTGCCGCGCAGTTCGTTGGACTCCTTGAGGGCGGTGCGGAACGAGAAGCCCTCGGCGAGCACCGCGAAGACGAGCACGCCCACCGGCCAGTACCAGTGCTCCACCGCGTGCGGGTGCTGGATCTTCTCGATGCCCTCGTAGATCGCGAACATGCCGCCGACCGAGAACAGGACGATCGAGACGAGGAAGGCGTAGATGTAGCGCTCGCGGCCGTAGCCGAAGGGGTGCTGCGGGGTCGCCTCGCGCTGGGCCCGCTTGCCGCCGATCAGCAGCAGGAACTGGTTGCCGGAGTCGGCCAGCGAGTGGACGCCCTCGGCGAGCATCGAGGAGGAGCCGCTGAAGGCGAACGCCACGAACTTCGATACCGCGATCGCGAGGTTGGCACCCAGTGCCGCCACGATTGCTTTGGTGCCGCCTGACGCGCTCATGTGGTCGCGTTGTCCCTTCGTTGCCGTCCCGCCCGGGAGTGCGGCGCGTACGCACGCCGTCCCGGGCTTTGCCTGCCCTTTGTCAGTGGGTCATTGTTGCAGCCGGGTCCGGCGGGGGTGCCCGGACCGGTGTGATGGCCGGTGGGGCCTCGGGGTCAGACGGCGACCGTGGCCCGGAAGAGGGTGCCCGCCCCGGACACCTCGGCCTTCTCCTCGGCCGGTACGAAGACGGACTCGCCGGGGGTGAGCTTGTGGTCCCCCGCGCGGACCGAACCGGCCGTGCACAGCAGGATCTGCGGGGTCGCGCAGGTGAGGTCGTGTGGGGCCGCGCCCTCCGCCAGGACGTAGCGGGACAGCCGGAACTCCTCGGCGGGGGTCTCGTAGACCTCCTCGCCCGCGGGCGATGCCTCCGGGCGCAGCACGCGGGGGGCGCCCGCGTCGAAGCGGACGACGCGCAGCAGTTCGGGGACGTCGACGTGCTTGGGGGTCAGACCGCAGCGCAGGACGTTGTCGGAGTTGGCCATGATCTCGACGCCGAGGCCGTTGAGATAGGCGTGGGGGATGCCCGCGCCGAGGAACAGGGCTTCGCCGGGGTGCAGTCGGACGTGGTTGAGCAGCAGGGCGGCGATCACTCCGGGGTCGCCGGGGTAGGCGCGGGCGATCTCGGCGTACGGGGTGTAGGCGCCGCCCAGGCGGGTGCAGGCGGTCGCGGTCTCGGTGACCGTGTCGGCCATGGCCTTGGGGTCGGCGCTCAGCACGGCGGTGAGGACCTCGCGCAGGGCGGCTTCCTCGGGCCGCGCGCGCAGCAGGTCGACGTAGGGCTCGAGGGCGTCGACGCCGAGGCCGGCGAGCAGGTCCGCGGCCTCGGCGGGCCTGCGGAAGCCGCACAGGCCGTCGAACTCGGTGAGGGCACAGATCAGTTCGGGCTTGTGGTGGGCGTCCTTGTAGTTGCGGTGGGGCGCGTCGAGGGGGACGCCGCGGGACTCCTCGTCCTCGTAGCCCTCCCGGGCCTGGTCGCGGTCGGGGTGCACCTGGAGGGAGAGCGGGGCCCCGGCCGCGAGGAGCTTGAGCAGGAACGGCAGCCGGGGGCCGAACCGGGCCACCGTACGGTTCCCCAGCTCGTGCTCCGGCGCCTCGGCGATCACCTCGTCGAGCGGGCCGCGCGCGGTGCGCGAGGGCGCTCCGGAGTGGGCGCCCATCCACATCTCCGCCTGGGGCTCACCGGTCGGCTCCACGCCGAGGAGCCGCGGGATGGCGGTGGTCGACCCCCAGGCATAGGGGCGGATCGTGTTGGCGAGGCGGTCCATCGGTCTCTCTTCTCGTCACGCGCTGCTCGAGCGGGCCCCCTGGTGACAGGAGGTGCGCCTGGCTCTCAGGCCCTCGAACAGATCATGCTCTCGAAGCGAGCGCCACGTAAACGGCGGCGAAATCCGTGATGGCGATCAGTTCCGCGAGGGTTTCCAGGTCGTCGCCCTCCTCCGGTTCGAGTTCGCTGATCGCCGTGTCGTGGCCGAGGGCGAGCTCGCGGGCGGCGGGGGCCGCGCTGAGGCCGGTGATCGGGCGGTCGCGCAGGAGGACCACGCGCGCGTGGAGGGCCTGTGCCTCCTCGACGCGGTCACGGAAGAAGTCGTCGGGGTCGGCGCCCGCGGCGAGGGCCCCGGAGAGCAGGACGCTGTGCGCGACCAGCGCCTCGGGCAGTTGCCCGGTGAGCGCGGGGCGGCCGGCCAACTCCGCGAGCGCGGCGGCGAAGCGGCGTCCGGCCGGCGCGGCGGAGACGCCCTCGGTCCAGATCACCGGAAGGGCCTCGGCCAGCTCGGCGGCGAGGTTCTTGGCGGGGTTCGCGTAGGTCGCGATGGCCGGGCCGCAGCGCTCGGCGACATGGTCGAGGCGGTCGGCGACCTTCGCCAGCGCGTCGGGCGGCGCGGAGAGCAGCCCGGTGCGGTCGAGAAGAGCGAGCAGCGGGGTGAGCAGGGCCCACAGGACGCCCGGCGCGGACGCGGCGAGGGGCTCTTCCTGCTCGGAGGGGGCGCTCGCCATCGGGACGAACAGGCCGTGGGAGCCGCCGACCGCGTCCGTGATCGGCGATCCGGCCGGGGCGACGGCGACGACGGTGCAGCCGCGCCGGTAGGCCTGCTCGACCAGGATCGACAAGCCGGGCTCGGTGCCGTCGGGGGTGGCGATCAGCAGGAGGTCGACGGGGCCGGCCCAGCCGGGCAGCTCCCAGCGCAGGGCGCCCGGCGCGGGCGCGACACCGGTCGGACGGATCCGGAGGACCGGACAGGCGGCGCCCGCGAGGGTGCCGAGCAGCTCGGCGACGCCCGCGGACGCCGTGCCGGGGCCCGCGATGAGGACGGCGCGGGGACGGCCGTCGGGCTTCAGGTCATTGACGCCCGCCTCCGCGGCATGCCGCACCGCCGTACGGACCCGGGCGCCCGCCTCGGCGGCGCCGCGCAGCAGTTGGCGGCGGTCGGCGCGCGCGAGGGCCTCGGGGTCGTCGAGCAGCGATTCGTCCAGCATGGGTGGCAGCCTCCGAACGCCGGGTCCGTTACGCGGGGCGGCGGGCCTCGTCGACCAGCAGGACCGGGATGCCGTCCCGTACGGGGTAGGCGAGGCCGCAGCTCTGGCCGGTGCAGACCAGCTCGTCGTTCTCCTCCTTGAGGGGGGAGTGGCACGCCGGGCAGGCGAGGATCTCCAGAAGGCCGGCTTCGAGCGGCATGAAAGGTCCTTTCGGGCTGGTCGCTTGGGCCAGGTCAGCGTACCGCTGTGGGGCGCCTGGCGCGGGGGTCGGGCGCGGTCCGGCTCTCCCTCCGTGGGGAGGGGAGCCGTTCCCGGTGACGGGTCAGCCCCGGATGATCTCCAGCGCCTCGTCCCTGACCTTCGCCATCGTGGCCTCGTCCCTGGCCTCCGCGTTCAGCCGGAGCAGCGGTTCGGTGTTGGAGGGGCGGACGTTGAACCACCAGTCGGCGGACGAGACGGTCAGGCCGTCCAGCTCGTCGATCTCGACTCCCGCCCGGCCCTCGAACGCCGCCTTGATCGCGGCGAGGCGGCCGCGCTGGTCGGCGACCGTGGAGTTGATCTCGCCGGAGCCCGTGTAGCGGTCGTACTCGGCCACCAGCCGCGACAGCGGGCCGTCCTGGCCGCCGAGGGCCGCGAGGACGTGGAGCGCGGCCAGCATGCCCGTGTCGGCGTTCCAGAAGTCCTTGAAGTAGTAGTGCGCGGAGTGCTCGCCGCCGAAGATCGCGCCCGTGCGCGCCATCTCGGCCTTGATGAAGGAGTGGCCCACGCGCGTACGGACCGGGGTGCCGCCGTGCTCCCGGACGACCTCGGGCACCGACCAGGACGTGATCAGGTTGTGGATGATCGCGCCCTCGCCGCCGTGCCGGGCCAGTTCGCGCGCGGCGACCAGGGCCGTGATCGCGGAGGGCGAGACCGGGTCGCCGTTCTCGTCGACCACGAAGCAGCGGTCGGCGTCGCCGTCGAAGGCGATGCCGAGGTCGGCGCCCTCCTTACGCACCCGCTCCTGGAGGTCGACGATGTTCTTCGGGTCGAGCGGGTTCGCCTCGTGGTTCGGGAACGTGCCGTCCAGTTCGAAGTACATCGGGACGAGGTCGACGGGCAGCCCGGCGAGGACGGTCGGCACGGTGTGCCCGCCCATGCCGTTGCCCGCGTCGACGACGACCTTCAGACGGCGCAGGCCGGTCAGGTCCACCAGGGAGCGCAGGTGTGCGGCGTAGTCCTGGAGCGTGTCGCGCCGGGTGATCGTCCCGGGGGCCTCGGCCGGTTCGGGCGCGCCGGACTCCAGCCAGCGCTCGGCCAGGGCGCGGATCTCGGCGAGCCCCGTGTCCTGGCCGACCGGGGCGGCGCCCGCGCGGCACATCTTGATGCCGTTGTACTGGGCCGGGTTGTGCGAGGCGGTGAACATCGCGCCCGGGAGGTCGAAGGCGCCCGACGCGTAGTAGAGCTGGTCGGTCGAGCACAGGCCGATCTCGGTGACGTCGACGCCGCGGGCCGCCGCGCCGCGGGCGAAGGCGCGCGACAGACCGGGGGACGAGGGCCGCATGTCGTGACCGATCACGATCGCCTGCGCGCCGGTCACCTCGGTGAAGGCCGCCCCGAAGAGTTCGGCGAGTGGCTCGTCCCACTGGTCCGGGACCACTCCGCGCACGTCGTACGCCTTCACGATCTGCGACAGATCAGCAGCCACGGACAACCCTCCTGAAGTCTCAACGATGGCCCCAAACTACCTTCTGGGAGCGGCGCCCGACGGCTGCTCCTCGGTGCGAGGGAAGCGGTTCTTACCGGAATCGGAATGTCGGGCCGGGTCGTGCGCTCGCCAAGGGTGCCTACGGGAGTGGTGAGTTGGCCGGAGGGTGCGCAACAGGGCGGCGTGTCCGGATCGTTGGGACCGGCTCGCTCCGGTGTCGGCTCAACCGCCGGGCGTCGGCGCTCAGTTGTCGGGTGAGCGCAGGACTCGCAGATGGCCGCGGCGGGCGACCTCCATCGGGTCCGCGGCGCGGGCGCTGCCGCCGCTCTCGGCGGCGCGCTGATGCGGACGGGCCGCCTCGCGCACGGCGTTGGCGAGTGCCTCCAGGTCGTCACCGCTGGGGCGGGCGGGGGCCGAACCGTCCAGCAGGCGGACGACTTCCCAGCCGCGCGGGGCGGTCAGCCGCTCGGAGTGCTCGGCGCACAGGTCGTAGCAGTGGGGTTCGGCGTAGGTGGCGAGCGGGCCGAGGACCGCGGTCGAGTCGGCGTAGACGTACGTCAGCGTCGCGACGGCGGGTCGGCCGCAGGCGGTGCGCGAACAGCGACGTACAGGGCTCACGACGTTGGACGGTACCGCACTCTTGAGCGGGCCGCGACGACTCTCCCCCTGGTCACTCCGCCGTGTCGTGCTGTGAGACGCCCCACATGCCCCTGTGGTTCCGCGTCGTTGACCTGCGCGGACACCCCTCGAAAGGGCCCTGAACAGAACTGGATCCGGTCACCACTCGGTGCAAATCGTGTCAATTCACCGGGGGTTGGCCCTCTCGGAGTGATATGGAATCGAGCCCAAGCATGGCTGGATCGGTCATCAGGTGACATGCCCCACGTTCCCGGCACCGGGCCGCGAAAGGCCGGGACACCGGGAGCGGTTCGGTGGGGAACGGCCCTGCGTGGAGCCGGGCGTGGGGGCCCGGCGAGGACTACGCTTCGTCAGTGATGGACACGCCCGTACCGCACCCCGCCGCCGCCCCCGGCCCCCGCCGCCGTGACCGTCACGGCCGGGGCATGCGCGGCCCTGTCGCCCCGCCCCAGGTACCGCTCGCCGCGAGCCGCGCCGAGGCGTTCGCGGATCTGGTGCAGGACTCCGTGGACCGCCTGGAGCGGCGCTGGCCACAGCTCGCCGAGATCGACTTCCTGGTCCTCGAGGTGCCGCGGCTCGGCGGCCCCGGCGAGCGCTGGGACGAGGACACGGTGCCTCTCGGCGGTGCGGTCCCGGCCCGCGAGGGACGGCGCGCGCGGGTGGTCGTCTACCGGCGCCCGGTCGAGCTGCGCACGAAGGGCCGCGACGAGCGTGCCGCGCTGATCCACGAGGTGGTCGTGGAGCAGGTGGCGGAGCTGCTGGGGCTCACTCCGGAGACGGTCGACCCGCGGTACGGCGAGGACTGAGGCCGCGGCCCCGCCCGGCGCGGCACGCCGGGCGGGTGACACAGGCGCTCGGCGCCGCCTCACTTCTTCAGCAGCACCGACAGGTCCTGCTCCGCGTGCGGCACCGCGACCGTGCCCCGGTCGTCCGGGAGGGTCTGCACCGTGAACGCCGGGACGCCCCCGTCGGTCGCCTCCAGCGTGCGGGCCGCGTAGACGGGTCCTCCGGAGACGGTCTCGACGGTGAGCGCGTAGGTGCCCTCGAGGCCGCTGGGCACCAGGTCGTCCACGTTCCGCGTCGTACCGGCCTTGATCGTGTACTGCTTGGTCGCCGCCGTGCCGCCCTTGCTGCCCGCGGACGCGGTGACCTTGACGGTGGCCGCGCTCTCCGGGGCGGTCAGCGCGAGCGTGGTGCCCTTGGCGGTGTTGCCGGTGACCGACGCGCGCGTGCCGACCGGCGCGGTGGCCGGGATGAACGCCGTCTCCTGGTGGTCGCCCTTGCCGCGCACCACCCGGAGCGCCGCGACCACCGGGGTCTGCGTGCCGCCGCTGGGCGTCAGGAGGAGGGAACCGGCCTCGCCACGTGTGACGTCGCCGAGGTCCATGGTGGCGGTCATCCGGGACTTCACATGCAGGCTCTCGTTCCCCGCCGGGGTGATCCGCCCGGAGGGCGAGGCGAGGCGCACCGTGAGGTCGGCGTCCGACTCGCCGGGCGCGAAGGCGACCAGACGGACGTCCGTGGCGTCCTTGGGGATACCGGGCAGCACCAGGGAGCCGGCGGGGTCGGTGGCGGCGGCCAGCCAGTCGCCCCCCGTCTTGTCGTCAAGTGCCTGTACGGCGGCGGCGATCCGGCCGCTGCGGACGCTCACATGGAGCGTGAGGTCGTCCTCGCGCGCCTCGGTGAGTGTGGAGAGCAGGACCGGCTCGCTGGAGTGCGCCTTGACCCTGATGCCCTCCCCCATCTCCGACTTGAGGCTCCCGTCCTTGCCGTACAGCTCGATGTCGACGACCGCGGCGGCGTCGTCGGGGTTGGTCAGATGCACATAGTCGGTACGGGAGCCGCCGATGGCGACGCCGGGGAACCAGAACTCGGTGTCCGCGGCGGTGCAGTTGAGGCCGAGCAGCCCCCGTCCGCTGCCCGCGGTGACCCGCGTGGTCTGCTGGACCGTCCAGCCGGGCGCGAACTCGCCGGTGGCGGTGCCGATCAGCGCGGGGGTGTCGGCGCCTGAGCTGTCCCCGGTGGCCGGTGTGCCGGGCTTCTTGGGGGTCACGGTCGGCGCGTTCGTCTGCTTCTTGTTCTTGTGCGTCTTGCCGCCCGTCGCCGCGTCGTCCGCCGACTGCTCGGTCGCCACGGTCAGTTCGGCCTTGCCGGACGCGCTGGCGCCCTGCGCCTCGGGGGTGAAGGATGTGTACGAGGTCTCCGCGAGGTCGGAGGAGCTCGGCTCGGGGCACAGCAGCCGGGTCCGCTCCACGGGCAGCCGGACGGCCGTCTTCGCGGTGCTGTCGCCGGACGCGTCCGGGGCGCTGAGCGCGGCGAATCCGGTGACGGCGGCGAGCGCGGCCGTGCCGGCGATCAGGGACAGGGTCGTGCGGTTCACTGCTGGCTCCCGTCGGGGCGCTCACGGTCGGTGCCGGGCGCCGGGTCGTACGGCGCGGCGTAGCCCTGGCTGTACGTCTGGTCGTAGGGCGCCGTGTTCCCGTACGCGTACGGGTCGTACTGGCCGCCCTGGTAGGGGTCGGCCTGGTACGGCTGCTGGTCGTACCCGCCCGCCGCGTACTGCTGCTGGTCGTCCGGGTACTGCTGCTGACCGCCGTAGGTGCCGTACTCGGTGTCCGTCGGGTAGCCCGTGGTGTCCCACTCGTCGTACGCGCGCTGCTGCGGGACGGCGGCGGCGGGGGCGGGGGCCTCTTCGGGGACCGGCGGCAGGCTGCCGGTGTCCTGGGCGGACTCGTCCGCGGCGGTCTCGGCCTGGGCGCGCAGACGGCGGGCACGGCGGCCCTCGCCGCTGGTCTCCTGCGCGGGTGCGGGCTGCTCCTCGGGGAGGTCGTCGTCGACGTCGCGGCGGCGGCCGGGCAGGGCGAGCACCACGAGGACGAGGGCGAGCGCGCCCTGCGTCCACAGCCAGACGGTGTGGCTGAACGACGCGTCGTAGGTGACGTCCAGCGTGCCGCCGGAGGCGGGGAGTCGGAAGCCCTGGGCCCAGCCGTCGACGGTGGTGCGGGTGAGCGGCTTGCCGTCCAGGGTGGCGGTCCAGCCCGCGTCGGCGGTGTCGGCGATCCGCAGGACGCGGCCCGCCGCGCCCGAGGGGATCTTGGTGTGGATCTCGACCGGGCCCGCCGCGACGGCCTCGGGCGCGGCGGAACCGGCGACGATCGCCGCGCGGGAGACCTCACGGTTCACGCGCCACAGCGCGTTGCCGTTCTGCTGGCTGAGCCGGGTGAGGCCGGGCGTGGTGTCCAGGACGCGGGCCACCTCGCGGGGCGTGCCCTTGCGGACGAGGACGTAGCGCACGGCGAAGCCGCCGAGTTGGTCGCTCTGGTCGGCGCCGGAGCCCGCCACGAGGTTGGCGACGACCTTGTCGAGCTGCTTGTTCTCGTCGCTCCGCGCGGCCAGTTCGCCGTCGCCGAGGCGCGCGCCGGAGCCGCGGACCAGGCTGTAGCCCACGCGCGCGGTGGTCTCGCCGTCCAGGACGAGGGTGCGGGCCTGGTCGCTGGTGCCGCTCTCCTCGGCGACGAACGCGGGGACCTGGACGGGGTCGCGGCGCTCCAGGGGACCGTCCGCGCCGCGGATCATCCAGCCCGCGGCGATGAGGAAGGGCCCGGCCGCGGAGGCGAACGCGATGAGCGCGGCGACCGGCTGGCGCCAGCCGAAGTTCTGCTCGGCCACCCGCGCGCGGGCGCCGTCCGCGCCCATCGTGGCGGCGGCGAGCAGCGCGAGGCCGTAGACGAGGGTCGCGGGGCCCGCCCAGACGGAACGGTTGGACAGGGCCGCGAGGGCGAAGCCCACCAGGGCGACCGTCCACGCCGTCCAGATGCCCGCCTGGCGCTGGGCGCGCAGGAGGGCGGCCAGCGCGGCGAGGACGATGCCGATGAGCATCAGTCCGTTGACGGTGCCGGGGCCTCCCGGGCTCGCGCCGAGCAGGTCGACGGCGGAGGCCGCGCTCGCGCCGTACGCGAGACCGGCCTCCTGGAAGAAGCCGAAGGGCAGCAGCGACAGCGACCAGGGGGCGAGGATCAGCAGGGGGGTGCCGACCTGGGCGAGGAAGCGCGGCCCGTAGGCGAGGAGGTCGTTGCGGCGGACCGCGAGCAGCGCGAGGCCGAGGACCAGGGCGATCGGCCACACGACGGGGGTGAACGCGGTGGCGATCGTCAGCAGGAGCGCGTACGCCCACGTCGCGCGCCAACTGCCGCGCGCGCCCGACGGCTGCGCGAGCCCGGCGGCGGCGATGCCCGCGCGTGCGATGAGCGGCAGCAGGATCGCGAGGACCGCCGTGCCGATGTGTCCGCCGGCGAGGGCGCCGGTGGCGGCGGGCAGGAAGGCGTAGGCGACCGACGCCCACGCGCGCAGCAGCCGTGAGGTGACCAGGGGGCGCGAGGCGAAGTACGCGGTGACACCGGCGAGCGGCACCGAGCAGACGAGCAGCACGGTGACCGCGAGCCCGGTGGAGCCGAACAGGAGGCTCGCGAACAGGGCGACGAGCGCGAGGTACGGCGGCGCGGAGTGGGCGCCGCCCGCACCCACCGGATGCCACGCGTCGAGATAGCGCGCCCACAGCTCGGAGGAGTGGACGGGCGCGGGCAGCAGCGCGCCGCCCGCGAGGGCGCCGCCGCCGAGCAGCGCGCGGCAGGCGACGAGCGAGACGAGCAGGAGGACGGCGAAGAGCACCGGTCCGGGCTTGCGGGCGATGCGCTTGAGCCGGGCGAACTGCTCGACCTCGAGGAAGTCGGCGTCGTCGCCGCCGGGTCCGGACTCGATGGCGCCGTGCCGCCCGGCCGCGGAGGCCTCGGCGTCCGAGTGGCCCGTGAGGTTGCTCGCGATCTGTTCGACGGTGGCCCGGACGGTCGCTCCGGGCGGCGGGAACAGCGGGCGCATCTCGCCCTTGTCGACCTGCGGCCGGCCGCGGTCGCGCCGCCCGGCGATGATCCGCTCGGGGCGCAGCAGCGTCCCCAGCAGACCGCGGATCTCGTCGACCGCCTGCCCCGGGACCTTGCCGACGAGGTAGGCGACGGTGCGCAGCAGGGTGCCGAGCACGAGGCGGAGCAGGATCCAGGGAAGCTGTGCCGTACGGGCGTTGACGAGGAGGGTGTAGACGGCACCCGCCTTGTCGACCTTGTGCGGGGAGGCGGCGGTGCGGCCCACGCAGTCGACGGTGCGGCGCTCGCGGGAGGACGCCTCGGCGTGCCGTACGACCGCGTCGGGGGCGACGAGGACGCGGTGCCCGGCGCTCTGGGCGCGCCAGCACAGGTCGACGTCGTCGCGCATCAGGGGCAGATGCCGGTCGAACCCGCCGAGCTGTTCGAAGACGTCACGCCGGATCAGCATGCCCGCGGTGGACACGGACAGCGCCTGGCGGACGTGGTCGTGCTGGCCCTGGTCCTGTTCGCGGCGGTCCAGACCGGTCCAGCGGCGGCCGGAGTTGGCGATGCTGACGCCGACCTCCAGCAGTTGCCTGCGGTCGTACCAGCCGCGGAGCTTGGGGCCGACGACCGCCACGTCGTCGCGTCCCAGCTCGAGTTCGCTCTCCACGACGCGCAGCAGGTGGGCCAGCGCGTCGGGTTCGGGGGCGCAGTCGTCGTGCAGCAGCCACAGCCAGTGCACCGGCTCGCCGTACGGCAGCTCGGGCATGTCGTAGGCCTCGTCCCGCCAGGTGCGGGTGACGGGGTCCCAGCCGCTGGGGCGCTTGAGGTAGGGCAGGTCGTCCGGGGTCAGCGGGGCCGCGATGCGGCTCGCCTCCTCGACGGCCTGGCCGAAACCGGTGCGCCGGGCGAGATGCAGGACCCGGTCGTCGCCGAGCGCTTCGGTGAGCAGCCGGGCGGAGTCGTCCGCGCTGCCGGTGTCGGCCGCCACGGCGTTCTGCACCGGGCGCTCCTGGTTGAGCACCCCGGCGAGCGCGTCGGGCAGCCAGCGGGCGCCGTCGTGGGAGACGAGCACGGCGGTGACCACATGACGCGGAAACTCTGGAGGGCGGGTCGGGTCGAACGGCGTCGTGGCGGCGTCGTGTTGGACCGCCGTATGACTGTGCACGGACATCGAGGTACGGGCCCCGGTTCGCTGGACTGCGGTGGACGCCTGTGCCCAAAGGGGGCAGCGGGGCGTCTCGGACGGAGGCCCACACTAACGGCTGGACAGGATCACGGCCCGCCGCCTGTGGACAACCCACCTGCGCCGGGCCGTTCGTTACGTAGGGGTGTACACCTTTTCATCGCTTCACCGAGCGGGCCGGTCACCACGTGGACGCGCGACCGCTTCACGGCGTTCCGAGCGTTGCTTTCCGGCCAACGGGGCGTCAGATGGCGGCCTTCTTCAGACGGCGGCGCTCACGCTCGGACAGACCGCCCCAGATGCCGAACCGCTCGTCGTTGGCGAGGGCGTACTCGAGGCACTCCGAGCGGACCTCACAGGCGAGACAGACCTTCTTGGCCTCACGGGTGGAGCCGCCCTTCTCGGGGAAGAAGGACTCGGGGTCGGTCTGGGCGCACAGCGCGCGCTCCTGCCAGCCGAGCTCCTCGTCCGCGTCGTCGACCAGCAGTTGCTGCACCAGCTCGGTCATGTGCGCCCCTCGTCTGTCTTTCACGTCCCCGTGATGTAGCCGTTACCGATTTCGGCTGAACGACACGAGTGAAATTACAAGTGTGCCGATCCGGGCCAGTCAAGCCGAGATCTGCTATTGGGCCCCTTATTCACCCTGCGGAACCAAGGCTATGCGGAAAGTGTTCAAATCGGCATAAACCCTGACACTCCATGGGGGCCGGGAGAGCCTGCGGCCCCTCACAGGGAAGGACGCCCGCACCTTCGGCCCCGTTCCGGCAGGCAACGCGAAGCGAATCGGATCACATTCGGATCACGAGATCGCAACGACGATCGGGCACCCGGTCCTGCGCCATGTGTCCCGGGAACCCCAGGGGCAAACCATCCATCCCCCAGATGAACCGGATGAGGTGAAACATCTCGCATATCCCGGACATCAAGTTGACAGCGAAGGAGTGAGCCGATGTCCTAAAGGGCATGCTCGCGAACTCGGCCATCACCTCGACCCGCTCCGCCGGGTCCACCGGTGCTGCCCGCGCGCGCTGTAGCTGTTCCGGCTGTTGAGCCTTCTCCCCCGCTCCGGCCGCTTCTGAGTCCACCCGACTCGGCTGCCTCGCCTTCCGCCCGCACCAGGGCGACCGCCACGCCCGTGATCCGGGCGGACGACCCGCGACATCCAGCCCCGCACTCTCCCGCCGAGGAACCACCGCACCCCATGAACAGCGACAGCGACCTCCAGATCGCCGGCGACATCCTCGAAGTACCGCACCTGCTCCAGCCGCCGCGCGAGCATCCGGCCACCGTGGCCGAGTTCGCCGGGCTCGCCCGCTCCCTCGCCGCCGACCGCTCCCAGTGGGAGCACCTGGTGCGCTATGACGCGGCCTCCCGCTGGTACCACCGGCTGCGCGCCTGCCCCGGATACGAGGTGTGGCTGCTGTCCTGGGTCCCCGGGCAGGGCAGCGGACCGCACGGCCACGGGCGCTCGTCCGGCGTACTGACCGTCCTGCACGGCGCACTCACGGAGCGCACGGAGCGCGGCACACGCGTGTGGCGCGCGGGGGCGCAGCGGGTGTTCGCACCGGGATACGTGCACGAAGTGGTGAACGACGCACTGGAGCCGGCCGTGAGCCTGCACATCTACTACCCGGGGCTGACCGAGATGCCGACGCTCCCCCTGCACACGGCCGGGCACACCCCCGTGGCCTGCGCGGCCGAGCGCACGACAGCAGGCTCCCGCACCGCCTGAGAGGCAGTTGTCCACAGCCTGCCCACCCGTTGTGGGCGCCGCCTGCAAGACTGCTCCCATGCGCATTGTGGTTCTGGCAGGCGGCATCGGCGGTGCCCGGTTTCTTCGCGGTCTCAAGCAGGCCGCGCCCGACGCGGACATCACCGTCATCGGCAACACCGGCGACGACATCCACCTCTTCGGGCTGAAGGTCTGCCCGGACCTCGACACGGTGATGTACACGCTCGGCGGCGGCATCAACGAGGAACAGGGCTGGGGCCGGGCGGACGAGACCTTCCACCTCAAGGAGGAGCTGGCGGCGTACGGCGTCGGACCGGAGTGGTTCGGCCTCGGCGACCGTGACTTCGCCACGCACATCGTGCGGACGCAGATGCTGGGCGCGGGCTATCCGCTCAGCGCGGTCACCGAGGCCCTGTGCGACCGCTGGAAGCCGGGCGTGCGGCTCATCCCCATGTCGGACGACCGCGTCGAGACCCATGTCGCCGTCGAGCTGGAGGGCGAGCGCAAGGCGATCCACTTCCAGGAGTACTGGGTACGGCTGCGGGCCTCGGTCCCGGCCGAGGCGATCGTGCCGGTGGGCGCCGAGCACGCGAAGCCGGCGCCGGGCGTCCTGGAGGCGATCGCCGAGGCGGACGTCGTGCTCTTCCCGCCGTCCAACCCGGTCGTGTCGGTCGGCACGATCCTCGCGGTGCCCGGCATCCGGGAGGCCATCGCGGAGGCCGGGGTGCCCGTCGTGGGCCTGTCCCCCATCGTCGGTGACGCGCCCGTGCGCGGGATGGCCGACAAGGTGCTCGCGGCGGTCGGCGTGGAGTCGACGGCCGCGGCGGTCGCCGAGCACTACGGCTCGGGGCTGCTGGACGGCTGGCTCGTGGATACGGTGGACGCGGCGGCCGTGGAGCGCGTCGAGGCCGCGGGCATCCGCTGCCGCGCGGTGCCGCTGATGATGACGGACCTGGACGCGACCGCGCGGATGGCCCGCGAGGCGCTGACCCTGGCGGAGGAGGTGCGCGGCGCGTGAGCGGCGGACTTCCCGGACAGCATCCCGAGCAGCGGCTCACCGACGACGGCGACGGCAACGGGCAGGTGCCCGCGCCCGGTTACCGGGTGTGGGCTCTCCCCGGGCTCCCCGAGATCCGCGAGGGCGACGATCTGGCCAAGGTCATCGCCGCCGCCGAACCGGGACTCGTCGACGGGGACGTGCTGCTCGTCACCTCCAAGATCGTGTCCAAGGCCGAGGGGCGTCTGGTGCGGGCGGACGACCGGGAGGCCGCCATCGACGCCGAGACGGTGCGCGTGGTGGCCCGGCGCGGTCCGCTCAGGATCGTGGAGAACCGGCAGGGCCTGGTGATGGCCGCCGCCGGTGTCGACGCCTCCAACACCCCAGCGGGGACCGTTCTGCTGCTTCCGGAGGACCCCGACGCGTCCGCGCGGGCGCTGCGGGCGGGGCTGCGGGACATCCTCGGCGTCGAGATCGGCGTGATCGTCACCGACACCTTCGGACGCCCCTGGCGCACCGGGCTCACCGATGTCGCCATCGGTGCCGCGGGCGTCCGCGTCCTCGACGACCTGCGCGGCGGCACGGACGCGCACGGCAATCCGCTGAGCGCGACCGTCGTGGCCACCGCCGACGAACTGGCCGCCGCCGGTGATCTGGTCAAGGGCAAAGCCGCCGGGCTGCCCGTGGCCGTCGTACGCGGGCTGCCGCAAACGGTGACCGGGGACGACGGCGAGGGCGCCGCGGCGATGGTGCGCGCGCCCCACGAGGACATGTTCCGGCTCGGCACCTCGGAGGCGGTACGGGAGGCGGTGACCCAGCGGCGCACGGTGCGCGCGTTCACGGGCGAGCCCGTCGACCCCGGTGCCGTACGGCGCGCGGTGGCCGCCGCCGTGACCGCGCCGGCACCGCATCACACGACGCCGTGGCGGTTCGTGCTCCTGGAGTCCGAGGAGTCACGGACGCGGCTGCTGGACGCGATGCGGGAGGCGTGGATCGCCGATCTGCGCCGGGACAGGAAGACCGAGGAGTCGATCGCCAAGCGCGTACGGCGCGGGGACGTGCTGCGCCATGCACCGTACCTCGTCGTGCCCTGCATGGTCATGGACGGGTCCCACACCTACGGCGACGCGCGGCGGGACGCGGCCGAGCGGGAGATGTTCGTGGTCGCCACCGGGGCGGGCGTGCAGAACCTGCTGGTCGCGCTCGCCGGGGAGCGGCTCGGTTCGGCGTGGGTGTCCTCGACGATGTTCTGCCGGGACGTCGTGCGCGAGGTGCTCGGGCTGCCGGAGAACTGGGAGCCGATGGGCGCGGTGGCGGTGGGGCACGCGGCGGAAGAGCCACGTCCGCGTCCCGCGCGGGCGGCGGACGCCTTCATCGAGGTGCGCTGACCTAGCGGGGCCCCAGGGGCCCTAGGCTCGTAAGCAGCCCCCGAATCCACCAGGACTCACCTGGGACCTCAGCTAGGACCTCATCCGTGGCCGGACGCTTCGCCCCCCGCACCACCCGCACGACCGTGCGGGGCGGAGCTGCCGCCGTGCCCGCGAGGGTGCCGCGCCCGGCCACGGCGCCGGGACTACGGCGGACCTGGGCCTCGCCCGGCCCCCTGGACCTCGGGCTGGTGCTCGGCCCGCTGCGGCGCGGTCCCGGGGATCCCACGTTCCGCGCGACCCCGGACGGGGCCGTGTGGCGGGCCAGCCGTACCCCGGCGGGACCGGGCACCCTGCGGGTCGCGCTGCGGGGCACGGACGCCGAGGCCGAGGCGTGGGGCCCCGGAGCGGAGTGGCTGCTGGATCAACTCCCGCGGATGCTGGGCGCATCGGACGACCCGGAGGCCTTCGAGCCACGGCATCGGCTGCTCGCGCTGACCCGGCACCGGCGGCCGGGGCTGCGGCTGGTGCGGACCGGACTGGTGCTGGAGTCCCTGATCCCGTGCGTCCTGGAGCAGAAGGTCACCGCGGACGAGGCCTACCGGGCCTGGCGGCTGCTCGTAGGGGCGTACGGGGAGCCCGCGCCGGGACCCGCGCCGGAGCGGATGCGGGTGATGCCGACGCCGCGCACCTGGGCGCTGATCCCGTCCTGGGAGTGGCACCGGGCAGGGGTCGACGACAAGCGCGCGTCGACGATCCTGCGGGCGGTACGGGTCGCCGCGCGACTGGAGCGGACGACGGAGCTGGAGCCCGCGCGGGCGCGGGCGCTCCTGGAGGCCGTGCCGGGCATCGGGCCGTGGACCTCCGCGGAGACCGTGCAGCGCAGCCACGGGGCGACGGACGCCGTGACCGTGGGGGATCTGCATCTGCCGGGGATCGTCGGCTACGCGCTGGCCGGGAACCGCGACGCGGACGACGCCGTGATGCTGTCGCTCCTTGAGCCGTACGCGGGGCAGCGGCACCGGGCGGCACGACTGATCCTGCTGAGCGGTCGCGTACCGCCGCGGCGCGCACCGCGGATGCAGCCGAGGGACATCGGACGGCTGTGAGCAAGCACAAGCCCCCGGAGACGCAAGCCCTTCGGAGACGCCCAAGTCCCCGAGGACACAAGCCCTCTCGGAGAAGCCCAGATCCCCGTAGACCCAAGTCCCCGTAGAACCAGGCCCCTTGACGGCCTACTGGTCCGAGGAGAAGCGCACCGCCCCCGCCGGGATCTTCGCGTCGCACCACACCCGGACCCCGTCGCGCAGTTCGTTGTCCGCGCCGACCACCGCGCCGTCGCCGATGACCGCGCCGCTGAGGACCGAGCGCTCACCGATCCGGGAGCGGGCTCCGATCAGGGAGTCCGTGATGACCGCGCCCGGCTCCACGACCGCGCCGCTCAGCAGGGTGCTGCCGAAGATCCGGGCGCCCTCCCCCACGAACGCGCCCTCGCCGACGACCGTGCCGCCGGTCAGCTTCGCGTCCGAGGCGACCGATGCCGTCGGCAGGATCAGGCGGTCGCCGCGGCGGCCGGGCACCGCGGGGGACGGGGCGCGGCCGAGGACCAGGTCCGCCGAGCCGCGGACGAAGGCCGCCGGGGTGCCGAGGTCCAGCCAGTACGTCGAGTCGACCATGCCCTGCAGATGGGCCCCGGCCGCCAGCAGGTCCGGGAAGGTCTCGCGTTCCACCGAGACCGGGCGGCCCGCCGGGATCGTGTCGATGACCGAGCGACGGAAGACGTACGCCCCGGCGTTGATCTGGTCGGTGACGATCTCCTCCGGGGTCTGCGGCTTCTCCAGGAACGCCGTCACCCGGCCCGTGGCGTCCGTGGGGACCAGCCCGTAGGCCCGGGGGTCCGTCACCTTGGTGAGATGGAGCGAGACGTCCGCGCCCGACGACTCATGGGTGCGGACCAGGGCGCGGATGTCCAGGCCCGTCAGGATGTCGCCGTTGAAGACGAGGACCGGGTCCTCGGGGCCCGAGTGGAGACGGCTCGCCACGTTGCGCAGGGCGCCGCCGGTGCCGAGGGGCTCCTCCTCGGTGACGTACTCCAGCCGCAGGCCGAGGGACGAGCCGTCGCCGAAGTGCGGTTCGAAGACCTCGGCCAGGTAGGACGTGGCGAGCACGATGTGCTCCACGCCCGCGGCCCTGGCCCGCGCCAACTGGTGGGTGAGGAAGGGGACCCCGGCCGCCGGGACCATCGGTTTCGGGGTGTGCACCGTGAGCGGGCGCAGCCGGGTACCCCTGCCGCCGACCAGGAGGATCGCTTCTGTCACCTGTCGTCTCTGCTTCCTGCCGGGACCGGCCGAACTGTCCATCGGCCGGCCAGTGTATGCAGACCGCGTCATGAGGACTGCTGAGGGCGTTGTGGGGCCCTGAGAAGGGCGTTCGTACCGGTCATGAGATGTGCCGGGTCATGCAATGTGCCGGGTCATGAGATGTGTGCGGGTCATGAGAGAGGACGTCGTACGCGCCCGTACGGTCACACCGCACGACGTCCGTACAGTCGTACGACCGACACCCCCCTCAGCGGCCCTGGTAGCGGGCCGCCGAGGAACGGATCGTGCCGAGCTTGTCGTACAGCAGCTTTCCCGGGCACTCCGTGCTGTACCCGTCGCGATGCCCCGAGACCACTTTCAACCGCGCGTTCTGCCCCGCCGGGAAGCGGTTGCCGCCCGCGGACTTGAGGTACGTCGTGCCGCGCGGATCCATGCCGTACAGGCCGAGCTTCCACGCGGCGAGCTTGGCGACGGCGTTCACCATGGCGGCCGGGGGCGCGCTGTTCTCGAAGCCACCGATGGCGGCGATCCCTGTGCTGTCGCTGTTGAACCCCATGGTGTGGGCGCCCAGGACGGCCTTGTCCACCCCGCCCGCGCGGCCTTCGTAGATGGTGCCGCACTTGTCGACGAGGAAGTTGTAGCCGATGTCCCGCCAGCCGCTGCTCACGACGTGGTAGCGGTAGATACCGCGGATGACCGAAGGCGCCTGGGAGCACTTGTAGCCGTTGCCCGTCGCCGTGTGGTGCACGAAGGCGACCTTCACCTTGCCGGTGTAGCCGAAGCCGGACTCCCGTAGGTTCTCGTCCGCGCCCCAGCCGCGCCGCGTGACGATCTTCGGGCGCGACGTGGTGTGGGGGCCCGCGCGTTGGCCGGGCGCCGCGTCCGCCGCTTCCGGTACGGCGGACGTGGCGGGGTTCGCTCGTGAGCCGGCTAAGCCCGAGCCTTCGGAGTCGCCTGCCTCGGCGGCGTCCCCCGCCTGCCGCGGGGTGTCCGCGGCCGGGTCCGCGCCGGGGTCGATCAGTTCGGCCTGCAGCCCGTCGGGGAGCGCGGGCGTACGGGTCTGGCCCTTGGCGGCCTTGTCCGCGCGCACCCGTACCTCGACGCCGTCCGAGTCGCCGACCCACAGCGGGGCCGTCGCTCCGCGCAGCCGGCTCGAACGGCCCTCCGCGCTCTGCGGGTCGGGGCCGTGGCCCTGGCCGTGCGCCTCCAGCTCCTGCCAGCCGGACCACCGGGAGGTGCCGCTCTCCCGCGTGCGGACCTGGGCGCGGCCGTGCAGTTCGGCGCTCGGGTCCTTCCAGACGATGCCGATCATCGAGAAGGGGTGCACGGCCTGGGGGGACAGCCCCCATTCGGGCAGCGTGCCGGGGGTGCGGGGGCGGTCGAGGGGGACGAGGCGGAGGGACTGGGTACTGCCGGCGGCCGACCGGTCGGCCGGGGTGGGCACCGCCACCGTGGCCGGTCGGGCCGCTGCGGCCGGGAGGGCGAGCGAGAGGGCCAGTACCGTCGTGCTCGCGACGCCGATCGAGGAAGCAAGGTATCTGCGCATGCCCCTCATCTTGGACATAGTCAGACATGTGTGTCCATTCAGGAATTGACGGTTCATCGGGTCCGCTACGCCGAACCGGTGGCCCTCCGCTCCTCACCGTTGCGCCGAACCGGTGGCCCACCGCTCCCCGCCACCGCGCCCGAACCGGTGGCGCCCGCTTCCCCGGCCGGTCCGCCCGGCGCAGGCGCCCCGCGTACGCTTGCGCGGGTGAACGCCACCGACCGCACCCCTGCCGACCTGCTGCGATCCGCGCTCGCCGCGGACCCCGCACGCCCCTTGGTGACCTTCTACGACGACGCCACGGGCGAACGCGTCGAACTCTCCGTCGCCACCTTCGCCAACTGGGTGGCCAAGACCGCCAACCTCCTTCAGGGTGATCTCGCCGCCGGGCCCGGCGACCGGGTCGCGCTGCTGCTGCCCGCGCACTGGCAGACGGCGGTATGGCTGCTCGCGTGCGCGTCCGTGGGCGTCGTCGCCGATGTCGGCGGTGACGCGGGCGCGGCCGACGTCGTCGTCAGCGGACCCGACGCGCTCGACGTGGCGCGCGCCTGTTCCGGGGAGCGCGTCGCCCTCGCGCTGCGCCCGCTCGGTGGCCGGTTCCCCAAGACCCCGGACGGGTTCATGGACTACGCGGTCGAGGTGCCGGGGCAGGGCGACCGCTTCCAGGCGTACGCGCCGGTCGACCCGGAGGAGCCCGCCCTGATCGTCGCCGGGGCCGCGTACACGGGCGCCGAGGTCGTGGAGCGGGCCCGCGCGGACGCCCCCGCGCTCGGTCTGACGGGCCCCGGCTCGCGTCTGCTGTCCGGGCTGTCGTACGACACCTGGGAGGGGCTGAGCGCCGGGCTGTACGCGCCGCTCGCGACCGGTGGGTCCGTGGTGCTCTGCCGTCATCTGGACCGGTCGGACGAGGCCGCGGTGGCCCAGCGGATCGAGAGCGAACGCGTGACCGCGACGGCTCGCTGAGCACCGCCGCCCGGTAGCCCCCTGACGGGCGCACTTCGCCTCCGTTCGGACCAGCACCGGCCGCCCGGACCCGCCGCCCCGGGCCATGGTCGTAGGAGCCCGACACGCTCGTACGCCGCAGGGGGTGGACCCGGCAGTGACCACCGAAGGCACCCCACGGCCGCCGGGCGCCGCGGCCACCGGTCACGGCCCGGCCCGTCGTCGTCGGCGGTGGCACTGGGGGCGCTGGGCCGCGCTGGGGCTCGTCCTGCTCCTGGCCGGGGGCGCCGGGGCCGGATGGGTCGCGTACCGGAAGCTGGACGCGAACATCACCGCGGACGACGGCGCCGCCGCCGAACTCGCCCGGCACGAGAGGGAACGGCCGCGGGCGCTCGTACCCGGCGCGCGGACCGTCCTGCTCATCGGGTCCGACTCGCGCGCGGGCGGCGGCGACCGGTACGGCAAGGACTCCGGGACCGAGCGGTCCGACACCACGATCCTGCTGCATCTGGCGGCCGACCGGCGCGGCGCCACCGCCGTCTCCCTGCCCCGCGACCTCATGGTCGACGTGCCGGACTGCCGGACGCGCGACGGCCGTCGCAGCCGTCCGGTGTTCGCGATGTTCAACAGCGCCTTCGCGACCGGGGGTTCGGCCTGCTCCGTGCGGACCGTCGAGAAGCTGACGGACCTCCGCGTCGACCACTTCGTGGTCGTCGACTTCAACGGCTTCAAGACGCTGGTCGACGCGCTCGACGGCGTCCCGGTGTGTCTGAAGGAGCCGCTCGACGACAAGGACGCCAAGGTCAAGCTGCCCGCGGGCAAGGTGACGCTCGACGGCGAACAGGCGCTGGGCTACGTCCGGGCCCGCAAGAGCCTCGGCGACGGCAGCGACACCGAACGGATGGAACGCCAACAGCGCTTCCTCGGCGCGCTCGTCAGCAAGATGCACAGCACCAACATCCTGCTGAACCCGCTCAAGCTGTATCCGGTCCTGGACGCGGCCACCTCGTCCCTCACCACGGACCCGGGGCTGGCGAACCTGCGCCGACTCTACGGACTGCTGAACGAACTGCGGAACCTGCCCACGCGGCGCGTGCGGTTCCTGACCGTGCCGCGCAGGCCGTACGCGTACAACGCCGATCGCGACGAGTTGGTGGAACCCGCGGCACGCGAACTCTTCGAACGGCTGCGCAGGGATCAGCCCGTGGAGGTCACGCGGGAAGCCCCGAGCGGTTCTCCGTCGAAAGCGGGCGCCTCTTCTTCGAAAGCGGGCGCGGCGTTCGGAGTTCGCAACAGTGAGCAGTCGTACGGCGACACAGAGTCCCTTGCCATGCGGCCCGGCGTGCGCGGATCGACGCCCCGGCCCCCGACCGCTTTCCCCGGGAAAACGGCCGCCCCGGACGCCTGTGGGTAAAGCGCGTACCAAGCCTGGGAACGTCTGAGCTAAGAACTCTTCGAGAATTAGGGGGGATTGCCCAGTTGTAGGGGAGTGGAGTTTGTCACCGCCGTCGCTTGACGCCGAACTGGGCGGATAGTGTGAGCGATCCGGTGCCACACCCTTGATGTCCGTTCTGGGGCGCGCACTGCATGAAAGAGACCCGGGCGCCTCGAGGGGAAGGCGCCGCGTGCCCCGACGGAGGACTCAGGCAACCGTGGACGCGCAAGGCCGTGGGCGGGCGGACAACATCGACCCCGCAGACCAGTGGGTACGCAACCCGGACACCGGTGAATACGAACTGCGACTGCCTCCTTCCGCACCGCAGTCGGGAGTGCCGAAGCCGCGCCGGGGGGCGCCCGGCGGGAACGCCGAGGAAGGCACCCGTACGCAGCCGGGACCGCGACGCAGGGCTCCGGAGCAGCCGGCCCCGGACACCGTTCCGGGACCGCGCCGCCGCCGTGGTGCGCCCGAACAGCCCGCGCCGGGGCGGCGTCGGGGGCGTACGAAGCAGAAGAAGGGCAAGGCCAAGAAGATACTGCTGTGGACCAGCGGCAGTCTGGCCTTCATCCTGGTCGCGATCGTCGGCGCCGGTTACTTCTACCTCAAGCACCTCGAGGGGAACGTCACGACGGAGGACGTCGGCGACGCCGCCAAGGACAGCTTCAGCAAGGACGAAGCGTTCAACATCCTGATCATCGGTACGGACAAACGCATCGGTAAGGGCAACGAGGGCTACGGCGACAAGGGCAGCGTCGGCCACGCCGACACCAACATCCTGCTGCACGTCGCCGAGGACCGTACGAACGCGACCGCGCTGAGCATCCCGCGCGACCTGATCGTCGACGTCCCGGACTGCCCGACGATCCAGGACGACGGCAGCACCAAGGTCGTCTCCGGCACCCCGAACGTCCGCTTCAACACGAGCCTCGGCCAGGACGGCCGCGACCCGGGCTGCACGATGCGCACGGTCAAGGAGATCACCGGTATCGCCCCCGACCACTTCATGATGGTCGACTTCAACGCCGTGAAGACGCTGACCACGGCGGTCGGCGGGGTCGAGGTCTGCGTGGGCAAGGACGTCGACGACAAGGACTCGCATCTGAAGCTGTCGAAGGGAACGCACAACGTCGAGGGTGAACAGGCTCTGGCCTTCGTCCGTACCCGGCACAGCTTCGGCAACCAGGGCGACCTGGACCGCATCAAGGCGCAGCAGCAGTTCCTCGGCTCGCTGGCCCGCAAGATGACCTCCAGCGACACGCTCACGAACCCCGTCAAGCTGATGGACCTGGCGGAGGCCGCCACCAAGGCGCTCACGGTCGACAAGGGCATCGGCAAGGGGACCACGCTCAAGGACGTGGCCCTGGAGCTGAAGAAGGTGCCGCCGAAGAACATCACCTTCGTGACGGTGCCGGTGCTCGACAACCCGGCGGACGGCCCCGTGCACAAGACCGTCATCGTCGACAAGGGCAAGGCCCCGGCGGTCTTCGCCGCGATCAACGGCGATGTCTCCTTCACCGAGGTGGCGAAGAAGAAGAAGGAGAAGAAGAGCGCCGAGGCCGCCCGGCTCAAGGGGTCCCGCTCGGCCGCTGCCGACATCCGTGTCGACATCTACAACGGCGGTGCCGTCGGCGGCAGCGCCCAGGAGACGCTGAGCTGGCTCCAGGTCAACGAGGGCGTCCTCAAGTCCAGCCAGCTCGGCAACGCGAAGGACAACGTCGACAAGACGACTCTGGAGTACGCCCCCGACCAGGCCGACCAGGCGCGCAAGCTGGCGGACATCATGGGGTTGCCCGCGTCGGCGCTGAAGCCGGGCCAGAGCGAGAAGAACGCCCAGGGGCTGCCCGCGATCATCCTGACGCTCGGCAAGGACTTCAAGGGCGCCGGGGTGCCGCTGACGGCGCCGACCAAGGCGCCGGAGGTCAACAAGGCCACCGCTGACAAGGTCGAGTGCGCCACGTGAGCTAGCGCCCCTCCTCGCGTCCGAGAGGACGCAAATTCAGAAGCGCCCGGTCCAAGTGCATCCTGCCGGGCGCTTCAAACGTCCAACAGGACACGGGAGTTGTCAGGCGAGGCGCCGGACGCGCCCTCCGAAGCGCCGGACGGACCCGTTCGTCAGGCACAGGACGAACCCGTTCGTCGGGCACAGGGTGGGAGGCAGGTAGATGACGCAGAGCGGTGTGCGCCGGACAGAGAGGCGACCAGCCGTCAGACGGCCGCAGGCCGACGACCCGGACGACAGCGGCGCGCACGAGGACGCCGAGGCGGCCGGGGGCGCGGGAGCGGGCCAGGGCGGGCGGCGGAGCGGCCCGGGTCGTCGGCGCGGGCGCCGCGTGCTGCGCTGGACCGCGATGACCCTGGCGGTGCTGACCCTCGGCACCGCCGGTGCCGGATATCTCTACTACCAGCACCTCAACAGCAACATCCGCAAGGGCGAACGCAACAGCGGGGACTCCAAGGCCCAGAAGGCGACGCCGAACGCGGACGGCCAGACGCCCGTGAACATCCTGCTGCTCGGCTCCGACAGCCGTAACTCCGACGCGAACGTACGGCTGGGCGGCAGCCGGGAGAACCGCGGCAGCCCGCCGCTGGCCGACGTCGAGATGCTCGTCCACATCTCCGCGGACCGCGAGAGCGCCGCGGTGGTGAGCATCCCCCGGGACACCCGGACCGACATACCCAAGTGCACCGACCCCGAGACGGGGAAGACGTACCCCTCGACCAACACCATCATCAACGAGTCACTGGCCCGGGGTGGCGCCGGCTGCACCCTCGCCACCTGGGAGAACCTCACCGGTGTCTATATCGACCACTGGATGACGATCGACTTCGCGGGCGTGGTGAAGATGGCGGACGCCATCGGCGGCGTCGACGTCTGCGTCAAGCAGAACGTCTGGGACCGTCCGCTGCCCCTCGTGTCCGGCGGCTCGGGCCTGAAGATGAAGGCGGGCACGCACAAGGTGAAGGGCGAGCAGGCCCTGCAGTGGCTGCGCACCCGGCACGCCTGGGGCAGCGACCTGATGCGGGCCAGGGCCCAGCACATGTACCTGAACTCGATGATCCGCACGCTCAAGGACCAGAACATCTTCACGGACAGCGGGCGGCTCATGGACCTCGCCGAGGCCGCCGTGAAGTCCCTGGAGGTCTCCCAGGAGATCGGCAGCGTCAAGAAGCTGTACGACCTGAGCATGCTGCTCAAGGAGGTGCCGACCGACCGCATCACCATGACGACGATGCCCAACATCCAGGATCCGCTGGACAAGAACCACGTGGTGCCGGACGGAGCCAACGCCGAGAAGATGTGGAAGATGCTCCGCGACGACGTCGCCTTCGACGACAAGGGCGGCAAGGGCACCAAGGGAGGCAAGGGCGACAGCAAGGACACCGCGTCGGCCACGGGCAAGGAGAAGAGCCGGGACAAGGAGTCCCAGGCCCCCTCGGTCTCGACCGGCCAGCTCGGCGTGTTGGTGCAGAACGGCACCCGGACGTCCACCCAGGCCGCGATCCGCAACCGGGCGAGCGAGATCAGCCAGGAGCTGGTGCGCAAGGGCTTCGGCAGGGCAGCCGCCGACACCACGGCAGCTCCGTCCGTGGAGCAGACGGTGGTGCGCTACCCGAGCGCGGATCTGGAGGGCGACGCCCAGAGTGTCGCCGACGCGCTGGGCATTCCCCTGAGTTCGGTGAAGAGGTCGACCGACGTGTCGAGCGTCACCGTCGTCGTGGGCTCCGACTGGCCCACGGGCGCGGCCTATCCGAAGCAGTCCGCGCCGAAGGCCGGAGATCTGCCCGACAACTCCGACGCCATCAACGGCTCGGACACCAGCCAGTGCATGGACGTGTACAAGCCCTACCAGTGGTAACCGGCCGCCGGACCGGCTGACGCGCTGTACGAAGAGGGCCTGCCACGCAGTGTGGCAGGCCCTCTTCAGGTACGCCGTGAAGCGCTATGTACGTCGTGAAGCGCTCGGCTCTAGCGGACCACCGCCGGCCGTCGCGACGCGATGACCTTCTTCGCCAGTGACTTCGGGCTGGTCAGGAAGCCCCAGCCCCAGGACATGTGCATGGTCGCGAGGGCGACCGGGATCTGCAGCCGGGCCTTCAGCGGCAGGCCCTTGCCCGCCGGGACGGAACCGAGGGCGATCGCCGCGAGATAGCCGCCGGGGACCACGAAGCCCCAGGGGGTCAGCACCGCGCCCACCACGACGCCCGCCGCGATCGCGCAGACCGCGGTCGGCGGGGCGAGATAGCGCAGGTTGATGGAGCCCTCGTGGAAGCGGGCGACGACATGCCGCCAACGGCCGTAGTCCTTGTACTGCTTGGCCAGGGCCTTGACCGAGGGCCGCGGCCGGTACGACACCATCAGCTCCGGCGAGAACCAGATGAGCCCGCCCGCCTCGCGGATGCGGAAGTTCAGCTCCCAGTCCTGGGCGCGGATGAACTCCTCGTTGTAGCCGCCCTGTTGCTCCAGCGCCTCGCGCCGGAAGACACCGAGGTAGACGGTCTCCGCCGCACCGGCCTCGCCGCCCGTGTGGAACGCGGCGTTGCCGACACCGATCTTCGAGGTCATCGCGGCGGCGACCGCGTGCTCCCAGTCGTTCTCGCCCTCGGCGTGCATGATGCCGCCGACGTTCTGCGCGCCGGTCTCCTCCAGCAGCCGTACGGCGGTCGCGATGTAGTTCGGCGAGAGCATGCCGTGGCCGTCGACGCGGACCACGATCGGGTGGCGGGAGGCCTTGATCGCGGCGTTGAGCGCGGCGGGCGTGCGGCCGGTCGGGTTCGGCACCGTGTGCACTCGCGGGTCCTCACGGACCAGCTCGGCGGCGATCTCGTCGGTACGGTCCGCGGAGGGGCCGAGGGCGATCACCACCTCCATCTCGCCGTCGTACTCCTGGGCGAGGATCGCGGTGACCGCTCCGCGCAGATGCCGCTCCTCGTCGAGGACGGGCATGATCACGGATACGGCAGGGAGCTGCGCATCGGACTTGGCGTTCATAGAGAACTCACGTTACCGCGAACGGGGGACACCGATGCGCGCCACCCGGGCGCCGCCGAGGGCCACCGATCGTATGGGCCTACGGTGCTCGCGGATCCACGCCCAGCCTCGCGGAGGTCTCCCCCGTGCCTACGCCGACCCGCCCGCCCGTGCGCACCGTGCCGCTCCGCCGCTCCCCCGCCCGCCGGACGCCCGTCCGGAAGAGGTCCCGCTGGGCCGCGCGGACGGTCACGTCGTTCTCCATGCTGGTCCTCGCCGCGGCCGGTATCGGGCACGCGGTGCTCACCGGCCTTGACCAGGACATCGCCCGGGTCGACCCCTTCAAGGACATGAAGAACCGTCCCGCCGCGGGCCACGGCATGAACGTACTGCTGGTCGGCACCGACGGCCGGGACGGGATCACGGAGGAGGAGCGGCGCGCGTACCGCCTCGGCGGCACGCCCTGCAACTGCACGGACACGATCATGATCGTGCACCTCTCGGCGGACCGGGACCGGGCCACCGTCGTGAGCCTGCCGCGCGACTCCTACACCCGGCTCCCGGAACACACCGACCGCACGACCGGGCAGCACCACGGCCCCCATCCGATCAGGCTGAACGCGGCGTACGCGGAGGGCGGCCCGAACCTGACCGTGCGCACGATCGAGGAGATGACCCACCTCAAGATCGACCACTATCTGGAGGTCGACTTCGTCAGCTTCATGAAGACCGTGGACGTCCTCGGCGGCGTACGGATCTGTACGCCGCAGTCAATGAAGGACGCCTACACCGGGCTCGACCTGCCCGCGGGCAGACATCTGCTCGGCGGTGGACAGGCGTTGCAGTACGTACGGTCCCGGCATATCGACGGGGCCTCGGACATGGGGCGGATGCGGCGGCAGCAGACGTTCGTGGCGGCGCTGCTGGACCGGGCGACCTCCTCGGGTGTGCTGCTGAACCCGATGAAGTTCCGGGACATGACGCAGGCCGTACTCGGGTCGGTCCGCGCCGACCTGGGCTTCGAGACGGACGACATGCTCGATCTGGGGCGGGCGATGCGGCACTTCACCCCGCGCTCGTCGGAGTTCGCGACCGTACCGATCCAGCAGGTGGACTACGAGGTCAAGGGCCTCGGCTCCACGGTGAAGTGGGACGAGGCGAAGGCGGGCGCGCTCTTCCGGGCGCTGCGCGACGACAAGCCGCTCGCCCCGCCCCGGCCGCGGGAACAGGGCCCGGCCGCGGTGCCCGTGGACGTCGACCCCCGGCAGATCCGGGTGCGGGTGGAGAACGGCACGGACGCGAAGGACGCGGGCGAGCGGTTGTCCGACGCGCTCGCGGCCACCGGGTTCCGGGTCGTGGGCCGGCCCGCCGACCTGCCGAACCACGCCGTCGGGCACACGGTGATCGTCTACGACCCCCGCTGGAACCGCTCGGCGACGGCCCTGGCGACGGCCCTGCCGGGCAGCGAACTCCGCCCGACGCCCGGCCAGGGCCCGGCACTGAAGGTGACCGTGGGCACGGACACCCCGACGGTACGCCCGGTCCACCCGGCCCAGCCGCAGGAGCAGCAACCGGTACTGACCGGGGACCAGGTGGCGTGCTCGTAGGGGGACGCCCGCAGCAGGCCGCTTACGGTCGTACTGCGGGCGCGTGACGCTTGGGGGCACGTGCCGTCCGGATCACCACGGGATGACACATCGCGCTCATGACGTCGCTGTGCCAGCCGCAAGGCGCGTACAGAACTTCTGCCCATCTTGAAGCAACCAATGGACGATGCCGGCTTTCTGACGTCTCGCGTCCTGCGATCGATGGGAGACACGAGATGAAACGGCATATGGCGAAGGGCAGTCGGCCTCGGTCGGCGGTCCCGGGCGGTCTGTCCGGCTGGGCGGCCACAGCACTTCTCCTGGCCGCGACGACGTCCTGCACCGGCTCCGCACCGGGAAACGGTGCCGTCGTCGGAAAGCCCGGCACGGCCGGAGTGGGGGATCGGCTGTTCCCAGCGCTCGGCAATGGCGGCTATGACGTGGTGCACTACGGGCTGACGCTGGATTACGTGCCCGAGACCAACCACCTGAGGGGTACGGCGGTCATCACAGCGCGCGCCACCCAGGACCTGAGCCGCTTCAACCTCGACCTATCAGGACTGCGGGTACGCACCACCACGGTGCAGGGAGCCAGGGCCCAAGCCGCTCGCTCGGGGGACGAGCTGCTCGTGACACCGGCGAAGACGGTGAGGAACCGCGAAGTCTTCAAGACAGTCGTCACCTACGACGGCATACCGCGCACGCTCAAGGACGACGGAGGCCTGGAGGGCTGGATAGAGACCGACGACGGCTCGACGGCCCTGGGCCAGCCGTCCGGCTCCATGACCTGGTTCCCGGGCAACCATCACCCGTCGGACAAGGCCACGTACGACATCACGGTCACCGTGCCCAAGGACGAGGACGGCGATCCCTACGACGTGATCAGCAACGGTGAACTGGTCACGGAGGAGGACAAGGGTGAAACGGTGACCCGGCACTGGCGCACCGAGGAGCCCATGGCCAGCTACCTCGCACACGTCTCCGTCGGCTACTTCGATATCCACAAGAGCCGGACAAGCGACGGCGTTCCCGTCTACGTCGCCATCGACCCCGACGAGGCCGAGGGCTCCGCCGATGTCGCGGACCTGGTGCCCGAGATCGTCGACTGGGCCGGCAGACGCTTCGGCCCCTACCCCTTCTCCTCGACCGGTGCCGTCGTCGACCACCTGCCCGGTCTCGACTACGCCCTGGAGACCCAGACCAAGGCGTTCTTCGGCCAGGCGCCCGAAGAGAAGCTGCTCGTGCACGAACTGGCACACCAGTGGTTCGGCAACTCCGTCACCCCGCGCAGGTGGAAGGACATATGGCTCAGCGAGGGTCTGGCCACCTACGCGGAGTGGCTCTGGGAGGAGGAGCGCGGCAACAGGAGCGCCACGGAGATATTCGGGGACTTCTACGACGGCACGGACGCCGAGAGCGAGGGCATCTGGGCGTTCCCGCCAGCGGATCCGCCCAGCGGAGGACGTGTCTTCGACCCGCCCGTCTACGGACGCGGTGCCATGGTCGTGCACAAGGTGCGCAGGGCCGTCGGCGACGAGACCTTCTTCGACATCCTTCGTACCTGGACCCGGCAGCACCGGCACGGCAATGCCGACACCCGGCAGTTCATCGCCCTGTGCGAGGACAAGTCCGGGAAGGACTTGACCGCGCTCTTCGACACCTGGCTCTTCGACAAGAAGAAGCCCTCCCGGATGTGAGGAGGGCGATCCGACGAGAGAAGGGCTCCCTTCTCTCGTCGGCATCCGGGAGTCGGCGGCCCCGGCCCCGTTGAAGACGAGGCCGAGACCGTCGTGCGTCAGTCGTCGAGGCCCTCGGCCGTGCTCTGCTCGCGGAGTTCCATGATGGCGCGCCGCCGGGCGAGGCGGTGCGTGCGGCGGATCTGCGCCTCCTGGTAGCGCCGCTTGTCCCGCTCGGTCTCCGGGACCACCTGCGGCACCGCCCGCGGCTTCCCGTCCGCGTCGACCGCGGCGAACACCAGGTACGCCGAGCCGACCTGCTGCGCGGGCGTCGACTCGTTCCAGCGCTCCGCCATCACGCGGACGCCGATCTCCATGGACGTCCGGCCCGTCCAGTTGCACTGGGCGTGCACGTGAACAAGATCACCCACGCGGACCGGGGAGAGGAACGCCATCTCGTCCATCGACGCCGTGACCGCGGGCCCGCCGGAATGACGACCCGCGACCGCCCCGGCCGCGTCGTCGACCAGCTTCATGATCACGCCACCGTGGACGGTCCCGAGCAGGTTCGTCTCGTTCGCGGTCATGATGTGGCTGAGCGTGGTCCGGGACGCGGAGGTGGGCTTCCCGGGGAGGTCATGCGCTATGCCGCCCGGAATATCTGGGTTTGGGACGGGGGGGTGGTCTGTCATGCCCTCCACCTTATGCCGGGGTCGGACCTGAGGCGTTTGTGCCGGCTTCGCAACAGCCCTGGACCGGTTTCCCCCGGCCCCTTGTAAGGTGCACCGTCGGACCCGGCACACTGTGGCGCATGAACGATTGGCCCGAGGGATCGTCCGACGACAGTCGCGGTAACCGATACGGACGCGGCAGCGGCAGCGCGCACCCCGAGGGTGCACGCGCGATGCGTCAGGTCCGGCGCACACCCGGCGGGCCGGGCGGCCCCCGTTCGGCGCCGCCGTACGGCGGGGTGCCGCAGCAGCAGCGGTATCCGAACGACGACCAGGGACGCGACTCCTACGACAGCGGCTACAACACCGGGCAGGTCTACGGCGGACCGCCGCCCGGCGGCTCCGGAGGGACGCGCCCGGCACCGAACTGGCGCCGCCGGATCAAGTGGACCGCGATCACGGTCGTCACCGTGTTCGTGGTGACGTCGGTGGCCACGTACTTCTGGGCCGACTCCAAGCTCCACCGGGACGTGGACCTCTCGAAGGTGATCGACCGGCCCGAGGGCGGCGAGGGCACCAACTACCTGATCGTCGGCTCCGACAGCCGTGACGGCATGTCGAGCGAGGACAAGAAGAAGCTGCACACCGGGTCCGCCGAGGGCAAGCGCACGGACACCATGATGATCCTGCACACCGGTGACAACGGCTCGACGCTGATATCCCTGCCGCGTGACTCGGACGTGGAGATACCGTCGTTCAAGGGCTCCTCGTCGGGCAAGCTCTACCAGGGCACCGGCCGCCATACGAAGCTGAACGCGGCGTACGCGACGGACGGCCCCGAACTCCTGGTCCGCACCGTCGAGTTCAACACCGGGCTGCGGATCGACCACTACGCGGAGATCGGCTTCGGCGGCTTCGCGAACATCGTTGACGCGGTCGGTGGCGTCGAGATGACCATCGACAAGGGCTTCAAGGACAAGTGGTCGGGCGCCGACTTCGAGGCGGGCAAGCAGACGCTGAACGGCGAGCAGGCCCTCGCCTTCGTCCGTACCCGGCACGCCTTCGCGGCGAGCGACCTGCAACGCACCAAGAACCAGCAGAAGTTCCTGTCGGCGCTGGCCCACGAGGTCGCCACCCCGTCGACCGTCCTCAACCCCTTCCGGCTCTACCCGACGATGGGCGCGGGCCTGGACTCGCTGATCGTCGACAAGGACATGAGCCTGTGGGACCTGGCCGACATGTTCTGGTCGATGAAGGGCGTCACCGGCGGTGACGGGACCTCGATGAACATGCCCATCTCGGGCTCGACCGGCGGCAATCTGGTGTGGGACAAGGCCAAGGTCAAGACGCTCGTGGACGAGTTGAAGAAGGACGAGAAGGTGACGGTGTCGGGGAACTGACCCCGGCGCCCGTACACCGCGCAGGGCCCCGCCGAGCGATCGCGTCCGGCGGGGCCCTGTCGCGTCGGTCCCTCGTGCCTCAGCAGGCGCAGAGGCAGAACGGATGGCCCGCCGGGTCCGCGTACACCCGCCAGGAGCGCGAGCGGTCCTCCGTGTCCAACGGGCGGGCGCCGAGCGCGAGGATGCCCCGCTCGGCCGCGTCCAGGTCGTCGACGGCCAGGTCCAGATGCAACTGCTGCGAGCCGTCGGAGGACGGCCAGGTCGGCGGTACGTGGCCGGGCGCGGCCTGGAACGCCAGCGTGCGGCGGCCGTCCACCGTCAGCTCGAGCCACTCACCCTCGCCCTCCACCGTGCCGCCGAGGATCTCGGCGTAGAACCCGGCGAGTGCGCGGGGATCGGGACAGTCCAGGGCGACGATGCCCAGTGCGGCGAGAGCCATGCCGTGTCTCCATCTGAGTCGAATCCGATACGGCGCCACCCGCGTTACCCATAGAACTGGGCAACTGGTAACGGTTACCCCATGCTGGCGCATGAGGGGTAACGTCGCAAGGGGGATTCCGGGAGGTCCGGGAAGTACGGGGAATTCCGAGAGGTAGCGTCACGCGCATGAGGTCGCAGAGATGAGTGACAGAGCCGCCGCGCCCGGTGGTCTCGCCCTGGTGGAGACCCTGGTCAACACCGTCGACCTGCTCTCGGGAGCGGACCGCCTGGACACCGCCGAGGGGCGCGCCGAGTTCGGCGTCACGGAAGAGGACCTGGCGGACGTACGGGCCCTGCGCGAGTCCCTGCGGGCCGCCTGCCTGGCCCACGCGGGCCATCCCCCGCATCACGAGGTGACGCCCCTCGGCGCCCTGCTGGCGCGGGCGCCGCTGTATGTGGCCGTCGACGAACGGGACGGCTCGGCGCGGCTCGCGCCCGTCGACGAGGGGCCCCTGCTCTCGCGTGTCGCCGCCGCCGTCGCCCAGGCGCTCACCGAGGGCACCTGGCAGCGTCTGAAGGCCTGTGAACTGCCTGAGTGCCACTGGGTGTACTACGACCGCAGCCCGGCCGGGAGGGGCCGCTGGTGCTCGATGTCGACGTGCGGGGCGCGGGCGAAGATGCGGCGCTACCGGGCCAAGTAGCCGTGGACGGCGGGGAGTCGGGCGCCGTTCAAGAGTGCGGGGGGCGCCGGTCCTCTCAGCCGGACCGGCGCCCTCTGCTCGCGTCCGCTTACGCGGTCGGGCGGCCCATCGCCCGGTACGTCCACCCCGCGCCGCGCCACAGCTCGGCGTCGAGCGCGTTGCGGCCGTCGAGGATCACGCGGGTGGCGGCCACCTCGCCCAGCTCCGCCGGGTCCAGCTCGCGGAACGCGCGCCACTCCGTGAGGTGCAGCACCACATCGGCGCCGCGCACGGCGTCCAGGGCCGTCGCGGCGTACCCGAGCGTCGGGAACACCTTGCGGGCGTTGTCCATGCCCTTGGGGTCGTAGACCGTGACCTGGCCGCCCTGGAGGTGGATCTGCCCGGCGACGTTCAGCGCGGGCGAGTCGCGTACGTCGTCCGAGTCGGGCTTGAACGTCGCGCCGAGGACCGCGACGCGCTTGCCGAGGAACGAGCCGCCGCCGAGCGCCTCGCGCGCCATCTCCACCATCTGGCCACGGCGGCGCATGTTGATGGAGTCGATCTCGCGCAGAAACGTCAGCGCCTGGTCGGCGCCCAGCTCGCCCGCGCGCGCCATGAAGGCGCGGATGTCCTTCGGCAGACAGCCGCCGCCGAAGCCGATCCCGGCGCGCAGGAACTTGCTGCCGATCCGGTCGTCGTGCCCTATCGCCTCCGCCAGCTTGGCCACGTCACCGCCGGCGGCCTCGCAGACCTCCGCCATCGCGTTGATGAAGGAGATCTTCGTGGCGAGGAAGGAGTTGGCGGAGGTCTTCACCAGCTCGGCGGTCGGGAAGTCGGTGATGACGAAGGGCGAGCCCTCGGCGAGCGGGGTGGCGTACACCTCGCGCAGCAGCTTCTCGGCGCGCTCGCTGCGCACCCCGACGACGACGCGGTCGGGGTGCAGCGTGTCCTGCACGGCGAAGCCCTCGCGCAGGAACTCGGGGTTCCAGGCCAGCTCGGCGTCGGCGCCCGCGGGCGCGTGCTCGGCGAGGTAGGCGGCGAGGCGGTCCGCGGAGCCCACGGGCACGGTCGACTTGCCGACGACGAGCGCCGAGGCCTTCAGATGCGGCGCGAGCGAGGCGATCGCGGCGTTGACGTACGACATGTCGCAGGCGTACTCGCCGTGCTTCTGCGGGGTGTTCACGCAGACGAAGTGGACATCGCCGAAGTCGGCCAGCTCGGCCCAGTCCAGGGTGAACCGCAGCCGCCCGGTGGCCCCTTCGAGGCCCGCGACATGCTTGCGCAGCAACTCCTCGAGGCCGGGCTCGTACATCGGGGCCTCGCCCCGCCGGAGCCGCTCGATCTTCTCCGGGACCACATCGAGCGCCAGCACCTCGAATCCCAGCTCGGCCATGGCCGCGGCGTGTGTGGCGCCGAGGTAACCAGTACCGATCACGGTGATCTTGAGGGCCATGCGTGCTCCAGAGAAGAGTCCGTCGTCAGTGCGGGCCCGAGCATAGTCGGGCCGCTGACGGGGCACGCTTCCCGCTGTCGCCAAGCTCACGTATCACTGACGTGGGCAGGCCCCTAAGATTTGGGTTACTTAACGGTAATTAGCGCCATCACTCAGTTCGTCAGAGCGTCCCTGGAGCGTGAGAGACCTTGGCCGGATCGGCTGACTTCGACCTGTACCGCCCGTCCGAGGAGCACGACATGCTCCGCGACGCCATCCGCTCGCTGGCCGAGGCGAAGATCGCGCCGCACGCCACCGCGGTGGACGAGGAGGCCCGCTTCCCGCAGGAGGCGCTGGACGCCCTCGTCGCGAACGACCTGCACGCGGTGCACGTGCCCGAGGAGTACGGCGGCGCGGGCGCCGACGCGCTCGCCACGGTCATCGTGATCGAGGAGGTGGCCCGCGCCTGCGTGTCCTCCTCCCTGATCCCGGCCGTGAACAAGCTGGGCTCCCTGCCGGTGATCCTCTCCGGCTCCGAGGAGCTGAAGAAGAAGTACCTGGGCCCGCTGGCCAAGGGCGACGCGATGTTCTCGTACTGCCTGTCCGAGCCGGACGCGGGTTCCGACGCGGCCGGTATGAAGACCAAGGCGGTCCGCGACGGCGACCACTGGATCCTCAACGGCGTCAAGCGCTGGATCACCAACGCGGGCGTCTCCGAGTACTACACGGTCATGGCGGTGACCGACCCCACCAAGCGCTCCAAGGGCATATCGGCCTTCGTCGTCGAGAAGTCGGACCCGGGCGTCTCCTTCGGCGCCCCGGAGAAGAAGCTCGGCATCAAGGGCTCGCCGACCCGTGAGGTCTACTTCGACAACGTGCGCATCCCGGCCGACCGCATGATCGGCGAGGAGGGCACGGGCTTCGCCACGGCGATGAAGACCCTGGACCACACCCGCATCACCATCGCGGCCCAGGCCCTCGGTGTCGCCCAGGGCGCCTTCGACTACGCCAAGGGCTACGTCAAGGAGCGCAAGCAGTTCGGCAAGCCGATCGCCGACTTCCAGGGCATCCAGTTCATGCTCGCCGACATGGCGATGAAGATCGAGGCCGCCCGCCAGCTCACGTACGCCGCGGCGGCCAAGTCGGAGCGCGGCGACGCCGACCTGACCTTCCAGGGCGCCGCCGCGAAGTGCTTCGCCTCGGACGTGGCGATGGAGGTCACCACGGACGCGGTCCAGCTCCTCGGCGGATACGGCTACACCCGTGACTACCCGGTGGAGCGCATGATGCGCGACGCGAAGATCACGCAGATTTATGAGGGTACGAATCAAGTCCAGCGGATCGTCATGGCCAGGAACCTCCCCTAGCTGGGTCTTTGCAGGTCAGCGGCAGTTTTGAGGGTCCAGAGGGACAGTCTTGGCTTTCTGCCCGTTGCGGCCCGATCAACCCCGTTCATGGGCGTCATGCTGGGGGAATCCTGGGCAGATCCCAGGCGGAGAACCTCCGTTGACCTGCAAAAACAGCACAGCCCCCGGCATTGTGCCGGGGGCTGTTGTCGTACGCGGATCAGGCGACCTCTGATGCCTCCGTCGGGTCGTCGGCGCCCGGCGTCAACATCGTTGCGATGGCGGCCCGGCCGCGCTGCTCGGCCCCTTCAAAGATGTAGTGGTAGTGCTCCCTCAGAACGTCCGTACTGCTGTGGCCCATCCAGTCGGCCACGTCGTTCTCAGGGACTCCCGCGTACAGCAGCCGCGACCCGTAGTAGTGCCGGAGTGAGTGCGCCTTGCAGTACTCGACCTGTCCCTTGCCCAGAGCCTCCATCCAGATCTTCGGGTAGAAGTACGACGCGTAGAGATAGCCAGTCCGCGTCACGTTGGGGAAGAGAAGCCGTTCGGGCCCCCATACGCCGTGGTTCTTGATGTGCCGCCGTAGCTCGAAGGCGACGTTCGGTGGGAGGGGGACAGAACGCCCTGGTTCACCTTCGTCACGAGCCTTGATGTGCCGACGCTGGATCGCGCTGTTCTTCCCTGACTCGGTGTCTCCGTCCTCCGCAATCTGGAAGTCGATGCGAAGCATCTCGGCCTTGAAGTCGATCTGATCGCGGGAGACCGCCATGGCCTCACCGAGCCTCAGGCCGCACCCGGCCATGAGCCACAGCATCGCGCGGTATCGCGGAGGAGCGGCATCCAGCATCGCCACAACTTCCCGCGTCGTGAGCCGCCTTGCGGTGCTCTTCTGCTCCCGGATCTCCTTGGCGCGGCTACCCGCGCCCTTGACCTTCTTGCACGGGTTCCGGCCGATGATCTCGTTGACGACAGCCCAGTCCATCATCCCGGAGAAGAACGAGAACCGCTGACGCCGTGTGCGGGCGGAGAGCTTCCGCTCCCGCTCCATCCACAAGAGCCACTGCTCAACGTCAGCGACCTTCAGAGACACGATGGAGCGGGCCTTGAAGAACGGCTCAATGGTCGTGTTGCGGATCGACCGGTACTGCTTCTTGGTGCTGTTCTCCAACTTCCTTTGATTCGTCCACTGCTCCCACACTGCCGTCACGGCCTGCTTGCCCAAGCGGTCGTCCAGGTAGGTCCCGGCGTCGAGTTCCTGCTCCTTGCGCTTGCGCTGGTCGTCAGCCCGCTTCTTGGTCTCGAACGTCTTCTGGCGTTGCTTGCCGTCCGGGTCGTACCAGAACGACGTCCACTTCTTCGGGTCGTCCTTCGACCGCGCGACCCATGCCCTTGCCACTGAAGCGGCCCCCTCCTGTTGCTGCCGACGTACGGGCCTGCCCCGCCGCCGCGCCGGTCACCCCCCGGCGCTTCAAGTTTGCCCACCATCCACCCCTGAATGTCAACACAGGGTGGAACCCCCTGGGTGTGCTAGCTTGAGGAATATGGAAGCGGATGACAGCGGGTTCGAGATCACCCAGCAGCAAGGCGCCTGGGTGGTTCGCATGTGGTGGCCCGTGGGGCCGATCAACGGCGGGCCGCAGCGGATCACCATCGAGGCCACCGAAGATGCCCCCGCCCGTGAGGTGGCACGGGGTATCTCGACCACTGTCCTCCGAAGGCTCGACACGGCCGCGGCGCTGGAACTGGCCAAACAGGCTCCCGAAGCTCAGCGGACGTTGGAGGAAGTGACAGGAAAGCTGAGTGAGATGGGAGAGGCGGCAGGGACCGTACTGGAGCACGAAGGTGTATCAGAGCGGTACTTGACCTTTCTTGTGGCCGCCTACACCGCCATGGCGGATTTCGGGGCACCTGCGCCTGTTCCATGGCTGTCCCGGCTCATCGGCCGCCGACCCGAGACGGTGAAGGATCACCTGAAGCGGGCCAGAAGAGACGGCTTCCTGACCACAGTTGCCGGTAAGGCGGGAGGAGAAATGACAGACAAGGCCAAAGCTGTACTTGAGGAAGTAGCTGAAGCAGGTAGCCACCCCGGCTGAACTCCTTAACGCCTCACACCTATTGAGCCCCCGAGGGACATCGGGGGCTTTCTTGTTTCTCGGAGGACTATGCAGCACAAGCTGATGACCGTTGACGATGTCGCCGACTACCTGCACAAGCCCCGTTCCTGGGTGTACGGGAACTGGAAGGCCGAGCAGATCCCGTTCCGTCGAGTTGGCCAAGCTCTTCGGTGCCGACCAGCCGACTTGGAAAAGTGGCTTGACCGCACGATTGATTGATTCGTTTGACGCACCTATCGAGCCCCCGAGGCAACTCGGGGGCTTTTATTTTAACCTCTAGGAGAGGCATGGCAGCGGTAGCGACGCCAGTAACGCTCGTTTGCGCGTGGTGCAAAGAGGAGTGGACTTATCACCGCCCGAAGGGGAAGCGTGGCCCCAACCCAGTGACCAACCCAGGTCACCCGCGCTGCGGGGCGAAGCGTCAGAATCAGAACCGCGCAATCCGTCGCCATCAAGAGCGACAGGGAATCCAATACGAGACGTGGAACATCCGCCCAGCCGATAGGGCGGAGAACCTGACAGTGGCGGAAGAAGCCACCCTCCGAGACTCCCTCGAACACCCTTGGTGGCGAAGCATTGGTAGCTCAGAGATGAAAGCGTCGGGCCAGGTTTACCTCTGGGATGAATGGCGAGCTGATGCCCTGGCCGAGGTGGACAGCATCGTCAGGTACTCGACCGATGAGGACCGAAAGACGGTTGAAAGCTGGTTCCAAGACAGCAGGGCGGCTAAGACGGGTGACTACCTCGGACACACAGCAAGGGAGAAGCTGGCCGTCATCGGCTCTGCGCGCCCGTGGAATGAGGTGCTGTGGCCGGGAGTGCCGTTGTGTACCAGGGGTCGGGTAGAGCATATGGAGTCTTTCGTTATGGGTGAGTGAGAGCAGCGGATAGGGCCAACATGGGGCCTGTCCGATTATTCATAGGAGTGAGAGGAGGTTTCCTCTTGAGTTGGCACTCACTGGGCGATGAGCTGCCGACGCGGACGAGAGTCCGGGCCTGTTCGAAGTCCTGAGCCGATGTGCTCGAATGCGGCTCTGCGGATACCTGCCTGTGAGACACAGCGGAACAACCGGAGAGTGGTTCTTTACCTCTGAATTTAATTGTTTGGGGGTAGGGGACCTGTCTTCTCATACGTTGTCCTGTTGTGAGTTATAGGGCCGCCTTGAACGGCCCTTCTCTTTGTTTACTTCCAGTTCCACTAGTTCTCATTCTTTCTAACTTAGGAGGTACGTCATGAGCGACAAGAACCGATTCCAGAGACCATGCTCACCGACTCTTTCGATTCCGTTCGAGCTGAGGTTGAGCGGGATTATGCGGGGAAGCTGGCCCAGGCCGAGCTTAAGGCTCACGCAGCCCAGGCCGGGATCAATCTCCCGGATGGATTCACCGATTACCTGGACGCTTCCAAGCTGCTTGGTGAAGACGGGAATCCGTCAGCCAAGGCCATGGACGAGGCCCTGGCGCCTTTCAAGCCCAACGAGCCGAAGTTCCCCCAAATTGTAGGCGCAGGACACAACCGCGGCGCCAGTTGGATTCCAGAGCGCCACCCAGTTTCTCTCGATGTTCGTAAGCGATAAATAGGAGTACATCTATGAGTCTTGCATATCAGCAGCCTGGCACTATCACCTTCATTCCGGAAATTTGGGACTCGGAGCTAATTGTTGCCTACGATCCGCTTCTTGTCTGGGCTTCCCCGCTCGTGAGCAACAACAAGTATGAGGGCACGATTCGACAGAAGGGCGACGTCGTCCACATCAACAGTCTTCTTCGGCCTACTGTGGGCGATTACACGATTGCTGACGGGATGACGGCGCAGCGGCCGGAAACCGTCGATCAGAAGCTGACTATTACCGAGGCGAAATATCTACAGGTGTTGGTAGAGGATGTGGAACGGGTTCAGCTTGCTGGGGGTCTTGACTCGCCGATCAATCAGCAGATGATCCGGGCCCTGGCTCGCGAGGCAGACACCTTCATGGGCAACATCATTGCCAGTGGGGCCACGGCCCTGCCGAACTTCGTGACGGAGGCTGGGAACATTGCTCAGAGCCTTTACGGCGCCATCCTTGACATGATGTTGGCCCTGGACTCCAGCGACATCCCAGCAGGCCGCTACGTGGTCGTCTCACCCAAGGTTAAGCGGTATCTCGTAGAGCACCCGGCGATCGCTAATGCTGCGGCTTACGGAGAGGGTGGCGTAACTGCTAACGGTGTCGTTGCTCGCCTTGCTGGATTCACAGTCTTGTCCACCACGGCCATGCCCAAGGGGGTGGACATCGTGGCAGGAAACGCGGAATTCAGTACGTATGCCAGCCAGTTCACGGGCTTTAGGTCTGGCCAGAGCCAGTCTCACCGTGCCGATTACATAGATACTCTTCATCTCTACGGCGGCAAGATCGTGCGATACCCGGAGATGGATACCAAGAAGTCCGACAGCACCTTTGATGAGTCCAAGCCGACCAAGGGAATCGTCAAGGCCGCTGTCACGTGGCCTACTGCCTAATCCTTGATTAGTTCGGGCTCCCGCCCGTAAGCGGGAGCCCGTTCTCCGTCATCAAATCCGGAGGACCCATGCCCAAAATGCGTAACCCGAACTCACCACACTCCCGACATAAGGGACTGGATGTACTGCCGAATGATCACGGCCTCCCTATTCCTGATCTTCCCTCAGTGCGGGAATGGTCGTATGCAGAACACGAGCAATGGCAGCAATGGTGGAACAGTCCTCAAGCTGCAAGGTGGGACGAGTCCTACGTCCCGACTGTGGCTGTGATGCTGACCTATTACGGCAAGATCCTTGGTGGCACAGCTACCCGTGACCATCTGACGGAATACAGGCAACTCGCTACCGCCCTCGGCCTGACCGCTGACGGAATGAAGCGGCTGGGGTGGGCATTTGAGGGGGACGAGTGAGTAGACGAGCGGCCAAGGCAGGTGCGGCAGGAGCCCACAACGGAATACACCGGGCTGGCTATGAGTGCCCCTGGTCTGAGCCGCAGTGCTCGGAATGCACGCAGGAGTTCGCCACCCATATTGGGTGGCAACTGACGGGACAAGTACAGCCCTGGGACGAAGAATTGAAGCATCAGCCGAAGAAGTGCTATGTGTGCCGTTCCGAGGCTTTGGGGATTTGATTGGCAAACGCGACCAGAGAAAGGCACCCCCGGTGGGTCCTTTCTTTTAGAAATAACATATTACCCCCATCATCTTGCCCATTTGAGTAATGCTTCATTAATTCGCTAGTTACCGTTCCGTGATAGGCGTGCGGAAGAATAGAAGTCAAGCGGGGAGTCCGTCATAGCAGCGCTTCGGATACTCGCCATAACTTCCGCTCTATCAAAGGAATGCAGCGTTATGCGTAAGACGGTGCTTGTCCCGGTTGAGTACACGTTTTGTGATGCCCATATTGCGCGTGACGGTTCTGAAGTGGAGGCCACTTCGGCGCTGACACTGGGAAAGGACACGTGGCACCTGTGCTCGGAGCATGACGTCTCGTTCAACCGCTACCTGTGCGACGCGTTGGGCGCTCCCTCCGAGAATGAGAACACGTCGACTGAGCCTCAGCCTGTGCCGGTCGCTGAGTCTGTCTCGGAGCCGGTCCCGTCCGTGATGCTGGCTGGAGAGATTCCCGGATACGACTGGGAAGACGCCAGAGAGGCTGTCAGGCGCATGGGCTATGAAGTGGTCGGCCGTGCCGACGACAGTACGGTCCTGCTGATCCTTGGTGAGGATGGCGACCGGAACGCCACCAAGCTGCGCGACGCTTCCGAGCGTGGCATCCCTGTGATGGACGTGAGGGAAC
Source organism: Streptomyces sp. NPDC104371 (assembly GCF_055583785.1). NCBI lineage: Bacteria > Bacillati > Actinomycetota > Actinomycetes > Kitasatosporales > Streptomycetaceae > Streptomyces > Streptomyces sp. NPDC104371. The sequence continues at coordinate 47,410 of NZ_JBVJNF010000012.1, forward strand.
CGGGACGTTTCAAGTCGGCCATTCAGGCAGGTGAGTTGGCCGGTGGTGACCCGCTTCCGGAGCCTGCCAAGGTCGACCGCGCCGAGATGAGCGAGCGAGAGCGTAACCGTGCCGTACGAGCGTGGGCACGAGAGAACGGCTACGCCCTACCTACCAAGGGCCGAATCCCGATGCACGTGCGCCACGCCTACGAACTGACGCACAGGGGAACCGCAGAGGGAAAAGCGGTCGCGGCCTGAGTGCCGCACCCACTGTGACGGCCGCTGACTGCGGCCGTCACCCCCGGCCCACCGACCTGAGCGCCTGGAAGAGTGCCACGGGATACGGGGCGGGGAGCAAGCCTTCCAAGGGCGAATGCACGCCCGGTTCCTGGGTCACCTGGACCACGCCCAAGGGCAAGTGCCGTACCGGCATCGTGAGCAATGACCCGCTGTCGGTGGCCGCTGTTCGCCGTCATGTCCCTATGGACAAGGTGTCCCGCTGTACCTCTGTGATCGTTCCGGCGGACGGGGGAAACACGCTTCCCCTGCTCCGGAGGTCAGCCAAGGAATCGAACTTTCAGACCAAGGACGGGGGCCGGTGGCGCCCCGTCGTCCCCCTCCGCAACCGAACCAACTCCCAAGAAATGAAGGCAGCATGAGCGCCCCCGTTCTGTACGGTCCCATCGGTCGCGCGGTCCGCAGGATCGCCCCGTTCCTGGAAGCGGATTCCTTGGGGGTGTATGTGGCCGCCCTCTCGATGTGGTCGGCCGCTATCGGCGGCTCCGTCAAGGTGTCTTCCCGTGGCAACGCCCGTCCGGTGCTTCTCTGGTCGGCACTGGTGGCCGGAACAGGCAGGGGCAAGGGAACCGCGCTCCGGGCCGCGCATCACGCCCTGGACAAGGCGCTGGGCCGTTTCGTAGCGACTCACACCACGTCCGGGATCACGTCCGGGGCGAGCATGGTCAACCATTTGTGGGATCAGCAGGAAGCGACTGCCGAGACCGAACACGGGCGAGACGTAAGGGCGTTCGTATGTGAGGAAGAGTGGTCGGAAGTGCTCCGCAGGGTGAAGCGTGATGCGTCGTTCACGACCAAACTGCGGACCGCATGGGACGGAGCAACACTGCGGAACACGACGAAAGATGAGGCGCAGGAAGTTCGCGACCCTGCCATGGTTCTGCACTGCCATGTCACCCCCTCTGACTGGGCGAAGTACGTAGGCGAGTCCGAAGCTGCGGGCGGCTCTTACAACCGCATCCTGCCCTTCCTGCTCGGGTCAGTGCCCATGCTGGACGACGACCGGGTGAGCCTGCCCGAGGTGGACGGGCAGGACCTGGCGGACGCTTACGGCTGGGCCACGGCCCGGCCGCGTGTGATCACGCTCGGGGAGGATGCCCGGCCGCTATGGCGGATCGTGCGCCGCTACGCCCGCATCCTGGGTGAGACCCTGCCTGAGGGCCAGGCCGTGTTCATCGAGCGAACGGCAGAACAGACACTCCGGGTTGCTGCCTGCCTGGCAGCGTCCGAGTGCTCGGAGACTGTCACCGAAGAGATGTTGTCCGCTGCCTTCACACTGGTTCGCCGCTCGGTCCAGGACGCTGTAAGGATCACCAAGGGGGCCACATCTCCGAAGGTGAAGCGGCAGCCGCTCAGCCTCGCCGACAAGGTCCGGGCCAGGATCGAGATGCACGGCGGCCGGGCTACGTCCTCTCAGGTGCTCCCGTATGTGGGGGCAACGGCTAGTGAGGTCCGAGCACTTCCCCAAGTTGTGGTGACTGTTGAACGTTCGGGCAAGACGGGCCGACCGGCCACCGTCTTCACAATCCGCGGTGACACTCCCATTCACCCAGAGCAGCCGAAGGGGGCTCCGAAGGTGCAGCCGGCCAGCGCAGAGCGTGAGGAGAACCGCGCGCCCGTTGTCCGCCTGGACGCCTACCGCCCGGAACGGAAGCGCCCGGAAGTGCTCGGAGACTCGAATCCATTCCTCGCACTGCTATAATCAATCAAAAAACTGCCCCGACCTGTGCGGTCGGGGCTTTCTCCATTTACGGCATCCCAGTGCCGGTATCCGTTTACAAATTCCTAACCATGACCGCGTACAGCGGGGAGTCGCCAGCGGGTTTTGCCTCGCCTATTTTGATGTAATTCCAACGCTCATACATAGCCTGGACTCTGGGGCGTTCAGTTTCTACCGTGAGTGAAACCATATCGGCCGTGGCTTCTTTGAGTAGCGCGTCGTGAATTTTCTGTGCACGCCCAGTACCACGCCATTTCGGAACGACCATAAGTTCCGACAGCGCGAAGACGGAGCCTCTAATATCCCAGGGGCGCGGGTGCCCTTTCCACCAGCCGCCCGGCTTGAACATAGAGCCGTACGCGTAGCCAACCGGGCCACCCTCCTCCCAGCCCGAAATACATAGCCAGTCTTCTCGTGAAGACCAACGGTCGACGTAGTAGGAGAAGCGCTCACGTGAGTGGAATTCGTCCGGGGTATCGGCATACGCCTCGTCATGGATGTCCAAAAGCAGAGAGCGTACGTCCCGTGCGTCTGCGTGCGTGTAGCGCTTCAGGTCCATTCGGCAGACTCCTCAATCCATTCGACAACTTCGGAAGCGTTCGAACCTGAGGCTACGAGCACCTTGCGTGTGGCAGCCAAAGTATTGGTCGTGCGCCCTGACCCGGACGCCGGAGGAAGCGTCACATACGCCTGTCGGCCGGTCGCGCTGGCTAGTTCCAAATCACCTTGCCTGGCCTGAGCGAGGGACAAGTGCGCGGTATATAAGGCCCGATTGCGGATCTTTTCCTCCGGAATAGACGTAAGAGTGCGGTGCAGGCAGTATTCAGCCCTCGCGTGCTCCCCGAGCGCTACCCATACGAACGCGGACAGGGCATCAAACTCACTGCTGTCGTAGAACTTGATCCACTCGGGGCGCTCTTGGTCGGAGGCCCGCGCAAAGGCGCGTTCGGCATCGTTGAGGGCTCGCAGAGCATCGGACCGCCGCGCTGGCAGGCGGGCTAGTCCGTTGGCGTTGCGTAGGTGCCCGAGAGAGGCGTACAGCGGATCTCGCCGTGCGATGGACGAGCGCTTCATCACCTCTGCACCGGCCACGGCTTCAGGGTGGTTCTCCCGCATGCTGGACGTCAGGAACATGTGGTTCCAGACATGAAACGTTGCCTCACTGTCCCGAGACAGGCCAGCGAAGGTCAGGGCCCTGTCGAGATGTACGCGTGCCCGATGCGGCGCCCTGGCGTCGAGCGAAGCAAATGCCGCAGAGCTGATGACCTCTGCGGCAAGCCGATGAAGCATGTCCTGTACACGAGCTGAGGCCGTGGACTGCGCCAGAGCGGATTGGATTCGAGAAGCCAATTCGACCGCGAGGTTCTCCACCCTCTTCGAGCCCCGTCCTGCGTCGTCATCCCGAAGAATTCCCACGTAGTCCTGATGGAAGCGCCGAACATCACTGATGCCGAGTCGCCCGAGGGTGCCGACATCCGAGATTCCCACGGCCAGGGCTGCCCCACCCACAGCGTTGAGGAGTGTGCGCCGACGCATGGGATCTTCCTTCGAGGGTGCAGTGCGCTTCTTGCGCGGCACGAACCCTAGATCTACGGCGCTGGCGGAGAGAACCCTCTCCAGAGAGATCCTGATGCGGTCCTGCGGCCATTTAGTCTCGCCGCGTAGCCATCGGCGCACATCTGAGTCGATGAGGTTGCCCGGCTTCCCGGTCAGAACGCCGATCTCAGCATTGACCAGACGTGCTAATTCTCCCTGCTTGAGCCGGAGTTCTTCCATCCGGGCTGCGAGCTTCCGGTTCGGCTGTGGCATGCCCTTACGGTAGCTCTGAGCGACGTCAAAGACACGAGCAAAGGTAAAAATCACCTGTGCCAGGCGAGGACGTTCCCCGCTCTTTCACCTGTTTCGGATGCCACAACGGCTGTTGACTGACCGTCGCAAGGACCCCCGCGACGCGCGAACGTCCGGGGGCGTGGCCACCAACCGACAGAGGGTTGACGACATGCCCAAAGCTACATCCCAACAGCCCGAGCGACACCAGCAGTCGGACACAGGTACCGACGCTCAGCAGGACGAGTACAAGACCTACGCGCCCAGGGGCGAGAAGTGCCGTAGGTGTCACCAGCCGTTCGGGAGCTTGGAAGTCGTTCAGCGGGTGAAGCCGCGCGGCGAGCCGTCCGGTCGCCCGTACGTGCATTACGGCAAGTGCCCGGAGTCGGAGGCCAGGGCGTGACGGCCCGAACGCTTCCCAAGGGGTGGAAGTGGTTCCAGTCGGCCGCTGACAGTACGTCTGAGAGCTACTGGTACGCGACGGCCCCGTACGACGTGGAAGCAGTCAGGGAGCTGTCCGGGTTCAACGACGGGGCGCCCTTGGCCGAACAGACCAGCCATCCCGCGTGGCACCTGGACCGAACAGTGTCCGCCCAGTCCTGGAACGCACTGCGTCTTGCGGTGAGCGAACAAATCAAGCTCCACCAGGAACTCACCCGCGGGAGGGATGCATGACTCGGGCAACGTACCGGTTCCGTGAGCACACGCTGATACCGGACGTGGCCGAGGGCGCGGATCCCACGTTCTATGCCATGGAGTGCAAACAGTGCGGGGATTTCAGTGAGGACAGTACGGATCAAGCTCCTGGCTCGGAGTGGGCTGCCGAACACCTCAAGGCCCACCCCGGCCATCTGACCTACTCGGGATTCATTACTCGTCCCTACCGGTTCGAGTCCGGAGCGTGGCTGTGACCTACCGACGCACGGCTATGCCCGAGGGGGACGACGACGTTCGAGCCCACGCGGAGCTCATTCCGCCCAGTGGCCACTCGTCGATGACTGACCAACTAACCAAGGAATAGGACCTGTCGCACCTGTTCGGTTCTCCCGAGTGACACCCCCTTGGACTCCCGCTCCCGGTTCACGCCGGGAGCGGGTCGCAAGACGGCGCGGGGACCGTATCCCCGCAACAGCACGACGAAGGGATAGGCAATGACAGCAGTCCCCGAGTTCGAGTTCCGCACGTCCACGGCGTGCACCTACAACAACAACGACCCCCGCTGTGTCGAGGTTGCGACGAACCTTCCCGGCAGGGTGGCGGTCCGCAACTCCGAGACCGGTGCAACGGTTGAGTTCACGCCCGTGGAGTGGACCGACTTCCTGACCGGTGCCAAGCTGGGCGAGTTCGACTTGTCGGCGTAGGGAGTCCTCATGGGGCAGTGTCCGCAGTGCGGCGGCAGTGCAGAACCCGATCCGGAGCACTCCGGGGTGCTGTGGTGTCTGTCGTGCTGGGGCGTCTGGACGCTGCCCCATGACCGGACGTGTCCCGGCCACCGGCCCACTCTGATCACTGCACTTCGCAGGCTGGACGAGGACCGGGATCTACGCCGCTGATCCGCCCCACACTCGCCCCCGTCGTGTGCCTCCCTCGTGGCGCATGGCGGGGGCTGATGGCATTGCGTGTCGACCTACTCCGGCGCTTCAGTGATCATGGGGGAATGCTGGGGAAGCCCCTTCCGGGAGGGGTGTTTGCACAGGTCAGAGCCGTACAGCCTGTAAAGCACGCAGATCTACGAGGGCACGAACCAGGTCCAGCGCGTCGTGATGGCGCGCAACCTGCCGTAACCCACGGCCTGTTGCCGCACGACACACAGGAGCGGGGCACCCCGTAAGGTGCCCCGCTCCTGTCATGTGCGTGCATCAGCCCATGTGCGTGCGTCAGCCGTCCAGGTCGTCCGGTGTCGCGTTCGACGGGCCCCGGCGGGTGCGCTCCTCGCGGGCCACGTCCTCGGCCGCGCCCAGGACGCGGACCGCGTTCTGCCAGGTCAGCTTGGCCAGGTCGGTGGTCGACCAGCCGCGGTCCAGCAGTTCCGCGATCAGGTTGGGGTAGCCGGAGACGTCGGCGAGGCCGTCGGGGGTGAAGGTCGTGCCGTCGTAGTCGCCGCCGATGCCGAGGTGGTCGACGCCCGCCACCTCGCGCATGTGGTCCAGGTGGTCGGCGACCGTCGAGGCCGTCGCGATCGGGCGCGGGTGGGTCTCCTCGAAGGCGTGGTGGACCTTCATCGCCTCCTCGGAGGAGTCGAGGTGGTAGAAGCCGTGGGCCCGCATGTTCTCGTCGGCCGCGGCCGTCCAGTCCACCGCCGCCTGGAGCACGAACTTCGGCACGAACGTCACCATGGCCACACCGCCGTTGGCGGGGAGGCGTTCGAGGACGTCGTCCGGGATGTTGCGCGGGTGGTCGCACACGGCCCGGGAGGAGGAGTGGGAGAAGATCACCGGCGCGGACGTGGTGTCCAGCGCGGCCCGCATCGTCGTCGCCGCCACATGCGAGAGGTCGACGAGCATGCCGAGGCGGTTCATCTCCCGGACCACCTCGCGGCCGAACTCGGACAGTCCGCCGACCTTCGGTTCGTCGGTCGCCGAGTCCGCCCACGACACGTTGTCGTTGTGGGTGAGGGTCATATAGCGCACACCCAGCTCGTACAGGCCCCGGAGCGTGCCGAGGGAGCCCGCGATCGAGTGGCCGCCCTCCGCGCCCATGAGGGACGCGATACGGCCCTCCGCGCGCGCCGCCTCCATGTCGGCGGCGGTCAGGGCGAGGCGCAGGTCGGCCGGGTAGCGGTCGATCAACTGCCGTACGCAGTCGATCTGTTCCAGCGTCGAGGGCACCGCGTCGGGCAGGTCGCTGCGGACGTACACCGACCAGAACTGCGCGCCGACGCCGCCTTCGCGCAGCCGGGGGATGTCCGTGTGCAGATGCGCGTGCTGCGGGCCTGCGATGTCGCGGGCGTCGAGGTCGTAGCGGACCTGCTCGCGCAGGGCCCAGGGCAGGTCGTTGTGGCCGTCGACGACGGGGAACTCGCGCAGCAGGGCGCGGGCCTGGTCCAGTGAGGTCATCGTGGTCACTTACCCGTTCCGAAGCCGAAGTTGCCGGCTCCCTCGACCTTGGTGCGCAGGCGCTTGCCCTTCTCGGTGGCCTGGTCGTTCAGGTCCCGCTGGAAGTCCCGCATCCTCTGCAGGAGTTCCTCGTCGTGCGCGGCGAGGATGCGGGCCGCCAGCAGGCCCGCGTTGCGGGCACCGCCCACCGAGACCGTCGCCACCGGGACACCGGCCGGCATCTGCACGATCGACAGCAGCGAGTCCATGCCGTCCAGGTGCTTGAGCGGGACCGGGACGCCGATGACCGGCAGCGGGGTGACGGAGGCGAGCATGCCGGGCAGATGGGCGGCGCCACCCGCGCCCGCGATGATGGCCTTCAGCCCGCGCTCGGCGGCGTTCTCGCCGTACGCGATCATCTCGTGCGGCATGCGGTGCGCGGAGACGACGTCGACCTCGTACGCGATCTCGAACTCGGCGAGGGCCTTGGCGGCGGCCTCCATGACGGGCCAGTCGGAGTCCGACCCCATGACGATGCCAACAACAGGGCTCATTCGGTGATGGTGCCTCTCAGGTAGCCGGCAGCGTGACGGGCGCGTTCCAGCACGTCGTCAAGGTCGTCGCCGTAGGTGTTGACGTGTCCGACCTTGCGACCGGGCTTCACGTCCTTGCCGTACATGTGGATCTTGAGCTGCGGATCGCGGGCCATGCAGTGCAGATACGCGGAGTACATGTCGGGGTAGTCGCCGCCGAGGACGTTGACCATGACCGTCCAGTCGGCGCGCGGGCGCGGGTCGCCGAGCGGGAGGTCGAGGACGGCGCGGACGTGGTTGGCGAACTGGGAGGTGATCGCGCCGTCCTGGGTCCAGTGGCCCGAGTTGTGCGGGCGCATCGCCAGTTCGTTGACGAGGATGCGTCCGTCGCGGGTCTGGAACAGCTCGACGGCGAGATGGCCGACGACGCCGAGTTCCTGGGCGATGCGCAGGGCCAACTCCTCGGCCTGGAGCGCCAGTTCGTCATCGAGGTCGGGGGCCGGTGCGATCACGGTGTCACAGACCCCGCCCACCTGCCGCGACTCCACGACGGGGTAGGCCACGGCCTGGCCGTGCGACGACCGTACGACGTTGGCCGCCAGCTCCCGTACGAAGTCGACCTTCTCCTCGGCGAGGACGGGGACACCGGCACGGAACGGCTCGGCGGCCTCCTCGACGGAGCGTACGACCCACACGCCCTTGCCGTCGTAGCCGCCGCGGACCGTCTTGAGGACGACCGGGAAGCCGTCCGCCGCGCCGTCGCCCGCGAGCTCCGCGGCGAAGGCGACGACGTCCTCCGGGTCGCTCACGATGCGGTGGCGCGGGCACGGCACACCGATCGCGTCGAGCCTGGCCCGCATCACGCCCTTGTCCTGGGCGTGCACGAGCGCGTCCGGGCCGGGGCGGACGGGGATGCCGTCCGCCTCCAGGGCCCGTAGATGCTCGGTGGGCACATGCTCGTGATCGAACGTGATCACGTCGCAGCCCTGGGCGAAGGCGCGCAGCGTCGCCAGGTCGCGGTAGTCGCCGATGACGACATCGCCTACGACCTGTGCCGCGGAGTCCTGTGGGGTGTCACTGAGAAGCTTGAACTTGATGCCGAGCGGGATGCCTGCCTCGTGGGTCATACGGGCGAGCTGGCCCCCACCGATCATGCCGACTACCGGGAACGTCACGCCCCCAGGGTATCCGTCACGCCGAACTGGCCGGATGTTGTCTCCTCGGGCACGATTCGATGCCACATGTGACCGGTTCCGTCCCCTTCTCACCCCCGTGACCGCATTCTTTCCGTCCTCATGCACACGGCCGCGGGCGGCGCCCACAGCCGCTGGTTAGCATGGCGGAGTTGACGTATTCCCTCGGCCCGGAAGCCGACGGCCGATACGACCGACGAAGCACGACCGACACGACCGAACGGCACGACCGATCCGACGGGGGCTGGCAACACGATGGGCAGTGGTTCCACGGGCCTGAACGGCGAGCCCCATGGCCGGGTGCGCGGGCGGCTCGACGTACTGATCCGCGAGATCGCCAAGTTCGGCGCGGTCGGCGGGGCGGGCCTGCTGGTCAACATGCTCGTGTTCAACCTGGTGCGGCACACCACCGGGCTCCAGGTGGTCCGGGCCAGCGTCGTCGCCACGGTCGTCGCGATCGTCTTCAACTACATCGGGTTCCGCTACTTCGCCTACCGGGACCGCGACAAGGGCGGCCGGACCCGCGAGATGACGCTGTTCCTGCTGTTCAGCGCGGCAGGCCTGGTGATCGAGAACGGCGTGCTGTACGTGGCGACGTACGGGTTCGGCTGGGACAGCCCGTTGCAGAGCAACGTCTTCAAGTTCGTCGGGATCGGCCTCGGAACGCTGTTCCGCTTCTGGTCGTACCGGACGTGGGTCTTCAGGGCCCTGCCGGTGCGCGAGACCGTGGAGGGCGCGGAGTCCCTGCTCGCGGCGCAGGCGCAGGTCCAGGTGCAGGCGCAGGCGCAGGCGCAGGTGAAGGTGCAGCAGGAAGTGCGGCGCGTCCACCGCTGAGCGCCTGCCGACGGCTACCTGACCGTCCGCTCCTGCTCCTCGCCCTCCAGCGGCGCCTTCAGCGGCGTACGGGACAGGAACAGGCCGAAGACCGGGGGCGCGGTCTGGAGCATCTCCAGACGGCCGCCGTCGGCCTCCGCGAGGTCGCGGGCGACCGCGAGGCCGATGCCGGTGGAGTTGCGGCCGCTGATGGCGCGCTCGAAGATGCGGGAACCGAGCTGGGGCGGCACGCCCGGACCCTCGTCGGTGACCTCCACGACCGCCTGGTTGCCGGTGACGCGGGTGCGCAGCGCGACCGTACCGCCGCCGTGCATGAGCGAGTTCTCGATCAGCGCCGCCAGGACCTGGGCGACCGCGCCGGGGGTGCCCACGGCCCGCAGATGCCGTTTGCCGGAGCTGACGATCGCCCGGCCCGCGCTGCGGTAGGCGGGGCGCCATTCGGCGATCTGCTGCTGGATGACCTCGTCGAGGTCGAAGGAGACGGCGGAGCCGGTACGGGGGTCGCGGGCGTTGGTGAGGAGCCGCTCCACCACGTCCGTGAGGCGCTCGACCTGCGTGAGCGCGATGGTCGCCTCCTCCTTCACCGTGTCCGGGTCGTCGGTGAGGGTGATCTCCTCCAGCCGCATGGAGAGCGCGGTCAGGGGCGTCCGCAGTTGGTGCGAGGCGTCCGCGGCCAGGCGCCGCTCGGCCGTCAGCATGCGCGCGATCCGCTCGGCGGAGGAGTCGAGGACATCGGCCACCCGGTCCAGCTCGGGGACGCCGTAGCGCTTGTGCCGCGGCCTCGGGTCGCCGGAGCCGAGCCGTTCCGCGGTCTCGGCGAGGTCGGTGAGCGGTGAGGTGAGGCGGTTGGCCTGGCGTACGGCGAGCAGCACCGCGGCGATGATCGCGAGCAGCGCGACCAGGGCGATGATCAGCAGGGTGCGGCCGACCTCGCGGGTGACGGCGGAGCGGGGCTGCTCGACCCGGACGGTCTCGCCCTCCTCGCCCTGGGCCGTGGCCCGGATCATATCGCCGACGGGCCTGGTGCCGACCTTGACGGTCGGCTTGCCGGGGATGTCGATCTCGGCGTACTTGTCGCCGGTGACCTGGTCCTTGAAGAGCGCGCTCTTGACGTCCTCGTTGGTGAGGAGACGGCTGTCCACGATGCTGGCGAGCCGCAGCGCCTCGGACTCGACGCGCTCCTGGGCGCTGCTGCTGATCGTACGGGTCTCGACGATCACGAGGGAGACGCCGAAGACGGCGATCACCACGAGGACGACGGCGAGGGTGGACTGGATGAGACGACGGCGCACGGGGGCCCTCCGGGCGATGGCATGACAGGGACCAGTGTGCCCCGAACGGGGAGGCGCCCTTCCGGGGCGCCCGTGCCGTGCTGCCGGTGCCCGGCGTCAGCTCTTCTCGAAGCGGAAGCCCACGCCGCGTACCGTCGCGATGTAGCGCGGGTTCGCCGCGTCGTCGCCGAGCTTCTTGCGGAGCCAGGAGATGTGCATGTCCAGGGTCTTGGTGGAGGACCACCAGGTCGTGTCCCAGACCTCGCGCATCAGCTGGTCGCGGGTGACGACCCGGCCCGCGTCCCGGACGAGGACCCGCAGCAGGTCGAACTCCTTGGCGGTGAGCTGGAGCTCCTCGTCGCCCATCCACGCGCGGTGCGACTCGACGTCGATGCGCACGCCGTGCGTGGCGGGCGGCTGCGCGGGCTCGGTGGCGCCGCGCCGCAGCAGCGCCCGGACCCGGGCGAGCAGCTCGGCGAGCCGGAAGGGCTTGGTGACGTAGTCGTCGGCGCCCGCATCGAGGCCCACGACGGTGTCCACCTCGTCGGCGCGCGCGGTCAGGATGAGGATCGGGACCGTATGGCCCTCGGCGCGCAGCCGGCGGGCCACCTCCAGGCCGTCCATGCCGGGCAGCCCCAGGTCCAGCACGACCAGGTCGACGCCGCCCTGCATACCGGCGTCGAGCGCGCTGGGTCCGTCCTCACGCACCTCGACCTCATATCCCTCGCGTCGAAGGGCACGGGCCAGTGGCTCAGAGATGGACGCGTCGTCCTCGGCGAGCAGTACACGGGTCATGGGGTGATGGTAGTCCGCCCGCGCGGGGCGCAAGGGGGTGATGGCGGGTGTGATCGGCGCACGCGGGTTCTTACTTGGGACTCTTCGGGCGCCCCCACCGCGGGGGGTATCGGACCCCGGCCTGGCAAGGTGGAGAGGCCGTGCCTGCGCCTGTGAGGTGTCATCCCGTCAGGGACCTTCGAATACATGTCCGTGGTTCCGGCATCACCTGTGATTCGTGTCTCAGGTTCTTCCATGTCCGCTACTGTCATGCCGTATGGTGACCAGAACGCCTGTAGCACCATTGGAGACCTTTGGCGAGCACATGACGCTGAAGGTCTCTTTTGCGTGCGGGCTGGTTCTCACCAGCCTCGACAAGGAATGACCTGTGGCCGGGCCCCGCACACAACGACGCGTGCGGAGCGTGGATCCCGGTGGTCGCCGTCCGTCGCTTCGTGATCCGGAGCGGAGACCCTGGGCGTGGGGTGGACGACCGATACCGCCGGTGCCGGCCTTCCCCCACCGGGCGCGCAACGCTCCAGCCGCGCGTCCCGACCAGCAAGGAACGACCCATGGCGTCCAGCCTGACGAAGGACTCGGTCCGACCGGGCACACCCGGTTCCGAGAAGACCTTCTTCGGCCACCCCCGCGGACTGGCCACTCTCTTCATGACCGAGATGTGGGAGCGGTTCTCCTACTACGGCATGAGGTCCCTGCTCCCGCTGTACCTGGTGGCGCCGGGCGGCCTGCACATGAACGCGGCGACGGCGTCCGCGATCTACGCGGTGTACCTGTCCCTCGTGTACCTGCTGGCGCTGCCGGGTGGCTGGTTCGCCGACCGCGTCCTCGGTCCGCGCAAGACGGTCGCGGTGGCGGGCGTCATCATCATGCTGGGTCACCTGACGCTGGCGCTGCCGTCCACGGGCGTCTTCTTCGCCGGTCTCGCCCTGGTCGCCATCGGCTCGGGTCTGCTGAAGGCCAACATCTCCACGATGGTCGGTCACCTCTACAAGGGTCCGGACGACCCGCGCCGTGACGGTGGCTTCACGATCTTCTACATCGGGATCAACCTGGGCGCCTTCGTCGCGCCGTTGATCATCGGCACCATCGGTGAGAGCGTCAACTGGCACCTGGGCTTCGCGCTCGCCGCGCTCGGCATGGCGATCGGCCTGGGCCAGTACCTGCTCGGCGGCCGTCACCTGGACGAGCGGAGCAGCGTCGTGCCGACGCCGATGTCGGCCGAGGAGAAGTCCGCCACGCTGCGCAAGGGCCTGATGTGGCTCGTCGTCGCCGCGGTCTTCTACGGCATCGTCGGCTTCACCGGCCACTTCACCCTGAACTGGGCGCTCATCCCGCTGACGGTCATCGGCCTGATCGTGCCGATCCTGGTCATCGCCCGGATCCTGCGCGACAAGGACCTCGACGGCGACGAGCGGTCGAAGGTGCGGGCGTACATCTGGTTCTTCGTCGCCGCCGCCGTCTTCTGGATGATCTACGACCAGGGTGGTTCGACCCTGGCGCTGTTCGCCGACTCGTCGGCCAAGAACACGATCTTCGGCTGGGAGTTCCCGGTCTCCTGGTACCAGTCGGTCAACCCGGTTCTGATCATGGCGCTGGCCCCGGTCTTCGCCTGGCTGTGGCTGGCGCTGAACCGGCGCGGCAAGGAGCCGAGCACGATCGTGAAGTTCACGTCGGGCCTGGTCCTGGTCGGCGCGTCGTTCTTCGTGTTCCTCGCTCCGCTGGCGATCGCCGACGGCGGTCACAAGGCCGCGGCGCTGTGGCTGGTCGGTATCTACTTCCTGCAGACCGTCGGTGAGCTGACGCTGTCTCCGGTGGGTCTGTCCGTGACGACGAAGATGGCGCCGAAGAAGTACGCCTCGCAGATGATGGGTGTCTGGTTCCTCGCGGTCACCGCGGGCGACTCGATCACCGCTCTGCTGTCGAACCCGGCCGTCGGCGGGGTCAACCTCGACAAGAGGGGCTTCGTCGCCCTGGAGGCCGTGCTCGCCGTGGTCGCCGGTGTCGCGGTGTGGATGTACCGCAACAAGGTCAAGAAGCTCATGGGCGACGTCCGCTGAGGCCTGGTCGGCCGGACCGAACCGACGGAGGGCCACCGCATCTTCTGATGCGGTGGCCCTCCGGGCGTTCTGCTGATGCGTTTACGCGGGCGCGCCGAGTTCCGCCCAGACCGTCTTGCCCGCGACCCCGGGGGTCCGGACGACTCCCCAGTCCAGGCACAGGCGTTGGACGATGAACATGCCGTGGCCGCCGGGGCGTCCGGCGCGGTGCGGGGTGCGCGGTGCGGGCAGGCCCGCGCCCTTGTCGGAGACCTCCAGGCGCAGCACCTTGCGGTCGCACGTGATCCACAGCTCGTCCGGGCCCTCGGCGTGCAGACAGGCGTTGGTGACGAGTTCGGAGACGACGAGCAGGACGTCCTCGGCGGCGGCCCTGCGGTCGGCGCCGACGGCGGGCAGCCAGCCCCACGCGTACAGCGCCTGACGGGTGAAGTCCCGGGCGAGCGGGACGACTCCGCTCCGGCCGTCGAAGCTCAGTCTGCGGGCCTGTCGGCCGGAGGGGGGCTCCCCCGCCGCCGTGGCCCCCGCTTGCGCGGGCATGCCGGAGCAGGCGCCCTCGTCGTCCCCCCGGGGCGTTCCGGAAGCGCCGCTGGGCTCAGGGCCGCGGTCGCCCGGCGAGTGGGGCCGGGTGGTGCTCATCAGCGCTTCACCTCACCGTGTCACCAGTTCACGATTCAAAACTCAGTACGGAGATCATCGACGTTTCCGTCGCTTGTTGCTCGTGCCGTTCGCTCGGGACCTGTTCATCGCGGCTTGCGCCCCCGGCTGCCGATCTGTTCAGCATGTCTCCTGCCCGAGCACACCGCCGGAACACCCATGGATTCGACCGGTGACTGTGACGCGCGTAACGCGTCGATCACTCGGGAACACCTGGGCAAGCCCCCCGGCCCCGCGCTACTCGGTCAGGGCCGCGTCCAGCGTCTCGTGGACGGTGAAGACGGCCTCCGCCCCGGTGATCTCGAACACCCGGGCCACCACCGGCAGCATGCCCGCCAGATGGACTCCGCCGCCCGCGGCCTCGGCCTTCAGCCGGGCACCGAGCAGGACGTTGAGTCCGGTGGAGTCACAGAACTCCAGTCGTGAACAGTTCACGACGAGCCGTGAGAACCCCTTGGCGAGGCAGTCTTCGAGCGGTTCGCGCAGCAGATCGGCGGTGTGGTGATCCAGCTCACCCGCCGGGGTCACAACAGCGCTCGTGCCCTCCTGCCGCACCTCGACCAGAAGCCGGCCCGACTGTGCGCTGCCGACCGTCCCGCGGTCCATGCCGTCTCTCTCCCGACCGTTGTCGCTGATGCTGGACGCCATCGAACACTACGCCTTCCTCACACCTCCCGGACACCCGAACAACCCCTCAAATTCGGACATTTCACCGCAGAGCTCACTTGCGACAGGCCTGCGAAACCGGGTAGGGCTAGTAGGGACACCTACTCAACACGGCCGGCTTCGGAGGCGCCGCACACCGCAGTGCACGTATTGGCATCGGCGGCCATACGCCGAGAACGATGGAGGACATCATGTCACCCCGGCTCGACGCATCGCAGCCCCAGAGGGCGACGTCGGCACCCCCACCGCAACGACCGGACCACGACCCCGTGGACGGCTCGACGGAAGGCGCACTCGCCGGACTCCCGGAGATCCCCCCGTACGACGAGGTGGGACCCGTGGACGCACGGGCCCTGTCCAAGACGCTCTTCGAACGGCTGGAGTCGCTCGAGGAGGGCACGCACGACTACGCGTACGTCCGCAACACACTCGTCGAACTGAACCTCGCCCTGGTGAAGTTCGCCGCCTCCCGCTTCCGCTCGCGCAGCGAACCGATGGAGGACATCATCCAGGTCGGCACGATCGGCCTGATCAAGGCGATCGACCGCTTCGAACTCAGCCGAGGCGTCGAGTTCCCCACCTTCGCGATGCCGACGATCATCGGCGAGATCAAGCGCTTCTTCCGCGACACGTCGTGGTCCGTACGCGTCCCGCGCAGGCTCCAGGAACTCCGCCTCGACCTGGCGAAGGCAGGCGACGAACTGGCGCAGCAGCTCGACCGGGCCCCCACCGTGGCCGAGTTGGCGCATCGCCTCGGCCTCTCCGACGACGAGGTCATCGAGGGCATGGCGGCGTCGAACGCCTACACGGCGAGTTCGCTCGACGCGCAGCCCGAGGAGGACGACTCCGAGGGCGCACTCGCGGACCGCATCGGCTACGAGGACCACGGACTCGAAGGCATCGAGTACGTCGAGTCGTTGAAGCCCCTGATCGCCGAACTCCCGCACCGCGACCGCAAGATCCTCTCCCTGCGGTTCGTGGCGAACATGACCCAGTCGGAGATCGGCGACGAACTGGGCATCTCACAGATGCATGTGTCCCGCCTGCTGTCCCGAACGCTGGTACGGCTGCGGAAGGGACTCACGGTCGAGGAGTGACGACTCCCCGACCGCGTACGGCCCCCGGCGTCATGCCGGGGGCTGTGACGTGTGCGCGCCGCTGGGGCGCGCGGGGTCAGACTTGGCGCACCCCTCGCCGCCACACCCTGCTGACCAGCGGGACGCCCGGCCGGTAGGCCAGGTGGACATGGCTCGGTGCGTCGAGGAGGGCCAGGTCCGCGTACGCGCCGGGGGTGAGGCGGCCGATGTCCGTGCGGCGCAGGGCCTCGGCTCCGCCCGCCGTGGCCGACCAGAGCGCCTCGTCCGGGGTCATCCGCATGTCCCGTACGGCGAGCGCGATGCAGAACGGCACCGAGGACGTGAAGGACGAGCCGGGGTTGCAGTCCGTCGACAGGGCCACCGTCACGCCCGCGTCCAGCAGGCGGCGGGCGTCGGGCCACTCGGCGCGGGTGGAGAACTCGGCGCCGGGCAGGAGCGTGGCGACCGTACGGCTGTGCGCGAGCGCGTCCACGTCCGCGTCCGTCAGGTGGGTGCAGTGGTCGGCGCTGGCCGCGTCGAGTTCGACGGCGAGCTGTACGCCGGGGCCGTACGACAGTTGGCCCGCGTGGATACGGGGCTGGAGGCCCTTCGCGCGGCCCGCGGTGAGGATCGCGCGCGCCTGGTCGCCGTCGAAGGCGCCCTTCTCGCAGAAGACGTCGATCCACCGGGCGTGCGGCGCGCAGGCGTCGAGCATCTCGCCGGTGACCAGCGCCACGTACGCGGCCGGGTCGTCGGCGTAGTCCGGGGAGACGATGTGCGCGCCGAGGTAGGTGACTTCGTCGGTGTGCGCGGCGGCGATGCGCAGGGCGCGGGCCTCGTCCTCGACCGTGAGGCCGTAGCCGGACTTCGTCTCGAGCGTGGTGGTGCCCTGGCGGAGAGCCTCGGCGAGGTAGCGGACGAGGCCCGCCTCCAACTCCGCGTCCGTCGCGGCCCGGGTCGCCGCCACGGTCGTACGGATGCCGCCCGCCGAGTAGCCGCGGCCCGACATCCGGGCGTTGAACTCCTCGGTGCGGTCGCCCGCGAAGACGAGGTGGGAGTGGGAGTCCACGAAGCCCGGGATGACCGCCCGGCCACCGGCGTCGACCCGATTGTCAGTGGCGGGTGCTTTGCTTGCTTCACCGGTCCACGCGACGCGGTCGCCGTCGATGACGACGGCCGCGTCCTGGATCAGCCCGAGCGGAGACGAGTCACCGAGGGAGGGATCGTTGGTGACCAGGCTGGCGATGTTGGTGATGACCGTGCTGCTCATGGGTTCCTCGTGGGTGGGACAGGGAGCGGGTGTCAGGTGCGCAGGGCTGCCACGGCGTCCGCAAGCGCCCGCGCCGCGTCCGGGACGAGGGCGTGCGCCCCGTCGCGGACGACCTGTCGGCCACCCACGACCGTATGCCGTACGTCCGCTGCCGTCGCGGCGAATACGGCCGTCTCGGCGCCGAGCCGCGCCGGTGGGCCCGCGGTTCTGACCGAGTCCAGCGCGATCGTCGTGAAGTCGGCGAGCGCTCCGGGCCTCAGGGTGCCCGCGTCCTGCCAGCCGAGCGCGGCGTGCCCGGTGGCCGTGGCGGCCCGCAGCAGGGCCGCGGCCGTCCAGTGGCCGCGGGTGCGGGTGCGCAGCCGCTCGTTCAGCTCCATCGCGCGGGCCTCTTCGAGGAGGTCGATGACGGCGTGGCTGTCGGAGCCGAGGCTGAGCGGGGAGCCCGCGGCCTGAAGGGCCCTGGCCGGGCCGATGCCGTCGGCGAGGTCCCGTTCGGTGGTCGGGCACATGCAGGTGCCGGTGGACGTGGTGCCGAGCAGCGCGATGTCCTCGTCCGTGAGGTGCGTGTTGTGGACCCCGGTGGTGCGTGGCCCGAGAACGCCGTGGTCGGCGAGCAGGCGGGTGGGGGTGCGGCCGTGGGCCTCCTGGCAGGCCTCGTTCTCCGCCGTCTGCTCGGAGAGGTGGACATGGAGCGGGGCCCGCCGCTCCTCGGCCCAGCGCGCCACGGTCGCCAACTGCCCCGCGGGCACGGCCCGTACGGAGTGGACGGCCGCTCCGATCCGTGCGTGATCCCGTTCCTTGAGAACTGAACAGCGTTCGGCCCAGGCCTCGGCCGTGCCGTCGGAGAAGCGGAGTTGGTGGGGGGTGGGGGGCTGTCCGAAGCCGGAGGAGAGGTAGGCGGTGTCGAGGAGGGTGATGCGGATACCGGCTTCGGCGGCGGCGGCGATGAGCGCCTCGCCCATGGCGTTGGGGTCGGCGTACGGGGTGCCGCCCGGCGCGTGGTGCACATAGTGGAACTCACCGACGGCGGTGACACCGGCCAGCGCCATCTCCGCGTACACGGCGCGGGCCAGTGCGTGGTACGTGTCCGGGGTCAGCCGCTCGGCGACCGCGTACATGACCTCGCGCCAGGTCCAGAAGGTGCCGGAGCCGACCTGGACGGTGCCGCGCAGGGCGCGGTGGAAGGCGTGCGAGTGGGCGTTGGCGAGGCCGGGGAGGGTGAGCCCGCGCAGGACCTCGGCGCCGGGGGGCGGGGCGGCGATCCCGGTGCGCACGGCGGTGATGCGGCCGTCGGCGCCCGCGGCGGAGCCGCTCGGTGCCACGGTCAGGGTGACGCCTGGCTCGACGGCGCCGTCGAGCCAGGCGTGTTCCAGCCAGTACGTCCGGGTCACCGGCCCACCAGCCCTTCCAGTACGTCGGCGAGGGCGCTCACCCCGGCCAGGCAGTCGTCCTCGGCGGCGTGTTCGGCCGGGGAGTGCGAGACGCCCGTGGGGTTGCGTACGAACAGCATGGCGGTCGGGATGCTCGCGGCGAGGATCCCGGCGTCGTGTCCCGCTCCGGTGCCGAGGACGGGCACGGTGAGATCGGTGTCCTTGCCGAGGATGCGGGCCAGTTCGTCGCGCAGCGCGTGGTCGAACTCCACGACGGGGGTGAACGACTCGCGGACGACGTCGAGTTCGACGCCCTGGCTGTCCGCGTGGGCGCGGGCCGCCTTCTCGATGCCGCCCACGACGGTGTCGAGGCGCTCCTGGTCGGCGGCGCGGGAGTCGAGCCAGCCGCGGACCCGGGAGGGGATGGCGTTGACGCCGCCCGGCTCGACGGCGATCTTGCCGAAGGTGGCGACGGCGCCCGCGCGTTCGGCCTCACGGCGGGCGGCCAGGACGGTCTCGGCGTAGGACAGCATGGGGTCGTGGCGGTCGCCGAGCCGGGTCGTCCCGGCGTGGTTGGCCTCGCCCCGGAAGTCGAACCGCCAGCGCCCGTGCGGCCAGATGGCACCGGCCACGCCCACGGGGTCGCCGCTCAGGTCGAGGGCCCGGCCCTGCTCGACATGCAGTTCGACGAACGCGCCGATCCGGCCGAGCCGTTCGGGGTCGGCTCCGATGGCGTCGGGGTCGTATCCGGCGGCCTCCATGGCCCGCGGCAGGGTGACGCCGTCGGCGTCGGTCAGCCGGTGCGCCTGCTCGCGGGTGAGCTGCCCGGAGGTGAGCCGGGACCCGACGCAGGCGAGCCCGAACCGGGCGCCCTCCTCGTCGCCGAAGTTGACGATGGCGAAGGGCTTGGCGAACTCGACGCCGCGCGCCCGCAGTTCGTCGAAGGCGGCGAAGGAGGAGACCACGCCGAGGGGCCCGTCGAAGGCGCCGCCGTCCGGGACGGAGTCCAGATGGGACCCGGTGACGACGGCGTCGCCCATGGCGGGGTCGCCGAGCCAGGCCCACTGGTTGCCATTGCGGTCGACCTCGTAGGCGAGCCCGCGGGTCTCGGCCTGTTCCTTGAACCAGGCCCGGCAGTCGACGTCGGCGTAGCTCCAGGCGAATCGGCGGTAGCCGCCGGAGTCACGGCTGCGGCCGATCGGCAGCAACTGCGCCCACATGCTGTGGAAGGTCACGCGTCGTCACCCTCGCGCATCGGGACGCGCACGTCCCGCTCCTCGGCCACCGACTCGGCGATGTCGTATCCGGCGTCGACGTGCCGGATGACGCCCATGCCCGGGTCGTTGGTGAGGACCCGGCGGATCTTCTCCCCGGCGAGCTTCGTGCCGTCGGCGACGGTCACCTGCCCGGCGTGCAGGGAGCGGCCCATGCCGACCCCGCCGCCGTGGTGGACGGACACCCACGAGGCGCCGGAGGCGACGTTCACCATCGCGTTCAGCAGCGGCCAGTCGGCGATGGCGTCCGAGCCGTCGAGCATGGCCTCCGTCTCGCGGTAGGGCGAGGCGACGGAGCCGCAGTCGAGGTGGTCGCGGCCGATGACGACCGGCGCGGACAGTTCACCGCTCGCCACCATGTCGTTGAACCGCTCACCGGCCCGGTCCCGTTCGCCGTAGCCGAGCCAGCAGATCCGGGCGGGCAGGCCCTGGAAGTGGACGCGCTCACCGGCGAGCTTGATCCAGCGCGCGAGGGACTCGTTCTCGGGGAAGAGGTCGAGGATCGCCCGGTCGGTCCTGGCGATGTCGGCCGGGTCGCCGGACAGCGCGGCCCACCGGAAGGGGCCCTTGCCCTCGCAGAACAGCGGCCGGATATAGGCGGGTACGAAGCCGGGGAAGGCGAACGCCCGGTCGTATCCGGCGAGTTGGGCCTCGCCGCGGATGGAGTTGCCATAGTCGAAGACCTCGGCGCCCGCGTCCTGGAAGCCGACCATCGCCTCCACGTGCCGGGCCATGGACTCCCGGGCGCGGGTGGTGAATCCGGCCGGGTCCTTGGCGGCGCTGTCGGCCATGTCCTCGAAGGCGACGCCGGTCGGCAGGTACGACAGCGGGTCGTGGGCCGAGGTCTGGTCGGTGACGATGTCGATGGGGGCGCTCATGGCGAGCAGTCGCGGGACGAGGTCGGCGGCGTTGCCGAGGACTCCGATGGACAGCGGGCGGCGGGCGGCGCGCGCCTCGACGGCCAACTGGAGGGCGTGCTCCAGGGAGTCGGCCTTCACATCGAGGTACCGATGCTCGATGCGGCGCTCGATGGCGCGCGGGTCGCAGTCGATGCAGAGCGCGACGCCGTCGTTCATGGTGACGGCGAGCGGCTGGGCGCCGCCCATTCCGCCGAGGCCCGCGGTCAGGGTGATCGTGCCGGCCAGCGAGCCGCCGAACTTCTTCGCGGCGACGGCGGCGAAGGTCTCGTAGGTGCCCTGGAGGATGCCCTGGGTGCCGATGTAGATCCAGGAACCGGCGGTCATCTGCCCGTACATGGTCAGGCCGAGGGCCTCCAGACGGCGGAACTCCTCCCAGGTGGCCCAGTCGCCGACCAGGTTGGAGTTGGCGATCAGGACCCGCGGCGCCCACTCGTGGGTCTGCATCACGCCGACGGGGCGGCCGGACTGGACGAGCATCGTCTCGTCCTGCTTGAGGGTGCGCAGGGTGCGGACCATCGCGTCGAAGGAGCGCCAGTCCCGCGCGGCCTTGCCGGTGCCGCCGTAGACGACGAGCTTGTCGGGGTGCTCGGCGACCTCCGGGTCGAGGTTGTTCTGGAGCATCCGCAGGGCGGCTTCCTGCTGCCATCCCAGGGTGCTCAGTTCCGTACCGCGCGGCGCTCGAACGGGCCGGGGTCCTGACATGGTCTGCCTCCCGATGGACGACCCCGCACACCCGACGGCGCGCAGGACAAGTGCAGTTGTTATTCACATCCTGGCCACCTGAATAGACCTAGTCAATACCTTCGGGTGCCGGCGGTGCGGCGACGGGGGATGTTTGGCTGGATGCATGACCGCAGAAGGCGACATGAGAGCGGGGGCGCGGTGACGATGAGGGACAACGGGACGGGCACGACGGCGGCCGAGACCGGGCACGCGGCGGACAGCGGACGGGCGGCGCGGCGGGACGAGGCCGTGCGCGGCGCGGTCGCCCAGGGCCTGGTGGGAGCGGAGGCACCCCTGGTCGGGCTGCTGGACATCACGGGGATACGGGAGTCGGCGGCGGAGCTGCGCGAGGCGTTCGACGCGGTGCTCCCCGCGGGCACGCCGGTGCTGCACGCCTTCGCGGTGAAGGCGTCACCGCTCGTACCGGTGCTGCGGCTGCTGAGCGAGGCCGGGCTCGGCGCGGAGGTGGCCAGCCCCGGCGAGCTGGCGCTGGCCCGCGCGGCCGGGGTGGCGCCGCAGCGGACCGTCCTCGACTCGCCCGCCAAGACGGCGGCGGAGCTGCGCGAGGCGCTGGCCCTGGGCATCGCCGTGAACGCGGACAGCCCGCAGGAGCTGGCGCGGCTGGACGCCCTGGTCTCCGCGACCCGTACGGACTCTCCCCTGGGGGTCCGGGTGAATCCGCAGATCGGGGCCGGGGCGATCGAGGCGCTGTCGACGGCGACGGCCACGTCCAAGTTCGGGGTGGCGCTGCGCGACGAGGGCGCGCGCGCCTGGGTGGTGCGGGCCTTCGCCGAGCGGCCCTGGCTGACGCGGCTGCACGCGCACTCCGGTTCGCAGGGCGTCCCGCTGACGCTGATGGCGCGGGGCATCGCGGAGACGTACGCGCTCGCCGAGGAGATCAACCGGCACGTGGGGCGGCGGCAGATCGACACGATCGACATCGGCGGCGGGCTGCACGTGAACTTCGCCTCCGAGGCCACGACACCCACCTACGCACAGTACGCGCGCCTGCTCACGGAGACGGTGCCGGGGCTGTTCGACGGGCGGTACGGGCTGGTCACCGAGTTCGGGCGGTCGCTGCTGGCCAAGCACGGGGCGCTGGTGGCGCGCGTGGAGTACGCCAAGAGCGCGGGCGGCCGGGCCGTGGCGGTCACGCACGCGGGCGT
Organism: Streptomyces sp. NPDC104371; assembly: GCF_055583785.1. NCBI lineage: Bacteria > Bacillati > Actinomycetota > Actinomycetes > Kitasatosporales > Streptomycetaceae > Streptomyces > Streptomyces sp. NPDC104371. Next base: position 70,072 of record NZ_JBVJNF010000012.1, read on the forward strand.
GCAGGTGGCGACCCGCACGGTGTACGCACCGGCGTCCTGGCCGCTGCGGATCGCGGCGTACGACGCGCAGGGGCGCCCGAAGGAGGGGCCCGAGGTGGTGCAGGACGTGGCGGGACCGGCGTGCTTCGCGGGCGACCTGCTGGCCGAGGGGTACCGGCTGCCGCTGCTGGAGCAGGGCGACCACGTGGCGGCGCTGGACACCGGGGCGTACTACTTCGCGCACCACTACGCGTACAACTCCCTGACGCGGCCGGGGGTGTACGGCTACACGCGGGACGCGAGCGGGGAGACGCGGTTCGCTCTCGTACGGGAGCCGCAGACGGTCCAGGAGATCGTGGCGGAGTCGGGCGGAGGGCACGCGGACGCGCTGACGGCCCTGTGACCTCACCCGCGAGCGTCCGCCCCGTATCCGTCGGCGTATCGGGCGGCGTATCCGGCGGGGCTCCCCAACTCCCTTGTGGCGGAGGCTAATCGACTCACTCTAGTTACCCGGCGCATGTTCCACTGGAAAATGCCAGAAGCCTCACTCCCTCGCACATACGTTGCGTAGCCTCTGCGTCACTCAGCCGTACCCGAGGTGGGGAGGGGAGCGACGGTGCCCGGAATCGACGAGTGCCTGCTGGAAGCCATGCGACTGCCCGGTGCCCGGGGCGCCGCGGTGGTCGACTGGACCAGCGGGCTCGCCCTGGGCACGGTCGGGGACTCGCCCGGCGGTGACCATGAGCGGACGGCGGCGGAGGCGGCGGAGCTGGCCCGACTGGCCGCCGAGCACCGCGCGTTCGCCCCGGAGGGCGATGCCGACTGGTCCGAGAACGCGTGCCCGGTCGAGGACCTGATCATCGCCAACCGGGACAGCTACCACCTGCTGCGGTTCGTCCCGACGACCTTCGACAGCAGCGTCTTCCTGCATCTGTGGCTGGCCCGCGAGGAGGGCAATCTGGCCCTCGCCCGGATACGGCTCGGCGAGATGGCCGGACGGCTGGTGCTGGGATGACGCCGGTCGGCGCGCCCCCGCCCCGCCTGCCCACCCGGGAACGGACCCGGATCCCGGGCGGCGGCCTGTCCCCCATGCTCAGCCGCCTCGCCGAGGAACACGCCACCGGGGTGCTGATGCGCGAGGGCGGCATGCTCTATCTGTCCGAGGGCCAGGTGGTGTACGCCGAGAGCCCCGCGACCCCGGGCCTCGACGCCCTGCTCATGGCCCGCGGCACGCTCGACGAGGACGGCTGGCGGGAGGCGTTCGCGCAGGCCGGGGAGCGGCGGCGGGTGGGGCGGTTCCTGATCGACAGCGGCCGTATCGGCGAGGGCGCGCTGGAACTGTGCCATCTGGGAGCCCTGTTCGACGCGGCGTACTTCGTCCTCGGCCCGAGCAGCGCCCCGGTCCGCTTCCACTACGGCGAGGCGCACTGGCTGGGCCCCGTGCGTCCGGTCCCGGTGGCCGCGCTGGAGCGCGAGACACTGCGCCGCCGCGAACTGCTCCACGCGATCTGGCCCGACCCGACGACGGACGACGCCCCGCTCGTGCGCGCCGCCCGCGGTTCGGGCCGGACGGTCACCCCCCGCCAGGGCGCGGTGCTCGACCGGATCGACGGAGTACGCACGGCGGCGGACATCTCGCGCTCCCTCGGCCGCCCCGCCTTCCACACGCTGGTGGACGTACGGCGCCTGGCCGCGGCGGGCGTCATCACGGCCGGGACGTACGGCGTCATGGCCATGCCGTACGGCGGGCAGCGGCAGCCGTCGGCCGGGATCCGCGCGGACCACGACCCGACGGTGCCCGCGCCCGGCGAGGCGCTGCCGCCTCCCTACGCCGACGACCCCCACATCACGTTGCTGAAGAGGCTCAGGGATGCGCTGGAGGCCCTTTGACCGGATCGAACGGCAACGCCTTGCCGAGAGGAGACCCCTGATGGACGCGGAGCCCGAGATCCTGGCCGAACTCCACCGCCTCCGAGCCCGTATCCCGCAGTTGACCGGCGCGCTCGCCGCCAGCGTCGACGGACTCGTCCTCGCCCACGACACCCCGGGCATCGAGGCGGAGGGCATCGCCGCGCTCACGGCCGCCGCTCTCGGTGTCGCCCTGCGGATGACCGACGCCACCGGCCGCGGCGACCTCCGTGAACTGCTCGTCCGCGGTACCGACGGCTATGTGGCCACCTACGCGGCGGGCCGCGGCGCCGTCCTGACGCTGCTGGCCCAGGACCGCGTCAACGTCGGCCGGCTGCATCTGGAGGGCCGCCGCGCGAGCACCCGCATCGGCGAACTGGTCGACGAAGCGGCCCGCAGCGAGCCCTCGCCGCAGTCCCGCGCCGCACGGACCCCCGCGAAGACGACCTCCGGGTCCTCCCCTTTGCCGACCCGCACCCCGCGCACCCCCGCGCGCCCCCGATCGGCCGCGAACGCGCGTACCACCACCGAAAGTTGAAAGGACGCACCCCGATATGTCCAACACCGAAACCGCGTTGAAAGAGGCGCTCTCCTCCATCGAGGGCGCGACCGGAGTCGCCCTGGTCGACTACACCAGCGGCATGGCCCTGGGCACGATGGGCGGCAGCAAGACCTTCGACCTGACGGTCGCGGCGGCCGGCAACACCGATGTCGTACGGGCCAAGTTGCGCACCATGGAGCACCTGGGACTCAAGGGGCAGATCGAGGACATCCTGATCACGCTGACCGACCAGTACCACCTGATCCGCCTGCTCACCGGCCGCGGCGGCAACGGCCTGTTCCTCTACCTGGTCCTGGACTCCAAGCGCGCCAACCTGGCGATGGCACGCCACCAGTTGAAGAACATCGAGCAGAGCCTGGAGGTCTGACCCGCCGCCCCGCGACGGCGGCGCGCTCCGACCGGGGCCGCGCCGCCGACCGGGCGGCGGGCACGGAGGCCGACGCCCGTCGGCGCTACTCCACGAACAGCCCTCTGGCCGCCGCCCGCGTGTCGAACTCCTCCAACCGGGCCTGCGCGTCCGGCAGGTCGTCGCACATCGCTTCCAGCAGGACCCGGCCGAGCAGCATCGGCGCGCAGACCGTGTCGAAGGCGAGGCCGGTGCCGACCGCGGCCGGCAGCAGCAGGTCCGAGGCCTTCGCCACGGGTGCGAACGCCGAGTCGGCGACCGTGACCACCGTCAGGCCCGCCTGCTGGGCGTACGCCAGCGCGTCCACGACCTCGCGCGGATGCCGGGGCAGCGCAAAGCACAGCAGGGCGCTCGCGCCCGCCCTGACCGCCGCGTCGATCCGGTCCTGGAGCATCGTGCCGCCCTCGTGGAGCAGCCGTACGTCCGGGTGGACCTTCGCGGCGAAGTAGGCGAAGCCGTACGCCTGGGAGGCCGCGGCGCGCAGACCGAGCACCGGCAGGGGGCGGGACGCGGCGAGGATCCGGCCCGCCCGCCGCACCGGCCGCGGATCGGCCAGTACCTGCGCCAGATGCCGGAGGTTCTCGATCTCGGCCTCGACGGCCTGCTGATAGGCGTTGCGGGCCCCCGGCTCCGCCGTCCGCTCGGCGGGCGCGACCTCGCGCAGATGTCTGCGCAGCGCCGGGTAGCCGTCGAAGCCGAGCGCGACCGCGAAGCGGGTCACGGAGGGCTGGCTGACCCCGGCGAGTTCGGCCAGTTCGACGCTGGACAGGAAGGGCACGTCGGCGGCCCGCCGCACCATGCTGTGCGCGATACGCCGCTGGGTCGGCGTCAACCGGTGCCCCTCGAAGAGCGCCTGCAGCCGTGCGGCAGGACTGTCGGTCACGCCCATGACGTGCTCCCCCTCTCGAACCGGACATCGCCTCGTGCTGCCCGACCACCGGGTAACTATTCAAACACCAGGAAGCCTGCATGGCGATATGCAATCCGGGCGTCCGGCGGCCCCCACCGCAAGAGGGGGGTTACCCCCAGTGCCGCGGCGCCACCCGCTCTCTACCGTGGTGAGCATGACGGGAATGGACGCGCGGGACGCCGACCTCAAGAAGGATCTGGACGCCGGCCTGCGAGCCCGCAAGGAGCTGGGCGAAGAGTACGAGTCCGCGCTGATCGAGTCCTTCCTGGAGAAGGTCGACCAGCGGATCGACAGCACGATCGACCGCCGGGTGCGGCGCCAACTCGCCGAACAGCAGATGGTGGTCGCGCGCGGCAGCCAGTCGCCGCGGGCCACGGACTCCTGGGCCGAACGCTTCGGCTTCGGCATCGTCTCGCTGGTCCTCGCCGTCCCGCTCTCGGCGATCGGTGGCGCCCTCGGTGGCCGGGCCGGTCTCCTGATCGCCTGGCTCGGCATCGTCGGCGTCAACGTGGCGCAGGCCGCGCGCACGAGTCCGGGCTTCTTCGGCCGCCGCAGCCGGGCCGCCGAGGACAGCGACTGGCGGGACTGAGCCCGCCCGCCGCCGACCTGACGACAGAACGCCGACCTGACGACAGAAGCAGCGGACGCGGCGGACGGCGGAAGCGAACGCGGGGACCGCCGCACCCCCGTTCCCGGGGGTCGGGACCGCGGCGGTCCCCGCGAGGGACGCGGGCCGGGTCAGGGCCGTACGTCCGTGGCGTCCATGGAGGCCCGGGAGCCGCTCCGGAAGTCCGTGGCGCCGTGTGGTCACCACCCTGCCGGACCCATGTGAAGCGGGTGCTACGCGCAGATGACGCGTGTGTTCCGCGCTCAGGAAGCCGGGTGTCGCGCCGCGTCGGCTACTGCTTGCCGCCGCCCTTGGCCAGGAACGCCAGCAGGTCCTGGCGGCTGATCACGCCGGTGGGCTTGCCCTCGACGAGCACGATCGCCGCGTCGGCAGCGCCGAGCACGGCCATCAGGTCCGCCACCGGCTCACCGGAGCCGACCTGCGGCAGCGGCTCCGACATGTGCTTCTCCAGCGGGTCCTCCAGCGAGGCGCGCTTGGTGAACAGGGCGTCCAGCAGCTCGCGTTCGACGACGGAGCCGACGACCTCGGCGGCCATCACGTCGGGGTGACCCGCGCCCGGCTTCACGATCGGCATCTGCGAGACGCCGTACTCGCGCAGCACCTCGATGGCCTGACCGACCGTTTCGTCGGGGTGCATGTGCACGAGGGAGGGGATGGAGCCGCCCTCCTTGTCGCTGAGCACGTCACCGACGCGGGCGCTCGGACCGGCGTCCTCCAGGAAGCCGTAGTCCGCCATCCACTCATCGTTGAAGATCTTGCTGAGGTAGCCGCGACCGCTGTCCGGCAGCAGGACGACGACGACATCGTCCGGGCCGAGCCGCTCGGCGACCCGCAGCGCCGCCACGACCGCCATCCCGCAGGAGCCGCCGACCAGCAGCCCCTCCTCCTTCGCCAGCCGCCGGGTCATCTGGAAGGAGTCCTTGTCGGACACGGCCACGATCTCGTCGGCGACCGTGCGGTCGTACGCGGTCGGCCAGAAGTCCTCACCGACACCCTCGACGAGGTACGGACGCCCGCTGCCGCCGGAGTAGACGGACCCCTCGGGGTCGGCGCCGACGACCTTGACGCGCCCCTCGCTCGCGTCCTTCAGATAGCGGCCGGTGCCGGAGATGGTCCCGCCGGTGCCCACGCCCGCGACGAAGTGCGTGATCTTCCCCTCCGTCTGCTCCCACAGCTCCGGACCGGTGGAGTGGTAGTGCGAGAGCGGGTTGTTGGGGTTGGAGTACTGGTCGGGCTTCCAGGCGTCCGGGGTCTCACGGACGAGGCGGTCGGAGACGTTGTAGTACGAGTCGGGGTGCTCCGGCGCGACGGCGGTCGGGCACACGACGACCTCGGCCCCGTAGGCACGCAGCACGTTGATCTTGTCCGTGGACACCTTGTCGGGGCACACGAAGATGCACTTGTACCCCTTCTGCTGGGCCACGATCGCCAGGCCCACGCCGGTGTTGCCGCTGGTCGGCTCGACGATCGTGCCCCCCGGCTTCAGCTCGCCGCTCTTCTCGGCCGCCTCGATCATGCGCAGGGCGATGCGGTCCTTCACGGAACCGCCGGGATTGAAGTACTCGACCTTGGCGAGCACGGTCGCCTGGATGCCGGCGGTCACGCTGTTGAGCTTCACCAGCGGGGTGTTGCCGACGAGGCTGATCATCGAGTCGTGGAAATGCACCGTTGTCTCCGGTCGCTGCAAAGGACGTGGTCGTTAGTGGTTCCGCCAGCGTAAGCGCTCGCCGGGCCCGGGTGGTCCGGAGCGGGCGGGCCGCCCCGGACGTTACGTCCTGTCGAGATTGGACGACGGGGCGTACGGGGCAAGCACTGGGTGTACGGCTACGAGGAGGTGGCGGCGACGCATGTCGAGCATGTCCAGAGCCAGAGTGGCACGGCGCATCGCGGCGGGCGCGGCGTACGGCGGTGGCGGGATCGGCCTGGTGGGAGCGGCTGCCATAGGGCTGGTGCTGGCGGAGGTGCAGATGGCCAAGCGCCATGTGGGCAACGGCCACGCTCCGCACCCGCCGAGCGCCGACGGCGTGTACGGCTGGGAGGGCCTCCGCTCGGACGCGGCCGGGAAGGACGACGCCCCGGTGCCCCTGCGGCTGACACTGCTCGGCGACTCCACGGCCTCCGGACAGGGCGTGCGCCGCTTCCGTCAGACGCCCGGGGCGCTGCTGGCCTCGGGGCTCGCGGCGGTCGCGGAGCGCCCGGTGGAGCTGCGCAACGTGGCGCTGGCCGGGGCCCAGTCCGACGACCTGGACCGCCAGGTGACCCTGGCGCTGCGGGACCATGACCGGCTGCCCGACATCTGCGTCATCATGATCGGCGCGAACGACGTCACCCACCGCATCCCGCCGACCCGCTCGGTGCGCCATCTGTCGGCGGCGGTCCGCCGGTTGCGTACGGCGGGCGCGGAGGTCGTCGTGGGCACCTGCCCCGACCTGGGCACGATCGAACCGGTGCAGCAGCCGCTGCGCTGGCTGGCCCGCCGGGCCTCACGGCAACTGGCCGCGGCCCAGACGATCGGCGCGGTCGAGCAGGGCGGCCGTACGGTGTCGCTGGGCGATCTGCTCGGCCCGGAGTTCGAGGCGAACCCGCGCGAGCTGTTCGGCCCCGACAACTACCACCCCTCCGCCGAGGGCTATGCCACGGCGGCGATGGCGGTCCTGCCGACGGTCTGCGCGGCTCTCGGCCTGTGGCCGGCCGAGGAGGAGCGCCCGGACGTCTCGCGCCGCGAGGGCTTCCTGCCGGTGGCCCGCGCCGCGGCCGAGGCCGCCTCGGAGGCGGGCACCGAGGTCGCCGCCGCCGTGCCGACGGGTCCGCGGGGCCCGTGGGCCCTGCTCAAGCGTCGCCGTCGGCGGCGGCTGCCGACTCCGGACGCCGCACCGGCTCCGGCTCCGGACGCCACGGTGTGACCCTGGACGGGGGCCGCGGTGGTCTTCGGAGGTCACTCGGAAGGGAAAGCAAGCGCTTAGGAATGCGGTCGGAGTCACACTGCCGGGCTGGTGACCCGCACCGTACGTGCGGGTAACTTCGCCCACAGCCCTGCCTTCCTCGCACTGGAGCCGTCATGCCCGAAGCCGTCATCGTCTCGACCGCCCGCTCCCCCATCGGCCGCGCCTTCAAGGGCTCCCTGAAGGACCTGCGCCCCGACGACCTCACCGCCACGATCATCCAGGCGGCCCTCGCCAAGGTCCCCGAGCTGGACCCGAAGGACATCGACGACCTGATGCTGGGCTGCGGCCTGCCCGGCGGCGAGCAGGGGCACAACCTCGGCCGGATCGTCGCCGTGCAGATGGGCATGGACCACCTCCCGGGGTGCACCATCACCCGCTACTGCTCCTCCTCGCTGCAGACCTCGCGGATGGCCCTGCACGCCATCAAGGCCGGTGAGGGCGACGTCTTCATCTCCGCCGGTGTCGAGATGGTCAGCCGCAGCGTCAAGGGCACCTCCGACGGCCTCCCGGACACCCACAACCCGCTCTTCGCCGACGCCGAGGCCCGCACCGCCGCGGTCGCCGCGTCCGAAGGCGCCGACTGGCACGACCCGCGCGAGGACGGCCTGGTCCCCGACGCGTACATCGCGATGGGCCAGACCGCCGAGAACCTCGCCCGGCTCAAGGGCATCACCCGCGAGGAGATGGACGCGTTCGGCGTCCGCTCGCAGAACCTCGCCGAGCAGGCCATCGCGAACGGGTTCTGGGAGCGCGAGATCACCCCGGTGACCCTCCCGGACGGCACGGTCGTCAGCACGGACGACGGCCCGCGCGCCGGGGTCACCCTGGAGGGCGTCTCCGGCCTCAAGCCCGTCTTCCGCCCCGACGGCCGCGTCACCGCCGGCAACTGCTGCCCCCTCAACGACGGCGCCGCCGCGCTGGTCATCATGAGCGACACCAAGGCCCGCGAGCTGGGGCTCACGCCGCTGGCGCGGATCGTCTCCACCGGTGTCTCCGCGCTCTCCCCCGAGATCATGGGCTACGGCCCCGTCGAGGCCAGCAACCAGGCCCTGAAGCGGGCCGGTCTCACCATCGGCGACATCGACCTCGTCGAGATCAACGAGGCCTTCGCCGCCCAGGTGATCCCCTCCTACCAGGACCTGGGCATCCCGCTGGAGAAGCTGAACGTGAACGGCGGCGCCATCGCCGTCGGCCACCCCTTCGGCATGACCGGCGCCCGCATCACCGGCACGCTGATCAACTCGCTCCAGTGGCACGACAAGCAGTTCGGCCTGGAGACCATGTGCGTCGGCGGCGGCCAGGGCATGGCCATGGTCATCGAGCGCCTGAGCTGACGGCACCCGCCCTTCCCCGTGAGCCCGCCCTTCCCGTGCGGCCCGGAGCCTCGCGTCCTTCGAGGCTCCGGGCCGTTCCGTGATCCAATCTCCCCCAGGATGTGATCTAACTCCCTCCACCGGGTATCGGCCCAGGTCAGAGCCCGTTGAGTGGGGTACCGCAGCGACCAGGACCTGTCCGTTTCGTGACCTTACGCACTGACAGGTGGCGAGTCCGCCCGCCAAGCTGAGGTAGGAAGTCGGGGTCGACTGTGAACCGGGAGTACGTTCAGTGAGCACCATGCCGATCGCTCTGCTGCTCACCACGGCCGCCACCGCGGGCGTGGGCGTGGCCGTCCTGTGCTCCGTGCGGGCACTGCGCCGCCAGGTCGCGGCCCTGCACAGCGAACTCACCGCGAGCCGCGCCGCGCAGACGCGCGGGCTGGTGCCCGCCGCCCGCTCCACCGCCGACACGGAGGAGATACGCACCGCCGTGTCCCAGGCGCTCGCCGAGGAACGGGAGCGCGAACTGGCCGAGGCACGCGCCTTCTGGGCCGCTCAGGAAGCCCGGGACCTCGCCGACCTCCCGCCCCTGCTCGGCCTGCCCGACACCGAACTCTTCCTGCCCCGCCAGTCGGACTTCGCGGGCCTGGAGCACGACAGCCTGGAGCCGGTGGCCGAGCCCGCCGCCGACGAGAGCGGGTTCGCCGGGAGCACCCCCGTGGACGCGGGCGGAGAGTCGCCCGAACTGGCCGCCGCCCGCCGCCGCCACCCCTCGCACCCGGACTTCGTCCCGGCGCCGTCGCCGATCATCAGCGACCACGAGCAGACGATCGCCTGCCTGGAGGACCTGGCCGCGGCCCGCACCGAACTCGCCGATGTCCGCCCGGGGCCGCTGGGCACCCTCGACATCTATGTCTTCGCGGACGGTACGACGCTGTGCATGACCCCCGGCCACCGCGAGACCGCGGAGCGCCTGATCGCGGCCCTGGACACCGGGCGCGCCCCGGTCCTCCTCGGCGGCTCGGGCGTCTCGGGCGCGTACGCGCTCACGTTCGCGTGCGGCGAGGAGAGCGTCTACGTCCTCGCGGACCGCGTGGTCGCGTCCCTGTAGCGACACCGTAGGAACCTCGTACGCGACTGCCGTAGGAACTGCCGCAGGCGACGGCCGCCCCGCGCCGCTCAGATCCCGGCGCGCTTCAACGCCTCGTCCACGAGGGTCACCGCCGTCTCGAGTTCCTCCGGGTCCCGCAGGACCAGCGCCAGGTCGTGCGCGGCGACCGTGATCTGGTCGGCGGCGGCGAACATGCCCGCGTCCGGCATCTCGCGGGGCTCGGCCGCGGGCTCCTCCAGAAGCTGGGCGCGCCGCGCCAGTTCCCTCGCCAGCCCGAGCGCCTCGGCCGCCGCACCCCGCTGCAACCTGCTCTGCGGAGCGGCCCGCAACCGGTCGGCGAAATGGTCAACGGCCCGGGTCAAAGGCGTCGTATCAAGCACCCCGCGAGACTACGCGCCCAGGTGGGACTGGTGCCAACGGACTGTTGCCAACGGACGAACGCTCAGGCACGGTGACGAGAAGGACCGGCCACGAGAGCGTCCGGAGGCGCCGATGTCCCACATCCTCTCCGAAGAGACCCATCGCAATCTGCTCGCCCGCATCCCCCAGTGCACCGGCCGTGAAATCTCCGACTGGCTGCGCACCGTCGACGAAGGCCCCGCTCTCTGCTTCGAGGAGAAGGTCCACTGGCTCCGGCACGAGCACGATCTCGCGTACGGCCACGCCAAGGCGATCATCCACGAGTACGGCCTGCGGCGGGCCGCGCGCAAGCTGCTCTGAGCACCGCCCTCGCGGACAGGCGAAGGGCCCGCGAACCGTGGGGTTCGCGGGCCCTTCGCCTGTGTTCCGTGGCGGTTCGTCCGGAGCGTCAGTCGCTGCTGCTGAAGATGGCGACCAGCCGCAGCATCTCGACGTAGATCCACACGAGGGTCATGGTCAGACCGAACGCGGCCAGCCAGGCCTCCTCGCGCGGCGCGCCGTAGGCGATGCCGTCCTCGATCTGCTTGAAGTCGAGGGTCAGGAAGAACGCGCCGATCAGGATCGCGATCACGCCGACGATCGCGCCCAGCGGGCCCATGCTGCGCAGCCCGCCGTCGGGGGCGACCCCGAAGACGACCAGCAGCAGGTTGACCGCCGTGGCCAGGACGAAGGCGATGGCGATGGCCATGCCGATCCGGGCGTACCGCGCGGTCACCCGGATCCAGCCCGCCTTGTAGACGAGCAGGGTGGCGCCGGAGACCGCCATGGTGCCGAGCACGGCCTGGAAGGGCGCGCCGGCCCACCGGGCGTTGTACATCTCGCTGATGACGCCCAGGAAGACGCCTTCGAAGGCGGCGTACCCGAGGATCAGCGCGGGCACGGGCTTGCGCTTGAAGGACTGGACCATCGCCAGGACGAACGCGACGAGGGCCGAGCCGATGGCGAGGCCGTAGCTGCTGGACGTGACCGGAAGGACCGCCCAGGCGAGGATCGCCGTGACGGCGACCGTGCCGAGCGTCATGGCCGAGCGCATGACGACGTCGTCCATCGTCATGCGGCCGGTGGTGGCCGGGGCCTGCGGCGGGGCGCCGTACGGCGCCTGCGGGGCGTAGGGGTTCTGGGCGTACGGGTTACCGGTCGCGTACGGGTTGCCCTGCGCGTACGGGTTGCCCTGCGTTCCGGCAGCGGCTCCCCCGGCCTGCGGCGCGGTGTTGAAGCCCGCGTAGCCGTTGTCGCGGCTGAACCCCCGTCGCGAGAAGACCGGGTTGCTGCTCCTCATTTCACTCCTCCATGGCCACCCTGCGCGGCCTTGGGCTCAAGAGTAATAGGTAGGCAAAGGATTGACTCTACTGCTTCGGGAGGATCTTTCCCTTGTCCTTGTCGGCAACACGGTACGCGTACGGGTGATTCCTGGCACAGAACCCCGCGCACCCTGACCAACTCGGTACCTGGCCGAGACCGGCCGCTGACCGAACCGGTGCCGCAATGTCACTCCGATGGCCGACCGCCGACGTCCCACCCGTCGGCGCCCTGGCGGGCCCGGCGTCCGCCATGGCGCTGAGGGCGGGTCAGGACGGGGGGCCGGGCGGCGGCCTCGCGGGGCCGTGCGCATCGGACGGGCAAGCAGGAACATTGACCGTGGAGAGGATGAGATGAATGTCTCCCGGGCGAAACGGCTCCGATGTGCCGCTGTCCGCAGGACCACGCGATCTCTTCGACGCGTCCAGTGACGCGACGGCTGTGGTCCGCGCGGACGGGCTCGTGCTGGGCTGGACCCGTCCCGCCGAGGCGCTCCTCGGCTATCGGGCCCGGGAGGTGGTCGGCGAGTCCGCCGCACGGCTGCTGGGCATGCGCGGAGACCCGGTCCGTGTCGCGAGCGTCGCGGAGCGTTGCCGCGCGGGGATGGGGTGGAGCGGCCTGGTCCTGCTGCGGCGCCGCAACGGCGAGCGCCTCGAGGCCGATCTGCGGGTGTCCGCGTCCTTTCAGCTCGGCGCGGACGAGTGCTTCCTGATCTCGGCGCGCGAGCGCAAGCAGCAGTGGACGGTGGGCCAGTCCGTGCTCGACGGCTTCCTCACCCGCTCACCGGTCGGCATGGCGGTGCTGGACGTCCAGCTCCGCTACGTCTGGCTGAACGACACCCTGGAACGCTTCGGCGGGGTGCCCCGGGAGCAGCGGCTGGGGCAGCGGATGACCGACATCCTGCCGGGCCTGGACACCTCCGCCCTCGAGGCCCTGATGCGCAAGGTGCTGCTGACCGGGATACCGGTTCTCGACCACGAGTACGTGGGGTGGAGCTGGGCCGATCCGTATCGCCAGCGCGCCTACTCCTGCTCACTCTTCCCGTTGGTGGACGCCGACCAGTCCGTCACCGGCGTCTGCTACATGGTCATGGACATCACCGAGCGATGGAAGGCACGTCAGCTTCTGATGCTGGTCAACGAGGCCGGGAGCAGCGTCGGCAGGACCCTGGACATGACGCGGACGGCCCAGGAACTCGCCGATTTCGCCGTCCCCCGCTTCGCGGACTTCGTCGTCGTCGATCTGCTGGAGTCCGTCCTCAGCGCCCGGGGGCAGGGGGTGTGGCTGCCCGATGCCGAACTGTCGATCGCCCGGCCGGTGATGCGCCGGACGGGCATGAGTTCGGTGCGGGAGGGCTGCCCGGAGGCGGTCGCGCGGATCGGGGACACGGTGGACTTCGACCCGGTGCCCCGCCAGGCGAACCTGCTCGTCCATGGCGAACCGATCTTCGTACCGGTCATCGATCCGGCCACCCCGCTGTGGGACGACGCGCAGTCCGACCGGAACGCGCGGGTCGACGAGTTCGGACTGCACTCCCTGATCTGCGTGCCGATGCGGGCGCGGAACACCGTCCTCGGCCTCGCCACGTTCATGCGGTCGCAGAACCCGGTGCCCTTCGACTCGGACGATGTCCTGCTGGCCCGGGAAGTGGTGGCGCGGGCGGCGCTCGGCATCGACAACGCCCGCCGCTTCAGCCGGGAGCACACGGCGGCGGTCACGCTGCAGCACAGCCTGCTGCCGCACGCCCTGACCGGCGGCACGGCGATGGAGGTGGCCTCGTTCTATCTGCCGGCCGACGCGGCCGGCGGGGTCGGCGGCGACTGGTTCGACGTGATCCCGCTGTCCGGCGCCCGGGTGGGTCTCGTCGTCGGCGACGTGGTCGGGCACGGCATCACCGCGGCGGCGACCATGGGCCGGCTGCGTACCGCGGTGCAGACCCTCGCCGACATGGATCTGCCGCCCGACGAACTCCTCGCCCATCTCGACGATCTCGTGCTCCGGCTGAGCGAGGAGGAGGACGACGGCGACGGTGACAGCACGGACCGGACCAGTACGACCGTGCTCGGGGCGACCTGTCTGTACGCCGTCTACGATCCGGTGGCGCGGCGCTGCGCGATGGCGCGGGCCGGGCATCCGCCCCCGGTCGTGGTCACCCCCGAGGGGGAGGTGTCCTATCCGGAGCTCCCCGCGGGACCGCCGCTCGGCCTCGGCGGGCTGGCGTTCGAGGCCGCCGAGATCGAGCTGGCCGAGAACAGCCTGCTCGGGCTCTACACCGACGGGCTCCTCCTGGGGGCCGACCGCGACATGGAGCTGGGCATGACGCGTCTGGGAGAGGCACTGTCCGAGCCCTCCGAGAGCCTCGAGACGCTGAGTTCGAGTGTGGTGCGGCGCCTGGTGCCGGTTCCTCAACCCGACGACGTGGCCCTGCTGTTGGCCCGTACCCACGCCCTGAGCCCCGATCAGGTCGCCGAGTGGGACGTGCCCCTCGATCCGGCCGCCGTCGGCGACGCCCGTGCCCGGGTCATCCGCACGCTGGAGGACTGGGGCCTCGCGGAGATGGCCGTCACGACGGAACTCATCGCCAGTGAGCTGGTCACCAACGCGATCCGCTACGCCTCGGGGCCGGTACGGCTACGGCTGCTCCGTAACGGCCGGCTGACCTGCGAGGTCGGCGACGCCAGCAGCACCTCACCACGGCTCCGGCACGCCCGGAGCACGGATGAGGGCGGCCGTGGCCTCTTCCTCGTGGCCCAGCTCTCCCATCGCTGGGGCACACGCCATACATCCGGCGGCAAGATCATCTGGACCGAGCAGGAGATCCCCTGAGGCGCCGTATGTCCTGCGCCTTCCTCAAATCCCAAACTCGGGCACCCCGAGTGAGCCCGCCTCAGCCCGGACCAGCCCTACTCAGCCCGAGTCAGCACGCGGTCCGTGCTCTCATGGGAGCACGGGTGAGAGCACAGGCCAGTTCTCGACAGGCTGTTCGGCCGCCAACCGAGCGCCTGTCACCAGAGCGCCATCTCGTCCTCCGCGAATCGCCTGATTGCCACAGTGGTGTAGCCGTAGAACTCGCCTCGTGCCGCATCATCGTCGGCCGGGGCGTCCTCACCCCACTGAATGACGTGGCACACGCTCCGGCACCTCGACCAGCACACCCGCACCCGAGGGAAGCCGGGGCGCCCTTCAAGCGCGTCGCGCAACCTGCGGACGGTCTCGCGGTCGTCGGCGCTGATGTACCCGCCGCGCCGCTGGCCGCCGACCGGCACCGCCAGGTGCCCGATGCCGCCTACGACGACCACGAGCGCCCTACCGAGGATCGTCGCGTCAAGCAGCCGCTCGCGGTACCACGACATCTCCCACTCGTCCTCTCGCCGTCCTTACGGAGATGTGAAGTCAGCGTTCGCGGCCACGTCGTGCCCGAGCACGACGCAGTGGTGCGGGAGCGCGGCCAGGCGCCGGACGACTTCCTGAACTGCGGAGACCGTCCTCGAGGCCCGCACAATCGGACTGCCCGTAGATATTGTCTGGCCGGACGGTGCCGCCCGGCAGGCCTAGATGTGCTGGTCCCGGTGAGGCGCGTCAGGTATGTCGGGCGCACCGTGCAATTGCACGGCTTCCGAAACCCGCCCCAACCCCCGCGGTCTGCCCCTACGTTGACCCCATGACCCACGATGGCGACATCCTCGCCCGGCACGCGCTCCCCGGCACTTTCCGCGCCCGCAAGATCACCTCGGCCGATCTCCCCGGCTGGCTCAAGGAGAAGATCGCGGCCACCGTGGAGGTCCGGCCCACGGACTTCTGCCTCCACCTGCACTCCGGCCCCCAAACCATCGTGCGGCTCGCTGAGAGCCCGCTGAAGGCGCTGTGTCTCCGCTGCCATGAGCGCAACCTCGCGAAACGGACCTGCGTGCGATGTGGAACGCCGATGATGGCCGACCTGTCTGAGTGGTACCTCAAGGACATCGGGCTCTCTCTCCCCAGCGGCGGCCCGCAGATGCGGGTCTCCGCTGCATGCTGCCCAGCCTGTGCGATGCCCTGAGCGACTGTGAAGGGGAGGCGTCAAGGGGCACTGCGGTACGGCGCCGACCGACGTCGTGCTCTACGACTTGGCCGTCGAACCCGGGGCGATTAGAACGGCACGGGGTGATTCGTACGCAACAACTGCCCTGGCCGTGCGAAGGACACGCACCACGAGGTTCCCGAGGGTCGGCACGCGGCGGCAGCATCACTCGGCGTCAGGCCAGGGCTCCGCATCGGGCCGCGAGCGCCCGCAGTTCGAGTGAGGATCGGCCTGACACCAAGAGCCCGCCCACCAGCGCACGCACCCTTGGCCGGGAGCGAGTCTCCTCCGGCGCCCAGCGCTCGGCTTCCAGGAGGGCGGCCAGGCATTCGTCCCTGTGACCCCACTGCCCGTGCGCCGTAGCCAGATCGGTGAAGTACAAGGCGCGGCGCTCGATCGTCGGCAGCATGGCGGGGTTCAGAGCGCGCGCCGCGGCGACAGCAGCTCCGAGGTCGCCGGCCTTGTGCTCGGCTGAGATCAGGTGGAGTTGGACGGTGGCGGGCGTGAACCCGCCTGCTGTGTCCTTCAGGTACGTGCTGTGCCCGAGGCCTTTGGCGATGGAGGCTGCCTCCTCGGTCAGTGTTCGCATCCCCTTCTTGTCGCCCTGGTGGGCGACGGTGTAGGCGGCGCACTGGATGAGAAGCCCGCGCTGTGCCTGACCGGCCGCCCCGAGGCCGCGAAGTGCGCTGTCGTCCGCCGCGGCCAGAGCGAGAGCGAGGGACTGGTCGTGCCACCCGGCTTGGCGGGCCAGCACGGCCTGCTGCCGGACGGCCTCGGCGATGGCCAGCGGGATACCGGCGGCGTGAGCGATCTGCCGAGCCCGGTCGGCCGCCATCCAGCCGAGTTGCGGCTCATGAAGTTTGATCAGGACGCGGGTGGCGAGCAGGTAGCCGTGTGCAAGAACCGGGTAGTGGCCCGTTCCGGAAGTCTGGTGAGCCGCGCGCAGAAGCTGCGGAAGCCGTTGGGCGAGGCGGCCGTACCTGGCGGTGGCAAGGTCGCTGCTGGCTCGGGCCAGTTCGGTGGGGAGTTGGTCCGGTGTCAAGTCGGAAGCTCCGAGGGCCAAGCCGAGCGTGGCGTCCCGCAGTCCTTCGACGAGGCGCTCCCCGACGGGACGGTCTTCCGCTGCGCCGGTACTGGAGAGGATCGGAGCGCCCACGGCCGCAGCCGCTGAGGCTGTCAGGCCTGTGAGCAGTGTCCGCCGGTCCACCGAGCCCTCCCCGCCGTCGCCTCCTGCCTCCACCCTAGGGGCGGGCAGACGCGGATAGGAGCCTTGCCTGGACGTCCGTCTGGGCGGCGCAGTGGGCACGAGCCCGAAGCCCTGGGCCGGGATGTCCAAGGCCCTGGCGAATCTGCGCAGTACCCCGACGTCGGTCAGCAGGGACTTGTTCCGCTCGTAGCGGGAGACCTGGGCAGCCGAGTACCCGGTGAGCGCTCCCAACTCAGCAAGCGTCATCCCCAGCATGAGGCGCGCCCGGCGGATGATCTGACCGGGTGTGAGCGCAGATACTGCCGTGACCTGTGGGTTTCCACGACCGTTCATGTCGCCGTCCCAGGGTGGGCAAGACCGATGCGCCCCAGAGTAGGGCCTGGACATGTCCTGTCGAGCCGTTTGCATGAGATGCAAACCGCTTGCGTGCCATTCAAATCAGGCTGCCGCCCATCCGGCCGACGCGGTGCCCTGGGATGCATGGCGGCCCCACCCGAGGCCGCCGCCCTTTCAGGCATCCGGGAGGTACCTGATGCGTGTCTCCGACCCCGTCACCCGGCCTGCGGCACCCGCCCCGGCCCCGGACATCCGCCTCACCCCGGGCTACTACATCACCGCGACCACCAGCAGCTTCATCGCCGGGCTGCTGGAGTCCTGCCGAACCGTGTTCGACATCAAAGCCGCGCTCACCCTGGCACTGAACGCGCCGCAAAGCCTGCTTCCGGCGCGGCGCGACTCCTTCGATGACGGCGCCGTCATCGAGGGCGACGTCATCGTCCAGGCCGGTGCCCGCATCGAGGCGGGCGCCCGAGTCGTCGGCCCCGTCCTGGTCTGCTCCGGCTCGGTCATCTCCAGTGGCGCCCTGGTTCGCGACCACACGGTCATCGGCCCGGACTGCCAGGTCGGCTTCGGAGCGGAGATCACGCGCAGTCTGCTGGCGGGCGGGTGCTTCATGAAGCACCCCAGCTTCGTCGGCGACTCCGTGCTCGGCCAGGGGGTCAACGTCGGCGCCTTCGTGTCCACCACCGGGCTGCGCGCCACCGGTCCCGTCACCGAGCCCGCCATGGACGAGATCACTGTCACCCTCGACGGGCAGCGCTTCGGCACCGGACAGACCAAGTTCGGCGCGGTCATCGGCGACCGGGTCGCCCTCCCCGCCGGGACCGTCCTGTCGCCGGGCACGCTCATCGGCCCCGGCACCGTCATCTACCCGCGCCAGCAGGTCGGCGGCATCCTGCCCGCCGGCTCCTGGGTGAGGTGACCGTCATGCCCCAGCCTCTCGCGGACAGCCTCGTCGTCCAGGTAACCGGCGGTCGGCCGCTCAGCGGCCAAATCCGGGTGCAGGGCAGCAAGAACATCGCACTGCACCTGTATGCGGCTGCCCTCCTCGCGGACGCTCCGCTGGTCCTGCACGGCGTCCCGTCGATCCTCGACACAGACGTGTGTGCCCGGATCCTCGCCCACACAGGAACTCATGTCACGGTCGTTGACGGGCACTTCACCGTCAGCCCGGCGGACGTTCCCCGGCCGGTGATCCATCTTCAGTTGGGGCGCCGAGTGCGCACCACGTGCGTCCTGGCCGCCGCGGTCCTGGCCAGGGCCGGGCAAGTCACCTTCCCTTCGCCGGGCGGGGATGCGTTCTGCGCGCGACTGATCGACCGCCACCTGGCAGCGATGGAAGCGGCAGGCGCGACCGTCACCGCCGATGGCGACCGGTTCACCGCCCGATGCGCACCCGGTGGGGTGCGTCCGTTCACTGTGGACGTGCGTACCCCTTACGGGCCGAGCCTCGGCGCCACGGTCACGGCGATGCTGCTCGCCTCTCGCGCCCCGGGAACCAGCCGCATCACCAGCCCCTCCATCGAACCGGAAGTCACCGAAACCGCCCGTTTCCTCATTGACCGAGGCGTCGGCGTGGAGTGGGGCAAAGACGGCCTCCGCGTCACCGGAGCCCACCACATCGGCGGCGGCTCGTTCACCGTGACCGGCGACCGCATCGAAGCCGCCACCATGATCATGGCCGCAGCGGTGACCGGAGGAAGCATCGCCCTCACCGGCATCACCACCGCCGACATCCCCCACGGCCTGGCCGCCGCCTTCGCCGACGCAGGCGTGCACCTGATCGACGGACCCGACACCACCGTGCACACGGTCCTGCACGGGCCGCTGCGCGCCGTGGAGACAGCGACCGGTCCGCATCCGGGGCTGCCGACGGACACCGCACCGCAACTGACCGCGATGCTCACGCAGGCCCAGGGAAGCTCCCTCATCGCCGAGCGGATCTACCCCCGGCGCGACACCCACGTGGCGGGCCTCGTTGTCTTCGGCGCCGAGATCTCCTCCCGAGGCTCGCTCATCTCCGTACACGGCAAGACCCGTCTGCGCGCGGCCGACGTCGCCGCAGAAGACATCCGCGCCGTCACAGCTCTGCTGCTGGCCGCCCTGGCGGCAGACGGCGCCTCTACGATCCGCGGCATGTACCACCTTCGGCGCGGCTACGGGCACCTGCTGTCCAATCTCGCCACGCTGGGGGCCGACATCACCACCCTCCCGGAGGCCCACCCATGACCGCCGACGTCACCCGTGACGACCTGGCCCGCCTGCAAGACTCCCTCACCAGCGCCGTGGCCGACGGCGCCGCTCCGGGAGGCATCCTCGTCTACGGCAGCACCACCGGGACGCCTGCCGTCCTCACCGCTGGCATCATCGCTGCCGAACTCGGCGAGACGGCCCCTGACGAGGACACGCTCTACGACATCGCGTCGCTGACGAAGGTCGTGGCCACGTGGCCTCTGGTCGGGCAGGCGATCGCGGCCGGGCTCCTCGAACTCGACCAGCCCGTACGGAACTTCCTTCCGCCCATGAGCGGTGAGACCCCGAGCGGCCAGGCCACCGTCCGCCAACTCCTGGCCCACACCTCCGGGTTGCGCGCCTCCACCCGGCTCGACCTGTACCGAGGCAGCACCGCCGAGCCCTTGCACGAACTCCTGTGCCGAGAACCCCTTGAGGACGTGCCAGGCAGTCACCGCTACATCAACCGGGGCTACATCCTGCTCGGCCTGGCTCTCGCCCACGTCCACGGCCGCCCCCTGGATGTCCTGGCCGACGAACTGTGGAACGGCCTCGGCATGCAGGAGTCGCAGTACGGGCCTGTCGGCCGCGGCCCGCAGGTGGCACCGACCGAACAGCGCATCCCCGGTGCGCCCCGTATCTGGGGCGCACCGCACGACGACAACGCCGCGCTGATGGGCGGTGTGGCCGGGCACGCCGGGGTCTTCGCCACCGCACGCGACCTCGCCGCCTACGCAACAGCGCTGCTCACCGCCTACCAGGACGGGGACGCCCTCGGCCTCGGGGCCTGGTTGCGGAACAGTCTCGCTCCGCAGGCGGTGATCGAGCCGGGCCTTGACCGCGGCCTGTCGTGGATCCTCGCCGCCGACGGCCACGTCATGTACCACCACGGCTTCACCGGGACCAGCCTGTACTTGGCCCCGAAGTCGGGCCGCTACCTGCTGATCCTCACGAACGCGGTCTACAACGGCCAGGCCCGCACGCGGATCGCCCCGCTACGGGCCCTCGCCCTCAAGACCCTCTCCGCCACCTAGGAGGACACCGTGGGCCAAGCCTTAGCAGACCACACCACGCTCCGCCTCGGCGGCGCAGCCGATCAATGGCTCACCCACACCGATCCGGCCACCTGGCACGACATCGTCCGAGCCGTACCAGAGCCGCCGCTCGTCCTGGGCGGGGGAAGCAACCTCCTTGCCGATGACGCCGGATACCCCGGTCCCGTCATCTGCATCGCCACCCGCGGCATCACCACCCACCGGTTCGGCGACGGCACCACGGAGATCACCGCACAGGCCGGGGAGCAACTGGCCGACGTCGTGGCCTACTCCGTCAGCGAGGGGCTGAGCGGTATCGAGTGCCTGGGCGGCATCCCTGGCACGATCGGTGCCGCCCCCGTACAGAACGCCGGCGCGTACGGGCAGCAGATCGCGGACCACCTTGTCGCCGTCACCGCATGGGACTGGCGCAGCGGACGCTCTGTGCGGCTCACTCCCGACGCCTGCGCGTTCCGGTACCGGACCTCCGTGTTCAAACAGCAGCCACGCCGATGGACACTCCTCAGCGTCACCCTGTGCCTGGAGCGCAGTGACCGGTCAGCGCCGGTGACGTACGGGCACCTCGCCCAGGCGCTCGATGTGGAGATCGACGCGCGGCCACCTCTCGCGGAAACCGCCGCCGGGGTCATCGCGGACCGCGCGGCACGCGGACTGCTCCTCCCTGACGGCGGGCCAGATGCCAGGCAGGTCGGCAGCGTCTTCATGAACCCGCCCGTCACCTGGGAGCAGGCCCGCAAGCTCCAGCAGGCCGGTGGTCGTGTCTTCCGCGACAGCGACGACGTGACGCGGGCCGGCGCGGGATGGCTGCTCGAACACTGCGGCTACAGGCCGGGGCAGCGGGTCGAGCAGGGCGTGTACTGCTCAACTCGGCGCACCCTGACCGTCACGGCGAGGAACGGAGCAACCTGCGCCTCGTACCGGCATGCGCTCTTCCAGATGGCTGAGCGGGTATGGGAGATGACCGGCATCCGGTTGGAGCCGGAGCCTGTACAGCCAACAGCCCCCAGCACCGGCCCGGCAGAGAGAGCGAACACGGCTCCTGCGCTCTGAACCGGGTGGACGGCTGCCTCTTGCGTGTCAGCCCTCGCCCGTACCGTGAGGCTATGCCCAACTCCCCCCCCCGACGTCCGGGTATTGCTTACTACCCCGCTCGGGACCGCCTCAACAACGCCAGCCGCGACCTGATGAAACAGCCCGCCAGCCGCGAACGCACCCACCAGTGGGCGCAGTTGCTGGAGCATGGGTGGACCGCCTGCCCCCAGGACGGCGACTGCTGGACCATCGCCGCCTGACCTCGCACAAGGGCGCGCCCCGCACCCGGTTTCCACGCCGGGGCGGGGCGCTTCATATACGTCCGAGTGGCACGTCAGCCTTGGACACCACCACCGCAGGTCCGGGGTCTGGGGCGCCGTTACGCTGGCGGCGCCTGCTCGCCCAAGTCCTGAACGTCCACCGTGAGCAGGTCCACCATGGTGGGCAGGCGGTAAGCAGCAGACCGCAGCAGATCCTCCTGGCTGCCCTCTTCGCGGCCTCCAGGCCTTCCTCCGTGAGCTCGAACCGCTCGATCTGCTGGGGCGCCGAGCGAGGGCCGCCGAGCCGCCACTTGACCTGGTAGCTCGTGATCTCCCCGTCGCACGGCACTGTACGCCCGCGTGCTCCCACCGTGCTCCCAATCCGAAATGGGAGAACAGCCTCCTGGTGGTGTCTGTGCTGGCCACGGCTGGTATGGCGGGAGGTGCCCGGAACCGGACTCGAACCGGCACGCCCGCGAGGGGCAGCGAGGTTTAAGCTCGCCGTGTCTGCATTCCACCATCCGGGCAGGCCATGGCCTCCGCATCCGGCGCCGAGCCTATCGGGGCGGATCCCTCGAACAGCGGGCGGGCGATGCGATGTTGTCTTATTTTATTGGCGCCTGAGGGTGCATCAGCACACGCGACGGGCCATCCACACGTGCCGATAGCGATTCTGGTCGCGACTGCGCGTGTACGGGGAATGACGGGATTTCACCGTCCGGAATGACGGCGACGCGGACAGCTCCGCACGACGTCACCCACCCCTCGTCCCACCAGGTACGGTCCTGGGCCGTGTCATCCCCAGGTATGACACGGCTGAGGGACGGTCCGACCCGAGGCTGTCCCCAGAACCGGAACAGCGGGTGACTTCATGACTCCGTTCGGCACGGATGATGGAAGACGTCCCCCTTTGACCGTCGTCCTTGACCTGACCGTCGTCCTTCGACCGTCGTCCCGACAGGAGCCGTCCCGTGACCAGCACTCCCCTCGCCGACCCCACCACCGCGGTGGCCGCCCGTGCCACGGACCTGTCGAAGGTCTACGGTCAGGGCGAGACTCAGGTGGTGGCCCTGGACCGCGTCACCGTCGACTTCGAGCAGGCCCGGTTCACGGCGATCATGGGGCCCTCGGGCTCCGGCAAGTCGACGCTCATGCACTGCGTCGCCGGGCTCGACTCCTTCTCCTCCGGCTCCGTCCGCGTCGGCGACGTCGAGCTGGGCGCGCTGAAGGACAAGCAACTGACCAAGCTGCGCCGGGACAAGATCGGCTTCATCTTCCAGGCGTTCAACCTGCTGCCGACGCTGACCGCGCTGGAGAACATCACGCTGCCGATGGACATCGCGGGCCGCAAGCCCGACAAGGAGTGGCTGAACACCGTGATCGAGATGATCGGCCTTTCGGGGCGGCTCGGTCACCGGCCCGCGCAGCTCTCGGGCGGTCAGCAGCAGCGCGTCGCGGTGGCGCGGGCGCTGGCGTCCAAGCCCGCGATCATCTTCGGTGACGAGCCCACCGGCAACCTGGACTCGCGCTCGGGCGCGGAGGTCCTGGGCTTCCTGCGCAACTCCGTACGGGAGTTGGGGCAGACGGTGGTGATGGTCACCCACGACCCGGTGGCGGCGGCCTACGCGGACCGGGTCATCTTCCTGGCGGACGGCCGGATCGTGGACGAGGTGCACGCGCCGACCGCCGAGGCGGTGCTGGACCGGATGAAGCAGTTCGACGCCAAGGGCCGCACGAGCTGACCCAGCGCCTGTACGGAGTTGCCCGCCCGCGCCGCGACGCCGTACAGACCCGAGGCGGCCCGCCCGCCGCGGCCCCACGCCCCTTCCCCCATCCGTCGCTCCACCCGGCCCCTGGACGAGAGAATGTTCCGAACTGCCCTGCGCACCGTGCTCGCGCACAAGGCCAGGCTGCTGATGACCGTGCTCGCCGTGATGCTCGGCGTGGCCTTCGTGTCGGGCACCCTGGTCTTCACCAACACCGTCTCGGAGGCCTTCCAGAAGAGCTCCGCCAAGGGCTACGACCAGGTCGACGTGGCCATCCAGCCGAAGACCCGCAAGAGCACCGGCGACACGCTCGGCAAGAAGCCCGAGCTGACGCAGCCGCTCCTCGACAAGGCCGCCAAGGTCCAGGGCGCCGACAGCGCCATCGGTGTGGTCGGCGGCTTCACCGCCATCGCCGACAAGGACGGCAAGCTCATCGGCGGTGGCTTCCGGACCCAGGGCGGCAACTACTGGGGCGCCAAGGACATCCGGTACCCGCTGGTCAGCGGGCACGCGCCCCAGGGCGCGGGGCAGGTCCTCATCGACTCCAAGACCGCCGAGCGCGCCGGGTACAAGGTCGGCGACACCGTACGGATCTCCATCGACGGGCCCGTCCTCAAGCCGGAGATCACCGGCATCTTCACCACCGACGACGGCAACGTCGCCGCGGGCGGCAGCCTCGCGCTGTTCGACACGGCCACCGCCCAGCGGCTGTTCGACAAGACCGGTGTCTACGACGAGATCGACGTGAAGGCCGCCCCCGGCACCAGCCAGGTCGCCCTGCGCCACGCGCTCGACGAGATCCTGCCGAAGGACATCGCCTCCACCATCACCGGCGAGCAGCTCGCCGACGACCAGGCGAAGCAGATCGCCGAGTCGACCAGCGGTCTGCGCACCGCCCTGCTGGTCTTCGCGGGCATCGCGCTGTTCGTCGGCACGTTCATCATCGCCAACACCTTCACCATGCTGGTCGCCCAGCGCACCAAGGAACTCGCCCTGCTGCGCGCGGTCGGCGCCTCCCGCCGTCAGGTCACCCGGTCCGTGCTCATCGAGGCGGCCGTGGTCGGCGCGGTCGCGGCCGTCGCCGGTCTGCTGGCCGGTATCGGCATCGGCGCCGGTATGCGGTCGCTGATGAGCTCCTTCGGCGGCGCGGCGCCGGACGGGCCGCTCGTCATCTCCCCGAGCACGGTCCTCATCGCCTTCGCCGTCGGCATCGTGATCACGATGCTGGCCGCCTATCTGCCGGCCCGCCGCGCCGCGAAGATCCCGCCGGTCGCCGCGATGAGCAGCGTCCACGCCAAGGCGACGACCAAGTCCCTCGTCGTACGGAACACCATCGGTTCCCTGTTCGCCGGGGTCGGTGTCGCCGTCGTCCTGTACGCCATCACGCTGAAGGGCTCGGACGGCCAGATGCCGATGGGTCTCGGCGCGGTCCTGCTGGTCATCGGTGTCTTCGTCCTCACCCCGCTGCTGTCCCGCCCGCTGATCGCCGCCGCCTCGCCCCTGCTGCGGGTGTTCGGGATCGCCGGGAAGCTCGCGCGGCAGAACTCGCTGCGCAACCCGCGCCGTACCGCGGCCACCGCCTCGGCCCTGATGATCGGTCTGACCCTCATCACCGGTCTGACCGTGATCACGAGCGGCCTCCAGCGCGGGATCGACCACATGGCGGCCTCCTCGATCAAGGCCGACTACGTGGTGGCGATGGCGAACAGCAACCCGCTCTCGCCCGACGTGGCCGAGAAGCTCCGCAAGACCGACGGTGTCACCAAGACCAGCCCGCTGCGCTTCGAGGCCTCCCGTATCAACGGCAAGACCGAGTACGTCATGGGCGTCGACGGCACCACGTTCGGCAGCCTGAGCGACCTCACGGCCGAGAGCGGCTCGCTCACGCTCCGCGGCCCGCATCTCGTCGTCGACGCGAAGACCGCCACGTCCCGTAAGTGGCACGCCGGTTCGCGGGTCACGGCCTCCTTCACGCCGGGCCACAAGCAGCAGTTGACGGTCGCCGGGATTTACCACAGCAGCGCGCTGAAGGGCATCATCCTGGACAACGCGACGCTCTCCGCGTACGAGAGCCACCCGGCCGACTACCAGGTCATGCTGAAGACGGACGGCGGCCCCAGCGCGGCGACCAAGGACGCGCTGGAGAAGGCGCTCGGCGACAACCCCGCCATCAAGGTCCAGGACAAGAAGGACATCTCCGACTACATCAGCCAGTCGCTCACGCTGGCGCTGAACATCCTCTACGGCCTGCTGGCCATGGCGGTGATCGTCGCGGTCCTCGGGGTCATCAACACCCTGGCGATGTCGGTCTTCGAGCGCTCGCAGGAGATCGGGATGCTGCGCGCGATCGGCCTGGACCGCGGGGGCATCAAGCGGATGGTCCGGCTGGAGTCGCTGGTGATCTCGCTCTTCGGCGGCGTGCTCGGCATCGGTCTGGGCGTGTTCTTCGGCTGGGCGGGCGGCCGGCTGATCGGCGCGCGCATGTCGACGTACGAACTGGTCCTGCCCTGGGGGCGGATGGCCGTCTTCCTGCTGCTCGCGGCGCTGGTCGGCGTGCTGGCCGCGCTGTGGCCGGCCCGGCGCGCGGCCCGACTGAACATGCTGACGGCGATCAACTCGCAGTAACCGCACACGCGTTGGGGCCCCGTCCGGTCGACTCCCGACCGGGCGGGGCCCCTTGGCGTCGGCGGGTCAGTTCCAGGTACGGGCCCGCAGGGGCATCCCGGAAGTGCCCGGTTCGGGGGTGCGGACCGCGACGACCTGGTTGACGCCGATGCGGTTGCGCTCGAAGGCGAGGGCCGAGGCGGCCATGTAGAGGCGCCAGACGCGGGCCCGGCCGGGGCTGGAGAGACCCTGCGCCCGCCCCCACTGCGCCTCCAGGTTGGCGACCCAGCGGCGCAGCGTGAGGGCGTAGTGCTCCCGCAGGGACTCGACGTCGCGCACCTCGAACCCGGCGCGCTCCAGTTGGGTCACCGTGGTGCCGACGGGCGCGAGTTCGCCGTCCGGGAAGACATAGGCGTCGATGAACGCGTCGACGGAGTACGTGGATTCGTCCCGCTGCGGCCTGCGCGCGATCTGGTGGTTGAGCAGCCGCCCGCCGGGCGTCAGCAGGGCGTGCAAGGTCCGGGCGTACTCCAAGTACCGTTCGGAGCCCACGTGTTCGGCCATGCCGATGGAGGAGATGGCGTCGTACGGCCCGTCGACCACATCGCGGTAGTCCTGCACCCGGATCTCGACGCGGTCGGTGAGCCCCTCGTCGGCGACCCGCTTACGGGCGTAGGCGGCCTGCTCCTCGGAGAGGGTGATGCCCACGACGCTGACGCCGTGCTCACGGGCCGCGTGGACGGCCAGGGAGCCCCAGCCGCAGCCGACGTCGAGCAGTCGCCGACCGGGCCGCAGATCCAGCTTGCGGCAGACGAGTTCGAGCTTGTCGCGCTGGGCGTCCTCCAACGTGCCCTCCGGGGAGTCCCAGTAGGCGCACGAGTACACCATGGACGGGCCCAGGACGATCTCGTAGAAGTCGTTCCCGACGTCGTAGTGATGGCTGACGGCGTGCTTGTCGCTGCGCCGGGTGTGCAGATGGCCGCGGGCTCTGCGGACCTCCTCGCGCGGGGGCGCGGGCGGCGGGAAGGGACCGGCCAGCGCGGCGAGGCCGCGGACCGCGGCGCGGACCTCCGGGTCGCGCAGCGCCTGGGCGAGGGTACGGGCGTCCTCACCGCGCTCCCAGATGAACCCGGCGAGCCGGTCGAGGGCCGTGTAGAGGTCTCCGTCGATACCCAGGTCCCCCGCGACCCAGGCGCGGGCGAGCCCCAACTCGCCCGGCTTCCACAGCAGTCGGCGCAGCGCCCGGCGGTTGCGTACGACCAGGACGGGAGCACCCGGCGGGCCGGCCTCCGAGCCGTCCCAGGCGCGAACACGCACCGGGAGCGGGGCTCCCAGCAACTGTTCGACGAGGCTGTTCAGCCGCTGCGCGGCGTCGACCATGGTGCACACCTCCGTGACAGGATCCCGGAATGTTCAACACCACGTAAACACCGGCGAGGCGGCGTTACAGTCCCCCGTCGGCGTCATGACTGGGCAAAATACGGGGGCGTCGGCGGAGGCGGGGCGGGGCAACGCCGAAGGGCCTCCCGCACCACGGATGACGGGAGGCCCTTCGGTCGGCAAGTGCCGTGAGGTCAGGAGGCCTTGGCCTTCTCCTCGGGCTTGCTCGCGGCCGGAGCCGGGGCCGGCTTCGCGGCCTCGTAGAACTCCTCGCGCGGGGACTCGATGGCGCCGAGCGAGACGACCTCGCGCTTGAGGAACATGCTCAGCGTCCAGTCCGCGAAGATGCGGATCTTGCGGTTCCAGGTCGGCATCGCCAGACCGTGGTAGCCACGGTGCATGTACCAGGCGAGACGGCCGCGCACCTTGATCTTCGACTTGCCGACGACGATCATCGCGACGCCCTTGTGGAGGCCGAGGCCCGCCACCGCGCCCTTGTTGGCGTGGCTGTACTCCTTCTGCGGGAAGCCCCGCATACCGGAGATCACGTTGTCGCCGAGGGCCTTGGCCTGACGCAGCGCGTGCTGCGCGTTCGGCGGGCACCAGGCGTTCTCGTTGCCCGCCCTGCGGCCGACCATGTCGGGCACCTGGGCGTTGTCGCCCGCGGCCCAGATGTAGTCCGTGCCCTTCACCTGGAGGGTGGGCTCGGTGTCCACGTGGCCGCGCGGGCCGAGCGGCAGACCGAAGCGGGACAGCGCCGGGTTCGGCTTGACGCCCGCCGTCCACACGATCGTGTTGGAGTCGACCTCGAGGCCGTTCTTGAGCACCACGTGGCCGTCGACACAGGAGTCCATGGAGGTGGACAGGTAGACCTCGACGCCGCGGCCCTCAAGGTGCGCCTTGCCGTACTGGCCGAGCTTGGGGCCGACTTCGGGGAGGATCTTGTCGGCGGCGTCGACCAGGACGAAGCGCATGTCCTCGCGGGACACGTTCTTGTAGTACTTGGCGGCGTCCCGGACCATGTCCTCGACCTCGCCGATGGTCTCCGCGCCCGCGAAGCCACCGCCGATGAAGACGAAGGTGAGCGCCTTGCGGCGGATCTCCTCGTCGGTCGTGGAGTCGGCCTTGTCGAGCTGCTCCAGGACGTGGTTGCGCAGGCCGATGGCCTCCTCGATGCCCTTCATACCGATGCCCTGCTCGGCGAGGCCGGGGATCGGGAAGGTACGGGAGACCGCGCCCATCGCGATGACCAGGTAGTCGAAGGGCAGCTCGTACGCCTCGCCGACCAGCGGGGCGATCGTGGCGACCTTGCGGTCCTGGTCGATGGTGGTGACCCGGCCGGTGAGGACCTCCGCCTTCGGGAGCACGCGTCGCAGCGGGACGACGACGTGCCGGGGGGAGATGCTGCCGGCGGCGGCTTCGGGCAGGAAGGGCTGGTAGGTCATGTACGAGCGCGGGTCGACGACCGTGACGGTCGCCTCGCCGTAGCGCATCTTCTTGAGAATGCGTCGGGCCGCGTACAGGCCTACGTACCCACCGCCTACTACGAGGATCCTGGGACGCTCCGTGGTGCTCATGGCATCGAGTATCCACCTGCCCCCAGGGGGTCGCTCGTGCGCCCCTTCACAAGCTTGCAAGGGGTGTCTGCTACACTGCGCGGCCCACGTGACGAAGGTCATGACGCCGGGTGGGAACCTCTGTACGAGCCTCTTCTCCCGCCAGGGCCGTGAGCTGCCCCTCCGGACCTTCGCTGTTTCGTGCCGGGCCCGGTTCCGTCACCGCCGGGCCCTCGGGGGACCGCTCACGCGAGCGCGGTCCACGGCACTTCGAGCCCTCTGTACGTCTCCATAGGCCCCAATCACCGCCCAGCGAGGGCGAATTCCTTGTGAAGAAGTTCACAAGTTTTCCGACAGCATGCCGTCAACAGGTTCCGACCAAGATCTTCCGGAACCCGTCCCTACGGTATCCGACCTGCTCACGGGCAGGTACCAGCGGGTAGCCGAAGCGTGACCGGGGCCCCGTCTGAGCCCCGGTCAGTTCGCGCACCACCCGCGGAGGGTGGCTCAGGGCCGCGGGCCCGCCACGGAGAACGCGATGCCGTCGAGGATCGCCTACGAAGGCGACTCGGCCGCATAGAACGCGATGCCGTCGAGGATGTCGTGCTCGCTCACCACGACCTCGGCCGCGCCGACGCGTTCCATGATGGTCAGCAGGACCAGGGCGCCCGCGCCGATGACGTCCACCCGGCCCGGGTGCATCGAGGGGATCGCCGCGCGCTCGGCGTGAGTGGACCTCAGCAGCCGGCCGGTGATCTCCCGGACGCGCTCGTAGGGGACACGGGAGTGGTGGATCGCCGTCGAGTCGTACTCCGGGAGGTCCTGGGCGATCGCGGAGATCGTGGTCACCGAACCCGCGAGCCCGACCAGCGTCCGCGCCTCGCGCAGCGGCACGTCCCGCTCCGCCAGATCCAGCGCGGCCTCGATGTCGGACCGTATGGCCGCGATCTGCTCCTCGGTGGGCGGGTCGGTGACGACTCCGTCGCGTACGAGATGACGCTCGGTCATCCGGACACAGCCGATGTCGACGGACCGCGCGCCGCGCACCCGGTCGTCGCCGACGACGAACTCCGTGGAGCCGCCGCCGATGTCCACGACCAGATAGGGCCGGGCCAGGTCGGTACGGCCCGCCAGTTCCCTGGTCGCGCCCGTGAAGGAGAACTCCGCCTCCTGGTCACCGGAGACGACCTCGGGCTCGACGCCGAGGATGTCCTTGACGCCCCGCACGAACTCGTCGCGGTTCTCGGCGTCCCGGGACGCGGAGGTGGCGACGAAGCGGACGCGCTCGGCGCCGTGCTCCTTGATGACGCCCGCGTACTCACGGCAGGCGGCGAACGTGCGCTCCAGCGCCTCGGGGGCGAGACGGCCGGTCCGGTCGACGCCCTGGCCGAGCCGGACGATGGTCATCCGCCGGTCCAGCTCGGTCAGTTCGCCCGTGGCCGGGTCGATGTCGGCGACCAGGAGCCGGATGGAGTTCGTACCGCAGTCGACGGCGGCGACGCGCGTCACGCGCCCGCCTCCCCCGCATCGGCGGAGCCGGAGTCGGTGGTGCCGCAGTCCGGCGTCGTCACGCACGAGCCCTTGCGCCACCACTCGGGCAGCATCGCGATCGCCTCGTCGCCGAGCGGGTTGACGCCCGGCCCGGCGGCCAGCGAGTGGGCCACGAGCACATGCAGGCACTTGACGCGGTCGGGCATGCCGCCGGCGCTCGGGAAGCCCGCCAGGACCTCGATGGCGTCCCGGCGGGCGATGTAGTCCTCGTGCGCGGCGCGGTAGGCGGCGGCCAGCTCGGGGTCGGTGGCGAGGCGCTGCGTCATCTCCTTCATGACGCCGTTCGCCTCCAGCGTGCCGATGGCCGAGGCGGCGCGCGGGCACGTCAGGTAGTACGTCGTCGGGAACGGCGTGCCGTCGGGGAGCCGTGGCGCCGTCTCCACGACGTCCGGCTGCCCGCACGGGCACCGGTGCGCGATCGCGCACAGCCCGCGCGGCGTGCGGCCGAGCTGCTGCTGGATGGCCGCGATGTCCGCGTCCGTGGGCTCGGTGCGAGGGGTGGGCGGCGGAGGGGTTTCCATGGCTGTCTTTCAGACTGTCTTTCGTGTCGGTTCGGCGGTTCGGCGGGCGGGTCGGTGCGACGGGCCCGCCGGTTCAGTGGCCGGATCCGCCGGGCTCGTCGGCCCGGTCGATTCCGTCCCAGAGGCTGGTGTACCAGGGGCGCGCGGCCATCGCCCGGCCCGACTGCGACGGCTTGGCCGTCTGCGGGTCGATCACGATGTAGCCGGTCTCCCCCGGCATCACATAGTGCAGCCGCTGCCGGATCTGCTGGCGCGCGTACGCGTCGTCCTGCCAGCGTGCCTTGAGGTCGCGCAGGTGCTCGACCCGCTCGTGGGCCCGCTGCCGCTCCCGCTGCTTGGCGGCGATCTCGGAGCGCTGGGAGAAGTACTGCCGGGTCGGGTAGGCGAGCGCCACGATCAGCGAGCACAGGACCAGCGCGAGGAGGGCGGCGCGGCCGGTGAGCCGGGAGCGGCGGGCCTGCCGTTTGGTCTGGGAGCGGTAGACCCGGGCGGCCGTCTGCTCGCCGAGCAGCCGCAGCCTGGTCGTGGTGGAGAACCGGTCGCGGTCCTTCACGGCCATCTCTCCCGCCTCCCCTTCATACGCGCGTACGTCCCCGCACACGGTACGGGACCGCGTACGGGGACGTACGACGACTGGCTAGCTCAGCCCTTGAAGCGCGGGAAGGCGCTGCGGCCGGCGTAGACCGCGGCGTCGTCGAGGATCTCCTCGATGCGCAGGAGCTGGTTGTACTTGGCGACGCGCTCGGAGCGGGCCGGGGCACCGGTCTTGATCTGGCCGCAGTTGGTGGCGACGGCCAGGTCGGCGATGGTGACGTCCTCGGTCTCGCCGGAGCGGTGGGACATCATGCACTTGAAGCCGTTGCGCTGGGCCAGCTCGACGGCGTCGAGGGTCTCGGTCAGCGAGCCGATCTGGTTGACCTTGACCAGCAGGGCGTTGGCGGCGCCCTCCTCGATACCGCGGGCCAGGCGCTCCGGGTTGGTGACGAACAGGTCGTCACCGACGAGCTGGACCTTGTCACCGAGCTTGGCGGTGATGGTCTTCCAGCCCTCCCAGTCGTCCTCGAACAGCGGGTCCTCGATGGAGACCAGCGGGTACGCCTCGACCAGCTCGGCGTAGTACTCGGTCATCTCGGTGGCCGAGCGCTGCTTGCCCTCGAAGACGTAGGAGCCGTCCTTGTAGAACTCGGACGCGGCGACGTCGAGCGCGAGGGCGATCTGCTCGCCGGGGGTGTAGCCGGCCTCCTTGATCGCCTCGAGGATGAGGTCGAGGGCCTCGCGGTTGGAGCCGAGGTTCGGGGCGAAGCCGCCCTCGTCGCCGAGGCCGGTGGACAGACCCTTGTTCTTCAGCACCTTCTTGAGGGTGTGGTAGACCTCGGCGCCCCAGCGCAGGGCCTCGGAGAAGGACTCCGCGCCGATCGGGGCGATCATGAACTCCTGGATGTCCACGTTGGAGTCGGCGTGCGACCCGCCGTTCAGGATGTTCATCATCGGCACCGGCAGCAGGTGCGCGTTCGGGCCGCCGAGGTAGCGGAAGAGCGGGAGGTCGCTGGCCTCGGAGGCGGCGTGGGCGACGGCGAGGGAGACGCCGAGGATGGCGTTGGCGCCGAGGGAGCCCTTGTTGTCGGTGGCGTCCAGGTCGAACATCGCCTGGTCGATCAGGCGCTGCTCGGTGGCGTCGTAGCCGACCAGCTCCGGGCCGATCTGCTCGATGACGGCGAGGACGGCCTTCTCGACACCCTTGCCCTGGTAGCGGCCCGGGTCACCGTCGCGGAGCTCGATGGCCTCGAAGGCGCCGGTGGAGGCGCCGGACGGAACGGCGGCACGACCGGTGCTGCCGTCGTCGAGGCCGACCTCGACCTCGACCGTGGGGTTGCCTCGGGAGTCCAGGATTTCCCGGGCTACGACGACGTCGATGGACGGCACGTGCATCTCCTTCTGGGATGTGACGCTTTGGAGTGCGGGGCACTTTGTGGCTAGAGCCTATCCGCCTGCCGGACCCGGCCGACTGACCGACCGTCCCGCGAACAGGTTGACGCTCCATATTGTTTCAGGTCGGAACAAATGGCGGGGCGGGAACGGCAGAAGAACCCCGCTCCGGCGCGTGCGGGGGAACACGCGCCGGAGCGGGGAGCGGGGGTCTCCGGACGGCCTACGTCGAGGTGGCCGCCGGGAGAAGGGAGTTGCGGCCCGGCTGTCCGGCCGTCACTTCAGGTGGAGCTGCTGGCCCGGGTAGATGAGGTCGGCGTCCTCGACGATGTCCTTGTTCAGCTCGAACAGCTTCTGCCAGCCGCCGCGGATGTGCCGCTCGGCGGCGATGGAGCTGAGGGTGTCGCCCCGGACGACCTTGTACTCGCCGTCACCCTTCTTGACCTTCTTGCCGGTCGGGGTGGTCACGGTCTTCCGCGCCGCCGGGCGCTCGGTGGAACGGGAGGCCTTCTGCGCCTCGGCCGAACGGGAGACGGTGCCGCTCTGCGCGCTCTTGGGCGCGGCGGGGGCCGTGCTCTTGGGCGCGACAGGGGCCGTGCTCTTCGGCGCGACAGGGGCGGCGGGGGCCGCGCCACCGTTGTTCGGGGTGCTGGACAGGCCCTTGCCGCAGACCGGCCAGGCGCCCTTGCCCTGGCCCGCGAGGACCTTCTCGGCGACGGCTATCTGCTGCGCCTTGCTCGCCAGGTCGGCGCGCGCGGCGTAGGCGGTGCCGCCGTACGCGGCCCAGGTGGACGTGGCGAACTGGAGGCCGCCGAAGTAGCCGTTGCCGGTGTTGATGGACCAGTTGCCGCCGGACTCGCACTGGGCGACGGCGTCCCACTCGGCCGTGGTGGCGGCGGAGGCGTTGCCGGCCGCCATCAGCGGGGCGGCGACGGCGGCGCCGGTGACACCGGCGAGCGTGATGGCGCGGACGGCCTTGGACGGACGACGGTGCTTGCCCTTGCCGGAAGACAGCATGGTTCGAATCCCCTCACCGACGCCTGCGAGGTGAGCTGTCGGGTTCGGGCCGGTTGAGCTGCCCGGCCGCACCCCCCGAAGGGCGTACGGCTTCACCCCTAGCCGTCCCGGTCAACTCCCGGGCGCGGCACTTACCTTGGGTCCCCCGCTCCTGCCTACGGCGCTTGACGCGACGACTGTTCCCGGGCGGCCGCCGGCAGGATTCGGCGTGGCGACCGTCGGGGCCCGCTGTGGCGAGCGGCCTTGACCGTAAGCAGCCGATCGCCGGAATTTCAAAGACGATCAGGGCTTATGAGACTCATATCTCACTCTCGCCAAAGCGGACATTTGACATCGAAGTAGGGCGTGAACTGGCGTCAGAAACCGGACAGTTCAGTGCTTCTTCGCTGTGCGGCCGTCTTCCAGCGCGAGGCTCTGACCGGGGAGGATGAGGTCGGGGTCGGAGCCGATCGCCTTCTTGTTCACGTCGTACAGCCCGCTCCATCCGCCGTGCAGCTCAAGCGAGTCGGCGATGGCGGACAGCGTGTCGCCGGGACGGACGGTGTACGAGCCGTCCGTGGCGCCGTGCGGGGCAGGGGAGTCGGGCGAGGCGTGCCGCCCGAACCCGTCGCCGCCACGCCCGTTCGCGCCGTGTTCGTCGGCACTGCCGCCGCGGTGGCGCCCGCCGCCGGAGGTGCGGTGCGCGTCCTTGCCCGAAGTGGCGGTCTCCCGCGCCGACTTGCCGGGCTCGGCCTGCTTCGTCGCCTTCTCGGACGGCTCGCCGGACTCCTGTGCGCCGCTCGTCTCGGTGCCCTGCTCGGACGGAACGGTGGTCGGGTCCGAGGACGGGGACGACTCGGGGGAGGACTCGGACGTGGAGGGCGAAGGGGAGGAAGTAGACGGCAACGGGGTCGACTTGGGTGATCCGGGCATGTCGGGCAGACCGGGATCGTTCGCCGCGCCGAAGTCGGAGCCGGAGGTGTGGGGGGAGGACGACGGGTCGTTCGCGACGCCCGTGTCGACCTGGGTCTCACCGGAGTGCTTGGTCAGACCGGCGAGGGGCGCGCAGGACTGCCAGGCGGAGGTCCCCCGGTGGGAGAGGATCCGCTCGGCGACGGCTATCTGCTGCGAGCGGCTGGCCTGGTCCGCGCGGGGCGCGTAGTCGAGGCCGCCGTACTTCTCCCAGGCGGACTGCGTCAACTGCAGGCCGCCGTAGCGGCCGTTGCCGGTGTCCGCGCTCCAGGAGCCGCCGCTCTCGCACTCCGCGACCTGGTCCCAGGTGGTGGCACCGGCCGCGCTCGCACCGGTGGCACCGAGAAGCGGAATCGCGATCGCCGATCCGGTCACACCTGCCGCGACGAGGATCGCGGGGGCCTGGCGGCGGCGACGGTGACGGCCGTTCCCGGGAAGCATACGGTTGCCTTTCGCGC
The DNA here is from genome assembly GCF_055583785.1 of Streptomyces sp. NPDC104371. Lineage (NCBI taxonomy): Bacteria > Bacillati > Actinomycetota > Actinomycetes > Kitasatosporales > Streptomycetaceae > Streptomyces > Streptomyces sp. NPDC104371. The sequence goes on from NZ_JBVJNF010000012.1 coordinate 105,471, forward strand.
GACAGCAGAGACCACGCGGCAGCCGTGGCGCACCGCCGCGTTACTGCGCGAACGTAGCCGCACTCGAACGCTTGTCACAAGTTCATGCAGCGCGGATCACGTAAATGTCACAGACTTGTCGAAGAGCCAACTCACGCTTCCCGCCCGGGTGTTCGCGGCATTGCGGAGGGTCGTCAGCGGCCCTGTGGCGGAACGGGTGTGAACTCCACGGGGAGCGTGCGCAGTCCGCGCATGATGAGCCCGCCGCGCCGGCGCAGCTCGGCGGGGTCCGCCGCGAGGCGCAGGTCGGGGAGGCGGGTGAGGAGCGTGGCGAGCGCGGCCTGTCCCTCCAGGCGGGCGAGCGGGGCGCCGAGGCAGTAGTGGACGCCGTGCCCGTACCCGAGGTGCTGGTTGTCGCGGCGCGAGAGGTCGAGGAGGTCGGGGTCGGCGAACCGCGCCGGGTCCCGGTCCGCGGCGGCGAGGACGACGAGCACCGGGTCGCCGGGCGCTATGTCCTGCCCGCCGAGGGTGAGCGGCCGGGTGGCGAACCGCCAGGTGGCCAGCTCGACCGGGCCGTCGTAGCGCAGGAGTTCCTCGATGCCGGTCTCCAGGAGGCCGTGTTCCCCGGCGAGGAGCGCCTGCTGGAGGCGGGTGCGCTGCTCGGGGTGGGTGAGGAGGGCGTACGTCCCGTTGCCGATGAGGTTGACGGTGGTCTCGAACCCGGCGAAGAGCAGGATGAAGGCCATCGCGGCGGCCTCGTTCTCGGTGAGGTGCTCGCCGTGGTCGGAGGCGCGGATGAGCCCGGAGATGAGGTCCTCGCCGGGGGCGGGGGTGTCGGACAGGGCGGCGCGCTTGCGGTGGATGAGGTCGGCGAGATAGCCGCGCATCTTCTTGACGGACCGCGCGACCCCGCCCCGCGGTCCCCCGCCGTGCCGGATCATCATCCCGGCCCACTCCCGGAAGTCGTCCTGGTCCTCGCGGGGAACGCCGAGCAGGTCGCAGATGGCGTAGATGGGCAGCGGGAAGGCGAACTCATGGATGAGGTCGGCCTCGCCCTTGCCCGCGAACCCGTCGATGAGGTGATCGGTGAGTTCCTGCACCCGCGGCGCGAACTCGGCGACGCGCCGCGGGGTGAACGCCTTGGAGACGAGGCGGCGCAGCCGGGTGTGGTCCGGCGGGTCGATGTTGAGCAGGTGGGTCATCAGCTCGGCCTTGCGCTCGCCGGGGATGCCGGTCTTGCCCTTGGCGTGCGCGGGCTCGTCGTGATGCGCCGGGTTCTTGCTGAGCCGCGGGTCGGCCAGCGCCTGGCGGGCGTCGGCGTAGCGGGTGACCAGCCAGGCCTCCACCCCGCTCGGGAGCGTCGTCCGGTGCACGGGCGCGTGCTCGCGCAGCCAGGCGTAGGCGGGGTACGGATCGGCGGCGAACTCCCAGGTGAAGAGTTCGGGGGCCGGGGTGGAGGGGAGGGGCTGGTGCTGCTCGGTCACTCCTCGACCGTATCCGGCGGGGCGGGATGCCTCGCGCCCGCCCGGACGTCAGCGCGCGCTCTCCACCGCCCGGATCGCGTCCCGGTACACCCGTGCCGCCGCGCGCAGGGCCGCCTCCGGGTCCACGCCCTCCGCCTCCGCGCGCGCGGCCGCTGCCAGCAGGTCGTAGCCGATGCCCTCGCCCTTCGGGAGCGGGACGTCGAGGCCCGCGGTGCGGACGCGGGAGGACAGCTTCGCCGCCAGGGCGAGGCCGGGCTGGCCGAGCGGGACACCTTCGGTCACCGAGGTGCGCTGCTTCTCGACCGCCTTCGTCCGCAGCCAGTGCGCCTTGACCTCTTCCGGAGTTGTCGCGGTCTCGTCCCCGAAGACATGCGGATGGCGGTGGATCAGCTTGGCGACGATGCCGCCCGCCACGTCGTCGATGGAGAAGGGGGCGTCGGCGTCCTCCTCGGCTATGCGGCCGTGGAAGACGACCTGGAGCAGGACGTCGCCCAGCTCCTCGCGCAGCTCGTCGCGGTCGCCCTCCTCGATCGCCTCGACCAGTTCGTACGCCTCTTCGATGCCGTACTTCGCCAGGCCCTTGTGGGTCTGCCGGGAGGACCAAGGACACTCGACGCGGATCCGGTCCATGACCTGGACGAGGTCGAGCAGCCGGGCGCCCGGGAGGTCGTAGGAGGCGGGCAGCAGCTCCAGCTCCGGCATGTTCACGCGGCCGGAGCCCGCGAGGCGGGCCAGTCCGTCGGTGAGACGCGGCTCGCCCTCGCCGGTCGCCACCACGACCACCGTGCGCCCGCCCGCGCAGGCGTCGACCAGCTCCTGGGCGCTCGGGGCGGCCTCCTCGACCGCCGTGCCCGCCTCGCGCAGATACGGCAACTGCGGATGCGCCCCGTCCGCGCACAGCACCCGGTCCGCCGTGCGCAGCGCCTGCCAGGCGGGCCAGGACAGAAGTCCGGGGGCGACCCGGTGGCTGGTGGTGAGCAGGACGATCCGGCCGGGGGCGGCGACCTCGTCCTGACCCTGGGCGCCTTCGAAGCTGGTTGCGTTCACCCCTCGAACGTAACGCACACCACCGGCCGCCCCTGTGGGCTTAGGGCCTGTTGCGAAAGTCGCGTCGTTCGCCCGGAGGGCGGGCCTGGCGGCGTCCGGTGCGGTGCATCGCAAGGCGGAGGGTCGCCCGCGTACTGGATGTACGCGGGCGATCCCGACAACGCGGCGAGGTGCCGTGCCGGGCGTCGCCAGGCAGGCGGGACTTTCGCAACAGGCCCTAGGCGGCCTGCGGCACCGCTGCCGGTGTCGTGACCTCCTTGAGCCAGGGGGTCTTCGCGTCGACGGGGCTGCTCTTGTTCACGTCCCAGGCGCCGTAGCGCGGGTTCAGGTCGACGCGCAGGTCCTTCGACGCCTGTCCCAGCGCCTTCCAGAAGGTGTCCTTGCCCTCGACCGTGCTCATGTCGGCGCCGAGCGCGGCGGCCAGCTTCTGCGCCTCGACCGTGGTGCGCAGGCTGTCGTCGACGCGCGCGGGGGCCACGCCGTACTGCTCCAGCCAGGCGGCGTGCAACGCCTTCGCGCTGCCCGCCTGCTGCTCCAGGCTGGTCCGCAGTTGCTGGACGTCCCGGCGGGTGACGCTCACGCCCGCGTCGTGGGCGGCGCGGTCCAGGACGCGGTCGAGGACCAGGCTGTGCAGGGTGTCACGGCTGAGGCTGCTGGTCCGGGACACGGCCTGCTGGTACTGGACGTCGTCCGTGGCGGCGGCCCGCTGGGCGGTACGGATCTCGTTCACCCGGCCCTCCAGTTGCGCGACCGTGATCCGGTCCTGACCGACGACGGCCGCGGCGCCGGGATGTGGCGTGCTGCCACAGGCGGTGAGGAGGGGGGCGGCGGCCAGAACGGCGCTGAGGGCGATCGCGGTGCGGCGGTGCAAGGTGGCCTCCCTAAAGAGCTTGTGCGGCGGTGCACAAAGTCTTGCGATGATCGATGGTAGGCAGTGGCCCAGCTCTGGCCAACCCATTCGACCAACGATTCAGCGGGAGTTCGGGCACCGCCGGACCGGGAGACAGCCGATTCCGCACCGCCCGGCCGTCGCCGGGTGTCTCAGACCCGCACCTGCCCCAGCCACTGCAGGGTCCGGCGGATGTCCGCGGCCAGCGGATGACCGGGCCCGCGCAGGCGCTCCACGTCGTGCAGGAGCCGCACCAGGGTGTCCTGCGCGCTCACCCGGTCGCCGAGGGCGAGCAGCAGATGGCCGATGCGGCGGCGGACGTCCAGCGCGAGTTCCGGGTCCCCGGCCACGTATCGGTTCTCGTAGTACGGCAGCAGGGCCCGGTACTCGGCGAGGGCCGCCACCGGCTCGCCGAGCTGTTCCAGGCACTGCGCGACGTCGTAGCGGAAGCGCAGGGACTGGGGGTCGGCCTGGCCCGACTCGGTGGCGCGTTCGTCGGCGAGGCGGCGCAGTTCGGGCAGCGCCCGGCGGTACTGCCCGTCGTCCATGAGCGTGGCCGCGTACTGCTTGCGCAGGGTGCGCACGACCGGTGAGTGCTCGCCGTGCTGGGCCGCGGCGACCGGGAGGATCGCGCCGAGGATGTCCACGGCCTGGGTGACCCGGCCCTCGCCGAGCAGCCGCTTGACCTCGTCGACGGCGCCCGCGACATCGGGCCGCTCGGGCGGCGGAGCCGACTGCGGCCGGGGCGTGGGGACTTGGGCCCGGTACGGCCACGGGGCATGCGGGAGGAGGAAGGGGCGCGTGGGGTCGAGGGGGGCGCCCGTGGGTGTGCCGCGCGCCGGTAGGAGCGGCAGCAGCTCCTCGTACGTCTCCTGGGCCGAGGCCGGGCGGTGCTGCGGGTCCTTGGCGAGCAGGCGCAGCACGAGCGCCTCCAGCGCCTCGGGCACCTCCGGGCGCGGACGGCGCACCGGGGTGGGCGGGTCGTAGAGATGGCTGTGCAGCACGCCGAGGGCGGTGGTCCCGGTGAACGGCACCTGTCCGGTGAGGAGTTCGTGCAGGAGCACACCGAGCGCGTACAGGTCGGTGTAGGGGCCGACCGCGCCGCCCATCGCCTGCTCGGGCGCCATGTAGGCGGGCGAGCCGATGGGCGAGCCGGTGTGGGTGAGGCGGGTGGTGTCCGTGTCCATCACCGAGGCCACACCGAGGTCCAGGACGGTGACCGTGCCGTCCGGCCGGACCATCACGTTCCGGGGCTTGAGGTCCCGGTGCACGATCGGTACGGCGTGCACGGCGGACAGCGCGGCGCAGAGCTGCGCGGCGACGGCCACCGCCCACGGCCAGGGGTAGGGGTCGTGCTCGGCGAGGTGGTCGGCGAGGTCGGCCCCGTCGACGTACTGCATCACGAGGTACAGCTCCTCGCCCGCGCTGCCCGCGTCGTGCACGGTGACCAGTCCGGGGTGGTCGACCTGCGCGGTCACCCGGCACTCCCGTACGAAGCGGCGGCGCAGTTCGTCGGCCTCCTGGCCCGCCACCTTGTCCGGGCGCAGCAGCTTGACGGCCACGCGCCGGTCCAGGCGCTGGTCGTATCCCGTCCAGACCTGGCCCATGCCCCCCTGGCCGATGAGCGTGGACAGTGCGTAGCGGTCGGCGATGAGGCGTCCGCTCGCCATGGTCACCGACCGTCCTCGTGCTTGCGGAGGTAGTCGCTCAGCTCGTCGAGTTCGGCCCGGACCTGGTCGATGCGCGCGGGTCCGGGCTGCTGCGGCTGCGGGGGCCGCGGGGGTTGCAGGGGCTGGGGGACCGGCGGGTACGGGGTCGGTGGGGACTGCGTGGCGGCGTACGGCTGCGGGGCCGGGGCCGGGTAGCCGTAGCCCTGCTGCGGTGGTCCGGGGTGCACGGGGGCCTGCGGCGCGGCGGCCGCGGTCTGCGGCGGCAGCGGCGCGAAGGGCGGGGCGGCGCGGTGGTGGCGCACGTCGAAGACCAGGAAGTAGGCGGTGCTGAACGCGGCGAGGAGCAGGAGCACGGCCATCGCGACGTCGCCCCGGTGGTCGTTGTCCGGGAGCATGCCGACGGTGGCGAACCCGGCGATGGTCACCGGCAGGCTGAGCCAGGCCAGCAGCCAGTCCCTCCGCCGTCCGCGCAGCATGGCCACCCGGAACAGCGGCAGACCGGCGAGCAGTCCGCACGTGAGGGGGCCGATGGCGGCGAACAGGACGCGCAGGAAGATGGCCGTGCCCGAAGTGCGGGCGGGCGGCTGCACACCGTGGCCGTACATGGCTGCTCCTGGGACCGTGGTGAGGACGGACGATGATCGGAGTCCGAGCGTATAGCCCTCCCCGGACGCGGCGTCATGGGTCGGGCACAACCCCCGCTGTTCCCGTGCCCGTCCCCGTCCTCGCACCCGTCAGTCCGGTGCGACCGTGCCGTCCGTCAGCCCGTCGTGCAGGCCCCGGACGAGCTGTTCCCCGAGGCGGCCGGCGAGGCGCAGCGTGTCCTCGAACGCGGCGAGCGCCCGGAAGTGTTCGCCGTAGCGGCGCTGCCGGTCCAGCGGGAGCCGGGGCAGTTGGAGGCGGCGCACGTCGAGCCGGGTCGCGGTGGAGGCATAGCTGCTGGCCTGGCGGGTGTTGGCGGTGCCGCGCAGGAAGCCGGCGAGGAACCAGGGGTCGAGCGCGGCCGGGTCGGGCCGCAGCAGCGTGAGGTTGCGCCCGAGGGCGGCTCCGGCGGTCGCCCGGTCGATCACCCGCGCGACGGCGCCGCCGCCGAGGACGGGCACGACGACGTCACCCTCCTCGACCAGGACCGGCTCCTCCCCGACCGCGGGCAGCGTGCCGGACGGCGCGGTGCCCGCGAGGACGTCGTGGTCGGTGAGCACGCGCGCCGAGGGGCCGTTCCCTCCACCGCGCAGCAACAGCGCGCCCCCACGGGCGAGTTCGCCGACGGTGGTGAGCGACCAGCGGACCTGTCCGCCGGGGCCGGACGGGGCGCCGTCGGGCGCGGGCAGCGGCACGGAGAGCGCGGCGGTGCGGCGCAGGGTCTCGCCGAGGCGGGCGCTCAGGGCCGTGAGTTCCTCGGCGCCGCCGCCCGCCGCGGGCGGCGGGAGATGGCGGGCGGGGGCCAGGTCGACGTCGTCGTCGAGGAGTTCGATGACGGGTACGGAGCGGCTCACGCCCGGCACCTCCGCCACGCTGCCGTCGCGCGCGAACGGGCGCCAGGCGTCGAGGACCGCGGTGCGCACGCTCTCCCAGTCCGGGCCGCCGCGCGCCTCGGCGGTGGCCGCGCCGCCGTCCGCGACCAGCAACTCCGGGTGCGCGGGCGCCCCTTCGGGACGGCGCAGCACCCACAGGTGCAGCGGGATGTTGTACGGGGGCGCCGCACCGGCCGGCAGGGCGATCACGGCGCGCAGGGCGCCGCGGCGCAGCAGATCGGCCCGGATACGGCGGCCCGAGCGGCGGGAGGCGGCGGCGGGCGGCATCAGCAGGACGGCGGTGCCGCCGTCCTTGAGGCGGGCCAACGCGTGCTGCACCCAGGCGAGTTCGGACTCCGTACGGGCCGGGAAGCCGTACTCCCAGCGGGGGTCGTAGGTGAGTTCGTCGTGGCCCCAGTTGCGTTCGTTGAACGGCGGGTGGCACAGCACCGCGTCGGCCCTGAGGGTGTCGAACGCGTCGGCCCGGAGGCTGTCCCCGGCGGCGGTGCGCACGGCGGCCTTCGTGTGCAGGGCGAGGCGCAGCGCGGTGAACGCGGCCAGCGCGGGGTCGCCGTCCTGGCCGTACAGCCGCTGTTCGGGCAGGGGGGCGACGGCGCGCAGCAGGGCGCCGGTGCCGCAGGCCGGGTCGAGGACGCTGCGGGCGGGGCCCGCGAGGTCGGCCATCAGCGCGGCGGGGCCGTCCGGAGTGAGCGTGTACTGGCGGGGGTTGGCGTCGAGATACCGGCCGAGCAGGAACTCGTACGCCCCGGGGACGCCCAGTTCGACGGCGAGTTCGGCGACGCCGCGCAGCAGCGGGGCCGAGGACCGGAGCCGTTCGGGGGCCGGGACGGGTACGGCGGAGCCGTGGAGCGTGCCGGAGGCCAGTACCTGTTCGAGGGCGGTGGGCAGGAGTTCGGCCAGGTGGGCGTCGGAGCCCGCGCTCGCCTCCTGCCAGGCGCCGGGCCGGTCATGGACGAGCACGAGGACGCATCCCGCGAGGACGAGCGCCGTCAGGGGCCCTTCCGGGTGGCCCGCCAGTTGCTGCCACACGCGCTCCCGCAGCGGCACCTCCGCGAGCTTGCCCTGGCGGCGCAGCCAGTCCTCCACCTCGCCGAGCGCGAAGGAGGGGCTGGTGTCGGTGCCGCCGACCGGCTTGGGGAAGTCGGGATGGCGGCGGCGCCAGTTGCTGACGGCGGCCCGGCCGACCCCCGCGAGCCGGGCGATACCGGCCGCGGTCACCTCTGTCCCGTTGTCCTCCACCCACCGGCTCCCCTCTGCTCTGTGTGGCGTCGAGCATACCGATGAGCGCAACACGTCCCCCTTCACGCCCGTGCACACCACCCAAGCCGTGAACCGTGTTGACTCGGTTCACACGCTCTGCTGTTATTGACCCATCGAACGAGCGATCCGCCGAACAACGGCGCATCGCCTGGGGGGAGGGCTTCGTCATGGGCAAGGGCAAGATCGCGCTGGGCGTGGTGGTCGGCGTCGTCGTCATCGGCGCGGTGTCCGCGAACGCGGGCAACGACGAGGACAAGGGCGGCAAGGACACGTCCGCGTCCTCGGGGCAGCACTCCGCGAGCGGGTCCGGCCAGGACTCCGGAGGCAAGGGCGGGTCCGGCGCGAAGGACAAGGGCAAGGCCCCCGCGTTCGGCGGCGACGGCAGCTACCAGGTCGGCAAGGACATCAAGCCCGGCACCTACCGGACGGCCGACAACTCCGACGGCTGCTACTGGGAGCGTGCCAAGGACGCCTCGGGCGAGTTCGAGGCGATCCTCGCCAACGACAACGTCACCGGCACGAGTTACGTGACCGTCAAGGCGAGCGACAAGCTGTTCAAGACGAACGGCTGCGAGGACTGGCAGACCGTCGAGGACAAGCCGTCCGGCACGCCCCGTACCCAGAAGATCGACGGCGACGCGGGGATGCTCCGGGTCGGCGTCGACATCGCCCCCGGCACCTACACCTCCGCGGGCAACAAGGACGCCGGATGCTACTGGGAGCGCGCCAAGAACGCCCTGCACTCCCTCGACTCCATCGCGGCGAACGACAACGCCGGCGGGACGGCCGTCGTCACGGTCGCCGCGAGCGACGCCTACTTCAAGACCACGGGCTGCGCGGACTGGACGAAGTCCTCCTGACCCACCGCGGATCCCCCGGCCGGGGCGGCCCGCCGCGCCGCCCCGCCCCGGCACGTCCCACCGCACCACATGTCACATCACCCTCAAGGAACTTCCATGCGCCGCACCGCACTTGCCGCCCTCTGCCTCGTCGCCGCAGCAACCGCCGGAGTCACCGGCTGCCTGCCCGGCGGGGACAAGGCCGACGGCAAGCCCGAGGAACCGTTCGCCGGACTCTCCGGAAGCGAGATCGCCGAACGCGCCATGAAGGCCACCACCGACGCCTCGTCGCTGCGCATGCGCGGGGACGTCTACGACGACGAGTCCGGCGGCACGATCCGGCTCGACATGGCCCTGGACAGGAAGGGCACCTGCGCCGGCACCGTGAGCATGGACAAGACGGGCAAGGCCGAACTGATCAAGACCGGCGACACCCTCTATCTGAAGCCCGACGAGGCGTTCATCCGCGCGGAGGGCAAGGGTGACCCCAAGGACGAGACCGACGCGGTGGTGTCCTTCATGGCCGGGAAGTGGACCAGGACGAAGGTCACGGGCAAGGACGCCGCGGACGTCTCCGCGTTCTGCGATCTGGACACGGTGCTGGCCGGGGCCGACGAGGGGAGCACGGACGCCGAGCGCGGCGCGACGACCGAGGTCGACGGCGTCCCGGCGCTCGTCCTGAGCGAGCGGGACGGCAAGGAGAAGTACACGGCGTATGTCGCCACCGAGGGCAAGCCCTACCTGCTGAAGATCACCAGCAACTCCAAGAAGGAACCGGTGACGGTCTCCTTCACGGACTACGGGAAGCCGGTACGGGCCGCCGCGCCCCAGGGCAAGGTCATCGACCTGGACGCACTGGGCGAGTGACGCGGGCGGGCGGCCCCACAAGGTCCGTTCGCGCGGGCTCAGTTCACGCAGGCTCAGTTCGCGTGGAACCGGTCCGGCGCGTTCGTCGGGTTGCCGCCGGAGGGGAGCCGCTGGCTCGGGCAGCTCGCGATGACGTTCTTCATCGCCGTCTTCTCCGCTGCCGTCACCCACAGCTCGTACTTCTTCTTCACGGCCACCTGGGCGGCGACGTACGAGCAGCGGTACGCCTTGTACGACGGGAGCCAGTTCGAGGCGTCGCCGTCGCCCTTGCTGCGGTTGGGCGTCGCGCCCACCGCGAGCAGGTTGAGCGGGTCGTTGGCGAGCGCTATGCGCTTGCTGGGGGCCCAGCCCTTGGCGCCGGTCTGCCAGGCGTTCGAGAGCGCGACGATGTGGTCGATGTCCACCTGGCTGCGACCGCGCGCGAACGTCACGTTCTCGCCGCCGTACGGGTCGGGCGCCAGCAGCCCCGAGACGACCTTGCAGTCCCCGTCGCTGAACTTCACGTTCTTCAGGTCCCGCTTGAGGATGTCGTCACGGGTGTCACAGCCGTTGGAGTCGGTGTCCGCCCAGGGGCTGCCGAACCGGTCCCGGCCGTAACCGTCCTTCGGCGCCCATGACTTGACGGTCAGTGAGTCGATCGCGGTGAGCACGGACCCGCCCGGCATCGCGGTCTCACCCGGCTGCCCCGGCGTCGCGGATATCTCCGACCTCGGCGGGGTCGGACTTCCCTCTGTCTTCTGCGATCCCGCGGACCCTGTCGTGTCCTTGCAGCCGCTCACGGCGACCAGGACCAGAGCTGCGGCCGCGACGGCACCCCTCAGACGCACCACGCGACGTCCTCCCCTTGCGTGTTCCAGTTCGTGCGGGCCGCCCTCGACGGGCGTGTTCTCCCTGGTCCCACCGTAACCGGAGCGGGGCTGTCCCCCTACCGGCGCCCAACCGGCCCGCGATGCACGCCGGTTGCGGGCGCCGGTGGTGAGACGGCTCGTTCAGGCCTCGCACACGCCAGGGCTAGGACCCCAGGACCGACGCCAGGAACTCCCCGGTCCAGCCCAGCAACTCCCGCCCCGTCAGCGGCTTTCCGCCCACCTTCGCGGTCCTCGGGCGGGGTACCAGGACCTGGTGCGTGGCCGGCTTGATGACGGTGCCCGGGTAGAGCCGCTTGAGCCGCAGCTCCTGGGACTCCCTCAACTCCACCGGCGCGAAGCGGATGTTGTTGCCCTGGAGGACGATCTCCCCGACACCGCAGGCACGGGCGAGCATCCGCAGCCCCGCCACCAGCAGGAGGTTCTCGACCGGCTCGGGCAACTTGCCGTAGCGGTCCACGAGTTCCTCGCGGACGGCCTTGACGTCCTCCTCCGTGGTCGCGGAGGCGATCGCCCGGTAGGCCTGGAGGCGCAGCCGCTCGCCCGGCGCGTAGTCGTGCGGGACATGCGCGTCGACCGGCAGCTCGATCTTGACCTCCAGCGGCGGCTCCTCCTCGACCCCGCCCTCCAGGGAGGCCCGGTAGTCCGCGACCGCCTCGCCGACCATCCGTACGTACAGGTCGAAGCCCACGCCCGCGATGTGCCCGGACTGTTCGCCGCCGAGCAGATTGCCCGCGCCGCGGATCTCCAGGTCCTTCATCGCCACGTACATGCCCGCGCCCATCTCCGTGTGCTGGGCGATGGTCGCCAGGCGCTCGTGGGCGGTCTCCGTCAGCGGCTTCTCCGGCGGGTACAGGAAGTAGGCGTAGCCGCGCTCGCGGCCCCGGCCGACCCGGCCGCGCAACTGGTGCAGTTGGGAGAGGCCGAAGTTGTCGCCGCGCTCCACGATCAGCGTGTTCGCGTTGGAGATGTCGATGCCCGACTCGACGATCGTCGTGGAGACCAGGACGTCGTACCTCTTCTCCCAGAAGTCGACGACCACCTGCTCCAGCGTCTGCTCCGACATCTGGCCGTGGGCCGTGGCGATCCGCGCCTCCGGGACGATCTCACGCAGGCGCGCCGCGGCGCGGTCGATCGACTCCACCCGGTTGTGGATGTAGAAGACCTGGCCCTCGCGCAGCAGTTCACGCCGGACGGCGGCGCCGATCTGCTTCTCCTCGTAGGGGCCGACGAAGGTCAGCACCGGGTGGCGCTCCTCGGGCGGGGTGGTGATCGTGGACATCTCGCGGATGCCCGTCACCGCCATCTCGAGCGTCCTCGGGATCGGGGTCGCGGACATCGTCAGCACGTCGACGTTGGCGCGCAGCTTCTTGAGCTGCTCCTTGTGCTCGACGCCGAAGCGCTGCTCCTCGTCGACGATGACGAGGCCGAGGTTCTTGAACTTCGTCTGGGACGAGAACAGCCGGTGGGTGCCGATGACGACGTCCACCGAGCCTTCCGTCAGGCCCTCCAGGACGGCCTTCGCCTCCGTGTCCGTCTGGAAGCGGGACAGCGCCCTTACGTTCACCGGGAACTGGGCGTAGCGCTCGGAGAACGTGCCGAAGTGCTGCTGGACCAGCAGGGTGGTGGGGACGAGCACCGCCACCTGCTTGCCGTCCTGCACGGCCTTGAAGGCGGCCCTGACCGCGATCTCCGTCTTGCCGTAGCCCACGTCGCCGCAGATCAGGCGGTCCATCGGGACCGACTTCTCCATGTCCTCCTTGACCTCGGCGATCGTGGTGAGCTGGTCGGGGGTCTCGGCGTAGGGGAAGGCGTCCTCCAGCTCGCGCTGCCAGGGCGTGTCCGTGCCGAAGGCGTGGCCGGGGGCCGCCATGCGCGCGCTGTACAGCTTGATCAGATCCGCGGCGATCTCCTTGACGGCCTTCTTCGCGCGCGCCTTCGTCTTCGTCCAGTCCGCGCCGCCCAGGCGGTGCAGGGTCGGGGCCTCGCCGCCGACGTACTTGGTGATCTGCTCCAACTGGTCGGTGGGGATGTAGAGGCGGTCGCCGGGCTGGCCGCGCTTGGCCGGGGCGTACTCCACCACCAGGTACTCGCGGGTGGCGCCCTGGACCGTGCGCTGCGCCATCTCGATGTAGCGGCCCACACCGTGCTGTTCGTGGACGATGTAGTCGCCGGACTCCAGGGTCAGCGGGTCGATGGTCTTGCGGCGGCGGACGGGCATCCGGGCGCCGTCGCGGCCGGCGGTCCGCTGACCGGAGAGGTCGGTCTCGGTGAGCACGGCGAGCCCGAGCGCCGGGTCGACGAAGCCGTGGTCGATCGAGCCGCACGCCACGTGCACGACCGCGGGGGACAGGGCGCCGAGGTCGGGGTCGAGGCGGGCCGCGATGCCCTCGCCGCCGAGCACCTCGACGGTGCGGGAGGCCGGGCCGTGGCCCTCGGTGACGAACACCGTGCACCAGCGGTCGGCGAGCCAGCCCTTGGTGTCGGCGAGCGCCTTCGCGGTGTCTCCGCGGTAGGTCTCCGGGGCGTGCATACCGAGCTTGAGCGTGTCCCCGTCGAGGGCGTCCAGCTCGTCGTCCGCCGCGAACGGCGACACGGACCACCACATCATGCCCAGTTCGCGGGCCCGCTCCCGGACGTCCGCGAGGGACCACAGGGAGGCCGCGCCGACGTCGATCGGCGCGTCCCCGCCGCCCGCCGTGGCCGCCCAGGAGGCATGGAGGAACTCCTGGCTGGTCGCCACCAGGTCCGCGGCCCGGGTCCGTACCCGCTCCGGGTCGCAGACGACGGCCATGGCGCCCGCGGGCAGCACGTCGAGCAGCAGCTCCATGTCGTCGACCAGGACGGGTGCGAGGGACTCCATGCCCTCGACGGCGATGCCCTCGGCGATCTTGCCGAGCAACTCGCCCAGTTCGGGGTGGCGCTCGGCGAGGGCGGCGGCCCGCTCCCGTACGTCGTCCGTCAGCAGCAGTTCCCGGCACGGGGGCGCCCACAGGCCGTGCTCGGCGACCTCCAGGGAGCGCTGGTCGGCGATCTTGAAGTAGCGGATCTCCTCGATGTCGTCGCCCCAGAACTCCACGCGCAGGGGGTGTTCCTCGGTGGGCGGGAAGACGTCGAGGATGCCGCCGCGTACGGCGAACTCGCCGCGCTTCTCGACCAGTTCGACCCGGGAGTACGCAGCGGCGGCCAGCGCCTGAACGACCTCGTTCAGATCGGCCTGCTCGCCGGTGCGCAGCGCGACGGGTTCCAGGTCGCCGAGGCCCTTGACCTGCGGCTGGAGTACGGAGCGCACGGGCGCGACGACGACGGAGACCCGGCCGGTGTCGGGGTCGTCGGGGCTGGGGTGGGCCAGGCGGCGCAGGACCGCGAGGCGGCGGCCGACGGTGTCGCTGCGGGGGCTGAGCCGCTCGTGCGGGAGCGTCTCCCAGGAGGGGTACTCCACGACGCTCTGCGCGGGCAGCAGCGAGCGCAGCGCGGCGGCGAGATCCTCGGCCTCGCGGCCGGTGGCCGTGACCGCGAGCACGGGGCGGGCGGCGTCACGGGCCAGCGCGGCGATGGCGAAGGGGCGCGCCGCGGGCGGGCCGACGAGGTCGACATGCATGCGGTTGCCGTCGCCGGCCGCGGCGACCGCTTCCGTGAGGGCGGCGTCCTTGACGACGGCGTCGAGCAGACCGTGCAGGCTCATGGAGGAGGGCTTTCCGTCCGAAGGTGGGCAACGCGGCAGGCCCGACACGCCTCGCGGGCCGGGGGTGATTCCAGACTACGTCGCCAAGGGTGAGGCCGGTGGGGCTGTGGACAGCAGGGGGGCGCCCCCGGCGCACGAAGCGGGGCCGGGAAGTCCACTGACTTCCCGGCCCCTGGCTTCTCATGACCTCCGCCCCAGGAGGTCGCGTCGCACGTTCGTACGACCTGTCAGTCCGTCGCGATCGCGTTCAGGACGTTCATCCGGCCCGCCCGGAACGCCGGGACCAGGGCGGCGAACAGGCCCACGAAGGCCGAGCCGATGAAGACGCCGGTGATCGTCGGCCAGGGGATCTCCAGGACCTTGAAGCCCTCCAGAGCGAGCAGCTTCTGGGCGGTCGCGCCCCAGCCGATGCCCAGACCCAGACCCAGCAGGGCGCCGAAGACGGCGATCACCACGGACTCCAGGCGGATCATGCGGCGCAACTGGCGGCGGGAGAGGCCGATGGCCCGCATCAGGCCGATCTCCCGGGTCCGCTCGACCACCGACAGGGCCAGCGTGTTCACCACACCGAGGATGGCCACGATGATCGCGAGGGCCAGCAGGCCGTAGATCATGTTCAGCATCTGGCCGATCTGGTCCTTCAGCTCCTTCTTGTAGTCGGTCTGGTCGCGCACGGGGTACTGCGGGTAGTCGTGCAGCGCGGCCTTGAGCGCCTTGTAGGCGGCGTCCTGCTGCCCCTCCTTGGCCATGGCGAAGAGCATCAGGTCCTGCGGCATCTTGTCGGCGGGGACGTACTTCGCCACCGTGGCGATGGAGGCGTACATCGCGCCCTTGTCCATGACGGCCTCGTCGCTGGTGATGGCGCGCACGGTCAGCTTCGCCGTCCGGCCGTCCTTGAAGTCCACCGTGACGGTGGAGCCGAGCTTGATGCCGTGGTCCTTGGCGAAGCCCTCGAAGACGGACATCGAGTCGGGCCGGTAGGCGTCGGCGACGTCGCCGACGGCCGTCTTGGTGCGCAGGTCCTGCGCGAAGGTCGGGTCGGCCGCGTTGATCGTCTCCTTCTTGACGACGGCGCCGTCCGGGGTGGTCAGGTCCGCGTCCAGCAGCCGGTACTCGGTGACCCGGGCCAGCTCCGGCACGGACTTCGCGGCCTGGACGGCCTGCGGCACGATGACGCCGGTGCTGCCGCTGTCGATGATGAAGTCCGTGCCGACGGATTTGTCCAGCTCGTCGGTGGCGGAGGCCACCATGGAGGAGCCGACCACCGACAGGCAGGCCACCAGGGCGAGACCGATCATCAGCGCGGCGCCGGTGGCACCGGTACGACGCGGGTTGCGCAGGGCGTTGCGCTCGGCCATCCGCCCGACCGGGCCGAAGATCCGCAGCATGACCGCGCCGAGGACGCGGACCAGCACGCTCGCGACCACCGGGCCGATGACGACGAAGCCGATCAGGGTCAGCAGGATGCCGAGGCCCAGCGAGGCCGAACCGCCCTTGGCCCCGTCCGCGGTGGCGGCCAGGTACAGGCTCGCGATACCGGCGCCGGTGAGGACCAGGCCGATCACGGCGCGGACGACACCGGCCTTGGTGTCGGCCGGCATGCCCGACTCGCGCAGGGCCGCCATCGGGGAGATCTTCCCGGCCCGCCGGGCGGGCAGGTAGGCGGCGAGGACGGTGACGACGACACCGAGGACCAGGCCGAGCGCCGGGGTGGTCCAGGCGACGGTCAGATCGTCGGTGGACAGGTTCATCCCCATCTGGCCCATGAGCTTCATCAGGCCGACCGCGACACCGATGCCCGCTCCCACACCGAGCACGGAACCGACCACGCCCAGCAGCACCGCCTCCACGAGCACGGACCGGTTGACCTGCTTGCGGGAGGAGCCGATGGCCCGCATGAGGCCGATCTCCCGGGTGCGCTGGGCGACCAGCATCGAGAAGGTGTTGACGATCAGGAAGATGCCGACGAGGAAGGCGATCCCGGCGAAGCCGAGCATCGCGTACTTCATCACGTTCAGGAAGCTCTCGAGGTCCTTCTGGTTGGCCTCGGCGACCTCCTTGGCCGTCTGCACCTTGTAGTCGTGACCGAGCACGGCGGTCACGTTCTTCTTGAGCTGCTCGTCGCTCACCCCCTGCGCGGCGGTGACGTTGACCTCCGTGTACACCCCGGTCCTGCCGACCAGGGTCTGCTGGGCGGTCTTCGTGTCCAGGTAGAAGAGCGCCGCGCCGGGGTTGGTGACGACGAAGTCGGCGATGCCGGAGACATGGGCGCGATGCGTGCCGACGACGGTGATCACGCCGATCTCGTCGCCCAGCTTCAGGTGGTGCTTGTCGGCGGTGTCCGCGTCGACCACGATCTGGTCGGGGCCCGTGGGCGCCGACCCGGAGGTGATCTTCATGGTGCGGGCGTCGTTGTGGTTCCAGCCGCCCACGATCGTCGGGGCCCCGCTGCTGGGCGAGAGCCTGTCCTTGTCGGCGTTCACGACGGTCGCGGAGGTCGAGAACACCGCCCCCTCCACCGACTTCACACCCTCGGCCTTGCGGACCTCGGTGACCACCGAGGCGGGCAGGACCGGCGGCTTGCCGGTGCGGGAGGTGGTCTCGCCGGTGTCGCTCGACTCCTTGGTGCCGACCGTCACGTCCGAGGCCGTCGCCTGGAAGAGCTTGTCGAACGTCGTGTTCATGGTGTCGGTGAACACGAGCGTGCCGCACACGAACGCCACCGACAGCAGGACCGCGACGGCGGACAGGGCCATTCGCCCCTTGTGCGCGAAGAAATTGCGCATCGAGGTCTTCAGCACGGTCATGACGTGCGCCCCCGGGCGTCGAAGTCCTTCATCCGGTCCAGGACCTGCTCGGCCGTCGGCTGGTACATCTCGTCGACGATCTTGCCGTCCGCGAGGTAGAGCACCCGGTCCGCGTAGGAGGCGGCCCCGGGGTCGTGCGTGACCATCACGATGGTCTGGCCCAGTTCGTCCACGGACCGGCGCAGGAAGCCGAGGACCTCGGCGCCCGCACGCGAGTCGAGGTTGCCGGTCGGCTCGTCACCGAAGATGATCTCGGGCCGGGCGGCCAGCGCCCGCGCCACGGCCACCCGCTGCTGCTGGCCGCCGGAGAGCTGGTTGGGCCGGTGCTTGAGCCGCCCGGCGAGCCCCACGGTCGTCACGACCCGGTCCAGCCAGGCCGCGTCCGGCTTCCGCCCGGCGATGTCCATGGGCAGCGTGATGTTCTCCAGGGCGTTCAGCGTCGGCAGCAGGTTGAACGCCTGGAAGATGAAGCCGATCCGGTCCCGGCGAAGCTGTGTGAGCTTCTTGTCCTTCAGCCCCGTGATCTCGGTCTCGTCCAGGTAGATCTGACCGCTCGTCACGGTGTCGAGCCCGGCGAGGCAGTGCATCAGCGTGGACTTGCCGGACCCCGAGGGGCCCATGATCGCGGTGAACTGGCCCCGGGCTATGTCCACGTCGACATGGTCGAGAGCGACGACGCGGGTCTCCCCCGCCCCGTACGCCTTCACGACCTGTCGCGCTCGTGCGGCAACGGCCGTACGCCCTCCAGTGCCCCCGTGCCTGGGAATGGTCACGGCCGATGTCATGTCATGTCTCCCATATCGATATGCAGGCGAACGTGCGGTGCCGCACTCTGTCCTGCGCAGTGGATACGCCCATCAGTCTGGCGGTGAAGAGGGTCCCGGCGCGCTGGTGCCCGGCCCCGTTCCGTACGGGGGAAATCCCCACCCCTTCTCGTACGGCTTCCCGTACGCCCCCCGTGCGTCGACCGCCCCCCGGCGATGTAAGACCAGGTTAAGGACGAGCCCGGCCCTTCCTCGTCCTCCGACGGGACGAACCCACCCCGGTCTCCGGTAGGGACATACCCCTAGGGGCCCTCCCCCCGCAGACGGAGGCCGTCTCAGGGTCGGCTCCGCCCTTCGTCGCAGTCAGCGTCCACCTTCACGTCGCGTGAGGGTCAAATCCCCCGCCCCGAACGGCTCGACGGACAGGACGCGCTACGGCTACTCCGCCGGGGCCCGGTCCGTGATCACGGAGAGGCTGTGGCGCACATGGGCCATCTCGGCCCGGACGACCTCCCGCCGCTCCCCGTGCGCCGCCACCACCCGCTCCGTCTCACAGGCGACGCGGTCCGCCCGTACCCGCGCCTCGGCGATCACCTCGCACGCGCGCGCCTCGGCGTCCCGCTCGATCCGCCGCGCCGCCTCCTCGGCCTCGGCGTACGCTCGCTTCGCCGCCGCCAGCGCGTCCTTCGCGCGGGCCGACCGCTCCGCCTCCGCCGCCTCCAGCGCCGCCGTCCGCTCGATCGCCGCGCGCTTCTCGCGGTCCTTGCGCTCGGCCTGTTCCGCCGTCTGCTCGGCCAGCAGCCCCTCGGTGCGCCGACGCACCTCACGCAGCGCGGCCAGCGCCTCCCCGCGCCCCTTCTTCACCTCGCGCCGCGCCATGACGCGTACGTCGTCGGCCTCCGCCCGCGCGGCCAGCATCCGGGTACGGACCCGCTCCTCGGCCTCGCCGCGCACCTCGTCGGCGTGCGCCCGCGCGGCCTCCCGCACGTGCCGCCCCGCCTCCTCCGCCTCGGCGGCCAGGGACTCGGCCTCCCGCCGCGCGTCCTCCCGTACGACCGCCGCCTCCTCCTGGGCCAGCGTGAAGAGGGTCCGCGCCTGCTCGCCGAGGCAGTCGTACGTCTGCTCGGGCAGCTGCGCCACCGTCTCGCGCAGCAGCTCCAGGTCGGCCTCCATCTCCCTGGCCAGCACCGTCAGTCGGGCGGCGCGCTCCCACGCGGCGTCGCGCTCCGCGGAGAGAGCCGCGGTGAAGGCGTCGATCCGGTCGGGGCGATAGCCGCGCCGCACTCGCGCGAAACCCTGCCCCGGCCTCGATGCGCTGCTCATCGTGGGACCCCTCTCCACCTGACCCGCACTCATCGATGATGTCGCGCACATCTTGATGGATCAGGCGGAAGTGCTCATAACACGACACTCCGCGCATCACCGACAGGATGCGGCCGGGCACAAACGGCACCGGGGGTGGCCCACGAGATGTCACATACGCGCAAGGGCCGGTCCCGCCGTACGAAGTCGTACGGCGGGACCGGCCCTTGACGTTCCGTCAACCGGTCAGCGGGTCACAGCAGTCCGTCCCACATCTGCTCCAGCACCACCGACCACCAGCTCTCCGGAGAACCGAGGGCCGCCGGGTCGATCGTGCACAACTGGGCCTGGAAGTCGACGGTCCAGCGGCCCGCCTGCTCCTGGTTGAGCCCGTACCGCAGCCGCCACATCCGGCCGAGCAGCGCCATGCAGCGCACGAACTCGGGCAGCCCCGAGTTCACGAACTGCGGCGGCACCGACGTCCCGCCCGGAC
This sequence comes from Streptomyces sp. NPDC104371, assembly GCF_055583785.1. Lineage (NCBI taxonomy): Bacteria > Bacillati > Actinomycetota > Actinomycetes > Kitasatosporales > Streptomycetaceae > Streptomyces > Streptomyces sp. NPDC104371. Next base: position 124,958 of record NZ_JBVJNF010000012.1, read on the forward strand.
CCGCCTCCACCGGCACCGCGACGATGGCCGCCGTGCCGTACTGCACGCAGATCGCCTTGCCGAAGTCGCTGCCCACGACGAGGTACGAACCCGCGTCCGGGGCGGGCTGCACGCCGCGCTCCTGCGCCAGCTCGGCCAGCGTCGGCACCGGGCGGCCCGGCTGGGCCTGCGCCCAGAAGAACGGGCCCATGTCCAGCGGCAGTCCGGCCACCACCAAGGTGTGCGCCACGATCGGCGGCACCCCCTGCCGGGAGACCGACACCTGGTCGAACCGGAAGACACCCGGCCCGAAGGCACCGGCCATCTCCTGCGCGATGCCCTCCGGCGGGATCGGCGGCGCGGGCTGCACCTGCGGCAGCGGGGCGCGCACCGGCCCCGGACGCGCCGGACCGTCCGCCACCTGATGCAACTCGCCCTGGTGCGCGAGGAGTTGCTGCATGCCCTGCTGACGCGAGGCGTGGTCGGTACCATACGGGGCGATGCTGGTGATCCGCGCCTGCGGCCAGTTCTCCCGGATCATCCGCGCGCAGTAGGCACCCGGCAGCTCGCACGACTCCAGCTCCGTGTGCAGCTCCAGCACCTGGTCCGGCGGAACGTTCATCGCGCGCAGCTCATGGAAGATCTGCCACTCGGGGTGCGGCGTGCCCGGCGCCGAACGCCGGATCAACTGCTGCTCCGAACCGTCCTGCGCGCGATAGCGCAGCACGGCCTGATAGCCGGGGCCGACCGTCGGCTGACCGGGCGGCGGGTAGCCGTACGAGGGCTGCTGCTGACCCGGTACGGGCGGCTGGCCCGGCAGGGGCTGCGGAGCGCCGACCGGCACCCCGGGGACACCCGGAGGCGGCGGGGGCGCGCCCGGACCACCGACCGGCGGACCGGCCAGCATGGTCGCGGCCTGATGAACGGCGTCGCGCGCGGCGGGCGCGGGACCGGGCTGGTTCGGACCCGGCTGACTCGGACCGGGCGGGTTCGGACCGGGCGGGTTCGGGCCCGGCTGACCGGGGCCCGGCTGGTTCGGGTCCGCGAACATCGTCGCCGCGTAGGGCGCACCGCCCGGAGGCGTGGCACCGGGCGGCTTCGGCGGGCCCGGAGGCGTGGGTACGCCCGGACCGGACTGGCCCGGGTCCGCGAACATCGTCGCCGCGTGGGGCGCCCCACCGGGCGGTGTGGCACCGGGCGGTGTCGGCGCGCCCGCGGGCGGCGTACCCGGTCCCGGCGCGCCCCCGGGGCCGTCCGGGCCGAGCTGCGAGACGAGTTGCGTGGGCACGTACCCGCCCGGCGGAGGCGTGGCACCCGGCGGAGGCGTTGCGCCCGGCACCCCCGGAGCACCCGGCGGGTGGGGCGCGCCACCGGCCTGCGCGCTCCGCGGCGGCGGCGCCTTGCTGGTCGCTGCGTCGGCGATGTCCTGGGCGGCCTGCGTCGGCCGCTCCCCCGGTACGGGCGGACCGGCCGGAGGCTGCGCCGCGTCGGGCACAGCGGGGGGCTGCGGTCCACCGGGCGGCGGCGTACCGGGACCGGTCGCGCCACCCGACGGCGGGGTTCCGAGCAGCTCCTTCTCGTCCAGCGCGGGAGCCACCGCCGTACGCGGCAACTGGCTGCCGCCGTCCAGCAGAGCCGTCTTCGCGTCCGGCGTGGACACGGGCGGCGGCGTGTCCCCGCCGGCGTCGCTCAGCGGCGGCGCGAACACCGTCGCCGGCAGCGGCACCGACCGGTCCTCGCCCGCCTCGGCGCTGATGTCGGTGCCCTCCCACGGAGTCGCCCCCGCGGCCACCTCCGGCGCCTCGCCACCGCCCCCGGCGGCGGGCCACGCCGTGCCCGACGCCGACCCCTCACCGGCCGGGGCCGGACCGGTCGCGGCAGCCGGTACGGGCGCGGCGGTCGGCGCGGGTGCCGCGGCGCCCGAGGTACCCGAGGTGCCGGACGACGCGCCGGACGACGTACCGCCCGACGTGTCGGACGACGAACCGCCCTCGCCCTGGCGGCGATCCGGGATGCCCATCTTGTCCGCCGCCTCCTGGAGCCACTCCGGCGGGCTCAACAGGAACGACGTCTGGTTCAGGTCCACCCGGGCCGCGGGCGCGGGAGCCGACGGCTCCGCCTCACCCTGCGCCCCGTACTCCTCCTCGTACCGGCGGATCACCTCGCCCACCGGCAGCCCCGGCCACAGCGTCGCCTCCCCGCTGTCCCGGGCGATGACCAGCCGCTGCGCGCCGCCGTCCGCCCGCGGCCCCTCGCTGCGGTCCTCGGCCCACACCACGAACCCGAGGCCGAACTCCCGTACCAGCACCTCACGATGCTGGTACGCCGGCACGTCGCCGTTGATCCACTCTTCCGCGCGCTCCTGCGCCTGCGCGAACGTCACCATCGCCGACCTCACTCCCCCACCGACGACACGGGCACCGCGTACGCGAAGCCGCCGTCCACCATCAGGCTCGCCACCGTCTCCAACTCCGGCGGATGACCCACCAGTCGGGACAGGAACGCGTCGAAGTCGTCACCGCACGGCAGCAACAGCCGCTGCACACGCTCGGCCGGCGGCCACGACGCGTCGACATCACGCGCGTCGTCGTACGCGCAGAACCAGACCGAACCGATCCGGTCGCCCTTCACCTTCACCGCCAGCAGACCGCCCTGGACGAAGCCGACGCCCAGATAGTCCTTGGTCAGATGGTCACGCAGGCACTTGTTCACATACACCAGGTCGTTGACCGCCGCCTCGTCGCGCACCGTGAAGAACGGCTGGTCGACCAGCAGCCCCAACTCCGCGTCGAGCGCCACACCCACCGGCGCGCACCCGCCCGCCGCCTTCAGGAACGACCGGTAGGCGCCCGGCAGCCGGTACCCGAGGTCCTCCTCGACCCCCTGCACCTGCTGCTCCGTCACCGCCACCGACGACTTCGGCAGGCCGAAGTGCGCGGGCCGCGTCTCCTGCAACGGCCGCGTCCCGCGCTTGTTCTGGTCGACGTTCGCCGTCGCGATCCCGCCGTGATGCCGCAGCAGCGCCTTCACCTCGACCGGGACCAGCTCCAACCGGCGCGCACCCGGCGCGTGATGCCAGGTCCAGCCGTGCGGGGTGGCCACCGCCGGGATCGTGTCCCACAGCTCGTGCCCCGACGCCGCGAGCGCCGCGTTCGCCGACACATAGTCCGTCAGCCGCAACTCGTCCACGCCGAAACCTTCCGGCGGATCCGCGATCTCCGCGGCGGCCCGTGCGTACGGCGAGAAGTCGGGGAACCCGTACTGGTCCACCCGTACCCCTCGCGGATGGCGCGCGGCCCGGACCGGATCGGGAAAGTGCACGACCTGCCCGGCGTAGGCCGCGTTCGGCGGCGCGGCTTGTCCCCCGGGCTGGCGGCCGGGAGGAGCCCCCAGCCCGAGCCGACCTGTCGTCATGGCAGTTGCCCCCTGCGGCGTTCTGTGTGGCCTGTACGGCGGTATGGATCGCGGATGTCGACAGCCTATGCGGTACGACGACACCGGTCACCGGGCCTCCGGTTCCACATCCCCGGCAACCCGTCGCCGCCGTGACCAGCCGTCACCCCACCGTGACGGAACACCGAACAACGGGCGTGTCCCCACGCCCCAGCTTCCGCAGCGCCCACGGCATTTGGCAGTCTGTGTCCCACCGGGGGGATGCACGGAGGGGAAAACGATCATGAATGCGACACAGACAGACACCCACGGAGACCCACGCATCGGCTGGAGCACCGCCGACGCCGCGCCCGTCCCCGCCCTCCGCCACCGCCGCGACGGCATACTCCCCACCATCGCCGCCGCGCTCTCCGTGCGCGGCACCACCCTCACCGGCACCGCCGCCCGCGGCGACCGGCCCCCCGCGCTGCATCCGCTCGTCCAGGACTTCCTCGACGCCCTCACCAGCACCAAGCGCGACCGCTGCACCGGCCGCTGCGCCGAGGCCATCCTCATCTCGCGCCACATCACCACCGCCGACAGCGCCCGCAGCAAACGTGCCTCCCGCAAACCGATGTCCAACAGCGAGGCACGCAAGGCGCTCAAGCAGGCCAAGCTCACCGCCCGGCACATCCGCGAGGACGGCGACCCCCTGCACGGCAGCTTCGCCGCACCCTGCCGTGCCTGTACCGCGCTCAGCCATCACTTCGGCGTCCGCATCGTCGACCCCACCGCGCAGGACTGAGCCCCACCCCGTACGACCGCACGACACCGTCCGCGCCGGTCCCGCACCCGACGAACGAAGGCCGATGCACACCGACCGCTTCCCTGCCCCGACCCCACGCTTCGCCGCCCCCGTGGACACCGCCCTGCGCGCCGCCGGCTGGCAGCCCGGCCGCCGCGACATACATCAGGCGGAACGCTGGGCCGACACCCTGCGCGATCACACGTCCCCCGCCGGACACCGGCACACCGTGTGCGCCGCGGCCGTCGAGGCCTGGGCCGAGTTCGGCGGTCTGCACATCACCGCCAAGGGACCCGGCCGCGGGCTCGCCCCCACCGCCGTACGCCTCGACCCGCTGCACGGCCTCCACATGGCCCGCACCCTGAACGACCTCGGCCGCGCCCTCGGCACCGAGGTCTGCCCTCTCGGTGCGGAATCCGACAGCCACGCGCTGCTCGCCATCGACACCGAGGGCCGTGTCTACGCGCTCGACCACACCGGCGACTGGTACCTGGGCCCCGACCTCGACCAGGCCCTCACCACCCTGCTCACGGGCACGGAACCCGTACGCCTCACGGCGGGGTGAGCGGCCAGGGGACCGTCAGCCGACCTCGGCCGGGATCACCGCCGAGACCCGGAAGCCGCCCGCGTCCGTCGGGCCCGACACGAAGACCCCGCCCAGCGCGCTGACCCGCTCCTTCATCCCCAGCAGGCCGTTGCCCCCGCTGGGCAGCCCGGCGGCCGGCGCCGCGCCCTGCTCCGGCGGCGGCTCGTTCTCCACCTGCATCGCGATCTCCGCGGAACGGTGGGCCAACCGCACATGCGTCTTCGCGCCGGCCGCGTGCTTGTGCACGTTGGTCAACGCCTCCTGCACCACGCGGTACGCCGTCTGCTCGACCGCGCGCGCGTACCCGCGCGCCTGCCCCTCCACCGACAGCCGTACGACCATCCCGGCCGCCGCCGACTGCTCGACCAGCTCCTCCAGTTCGGCGATGGACGGCCCCTCGGCGGGGTCACCGGCCGCCCGGGACGCCGCCGCGGCAGCCGCCGCCTTCACCGCGGCGAGCGGCACCGACCGGTCCGCCCGGCCCGCGAGCCCCTCCCCGCTGCGCAGCACCCCGAGCATCTCGCGCAGCTCGGTCAGGGCCTGCCGCCCCATGTCCCCGACGAGCGCCGCGTTCTTGACGGCCTTCTCCGGATCCTTGCGGGCGACGGCCTGCAACGCGGCGGCGTGCACCACCATCAGGCTCACCCGGTGGGCGACGACGTCGTGCATCTCCCGCGCGATGCGCGTCCGTTCCTCGTTGCGCGCCCACTCCGCGCGCTCCTCGGCCCGCTCGGCCAGCAGGATCAACTCCCGCTCCAGCGAGTCGGCCCGCTCCCGCAGGCTCTCCATCAGCCGCCGCCGGGCGCCGATGTACAGCCCGAGCAGCACCGGAGGAGCGGTCATCCCGAGCGCCGTGGTGACGGACAGGAACGGAATGAACCCGCCCGCGATCGACAGATCCCCGCTGCCCACGCCCTGTTGGGCCCGCACGTACGTGACGATGAACATGCCCACGATCGACATGCCCGCGAGCGCGCTGATGATCCGCCGGGGCAACTCCGAGGCGGCGAGCGTGTACAGCCCGACGATGCCCATCAGGAAGCCCATCTGGGCCGGGGTGATGGCGATGGAGACGAGCACCACCGCGATCGGCGAGCGCCGCCGCAGCACCAGCGTGGCCCCCGCGAACAGGCCGAACACCGTCCCGACGGGCACGGGCAGACCGGCGTCCCGCGAGAACTGGACCCCCTCGGCCGCGCACTCCAGGCCGGACACCGCGGCGAGCGAGATATCGAGCAGGGCACCGCGCCAACGGTCCCACCACCAGGGCCCGCCCCCGGCCTCCCTGCGGATTTCCCCCGTCGTGGTCATGCCCCCAGCCTACGGGCGCTCCCCGCGGGAATTCCGGCGAGTTCCGACGCCCACGTCACACCACACTCCGTGACCGAACCGGAGACGACCGCCGGGGGCCGCCGGTGATCGACGTCCCGAAAGGCGCTGACTCGTACCGTCGCATCGAAGGGTCCCCGTACGGCATAGTGGAGTCCGTACGCGAAGCCGATCAACGGGATCGGGCGGCGCGAACCATCCATCCCGGATCGTCTAAGGGCAGGACAAACGGTTTTGGTCCGTTGAATGAGGGTTCGAATCCTTCTCCGGGAGCCACGGTGCACATGTCCCAGGTCCGGGCCCTGACCCCCAGGTCAGGGCCCGCTCTCATGTCCCTTCGGTAACACCCCGGTATCCTGCGGATGTCCACCCCACCCATGAAGCCGAAGGGCATCCCCGTGAGCGCCAATCGCCCGGCAGCCGTCGTCGTTCTCGCAGCGGGTGAGGGCACCCGTATGAAGTCGGCCACACCCAAGGTCCTGCACGAGATCTGCGGTCGTTCCCTCGTCGGGCATGTGCTCGCCGCCGCCGGTGAGTTGGCGCCCGAGAACCTCGTCGTCGTCGTGGGTCACGCCCGGGAGAAGGTCACCGAACACCTCGCCCGCGTCGAGCCCGGCGTGCGCACCGCCGTCCAGGCCGAGCAGCGCGGGACCGGGCACGCCGTCCGGATGGGCCTTCAGGAGCTGGGCGAGACCGTCGAGGGCACCGTCGTCGTCGTGTGCGGCGACACCCCGCTGCTCACCGGCGAAACGCTTCGGCGCCTCGCCGCCACCCACGCCGCGGACGGCAACGCCGTCACCGTGCTCACCGCCGAGGTCCCCGACGCCACCGGCTACGGCCGGATCGTGCGCGACGAGGCCACCGGCGCCGTGACCGCGATCGTCGAGCACAAGGACGCCGACGAGGACCAGCGGGCCATCCGGGAGATCAACTCCGGGGTGTTCGCCTTCGACGGGGCCCTGCTCGCCGACGCGCTGAAGAAGGTCCGTACGGACAACAGCCAGGGCGAGGAGTACCTCACCGACGTCCTCGGCATCCTGCGCGGCGCCGGGCACCGGGTCGGCGCGTCCGTCGCCGGCGACCACCGGGAGATCGCCGGGATCAACAACCGCGTGCAGCTCGCCGAGGCGCGCCGCATCCTCAACGACCGGCTCCTGACGGACGCCATGCTCGCCGGGGTCACCATCGTCGATCCGGCCACCACGTGGGTCGATGTGACGGTCACCTTCGAGCGGGACGTGATCGTGCAGCCGGGGACGCAGTTGCTGGGCGCGACCCACCTCGAGGAGGGCGCCGAGGTCGGCCCGCACACCCGGCTGACGGACACCACGGTCGGCGCAGGGGCGCGGGTGGACAACACCGTCTCCGACGGCGCCGTGGTGGGTCCGCAGGCCACGGTCGGCCCGTTCGCGTATCTGCGTCCGGGGACCCGGCTCGGCGTGAAGTCGAAGATCGGGACGTACGTGGAGACGAAGAACGCGTCGATCGGTGAGGGCACGAAGGTGCCGCATCTGTCGTACGTGGGCGACGCGACGATCGGCTCGCACACGAACATCGGTGCCGCGAGCGTCTTCGTGAACTATGACGGACAGGACAAACATCACACCACGGTGGGATCTCACTGCCGTACCGGTTCGGACAACATGTTTGTGGCTCCCGTCACGATCGGGGACGGCGTGTACACCGCCGCCGGCTCCGTGATCACCAAGGATGTGCCGCCCGGTTCGCTGGCCGTGGCCCGTGGTCAGCAGCGGAATATCGAGGGCTGGGTGGCCCGTAAGCGTCCGGGGAGCGCCGCCGCCAAGGCGGCGGAGGCGGCTTCCCGGGAGCCGGACGGCGAAGGCTGACCGGAAACAGGTGCGTCTGACACGGCGTACCGTGATAAGTGCACACCCGCACCCCCATCAGCTCATACGGCCGCTCACACCCAGCCGAGTTCGGCTGTTGCGGCTTCTGGACACCTGGCTGAAACACCTCTGAGGAGACAGTGCTGTGACCGGGATCAAGACGACCGGCGAGAAGAAGATGATGTTCTTCTCCGGGCGCGCCCACCCCGAGCTTGCCGAGGAGGTCGCCCACCAGCTAGGTGTCGGGGTCGTCCCGACGAAGGCCTTCGACTTCGCCAACGGTGAGATCTACGTCCGCTACCAGGAGTCGGCGCGCGGTGCGGACTGCTTCCTGATCCAGAGCCACACGGCTCCGATCAACAAGTGGGTCATGGAGCAGCTCATCATGATCGACGCGCTGAAGCGCGCGTCGGCCCGCTCCATCACGGTGATCGTGCCGTTCTACGGTTACGCGCGCCAGGACAAGAAGCACCGCGGGCGTGAGCCGATCTCGGCGCGGCTGATCGCGGACCTGATGAAGACGGCCGGTGCGGACCGGATCCTCACGGTGGATCTGCACACGGACCAGATCCAGGGCTTCTTCGACGGCCCGGTGGACCACCTGTTCGCGCTGCCGCTGCTGGCGGACTACGTGGGCGCGAAGGTGGACCGGCAGAAGCTGACCATCGTGTCGCCGGACGCGGGCCGGGTGCGGGTCGCGGACCGCTGGTGCGACCGGCTGGGCGCGCCGCTGGCGATCGTGCACAAGCGTCGTGACAAGGACGTCGCCAACCAGGTCACCGTGCACGAGGTCGTCGGTGAGGTGAAGGGCCGGGTGTGTGTCCTGGTCGACGACATGGTGGACACGGGCGGCACGATCTGCGCGGCGGCCGACGCGCTGTTCGCGCACGGTGCGGAGGACGTCATCGTGACGGCGACGCACGGTGTGCTGTCGGGTCCGGCGGCGGACCGTCTGAAGAACTCGAAGGTGAGCGAGTTCGTGTTCACGAACACGCTGCCGACGCCGGGTGAGCTGGAGCTGGACAAGATCACGGTGCTGTCGATCGCGCCGACGATCGCGCGTGCGGTGCGAGAGGTGTTCGAGGACGGCTCGGTGACGAGCCTCTTCGACGAGCAGTGAGCGCGCGCCGGTAGCGCCGGCGGAGATCGTTTTGGGTACGGCCTCCCCCTCCGAGTAGACTGCTGCAGTTGCTCGGCGAGGGAGGCCGTACCTGTTGGGTACGGCGGTCCGTTATCGACGCGCTCTTCGTAGCAGGCCGTTCGTGGCCGGGTGACCCTCCCCCAAGCTCCAAGGAGCAGGGGGTACCCCCAATTCTCTGGTTTCTACGAGGAGTGACCATGTCCGAGGTGAAGATCTCCGCCGCGTCGCGCACCGAGTTCGGTAAGGGTGCCGCCCGTCGTATCCGTCGTGACAACAAGGTTCCGGGTGTGCTGTACGGCCACGGTTCGGACCCGCTGCACCTGACCCTTCCGGGCCACGAGCTGCTGATGGCGCTGCGTACGCCGAACGTTCTGATCTCGCTGGACATCGACGGCAAGACGAACGAGCTGGCCATCCCGAAGTCCGTGCAGCGCGACCCGCTGAAGGGCTTCCTGGAGCACGTCGACCTGCTGCTGGTCAAGCGCGGCGAGAAGGTCACCGTCGAGGTTCCGGTCCAGACCGAGGGCGAGCTGGCCGCGGGTGGCAACCTGCTGGAGCACGTGCTGGTGGCGCTGCCGGTCGAGGCCGAGGCCACGCACATCCCCCAGGCCCTGACCGTCTCCATCGAGGGTCTCGAGGCCGGCGCCTCGGTCCTCGCCAAGGACATCACGCTGCCGTCGGGCGTCTCCCTGGCGGTCGAGGAGGACGCGGTGGTCCTCCAGGTGCTGGCCGCGCAGGCGGAGGAGGCCCCCGAGGGTGCCGAGGCCGAGGGTGAAGAGGCCGCCGAGGCCTGATCCTCGCCGTCATCGTTTCGTCAGCCGCTGTTCCCTGGTGGGGCAGCGGCTGGCGCGTATCAAGGAGACATGAACGTGACTACGCCGGCAGACGACGCTCCCTGGTTGATCGTGGGCCTCGGCAATCCCGGTCCCGAGTACGCCATGAACCGGCACAACGTGGGGTTCATGGTGGCCGATCTGCTGGCCGCGCGGATCGGGGGGAAGTTCAAGCGCGCGAGCAAGGCGCAGGCCCAGGTGGTGGAGGGCAGGATCGGTCCGCCCGGTCCGGCGAACCGCCGGGTGATCCTGGCGAAGCCGATGTCGTACATGAACCTGTCGGGCGGCCCGGTGAACGCGTTGCGTGACTTCTACAAGGTGCCGGTGGCGCACATCGTGGCCGTGCACGACGAGTTGGACATCGACCCCGGCACGCTGCGGCTCAAGCTGGGCGGGGGCGACAACGGCCACAACGGGCTGAAGTCGATGACGAAGGCGATGAGTTCGGACTATCACCGGGTGCGGTTCGGGATCGGACGTCCGCCGGGTCGTATGCCGGTCGCCGACTTCGTGCTGCGGGACTTCTCGTCGACGGAGCGCAAGGAGCTGGACTACTTCGTGGACCGGGCCGCGGACGCGGTGGAGTGCCTGGTCATCGAGGGGCTGGAGCGGGCGCAGAGTACGTACAACTCGTAGCGCAGGAACCCCAGTTGAGGGTCACTGGGGCTGGAAGCAGAGTTCCAGTGCCTCGTCCTTGCCCGCGTCCGGGTGGGTGTGCATCCAGGTGGTGGCGTACCGCCGTACGGCGTCGTGGTGGGGTGTCGCGTCGGGATGGACGGCCAGGCGGGACAGCACCTTCCAGGCCGGTCGGCTGAGGCTGTGCAGGGCGAGCCAGTCGAGGGCGCGCCGGACGGCTTCGGGGGAGGGTGTTCCGGCCATCCGCGTGCCGTTGAGCATGGGCGATATGACGTAGACGGCGTCCTTGTCCCGGCCGTGTTCGTCCAGCCAGTCGGTGGCGCGGACGAGGGCCGCTTCCCGGACGGGGACGGGGAGTCGCTCGAGTTGCAGCAGGTGGCAGAGGACCCAGGTGGCCTTGCGGTGGCGGGGGTGGTGGTCGAGCCAGGCCAGGGTGGCCTCGGCGGCGGCCTCGGAGCCTGCGGCGTGGGTGGTGCGGCAGCGGCGCAGGACGGCGTTGAGGAGCCGGTACTCCCGGTAGTCGGTGAAGTCCGGGTCGAGCAGGGCGAGTGCGTGTCGCTGGATGCGTTCTTCGGTGCCGGGGGGCTGGGGGGACCAGCCGAGCAGGTGGATGACGGGGTGGTCGGCGGTCAGCGGCAGGCCGGGGTGGCGGTCGAGCCGGTCGAGGACGGCGGTGGCGGCGCGGCGCTGCTGCTCGCTGGTCATGTCGTCGCGGCTGGCCAGCAGGACGTTGACGAGTGCGGCGGTGGTGCCGGGCCGGGTGGGGTCGTCCGGGGCGTCGGGGTCCTCCTGGTGGGGGGCGGTGTGCTCCAGCCGGTCCAGGGCGTGGTCGATCGCGGTGGTGGTGTCGAGGTCGGCTTCGGCGAGGCTGCCGGTGGTCAGATAGTGCAGAAGGCTGGCGTTGACCGGGAAGTGGAGCAGCGGGACGAGGACGGCTCCGGCGTCGGTGGTGCTGCCGTGGAGTTCGAGCCAGTGGAGGGCCTGGGCTATGCCCTGGGCGGCGGCGTCGTGGTCCGCCGACTCCCGGGCCCGGTGGAGGTAGAGGCCGAGGACGACGTTGGCCTCCTGGAGGGAGCCGTGTTCGCGCAGCCAGGTCCCGGTGTGGTGCAGGGTCCGCCGGGCCAGCGGTGGGGGCAGGTGCTTGAGGTGGAGGAGCCCGGCGAGGTGGTCCCGGTCGCGGTCGCGGGTCGGGGGGTGGGCATCGAGGCGCTGGACGACGGCCTGTGCGGCGCGGTGGGCCTGTTCGTCGGTCAGGCGGGTGCCGGGGGCGAGCAGGTACTGGTGGACGTAGGTCTTCTCGGCGGTGGTGCCGTGCCGGTCCAGCCAGTTCAGTGAGGCGTCGATGATCCGCTCGGTGACGGTGGTGGTGTCGTCGTCGGGGGTGGGCAGGTCACGGCGTTTGATCAGGTGGCGCAGGACGTAGTCGGCGGTGAGGGTGGTGCCGTGCCGTTCGAGCCAGTTCAGGGCGTGGTCGATGTCCTCCTGGAGGAAGGGCAGGTTCTTCTTCCGCAGGAGCGCGAACAGCCGGTCCATGACGAAGGACGCCTCGGGGGTGGTGCCGTTCTGCGAGAGCCAGGCCCGTGCGTCCGAGAGGGCCTGGCGGATCATGCGGTCGTGGTGGTCGTGCCAGCGGAAGGAGCCGAGTACGGCGGTCAGGACGAAGCAGGCGGACTTCCCGCGGCGGCGGTCGGCGAGCCACTTCAGGGCGATCTTCCCGATGTGCTCGGCCAGTTGGGGCGCGACTTCGGGGCGGTTGAGGACGGCGGTGAGCACGAAGGAGGCGCAGTCCCGGCTGCCGTGGACGAGCAGCCAGTCGCGGGTGGCTCTCGACAGGCGCAGCCAGTCGTCCGCCGAGTCGAGGTCGCCGGTGCGCATCAGGGCGGTCAGGAGGCGTTCGGTGTCGAGGTCTTCGCGGAGCCGCTCGGCGAGGTCGACGGCGGCGGTGCTTGCGGCTCGGGCGACGGCGGGGCCGTGGGTGTCGTGGCCGAAGAGGTGCGGGAGCTTGTGCCGGGAGGTGCGGGCGGTGCCGTGGGCGTCGAGCCAGGCGAGGGTGGCGGTCTCCAGGTACTCCCGGTATTCGGTGGTCAGGCCGGGGACGCGGGCGAGGGTGTTGACGAGGAGGAGGCTCTCGGGGTCCGTGGCGGTGTGCTGGTCGAGGTAGGCGCGGGCGTGCGCGAGCAGGACCTCGGGGACGGGCTGGGCGCTGTTGCGGATGGCGTCGGTGAGGAAGAAGCGGACGTCGGCGGGGCCTGGGGCCCGCGCGGTCCAGGGGGCGGCCACGGTGTCCCAGGTGTCGATGACGGCCCGGCGCCAGGGCTCGGCGGAGACCATCGTGACGAGGGCGCGGCGGCCTTCGGCGGGTGAGCTGAGCAGCATGGCGAGGACATCGCCGGCGTGGGCGGCGAGCCAGGTGCCGCAGGCCTGGGCGAGGGCGGTGCGCAGCCGGTCGTTCTGGTCGGCGCTCCAGCGGCCGAGGTGTTCGACGGCGCGGCGGAAGGAGGGGGTGTCGCCGAGGAAGCTGTCGAGGAGGGTGCCGAGGGACGCGGTGTCGAGGCCGCCGACGCGGCTGAGGCAGCTCTGTGCGAGGAAGTCGTCGGTGACGAGGTCGTGGAAGGTGTCGAGGACGTCCGCGCCGTCGGGCAGCAGCCAGCCGAGGGTTTCGAGGTCGCCGATGATGCCCGCGCTGTCGTGCGTGCCGTGAGCGCCTGCGGTCAGGCAGCGGTCGACGGCGTGGGTGACGGCCTGGCGGGGCTGGGCGCAGGCGAGGGCGGCGACGGTGCTGGCGAGCAGGACGGTGCGGTGCGGTTCCGTGCCGTCGCCGTTGCCGACGACGGCGAGGTCGGCGCGGGTGCGGCGGCGGAGCCAGTCGGCGAGGGCGGGCAGGGAGGGGAGGGTGGGGCTCTGGCCGTCGAGGTGGTCGCGGTCCGCCCGGCCTTCGAGGGCGAGGCCGTACATCAGGGCGACGGCGGGGCGGGTGCCGCAGATGTCGGCGAGCTGGGCGGGGCCGAGGGCGGCGAGGGAGGCGGGGGCGACCTTCTCGAAGATCCGCTGGGCGACGGCTCGTTGGTGGGCTTCGTCCTGGGGGAGTTCGACCTCCTCGAAGAGGGTGCGGGAGCCGCGGTCCTGGACGGTGTGCAGGGCGCCGGGGCGTACGGAGGCGAGGCAGGCGATCCGGGCGTGCGCCTCGGTGCGGTCCCGGCCGTCGGCGCTGTCGTAGCGGTCGATGGCCTCGTACTGTTCGCCGTGCAGGAGGTCGGCGAGTTCGCGCAGGTCGACGCGCTGGTACTTGTCGAGGTAGTCGAGGACGACGAGGACGGGGACGTCCGGCTGCTGGGCGATCTCCTCGCGGAGTTCGTCGGTGAGGGTCTGGTGGGTGACCTCGTCGGCGGGGTCGAGGTGGAGGACCTTCCATCCGCTGCGGTGGGCGAGGGCGGCGATCTCCAGGCAGGTACGGGTCTTCCCGGCGCCCGCGACCCCGGTCAGCAGGGCGCCGCGCGGTGGCTTGCCGAGGGCGCCGCGGTCGGGGTCGGACAGCAGGGCGAGGACGTTCTCGGGCCGGGCCGGGTGCTCGGGGTCCGCGGGCGGCACATAGGGCAGGCCGTCGTCCTTGAGGTAGGTGCCGCGGGCGCCGAACCGGCGGAGCTTGTCGCCGTGGTCCAGGAGCCAGGCGGGCCGTCTGCGGCCGGGGACGGCGGCGTAGCGGTGCAGGTCGCCGGTCCAGGTGCGGGTGTCGATCCAGGGGACCTGCCGGTCGCCGTTCTCGGTCATCCGGCTGCGGACCTTGTCGATCAGGCCTGCGGGGTCGGGTGGCCAGGGCGGGGTGGCGGCGCGGAGTTCCTCGATGAACGCGCCGGTGAACGCGGCGCCTTCGCCGCTGAGGCCGTTGGAGGCGACATCGCCGTCCTGGGTGGCGTACACGCTCATCACGGAGGACCGCTCGAACTGTCCTTCGGAGAGGCGGTAGCCGGCGTAGCCGTCGATGCCCTCGACCTCGGCGAGGGGGACGCGGCAGGCGTCCACGAGGAGGATCTTGGCCGCGATGTGTTCGTAGCGGGGGCTGCACAGCAGGGCGCGCCGGAGGTTGTCGGCGTCGAGGGTCAGTTCGCGGCCCGGTGCGGCGTCGGCGTAGAAGAGGAGGTGGTGCTGGGCGCCGGGGGCGAGGACGCCGTGGCCGCTCCAGGCGAACCACAGCAAGTCGGCTTCGGTGTCCGGCAGTTCGTCGTCGAGGAGCTGCCGCAGGACGTCGTGGGTGGCGTCGAGCGGGTCGAGGCCGAGGGCGCGGGCGCGCTCCGCGACGGTCTGCGCGCGGTGGGGCGCGGGTGAGACACACAGGCGTATGTTCCGCGCGGGGACGCCCGCGTCGCGCAGCCAGGCCGCGTGGCGCAGGGCGTCGTCCGCGGGACCGTGCAGGGGGTCGAGAAGGTCGCCGTACGTCTCCACGCCGACCAGCAGCGCGTGCGTACGGGCCGGGTCGACGTCCCCGTGCCCGGGTGCTCTGCTCACACAGTCTCCTGGAGGAGGGCGGAGAGCGTCCGCTGGACCTCGGGGTTGGGGAAGTAGGCGCTGTGCGCGGCGGGGAAGGGCTGGCCGCTGTTCAGTTCCACATCGGTGACGCGCCCGGGGAAGAGGGGTGCGGCGGTGAAGCCGAGGAGGTCGCGGCGGTCGTAGATGTTGGTCCAGGCGGGGAAGTGCTCGGGCAGCGGCTTGCCGGGGGCGAGGCTGGGCAGGGCGCCGATCTCGTAGAGGTGGGCCGCCTGCGATCCGACGGTCACCAGGCGCTGGACGCCCGGGAGTCGCTCATGGACGAGGAGGTCGACGGCGGCGATGCCGCCGAGGCTGTGGGCGAGCAGGACGACGGGGCCGTGGCGGCGGCTGACCTCGGTGACGCGGTCCCTGATGAACGTGCGCAGTTCGTCGCCGCGGGCCACGTACTTGAGGACGTCGCCGAGCAGGGGGTGGACGTGGTCCGCCATCAGGGTGCCGCGGTTCTTGTCGGCGGCGCGCATCACGCCGAACCGCTGCGCGGCCCACCAGGAGGCGCGCAGTACGGTGCGGCCCACGCCCCTCGGCTGGCCGCCGAGATGGCCGGTGACGATCGCGACGGCCTGGTCGCGTTGCCCGGTCGTCCACAGGACGGGTGCGCCGCGGCGCAGGGCTTCGCCGAGGAACCGGGCGACGGCGGCGGTGGCGATCGCGCCGGGCAGTTCGCCGGGGCCGAGCCCGCGGGTCAGGGCCTCCTGGGCGGCGGCGCTGTCGAGGACGGCGGTCATGGCGGTACGGAACGCTTCCTCGGCGGGGCCGAGCAACTGCCGGAGTTCCTCCGGGGGGTCGGCGGCCAGGGCGCGGGCCCGGGACTCGACCTGGGGTCCGGAGCGGTCGCCGAGCCGGGTGCCCTTGCGGGGGCCGCCGCGGAGCAGGGCGAGGGGGTCCTCGTAGAGGGTGCCCCACAGGACGACGTCACGGTCGTCGTCGGAGAACGGCTCCTCGGAGGAGGGCGGCGCCGGTTCCTCGGTCGGCGTTCCCGTGCTGGGAAGCGCGGCCCGCCCGACGTCCTGCGGCACTCCGCACGCGTCCCCCCAGTAGCAGTCGTGGACCTGGGCCGGCAGGGAGGCGCGCAGCAGCGCGAGGGTGTCCCCGTAGGCGGGCTGTCTCACCCCGGTTCCGTGGACGAACAGAAGGTCGGCCATCACCACTCCCCCGGGGCCGCAGGCGCCCCATGCGTCAACGTGCGTTCATCTTAAGGAACTTGGCGGTGCGCCCAAGAGGTTCCCCGAGCCCTCGGATTGACTTCGCGCGACCGGATGGCGAAGGATCGCCGCCATGCCTTCTGCCCTCTCCTTCTCTCAGGGCACGGTCGCGGTCGTGCGGTTCGGGCGGCGTGCGGCGATGGGTACGGTCGCCGCGCTGATCCTGATCGCCGGTGTCTGGGCCTCCTGGGGCACCGCCCACCATGTGATGCTGACGAAGGGCCGCGAGCAGGGCACGATCACGGTCGCCCGGTGTTCGGACGGCACTTGCAGCGGCCCGTACCACCCGGTGTCCGCGGGCTCGACGGCCCGCGACCGGGTGCTGATCGACGACGCGGTGGGCGTACGCCGGGGCGCGGTCCTCACCGTGGTCGTCAAGCCGGGCTCCGACGAGGTGGTCCGCAGCGGCCCGTCAGGCGTGCTCTACGCCTGGCTTCCCCTCGCGGGCGCGCTCCTGCTGGCCTCGGTCGTGGTGGCGGGCGGCCTGCGCAGACCACGTGCGGGCTGGGCGATCGGAGCCGCGGGGTTCGCGTGGGTGACGGTGACGTTCTTGGCGGTGCGGTAGCCGGGTGAGCGAGCGGTGCCCCCGTACTCCTTCGAGTACGGGGGCACCGTCGCGCGGAGGCCTCGGTCAGCCGGTGTTGCGCAGGCCCGCGGCCACGCCGTTGACGGTCAGCAGCAGGGCTCGGGACAGCAGCGGGTCGGCTTCGGTGCCCGTGGCCGCCGCTTCGCGCTGGCGGCCCAGCAGGGCGACCTGGAGGTAGGAGATCGGGTCGAGGTAGGCGTCGCGGATGGCGAAGGTCTGCTTCAGGACGGGGTTGTGGTCGAGCAGTTCCTTCTCGCCGGTCACCCGCAGGATCTGACGGACGGTCAGGTCGTGTTCGGCCTCGATGGCGGTGAAGACGTGCCGGAGGTCGTCGGGGACGAGGGTGTCGACGTAGTGGCGGGCGATCCGCAGGTCCGTCTTGGCCAGGGTCATCTCGACGTTGGAGATGAAGTTGCGGAAGAAGTGCCACTGTTCGTGCATCTCGGCGAGGACGCTGTCGAGTCCGGCCTCGTGCAGCGCCTTGAGGCCGGAGCCGACGCCGTACCAGCCGGGCACGATCTGCCGGGACTGCGTCCAGCCGAAGACCCAGGGGATGGCGCGCAGGCCGTCGAGGCCCGCGCCGGAGTCGGGGCGCCGGGAGGGCCGGGAGCCGAGGTGGAGATCGGCGAGCTGGTCGACCGGGGTGGAGGCGAAGAAGTACGCGGGCAGGTCGGGGTCCTCGACCAGCTTGCGGTAGGCGTCGTGGGCGGCGTCGGAGACGAGGTCCATCGCGGCGTCCCAGCGGGCCAGCGCCTCGTCGGACTGGCGGGGGGCGGTGTGCAGCGCGGAGGCCTGGAGGGTGGCGGCGACGGTGAGTTCCAGGTTCTCCCGGGCCAGCGACGGGATGAGGTACTTGTCGGAGATGACCTCGCCCTGTTCGGTCACCTTGATCTCGCCCTCCAGGGTGCCCCAGGGCTGGGCGAGGATGGCGTCGTGGGTGGGGCCGCCGCCGCGGCCGACGGTGCCGCCGCGGCCGTGGAAGAGGCGCAGGCGTACGCCGTAGCGGTGGGCGACGTCGCGCAGGCGGCGCTGGGCGCGGTGGATCTCCCACTGCGAGGTGGTGATGCCGCCGAACTTGGAGGAGTCGCTGTAGCCGAGCATGACCTCCTGCACATCGCCGCGCAGCGCGACCAGACGGCGGTAGGAGGGGTCGGCGAGCATGTCCTCCAGGATCGTGTCGGCGGCCTTCAGCTCGTCGGTGGTCTCCAGGAGCGGCACGATGCCGATCTTCGCCCAGCCGGCGTGCAGGTCGACGAGACCGGCCTCGCGGGCGAGGACGGCGGCGGCGAACACGTCGTCCGCGCCCTGGCACATGGAGATGATGTACGACTCGATGACCTCGGGCCCGAAGGCCTCCATGGCCCGCTTGACCGTCTCGAACACGCCGAGGGTCCTGGCACCGGCCGTGTCCAGCGGGGCCGGGGTGGGGGCGAGCGGGCGCCGGGAGCGCAGCTCCTTGGCCAGCAGCTTGTGCCGGTACGCGCGCGGCATGTCGTCGTAGCGCCAGGACTCCTCGCCGAGCCGGTCGAAGAGCTGGCCGAGGGCGTGGTGGTGGGCGTCGGCGTGCTCGCGGACGTCCATGGTGGCGAGCTGGAGGCCGAAGGCGGCGAGCGTGCGGATGGTGCGGGCCAGGCGGCCGTCGGCGAACAGGCCGCCGCGGTGGGCGCGCAGCGAGGTCTGGATGATGCGCAGGTCGTGCAGCAGTTCGCGGGTGCCGAGGTAGTCCCGGCCCGGTTCGTGCTGGGTGCTTCTGGCCAGGCGCTCCTTGGTGTTGAGCAGCTTCTGGCGCACGCAGGTGGCCTTGAGCCGGTACGGCTCCTCGGCGTTGAGGCGCTTGTAGCGGGGGCTGATCTCGGGCAGCAGGTCGAGGTCGGCCTGGAGGGAGCGCAGGAGGTCCTCGGTGGCGCCGGTGTAGCGGATCGACGGGGAGAGCAGGCCGCGCAGTTCGTCGATCATCTCCAGCGCGTCGTTGATACCGTGCTCGTGCTGGAGGATCAGCACCTCCCAGGTGACCTCGGGGGTGACGTTGGGGTTGCCGTCGCGGTCGCCGCCGATCCAGGTGCCGAAGGTGAGCGGGCGGGTCTCGTCGGGCACCTTGACGCCGACGCGTTCCAGTTCCGCGGTGAGGTCCTCCAGGACGTCGCCGACGGCACCGGCGTGCAGTTCGTCCAGGTAGTAGACGGCGTTGCGGGCCTCGTCGGCGGGTTCGGGGCGGGTGACGCGCAGTTCGTCGGTCTGCCAGACGAGGTCGATGTTCTCCGCCAGGCGGATGTCGTGGCGGCGCCGGTCGCTCTGGAGGACGGGCATCTCCAGGAGTTCGGCGATGCGCCGGAGCTTGTTGAGGACGGAGCGGCGGGCGGCCTCGGTGGGGTGCGCCGTGAACACCGGGCGCACGTTGAGGTTCCGGACGCTCTCGTGCAGGTGTTCGGGGTCGGCGTCCTTGAGCCGGTCGGCCGTCCGGGCGATGAGACCGCCCTCGGCGGCGCGCTTGGCGCGCAGTTCGCGCCCGCGGTGCACCTGCTCGGTGACGTTCGCCAGATGGAAGTAGGTGGAGAAGGCACGGACCAGCTTGGCCGCGGTCTCCAGTTCGGTACCACGCAGCAGTTCGGCGGCGGCCTCCCCGTCCTCGCGGGTCAGCCGGCGGACCCGCTCGACCAGTTCCAGGAGTTCGGGTCCCTCCTGCCGGACGAGAGTCTCACCGAGCAGGTCACCCAATCGGCGGATGTCGGCGCGCAACGCACTGCTGGTCGTCGTGGTCTGGTCGTCGGCACTGCTCACAGGTACGGCTCCTTGCAGTGGGGAAGCTCTCCGGGAGGGGCCCGGACGGGTGCCGTGCACGGGGGGTGCCGCATACGGAACGGGCATCCGGGAAGTAAACAGAGCGGACCGCGCTGTCCGACCGCTTCCCAGGATAGGTCGCCGCCTGTTCGCGCAGGCTCACGGGCTCTTGCCGCCGGGCGGCGCGCTGCCATACTTACGACTCCGTAGGTTACGGACCCGTAGGGTCTCTCGTCCGATCGTTCGATCCCGGGAGTTCCCGGCCCGTGCCTGCGCCCCCGGCCACGACCCTCGACCCCACAGGGGACGCCCATGACCACGCGCTCCGATGTGTCCGAAGACGCCGACAAGGCGCCCAGGGGCACTTCCCTGCCCTCCGCCACGCTGGGCGGCGAGCAGAAGCGCTCGCTCGAGCAGATCACTCTCCTGCTGTTCATCACCGTCCCGTTCCTGGCGCTCGTCGCGGCGGTGCCGCTGGCGTGGGGCTGGGGGGTGAGCTGGCTCGATGTGGGCCTGCTGGTCTTCTTCTACTTCCTGGGCTGCCACGGCATCACGATCGGCTTCCACCGCCACTTCACGCACGGTTCCTTCAAGGCCAAGCGGCCCTTGAAGGTCGCGCTGGCGATCGCCGGGTCGATGGCCGTCGAAGGCCCCCTGGTGCGCTGGGTGGCCGACCACCGCAAGCACCACAAGTTCTCGGACGCGGAGGGCGATCCGCACTCCCCGTGGCGGTACGGCGAGACGGTTCCCGCGCTGCTGAAGGGCCTGTGGTGGGCCCATATCGGCTGGATGTTCGACGAGGAGCAGACACCGCAGGACAAGTACGCGCCGGACCTGATCAAGGACCGGGACCTGCGGATGATCTCCCGCCAGTTCGTCCTGTGGACCGTGGTCTCCCTGCTGCTGCCGCCGCTGATCGGCGGGCTGGTGACGATGTCCTGGTGGGGCGCGGTCACGGCGCTGTTCTGGGGGTCCCTCGTCCGGGTGGCGTTGCTGCACCACGTGACCTGGTCGATCAACTCGATCTGCCACGCGGTGGGCAAGCGGCCGTTCAAGTCGCGGGACCGCTCCGGGAACGTGTGGTGGCTGGCCGTGCTGTCGTGCGGCGAGTCGTGGCACAACCTGCACCACGCGGACCCGACGTCGGCGCGGCACGGCGTGGAGCGCGGCCAACTGGACTCCTCGGCGCGGTTCATCCGCGTCTTCGAGCGGTTCGGATGGGCGTACGACGTGCGCTGGCCGTCACGCTCGCGTATCGATTCCCGTCGCAGCGCGGACCCGAAGGGCTCCCGGCGCGGGAAGGTCGGCGCCGACGCGGCATGATGGACGGTGTGGCGACCGACTCGAGTACCCCCAGCAGCGAGAAGCCGCGGCGCACCCGCCGTACCCGGATGACCGGTGCGGAGCGCCGCCAGCAGTTGCTGGAGATCGGCCGGACACTGTTCGCCGCCAAGGGCTTCGAGGCCACGTCGGTGGAGGAGATCGCGGCGAAGGCCGGGGTGTCCAAGCCGGTGGTCTACGAGCACTTCGGCGGCAAGGAGGGGCTGTACGCCGTCGTGGTGGACCGCGAGATGCGGCGCCTGCTGGACATGGTGACCGGCTCGCTCACCGCCGGGCACCCGCGTGAGCTGTGCGAACAGGCGGCCTTCGCTCTCCTGGACTACATCGAGGAGTACACGGACGGCTTCCGCATCCTGGTCCGCGACTCCCCGATCCCGCAGTCGACGGGGTCCTTCGCGTCGCTGATCTCGGACATCGCCACCCAGGTGGAGGACATCCTGGGCCGCGAGTTCAAGAGCCGCGGCTTCGACCCGAAGCTCGCCCCGCTGTACGCCCAGGCGCTGGTCGGCATGGTCGCGCTGACGGGCCAGTGGTGGCTGGACGTACGCCGCCCGAAGAAGGCCGAGGTCGCCGCGCACCTGGTGAACCTCGCGTGGCACGGCCTGGACGGCCTGGAGCCGAAGCCGCGCCTGATAGGCCACCGCAAGAACTGAGGGCGCGCCCGCCCGGTCACCCGTTGTGATGACGCTCATGCGTTCCCGCGGCTACCGTGGGCATACAGGCCCAGAATCCCGTTCATGGGAGGGATCACCATGACAGCCGAGCCGATCGCCGAGCCGACCCCCGAGCCCGCCGACGAGCCCGGCACCCGTTGGCCTGTGCCGCCGCCCGGCGGATACACCGTGGACGACCTGTTCACCCTGCCGGACCTCCCGCCGCACACCGAGTTGATCGACGGGAGCCTGGTCTTCGTGAGTCCGCAGCGGCGTTTCCACAACAAGATGATGCAACTCCTGGTGAACGGCCTGCAGTCGACGGTTCCGGGGAGCTTCAGCGTCGAACGGGAGATGACCGTTGTCCTGGACCGCCGCAACGGCCCGGAACCGGACATCAGCATCGTCCGCGCGGAAGCCGTCACCGGCCTCGATCAGACGAGGTTCCAGGCCGAGGACGTGGTCCTCGTCATCGAGGTCGTCTCCCCCGACTCCGAAGCCCGCGATCACGACACCAAGCCGCGCAAGTACGCCGCGGCGGGTATCCCCTGCTTCTGGCTGGTCGAGATGGCTGAGGGCGACCAGCACCCGGTGGTCAGGACCTACGAGCTCGACCCGGTCGGCAAGACGTACGCGCTGACCGGTATCCACCACGACAAGCTCGACATCTCCGTGCCGTACGCCATCGACATCGACATCACGTTGGAGGCGCTCAAAGCGCTCTAGGACCGCCCAGGTGGAGCTGGACGTGGTCGACGGCGCTCAGCATCGCTCAGCGCCGCTTCGTCGCCACGGCGAAGATGCGGCGGAACGGGTACACCGTGCCGTGCGGGGTCGACGGGTACGCCTCGCGCAGGACCGCCCGGTACTCGGCGACGAACTCCTCCGCGTCGTCGCCCAGTTCGGTGAGGACCGGGCGCAGTCCGGTGCCCTTCACCCAGTCGAGGACCGGGTCCTCGCCCTGCAGCAGATGCAGATACGTCGTCTCCCAGACATCGGCCGTGCAGCCGAGCTCGACCAGGCGCGCCACATACGCCTCGGGGCTGAGGACCGCGTCGTCGTGGACCAGGGTGTGTCCGAGGCGGTCCTTCCAGCGGGCCGATTCCGCCAGGTCCCGCATCAGCAGATGGCTCGGGGAGTCGAAGTTCGCGGGGACCTGGAAGGCGAACGTGCCGCCGGGGGCGAGGCCCGCGATCCAGTCGGGGAAGCGGTCGGCGTGGCCGGGCGCCCAGTGCAGGGTGGCGTTGCTGAAGATCAGGTCGTGCGGCACGGACGGCGTCCAGGTACGGACGTCGGCGTCGGCGAAGTCGAGGCGGCCACCACCCGCGGTCCGGCCCTCGTGGTGGGTGTGGGCCGCGTCGAGCATCTCGGGAGAGTTGTCGTAACCGGTGATGTGCGCGGTGGGCCAGCGGTCGGCCAGCAGGGTGGTGACATTGCCGGGGCCGCAGCCGAGGTCGGCGATGCGGGGCCGGTCGCCGGGCAGCTCGGGGACGCGGGCGAGCAGGTCGAGGAAGGGGCGCGCGCGGTGGTCCGCGTGGCGCAGGTACTGACCGGGGTCCCAGGTCGGAGTGGCAGCCATGGGTGGGTCCTCCTCGTAATCACCGGATGTCGGGTCCGCGGCGCGGCCTCGGTGGGTCCAGCCTCACACCCCAAGTATCTCTACGTCAAGAGAGTTGATATCAAGAGACTGCACGTCAAGAGACTTCATGTCGACACAACCACTACACTGATCGCCATGGAGGACGAGGTCGATCGGCTGGTCGCAGCGTGGCGCCGGGAGCGCCCGGACCTCGACGTGGAACCACTCGAGGTGCTCAGCCGGGTCAGCAGGCTGGCCCGGCATCTGGATCGCGCGCGCCGACTGGCGTTCTCCGAGCACAGCCTGGAGCCCTGGGAGTTCGACGTCCTCACCGCGCTGCGGCGGGCCGGCAGCCCCTACCAGCTCTCCCCCGGCCAACTGCTGACACAGACGCTGGTCACCTCCGGCACGATGACGAACCGTATCGACCGCCTGGCGAAGAAGGGCCTGGTCGAACGGCTTCCGGACCCGAGCGACCGCCGGGGCGTCCTGGTGCGTCTCACCGAGGAAGGCCAGGACCGGGCGGACCAGGCGCTCTCCGGGCTGCTGACACAGGAACGCGCGATCCTCTCGGAGCTGAGCCCGGCCCAGCGTGGTGAACTGGCCGCGCTGCTACGGCAGTTGACGGCACCGTTCGACAACATCCCCAGCTAGCGCATCCGTCGGGGCGGGTCACGACGAAGCGCGCGTCACGACGAAGCGAGGGTCGCCTGTCCGGCTGCCAGGTCGGCCGGGCCGATCCCGGCGCGGCGGGCGAGGGCGACGGCGGCGAGCGTGGAGTGGACGCCCAGCTTGCCGAGCACGTTCTGCATATGCGTGCGGACGGTGTGCGGAGAGAGGAACAGCCGCTCGGCCACGGCCTTCCGGCCGAGCCCGGCGACCATGCAGCGCAGCACCTCCCGCTCCCGCGGCGTCAGGGACTCCACCAGCCGCTCGCTCTCGGTGCGGTGCTTACGGGCCGCGGTCAGTTCGCGCAGCACCCCGGTGAGCAGCGCGGGCGGAAGGTGGGTCTCCTCCCGCAGCACGCCCCGGATGACCGTGAGCAGCCGGGAGAGCGAGCAGTCCTTGGCGACCCAGCCCGAGGCGCCCGCCTGCAACGCGAGGGCCGCGCGGCGCGGATCGTCCTTCTCGGCGAGGACGACGGTACGCACGCCCGGCTGCCCGGTGCGCACCCCGGCGACGAGCGAGATGCCGTCGACCAGCCCGTCCTCGTTGCCCGCCTGGACGGGAACCGCCGGGCGCGGGCCGGGGACATGGCCCCCGAGGTCCGCGTCCACGAGCATCACGTCGAAGCCGCGGCCTTCCGACGCCGCCCGCTCCAGACAGCGCAGCGCGGCCGGGCCGCTCCCGGCCGCGGACACGTCCACATCGGGCTCGGCGGCCAGGGCGGCGGCGAGCGACTCGGCGAAGATGCGGTGGTCGTCGACGACCAGGACTCGGATACGCACCACTGAAACCCCCACTGCTCGGGGGACGGCCGGCGCGGGTACGGCGCCCGGTGCGCCCCCGGTTGGTCACCTGGGACGGGGCGACACAGCCGCACGGCCGCCGCCGCGCTGGAACTGGTACCCCCACCCCGGGCGTCGTACCCGACTGTCTCGCCCCCTGATCGGCACCGGCCCCCACCGGTGCTCCTCACAGCGTAGGGCCGCGAGCCGGGAGCGGAAGGAAATTTGCAGAACTGATGGACTGACCCGTTTATGGTGAGCCACATGTTTCGGATAGAGACAGAAGTCGACAAGGAACGGCGGGATCTGCTCCACTCCCGGCTGCTCGACACGAACACGGCGGCGTCACCGGAGCTGCGCGCGTTGCGCGGAACCCCTCGCGAACGCGAAGTTCCGCTCCATGTCTGGGCGTTGGACGCGGCGGGCGAACTGGCGGGCGGGGTGGTCTGTCACACCTGGGCGGAGTGGCTGCACGTCACGTATCTGTGGGTGGACGCACCCCATCGGGGAACGGGCCTCGGCACGCGCCTGCTCGCCGAGGCGGAGCGCGTCGCGCGCACGGAGCGCGACTGCCTGGCCGCACGCGTGGAGACCTGGGACTTCCAGGCCCCGGAGTTCTACAGGAAGCAGGGCTACGAGGCGGTGTCCGTGATCCCGGACTACCCGCCGGGGATCACGGAGTACATCCTGACGAAGCGCCTGCGGTGAGGTGATCCGGCGGTACCGTGAGACCTCACCGTGAAAGGAGCCAGGCCGCCATGACCGCACACCCGGCAGAGTCCGGCACCCCCGGCCTTCCCCCCATGCGCACCATCGGCGAGCTCCGTGCCGCACTCACCATGGGGTACGGCTTCCCCGGCGACGCCGACGATTTCGAGGCCGAGTTGGCCCGGGAGATCAACCACGCCGACCCCGCTGACCTCTCCGGTGTGGTCCGCCTGGTGGAGGAGTTCCGCGGCCGGATCATCACCCGCCGGGATCCCGAGTTCGACTCCGCTGTCGCCGCGGCCGTCGCGGAGATCCGCGCGGCCCGGGGGAACAACCGGTGACCGAGGAACAGCCGGCCATCGCCGAGATCACGCGTGAGGCGCGCAGCCGCTGTGCGGCCATCGGAGGAGGTTCCCTCGAAGCCGTCGAGGCGCTACGTGCCGAGCTGGAGAAGAACCCGACGCTGGGGCGGCGAGCCCGCAGCGCTGTCGGGGGCATGAAGCTCTACACGACCCGCCTCGAAGGGACGCACGCGCGACCGGCGCTCACCGTCACCTACGTCTACGACGCCCCGCCGCCCGAGCCCGGCCTGATCCGCATCGCGCTCGTCTCCCCCGTGCGCTTCGCGGGCGGCGACGTCTGACAGCGGCGCCGCCGCCGTTCGACGCCGCGCCGTCTCAGCTCAGCCGACGGGCCCCCGCCGAGGGGATCGCCGGGAACACCCGGGGTGTCGTGAAGCCCGCCGTGGTGAAGGCCTCCTCGATCGCCTTGGTGATCGTGTCCGTGGCGGAGGCCTCCGCCAGCACGACGGCCGAGCCGCCGAAGCCGCCGCCCGTCATGCGGGCGCCGAGCGCGCCGGACGCGTTCGCCGTGTCCACCACGAGGTCCAACTCGGGGCAGGAGATGCGCAGATCGTCCCGCAGGGAGGCATGCCCCTCGGTCAGCACCGGGCCGATCGCGCGGACCTCGCCCGCGTCCAGCAGCTCGATGACCCGCCGCACGCGATGGTCGTCGCGGACGACATGCCGTACGTAGCGGCGCACGCGCTCGTCGGACAGGCGGGCGAGCGCCGCGTCCAGGTCCTCGTACGGCACGTCCCGCAGATGGGAGACGCCGAGTTGCCGTGCGCCCTCCTCGCAGCCCGCGCGCCGCTCGGCGTACGCCCCGTCGCCCAGCGCGTGCTTCACGCGGGTGTCGACCACCAGGAGCGCGAGGCCCCGCGCGGCCAGGTCGAAGGGGACCTGGCGGATCGACAGGTCCCGGCAGTCGAGATGCAGCGCATGGCCGTCGACGCAGCACGCCGAGGCCGTCTGGTCCATGACGCCGCACGGCACGCCGACGAAGTCGTTCTCCGCGCGCTGGGCGAGCCGGGCCAGTTCGGGGCGGGTGAGACCGAGGTCGTACAGGTCGTTCAGGGCCAGCGCGGTGACCACTTCAAGGGCCGCCGACGACGACAGACCCGCGCCCGTCGGCACCGTCGAGGAGAGGTGGAGGTCCGCGCCGGTGATCGCGTGCCCGGCCTGGCACAACGCCCAGACGACACCCGCCGGGTACGCGGCCCAACTCGTGTCGGTCAGCGGGCCAGGGGCCTGCCTGGAGTTGCCCGCCTGCGTCGCACCGCCTGGCACGGCACCTCGCCGCGTTGTCGGGATCGCCCGCGTACGCCCAGTACGCGGACGACCCTCCGCCTTGCGAGGCACCGCACCAGACGCCGCGACGCCCGCCCTCCGGGCGAACGACGGGCAACTCCAGGCAGGCCCCAGCTCGTCCACGCGCAGTTCGACGACCGGGCCCTCGATGTCCGCCGAGTGCAGGCGCAGCACGCCGTCGCCGCGGCGCGAGACCGCCGCGACCGCGGTGTGCGGCAGGGCGAGCGGCATCACGAAGCCCTCGTTGAAGTCCGTGTACTCGCCGATGAGGTTGACCCGGCCCGGCGCCGCCCAGACGCCTTCGGGGGCCGTGCCGTACAGCCGCGTGAAGCCTTCGCGGACCCGCTCTGCCACCGTCTACCGCTCCTTCGCGAGATGCTGCGTGAACTCCCAGGCGTCCGCGACGATTTCGGCGAGGTCCGCCCGCGAGGGGCGCCAGCCGAGCCGCTCGTGGGCCGTGGCCGCGGAGGCGACCAGGACCGCCGGGTCACCGCCGCGGCGCGGGGCGACGACCTCCGGGATCGGATGCCCGGTGACCTTCCGCACGGTCTCGATGACCTCGCGCACGGAGAAGCCGTTGCCGTTGCCGAGGTTGCAGATCAGATGCTCGCCGGGCCGGGCGGCGGTCAGCGCCAGCAGGTGCGCCTCGGCCAGGTCCGCGACGTGGATGTAGTCGCGGACGCAGGTGCCGTCCGGCGTCGGGTAGTCGTCGCCGAAGACCGAGATCGCCTCGCGTCGGCCCTGCGCGACCTGGAGGACGAGCGGGATGAGATGGGACTCGGGGTCGTGCCGCTCGCCGCAACTGCCGTACGCGCCCGCCACGTTGAAGTAGCGCAGCGAGACCGCGGCCAGGCCGTGCGCCGTCGCCTCGCCGGTGATCATGTGGTCGACGGCGAGCTTGGAGGCGCCGTACGGGGAGGTCGGCGCGGTCGGGTCGGTCTCGGTGATCGGGGTGTGGACCGGCTCGCCGTAGGTCGCCGCGGTGGAGGAGAAGACGAGCCTGCGCACGCCCGCCTCGCGCATCGCGGCCAGCAGCGCCATCGTGCCGCCGACGTTGTTCTCCCAGTACTTCTCGGGCTTGACGACCGACTCGCCGACCTGCGAGAACGCGGCGAAGTGCAGCACGGCGTCGAACGAGGCGTCCAGCCACTTGGCGGCGTCGCGGATGTCGCCCTCGATGAAGGACGCGCCCTCGGGGACACCCGCGCGGAAGCCGGTGGAGAGGTTGTCGAGGACGACGACCTCGTGACCCGCCTCCAGCAGATGCCGCGCGACCACGCTGCCCACATAGCCCGCGCCGCCCGTGACCAGGTACTTCGCACTCATGAACTCGCTACCTCTCGCAGTCGCCGAGCCGCGGCTTCCGGCGGCACGTCGTTGATGAACACGTTCATGCCGGATTCGGAACCCGCGAGGAACTTCAGCTTGCCGGAAGTGCGGCGGATGGTGAAAAGCTCGAGGTGGAGCGCGAAGTCGTCGCGGGTGACGCCGTCGAACTCCGCGAGCTGCCCGAACGGGGCCTGGTGCCAGGCGGCGATGTACGGCGTGGGAGGTTCGCCCGCGCCGAAGATCCGGTCGAAGCGCCGCAGAAGCTCCAGGTAGACGGCGGGGAACTCGGCGCGGGCCGCGTCGTCGAGGGCGAGCAGGTCGGGGACGCGGCGGCGCGGGTAGAGGTGGACCTCGTACGGCCAGTGCGCCGCGTACGGCACGAACGCCACCCAGTGTTCACTCTCCAGGACGACCCGCTCGTCGGTGAGTTCGCGGCGCAGGACCGCGTCGAAGAGGTTCTCCCCGCCGGTCGTCTCCTTGTGGGCGGCGAGCGAGCGGAGCATCAGCGCGGTGCGCGGGGTGGTGAAGGGGTAGGCGTAGATCTGGCCGTGGGGGTGGCCGAGGGTCACGCCGATCTCCTGGCCGCGGTTCTCGAAGCAGAAGACCTGCTCGACGGCGGGGAGCGCGGACAGTTCCGCGGTGCGGTCGGTCCAGGCGGCCAGGACCAGCGCGGCCTGTTCCTCGGTCAGGTCGGCGAAGGACGCCTGGTGGTCGGAGGTGAAGCACACGACCTCGCAGCGACCGGCGTCGCCCGCCAGTGAGGGGAAGCGGTTCTCGAAGACCACCACGTCGTAGGCGGAGTCCGGGATCTCGCTCAGCCGCTCTCCCTGCGAGGGGCACAGGGGGCACTGGTCGGCCGGCGGGAGATACGTACGGCCCTGGCGGTGCGAGGCGATGGCGACCCGGTCGCCGAGCAGCGCGTCGTGGCGGATCTCGGAGGTCGTGAGGGTCCGCTCCAGCGGCCTGCGGTCGGCCGCGTCGCGTACGGCGTCGTCGCGCAGGTCGTAGTAGATGAGCTCACGACCGTCGGCCAGCTTGGTCGAGGTCTTCTTCACCACACCTCACCTTTCTCCTGCGGTCGGGCCCGCGAACCGCGTCACGCTTCAAACATAAGCCAACACACCCAAACACAACATATCTCGACCGTCAACATCACAATCGAACAAAGGTCACGACGGATCGTGTTTGAATATCGAACACGGGCGCGTAGATTCCGCTCCGACGGTTCACGCAACGAAGCGAGTACTCATGCAGACCCCCACCTCTCTGGCATCGGCGCTGCGGTTGCCGACGAACGGCCTCGATTACGCGATCCTCGGGATCTACTTCGCCGTCGTCCTCGGCATCGGCTTCGCCGCCCGCCGCTCCGTGAAGACCAGCCTGGACTTCTTCCTCTCCGGGCGCTCGCTCCCGGCGTGGATCACGGGCCTGGCGTTCATCTCGGCCAACCTGGCCGCCACCGAGATCCTCGGCATGGCCGCCAACAGCGCCCAGTACGGCGCCTACACCGTGCACTGGTACTGGATCGGCGCGATCCCGGCCATGGTCTTCCTCGGCCTCGTGATGATGCCGTTCTACTACGGCTCCAAGGTCCGCTCGGTCCCCGAGTTCCTGCTGCTGCGCTTCGACAAGTCAGCACACCTGCTGAGTTCGATCCTGTTCGCCTTCGCCGCGATCCTGGTCGCCGGCGTGAACCTCTACGCCCTCGCGCTCGTCGTCGAGGCGCTGCTGGGCTGGCCGCAGTGGGTGGCGATCATCGTCGCCGGGTTCTTCGTGCTCGCGTACATCACCTTCGGTGGTCTGTCGTCCGCGATCTACAACGAGGTGCTCCAGTTCTTCGTGATCCTGGCGGCCCTCATCCCGATCACGGTCCTCAGCCTGAAGAAGGTCGGCGGCTGGGACGGTCTGACCGACTCCCTCGCCAAGAGCCACGGGGACGACTTCGTCACCGCGTGGGGCGGCACCGGCATCGGCAGCGCCAATCCACTGGGCGCCAACTGGCTGACGATCGTCCTCGGCCTCGGCTTCGTGCTGTCCTTCGGCTACTGGACGACCAACTTCGCCGAGGTGCAGCGCGCCCTGTCCGCGAAGAACCTCTCCGCCGCCAAGCGGACCCCGCTGATCGCTGCCTTCCCGAAGATCTTCATCGTCTTCCTGGTGATGATCCCGGGCCTGGCCGCCGCCGTCCTGGTCCCGAAGATCGGCACGTCCGCCTCGGGCCTCCAGTACAACGACGCGATCCCGTATCTGATGCAGGAGCTGCTGCCCAACGGCGTGCTCGGCATCGCCGTGACCGGTCTGCTCGCCGCGTTCATGGCCGGTATGGCGGCCAACATCTCGTCCTTCAACACCGTGTTCACCACGGACATCTGGGCGAAGTACGTGGCCAAGGACCGCGAGGACTCGTACTACGTGCGCTTCGGCCGGCTCATCACCGCGGTCGGCGTGCTCGCGTCGATGGGCACCGCGTTCCTCGCGTCGTCGTTCTCGAACATCATGAGCTACCTCCAGACGCTCTTCTCGTTCTTCAACGTCCCGATGTTCGTGGTCTTCATCATCGGCATGTTCTGGAAGCGCGCGTCCATGAAGTCCGGCTTCTGGGGCCTGCTCGCCGGTACCACCGCGGCGATGGTGAACTACTTCGTGATCTACAAGCAGGGGATCATCGACATCCCCACCGACCAGGGCGCCAACTTCGTCTCGGCGATCGCCGGATTCGTCGCCGGTGCGGTGGTCATGGTCGCCGTCTCGCTGTTCACCGAGCCGAAGCCGACGGCGGAACTCCAGGGCCTGGTCTACGGCACGCGGTCGCCCGGCATGGCCGAACCGCCGTCCGCCGGTGACGACGCCTGGTACCGCAAGCCCGCCCTGCTCGGCTGGGGTGCGGTCGTCCTGGCCGCCGCCTGCTACATCCCGTTCTCGTTCTGACGCCGGAGGATCGATAGACCATGTCCGAGTACTCCGAGCACGAGGTCCAGCGCGAAGTCACCGAGCTGGAGACCAAGTCGGCGACCGCCGCCCGGCTCTTCGACATCCGCCGCGTCATCGGGGGCCTGTTCGTCCTCTACGGCGTCATCGTGACGATCGCGGGCCTCATGGCCTCCGACGCCGCGATCGACAAGGCGGTGGGCGTCAACATCAACCTGTGGACCGGCCTGGGCATGCTGCTGCTCGGCCTGTTCTTCCTCGTCTGGCTGAAGCTGCGCCCGACGACACCGCCGACCGCGGACGCCGACGCCGACGCCCCGGCGGACGGCGAGAAGCCGACGCCCTGACGGACCTGCCGCACAGGCCTTACGGGCCCGAGCCCCGTACCCCGCCGCACCGGGGGTACGGGGCTCAGCACTGCTCAGTACTGCTCGGCGTGGCGCGGTGGGCTCGCGCGGTCCAGCAGGCCCGTGCGGGCGGCCAGGGCCGCCGCCTCCAGCCTGGAGCCCACGCCCAGCTTCATCAGGACCCGCTGCACATGGGTACGGGCCGTCGACGGGGCGATGCCCATCCCGGCCGCGATCAGCCGGGTGTCCTCGCCGTCCGCGACCCGCACCAGGACCTCCACCTCGCGCGGGGTGAGCATCCGCAGCAGCCGCTGGCCCTCGTCGTCCGGCTGCGCCGCCGGGTTCAGCAGCTCGCTGAACGCGCCCTGCAGCAGTTGCGGCGCCACGGCCGTCTCCCCCGCCCGCGCCTTCATGATCGCCCGTTCGACGCCCTCGATGCGCTCGTCGTGGCGCACATAGCCCGAGGCGCCCGCCGCGAACGCCGCCGCGATCCCGCGGGGGTTCGGCACCGGCCCGAGGACCAGCACCGCCACCTGCGGGCGCTCCCGCTTGATGCGCACCACCGGGTCGAAGACCCCCGGCTCGGCGGGCGCCGCCGTACCCAGCAGGCACACCTCGGGCGCTCTGGTGATCACCACGTCCGCCGCGCCCGCGACGGGTGCCGCCGCGGCGAGCACCCGGTGCCCGCGTAGCTTCAACGCCGAGGCCAGCGCCTCGGCGAGCAGTCGGTGGTCGTCGACCACCATGAGCCGCACTCCCATCGAGCAACCCCCAGTCCCCCCATGGATGCCCTTATGGATGCCCACGGATCCGCACGGGCAGACGCTCCCGGCGCACCCCCGCCCTTCATGCCCCCGGAAGCTACACGCTCGTAGGACGTCGCGCTGCCCCTCCGCCGGAGAACCACCTCGGATTCCCGAAATTCCGCCCATCGTGCCTGATGAGAGGTACGCGAAAGGCCCCGCCCCCGAACGGGAGCGAGGCCTTTCACACCGCGCGCTACGCGCTACTTCGCGCCGAAGGCGAGCGCCGTGTACGACTTGTCGCGCGCCGACCACGGCTTGCTGACCAGGTCCTGGCCGAAGAACAGCCGCCCGTCGGTGTACAGCATCTCGGAGCTCTTCGGCACCATGGAGCTGATCGCGCTGTGCACCGCCTCGGAGGACGGGGTCTCCAGCAGCATCGTCTCCTTCAGCGACTTGCCGTCGATCGAGACGACCTGGGAGCCCTTGTCGTACGGACCGTCCTTGTACGCGATGAGGTTCCCGCCGTCCATACGGATCGGCCACATCTCGTAGTCGTCGCCCGCGTCGATCCGCTCACCGGTCGTCTTCCCGGTGGCCAGCGAGAACGAGATGATCTCGTTGGTCTGGCTGTAGTCGGCCTTGCCGTCGTGCTCCTTGGTCGGCACGTACAGCTTGTCGTTGCCGACCGCGATCGCGTGGCACTGGTGGACCTTGCTGACCTCGCAGTCGTGCTCGTACTTGCCGTCCTCCAGCACGATCTTGCTGCGCAGCTTGCCCTCGTCGTCCAGCGCGAAGACGTCGGTGACACCGGAGGTGGTGATGTCGCCCGCGTCGATGCCGAAGACGACGGGGTCGGTGGAGATCACCTTGGCGTTGTCGATGCCCTGGGGGAGCTTGTAGCTCCACTTGTCCTTGCCCGTCGTCGGGTCGAGGAGCTGGACCTCGTACGTCTCGTTGCCGTAGTCACCGCACTTGCGCACCGCGACGAGCTGGTCGCCGCCCGCGTAGCCGACGTCCGTGCACGCGCCGACCTTGGGCGCCCACAGGACCTTGCCGGTGGTGATGTCGAGGGCGGCGCCGCCGTACGAGAAGCCGCCGCCGAGGGCGAGCGTGTCGCCGCTGATCTCCAGCTCGCCGAAGGTGACCGGGGTGCCGTTGGACTCGACCGACTTGGTCCACAGCTTCTTGCCGGTGGCGACCTCGAAGGCCGTGATCTTGCTACAGGGCTGGTGCTCGCGGCTGCCCGGCCGCGGGCCCGCCTCGCTCACCACCGCGGCGATACCGGTGGACGTGATCTGGCCCGAGCCCGCGCAGGTCTGGCCGGGCAGCGGCAGCGTCCACTTGGTCGCGCCGGTGTCCGCGTCATAGCCGACGATCTTGCCGACGGCGGCCTTGGCGAAGACCGAGCCGCTGACCCAGGAGCCCTGGACGCTGTCGATCTGGTCCCGGTCCTTGATCTCGGGGCCGGGCACCTGGAAGAGGACCTTGGCGCTGGTGCTGGCCGGCACCTTCTCCTTGGCCTCGGTGCCGGTGCCGCCGGATCCGGCGTAGCCGATGGTCGCGCCGGCCTTGCCCGTCCCGCCGCCCTTCTCGCCCTTGCCGCCCTTGCCCTTCCCCTTGCTGTTGCTCGTCTGGGTCTCGTCCTTGTGGTCGTCGCCGCTGCCCTTCGCGTACAAGACCCCGCCGCCGACGATCAGCGCGATGGCCGTGACCGCCGCGACGATGATCCACGCCTGCGTGCTCGGGCCCTTGCGGCCACCGCCCTGGGGGCCCTGCGGCTGCATGGGCATGGTCGGCGGCTGCGGGAAGCCGTAACCCGGCTGCTGCTGCGGATAGCCGGGCGGCGTCTGCGGGTGTCCGTACGCCTGCTGCGGCGCGGTCGGCGGCTGCGGGTAGCCGTACCCCGGGCCCTGCGCGGGCGGGGGCGTCTGCGGGGGTGCCTGCGGCGGCGTCTGCGGCTGCGGGTAGCCGTAGCCCGGACCCTGCGCGGGCGGCGGGGGCGTCTGGGGGGCCGTCTGCGGCGGGGGCGGCGTCTGGGGCGCGCCGAAACCGCCCGGCGGCGGGCTCTGCGGGGCACCGAAGCCACCCGACGGGGGGCTCTGCGGCGCGCCGAAGCCGCCCGGGGGCGGGCTCTGCGGGGCGCCGAAGCCCTTCGGCGGCTGGTCCTGGGGGGCGCCGGAACCGCCCGACGGCGGCTGGTTCGGGGGTGGAGGCGGCTGACTCATGGCGTGGGTACCTCGAAGAACGGGAGAGTGGTGAATGGGGACAGCGGCGTCAGGAGCCGGCTCACTTGCCGTAGGCGAGCATCAGCTTCTCCTTGGACTCCTCGCCGCTGCCCGACAGATGCGTCGCGGAGATGTAGAAGCGCCCGTCCACGTAGTCGATCGCCTTGTCGTAGAAGCCCCGCTCGATCGCGGCGGCGCTCGACGGGTTGCGCAGCACCGTGGCCGGGCTGTGGTTGCTGCCGTTGGTCTCGATGGAGATGACCTGGCCGCCGGTGCCGGACGACGCCCCGACATAGGCGATGAGACGGGTGCCGTCCATCTTCAGCGGGAGCATCGCCGCGTCCCCGGGGGACTTCACCCGCCACCGCTCCTTGCCGCTCTCGAGGCTGACCGCGACGACCTCGTTGGGGCCCTTCTTCGCCTCGGTCGGCAGATAGACGGTGTTCACGTCCGCCACGACGCCCGTGCAGCCCTGGAGGTCGCTGTCGGAGAGGGCCCAGTCGCACTCGGGTGCGAAGGACTCCTTCACATCGAGCTGGGAGCGCACCGTCGGGCTGTTGTTCTTGAACGCGGAGATGTTCCACTTGTTCTCGTCCTCGTTGGTGAGGTGGAGGACGAGCGGGTTCAGGGAATAGGTGTGCGCGACCTTCCAGCCCTTGGGGATCTTCTTCGTCCACTTGGCCCGGCCGGTCGCGGGGTCGAGCTCCTGGAGCTCGTCGTGCTCCTTGGCGGTCGTCACCGCG
Organism: Streptomyces sp. NPDC104371; assembly: GCF_055583785.1. NCBI lineage: Bacteria > Bacillati > Actinomycetota > Actinomycetes > Kitasatosporales > Streptomycetaceae > Streptomyces > Streptomyces sp. NPDC104371. Next base: position 160,293 of record NZ_JBVJNF010000012.1, read on the forward strand.
CAGGAGGAGACGGATATCAGCCTGCTGCCGCCCGCGAACGACTTCGGGTAGCAGGAGGCGCCGTACGTGGACTTCTCCCACAGCTTCTTGCCGCTGTCGACGTCGAAGGCGATGCCGGACTGGGCGCGGGCGACCACCAGGGTCTTGCCGGTGAGGGTGAGGCCGAGGTTCAGTGTGTCGTCGAACAGGTCGCCGTCGTCGACCTTCATGCTCCAGCCCTTCTTCCCCGTGTCGAGGTCGATCTCCTGGAGCTGGTTGCACTTGGCCCGGTCGCTGATGCCGCTCATGTAGGCGACGACGACCTTGTCGTCGTCGGTCTTCTGCGCGGTGACGGCGCATATCTTCTGCGGGAGGGTGATCGGCTCCCAGGTCGGGGCGCCGCCGTCGACGTCGTAGGCGAAGACCTGCTTGTAGGCGGCCTTCACCGCCGTCTTGCCGGTGATCCACATACCGGGGGCGTCGGCGCCCGAACCGGGCGCGGCCGGTGCCTGCTTGAACCAGAGGACCTTGTCCTCGCCCGGCTTGCGGCCCTCGTTGAGGTCCCTGGTCTCCTTGCGGCCGTCGCCGCCGCCGTCACCCGGGTTGACGGGCACGGAGGACGTGGCGGTCGGCTGGGGGTCCTTGCTCTTCTCGGCGACGGGCGGCTTCTTGTCCTCGTCGTCGCCCGAACTGACGGCGTACACCGTCCCGCCTATGACGGCCAGCGCGGCTGCCGCGGCGGCCACGACCAGCACGGGCCTGCCCTTGAAGGGGTTCTTGGAGCCGCCGCCGGGGGGCGGGGTGGGCGCGCCGGGGAACTGGGGCGGCTGCGGCTGCTGTTGCTGCGGGTAGCCGTAGCCGGGCTGAGGGGCGGCCGTGGCGTAGGGGCCGGACTGCGGGGCGTACGGGCCTGGTTGGGGCGTGTGGTACGGGCCGGGCTGCTGACCGTAGGGGCCGGGCTGGGCGTACGGGCCGGACTGCGGCGGTTGCTGCGGTGGATTCTGTGGTGCTCCGAAGCCGCCCTGCGGTGGCTGGTTCGGCGGCTGGGTCATCAGCGCGTTCCCCCTCTGTGACTGATGTGTCGCCACGCCCGTGGTGCTCGGCTTCCGCCACACCGGCGGTACGTCAAGATTCTTCTCAGACGGCTCTTTCTATCACTGGGAACCCTTCGAACAGGGGGCCGGTCCTCCCCCTGTTCCCAAGGGAGGACCGGCCTGTGATGCCCTCGTTACGCGACTTCGCGCACCTTCACGCGACTTCACGAGCCGTTCACGCGGCCCGGAGCGGACGCGTCGCGCCGAACCCTCAGGCGGCGTCGGCGAGTTCGAGCCAGCGCAGTTCCAGTTCCTCGCGCTCGCCGACGAGTTCACGCAGCTCGGCGTCCATTTTGGCCACCTTCTCGAAGTCCGTGGCGTTCTCGGCGATCTGCTCGTGGAGCTTGGTCTCCCGCGCGGAGAGCTTGTCCAACTGGCGCTCGATCCGCTGGAGTTCCTTCTTGGCGGCGCGGGCGTCGGCGGCGGAGACACCGGGCTTGTCCGCCGCGGGCACGGCGGCGGCGGGGGTGGCCGCGGCGGCGGTCTCCTCCATCCGGTGACGCCGCTCCAGGTACTCGTCGATACCGCGGGGCAGCATCCGCAGGGTGCCGTCGCCGAGGAGGGCGAAGACCCGGTCCGTGGTGCGCTCGACGAAGAACCGGTCGTGGGAGATCACGATCATCGAGCCGGGCCAGCCGTCGAGGAGGTCCTCGAGCTGGGTGAGGGTCTCGATGTCGAGGTCGTTGGTGGGCTCGTCGAGGAAGAGGACGTTGGGCTCGTCCATGAGCAGGCGCAGCAGTTGCAGCCGACGGCGCTCACCGCCGGACAGGTCGCCCACCGGCGTCCATTGCTTCTCCTTGGTGAAGCCGAAGGTCTCGCAGAGCTGACCGGCGGTCATCTCGCGCCCCTTGCCGAGGTCGACGCGTTCGCGCACGTGCTGCACGGCCTCCAGGACCCGCCAGTCGGGGTCGAGTTCGGCGACCTCCTGCGAGAGATAGGCGAGCTTGACGGTCTTGCCGGTGACGATCCGGCCGCCGACGGGCTGCCGCTCCCCCTCGCTGCGCGCGGCCTCGGCCATGGCCCGCAGCAGGGAGGTCTTGCCCGCGCCGTTCACACCGACGAGGCCGATCCGGTCGCCGGGGCCCAGATGCCAGGTGACGTGCTCGAGGAGCACCTTGGGCCCGGCCTGGACGGTGACGTTCTCGAGGTCGAAGACGGTCCTGCCGAGCCGCGAGGAGGCGAACTTCATCAGCTCGCTGCTGTCCCGGGGCGGCGGCACGTCCTTGATGAGTTCGTTGGCGGCCTCGACGCGGAAGCGGGGCTTGGACGTACGCGCGGGGGCGCCGCGCCGCAGCCAGGCCAGTTCCTTGCGGACCAGGTTCTGCCGCTTGGCCTCTTCGGTGGCGGCGATGCGCTCGCGCTCGGCGCGGGCGAAGACGTAGTCGGAGTAGCCGCCCTCGTACTCGTGGACCACACCGCGCTGGACGTCCCACATCCGCGTGCAGACCTGGTCGAGGAACCACCGGTCGTGGGTGACGCACACGAGCGCGGAGCGCCGCTCGCGCAGGTGCTGCGCGAGCCAGGCGATGCCCTCGACGTCGAGGTGGTTGGTGGGCTCGTCGAGGACGATCAGGTCCGGGTCGGCGATGAGCAGCTTGGCGAGGGCGATACGGCGGCGCTCGCCACCCGAGAGGGGGCCGATGACGGTGTCGAGCCCCTTGGGGAAGCCGGGCATGTCGAGCCCGCCGAACAGCCCGGTGAGCACGTCCCGGATCTTGGCGTTGCCCGCCCACTCGTGGTCGGCCATGTCCCGGATGACCTCATGGCGGACGGTGGCGGCCGAGTCGAGGGAGTCGTGCTGGGTGAGGACGCCGAGGCGCAGCCCCCCGGAGTGGGTGACGCGGCCGGTGTCGGCCTCCTCCAGCTTGGCGAGCATACGGATCAGGGTGGTCTTGCCGTCGCCGTTGCGCCCGACGACCCCGATGCGGTCCCCTTCGGACACGCCGAGCGAGACACCGTCGAGCAGGGCACGCGTGCCGTACACCTTGCTCACGTTCTCGACATTGACCAGGTTGACGGCCATTTCACTCCTGCCCGGAAGGATCGATCAGCCTTCAAGCGTAGGCCCTCCGGGTAAGGGGACGGGGCGCGTGAGGTTCGTCACGGCATCGACATCGCCCTGACCGCCCTCGACCAGCTCCGAAGCCGCCGGTCAGAGCACCGTCGCGCCCGGTGCCGGGGACTGTGCCACCCGTGCCGAGCGGCAGGTACCGGATGCCAGCAGGGTCTGGGCGATCCGGTCCGCCGACTCGGCGTCCGGGGCCAGGAACGCCGTCGTCGGGCCCGAGCCCGAGACCAGGACCGCCAGGGCGCCCGCCGCGCGGCCCTCGGCCAGGGTCTGTGCCAGCTCCGGGAACAGGGAGAGCGCGGCCGGCTGGAGGTCGTTGGAGACCGTCGCCGCGAGCGCCGCGGCATCACCCTTGGCCAGGGCGTCGAGGACGTCCTGTGAGGCGACGGGCTCGGGGACCCGTACGCCGTCGGTGAGGCGGTCGAACTCCCGGAACACCGCGGGGGTGGACAGCCCCCGCCCGGCCGTCGCGAAGACCCAGTGGAAGGTCCCGCCGACCTCCAGCGCCATGAGCTTCTCGCCCCGCCCGGTGCCCAGCGCCGCCCCGCCCACCAGGCTGAACGGCACATCGCTGCCCAACTCGGCGCAGATGTCGAGGAGTTCCGCACGGGAGGCGCGCGTGCCCCACAGCGCGTCGCAGGCCAGCAGCGCGCCCGCGCCGTCGGCGCTGCCGCCCGCCATGCCCCCGGCGACCGGGATGTCCTTGGCGATGTGCACGTGCACGGCGGGGGTGCGGCCATGGCGTTCGGCGAGCGCGAGGGCCGCGCGGGCGGCCAGGTTCGTCCGGTCCAGCGGGACCTGGTCGGCGTACGGGCCCGAGCAGGTCACACGCAGCTCGTCGGCCTCGGTGACGGTGACCTCGTCGTACAGGCCCACGGCGAGGAAGACATTGGCGAGGTCGTGGAAGCCGTCGGGGCGGGCGGCGCCCACCGCGAGCTGGACGTTGACCTTGGCCGGGACGCGGACGGTGACGCTCACTGGTGGTCGGGCTCCTCTGTCGTGGCCGCGGCGGCCGTCTGCGACCGCGGCGCGGCTTCGGCGATACGCGCGAACTCTTCCACGGTCAGCGACTCACCGCGCGCCTTCGGCGAGACCCCGGCGGCGACGAGCGCCTCCTCGGCCGCGGCCGCCGAACCGGCCCAGCCCGCGAGCGCGGCCCGCAGGGTCTTGCGCCGCTGGGCGAAGGCGGCGTCGACGACGGCGAAGACCTCGCGCCTGGAGGCCGTGGTCGCGATCGGCTCGGTCCGCCGCACCAGCGACACCAGACCGCTGTCGACGTTCGGCGCGGGCCAGAAGACATTGCGGCCGATGGCTCCGGCCCGCTTGACGTGGGCGTACCAGTTCGCCTTGACGGACGGCACCCCGTAGACCTTGGACCCGGGGGTGGCCGCGAGCCGGTCGGCGACCTCCGCCTGCACCATGACGAGGGTGCGCTCGATGCTCGGGAAGGTGGCGAGCATATGGAGCAGCACGGGCACGGCGACGTTGTACGGCAGGTTCGCCACGAGCGCGGTGGGCGCGGGGCCCGGCAACTCCGTGACCTGCATGGCGTCGGAGTGCACCAGCGTGAACCGGTCGGCGCGCTCGGGCATCCGGGCCGCGATGGTCGTGGGCAGCGCCGCCGCGAGGACGTCGTCGATCTCGACGGCCGTGACCCGCTCGGCGACCTCGAGGAGCGCGAGCGTCAGGGACCCGAGCCCCGGGCCCACCTCCACCACGGTGTCGTCGGGCCGCACCTCGGCGGTGCGCACGATACGGCGCACGGTGTTGGCGTCGATGACGAAGTTCTGACCGCGCTGTTTGGTGGGGCGTACGCCGAGGGCTGCCGCCAGTTCACGGACGTCGGCGGGGCCCAGGAGGGCGTCGGGGGCGGGGCTGCTGCTCACGGACCAAGGGTACGGGGCGCGGGGAGGGCGGTCGGCCGCCCTCCCCGCTCCGATGACACGTACCCGCGCCTGCTCAGCCGTACAGCCGCCGTCCGCAGTACGGCCAGGGGGTGGGCCCGTGGCGTACGTACAGCTTCTTCGCCCGGTAGGTCTGCTCGTCGGTCGGGGCGTCCTGCGGGCGGCCCGTGCCGCCGATGCTGCGCCAGGTGCGGCGGTCGAACTGGTAGAGGCCGCCGTAGGTGCCGGAGCGGTCCACCGCGTCCGGCCGGCCGCCGGACTCACAGGCCGCGAGCTTGCGCCAGTTCAGGCCCTCGGCGCCGGACACCGCGCCCGGCCGCCGCTTGGTGCCGATGCGCACGAGCTGGGCCCGGGGCCTGCGCAGGATCTCGGTGTCGAGATGCCGCGGTCTCTCCCGGACGCCGTTGACGGAGCGCACGACGTACGTCACCCGGCGCGTCCCCGGCCGCCCCGCGCGCGCCACCACCTCCGTCCCCTTCAGCAGCGACGGGTCCTTCGTCCGCCGTACGTCGAACGGGATCGCTTCGTCGCGGACCTTCTTCGCGCGCGACACCCGCAGCACGGTCACCGTCTGCCCCTCGCGCGGGAAGCTCCCCGGCGCCACGGAGGTCGTGTCCTGTCCGCGCAGCCCGGCCCCGGCCTGGGTGGCGGCCTCGCCGACGGTCGCCGCGTTCGTACGGATCGTCCGCGCCCGCCCGTCCGCCAGGACCGTCACCGTGCGCTCGGTGCGCACGTCCAGGGCCAGCCCGTCGCGGCCGATCCGCCGCAGGCGCGAGGTCGAGACGTACGCGCCCTCACCGCGCACCCCCAGCTCCTGGAGCGCGCCGTCGACCGTGGTGGCCGTCGTCCACACCCGCCTCCGCTGCCCGTCGAGGGTGAGGTCCAGCGGGCGGCCGTAGCGCACGACGACCGCGTCCCCGCTCGTGAGCCGCGTGTGGCGGCCGGGTACGACGAGGTCGTGCCCGCCCACCGTCACGCCCTCCTCCAGCAGCAGCTCGCCCACGTCCTCGGCAAAGGTGTGCAGCGTGCGCGTGCTGTCGTCCACGGTCAGCTCGACGGCCTTGTCCTGGGCGACGAACGCGGTGGTACCTCCGGCGAGGAAGGCGACCACCAGGGCCTGCGGGAGCAGGCGGCGCACCGGGTCGGGGAGGGTGCCCCTGCGGGGCCGCGCGGCGTGCCGGGCCTGGCCGCGCCCCTCGGGGGGTGGGGCCGGTTCCGGCCCTCGGGGTTCCGCGGCACGCGCCACGCGCGCCCGCATCTCGTACGGGAGCCGGTACGGGGCCACGTACAGGTACGTGTGGCCGTACGACGCCCGGTCCTCGTAGGACGGAATCGGGCCGTACGCCCCGTACGGCGAGTGCTGCCGGTTGCTCATGCGACACGCTCCAGAGAGAGGGGTCCGAAAGGGAGACCAGAACGTAACGGCTGGTCGTCACTCTCCAAAGCAACGCGGTGAGTCGGTGTGGCGACACGGTCGGCGGCGCCGCGAACGAGACGCGGGACTCGTCCGATAGGGGCGATTATCAGCCAGTATCAGTAGTCGAAGGCGCGTGCCGTGTTCTCCGCGAGGGCCGTCGCCAGGGCGTCCTCCTCGATGCCCTTCACCGCGGCCATGGCGCGGACCGTGACCGGAACGAGGTACGGCGCGTTGGGCCGACCGCGGTAGGGCGCGGGGGTCAGGAACGGCGCGTCGGTCTCCACGAGGACCAGGTCGAGCGGGGCCACGGCGAGCGCGTCGCGCAGCGGCTGCGCGTTCTTGAAGGTCACGTTGCCGGCGAACGACATGAAGTACCCGGCGCGTGCGCACACCTCGGCCATCGCCGCGTCGCCCGAGTAGCAGTGGAAGACGGTCCGCTCCGGCGCGCCCTCCTCCTTGAGGATGCGCAGCACGTCGGCGTGGGCCTCGCGGTCGTGGATGACCAGGGTCTTGCCGTGCCGCTTGGCGATCTCGATATGGGCGCGGAAGGAGTGCTCCTGGGCGGCCTTGCCCTCGGGCCCGGTGCGGAAGAAGTCGAGGCCGGTCTCGCCGACGCCCTTGACGTGCGGCAGGGCGGCGAGGCGGTCGATCTCGGCGAGCGCCGTCTCCAGCGCCGCGTCACCGCCCGGCTCGCGCGCACCCTGGCGGGACCAGCCGTCAGGGTCGCCGTGGACGATGCGCGGGGCCTCGTTCGGATGCAGCGCCACCGCCGCGTGCACGGCCTCGTACGCGGCGGCCGTCTCGGCGGCCCAGCGCGAGCCCGCCACGTCGCAGCCGACCTGGACGACCGTCGTCACACCGACCGACGCGGCCTTGGCGAGGGTCTCCTCGACGGTGGCGGACTGCATGTCGAGGTGGGTGTGCGAGTCGGCGACGGGCACGCCGAGGGGGGCGGGGAGCGGCGGCGGCGCGTTCTTGTCGGACGCTTGGGAAGGCATGCTCCGATCCTACGAAAGGGCGCTTCCCGCCCGGTCCGCCGATTCCCCCCTGGCCGCCCTGCCGCCTCAGACCGCCTTGCGGTGGTGGAACGGGTTCAGCAGATCCGACAGGTGCCAGTGGTGCTCGTGGTGCTCGTGGTGCAGCCGGTTCTGGGCGGAGGACACCCGGCCGGAGCGCATGATGCGCACGACCTGGCTCTCGCAGTTCGGGCAGGCGGGGCGGGTCAGCGGCGACGGGACGATCTGTCCCCCGACCACGTACAGCACGAACTCGGTGCCGTCCGCGTCGAAGTGGTGCTCTATCTCGAAGGCCTGCTCCCAGCCGTGCCCGCAGCGCATGCAGGCGAAGGAATAGGCCTCGTTGACGACGGTGTCCGTCGCGCTGTGATCGGTCTGCCCTGCGATCTCGGCCATGCCGGCTCCTCGGTCCGCTGGACAGGAGCCCCGGCGGGGCGGGGTTCCCCGGGACGGATGCGTCCCTTCCTCCAGTGGACTCCTCTGCCGACGCGAATGCACGCATTCTGTGCACTGTTGGAGCCAATTTGGGCAGTCGTTGTCAGAACCCCCTCAGAACAGGTCCTGAGCTTTGCTTTCGTCGCCTGCCCTTTGCCTCTCCATACCTCTCCATGAGCCTCAGCGGGCCGCGTTCTTCGCCGCCACGACCGCGTCGAACACGTCGCGTTTGGGAACTCCGGCCTCCGCGGCGACCGCCGCGATCGCCTCCTTGCGGCGCTCCCCCGCCTCTTCCCGCACCCGCACCCGGCGCACCAGCTCGTCCGCGTCCAGCTCCTCCGCCTTCTCCGCGGCGCCCTCCACGACGACGGTGATCTCGCCGCGTACGCCCTCGGCGGCCCACAGCGTCAGCTCGCCCAGCGGGCCGCGCCTGACCTCCTCGTACGTCTTGGTCAGCTCGCGGCAGACGGCGGCCCGGCGGTCGGCGCCGAACGCCTCGGCCATGGCGGCGAGGGTGGCGTGGAGGCGGTGCGGGGCCTCGAAGTAGACGAGCGTGCGCCGCTCCTCGGCGACCTCGCGCAGCCGCGACAGCCGCTCGCCCGCCTTGCGCGGCAGGAACCCCTCGAAGCAGAACCGGTCGACGGGCAGCCCGGACAGGGCGACCGCGGTGAGCACGGCGGACGGGCCGGGCACGGCGGTGACCCGGACGTCCCGCTCCACGGCGGCGGCGACCAGCCGGTACCCGGGGTCGGACACGGAGGGCATCCCCGCGTCGGTCACGAGCAGCACGCGCGCCCCGTCCACCAGGGCCTCGACCAGCTCCGGCGTCCGCGCGGACTCGTTGCCCTCGAAGTACGACACCACCCGCCCCGCGGGCTGCACGCCCAGCGCCTGGGTGAGCCGGCGCAGCCTGCGGGTGTCCTCGGCGGCGATCACATCGGCGGTGGCCAGCTCCTGCGCGAGCCGCGGCGGCGCGTCCTCGATGTCCCCGATGGGGGTGCCGGCGAGCACCAGGATGCCGGGCTGGTCACCGGTCGGGGATACGGGCGTGGTGGCGGGCGTAACTGTCACGTTTCCATCCTCGCAGGCGCCGTCCGCGGGACTCACACAGACGTGTTCCCTACGATGGCGCGGTGACCAGTACCGCGTCCTCCACGGACACCCGGCAAGGCCAGGCCACCGAAGACCAGCAGCCGTCGTGGCAGCGGCGGCTGCGCGACTTCGGCTATACGGCGCGCCCGGCGAGTGACGTCCGGGACCGGCTGGTGCCGCCGTTCAGCGAGCCAGGTCCCCGGCTGTGGACGGCGATCGGACTGCGCCCGGTGGTCGCCGACCGGCTGGTGCGCTGGTCGGCGTGGGGCGGCCCGCTGCTCGTGACCCTGCTGGCCGGGCTGCTGCGGTTCTGGAACCTGGGCAGCCCCAAGGCGGTGATATTCGACGAGACGTACTACGCCAAGGACGCCTGGGCGATCGTCCACCACGGGTTCGAGGCGAACTGGGCGAAGGACGCCAACGACCTGATCATCCAGCACCACGGCCAGGTGACGATCCCCACGGACGCCGCGTACGTGGTGCATCCGCCGGTCGGCAAGTACGTCATCGGGCTCGGGGAGCTGATCTTCGGCTTCGATCCGTTCGGCTGGCGCTTCATGACGGCGCTGCTCGGCACGTTGTCGGTGCTGCTGCTGTGCCGGATCGGCCGTCGGCTGTTCCGCTCGACGTTCCTGGGCTGCCTGGCCGGCGCGCTGCTGGCGGTGGACGGGCTGCACTTCGTGATGAGCCGTACGTCGCTGCTGGACGGCGTGCTCCAGTTCTTCGTCCTGGCCGCCTTCGGCTGTCTGCTGCTCGACCGGGACCGCAGCCGCGCGAGGCTCGCGGCGGCGCTCCCCGAGGACGCGGACGGCCGGATCAGGCCCGACGCGTACACGGCGGATACGGCGCGCCTCGGATGGCGTCCCTGGCGCTGGGCGGCGGGCCTGATGCTGGGCCTCGCCATCGGCACCAAGTGGAACGGCCTCTACGTCCTCGCCGCCTTCTGTGTGATGACGGTCCTGTGGGACGTGGGCGCGCGCCGGGTCGCGGGCGCCCGCCTCCCGTATCTGACGGTCCTCAAGCGGGACCTGGGTCTCGCGTTCCTCGCGACGGTCCCGGTCGCGCTGGTGACCTACCTCGCCTCCTGGACCGGCTGGCTCCTCTCCCCCACCGACGGCACCGGCGGCTACTTCCGCGACTGGGCCGCCACCGACGGCAAGGGCGGCTTCTGGACCTTCCTGCCCGACTGGCTGCGCAGCCTGTGGCACTACGAGTACGAGGTCTTCGAGTTCCACGTGGGCCTGTCGTCGCCGCACACGTACCAGTCGAACCCGTGGAGCTGGCTCGTGACGAGCCGCCCGGTCTCGTACTTCTACGAGTCCCCCTCCCCCGGCCAGGACGGCTGCCCCGCGAACGCGGGCGGGAAGTGCGCCCGCGAGGTCCTGGCGCTCGGCACCCCGCTGCTGTGGTGGGCGGCCTGCCTCGCCCTCCTCTACGTCCTGTGGCGCTGGGCGTTCCGCCGCGACTGGCGGGCGGGCGCGATCGCGTGCGGCGTCGCGGCCGGCTATCTGCCCTGGTTCCTGTACCAGGAGCGGACGATCTTCTACTTCTACGCGGTCGTCTTCGTCCCGTTCCTGTGCCTGGCGGTCGCGATGCTGATCGGCGCCGTCCTCGGCCCACCGAACGCGGACGAACGCCGCCGGGTCGTGGGAGCGGCGGGCGCGGGCGTCCTGGTCCTGCTGATCGCCTGGAACTTCATCTACTTCTGGCCCCTGTACACGGGCCGGGCGATCCCGATCGACTCGTGGCGGGCCCGGATGTGGCTGGATACGTGGGTCTAGCCGGTCCACGCCCTTGGTCACGGCGGTCACTGTTCGGACAACAACTGATCACAAGCTCCACCGGATCCCCGCACTCCACCTACAGTGCGAGGCCTACCTGGAGGGGGCGACATGCGCGCGGGGGTCAGGATCGGGGTTGTCGGTGGAGTGTTCGCGGTGCTGGTGGGGGGTGCCGGGTACGGGGCGTACAACATCCTCAGTGCGCTGAACAGCGGTCCCGCGGCCAGCAGTGAGCCCACGGCGCACAGGACCGGGCCGCCGTCCGCGGACGAGGTCAAGGAGGTCGAGGAGAAGTTCTTCGCCGCCTGGACGAAGGGCGACGCGGCGACCGCGGCGTCCCTCACGAACAACTCCCAGGACGCGGAGCGGGTGTTGACCGCGTACGGCACCGACGCGCACATCAAGGACGTGCACATCACGCCGGGCGTGCGGAGCGGGGGCTCGGTGCCGTTCTCGGTGAAGGCGACGGTGTCGTACAAGGGCAAGTCCGAGCCGCTCGCGTACGACAGCACGCTGACCGTCGTCCGCGGGGTGACCACGGGGCGCGCGCTGGTCGACTGGCAGCCGTCCGTCGTCCACCCCGATCTGAACAAGGGCGACACGCTCGCCACCGGTGAGGCCAAGGCCCCGCCCATCGAGGCGGTGGACCGTGACGGCGCGGTGCTGACCGGTGCGAAGTACCCCTCCCTCGGCCCGATCCTCGACTCGCTGCGCGCGAAGTACGGTGACACGGCCGGTGGCAGTCCGGGCATCGAACTGTCCGTCGTGCACGCCGACGACACCCCCGGCAAGACGCTGGTGACCCTCGCCAAGGGCAAGCCCGGCAAGCTGCGGACGACGCTCAGCGCGGGCGCGCAGGCGGCGGCCGAGCGGGCCGTGGCGCAGTACGCGGAGTCGTCCGTGGTGGCCGTCAAGCCGAGCACGGGTGAGGTGCTCGCGGTCGCCAACCACCGCAAGGACGCGTTCAACGCGGCCTTCGAGGGACGGCTGGCCCCCGGCTCCACGATGAAGATCATCACGGCGGCGATGCTCATCGACAACGGCGTCAGCTCGATGAACGGCCCGGCACCCTGCCCGGACACGGCGGTGTGGCAGAGCCAGACCTTCCACAACCTCCCGGGCATGGCCCCCAATGAGAGCGCCTCCCTCGCCAACAGCTTCATGCGGTCGTGCAACACGGCGTTCGTGAAGCTGGTGGACGAGAAGCCGCTCACGGACGCGTCGTTGAAGGCCGAGGCCGAGGAGCGGTTCGGGCTCGGCCGGGACAACTGGAAGACGGGCATCGTCTCCTTCGACGGCAGCGTCCCCGCCTCCACCGGGCCGGACCGCGCGGCGAACGCCATCGGTCAGGGCCAGGTCCAGATGAGCCCGCTGAACATGGCGTCGGTGACGGCGACCGCGATCACCGGAACGTTCCGGCAGCCCTATCTGGTCCCGCCGCGGCTCGACCACCGTGAACTGGCCACCGCCCGGGGCCTGGCGCCGGGCACGGTCACGCAGTTGAGGGCGATGATGCGACTGACAGCGACCCAGGGAACGGGCGCGCCCGCGATGGCCGGGCTCGGCGGGGACATCGGCGCGAAGACCGGGTCCGCGGAGGTCGACGGGCAGATGAAGTCCAACAGTTGGTTCACCGGCTACCGGGGCGACATCGCGGCGGCGGCCATGACCCAGGAGGGCGGCCACGGCGGCGACGCGGCCGGGCCCATCGTCGCGGCCGTGCTGCGCGCCGGCGGCTGAAATCACCTGTGTCGCCCAGGCTTTAGGCTGGGCGCTCGCGTTGAGGAGCGTGGGGCACGGGGGGCCTGGGGACTTGGAGGTTCGAAAGCTGTGGGCAAGAGAAGGCGCGTCACCGAGCGTCGTAGGACGAACCGGCCGCTGGTGATCGGAGGGGTGATCGCCGCCATCGGTGTGGGGGGCGCGATCGTCGGCTACAGCGTGACGGGGGGCTCGGCGGCCGACGACCGTACGGCGGCCACGGCCGACCACAAGGACGTACCGACGGGCCCGCTGTCGAAGTCCGAGGTCCGCTCGGCGGCCACGGCGTTCCTGACGGCCTGGCAGCACGGCGACCTCGCGAAGGCGGCGGCCACCACGGACGACACGGCGGCGGCGGCCAAGGCCCTGACGGGGTACGGCAAGGACGCGCACATCAAGGGTGTCGCCCTGACGCGTGGCACGCCGTCCGGGGCGTCCGTCCCGTTCTCGGTCAAGGGCACGGTGTCGTACGGGGGCAAGAGCCAACCGCTGGCCTACGCGTCGAAGCTGACGGTGGTGCGCCGGGCCGAGGACGGGGTGCCGCTGGTGCGCTGGCAGTCCTCGGTGCTGCACCCCGATCTGGCCGACGGCGACCGGCTGGTGACGGGCGAGGCGGGCGCGCCCCCGATCAAGGCCCTGGACCGGGACGGCGGTGAACTCACCACGGCCGCGTACCCGTCGCTCGGCGCGGTCCTCGACGGCCTGCGCGAGAAGTACGGCAAGACGGGCGGCGGCACGGCGGGCGTGGAGCTGCGGATCGTCCGCAAGGCACCGGCCGAGGGCACGCAGAAGACGCCCGACAAGACGCTGGTCACGCTGAGCAAGGGCACGCCGGGCACGGTGAAGACGACGCTGAGCCCGAAGCTCCAGGCGAAGGCGGAGCAGCAGGTGGCCAAGACGGCCAAGGCGTCCGTGGTCATCATGCGTCCGTCGACGGGCGAGATCCTGGCGGTGGCGAACTCGGGCCATGGCTTCAACGTGGGCTTCCAGGGCTCTCTCGCCCCCGGCTCGACCATGAAGATCGTGACGTCGACGCTGCTGTTCGAGAAGCATCTGGCGTCGGCGGACAAGGTGCATCCGTGCCCCAAGTACTCGACGTACGGGGGCTGGAAGTTCCAGAACGTCGAGAAGTTCCAGATCAAGAAGGGCACGTTCAAGGCGAGCTTCGCGGCGTCCTGCAACACGGCGTTCATCAGCCAGGCGAAGAAGCTGGACAACGACGATCTCACCAAGGTCGCCCAGCAGATCTACGGCCTCGGCCTGAACAACTGGTCCATCGGCGTACCGAGCTTCGACGGCGCGGTGCCGGTGCAGAGCGCGGCCCCGATGGCGGCGTCCCTGATCGGGCAGGGCGGGGTCCGGATGAACCCGATGAACATGGCCTCGGTGGTCTCGACGGCGAAGACGGGCGTCTTCCACCAGCCGTACCTGGTCTCCCCGTCGGTGGACCACCGCACGCCGGCGAAGGCGAGCCGCACGATGTCGTCCTCGACCCACGCCCAGTTGAAGGAGGTCCTCCAGTACACGGCCGCGGCGGGCACGGCCGCCAAGGCGATGGCGGGCCTCGGCCCGGACTTCGGCGCGAAGACCGGCTCGGCGGAGGTCGACAACCAGGAGGACCCCAACGGCTGGTTCGCGGCCTGGAAGGGCGACCTGGCAGGCGCGGGCGTGGTCCAGGAGGGCGGCCACGGCGGCGACTCAGCGGGCCCGATCGTGGCAGCCCTGCTACGAGCCGGAAGCTGAGGCGGGGCGGGTAGGGGGCGGGGGCCGCAGATCTGGGGCAAGCGTGGCCCGGAGCCGACGGCCCGGCTCGCGGTGACGTGGGTCCGGGGGTGCGCGACCGGTATCTGGAATCGGTTCGCGTGGCTTGTGTGGGCCTCGCTAGCGTGGCGTTCTCGCAGTCTCCCCCCGTCAAGGAGTTCCGATGACGACGCCCCCCACCCAAGACTCCGCAGCTCACCCCCGCTTCGCCGAAGCCCTCGAGGAGTTGGGGCTCGGTGAACTGCGGGGGCGGATCCGTCGCTTCCCGGACGCGACGCGGACCGCCGCCGAGGCCGCCGCGGCGATCGGCTGTGAGCTGAGTCAGATCTGCAAGTCGCTGATCTTCGCCGCGGACGGTGTGCCGGTGCTTGTACTCATGGACGGGGCGTCCCGGGTGGATGTGGAGCGGGTCCGGGAGGTGCTCGGGGTCGATAAGGTGACCCGGGCGGCGGCCGAGGTCGTGCGGGAGACCACCGGGTACGCGATCGGCGGCGTGCCGCCCTTCGGGCACCGTACGAAGACGCGCGTGCTCGCCGACCGTTCGCTGCTCGGCCACGACACCGTGTGGGCCGCGGCGGGCACGCCGCACGCCGTGTTCCCGATGAACCCGAAGACCCTGATCGCCCACGCGGGCGGCACGCTGGTGGACGTCCGCGAGCAGTCCGCATGACCCCGGCGGTCACGGCCGCGGTCCTGCTCGCCGCCTTCACCCACGCCGGGTGGAACGCGATCGCCCACCGCATCACCGACAAGCTGGTCGGCTTCACGCTGATCGCGGGCGGCGGGATGCTCATCGGGCTGGTGGCGGCCCCGTTCGTCGCGTTCCCGGCGGCGCGGGCGTGGCCGTATCTCCTCGCCTCCGCCCTCATCCACATCGCGTACTACGTCCTGTTGATGCGCTCCTTCCGGCTCGGTGACTTCGGGCAGGCGTACCCGATCGCGCGCGGCACCGCGCCCCTGCTGGTCACCGTGCTGGCCGCGCTCTTCGCGCACGAGGTGCCGGACGGCTGGGCGGCGGCGGGCGTCGCCGTGTCGTGCGCGGGCCTGACCGGCGTGGCGCTGTGGGGGCTGCGCGGGCGCCGTCCCAACTGGGCGGCCATCGGCGCCGCGCTCGCGACGGGCGGGACGATAGCGGCGTACACGGTGGTGGACGGGCTCGGCGTCCGCGCCTCCGGGTCCTCGTTCGGGTACATCGCGTGGCTGATGGCGCTACAGGGAGTCGTGATCCCCGCGTACGCCGCCTACCGGTGGCGGGGCGAACTCGTCGGAATCCTGCGGCCGTTCGCCCTGCTCGGGCTGGTGGGCTCCGCGCTGTCGGTGCTCGCGTACGCCCTGGTCCTGTGGGCGCAGACCCGCGCGGAGCTGGCCCCCGTGGCCGCCCTGCGGGAGTCCTCGATCATCGTCGGCGCGGCCATCGGCGCGGTCTTCTTCAAGGAGCGGTTCGGTCTTCCGCGGATCGCGGCGGCCGGTCTGCTGGTCGTCGGCATCGGCCTGATGCTGCACACCGGTTAGCCGGTCGGTACACGGGCCGGTGGGTCTCGCGGACCTCGCCTCCGCGAGCGAGCATCCTGGGCGGGCGCGTCGCAGCGCGCCACGCCGACCATGGATCAAGAAGGTGACGAGATGACCGACCAGCTCACCGTGAGCGTCCTGGGCACCGGGATCATGGGGGCCGCGATGGCCCGCAGCCTCGCCCGTGCCGGACACACCGTCCGCGCCTGGAACCGCACCCGCGCCAAGGCCGAGCCCCTCGCCGCCAGCGGCGCGCGGATCGCGGACACCCCCGCCGAGGCCGTACAGGGCGCCGATGTCGTACTGACCATGCTCTACGACGGCCCGGCCACTCTGGAGGTCATGCGGGAGGCGGCCCCCGCCCTGCGGACCGGCGCCGCCTGGGTGCAGTCGACCACCGCCGGGATCGAGGGCGTCGGCGAACTCGCCGGGTTCGCCCGCGATCACGGTCTGGTCTTCTACGACGCCCCCGTGCTCGGCACCCGCCAGCCCGCGGAGGCCGGGCAGCTCACCGTCCTCGCCGCGGGCCCGTCGAGCGGCCGGGCGGTGGTGACGCCGGTCTTCGACGCCGTGGGCAGCCGGACCGTGTGGGCCGGTGAGGACGGCGCCGAGGCCGGTGCCACCCGGCTGAAGCTGGTGGCCAACAGTTGGGTGCTCGCGGTCACCGCCGCGACCGGCGAGGTGCTGGCCCTGGCGAAGGGCCTCGGTGTCGACCCGCAGAACTTCCTGGACATCATCGCCGGGGGCGGGCTCGACATGGGCTATCTGCGGGCCAAGGCCGACGCCATCCTCAACGACAAGCTCACCCCGCCCAGCTTCGCGGTGACCACCGCGGAGAAGGACGCCCGGCTGATCGCACGGGCCGGTGAGCAGCACGGCGTCCGGCTCGACGTGATCGCCGCGACCGCCGAGCGCTTCTCCCGCGCCGCGGCCCAGGGGCATGCCGCCGAGGACATGGCCGCCGCGTACTTCGCGAGCTTCGAGGAGAAGCCCGCCTCCTGAGCACGCCCCCGCGACCGTGCACGCGGCGGCCAGGAGGAGCACCCTGGAATCAGCGGATCCGGAGGTGAAGGTCATGGTTCTGCACACCGCGACGGGATGGCATGTCGAACTCGAATTCGAGGAGGACACGGACAAGACGCGAGCGGCGGCGCTCGTACGACTTCCCGACGGCGGCGAGGTCCGCTCGCGCGGATACGCCAGCCGCCACCACACCGACTCCAATCAGCCGCGCGTCGGCGAGGAGATCGCCGGGGCGCGCGCGCTCAACGAGTTGGCGATGCGGCTGCTCACGAAGGCACACGGTGAGATCGACGAGGCATCGGGAAGAACGTCGCGTCCGCTGACGCACTGAGGGTGGCCCCGACGGCGCCCCGCTGATGCCCGTACGCGAGGCGGCGTACGGGCATCACGCATGCACCGGTCGTACGGTCACGCCAGTGACGTCCGCACCGCCCGTACCAGCGCCTGTGCCCGCGGGTCCGCCGTCACGCTCGTACGGAAGCCGTTCGTGACGTAGCCGAACGCGATGCCCGACTCGGGGTCGGCGAAGCCCAGGGGGCCGCCGCGGCCGGGGTGGCCGAAGGACCCGGGGCCGAGGAGCGGGGACGCGCCGCTGTGGAGCATGTAGCCGAGGCCGAAGCGCATGGGGAGGATCAGGACGCGGTCGGGGCCCACCGAGGCTTCCGCGCGGGCCCGTTCCAGCGTCCGGGGCGTGAACAGCCGTACGCCGTCCACCTCTCCGGCCAGCGCCGCGTAGAAGCGCGCGAGGCCGTCGGCCGTCATGATGCCGTTCGCGGCGGGCAGGGCGGCGGCACGGTAGGCGGGGTCGTTCTCGTCGGGCAGCGGGGTGATCACGGCGTAGGCGCGGCGGGTCAGGCTCGTGGGGTCGGCGTACGCGTCGGCGACCGCCCGCTTGGGGCGCAGCCGCAGGGCGCTGTTCTCGGCCGGGGCCTTGAGGGGGCCGACCCGGCCCGCCCGCCAGGCCTCGGCCGCGGGCAGGCCGACCCACAGGTCCAGGCCCAGCGGCTCGGCTATCTCGGTGGCGATCCACGCGCCGATCGAGCGGCCCGTGACGCGGCGTACCAGCTCGCCGGTCAGCCAACTGTAGGTGTGCGCGTGGTAGCCGTGGTCCGTGCCGGGCTCCCAGGCGGGAGGCTGCGCGGCCACCGCGGCGGCGGCGAAGTCGGGGTCGATCGCCTCGGCGGGGGTGAGCGGACGGTCGAGGGCCGGTACGCCCGCGCGGTGCGCGAGCAGATGCCACACCAGCGCGCGTTCCTTGCCGTGCGCCTTGAACTCGGGCCAGTAGTGGCCGACCGGCGCGTCCAGGTCCAGTTCGCCGCGCTCGGCCAGCATCAGCAGGACGGCCGCGGCCACCCCCTTGGTCGCCGAGTGCACGATCTGCGCGGTGCCGCGCTCCCAGGGTGCCGTGCCGTCGATGTCCCGGGTCCCGCCCCACAGGTCCACGACCTTGCGCCCGTGGTGGTACACGGTGACCGCCGCCCCGCGCTCCCCCAGCGTCTCGGCGTTCCGCACGAACGCTTCCCTGACCGGCTCGAAGCCCTCGGCCACCAGGCCGTTCACGTCCACGCCCGTCCGCCCTTCACTTGTCGACAGTGAGTGCAACACGCGCCCGGCGCCGTCGATTCCGTAGGGGCCCGGTGGGTGTCGGGCGTCACCGGCCGCCCGTGCTCGTCGCGACGGTGCGGGGGTCGAAGCCGAAGGGCAGTTCCAGGCGGTGGGCGCGCATCAGCGTGTCGTCGGCGAGCAGGTCGGCGGTCTTGCCGTCGGCCGCGATCACGCCGTCGCTGAGGATCAGCGCGCGCGGGCACAGCTCCAGCGCATAGGGAAGGTCGTGCGTGACCATGAGGACGGTGACGTCCAACGACCGCAGGATGTCGGCGAGTTCGCGGCGCGAGGCGGGGTCGAGGTTGGACGACGGCTCGTCCAGGACGAGGATCTCGGGCTCCATGGCGAGGACGGTCGCGACGGCCACCCGGCGCCGCTGGCCGAAGGAGAGGTGATGCGGCGGGCGGTCCTTGAACTCCGTCATGCCGACGAGGCCGAGCGCCTTGTCGACGCGGGCCTCCAGCTCGGCGCCCTTGAGACCGGCCGCGGCGGGTCCGAAGGCCACGTCCTCGCGGACGGTCGGCATGAAGAGCTGGTCGTCCGGGTCCTGGAAGACGATGCCGACGCGACGGCGGATCTCGGCCATGTGCTGCTTGCCGACGGGGAGCCCGGCGACGGTCACCGTGCCGGTGCCGCCGCTCAGGATGCCGTTGAGATGCAGCACGAGCGTCGTCTTCCCGGCGCCGTTCGGGCCGAGCAGGGCGACCCGTTCGCCGCGCTCGATACGGAAGTCGACGCCGAAGAGGGCCTGGTGCCCGTCGGGGTAGGCGAAGGCCAGGTGGGTCACGTCGAGCGAGGGCGGCGCGGAGGTCACGGCGGTCACAGGGTCCATCCCAGCAGGCAGACGACGAGGGCGGCGAGGGGCAGGGTCAGGGCGTACGACCACTGGGCGCGGGAGGCGGTGACCTCGTCGATGACCGGCATCGCACCGGCATAGCCGCGGCTGACCATGGCCAGGTGGACGCGCTCGCCGCGCTCGTAGGAGCGGATGAAGAGCGCGCCCGCGGACTTCGCGAGCACGCCCCAGTGGCGGATGCCGCGGGCCTCGAAGCCGCGCGACTCCCGGGCGATCCGCATCCGCCGCATCTCGTCGGTGATGACGTCGCCGTAGCGGATCATGAACGAGGCGATCTGCACGAGGAGCGGCGGCAGCTTGAGCCGCTGCAACCCGAGGAGCAGCGCGCGCAGTTCGGTGGTCGAGGCGAGCAGGACGGAGGCGGCGACGCCGAGGGTGCCCTTGGCGAGGACGTTCCAGGCGCCCCACAGTCCGTTGACGCTCAGCGACAGGCCGAGGACGTCGACCCGTTCGCCCTCCGCGACGAACGGCATGAGGACCGCGAAGGCGACGAACGGGACCTCGATGAGCAGCCGTCGCAGCAGGAACCCCGCCGGGATCCGGGCCATGTACGCGACGACGCCGAGCAGGACGGCGTACAGCGCGAACGCCCACATCGCCTCGCGCGGCGTCGAGACCACCACGACGACGAAGGCGAACACGGCCGCGAGCTTGGTGTGCGGCGGCAGCCCGTGGACGGGCGAGTGCCCGTGCCGGTAGAGCTTGTGGGCATGCCCGGCTCCCATGTCAGCCGACCTGCGCGGGCTCGCCCGTACGGCGGCGGCGCACCACCCAGAACACCGTGCTGCCCGCGACGACGGTGACGCCGACGCCGATCGCGCCCGCGAGACCGCCGGAGAGACGGGCGTTGCGGACGTCCTTGACGCCGTAGTCGGCGAGCGGCGAGTCGGCGTTCGTGTGCTCCTCGGCCTTCTTGTCGATGCCCTGGTCGGCGGCGACCTTCTCCAGGCCGTCGGGGCTCGCGGAGGCGTAGAAGCTGACGAACCCGGCGAGGACGAGGGAGGTGACGAGACCGGTGACCCACAGCTTGCGGTGGGACCGGGCGGCGACGGGCGCGGGCTCGGCGGCGGGCGCGTCGACCAACTCGCCGTCGACGCGCAGCTTGAGGCGCTGCTGAAGGCCGCGCGCGCCGTAGACGAGGTCGGGCCGTACGGCGATGACGGCGCCCACCGTCAGGGCGGTGATGGCGGCTTCGCCGAGACCGATGAGGACGTGGACGCCGATCATCGCGGTGGCGACCTTGCCGATCGAGACGTCGGTGGTGCCGCCGATCGCGTAGATCAGCGTGAACGCGACGGCGGCGGCCGGGACGGAGAGCAGGGCGGCGACGAAGGAGGCGACGGTGACGGAACGGCGGGTGCGCGGGAGCACCTTGACCAGTCCGCGGAAGACGGCGTAGGCGACGACGGTCGTCACGATCGCCATGTCGGTGATGTTGACGCCGAGCGCGGTGAGGCCGCCGTCGGCGAAGAGGATGCCCTGCATGAGGAGGACGACGGAGACGCACAGGACCCCGGTGTAGGGCCCCACGAGGATGGCGGCGAGCGCCCCGCCGAGCAGATGTCCGCTGGTCCCGGCGGCGACGGGGAAGTTCAGCATCTGGACGGCGAAGATGAACGCGGCCACCAGGCCGGCGAGCGGCGCGGTGCGCTCGTCGAGTTCGCGCCGGGCACCCTTGAGGCTGACGGCCAGGGCACCCGCGGCGACTACTCCGGTCGCGGCGGATATGGGGGCGTTGATGAATCCGTCAGGCACATGCACCGTACGAGGATACCCGCTTATTGCGAACCGTTCGCAAGAGCGAGGAGCGCACCGACAACGGCGCTCGCGCGACAGGAGGCCGGGTTCATCCCGTTATGCGACATTGAAGAGGCGGCGGATTTCGACGACGCTGCTGCGACATGCCGCGTCGACTCGCGTGAGGAGCGGTCCCATGTCCGTTGTCGAACAGTACGCACGAGCCCACGTCGTCACGGACTCCCCGGACACTCCGGACGCGATCCCCGTCGTCCTGCGCTACGACCCGAGCGCCGATCCCCTCTCCGTCCGCATCGGCCTGCCCGGCCCCCAGGAGTGGGCGCTCTCCCGGGACCTCCTGGAGGAGGGCCTGCGCGCCCCGGCCAGCAGGGACGACATCAGCGTCTGGCCGTGCGGCAGGGTCCAGGCGGTGGTGGAGTTCCACTCGCCGGAGGGGGTGGAGGTGGTGCAGTTCGAGTCCCAGACCCTGCTGCGCTTCCTGCGCAGCACCTATCTGGCCACGACCACGGCTCACTGAACACGAGAGCGCCGATCGCGTGCGAAGGGCGCCTCACCCGCGTCGGTGAGGCGCCCTTCGTGCCGTTCGGCTCAGGCGGGACGTGTCACGCCCGCACCAACTCCCGGTCCGGGTCCGCGTCCGGGTCCGTAGTCGCGGACGCCAGGGCCTCGCCCTCCACGTCCACGTTCGGCAGGGCGCGGTCCAGCCACTTCGGCAGCCACCAGGCCTTCTCGCCCAGCAGGGCCAGGACCGCCGGGACGATCGCCATCCGAACTACGAACGCGTCGAAGAAGACGGCGATCGCGAGGCCGAAGCCGATCATCTTGACCATCGACTCGCTGGAGCCGATGAAGCCGGAGAACACCGCGATCATGATCACGGCCGCGGCCGTCACCACCCGCGCGCCGTGCCGGAAGCCGGTCACGACCGCCTGCCCGGGGTTCTCGCCATGGACATACGCCTCGCGCATCCGGGTCACGAGGAAGACCTCGTAGTCCATCGCCAGGCCGAAGACCACGCCCACCATGAAGATCGGCATCATCGACATGATCGGGCCCGTCTCCTCGACGCCCATCAGACCGGAGAGCCAGCCCCACTGGAACACCGCGACCACCGCGCCGAGCGCGGCGAGCACCGAGAGCAGGAAGCCGAGCGCCGCCTTCAGCGGGACCAGGATCGAGCGGAAGACCACGATCAGCAGCAGGAACGCGAGGCCCACGACGAGCGCCAGATACGGCAGCAGCGCGTCGTTCAGCTTCTGCGAGACGTCGATGTTCATCGCCGTCGACCCCGTGACCAGCAGCTTCGCGTCCGTGTCGGCCGTGATCCCGGCGCCCGCGGCACGGATGTCGTGCACCAGGTCCTCGGTGGTGGTCGAGGACGGCTTGGAGCCGGGGACGACCGTGACCACGGCCGTGTCACCGGTCCTGTTGTACGCCGCCGGGGTCACCGTCACGACGTTCTTCAGGCCCTTGATCTCATCCGTCACCGTGGTGACGGCGCCCTTCGGGTCGTCACTCGCCTTCGCGTCGACCACGACCATCAGCGGGCCGTTGACGCCGGGGCCGAAGTTGTCCGAGAGCAGGTCGTAGGCGCGGCGCTGCGTCGTGGACGTCGGCTGCGCGCCGTCGTCCGGCAGGCCCAGCGTCAGCGAGGCCACCGGGACGGCCGCCGCGCCGAGGCCGAGGACACCGAGCAGCAGGACGGCGATCGGGCGGCGCACGACGAAGCTCGCCCAGCGCGTGCCCATGTTCGGCTTGGCCGCCCGCTGCGCGGCCTTGGCCCGGCCACCGCCCAGCAACTTGCTCTTCTCACCGGCCGGCTTGACCTTGCGGCCCGCGTAGCCGAGCAGCGCCGGGATCATCGTCAGGGCGATCAGGACCGCGATGGCGACCGTGCCCGCCGCGGCGACACCCATCTTCGTGAGCATCGGGATGTTCACGACCGCGAGACCGACCAGCGCGATCACCACGGTCAGACCCGCGAAGACCACCGCGGAGCCCGCCGTGCCGACCGCCCGGCCCGCCGCCTCCTCGCGCTCACGGCCCTCGGCGAGTTCCGCGCGGTAGCGGGAGACGATGAACAGCGCGTAGTCGATGCCGACCGCGAGGCCGATCATCATCGCCAGGGTCGAGGTGGTCGAGCCCAGGTCCAGCGTCTTGGCCAGCGCGGTGATGGAGGAGACACCGATACCGACGCCGATCAGGGCGGTCAGCAGCGGCAGTCCGGCCGCCACCAGCGAGCCGAAGGTGATGACGAGGACGAGGGCCGCGATCGCGATACCGATGACCTCCGTCGCGCCCGTCTCGGGCACGGCCATCAGCGCGTCACCGCCGACCTCGACGGTCAGCCCGCCGTCCCGGGCGTCCTGCGCGGCGGACTTCAGGGCGTCGCGGGAGGAGTCCTTCAGCTCCATCCCGGAGACCTTGTACGTCACCTGCGCATAGGCGGTGGTGCCGTCCTTGCTGATGGCGTGCGCGGCGAACGGGTCGACGACGTTGACGACCTCGGAGCCGCCGCGCAGTTCCTTGACGGTCTTCTCGACGACCGCCTTGCTGTCCCCGGCGGTCACCTTCGCCCCGTCCGGCGCCTTGAAGACGACACGTGCGGTGGCCCCGTTGGGGGTCATCCCGGGGAAGCGTTCCTTCAGCAGATCGAAGGCCTGCTGGGCCTCGGTGCCGGGGATGGAGAACGAAGCGGAGCCCGCTGCGGGGGCGTTGGCGGCGCCGACGCCCGCGAGCGTCAGCAGCGCCACCCAGATCAGGGCGACGAAGTGCCGTCGCCTGAAGGCGAGTCGGCCCAGTCGATAGAGGAATGTGGCCACGAGGGCGTACTCCCGGTCAGGTCGTGTGGTGGCAGGGCAGGGGTGATCAGCCCGACGGACGACGTGAGCGGTGACGTCAGGTGCTGGGCTTGCGGGGGGACGTGTCGGTGGTGTGGGTCAGAGGGTGTGTCAGGTGGTGCGGACGCCGAGGGCGGGGAGGACCACGGCGTCGATGTACGAGGTGAGGAAGGCCTGGGTCGGCGGCTGGTCGTCGAGCAGCATGCGGGTGGCGAACCCGCCGACCATCATGTGCACGAAGAAGTCCAGCGCCGGGCAGTCCGCCCGGATCTCGCCGCGGTCGACGGCCCGTTGGAGAACGCTCCGGGCCTGCTCCGTCTCCGACCCCACGAGCTGTTCGCGGAAGGCCTGGCGCAGATCCGGGTTGTGGTGGACCGCCATCGCCATGCCCCGCATCAGCGCGGAGTTCTGTTCCATCGTGCAGTCGTCCTCGTGCGCGATCAGCGCGAGCAGATCGCCCCGGAGCGAGCCGGTGTCGACCTCGTCGAGGCGACCCCGCTTGCCGCGCCGGATGGCCATGACCACCAGCTCGGCCTTGCCGCCCCACTGGCGGTAGAGCGTCGCCTTGCTGGAGCGGGTACGGGCGGCCACGGCGTCCATCGTCAGGGCGTCGTAACCGACTTCCCGAAGCAGGTCGAGCACGGCCCCGTACAACTCGGCCTCGCGCTCGGGCGTGATGCGACTGCGGCGCCCGGTGAGCGCCGACTCGGCGGCCGGCGCCGTGCCCTTGGATGCCTCGGTCATGTCACTTCCGCCTCTCCCCGGCCGCGCCTGGGGCGACAAGACCCGGCACGGCTTCGCACGTCTGAGACGATACCCCTCTCACTAAGCGAAACGAAACCGTTTCGTACGTGTCCTGCGTCACGGGTCCGTGCCACAGGTCCCGCGTCACGGGTCCCGTGTCACACAGGGCGCGGCGGGCGCCGAGTTGCCGTGGCCCGTTCAGAGGAAAAGCATGGGATGGGTGAGCGACACGAGCGACGTGTACGAGAACGCCCCCGGCTATCTGCGGTGTCCGCATCTGCACGGCGACCGGCTCTGCTTCGTCGCCGAGGACGATCTGTGGGTGGCCCCGCTGGACGGACCGGGCCGCGCCTGGCGGCTCACCGTCGACCGTACGAAGATCGGGCACCCCCGCTTCTCGCCCGACGGCCGCCTCATCGCGTACACGAGCTGGCGCACCTTCGTACCCGAGATCCATCTGTCCCCGGTGGACGGCGGCCCCGGCCGACGGCTCACCTACTGGGGCAGCGCCGACACCCGGGTGTGCGGCTGGACGCCGCCCGAGCCGGACGGCACGGCATCCCTCCTGGCCGTCGCCTCGCACGGCGAGCCGTTCTCCTACTTCACCTGGGCCTACAAGGTCCCCACCGACGGCGACCCCGGCGGCAAGCTGCCCTGGGGCCCGGTCTCGGACATCGCGGTCGCCGATGTCGACGGCGAGCACCGCACGCTGCTGCTCACCGGCACCCCGCCGCACGAACCGGCCTCCTGGAAGCGCTACCGGGGCGGCGCCACGGGGCGGCTGTGGCTCCAGGGGCAGCAGTTGCTCCCCGATCTCGACGGCCATCTCGACTCGCCGATGTTCGTCGGCGGGCGGATCGCGTTCCTCTCCGACCACGAGGGCATCGGCAACCTGTACTCGTGCGCGTACGACGGCTCCGATCTGCGCCGCCACACCGACCACGACACCTTCTACGCCCGGCACGCCGCCAGCGACGGCAGCCGGGTGGTGTACCAGTGCGCGGGCGACCTGTGGATCGTCGAGGACCTCTCCGCCGACTCGGTGCCGCGCCGTCTCGACGTACGGCTGGGCGGGCCGCGCGCGGGGCGGCGCAAGTACGCGGTCCCGGCCTCGCAGCATCTGGACGGGATCTCGGTCGGCGAGACCGGGCGGGCCAGCGCGGTCGTCGTCCGCGGCAGCCTGTACTGGCTCACGCACCGCGACGGCCCCGCCCGTACGATCACCGACACCCCCGGCGTACGGGTCCGGCTGCCCGAGATGCTCGGCAGCGGGGGCGGGGTCGCCTACCTCACGGACGCGGAGGGCGAGGACGCGGTCGAGATCGCGTATCTGCCGCGGGCCACCGGGCACCCGGAGCCGCGCAGGCTGGCCTCCGGGCGACTGGGCCGGGTGCTGGAGATGGCCTCGGACCGGCAGGGCGAGCGGCTCGCGATCGCCTCGCACGACGGGCGACTGCTGCTGCTCACCGTGGCCGCGGACGCGACGGCCACCGGGGCCGAGGGATCGGGGACCGAGGGGTCGGACGGGGAGGTCACCGAGCTGATCCGGTCGGTGAACGGGCCGGTACGGGATCTGGCGTTCTCCCCGGACGGGGCCTGGCTGACCTGGTCGCATCCGGGGATCGGCCGGACGCTGCGGCAGATCAAGATGGCGCGGATCAAGGACCGGCTGATCGTCGACGTCACCAACGGGCGCTTCGAGGACGAGAACCCGGTGTTCACCCGGGACGGCCGCTATCTCGCGTTCCTGTCCTGGCGCGGCTTCGACCCCGTCTACGACGTGCACACCGGGGACCTGTCCTTCCCGCTGGGCTGCCGCCCCTATCTCGTCCCGCTGTCCTCGGCGACCCCGTCCCCCTTCGCGCTGAACCCGGACGGGCGGCCCGCCGCCGGGGGGCTCGATCCGCTGGAGGAGGAAGGGGGCGGGGACGGCACGGTCACCGTCGAACTGGAGGGGCTGGAGAGCCGGGTGACGCCGTT
This sequence comes from Streptomyces sp. NPDC104371, assembly GCF_055583785.1. Taxonomy (NCBI): domain Bacteria; kingdom Bacillati; phylum Actinomycetota; class Actinomycetes; order Kitasatosporales; family Streptomycetaceae; genus Streptomyces; species Streptomyces sp. NPDC104371. Next base: position 186,916 of record NZ_JBVJNF010000012.1, read on the forward strand.
CCCGGTCGCCGCGTCCAAGTACTCGGCGCTGCGTCCGGTCGCCGGGGGCGGACTGGTGTGGCTGCGCTGGCCGATCTCGGGCGCGCTGGGCGAGACCTTCGCGAACCCGGACGACATCACCGGGCGCCCGACCCTCGAACACTTCACCATCACCAAGGCCAAGAAGACCGAACTGGTCGGCCATCTGGACTGGTTCGCGGTGAGCGGGGACGGCACCCGGCTGGTGGTCGTCGACGAGGGCGTCCTGCGGGCGGTCCCGGCCACCGAGATCGGCGACAGCGACACCACGGTATGGATGGACGTCCGCCGGATCATGCATGTGGTGAACCCGGCGGCGGAGTGGCGGCAGGCGTACGCGGAGGCGGGCCGGCTCATCCGGGCGTACTTCTGGGAGCCCGGCATGTGCGGCATCGACTGGGACGCGATCCTGGCGCAGTACCGCCCGCTGATCGAACGGGTCGCATCGCCCGACGACTTCGCCGATCTGCTGCGCGAAGTGCTCGGCGAACTGGGCACGTCGCATGCGTACGTGACACCGGCCCGGCGCAACGAGGGGCCGCCGCACTACCAGCGCTACCAGGGCCTGCTGGGCGCCAACCTGGTACGGCGCGACGGGCGTTGGACGATCAAGCGGATCCTGCCCGGCGAGTCGTCGGACTCCAAGGCCCGCTCACCGCTGGCGGGCACGGGCATCCGGGAGGGCGCCGTCCTCACGCATGTGGACGGTCGCCCGGTGGACCCGGTGGCGGGACCGTTCCCGCTGCTGGCGGGCGCGGGCGGGACGACCGTGGAGCTGACGTTCACCCCGGCCGACGGCGAGGGCCCGGCCCGGCGGGTGGCCGTGATCCCGCTGGTCGACGAACGCCCTCTGCGCTACCAGGACTGGGTCGCCAAGCGCCGCAGGGTCGTCCGGGAGACGAGCGGCGGACGCTGCGGGTATCTGCACATCCCGGACATGGGCGGCTCGGGCTGGGCGCAGTTCAACCGGGATCTGCGCAAGGAGGTCTCGCTCCCGGCGCTGATCGTGGACGTACGGGGCAACGCGGGCGGCCACATCAGCGAACTCGTCATCGAGAAGCTCACGCGCACCATCCTGGGCTGGGACCTGACGCGCAACGCCGAGCCGGTGTCGTACACCTCCAACGCCCCGCGCGGGCCGATCGTCGCGCTGGCCGACGAGGCGACCTCCTCGGACGGCGACATGATCATCGCCGCGATCAAGCTCCTTGAGCTGGGCCCGGTGGTGGGCCTGCGCACCTGGGGCGGGGTGGTCGGGATGACGGGCCGCCACCGCCTGGGCGACGGCACGGTGATCACGGTTCCGATGAACGCGGCATGGTTCGAGCCGTACGGCTGGGGCGTCGAGAACCACGGCGTGGAGCCGGATCTGGAGATCCAACGCACCCCGCTGGACTGGGCGGAGGGCCGCCACAAGCAACTGGACGACGCGGTCGTCCTGGCGCTGGACCTGCTGCGCACCCATCCGGCGGCGACTCCCCCGGACTACAGCGACGTTCCGGACCGCACCCGGCCGAAACTGCCGCCGCGGGCGACGGGTTGACCTGTCGGGACAGAGCAGTGGGGCGCCCTCGACGAGGGCGCCCCACCTCACATCCAGGGCAGCAACTCAGGCGTCATAGTCCTGGTTGAAGCGGTCTTCCGAGTCGTCCCGCATGCGCTGCGTGTCGTCCTGCGTCTGACGGCCGCGCTGGGGCTGCTGCTGGCCGCGCTGCTGCTGCGACTGCTGCCCGCGCTGGGACTGCTGCTGCTTCGACTGCTCGGCCTTCTGCTTGCCCTGCTGCTTCATCTGCTCGGACTTGTCCTGGTGCTGGTCCTTCATGCCCATGTGGGTTCACTCCCGAAGTGGGTGAGAGGTGGGGCGTCGACCGTGAGGGGGTCGGCCTCGACCAGACTGACACGCCCGGACAACCCACGCATTTCGATCAGTTACGCAGCGTGCGCGACTCCTGGGCGTCGGCCTGTCCACCGGCCCCGACCAGCCCGGTTCCGATCTCGCGCAGCCGCGGCGCGAACCTTCGCATCTCCCGCCGCCCCGCCGACGCGACGAGGCCCGGCAGATACCCTCGTACGCCCTGCATCCCGCGCAGCCACCACTGCGCGTACACATGGCTCGACCGCCGCTCGATCCCCGCCACGATCCGGTCCACCGCGGGCCCCAGCGGATAGGTCTTGTTGGCCGGCCACGGCAGCCGCTGTCTCAACTCCCGCATCACATCGTCCTGGTCGGCGCCCCGCACCATGTCCGTGTCGGTCCAGGACAGGTATCCGACACCGACCCGCACGCCCTCGTGCGCCACCTCGGCGCGCAGGCTGTGCGCGTACGCCTCCACGCCCGCCTTGGACGCGCAGTACGCCGTCATCATCGGCGCGGGGGTGATCGCGGCGAGCGAGGCGATCTGGAGCAGATAGCCGCGGCTCTCGACCAGCACCGGCAGGAAGGCGCGGGCCGTCACCGTCGAGCCGATCAGATTGACCTCGATCACGCGCCGCCACACCTCGGGGTCGGACCGCGTGAACGGCCCGCCGCCCGCCACCCCGGCGTTGGCGACCACGATGTCGACCTTCCCGAACCGTTCCTTCACCTCGCGGGCGACCCGTGTCATCGCCTCCGGGTCGGTGACGTCCGCGTACCAGTGGCCGCTGTCGCCGTACAGCCGCTCGGAGACCGCCTTGAGCGCGTCCTCCTCCAGACCGACGAGCGCGACCGTGGCGCCGCGCGCCGACAGCTTGCGGGCCAGCAGTTCGCCGACGCCCCGCGCGGCGCCCGTGACGACCGCGACCTGTCCCTTGAGGCTCACCGTGCTCATGCGCTCTCCTCCGCTTCGAGGGCCGTGTCCGTCCTGGTGTCCGTCGCGTACGCGGTGACGAGGTCCCGGATCTTCCCGGTGACCAGCTCCGGCGCCTCCACCGGGGTCATATGGCCGAGCCCGAACAGCTCGGTGCTGCCGGTGCACCGGGGCAGCGCGGCGGCCAGCGTGCGCGCGTGCACCGGGGGCGTCAGCCGGTCGGCCGTGCCGACGACGACCTCCGTCGGCACCGTCAACTCCCGTATGCAGTCGTCCAGATACAGCGTCTCCAGCACACGCGCCCAGGAGTGACGGACCTCGCGCGGACAGCCGTGCACCAGGCGTGCGCAGGCCTCGACCATCTCCGGAGCCGAACCGGCGCCCATCGTCGCGTACTTGAGGATCCGCTTGGCGACGGGCGTGACCGGCCCGAGCGGGAGCCGCGAGCCGAGCAGGCGCGCCGTGAACCAGGTCCGCGCCCGCCCGGCGCGCAGCGGCACCACCCGCGCCTCGGTGATCAGGCGCGCGGTTCCCGTGCTGCACAGCAGGGCAGCCGCCGTGTGCGCCCGGAAGCGGGGGCGCCGGGCCGCGGCCAGCATGGCCATCGCGCCCATGGAGTGCCCCGCGATCACGGCCCGTTCGCCCGGTGCGAGCGTGGCGGCGAGCACGGCTTCCAGGTCGTCGGCGAGCGCGTCGGTGGAGCACCGGGCACTGGCCGGGCTGCGCCCGTGCCCTCGCTGGTCGTAGGCGATCACCCGGTGGTCGACGGCGAGTTCGCGGATCTGCGCGGCCCAGAAGGCGGTCGAGCAGGTCCAGCCGTGCGTGAGGACGACGGCGGGCGCGTCCTTCGGCCCGTGCACCTCGGCATGCAGCGGGGACCCGTCGGCGGAGTGGACGGTCAGCTCCCGAGTGGGGACGGGGGGCGCGTACGGCCCGCTGCGGACATGCGTCGGCCCGCTCATGCGTGGGCCGCCTTCGCGGCCGGGGCCTGCCGGTCGTCCGCCGCTCCCGTCCGGGGCACCCTCAGCACCTCGTACTCGCCGAGGTTCACCCGCCGGGTCGCATTGCGGAACTCCGTCGTCGTACCGGGCCAGACGGTGGTGTTGCGACCGGCCGCGTCGAGATACCAGCTCGTACAGCCGCCCGTGTTCCACACCGTGCGCTTCATCCGCTCCTGCACCCGGTGGGTCCAGGCCTCGACGGCGCGCGGCCGGGGAACGAGCGCGGTCCCGTCGCCGAGCGTGTCCAACTGCCGCAAGTAGTCGGCCAGGTAGTTGAGCTGGGACTCGATCATCAGGATCATCGAGGAGTTCCCGAGGCCGGTGTTGGGCCCGATGATCGTCATCAGGTTGGGGAACCCGGCGGCGGTCGCGCCGCGCAGCGCCGCCATGCCCCCGCTCCAGGACTCCGCGAGCGTGCGCCCGTCGGCGCCGACGACCCGCTCGGCGATCGGCATGTCCGTGACGTGGAAGCCGGTACCGAAGACGATCGCGTCGACCTCGGCCTCGGTGCCGTCGGCGGCGACGACACTCGAACCGCGCACCTCGGCGAGCCCGCTCGCGACGACGTCCACATTGGGCCGCGCGAGGGCCGGGTAGTACGTGTTGGAGAGCAGGATCCGCTTGCAGCCGATGCGGTAGTCGGGGGTCAACTTGGCCCGCAGCGCCGGGTCCTTGACGGCGCGGGTCATGTTGTAGGCGGCCAGCTTCTCGACGAGGCCCAGCTCGTTCGGGCGCTTGGTGAACGCCTGGACCTGCAACTCCCGGATGCCCCACAGCAGTCCGCGGCGCAGTTGGGTGGTGAAGGGCAGCGCCCGGTGCAGCGCGCGTTCGGGGCCGCTGATGGCGCGGTCCACGCGGGGCATCACCCAGGCCGGGGTGCGCTGGAAGAGGACCAGCTTCTCGACGTCGGGCTGGATCGAGGGCACGATCTGGATCGCGGACGCGCCCGTGCCGACCATGGCGACGCGCTTGCCGCGCACGTCGAAGTCGTGGTCCCAGCGGGCGGAGTGGAAGACCTTGCCGGGGAACGAGTCGAGGCCGGGTATGTCCGGGATCTTCGGATCGGACAGCGGGCCGGTGGCGGAGACGACGACATCGGCGGACCAACTGCCGCCGCTGGTCTCGATGTCCCAGCGCATCTCGCGCGTGTTCCAGACCATCCGCTTCACCTCGCAGCCGAAGCGGAGGTGCGGCCGCAGCCGGTGGACCTGCGCCACATGCTCCAGATACGCGCGGATGTGCTCCTGCCCGGAGAAGGTGCGCGGCCAGTCGGGGTTGGGCGCGAACGAGAACGAGTAGAGATGGGAGGGCACATCGCAGGCGCAGCCCGGATAGGTGTTGTCGCGCCAGGTCCCCCCGACGCCGTCCGCCCGCTCCAGGACCACGAAGTCGGTGATCCCCTCCCGGCGCAGTCGCACGGCGGCGCCGAGCCCGCCGAACCCGGACCCGATCACCGCCACCCGTACATGCTCGTGCTCGGCCATCCCGCAGCCCTCCCGCTCCGCGAACCACGCCAGTGATTACTGGCGCAATGGGAGAGTAGGGCAGCTCCGTACCGATGGGTAGGGGGCGGGACAAGGAAGTTACCGACGGTACGGCCCGGCGCCACGGCATAGGGTGCGGGCGTGGCAGATGTCGGGGAGCGGCGCGAGTACCGCATGGAGGAGCTGGCCGAGGCGGCCGGCATCACGGTGCGCACCCTGCGCTTCTACCGCGAGCGCAAGCTGATCCGGCCACCGCGCCGCGAGGGCCGGATCGCCTGGTACGACGACGCGCATCTGGCCCGGCTGCGCACCATCTCCGCGCTCCTGGAACGCGGCCACACCCTCAGCGGCATCGCGGAGTTGGCCGAGGCCTTCGACCACGGGCGCGACGTCGGCGACCTGCTCGGCCTCGACGCCCCCACCGAGGAAACCCCCGTCCGGCTCACCCCCGAGGCCCTCGCCGACGTCTTCGGCACCGAGGCGACCCCGGAGAACCTGACCACGGCTCTCGACCTCGGCTACCTCGGCGTGGACGGCGACGACATCGTCCACATCAGCCGCCGCCTGCTGGAGGTCTCCGCGACCCTGGTACGCGAGGGCATCCCGCTCGCGGACGTCCTGACCGCCGCCCGCCGCGTCCGCGACCACACGGAGGCGCTCGCGGACGTCTTCACCGCCATGGTGGCCGCCCACTCCCGCTCCCCCGAGGACGCCGAACGCCTGCGCCCGCTGGCCAAGAGCGTGGTGGAGGCGGAGCTGTCCCTGGCGCTGGACCGGAGGTTGCGCAAGCAGGAGTGACGGTCCCCGGGCGAGGGCGACAGGGCCTCAGAGGTCGTACACGACCGTCATCGGGGCGTGATCGGACCACCGCTCGGCATGCGTGGCCGCGCGCTCCACGGACGCCTTGACGGCCTTGGCAGCGAGGCCGGGGGTGGCCCCGTGGTAGTCGATCCGCCAGCCCGTGTCGTTGTCGAAGGCCCGCCCGCGGTACGACCACCAGGTGTACGGCCCCTCGACGTCCGGATGCAGGGCGCGCACCACGTCCACGTATCCACCGTCCGCCGGATCGAAGACCCGGCTCAGCCACTCCCGCTCCTCGGGCAGGAAGCCGGAGCTCTTGGTGTTGCCGCGCCAGTTCTTCAGGTCGGCCCGCTGGTGGGCGATGTTCCAGTCGCCGCAGACGAGCACCTCGCGGCCGTCGGCGGCGGCCCGCTCGCGCAGCTCCTTGAGGTAGGCGAGGAACTCGCCCATGAAGCGGATCTTCTCGTCCTGCCGCTCGGTGCCGACCTCGCCGGAGGGGAGGTAGAGGGAGGCGACCGTCACACCCGGCAGGTCGACCTCGACATACCGCCCGCTCGTCTCGAACTCCGCCGACCCGAAGCCGACCCGGACCCGGTCCGGCTCACGACGGGAGTACAGGGAGACACCCGCGCGGCCCTTGGCGGCGGCGGGCGCGTGCACGACGTGCCAGCCCTCGGGCGTGCGTACCTGCTCGGGCAGTTGATGCGGCTCGGCGCGCACCTCTTGCAGACACAGCACATCCGCCCCGGTCACCGCGAGCCACTCCACGAAACCCTTCTTGGCGGCGGCCCGCAGTCCGTTCACATTGGCAGAGGTCACAGTCAGCATCCGGGCACCTTACCCGCACACTGGACGAGGCCCCGTAAGGGACCACATACTGCCCCTCCTGTTACTCAGAGCTGGATACACGGTTACGACATGCTCATCCGCCCTGTTCCCTTCGACCACCCGGACGCCGTCAAGCTCAACGACGAGGTCCAGGCCGAGTACGACGTGCGCTACGGCGACGGTGGCGACGCCACCCTCCTGGACCCCGCCGACTTCCGGCCACCGAACGGCCTGTACCTGATCGCGTACGACACGGACGGCACCCCCGTCGCCACCGGCGGCTGGCGCAGCCAGGACAAGAACGCCGAGGGGAACCTGGACGGCGACGCCGAACTGAAGCGCATGTTCGTCGTCGCGAGCATGCGCGGCCGGGGCCTGGCCCGGCGCATCCTCGCGGCCCTGGAAGAGGACGCCCACGCGGCGGGCCGGATCCGCATGGTCCTGGAGACCGGCACCAAGCAACCCGAGGCGGTCGCCCTGTACGCCTCCACCGGCTACGAGCCGTGCGAGAAGTTCGGCTACTACCGCTTCCACGACGAGAGCCTCTGCTACGCCAAGCACCTGCGGCCGTAGCGGATCCCGGCCCCACACCCACGCTGACCAGGCAAGGCGGGTTCCGGCACGGTGGATCACTGCCTCTACTCTTCTTCCGCGGCAGGTCCGCCGCACCCTGACCCACGAAGAAGACAGGCCCGACCTGGTATGGCATCACGTCTGAAGTCGATCGGTGAACGCTTCCTGCCCGCCGGCGTCCGGCAGGAGCGTGCCGAAGAACGGCTCGCCACCCAGCAGGAAGCCGCCGAGCGGTCGCGGCTGGAGAAGATCGCCGCTCGGCGGGCCGCGGTGCTCGCCGCCGACGGCGACCTGCGCGAGATCTCCGGGGCGGGGCAGGGCTATATCGGCCGACGCGTGCATGCCCTCGCCGAGACCGACGCCCGCGTCCGCAACCTGGCCCTGGTCGCCGATGCGTTGGACCACGCCGGCGTCGAGTACTTCCTGGTCCCCGGCCGTTCGCCGCTGCGCCACGTCGTCGGTGTCCGTCTCGCCGACCGCAAGACGTTCCTCACCGCCCTGCGCGAGCTCTACGGCGCCACGGCCCTGTACGCGCTCAAGCCCAGCCAGGCCCGCTGGCCCGCCGAGGCCACGCTGTACGCGGACGGCGCTCTGCCCACCGCCCTCAAGCGCCAGGACACCATCCGCTTCGGCGAGATCCTCCTCGGCCCGGACGACCAGGTGCTCGCCGACCTCACCCAGGGCTGCGACGTCGAGTTCTGGCAAGAGGGCCACAGCCTGCTCGCCAAGGCGACGGAGCCCCGCACCGCCGAGCGCCTGGCCGCCCTCCGCGTCCAGGCCCCGGAGAGCGTGCTGACCGACGCGCTCGTCGCCCCGCGGCCCAACGCGGTCGCCGACGTCCTGCCCGCCGAGGCCCGCATCCCGGTGACCTGCTCCATATCCGGCCGTACCCACCCCACCTGGGACGCCTTCCAGCAGCCGCGCGTCGACGCCGTCGACTTCCCCATCGACGTCGTCTACACCTGGGTCGACGGCGACGACCCGCGCCTCGCCGCCATCCGCGACGCCCACCGCCCGACAGCGGACGGCGCTCCGCGTATCCACGCCCGCGAGGCCGGTGCCTCCCGCTACACGAGCCGCGACGAACTCAAGTACTCCCTGCGCTCGCTGGAGATGTACGCCCCGTTCATCCGCACCGTCCACATCGTCACCGACGGCCAGACCCCCGCCTGGCTCGACACCACCGCGCCCGGCGTCAAGGTCGTCGACCACAAGGACATCTTCACCGACCCCACCGCGCTGCCGGTCTTCAACTCCCACGCCATCGGCACCCAGCTCCACCACATCGCCGGTCTCTCCGAGCACTACCTCTACCTCAACGACGACGTCTTCCTCGGCCGCCCCAGCACGGCCGACCGGTTCTTCCACGGCAACGGCATCGCCAAGGTCCCGTTCTCCCCGGCCCAGTTGGGCCTCGGCTCACCCCACCCCGACGAACCCGCCCCCAACTCGGCGGGGAAGAACGTACGCGCGCTCCTCCAGGACGCCCACGGACGCTTCACCGTCAACAAGTTCATGCACACCCCGCACCCGCAGATCCGCGCGGTGATGCGCGACATGGAGACCCGCTTCGCGGAAGACATGGACCGCACCAGCCGCTCCAGGTTCCGTGCCATCACGGACATCGCCGCCGCCGCGTCCCTGCACCACCACCACGCGTACCTCACCGGCCGCGCCGTCCCCGGCAAGTTCAAGCTCCGCTACGTCGACGTCGCTTCGCCCGAGGCGCCGGGGAAGATGGCCGCGCTGCTCGACGAGCGGGCCTTCGAGTTCTTCTGCCTCAACGACGTCAACACACCTGCCGACCGCCAGGAACAGGTCGCGCGGGACGTGCACGACTTCCTCGAGGCCTACTTCCCGTACCCGAGCCGCTGGGAACTCCGCTGACGATCGCCTCCGGGCCGGGAAGAGTGTCCATGCCACTGGCGCTTCCCGGCCCCCCGGGCCGTAGACAACAGCGCTGAAGAAGTCCCGGAACGCAGAGATCCCGTCCAGCTCGATGAGCTGAACGGGATCTCCTCAACTCCCCGGAATTCGGAGAGTCGTTGCGGTGGACCTGAGGGGATTTGAACCCCTGGCCCCCTCGATGCGAACGAGGTGCGCTACCGGACTGCGCCACAGGCCCTTGCAACGAGTGAAACTCTAGCATCCCCATCGGCCAGTCTGGAAATCCGTTCCACCCCAGGTCAGCAGGGCGGGGTGCGACGGGCCGCCGCGGCGGCGCCTACTCGTTGGCGGCCCGCGGCCGTTCCCCGTCCTCGTACTGGTCGAACAGCGGAGTGCGTCCCCGCTCCCGCGACCGCCGTGCGGACGCGGCCCGGCGGGCGTCGCTGCGGCCACCGTCGGGCTCCGGCCGCTCCGCCGCCCCGGGCTGCCCCGGCTCGGCGTCGGACGCCGACGGCACGGGCGCCTGCGGCTCGGCCGCGCTCGACCGGGCCGAGCTCCACGCGTCCGGCGCCCCGAGGTCCACGCTCGGCGTCGCCCGCGGCGCGACCGGCGCGGTCACATACGTCGGCAGCGGCACCGGGACCGGGTCCCAGGTCTCGCCGTGCCCCGGCCTGCGCTGCCGCTCGCGCTGCTGGTCCACCCACTCCGCGTGGTCGGTCTGCTCGACGAGCGCCCGGCGGTCGGCGGCGAGCGCGAGGAGCCCGGGGTCGGTCTCCGGCTCGGGTCCCTCCTCCGGTTCGTCGGAGTCAGCGGCGAGCGGGGGGCGACGACGGGGCTGCCGCTCCCTGAGCCGCTGCGCCGCGACCTCGGCCCGGCGCCGGTCCATCGTGAACCGGTACCGCTTGCGCTCCTGGGCCCGCAGATACGCGATGTAGACGCTCAGCAGCACGGCGGGCACGCCGGGTGCCCACAGGAAGGCGAGGCCTCCGACGGCGGCGACGACCGCGCCGAGCGTGAACGCGGTGAAGAGCACCACCGTGGTCCGCTGCCGCCGCGCGAGCACCTTCGAGCGCCGGGCGCGCGCCGCGGCCTGGGCCCCGGACGGCTTACGGGCCTGGGGCGCGGCCTTGGCCGCGAGCGGCCGGGCGACCGGTTCCGCCGCGGACGGGGGCTGCGCCGCGGGCCGGGGTGCCGCCTTGCCGGTCGGCTCCCGCCGGGCCGGGGCCTCCGGCTCGACCCTCGCCCGCGCCTGCGGGTCGGTCGGAGGCATGGCGAAGGCCCGGACGTCCACCGAGTCGGTGACGCCGTCCGGAAGGCTCTGCTCCCCCTCCTCGGTGGAGCGCGCCCGCAGGTCCTTGGCGTATCGGCGCTCCATGCCCGCCCGTCCGGACAGCAGCCGGATGGCGGTACTGAAGCGTTCCGTCGGACGAGACTCGTTCAACTCGTCCTGCCTACGGAGCCACATCGGCACCAAGTAGGCGGCCCAGGCCCCGACGATGACTGCATAGATGAGGCCGCTGCTGCTCACGCCTCACACGGTAGAGGGGTTTACGTAAGGCCATCCGCCAATTGGGCCGGTGTGTCGCACGATCTGGCTGATATTTCGAGCTTTTTTTGCGACCCATGCGATCACCAGCCCACCCGGACCGCTAATACCCGAGACCAGGACGATCAGTAACCGACCGATTTCGAACATACTTTTTATTTCCGCGAAGACCCCGGGTTCGCCGCCCCCGACTGCCGCGACCGTTCCCGGTGCCAGCGCGCCAGCAATCCGTCGGGCAGCTCTTCCGCGGTGAGCGCGAAGACGAGATGGTCCCGCCAGTCCCCGTCGATGTGGAGATATCGGGGCCGGAGCCCTTCCTCGCGGAATCCGAGTTTCTCCACCACCCGGCGGCTCGGCCCGTTCTCCGGGCGAATGCAGACTTCGACGCGGTGCAGCCCGACGCTGCGGAAGCAGTGGTCGACGGCGAGCGCCACGGCCGTCGGCATCACCCCGCGGCCGGCCACCGCCTCGTCCACCCAGTAGCCGATGTGGCCCGAGCACATCGAGCCCCAGGTGATCCCGGCCACCGTCAACTGCCCGGCGAGCTGCCCCTGGTACTCGATGACGAAGGGCAGCATCCGGCCCGCGTTGGCCTCGCCGCGCAGATGCCGGACCATCTGGCGGTAGGTCGGCCGGTGCGCGACCGGCCCCGCGGGCGTCGGCGGCGGGATGGTCGCCTCCCACGGCCGCAGCCAGTCGCGGTTGCGACGGTTGACCTCGCGCCAGGCCCGCTGGTCGCGCAGCCTTATCGGCCGGAGGACGACATCGCCGTCCGCCAGCTCGACGGGCCAGGATGGGCTGTTCAGCGCGCACCCCCAGTCGGTCCGGACGGGCCCTCGCCCGTCGTGGAGCCGTCCGCGTCGGCCCTGCGGTGGTCGCCGCCGCGGATCTGGTCGACGGCGTGCGCCAGCAGGGGCTCCAGAACGGCCAGTCCGTCCTTCACCCCGCCGGTGGATCCCGGCAGGTTGACGATCAGGGTTCCGTCGGCGACCCCGGCCAGGCCCCGGGACAGGGCCGCCGTGGGCACCTTCTCCCTTCCGAACGCCCTGATGGCCTCGGGAATGCCCGGCACCTCGTAGTCGATCACGGCGCGGGTGGCCTCGGGGGTGCGGTCGGTGGGCGAGACACCGGTACCGCCGGTCGTCACGATCACGTCGTATCCGGCGCGGATGCCTTCCCTCAGCGCGTGCTCCACCGGGTCGCCGTCCGGCACCACCCATGGCCCGTCGACCGCGAAGCCGAACCGGGCGAGCGCCTCCACGATCAGAGGTCCGCCCCTGTCCTCGTACACACCGAGCGCGGCACGGTTGGACGCGGTCACCACCAGGGCGGCGTACGACGCCACCAGGGCACCCCCGAGCGGCGGCGCGAGCGGGGCCGTCATGCGCGGCTCCACTCGCCCGACGCGCCGCCCGTCTTCTCCTCCACGCGCACGTCCGTGATCACCGCGCCCTTGTCGACCGCCTTCACCATGTCGATCACGGTCAGCGCCGCCACACTGACCGCGGTGAGCGCCTCCATCTCGACGCCCGTACGGTCGGTGGTCTTCACGGTGGCCGTGATCTCGACGGCGTCGTCCGCCACCGACAGGTCCACCTTCACACCCGAGACCGCCAGCGGATGGCACAGCGGGATCAGCTCGGGTGTGCGCTTGGCGCCCATGATCCCCGCGATACGAGCCGTGGCGAGCGCGTCGCCCTTGGGGACGCCCTCGCCGCGCAGCAGCTCCACCACCCGCGGCGAGACCAGGACGCGGCCACTGGCGCGCGCGGTGCGCGCGGTCACGTCCTTCCCGGAGACGTCGACCATGCGGGCTGCCCCCGCGTCGTCGAGGTGAGTCAGTCGGTCCTGCGTACTCATGTGCTGCGGCGCTCCCGGTCCTGGCCCGGCGCGGTAGGGCATGCGGGCCTGCTGTGCGCGACACGGTACCGCCAACGCGCCGCGGGCAGCCGGGTAAGGGGCCCGGCCGGTCAGCCGAGCAGGAGCACCTCGACCTCGGTGCCCGGCTCGAGGGAGGTGTCGTTCTCGGGGACGACGATCAGCGCGTCGGACCGGGCGAGGGCCGCGATCAGATGGGAGCCCGTGCCGCCGACCGGCGTGACCGTACCGTCGCTGTACGTCCCGCGCAGGAACTGGCGGCGGCCCGCGGGCGAGGTCAGCGCCTTGTCCGCCCGCAGGACGGCCTTGGCCCGGGGGCGGTGGACGTCCTCCAGGCCCATCAGGGTGCGGATCGCGGGACGTACGAACACCTCGAAGGAGACGTACGAGGACACGGGGTTGCCCGGCAGCGCGAGCAGCGGCGTGCGGTCGGGGCCGATCAGGCCGAAGCCCTGGGGCTTGCCCGGCTGCATGGCGAGCTTGCGGAACTCGACGCCGTGACCTGCCTCGGGCTCACCCTCGCCCTCGGCGTCCTCGCCGCTGTCGTTCTCGTCCTCACTGATGGCGGTGAGCGCTTCCTTCACCACGTCGTACGCGCCCACGCTCACGCCCCCGGTGGTGACCATGAGGTCGGCGCGGACGAGTTGGTCCTCGATGGCCGAGCGCAGCGTCTCGGTGTCGTCGGTGACCGCCCCGACCCGGTAGGCGATGGCTCCCGCGTCCCGCGCGGCGGCGGTGAGGGCGAAGCTGTTGGAGTCGTAGATCTGGCCGCTCGCCAACTCCTCGTCGGGCTGGACGAGTTCGCTGCCGGTGGACATGACGACCACGCGCGGGCGTGGACGCACGCGGACCGTGCCGCGGCCGATCGCGGCGAGCAGCGCGATCTGCGGCGGACCGAGGACCGTGCCCGCCGCGAGGGCGAGGTCGCCGGCCTTCGCGTCGCTGCCCTGCGCGCGCACATGCGCGCGTGCCTCGACCGGGCGGTGCACGCGCACCTGCCCGGTGGCGTCTTCGGGCGACAGGCTGCGGGCGCGCATCCCGGAGACGGGACCGCCGCCCAGCCCGCCGTCGGTCCACTCCACGGGGACGACGGCCTCGGCGCCGGGCGGCAGCGGGGCGCCGGTCATGATGCGCGCGGCCTGGCCGGGCCCCACCTCCAGCAGACCGGCCGCGCCCGCCGCGACGTCCCCGATCACCGTGAGGACGGCCGGGAACTCCTCGCTCGCGCCCTCGACGTCCGAGACCCGCACCGCGTACCCGTCCATCGAGCTGTTGTCGAACGGGGGCAGCGAGAGCGCCACCGTGACCTCGTCGACCAGGACGCAGCCCTGGGCGTCGAGCAGGTTCAACTCGATGGGTTCCAGCGGCTGGACGGTGGCGAGGATGTCCTTGAGATGGTCGTCCACCGACCAGAGGTGGTCCTGCTGCCCGCTGGTCCGGGTCGCGGCGGCGCTCACGATCGCTACATCTCCTCGGCTACGTAACGGCGAAGCCAGGCCTGGAAGTCCGGGCCCAGGTCTTCACGTTCGCACGCGAGCCGGACAATGGCACGCAGGTAGTCGCCCCGATCGCCGGTGTCATAGCGGCGGCCCGTGAAGACGACGCCGTGCACGGGGCCGCCGACCTTCTCGTCCTCGGCCAATTGCTGGAGGGCGTCGGTGAGTTGGATCTCGCCGCCGCGGCCCGGCTCGGTCTTGCTCAGCACGTCGAAGATGTTCGGGTCGAGGACATACCGGCCGATGATCGCGTAGTTCGACGGGGCGTCCGCGGGGGCGGGCTTCTCGACCAGGCCGGTCACCTTGACGACGTCGCTGTCCGCGGTGGTCTCGATCGCGGCGCAGCCGTAGAGGTGGATCTGCTCCGGGGCGACCTCCATGAGCGCGACGACGCTGCCGCCGTGCTGCTCCTGGACCTCGACCATGCGCGCCAGCAGGGGGTCGCGCGGGTCGATCAGGTCGTCGCCGAGGAGGACGGCGAAGGGCTCGTGACCGACGTGCGGGGCGGCGCAGAGCACGGCGTGGCCGAGGCCCTTGGGGTCGCCCTGGCGCACGTAGTGCATGGTGGCGAGATCGCTGGACTCCTGGACCTTCGCGAGCCGGTCGGCGTCGCCCTTCTTCTCGAGGGCCGACTCCAGCTCGTAGTTGCGGTCGAAGTGGTCCTCGAGCGGACGCTTGTTGCGGCCGGTGACCATCAGGACGTCATCGAGCCCGGCGGACACGGCCTCCTCGACCACGTACTGGATCGCGGGCTTGTCGACGACCGGCAGCATCTCTTTGGGAGTGGCCTTGGTGGCGGGAAGGAACCGGGTGCCGAGGCCTGCTGCGGGAATGACAGCCTTGGTGATCCTGGGGTGCGACTCAGTCATGCCCGTAACCATATCCGCTGGCTATATACGGAATCCGAGATTCCGGATAATTCGCTCTCATATGAGCGTATTTATGAAGGGTAGGGCGCTGACCTGTGGCTTCCATGGGACGCGAGACGGATCCTGACAAGCGAAGGTTGCGGCGAGAGCTCCTCGCGGTGAGGAGTGGGTTGACCGCGGATGACGTACGCGAGGCGGCGGTCGCGCTCGCCGGGCACGCGCGGGAACTGCCCGAACTCGCGCGTGCGCGCACGGTCGCGGCGTACGTCTCCGTGGGGAGCGAACCGGGCACCCTCGCGCTTCTGGACGCGCTGCGCGCGGGGGGCCGCCGGGTCCTGCTCCCCGTGCTCCTCCCGGACAACGACCTCGACTGGGCGGTGTACGCCGGGCCGGACTCCCTCGTCCCCGTCCGGCACGGCGGCCGGATGACCCTCCTGGAGCCTTCGGGCGAGCGGCTGGGCCCGGAGGCCGTCGAGCGGGCCGACGCCGTGCTGCTGCCGGGGCTGGCCGTCGATACGCGCGGGATGCGGCTGGGGCGCGGCGGCGGCTCGTACGACCGCGTACTGGCCCGTCTGGAGCGCGCGGGCGCCGACCCCGCGCTGGTGGTGCTGCTGTACGACACGGAGGTCGTCGAGCGGGTCCCCGAGGAGGCGCACGACCGCCCGGTGCACGCGGTGGTGACGCCCTCGGGTGTCCACCGCTTCCGCTGAGCCCCGAACTCCCGTGGCCCCTACGCGAACCGGCCCTCCACGCACGCGTGGAGGGCCGGTTCCGGGTCAGGACCGTCAGGGCTTGTTGAGCACCAGGGTGTCGGTCGTGTTCTTGCCGACCGCGCCCTCGGAGAAGCGCCACGGGAGCAGTTCGCCCTTGGCCCACTTGTCCGTCTGATCGGTGTAGTGGGCGCTGTAGGCGTGCCCCGAAGCCCCGGACAGGTTTATCCACTTCGACTTGTCGAGGTCGTCCAGGTTGACCACCATCCGCATCGACGGCACCCAGACCGCGCTGTAACCGCCCGCCGCGTTCCAGCCGGTGGCGTTCACCGTCGCCTCACCGCCGTCGATCTCCCACGGACCGCGGTTGAGCATGTACTGAAGAACGCGGGGACCACTGGTGCCCAGGGTCTGGTTCTTCAGGAACAGGCGGTGCAGCCGGCCCCAGCTCCAGGAGTCGATGTCCTTGCCCATCTTGGCGGTCAGCTCCCAGCGCGCGTCCCGCAGGGCGCGGGCGAACAGCTCGTCGCGCGTCTTGGCGGCGGGCTGGGTCCGCGTCTTGGGCGTGTGCCACCAGTCGTTGTCCTGGTCGTCGATGATGTTGCGCACCACCTCGAACCAGCGGTCGCCGCCGTCCGGCTGCGCCTGGTCCGCGTCGCGCTGACCGCACTCGCGCACCTTCTGGTCCGCGTCCGCGGGCCCGGTGGTGTTGACCGAATCCACCCACAGGCACTGCCCCTTGACCCGCAGCTCCTTGGGCAGCTTGTTGCCGAAGGCGAGCTTGAGGATGTTGCGCCAGACGGAGTTGAAGTACGCCGCCGCCGCCGAGTCGGAGTCCTGGGTGTAGTCCCAGCTCTCCAGCAGCTTCTGCGCCTCGCGGACGTACGGGTCGGAGACGTCGATCTTGAGCAGCTTGGGCACCAGGAGCCGGGCGATCTCGCTGCTGTTGTCGAGCTGCATCTGCCGCATGTCGTCGGTCGAGATCTTGCCGCCGCCCTTGATCTTCGACTCGATCAGGGAGGTGATCCGCTGGCTGCGCGTGCCGTAGCCCCAGTCCGTGGTGAGCGTGTAGGGGTACTTGTCCTGGTCGACCACGGCCTGGTTGGCGGTGACGATGTAGCCGCGCTTCGGGTCGAACTCGTAGGGCAGCGCGTCCTGCGGGATGTACTTGCCCCAGCGGTACTTGGAGTCCCAGCCCGGCGCGGGCAGCGAACCGGTGTCGTTCGCGGTGCGCGTCGGGATCTTGCCGGGGAGCTGGTAGCCGATGTGGCCCTCGGTGTCGGCGTAGATCAGGTTCTGCGAGGGGACGTCGAAGGACCGGGCGCCCTTGCGGAACTCCGTCCAGTTCGAGGCCTTGTCGATCTCGAAGACGGCGTCCATGGAGTTGCCGGGCTCCAGCGCGGTCCAGCGCAACGCTATGCCGTAGCCGTCGCCGCGGTCGGGCGCGGAGGCGGTGACGCCGGCCTTCTTGCCGACCTTGACGAGTTCGTCGTCACGGTCGGACAGCAGCGGGCCGTTGTTCGTCTCGCGTACGACGATCTTCTTGGATCCGCCACCGGCGACCTTGATCGTCTCGGTGCGGCTGGTGAACGGCTTCACCTTGCCGTCGTAGAGGTAGCCCTCGCCGGACAGCTTCTCCAGGTAGAGGTCGGTCACGTCGACGCCGGAGTTGGTCATGCCCCAGGCGATGTTCTGGTTGTGGCCGATGACCACGCCGGGCATGCCCGCGAAGGTGTAGCCCGCGACGTCGTACTGGCAGGCGCTCGAGACCTTCGTGCAGTGCAGGCCCATCTGGTACCAGACCGAGGGCAACGAGGCCGACAGGTGCGGGTCGTTGGCCAGCAGCGGCTTGCCGGTGATCGTGTGACTGCCCGCGACGACCCAGGAGTTGGAGCCGATGCCGTGGCCGTTCACACCGACCGCGGTCGGCATGTTGTCCAGGACCCGGTGCAGCCCCGCCAACTGACTCTGCAGGCCCGCGCTGTCCTGGGTCGTCGTGCCGCTCTGCGTCGTGCCGTTCGACGTTGTGGTGTCGGGCGTCGTGCCGTTCGGCGCCGTCGACTGCGAGGTCTGGGTGCCGGTCTGCGTGCCCGTCGCGGCGCCCGGCCCGTACGTCCCGGTGAGGGCGTCGTACCCGCCCTCCTGCACGATCGCCTTGTTGCGGCTGTACGGGTAGTCCGGGTACAGGTCGGCGATCTGCTTCGGGCCGAGGCGGCTGGCCATCAGGGAGCGGTCGATCTCGTCCTGCATGTTGCCGCGCAGGTCCCAGGCCATCGCCTTGAGCCAGGCGACCGAGTCGACGGGGGTCCAGGCCTCGGGCTTGTAGTCGTTGGTCAGCCCCAGGGCCGCGTACTCCAGCGAGATGTCCTTGCCGGCCCGGCCCTTCAGGTACGCGTTGACTCCCTTGGCGTACGCCTGGAGGTACTTCTTGGTGGAGGCCGACAGCTTGGTGTCGTACTCCTCGCGGGCCACCCGGTCCCAGCCCAGGGTGCGCAGGAACTCGTCCGTCTTCACCTGACTCTTGCCGAACATCTCGGACAGGCGCCCGGACGTCATGTGGCGGCGCACGTCCATCTCGTAGAACCGGTCCTGCGCCTGGACGTAGCCCTGCGCCATGAACAGGTCCTCGTCGGACGAGGCGTAGATCTGCGGGATCCCGTAGCCGTCGCGCTTGACGTCGACGCGGCCGGAGAGGCCGTCGAGGCTGATCGAACCGGTGGTCTGCGGGAAGGAGGCGCGCACGGTACTGACCGACCAGTACGTGCCGTAGCCGACGCCTCCCACGATGGCCAGAACCAGGACGATCACGAGCAGACGGGCTCTGCGCCCCTTCTTCCTGCCGGACTTGCCGGGCTTCTGGCCGGAAGAGGCGGTGGTGTTGGGGGGCATCGCTGTCCTTGCTGTCCTTACGCGAGCGGCAGGGCGGGCTGTGCTTACTACTGAGCGCTGAGCGCTGGAGCAACCATAGGCGCAGGAACCGCCGTGCCTTGACGCGGAGTCGGGATGCGGCAGAGGCGGAAGGGTGCCCGAAGCGGGGCTCCGCGTCAAGAAAGCGTCAAGAGTTAGGTAAAGTAATGAAGTAGTCGCGTTGAAGGCCGTGGCAGTACCAGGCCTCACGTGCTCGGATCGAGACGTCGTACCGAGACGCTCGGATCGGTGAGAAGGGAACGGCCGCTGACTGTCCACCACCTCAACCAGCTCCTGCTCGTGTGCGCGCTCGTCCTGCTCGTCGCGGTGGCGGCCGTACGGCTCTCGTCGCGCAGCGGGCTGCCCAGCCTGCTCATCTACCTGGGCATCGGCATCGCCATGGGCCAGGACGGGATCGGCCATCTCACCTTCAACAGCGCGGCCCTGACCGAGGTCATCGGGTACGCGGCCCTGGTCGTCATCCTGGCCGAGGGCGGTCTCGGGACGAAGTGGCGGGAGATCAGACCGGCGCTGCCCGCCGCCTCCTCCCTGGCGCTGGTGGGCGTCGCCGTGAGCGTCGGCGTCACCGCGGCCGGGGCGCACTATCTGACCGGGCTCGGGTGGCGGCAGTCGGTCATCATCGGAGCGGTGGTGTCCTCGACGGACGCGGCGGCCGTCTTCTCGGTCCTGCGGAAGGTCCCGCTGCCCACGCGCGTGCGCGGCATCCTGGAGGCCGAGTCCGGCTTCAACGACGCCCCGGTGGTCATCCTCGTCGTCGCCCTGTCCACCGTCGGCCCCGTGGAACACTGGTACGTCCTCGTGGGCGAGATCGCGCTGGAGCTGGCCATCGGCGCCGCCATCGGTCTCGCGGTCGGCTGGCTCGGCGCCTGGGGGCTCAGGCATGTGGCGCTGCCCGCCTCCGGCCTCTACCCCATCGCCGTCATGGCCATCTCGGTCACCGCCTACGCGACCGGCGCGCTGGCGCACGGCAGCGGCTTCCTCGCCGTCTACCTCGCCTCGATGGTCCTCGGCAACGCCAAGCTGCCGCACTGGCCCGCGACGCGCGGCTTCGCCGAGGGGCTCGGCTGGATCGCCCAGATCGGCATGTTCGTCCTGCTCGGACTGCTGGTCACCCCGCATGAGCTGGGCAACGACATCCTGCCCGCGCTGGTGATCGG
Organism: Streptomyces sp. NPDC104371; assembly: GCF_055583785.1. Classification (NCBI taxonomy): domain Bacteria; kingdom Bacillati; phylum Actinomycetota; class Actinomycetes; order Kitasatosporales; family Streptomycetaceae; genus Streptomyces; species Streptomyces sp. NPDC104371. Next base: position 206,881 of record NZ_JBVJNF010000012.1, read on the forward strand.
ACTGGTGCTGACCATGGTCGCGCGTCCGCTGAGCGTGATCCTGAGCCTCGCGCCGTTCCGGATGCCCTGGCAGGAGCAGACGCTGCTGTCCTGGGCCGGGCTGCGCGGCGCGGTGCCCGTCATCCTGGCGACGATCCCCATGGTCAACGGCGTCGACGACACCCACCGCATCTTCAACATCGTCTTCGTCCTGGTCGTCGTCTACACCCTGGTCCAGGGGCCGACGCTGCCCTGGCTGGCCGGCAGGCTGCGCCTGGGCGACGGCACCGAGGCCGCCGACCTCGGCATCGAGTCGGCGCCCCTCGAACGTCTGCGCGGGCATCTGCTGTCCTTCGGGATCCCCGAGGGCTCGCGGATGCACGGCGTCGAGATCAACGAGCTGCGGCTGCCCCCGGGGTCCGCGGTCACCCTCGTCGTCCGGGGCGGCAAGTCCTCCGTACCGCTGCCGACGACGCTGCTCCAGCACGGCGACGAACTCCTCGTGGTCACCACGGACCAGGTCCGCGACGCGGCCGAGAGACGGCTGCGCGCCGTCGACCAGGGCGGCAAGCTGGCCGGCTGGCTGGGCACGGCCGGGGGCGCGAGTGCGGCGACCGGGGGCGGAAGACCGGGCCGCTGACCGGGTCCGCCCGGCCCCCGCGTCTGTACAATCGAGGCGCTCCCTGATCGAACCAACTCTGCCTGACGCAGAGCTGGCGCGACCGTATGGCGGCCGGGGCGTCCCTCTCAGCGGGCGTCGGCATCTACCGCAGTCCGCGCAAGAGGACAGCTCTCGGCGCGCCCTCGCACGGGCGTGCTACCAGGCGGCAGAAAGGCACGGGCCGTGGCATCCACGGTCACCTCGAAGTCGTCCCGTCCGGGCTACGGGCAGCTACTGCGCACGCGCGGCGCCTGGACGTTCCTGCTCCCCGGTTTCGCGGCGCGTCAGCCGTTCGCGATGCTCACCATCTCCCTCGTGCTGCTGGTGCAGCACACGACCGGCTCGTACGGGGCCGCGGGCGCCGTCGCGGCCGTCACCGGCGTCTCCATGGCGCTGTTCGCCCCGTACGGCGGCCGGCTCGCCGACCGCTACGGCCAGCGCACCGTGCTGCTCCCCGGCGTCCTGGTGCACTCCCTGTCCGGTGTGTCCCTGACCGTGCTCGCGCTGGCCGACGCTCCCCTGTGGGCGCTGATCGCGGCGGCCGTCCCGACCGGTGCCTCGGTGCCGCAGGTCGGCCCGATGGTGCGCGCCCGCTGGGGCGTGAAGCTCCAGGGCACGCCCCTGATGACGACGGCGGCGGCCTTCGAGTCCGTCACCGACGAGCTGACCTTCGTGCTCGGCCCACTGCTGGCGACGGCCCTGTGCACAGGCGTGGCCCCGGCCGCGGGCCTGCTCACCGAGGCGGCGCTGACGCTGGTCGGCGGGCTGCTGTTCGCGGCGCAGAAGGGCACACAGCCGTCCGTCGCCGACGCGACGCACGCGCGCGTGCAGCACGCGTCCGCCCTGCGCGTCCGCGGGGTGCGCGTGCTGGTCGTCACCTTCCTCGGCATCGGCTGCGTCTTCGGCGGCATGCAGGTCTCGCTCGCCGCGTTCACCGAGTCGATCGGCAAGCCCGGCCTGACCGGCGTGCTGTACGGGGTCTTCGCCGTCGGCAACATGCTCTCCGGGGCCGTGTGCGGTGCCGTCGCCTGGAAGACCGCCCCGCAGCGGCGCCTGGTCATCGGCTACACGGCGCTCGCGCTGACCGCCTCCGGCCTGTGGCTCGCGCACTCCGCGCTCGTCCTGGCGGGCCTCGGCCTCCTGGTAGGCATGTCCATCGCGCCCACCCTGATCATCGGCTACACGCTGGTCGAGGACCTGGTCCCGGCCGAGGCCCGTACCGAGGCCTTCACCTGGCTGACCGGCGCGGTCGCGCTCGGCCAGGCAGCCGCGGTCACGGTGGCCGGGCAGCTCGAGGACCGCCTGTGGGACGGCGCCGGATTCCTGGTCCCGATGACCGGTACGGTGCTCGCGCTGGCGACCCTGGTGGCCCTGCGATCGTGGCTGGCGACCGGCCCGCGCGAGCGCACCGCCGCACGTGGTGTCGGTCACCGCGCGCCGGTAGCAGTGGACTGATCCCTCGGAATAAGCCACTATGGAACGTCGTTAGCACTCATTGAGTGAGAGTGCCAGGAGGAAGACAAGTGCCGACCTACCAGTACCAGTGCACCGAGTGCGGCGAGGGCCTCGAGGCGGTGCAGAAGTTCACCGACGACGCCCTCACCGAGTGCCCGAGCTGCAAGGGGCGCCTGAAGAAGGTGTTCTCTGCCGTCGGCATCGTCTTCAAGGGCTCCGGCTTCTACCGCAACGACAGCCGCGGCTCGTCGTCGAGCAGCAGCCCCGCGTCGTCGAAGTCGTCGAGCTCCTCTTCGTCGTCCTCCTCGTCCTCGGCCTCCTCCTCGAAGTCGAGCGACTCTTCCTCGTCCGGCTCCGGGTCGTCCGGGTCGTCGTCGAGCGGCTCCTCCAGCTCCGCCGCGTAAGGACCCTCCCGCGGCCCCTTCCGTAGACCCTGCCGTCGTCACGACGGCGGGGTCCTCGGTGTTTCCGGGGCCCGCTACTGTGCTCGCCATGGAGAACGCAGAGATCGGTGTCATCGGCGGCTCGGGCTTCTACTCGTTCCTGGACGACGTGACCGAGATACAGGTCGACACCCCCTACGGCGCGCCCAGCGACTCCCTCTTCCTCGGCGAGATCGCCGGCCGACGGGTCGCCTTCCTCCCCCGCCACGGCCGCGGCCACCATCTGCCGCCGCATCGCATCAACTACCGCGCCAACCTGTGGGCGCTGCGTTCGGTCGGGGTGCGCCAGGTGCTCGGGCCGTGCGCGGTGGGCGGGCTGCGCGCCGAGTACGGCCCCGGAACGCTGCTGGTGCCGGACCAGATGGTGGACCGTACGAAGACCCGCGCGCAGTCGTACTTCGACGGGCTGCCGCTGCCCGACGGCACCGTGCCGAACGTGGTGCATGTCTCCCTCGCCGACCCGTACTGCCCCGTCGGCCGCAAGACGGCCCTGGAGGCGGCGCGCGGGCGGGACTGGGAACCGGTGGACGGCGGCACCCTGGTCGTGGTCGAGGGCCCGCGGTTCTCCAGCCGCGCCGAGTCGTTGTGGCACCAGGCGCAGGGCTGGTCCGTGGTGGGCATGACCGGCCACCCCGAAGCCGCGCTCGCCCGTGAACTGGAGCTGTGTTACACGTCGTTGACGCTGGTCACGGATCTGGACGCGGGCGCCGAGACCGGCGAGGGCGTCTCGCACGACGAGGTGCTCGAAGTGTTCGCGGCGAACGTGGACCGGCTGCGGGGCGTGCTGTTCGACGCGGTCGCGGGACTCCCGGCGAACGAGACGCGGGACTGCCTGTGCACGAAGGCGCTGGGTGGGGTGGATCCGGGGTTCGCGCTGCCGTAGCGGGGCGGGTACGAAGGCGGGTGCGGGTACGAGGGCGGGTACGGGTGCGGAACGTCCCCTTCGGGTGAGCGAGTTGTCCACAACCGGCCGGTAGTCCACGGGCGTCAGCGGACTTCGGCTCGAGGCCTCATCGTGGATCACGTCCCGTTCTCGTGGATCTCGTGATGCAGGTGGTGGTCAGCATGGCTCAACTCCCCCTCTCCGTCGGCCGGTCCTGTGCGGACCGGTCCGCAGGTCCGGGCCCGTTGTCTGTCGGCGCTTCCGCGCGTCTGCCGGGCTGGGGCCTCGGGGTGCGTACGGACACGCCTCCGACCTGCGCGGTGCCGGGCTTCACCCCGGTGCGCGTACGCGGCGGGCGGCAGCGGCTGCGGTGTCTTGTACGGCGCCGGAGGCGGGCCGTGGCCATGGGCCTGGCGGTCGGCGCCGCAGCGCTCGTGGCGGCGGGGCCGCGCGCGGCCGAGGGCGCGCGGGGGCATCCGGGCGCCGAGGCCCGTGCGGCGACGGCGGCCGAGCCCGCGCGGAAGCGACGCCCGGTCGAGACGGTGACGGCGCCCGTGCGGATCGCGGACGGGGCGACGGTTCGGATACTGCGGCCGGGCGACCGCATCGACGTGATCGCGGCCGACGGCGGCTCCGGCGCCGCGCAGGTGGTCGCGGCCGGGGCCAGGGTGACGCGGGTGCCGGACGTCGCTGTCACGGAGAGCGGTGCGCTGCTCCTGCTGTCCGTGCCGCGCGCCGCCGCCGCGCGGCTGGCCGGTGCCGGAGCGACCTCACGGCTCGCGGTGACGCTGTGCTGAGCGCGCCGGGACGGCTCGTCGGCCGACAGGGTCAGATGTGGTGGGGCGGCTTCTCGTCGAGGAAGCGCTTCAGGTCGGCCGCGCTGTCGTCACCGCCGGGCCGCTCGCCCCATCCGCGGTCCGTGTCGTCCGAGGACTGCTGGTCCAGCGGGTCGTCGAAGATCAATACGTTCTTGGGTTCGCGCGGTTCGGGGGCGGTGCTCATGACCCCAGGGTACGACCCCGGCGGAAGCCCGAGCCGGGACGGTTCGGGCCCGCGTCGGACGGCACGGGTGCTCTGGTGGCTGGTGGCGTTGGTCGTCGTGGCGCTCCCCCTGGGGTACGGGCTGTTCTCCACGCACGCCTGTCTGTCCGGCTACCGGACCGCGGTCACCGACGGGCGCGGCCCCGACGTCTTCGCGTGGAAGGACCCGGCGGGTCGCACGGTGCGCGGCCCCATCGACGGCGTGCCCGAGGACGGCGTGTGGGACGACGAGGCCGACGCACCCCCGCCCGGTATAGGCGACGGCCGCCACTTCCGCTGACAGTGCGCCCGTGGCGTCCGCGGCGATGGCGTCGACGGCGGTGATCGGCGCGGGACTTGGGGCCGCGGTCGCCGTGAGGGAGCACAATGGCGGCAGGGACGGCCGTGTGTGTGGTCGTGGTGCCGAGGAGCAATGGATCGTGAACTCATGACAGTTGACGCTCTGACGGATGTCGCCGGTCTGCGGGTGGGGCATGCCACACGGATCGGGGAGGGGTGGCTCACGGGCACCACGGTGGTGCTCGCTCCGGAGGGCGGCGCTGTCGCGGCCGTGGACGTACGCGGCGGCGGCCCCGGCACCAAGGAGACCGACGCGCTCGATCCGCGCAACCTCGTGCAGAAGGTCGAGGCGGTCGTCCTGACGGGCGGCAGCGCCTACGGGCTCGACGCGGCGTCGGGCGTGATGGCCTGGCTGGAGGAGCGGGGGCGCGGGGTGCGGGTCGGCCCCGACCCGGCGCATGTGGTGCCGGTCGTGCCTGCCGCCTGCGTCTTCGACCTGGGCCGCGGTGGGGAGTTCAGGGCACGGCCGGACGCGGCCGTCGGCCGGGCCGCGGTCGAGGCCGCCGCCGAGACCGAGCCGGGGGCGCCCGTCGCCGAGGGCTGTGTGGGCGCGGGTGCGGGCGCGGTGGTCGGGGCGCTCAAGGGCGGGGTCGGGACGGCGAGTACGGTGCTCGACTCGGGCATCACGGTCGGCGCGCTGGTGGTGTGCAACGCGGCGGGTTCGGCGATGGACCCCGAAACGGGCGTGCTGTACGGGGAGTTGTTCCAGGGGCGGGTCGAACATCCGGCGCGCGAGGTGCACGAGGCCGCGCGTCGGCGGCTCGCCGAGGCCGACGCCGCGAACCGGCGGCCGACGCTGAACACGACCCTCGCGGTCGTGGCGACCGACGCCGATCTCACCAAGGCACAGGCGCAGAAGCTCGCGGGTACGGCGCACGACGGCATCGCGCGTGCCCTGCGCCCGGTGCATCTGCTCAACGACGGCGACACGGTGTTCGCGCTGGCGACCGGAGCGCGGCCCCTGGCCCCCGCGCATCCGCTGGCTCTCAACGACCTGCTCGCGGCGGGCGCGGACCTTCTGACGCGCGCGATCGTACGGGCCGTGCGCGCCGCCGTATCGGTGAACGGATCGGGCGGAACCTGGCCGTCCTACGAGGAGTTGTACGGAAGCCGGTGACCACCGGGCCGGGCGATTGTCGCGGTTCTGTCACGCAATGGCGCTCCCCGCAGCGTACGGGAACCCTTTGGTGCGACCTTCGCTCTATGTCCACGTACTCGAGCGGACCACGCACACCACGACCATGACTTGGGAGAAGCCCGTGACAACGCCGAACATGCGAGAGCGGCGCGTACTGGGGGCCAGTGCCGCCCTTGTGATCGGCGCCCTGACCCTCACTGCCTGCGGCGGCAGCGCCAACGCCGACAACCACAACGGCGGGAAGAGCTCGTCCGGAAGCTCCACCGCGAAGATCGTCATCTCCGCGAAGGACGGATCGACGGGTGCGTCGATCAACGCGACCGGGGTGAAGGTCAGTGACGGGAAGCTGACCGAGGTGAAGATGACGGTGGCCGGGTCGGGCACGGCCGTGGCGGGGGAGATCGCCGCGGACGGAACGTCCTGGAAGCCGAAGGAGCGGTTGGAGCGGGGGACGAAGTACGAGATCAGCGCCACCGCCAAGGACGGGGACAACCGCGTCTCCGCCGCCAACTCCATCTTCACCACGGTGACCACGGCCAACAGCTTCATCGGGACGTACACGCCCGACGACGGGACGACGGTCGGGGTCGGCATGCCGGTGTCGTTCACCTTCGACAAGGCGATCACCAACCGGAAGACGGTGCAGTCGCGCATCTCGGTGACGTCGAGCAGCGGGCAGCAGGTCGTGGGGCACTGGTTCGGGACGCAGCGCCTGGACTTCCGTCCCGAGGACTATTGGAAGGCCGGCTCCAAGGTCACGGTGAAGATCAACCTCGACAAGGTGCAGGGCGCGAGCGGCGTCTACGGCGTGCAGAAGAAGACGATGACGTTCACGGTCGGCCGCTCCCAGGTCTCCACGGTGGACGTGCAGACGCAGACGATGACAGTCGTACGGGACGGGCAGACCGTCAAGACGATCCCGGTGTCCACGGGCAGTGCGGAACACACCACGTACAACGGGCAGATGGTGATCTCGGAGAAGTTCCTGCGGACGCGGATGAACAGCCAGACGGTCGGCATGGGCGGCGAGTACGACATCGCCGATGTGCCGCACGCGATGCGGCTGACGCAGTCCGGCACCTTCATCCACGGCAACTACTGGTACAACCAGGGCAATCCGCCCTTCGGGCGCGAGGGCACCAGCCATGGCTGTGTGGGCATGACGGACGTACAGGGCGGGCAGGGCGCCACCACCGCCAAGTGGTTCTACGACAGCTCGCTGACGGGTGACGTCGTGGTCGTCAAGAACTCCCCCGACAAGACGGTCTCCCCGGACAACGGCCTCAACGGCTGGAACATGCCGTGGAGCGAGTGGACCGCGGGAAGTGCCGTCTGATCCGGGCACGGTGACAGCAGGGCGGGCCGCGCGGGAACTCGTCGCGCGGCCCGCCCGTTTTTCCCCCGTACGTTTTCTCGGTTCTCGGACATGATGTCCGACCGAGGGGCTACGGTATGCACCCACTAGGTGACATGTAGCAACGCCGGGAGGGACCTTGAGCGTTCCGTACGAGACGGCAGCGTACGAACCACCCGAGTCGCCCGAGTCTCCTGAGGAGCACCTCGCGCGACTCCTCGGCCGCACCCTGAACTCCTTCGAGCTGCCCGACGAGACGGTCGAGCGGCTCGACTGCGCACTGGCGCACGACAGTTCGCTGCAGTCCGCGCTCCACAGCGCCGGGCTGTACCGGGAGACGTACCGGCACACCTGGCTGCTCACCGACGGCTCGACGGTCACCCTGTGGGAGCTGGTCCACAACACGGCGCCGGGCGGGCGTCTGGAGCACGAGGTGTATGTGGACGAGGAGGAGTTGCGCGCCGCCACGGCCCGGCTTCCGCTGCCGCAGGACACCCCCGACATCGAACTGCCGGTCCTGGTGCATCTGTCGTCGATCCCCGAGCCCCGCCATGTGTATCTGCCGGACGACTCCGCGGACCATGCGCGCCGACTGCTGCGCCGGGCGGAGAACCCGGACCGGCCGGGCCCCGATCTCGCGACGTTACTGCTGCGCTCGGCCTTCGCCCACGAGATCACCCAGACCTTCGGGCGACCGTGGCGGGCGGGCCGGGCGGGGCTGTGCTTCTCGCTCTACGAGCACGCGTTCCTGCTGCGCGACGGCCGGGAGCTGTCCCTGTGGGAGGTCGAGCACACGGCGACGCCGGACGGCCGCCATATGTGCGAGGTCTACACGACGGAGGAGGCGGCACACCAGGCCATGGAACGCCGCGCCACCCCACGCGGCCAAGGCCGCTGACCCCCGGCCCCACCAGCACCGCCGGGCCCGTCCGGCCAGGGGGCACCGCAGCCACTGCGGCACGCAGCGGCGCCCGGCAGGGCGCGTCGTGTGCGCGGCCCGCCGGACGGCTGGTGGCAACTGCCCGGTGCTTCCGTGGCGTTCAGGAGACCAGTACCCGGTCCTCGGTCGTCTCCTTCTCGGTGGGCGCCGCCGTGTCCCCCGCGCCCTCGACGTGTTGGGCCGGGCGCTTCGGCAGGGCGAACATCAGCAGGAAGATCGTCACCAGGACCGCCGCGACCCAGCCCAGCGCGTGCTGGAAGGCGTGTGCGAAGGCCGGGCCCACCTGCTCGGGGCGCAGCCGGTCGCTGATCTCACCGAAGAAGACCACCGACACCAGCCCGAGGCCCAGCGCGTTGCCCATCTGCTGCACCGTGTTGATCAGACCCGACGCCGAACCGGAGTGCTCGCGCGGCACCTCGGACAGCACCGCGTCCGTCAGCGGGGCCACGATCAGGCCCATGCCGACCCCCATGACCACCAGCGGCAGCATCATCTGCCAGGTGGTGATGGCCAGTCCGTAGCGGTCGGCCGCCGCGATATAGAGAAGGACGCCCGCCGCCATCACCAGCGCGCCCGTCTGCAACACCTTGCGGCCGAAGCGCGGGACCAGCTTCTGCACGGACATCCCGGCCGCCGCCGAGACCGCGATCGAGAACGGCACGCCCGTCAGCCCGCTCCGCAGCGCGCTCCAGCCCAGCCCGATCTGCAGATACAGCGTCCAGACCAGGAAGAAGACGCCGAGGCCGACCCCGAACACCGTCTGCACCGCGATGCCCGCCGCGAAGCTCTTCACCCGGAACAGGGACAGCTCGATCAGCGGGGAGCCGTCGCGCGCCGCCTTGCGCTTCTCGTACGCGACCAGCGCCGCGAAGACGACCAGCGCGCCCGCCATCGACAGATACCCCCACAGCGGCCAGCCCAGCTCACGGCCCCGGGTGAGCGGGTAGAGCAGCATCAGCAGGCCGAGGGTGACCAGGGCGACCCCGGGCAGGTCGAGACGCAGCGCCCGCGGGGCCTTCGACTCCGTGATGAAGCGCCGCCCCAGGACCAACGCGGCGGCGCCGACCGGCAGGTTGATCAGGAAGATGGGCCGCCATTCCAGGCCGAACAGGTTCCACTGGGTGAGCAGCGCGCCGAGCAGCGGCCCCGAGACCGCCCCCAGCCCGACGATCGCGCCGAAGAGCCCGAAGACCTTGCCCCGCTCGTGCGCCGGGAAGCTGGCGTGCACGATCGCGAGCACCTGCGGCACCATCAGCGAGGCCATCGCGCCCTGGAGGATCCGCGAGGCGACGAGCATCTCCGGGTTCGCGGCGAAGCCGCACAGCGCCGAGGCGAGCGTGAACCCGGCCACGCCGAGCAGGAAGACGCGCTTGCGGCCGTGGATGTCGCCGAGGCGGCCTCCGGTGATGAGCCCGGCGGCGAAGGCGAGCGCGTACCCCGCGGTGATCCACTGGATCTGGCTGAACGTGGCGCCCGCGTCCCGCTGGATCGACGGGATCGCGATGTTGACGATGGTGACATCGACCAGGTCCATGAAGGCCGCGGTCATCACGATGGCGAGCGCGATCCAGCGACGCCGGTCGTCCGCGCCCTCGGCGGTACTGAGTGTGCTCTCGGGTGAGGTCATGCCGCGAAGCTATGGGGTCATTAGGTCAGATCGTGTCCTACTGATGCGGCACCCTGGAACGTATGACGACCGACACTCCGGCGCGCCTCCTCCAGCTCCTCTCGCTCCTCCAGACGCCGCGCGAGTGGCCCGGCGGGGAACTCTCCGAGCGGCTCGGTGTCTCCCGGCGCACCGTCCGCCGGGACATCGACCGGCTGCGCGAGCTGGGCTACCCGGTGCACGCCACCAAGGGGTCCGACGGCGGCTACCGGCTGGCCGCCGGGAAGGCCATGCCACCGCTGGTGCTGGACGACGAGGAGGCCGTGGCGATCGCGGTGGGGCTGCGCGCCGGCGCCGGGCACGCGGTGGAGGGCGTGGACGAGGCCTCCGTACGGGCCCTCGCCAAGCTGGAGCAGGTGCTGCCGAGCAGGCTGCGCCACCGCGTGGCCACGCTTCAGGCCGCCACCACCGCCGTGGCCTTCGGCGACGGGGCACGCGTCGCGCCCGAGACCCTCACCGTGATGGCCTCCGCGATCGCGGGCCAGGAGCGGCTGCGCTTCGCCTACCGCGCCAAGGACGGCACCCCGTCGCGCCGCCTCACGGAGCCGCACCGGCTGGTGTCGACCGGGCGCCGCTGGTACCTGGTGGCCTACGACCTCGATCGCGGCGACTGGCGTACGTTCCGGGTCGACCGAGTCGACGAGCCGTTCGCGACGGGCGCGCGGTTCACACCGCGGGAGCTGCCGACGGGGGACGTGGCGGAGTATCTGCGGCAGTCGGTCCAACGGGGGCAGGAGACATACGCGTTCGAGGTGACCTTCGCCGCGCCCGCCGACCTGGTCGCCGCGCGGCTGCCCCGCTGGTTCGGCACGCCCGAGCCGCTCGACGGGGAGAGCTGCCGACTGCGCGGCGCCGCGAGCGACTCCGTGGAGTGGCTCGCGGTGCGCCTCGCGCTGGCCGAGTGCGACTTCACCGTGCACCAGCCGTCCGAACTGGTCGCGGCGGTACGGGACTTGGGGAAACGGTTGAGCCGGGCCGCGAACTCCCGCGGCGCATAAGGGCGTTCCCGCTCGCGGAGAGGTACGGAGAGGTACCGGGCGCGGACAGCGGGTGACGTCACTGTGGCACAATCGGCGCTCCGGGCCGCCCCGGGGTTCAGGTCCGGGGCGGCCCGTCAAGCCTGCGCGGACGCCCCGCGCGGGGCGTGACCGGTACAAAGACCTGCGGCCCGGGGCATGAGTGGAGCCGGGCCCCGACGCCCGGGGGAACGGCGCCGAAGCCCGGCTCGGGGAGAGTCCCGCCGCCGGGGGGAGTGCGTCGGGACTCGGTCTGCGGGGGCGCGAGCCGTACCGGCCCGGCCCCTGTTGTCGAGGGGCTCGTTGGTCTTGTGCCCCGGTCCGCGAGGTTGAAGCGACGTAACAGCGCCACATCCGACGCGCGGGCGGTCACGCCGCCGCGTCGAACCCCGTGTCCCGGGCCAGCTTCTTCAGTTCCAGCAGCGCGTGCTTCTCGATCTGGCGGATCCGCTCGCGCGTCAGGCCGTGCTCCTTGCCGACCTCCGTCAGCGTGCGCTCCCGGCCGTCCTCGATGCCGTACCGCATCTTGATGATCGACGCCGTGCGCTGGTCGAGCCGGCCGATGAGGTCGTCCAACTCCTCGCTGCGCAGCAGCGTGAGCACCGACTGCTCGGGCGTCACCGCCGAGGTGTCCTCCAGCAGGTCGCCGAACTGCGTCTCGCCCTCGTCGTCCACCGACATGTTCAGCGAGACCGGGTCACGGGCCCAGTCGAGCACGTCGATGACCCGCTCCGGGGTCGCGCCCAGCTCGGCCGCGATCTCGCCCGGCTCCGGCTCGCGCCCGTGCTCGCGGTTGAACTCCCGCTGGACACGGCGGATCCGGCCCAGCTCCTCGACCAGATGGACGGGCAGCCGGATGGTGCGCGACTGGTCGGCGATGGAGCGCGTGATGGCCTGACGGATCCACCAGGTCGCGTAGGTGGAGAACTTGAAGCCCTTGCGGTAGTCGAACTTCTCGACCGCGCGCACCAGGCCTGCGTTTCCCTCCTGGATCAGGTCGAGCAGCGGAAGACCGCTGCGCGGGTAGCGGCGCGCCACAGCGACGACGAGCCGGAGGTTGGAACGGATGAAGACGTCCTTCGCCCGCTCCCCTTCGGCGACCAGAGCCTCCAGCTCCTCGCGCGTGGCGTCGGCCTTGGCCTTCTCCTCGCCGTCGAGGATCTGTCGCGCGAACACACCGGCCTCGATGATCTGGGACAGCTCGACCTCCCTCGCGGCGTCGAGCAGCGGCGTACGCGCGATCTCGTCCAGGTACATGCCGACCAGGTCGCGATCGGCGATCTCGCCGCCATGGGCGCGAACACTGTGTGCCGCGTCGATGGTCCCGCCTGCGGCGGCCTTGCGACGGGCGACGGCACGGGTTGCCATGCGTGCTCCCTTGCGGTTGGGGTCCCCCGCTCGAGCAAGCCCGAGAGCAGGGGAGGGCTGGCGATGGTCCTGCGACGCTTCAGCCACCCTTTCGGGTGCCCGGCATCTGATGGAAACAACGACTGGAATCCGGACAGAATTCCCAACCCGTCCCTCAAGTTTCGTGATCATGCAGTATCCTGCGCCGCCACACGGCGGTACGGGATGCTGACGATCCGTAGTGAGGTGCAGGTCAGACCGGGAGTCGACGGTGACCTCACCGCCCTCACGCACGTCCCCCACCCCGTCGTGGATGAGACGCCCGTCACGTCCGACACCAAGGTCTTCACACCGGAAGAGCAATGCTCCCCGTCCGCTCTCCCACCCTGAAGACGACCCCCACCCGCCGATGGTTGCCACAGCGGTGAACGCATGGGTGCGCGCGGCCTGACGCGCGCCCCGGCCGCCCCGGAGCGCCGCGCCCCCGAGCCGCTAACCGAACTGCACCGACCGCTTCGCCAGCCCCATCCAGAACCCGTCGATCACCGACCGCTGCGCACGCAGTTCGCCCGTCGCGTCCGCCGCGCCCATCGTCACGAAGAGCGGGGCGAAGTGCTCCGTGCGGGGGTGGGCGAGGGAGCCCGCCGGGGACGCGTGGGCGAAGTCGAGGAGGGCGTCGGCATCGCCGTCGTCCAGGGCGCGCCGCCCCCACTCGTCGAACTCCACCGACCAGCCCGGCGCTCCCCCGCCCCGGTGGCGCAGGGCGGCGAGATTGTGCGTGAAGAACCCCGACCCGACGATCAGGACGCCCTGGTCACGCAGCGGCGCCAGCTTGCGGCCGGTCTCCATCAGCTTCACCGGATCGAGGGTCGGCAGGGAGACCTGGAGAACGGGGATGTCGGCCTCGGGGAACATCTCGACCAGCGGGACATAGGCGCCGTGGTCGAGGCCGCGGTCCGGGACGTCCTGCACGGGGACTCCGGGGGCGCGCAGCAACTTCCGTACGCTGTCGGCGAGTTCCGGGGCGCCGGGAGCCGCGTAGGTCACCCGGTAGTAGTGCTCGGGGAAGCCCCAGAAGTCGTACACGAGGGGGACGGTGCGCACCGCGCCGAGGGCCAGCGGGGCCTCCTCCCAGTGGGCGGAGACCATGAGGACCGCCTTGGGCCGCGGCAGATCGGCGGCCCAGGCGGCGAGCTGACCGGGCCAGACCGGGTCGTCGGCCAGCGGGGGCGCGCCATGACTCAGATAGAGCGCGGGCATACGCACGGCGACTCCCTTCCAGTTGATCGGTTGCTCACGCATTGCTTGAAGTCTCAAGCTCTCTCCCCAGCAGCGTAACGCCGCACTCGTTCAATCTTCAAGAAGGGTTCTCGTAGAGTGGGGGCATGGAGAGGGCATCCGCCGCGGGCACCCACTGGCTCACCGACGAGGAGCAGCGCACCTGGCGTGCGTACATGCACGCCGTGACCCTTCTCGAGGACCATCTCGACCGGCAGTTGCAGCGGGACGCGGGGATGCCGCACGTGTACTACGGGCTGCTCGTCCAGCTCGCCGAGGCCCCGGACCGTCGACTGCGGATGACCGAGTTGGCCATGCGCGCGAAGATCACGCGCTCGCGGCTCTCCCACGCCGTCGCCAGCCTGGCGAAGAACGGCTGGGTACGGCGCGAGAGCTGTCCCTCCGACAAGCGCGGGCAGCTCGCGATCCTCACGGACGAGGGGTACGAGGCGCTGACGCGCACCGCGCCCGGCCATGTGACGGCGGTGCGCCAGGCGCTGTTCGACCGGCTCACCCCCGAGCAGCGGACGAGCCTCGGCGAGATCATGACGATCGTCGCGGAGGGCCTGCAACCGAAGGAGTCGGGGGCGGACCTGCCCTGGCTGCGCTGAGCCCGACCGGAACCACACGCCAAGCCCGCGCGGCTCCACCTCGGCCGCGCCAACCTCGGGCGGGATCCGCCTTGGCCGCACCGCCCGCCCCCCGGCGGGATCCCCCCGGCTACGACGCCCCGGCCAGAACGCCCCGGCTCCCCCGCTCTTCACCCCTTCCGCGCCCGACAACCCCTCGTTCGGGCCGCTCCAACGAGCGCCCCCGCGCCCCCCGCCAGAGGGTGATCGCAAGGGTGCAGCCGGACGCCGGTGGCTGCCGTGGAGCGAAGGGCACTGCATGCAGCCGTCCAGCCGCCGGATACGCCCGCGCCGTGCCGCCGCACTCGCCTCGGTCACCCTGCTGACGCTGGCGGTCAGCACCTCCGCCACCAACGGGCCCCTGCGCGCGGACGACCCCACGACGGCGGGCGCGATAGCCCCGGGCCGCTCCTCGGCCCTTCGCCCCTGCATGATCCACGGCCGCATAGGCGTCCAGATGTCGGAAGGCATCCCGACCACCCCCGGCTACGCCCGCTCCACCGGCACCGTCCGGGCCCTGATCCTCATGATCGACTTCTCCGACGCGCCCGGCCAGGGCAGCGCACTCGACCGGTACGCCGAGTTCTTCCCGCAGACCCGGAAGTGGTTCAGCACCAGTTCGTACGGCCGCCTCGACTACCGCCCCCAGGCCCCGATACGTCACTGGCTGCGGATGCCCAAGCCGTTCAAGGCCTACGGGATCGAACGCGGCGCCCCCTTCGACCCCGGCTACCGCGCGCTGATCCGGGACATCGTGACCGTCGCCGGCCCCCAGGTGGACTTCCGCCGCTACGACCTGCTGAACGTCCTGGCCACCCCGAACGCGGGCCCCTCCGCCCTGGACACGGTCCTGTCGGTGACCTTCGCGGCCAACGCCGAGGCCCCGGACGCCGACGGTGTGCCGATCGCGAACGCGTCCTTCATCTACGGCCGCCAGGACGACGGTTCCGGCTCCTACGCGCTGACCGGCTACCGGGTCCTGCCGCACGAGAACAGCCATATCTTCGGCCTGCCGGACCTCTATACCCAGGAGGGCGGGGCCGCGGCCGGGCACTGGGACATCATGAGCGAGGACTGGGGTGCCGACAACGACCTGCTCGCCTGGCACAAGTGGAAGCTCGGCTGGCTCGACGACTCCCAGGTGAGCTGCGCGAACAGACGCGGCACCACCGAGTACACGCTGACACCGCTGGGCCGCGCCGGGGGCCGCAAGCTGGTCTTCGTGCCGATCAACTCCCAGGCGGGGTACGCCCTTGAGCTGCGCACCCCCGAGGGCAACGACACCGTGGTGTGCCGACCCGGGGTCCTCGTCTACCGGGTGGACGCGGACGTCGACACCGGCAACGGGCCCATCACGGTCCACGACTCCCGCCCCGACAGCGGCGGTTGCACCCGCAGCCCCAACGTCCAGGCCGAACTCTCCGACGCGCCGTACACCCCCGGGCAGACCTTCCGGGACCCGAAGGCGGGCATCGCCGTCACCGTCGAGGGAACGAACGCCTCCGGTGGCTACCGGGTGCGTGTGACACGCGAGTTGGATCATCCGTCGGTATGACGTAGACTCATGATCACGAGGTCGCCGGAACGAACTCCCGGCCCCTGGTAATGCGTTGGTGGTCCAAGGAAAGACGCCCCGCTTCCTGCGGGGAGATGCAGGTGCAAGGCCTGCCCGGCGCTCCGATGGAACCCCGTCCCGTGATCCACGGGACGGGGTTCTCGCGTTGCCGTAGGTTCTCCCGCATGTTCGAGACGATCCAGTGGCACTGCTTCGCCCACGCCGCCGACCGCCGCACGGCGGAGAGACTGGTCGCCCGCCTCGCGGCGCGGGCGCCTCTCCCGGTCGAGATCGAGAGCTACGAGCGGTACTGGAAGTCTCCCGAACTCGCCGATCTGCGGCTGGTCTCCCCGCTGCGCGGCGCCGCCCCTGACCAGGCGCTGCTGACCACCCTCGAGTGCGCGTGGGCGTTCGCCACGCCGTGGAGCCTCGCGAACCCGGACGGCGGCACACGCCATGAGTTCACGGGGATCGCGTCCGCCGACACCGGCGCCCGCTTCACCGTCGCGGGCGTCGAGTGGATGGAGTTCCTGCTCACCGATCGGCCGTGACGGCGGACCACCGAACCCACGACCGGGCACCGGCACCCGAAGCCGATCCTCCACCGTCCAGCACCGCCGGACAGCCCCCAACTGCCTCTCAAATCCGGCCATTCGGCATATCCACACGACCGGTTCCCGATGGCTGGTTGACATCCTTCGATCGGCTCGGGCACCGTCACGGGAGCGCTCCCACGCCTCTCTCCCGCCCTCTCCATCTCTGTCCCTGCCGCCCCCGCTCTCTGTGCGCTGTACGTCCCTCGCTCGTCCGCCGAACCGGAAAGTGACCGTACGTATGCCTGACAGCAGCCCCGTTCAGCCCGGCCCGACACTCGGTACGCAGTTCGTGGAGCGCAATCTCGACCTGGTGGGCAAGCTCTACCAGCGTTCCCTTCATCCCGCCGTCCTCGATGTCGCCCATGGCAAGCGCCTCCCCGCGCCGCTCGTCGTGGACCTGGACCCCACGACCGTGTGCGACCTCGCCTGCCCGGAGTGCATCAGCTCCCAGGTGCTGCACCACGGCCAGATAGGCCAGGACCGGATCGTCCGCCTGGCCCATGAACTCGCCGAGTCCGCCGTCCGCGCAGTGATCCTGATCGGCGGTGGAGAGCCGTTGCTCCACCGTTCCGTCGGGCGGATCATCGAGGTGCTCCACGAGGCCGGGATCCAGGTGGGCCTGGTCACCAACGGCACCCAGATCCACCGCCACATCGACCGGCTCGCCGGGATGATGTCCTGGGTACGGGTCTCGGTGGACGCCGGGAGCGCGGACACCTACCAGGCCTTCCGCCCCAGCCGCGGCAAGCACAGCGCCTTCCCTCAAGTCATCGAGAACATGCGGCTGTTGGCGGCGCGCAAGCAGGGCCGGCTCGGCTACTCGTTCCTGCTGATGCAGCGCTTCGACAGCGCGGGGAAGGTGGCCGAGTCCAACTACGACGAGGTGTACCGGGCCGGGATGCTGGCCCGGGAGATCGGCTGCGACTACTTCGAGGTCAAGGCGATGCTGGACGAGGACCACTACACGGTCAACCAGCGCCTGGAGGACATCGAGACGGTCGAGGAACAGATCGCCCGGCTACGGGAATCGGAGGGCGACACCTTCCGCGTCCTGCACTCCTCCAACTGGCAGGCCGTACGCCACAGCGCCTCCCCCGAGCAGCCCAAGGAGTACCACACCTGCGCGGTCGCCGAGCTGCGGACCACCGTCACCCCCACCGGGGTCTTCGTCTGCCCGTACCACCGGGGCAACCCCAAGGGACGCATCGGTGACATCCAGCGGACGAGCTTCGCCGAGATGTGGTCGGCGGCCGACACCACGGTGATCGACCCCAGCGAGGACTGCCGCTTCGTCTGCGCCCGGCATGGCACCAATCAGGAGATCTCCCGCCTCGCGGACCATCCCGAAGTCGGGGGTCTGGTCGAGGACTTCGACCCGTTCATCTGACGCGAGCCGCTCGCCCGGCGCTCCCCGTACCCCTGATTCCCCTCACCAAGGCCAGGAGCCCCCATGCGTCTGATCGTGATCGGAGCCGGCCCCGCGGGGCTCACCTGCGTCAAGCAGGCCCTCGCCGACGGCCACGACGTGGTCTGCTACGAGAAGCACCAGGATCTCGGCGGCATCTGGAACCCCGCGTCCGGCGGCGCGTACGCCGGGGTCCGGATGCAGAGCTCGCGCATGAGCATGCCGTTCTCCGATCATCCGCCCGACTTCACCACCGACTTCCCCACCCGGACCGAGGTCCAGCGGTACCTGCGGTCGTACGCCGATACTTTCGGCCTGCTCCAATCAGTGCGATTCGGCCACGAGGTGGTCGGCGTCGTGAAGGACGGCGCGCGGTGGCGGGTGACGGTCCGCGCCCGCGGCACCGAGATCACCGAGCGCGCCGACGCCGTCCTGGTCGCCAACGGCGAACTGTGGCGGCCCAGGCTCCCGGACGGCGGTCTCCCGCCGTCCGGCACCGGGGTCCGGGTGCTCACCTCCCCCGAGTACCGCGGACCGGCCGAGTTCGCCGGGAAGCGGGTGCTGGTCGTCGGCGGCGGGGTGAGCGGCGCCGACATCGCCGCCGACCTCGCGCCGTACGCCGACCGGGTGGACTGGTCCGTGCGCCGCAAGGTGCTGTTCCTGCCGCGCAGCATCGGCGGCGCGTACAACGACGCCCTGTTCTCGTACGCGGGCCGGGTCGCCGTCGAGGACGTGCCGTACGCCGAGTACCTGGGCTGGCTGACCGAGTGGCTGCCGGAGTACATGCGCATGTACCGCGCCACCGGACTGCTGCCGGACCGGGGATTCCACGGGGCCGTGCACGTCAACGACGTGATCGTGCCCGCGGTGCACAGCGGCGGGGTGCACCCCGTGGCGGCCTTCACCCGGTTCGCCCCGGACGGGCGGGTGCTCCTCGCGGACGGTACGCACGACCGGTACGACGCCGTGGTGCTGTGCCTCGGCTACGAGCCGCCCGACTACGGGTTCATCGACGGCCTGCGCCGCGAGGACCTGTACGAACACCACTTCTGGCGGCACGATCCGACCCTGGCCGTGGTCAACACCCCGGTGGACACCGAGGCGTTCGGCACCGCCTGCCCGTACTTCGAGGCGATCGCCGGATGGGTGCTGAGCGTGCTCGGCGGCAAGTCGGCGCTGCCCGGCCCCGACGAGCGCGCCGCGTGGTGCGCCCGCCATATGTCCGCGCTCCACGACCGGCGCTATCTCGACTGCTGGCTGGAGACCGTCCGCCTCGGGCTGCTCAGCGGCACCCTGCCCGACCCGGCCGTGCACTTCCGGGCCTACTGGACCCTCGTGGCCGGCCAGGTCGACCCCGCGGGGCTGCGCCCCGGACAGGCCCGTCCGCTGCCCGCCGTGCACGACGGGCGGCTGGACCTGGCGGGCGTGCGGCACCGCGTCCTGGCCGCGCTGCCGCTGCCCGCCCGGGAGCGGCTGCTCGCCCGAAGCGAGATCGACGCGGCCGACCTGGCGGCAGCCGCGCGCGTCCCCGCCGACCGCGTGCTGGAGCCCTGGCTGCCGTACCGGCAGCGCGCCACCGAACCCGTCGGCCCGGCGCGGTGAAGGGCCATGTGAACGACCCGGCCGTGACGGGGAGGAAGGCCGGTCGACGGTGGCTCCTGCTCGGCGACTCCGCGGTGCGCAACCTGATCGCCGCCACCGCGGCGGTCGGGGTGGCCGGTGCGTTCGTGGTGCCCACCACCAGCATCTTCCTGAACGAGGCCGTCGCCGCCACCCCGTTGATGGTCGGCCTGTTCTTCGCCGCCCGGTCGATCGCGGAGATCGGTACGGACGTGGTGGTGGGCGCGGTGTCCGACCGGCTGGCCAACCGCCGCACCGTCCTGGTGCTCACCGCGCTGCTCAACGCGACCGGGGCCCTGTGCTACACGTTCCTGCGCGACTACTACCTGCTGCTGCTGTCGGGCATGGTCTGCTTCGGTCTCGGCGGCGCGTGCTTCGGCCAACTCTTCGCGTACACCCGTGAGTTGGCCGACGCGCGCGGCGTGGACGCCCCGTTCTTCAACGGCTTCCTGCGCTCGGTCACCTCGCTGGCCTGGGTGGTGGGCCCACCGCTCGCCTTCTGGACGATCGCCCGCTGGTCGTTCACCGCGCTGTACGCGGCGACGGCCGCGCTGTCCCTGCTGGCGGCGGCGCTGTGCCGGTGGGGGCTGCCCGACCCCGGCGGCCCGAGGACGACCGAACCGGACGGGACGCCGGTCGAGGGACCGGACGATGAGCCGTCTCCCGGGCTGCTGAACATGTTCGCGGGCGTCGGACGGCGCACCGCGCTGCTGCTCGGAGCCGTCGTCCTGCTGCTCGGCGCCAACATGATGTACCAGATCAGCCTTCCCCTCCACGTCACCCAAGAGCTGGGGATGAGCGCGAAGTTCGCCGGTCTGCTGCTCGGGGTGAGCGCCGCGCTGGAGATCCCGCTGATGGTGCTGGTCGGGGTCTGGGCGGACCGGCTCGGCAAGCAGCGGCTGATGTGCGCGGCCACGGTCTGCGCCACCCTGTTCTTCGCCCTCCTCCCCCTCACCCACAGCCGGTCGGCGCTGCTCGCCCTCCAACTCCTCAACGCCGCCTGGGCCGCGGTGGCCATGAACATCCCCGTCGTCATGCTTCAGGACAGCCTGCCCGGCCGCTTCGGCACCGCCTCGGCCCTGTACTCCAGCGCCTTCAAGGCCGGCATGTTCCTGGGCGGCCTGGCCGTCGGCACGGTGGCCACCTGGACCGGCTACACCCAGGTCTTCTGGGTGTGCGCCGGGCTGACCGCGCTGGCCGGGCTGCTCTCGCTGTTCCTGCGCGCCCTCCCCGTGCACCGCCCCGCCGATCTCACCGCCCGGACCGAACCTCCCGAAGGGAGCACCGTGTGACCATTCCGCCGGCCTGCACCGTCGTCGTACCCACCTACAACCGGTCAGCCCTGCTGCGGCACACCCTGGACTCGCTGTGCCGCCAGCGGCTCGCCGCCCATGACAGCTTCGAAGTGATCGTCTCGGACGACGGTTCCACCGACGACACCGCACAGCTCGTCGCCGAGTACCGCGACCGGCTCGACATCCGCCACCTCTTCCAGGAGGACGAGGGGTACCGCGTCGCGAAGGCCCGCAACGCCGGTATCGCCTACGCCCGTTCCAGGGTCTGCGTGTTCGTGGACTCCGGCGTGATCCTGCGGTCCGGCGCGCTCGCCGCGCACCTGGCCGCACACCGGCAGACGTCCACGCCCGCGGCGGTCATCGGGTACGTGCTCTGTTTCAACGAGGGCAACGAGGACGGCGACGAGATCACCAAGTCCCTCGACTTCGCCGACCCGGACGCCTCCTTCGCCGAGTTCAGCACGGGGCAGCGCTGGCCGGACATCCGCGAGGACTACTACGCGCGCTACGGCGAGGACCTCGACGCCCTGACGGCGCCCTGGCTGATGTGGTGGACCTGCAACGCGTCGGCGTCCACCGAACTGCTGCGCGAGACCGGCGGGTTCGACGAGGCGTACCGCTCCTGGGGAGCGGAGGACGTCGACCTCGGCTACCGGCTGCGCGAGGCGGGCGCCCGCTTCGTACTGCGCCGCGACGCGGCCGCGATCCACGTCCCGCATCCGAAGAGCTACGAGGACAACATGCGCTCGGCCGCGGCCAACTACCGCTACTTCGCGGAGAAGTACGACACCCCGGTCGCCCGTCTGGTGCCGGACCACCACTTCCACGAGATCGAGGACATCCTGCGCTCCCGGGGGCTGGCCGACGGCGAGGTCACCGATCGGTTCGGCACCGTGACCCGGCCCATCGACGACAGAGACGCCGAGGCACAGGGGGGTGTGCGGTCATGACCCCACCGCTGCTCGGCATGTGGAACTGGAAGGACCGCGAGGCGCGGCGCGAACCACCCCGGGTGCTGGTCTTCTCGCCGCACCCCGACGACGAGGTGATCGCCTGCGGCGGCACCGTCGCCCGGCTCGTGGCCGAGGGCGCCCGGGTGGAGGTGGTGTTCGCCACCGACGGCGCGATGTCCCACTCGGCGGTGCTGGGCATCCACACCGACCCGGCACCCGCCGAACTGCGCCTGATCCGCCGCGAGGAGGCGCGCTCGGCGGCCGTGGCGCTGGGCCTCGACAAGGAGGCGGCACGGTTCCTGGACTACCCCGACACTCAACTCGCCGACCACCTCGGCCCGTTCCGCGAGGACGTCCTGTCCGTGCTGCGCGAGCACCGGACGGTCGCCCAGGTGTACATCCCCCACGAGGTACGGGAACTCAACGCCGACCACCGGCTGACCGGCGAGACCGTGGTGTCCTGCCTGGCCGAACTCGGCCTCGCGCCGACCGTCTACCGGTACGTGGTGTGGGACGAGCGCACCGAGGAGGAGTTCGGCTTCGTCAACCGCGACCCGGCGACCCGTCCGGGCGCGGAGACCGAGCGGCTCGTGTCCGTCGACATCGACGCGTACCGGTCGCGCAAGCACGCCGCGTTCCGCGAGCACCGCACCCAGGTCGAGCTTACGCCCCGGGCCAGACCCGGCCGGTCGTCCCACTGCCGTTCCAGGAGCGGGTGTTCGCCGCGCGGACGGAGGAGTTCTGGACCACCGGGCCGGTCGGCGGACCCGGCACCGCGGACCCTCAGGAAGGGGAGTGACGAAGTGACCACGACCGTGCCGTCCTCGACGGACGGCGGCGAGGGGCCCGGGGCCACCGGGCTCCCGGCGCTGCGCCCGCTGACCCGGTGGCCCCGGCTCGCCTCGGCGATCCCCCGCGACGCCGAGCTGGAGCGCCAAGTGGCGGAGATCCTCGGGCAGTTGACGCTGGAGGAGAAGGTCGGCCAGATGATCCAGCCCGAGCTGGCCGAGCTGACCCCCGACGACGTACGCGACTACCGCATCGGCTCCGCGCTCAACGGCGCCGGTATCTGGCCCGGCGGCAAGCGCCATGCGAGCGTACGGGACTGGGTGGACACCGTGGACCGCTTCTGGGCGGCGGCGGAGGAGTGCTGGCGGGGGCGGCCCTTCCGGATCCCGTTCATGTGGGCCACCGACGCGGTGCACGGGCACAACAACGTCCACGGCGCCACCGTCTTCCCGCACAACATCGGCCTCGGCGCGGCCGGGGACCCCGACCTGGTGCGCCGCATCGGCGCGGCCACCAGCCGCGAGGTCGCCGCGACCGGCATGGACTGGATCTTCGCCCCCACGGTCACCACCCCGCGCGACCGCCGCTGGGGCCGCTACTACGAGGGCTACGGCGAGGACCCGACGCTGGTGCACGCCTACGGGCGGGCCATGGTCGAGGGCCTCCAGGGCGACGCCACCGCACTGCGCGCGGGCGGACATGTACTGGCCACGCTCAAGCACTGGATCGCCGACGGCGGCACAGAGAACGGCGGCGACCGGGGCACGGCCCGCTGCTCGGAGGATGTGCTCAGGGACATCCACGCCCAGGGCTTCCTGGCCGGTATCGAGGCGGGCGCGCAGAGCGTGATGGTCTCCTTCAGCAGTTGGGCGAACCCCGCCAACTACGACCACACCCCCGGGCGCGCCGAGCCGTACAACGACAAGGTGCACGGCAGCCGCTATCTGCTGACCGACGTGCTCAAGGACGCCCTCGGCTTCGACGGCGTCGTCATCAGCGACTGGGACGCGCACGCGGAGGTCGCGGGCTGCTCCGCCGGGGACGCCGGTTACGCGATCAACGCGGGCCTGGACGTGCTGATGATCGCGGGCCGCGAGGCCTGGCAGAGCGCGTACCGCACGACGGTGGCGTACGTACGCGACGGAGTCATCCCGATGAGCCGTGTCGACGACGCGGTCTCGCGCGTGCTGCGGGTGAAGATGCGCGCCGGGCTGTGGGAGCGGCCCCGTCCGCGGGACCGTGCGCTCGCCCGCGCCGGGGCGCGGGTGGTGGGGTGCGCCGAGCACCGGGCGCTCTCGCGCGAGGCCGCCCGTACGTCGCTGGTGCTGCTCAAGAACACCCCCGGCCTGCTGCCGCTGTCCCGTACGGCCCGAGTGCTGGTCACCGGCAGCGCCGCCGACGATCTGAGCAAGCAGTGCGGCGGTTGGACCCTGACCTGGCAGGGCGACGACGTGGACCGCGCCGATCTGCCGGACGGCAGCACGCTGGCGGACGCGGTCCGCTCCGTGGTCGGTGCCGGGCGCTGCACGGTCGATCCGGCGCTGGAGCACGCCGACCCCGCCGACTTCGACGTGGCCCTCGTCGCCCTCGGCGAGGACTCCTACGCGGAGATGCGGGGCACCCTCAAGCCCTGGCGCTCCCTCGGCTACGCCGACCTGAAGCTCTCGTACGCCCGCGACCTCGAGGTGCTGCGCCGCCTGGACGCGGCCCGACTGCCCACCGTCTCCGTCTTCCTCACCGGCCGCCCGCTGTACAGCACGGAGGAGATCAACCTCTCCCGGGCGTTCGTCGTCGCCTGGCTGCCCGGACCGTACGCCGAGGGCATCACCGACGTGCTGTTCGCCGGGCCGGACGGCACGCCCGCGTACGACTTCCAGGGCCGTCTGCCGTCCTCCTGGCCGCGGACCCGCGACTCCGCCGCCGTCAACCGGATCCCGCCTCATCTGCCCGGCTACCGGGTGCCCGCCGAGGAGACCGTGCCCGAGGGCCGCCGGACCCCGCTCTTCCCGGTCGGCCACGGCCTGTCCGTACACGACCCGGCCCCGCCGACGGACCCCCTGCCGCTCGACGAGCCCCGCGCGACCCCACCCCCGCCCCCGGCGACCGACCCCCTCCGTGTCCTGGACGCGCAGGGCACCCCGTACCGGCTGCGGCTCGGCGGTCACAACACCTGGTCCCGGGAGGACATCCCGCTGACCGCCCCGACGCGGCTGCTCATCCTGGACTCCGACCCCGTACCCGCCCCCGGCGGCGGCACCGGGCTGCGCCTGCGCTTCAAGGGGTACCCGGCCTTCTTCTACGCGGAGTCGCCCACCGGCACCCCGGCGGACCTCCGCGGCCACCTGGCCGCCGAGGCCCAAGTAAGCTTCCTCGCCCGCGTGTTGGAGCAACCCTCAGCCCCTTTGCTCCTGGCCTGCCACGACGACTACCCCGCCCAGCCCGGCGTGGACCTGGCACCGAGGCTGCGCGAGGCGACGGAGCGGGAATGGACGCAGGTGTCGGTCCCCCTCACCGACCTGGCGGCGGCCGGTATGGACCTGGGCCATGTGGACGTGCCGTTCATGCTCTACACGGAGGGGACGGCGGCGCTGGAGATCGCCGATGTCGCTTGGGTGGCACGCGAGTTGGATCATCCGCCGGTATGACATAGACTCATGATCACGAGGTCACGGGAACTCCCGGAACCTGGTGATGCGTCGGTGGTCCAAGGAAAGACGCCCCGCTTCCTGCGGGGAGGTGCAGGTGCAAGGCCTGCCCGGCGCTCGACTGAACCCCATCCCGTGAACTACGGGATGGGGTTCTTGCGTTACCGCGCGCCGGGTCAGGACGAGGGCGAGTTCGTCCCGAAGCGGGTGCGGGCGGGCGCAATGATGTTCCGTGGCACCTTCTACGGCGACGGGTACGACTGGCGACACCGCGTCACCCCGACGCATGAACACCGCCCTGGCCACCCCACCACGTTCCCGCGCAACCGAGCCCTGCCCCCGGAGCCCAACCACAGACCAGGCCGAGCCCGCCGCCCCACCTGACCAGCCCAGACACCCGACCACCCGCAAGCCACCTGCCCCCACCAGGCCACCCGCTACACTGTCCGCGGTGACGCAGTCCTCGCGGACCACATCACCACCACCCTGCCGGGAATCACACTTCCCGACAGATCCCCGCCTTCGTAGCTCAGGGGATAGAGCACCGCTCTCCTAAAGCGGGTGTCGCAGGTTCGAATCCTGCCGGGGGCACAGCAAAACACCAGGTCAGGAGCCCTTCCGTCCAGCGGACGGGAGGGCTCCTGCGCTTGCAGCACACATATGGCACACATGGCGGCTGCGGGCAGAGCGTGGGGAGCTGTGCGAGATGCCCGCAAACGACGAGTTGGCCCGACGCCGGTACGAGAAGCTGGTCGAGCGGCTTGAGTCGCTGATGCAGAGCGCTCTGAAGCCGGAGTACGAGGGCTATTACGGGCAGCTGCTCCTCGGCACAAACGACCTCGCGGAGATGGGCGAGCTCAAGGACGTCCGGTATGCCGCCAGGGAGGCGGGACGGCGTCTCGGCTGGAAGACGACCACGCACCTCGTCGGTGGAAGGCTCTTCGTCCTCGACGAGCGGGAGGTGCCCGAGGAGATCGAGCAACTGGCCGGGGATGCGGCCGCTGCTGCGATCGACCGGGCCCGGGAGGAAAGTCGCCGACCGCGGCTGACCTGATCCGAAGGAAACACAAGGGGCCGCCCCACCGCCCCGGCGCGGTGGGGCGGCCCCTTCGGTTACGGCTCCCCGGCACGGATCAGGCACACATCACACGGCGTCTTCCTCCAGGGAAGCCACCGCCTCGGCAGCCTCGCGGGCCTTCCGGTCCGCTTTCTCAAGCCTGGCCTTCGCCTTGGCGAGCTGCTTGGCACGGCGCTTGTGCATCTTCTCCGAGACCTCGTCCAGGCGGTCCGGGAAGAGGTGCCCGTACGTGTCCAGGGTCAGCGTCGCGGACTTGTGGCCCAGCATCGTCTGTACGACGTTGACGTCCGCGCCACTGGCAATGGCGAGCGAGGCCGCTGTGTGACGCAGCTTGTGCGGGGTGACCTTGAGGTGCCCCAGCCCGGCCTTCACTACCGCCGGGGCGAAGAACCGCTGCCGGAAGTTGCGCGCTCGCAGGGGGCCACCTTGAGGCGCGGTGAAGAGCAACTCCTCGTCTCCCCGCCTCTGGGTGTGGGGCTTCAACTCCTCTGCCAGGAAGCGCGGGATCGGTACGGTCCGACGCTCGTGGTTCTTGGGGGTGTCGAGGTAGAGCTTGCCGTTGTCCTCGGCGTACGCCTCGACGATATGGGCCCGGCAGGCGTCCAGGTCGACGCGCCCCACCTTCAGCGCGGACGCCTCGCCCCAGCGCAGGCCGGTATAGGCCAGCAGCAAGATGAACACCCGGTAGGCGCCTGACGCGTTGGCCAAGGCGTCGACCTGCATGTCGTCGAGGTACACGTGGTCCGCCGGCATCGCCTTCGGCAGGGGCACGCCGACGGCGGGGTTGACCGCCAGACGACGAGCCTTGACCGCGTAGCCCAGAACACGACTGAGGACGACGTACGCCTTGCGGACCGACAGGGGGCTGAGCTTCCTGCCGCCGGTCGCCTCGCCGGACAGCAGATCCGCGAGCCACTCCGCGATGTCCTCGAAGTGGATGCGGTCCAGCGGGGTGGTGCCCCACTTGGGGATCACGTGGACGTCGAGAACACCGCGATAGCGAGCCCTGGTTGAGCGCTTGAGATGAAGCTGCGCTGCCAGCCAGGACTCCGCCACCTCTGCGAACTTCACGCGGGCGGCGGCCGGGTCACGGTAGGAGCCGTCGTTTAGAGGTCCTAACAAAGGCGTCGGACGTGGCGGTAGGTGATCAGGCAGGTCGCGAGGCCGAGGAAGGCTTCGTGGATGTCGTCGCGTCGCTCCC
>NZ_JBVJNF010000013.1:0-172056 GCF_055583785.1 Streptomyces sp. NPDC104371
ATAGTGTTTCGGTGGTTATAGCGTAAGGGAAACGCCCGGTTACATTCCGAACCCGGAAGCTAAGCCTTACAGCGCCGATGGTACTGCAGGGGGGATCCTGTGGGAGAGTAGGACGCCGCCGAACTAATATTGAGGAAACCCCGCACCTTTTGGTGCGGGGTTTCCTGCGTTTACGGACCAGTTTCCGGGCCCGACTGTCGTCGTCGCCCAGGTAAAGCTGAACAGAAATCATCTTCGCGGGTCTACCCGCTGGTAGCCCTGGGCCCTACGCTCCCGCCATGACAGATGTGCTGCGGCGTGGCAGAGCCCTCCTGGCGTTCAGCTTCTTCGCCCAGGGAGCCACCTTCGCTCTGCTGGTGACCCGTATCCCGGCCGTCCAGCGCCAGTACGGGCTCTCCGACACCCTGCTGCCCGTCGTCCTCGCCGCTGTGCCGATCCTCGCGGGCGTCGGCAGCGTCGGTGCCGAGCAGCTCGTCCGGCGGGTACGGCCCAGTCGGCTGCTGCGCTGGTCGCAGCCCGTCGTACTGCTCGCCCTGCTCGGCGTCGGGGCCGGTGGCCGGATGGCCGAACTGGCGCTCGCGCTGGGCGTGTTCGGGCTGGCCGTAGGGGCGCTGGACGCCTCCATGAACATGCTCGGGGTGAGCCTCCAGCGGTCCTACGGGCGCAGCATCATGCTCGGCTTCCACGCCGCGTACAGCCTCGGCGGGATCGTGGGCGCCTCGCTCGCGTGGGCGGGGGCGCACTGGCATCTCGCGCTGTGGGTCTCGTATCTGCCGGTCGTCGCCGTCCTGCTGCCCGCCACCTTCGTCGGCAGCCGCTGGTACGTCGACGGAGGCACGCCCGCGGCGGACGCCCAGGAGGCGACGGCCCGCCCGGTGGTGTTCCGGCTGCTGCTGCCGCTGTGCCTGGTGATGACCTTCGCGTACATCGGGGACTCGACCGTCTCCAACTGGAGCGCCAAGTACCTTCAGGACACCCTCGGGAGCTCGGAACAGCTCGCGACCGTTCCGTACAACATCTATATGGTCACCACGCTGCTCGGACGGTCCCTCGGGGACGTCGGGGTGCGGCGGTTCGGGGCCGCGGCTGTCGTACGGCTCGGGACGCTGGTGGCGGCGGCCGGGTTCGCCGTGGTGGCCGGCGCGCCCGCGGTCTGGGCCGGGATGCTCGGGTTCACCCTGCTGGGTCTTGGACTGTGCGTGCTCGTCCCGCAGACCTTCGCGGCGGCGGGGCGGCTGTTCCCCGAGGCGTCGGACGCGGCCGTCGCGCGCCTCAACATCTTCAACTACGTCGGGTTCCTGGTCGGTTCGCCCCTGGTCGGGGCGCTCGGGGACGCCTGGAGCTACCGGGGCGCCATGCTCGTACCGATGGCACTGGTCCTGGTGACTCTGGTCCACGTCCGCTCGTTCGCGCCGGGCGCGGACCGCTACGGTGACGACCATGAGCGGTCGCGCGCAACTGATGTGGGACGAGGCGGTAACGGGATATGACTTCGGTCCGGACCATCCCATGGACCCGGTGCGGCTCGCGCTGACCAGGAGGCTCGTCGACGCCCTCGGCCTGGACCGGCATATCGAGGTGGTCGCGGCCAAGCCCGCCGGTGACTCCACGCTGCGGCTCGTGCACCGCGAGGACTACGTCCAGGCCGTGAAGGCCGCCTCCGCCGACCCGGCGGGCGCCGATGTGGCGTACGGACTCGGGACGGTGGACGACCCCGCCTTCGCCGGGATGCACGAGGTGTCGGCGCTGATCGCCGGGCAGTCGGTGGCGGCGGCCGAGGCGGTGTGGCGCGGGGACGCCCTGCACGCCGTGAACTTCGCCGGAGGGCTGCACCACGCGATGCCGGGCGCGGCCTCCGGGTTCTGTGTCTACAACGACGCCGCGCTCGCCATCGCCCGGCTGCTGGAACTGGGCGCGCAGCGCGTGGCGTACGTGGATGTGGACGTCCACCACGGGGACGGGGTGCAGGCCGCGTTCTGGGAGGACCCGCGGGTCCTCACCGTCTCGCTGCACGAACATCCGCGCACCCTCTTCCCGCAGACCGGGTGGCCGCAGGAGACGGGCGCCCCGAACGCGGAGGGCAGCGCCGTGAACCTGGCGCTGCCGGCCGGGACCGCGGACACCGGGTGGGTGCGGGCCTTCCACGCCGTCGTGCCGGAGCTGCTCGCCGACTTCCGGCCACAGGTGCTGGTCACCCAGCACGGCGCCGACACCCATGTCGAGGATCCGCTCGCGCATCTCGCCGTCTCGCTGGACGCGCAGCGGGCCGTGCAGAGCGCCTGTCACGACCTCGCGCACGCGTACGCGGACGGCCGTTGGGTCGCGCTGGGCGGCGGCGGGTACGCGGTCGTGGACGTCGTACCGCGCTCCTGGACGCATCTGGTGGCCATCGCGGCCGGGCGGCCGGTCGCCCCGGAGACCGTGATCCCCGAGAGCTGGCGGCAGGAAGTGTACGCGCGGACCCGGCAGTTGGCGCCCGCGCGGATGACGGACGGCCGCTGGCCGGTGCCCTACGCGGACTGGCAGGCGGGGTACGACCCGGCGGACCGGCTGGACCAGGCGGTGATCGCCACCCGCAAGGCGACGTTCCCGCTGCGCGGGCTGCTGGCCTGAGCCCTGTCGCGACCCCTGTCGCGAACGCCCCATCACCCGCCCACGCTTGCCGTCCCGGCCGCCGCGCAGGATCGCACGATTACGCCAACTGTGGGGCGCTTCCCGCATTTTGCCCACCCTGCCTCGGCAACTGGGCCAGCATCGCGGACGTGTTGAGCTCCGGAGCGCTGCGTGCGCATCTGCTGGCCGCCAAGCTGGCCGGGCCCGTGGCCACTTCGCGCGAGAAGAGCCTGCGCAGCTATCGGCTCTTCGCCGCCCGCGACCCCCGGGTCCTGATCGGACTCGATCCCGAATGGACGTGGGGGCAGCGGGATGTGATCGCGTTGATGGCGGACAAGTGCGGGGTCTCGCCCGATCCCCGGCATACGGCCGGCCGGGACATGATCGACCCCGAGCGTACGCTGGAGGGCCTCGACGCCTTCGCCGAGCGGATCGGCAGAGCCGCGCGGGACGGCTCCCCGGTCCTGCTGGGCACCGGCCATCCGCACCGATTGCTCGGCTTCTACGCCGCACTCGCGGACGCTTTGTCGACGGCTGGATGTACTGTCCTCACCCCAGCGCATGGTCGCTGTATCGACATAACGACCCGGTTCGGTCTACGTACCTACGCTCTCGATTACGTACGAGGAGTCGCATTCGTGCGCAAACCGGGGCGTGAAGCCGCCGGTTGTGAGCCCGGCGCACATACGCACTCACCGCTCCCGGTTCGCAGTGTGCTGGCCGCCGCGGCGGAGGCCGGAGGGCCGCTTCCACGGCTGGTCATCGGGGACCACGGATGGGTCTGCGGGGCAGGTCAGCTCGGGTTCGAGACGATCGGTCTCGCCGATACGGACGATCCCGCGCTCTTCGTCGGGGAGGCAGAGGGGCGGGTGTCCGTCGTCGTTCCGCTTGATGACGCTGTGCGGTCTGCTTACTACGGACCGCTTACTCGCTATGTACTCAATCGAGCGTGTCTGTCACAGTAGGCCGCGGATGCCATCCCCTCTTCCCCACTTGCATCACCCGCCCCTAGTCTGGGGAGTGAGCACGCAACGACGAAGAGTCACCGGAAGGGGAAGCCGGTGGCCGTCGAGTGCGGAAGGTTCAGGTGTGTCATGGCTGCTGCTGGCGAGAGGCCTCTGAACGAGGTTCAGTTCCTGACCGTGGCGGAAGTCGCCTCGGTGATGCGCGTGTCGAAGATGACCGTGTACCGGTTGGTGCACAGCGGTCATCTGCCGGCGATCCGGGTGGGGAGGTCCTTCCGGGTGCCGGAGCAAGCGGTTCACGAGTACCTCCGCGAGAGCTATGTGGGGGTGGAGACGGCCTGACGGCGGGCCCGGCGGGGCCGTTCTCGGCCCCCCGGATCACCTCGATTACAACCTCAGCGCTCGGGCGGGTAGGCTAGCCCCTCGTAGGTCGTGTGGGCCCATGGCGCCCAGCACCGAGTGATGAGAAGTGAGCGAGGGTAGTCGTGGGCTCTGTTATCAAGAAGCGGCGCAAGCGGATGGCCAAGAAGAAGCACCGCAAGCTGCTCAAGCGCACGCGCGTTCAGCGTCGCAACAAGAAGTAAGGCACTGCCCCGCGAGGGGCATCCTTGCTCGTTGCGCGCAGCGCACACCATGGCCCCCCACCACCGGTGGGGGGCCATGGGCGTTTCCGGCGGCCCGCGCCGATGAGGCAAATGGCTTGCTCTGTACGTCCGCCATCGGGCTGTCGTCCCCGCGCGACACCGACCCGCTAAGTTGGCCGCACACGGGGTACACGGCAGGGCCGCGCCCGTGCGGAAGCGGTGTGCCAGGACGGGAAGAGAGGCGCTGATCTTGGGGCAGGTCGTGCTCGTGACCGGGGTGGCCCGTCGACTCGGGGGCCGGTTCGTACGACGGATCCAGCACGACCCCGAGGTCGACCGGGTCATCGGCGTGGACGTGGTCGAGCCCGAGCACGGCCTGGGCGGCGCCGAGTTCGTCCGGGCCGACATCCGCCGGCCCGCCATCGCCCGGGTGCTCGCCGAGCACTCCGTCGACACGGTCGTCCACATGGACGTGACCGGCACCCCGCTGGGCAGCGGCAGCCGGGCCACGGTCAAGGAGACCAACGTCATCGGCACCATGCAGTTGCTGGGCGCCTGCCAGAAGTCCCCGACCGTCGCACGGCTCGTCGTGAAGTCCAGTACGAACGTGTACGGATCCGCGCCCCGCGACCCGGCGGTGTTCACCGAGACGACCCCGCCCAAGTCCCTGCCCAGCGGCGGCTTCGCCAAGGACACCGTCGAGGTCGAGGGCTATGTACGGGGGTTCGCGCGGCGGCGGCCCGATGTCGCCGTCTGTGTGCTGCGCTTCGCCAACATCCTTGGTCCGGACGCCGATTCGCCGCTCGCCTCGTACTTCTCGCTGCCGGTCCTGCCCACCGTCTTCGGCTACGACCCGCGGTTGCAGTTCGTGCACGAGGACGACGTCATCGACGTGCTGCGGATCGCCTCGCACGAGCCGCGGCGGGGCACGCTCAACAGTGGCACGTTCAACGTCGCGGGCGAGGGGGTGCTGCTGCTGTCGCAGTGCGCGCGGCGGCTCGGGCGGCCCACCGTGCCGCTGCTGCTGCCCGCGGTGACCTGGGTGGGCTCGGCGGTGCGCAGCGTGGGCATGACGGACTTCTCGCCCGAGCAGATCCGGCTGCTCACCCACGGCCGGGTCGTGTCGACGGACCAGATGCGCGAGACTCTCGGCTTCGAGCCGGCCTACACGACCGCGGAGACCTTCGCGGACTTCGCGCGCAGCCGCGGCCCCGGACTGCTGCCCCCGGAGGCCCTCGCGGCAGCCGTCGACCGGATCGCCGGGCTGCCCGCCCTGGGCGGTGGCCACCCCCCGACGCAGAGCGCCAACTGAGGAGCGCAGCAACGATGGCGGACGCCAAGGTCATTCCGTTCGACGACGACCGGTCCCGCGGGGCTGCCGCGCAGCGGTCGCAGCGGCGCCGGAGCGCGGGGAGCCGGCGCTCGGGCGAGCCTGCGGCGGTCCGTGAGGTCCAGCCGCTGCGCGGCGGGGCGGCCCCGCAGGATGATGGGGGTGTGACAGGCGAGAAGAAGCCGCCGGTGCGCCCGCGGGAGTCGGGCGTGGAGCGGCGCGTCGCCGAGGGCCTGGCGTTCCTGCGCCGACGGCTCACGGGCGACTACGAGGTCGACGACTTCGGCTACGACGAGGAGTTGACCGACCACGTTCTGATGTCGTTGCTGCGGCCGTTGTACGAGAAGTACTTCCGGGTCGAGGTGAAGGGCGTCGAGAACATCCCGGCCAAGGGCGGGGCGCTGATCGTCGCCAACCACTCCGGGACGCTGCCGCTGGACGGCCTGATGCTCCAGGTCGCCGTGCACGACCACCACCCGGCCGAGCGCCATCTCCGGCTGCTCGCCGCGGACCTGGTCTTCGTGCTGCCGGTGGTCAACGAACTGGCCCGCAAGGCCGGTCACACCCTGGCGTGCGCGGAGGACGCCCAGCGGCTGCTGGAGCGCGGCGAACTGGTCGGGGTGATGCCGGAGGGCTTCAAGGGCATCGGCAAGCCGTTCAGCGAGCGCTACAAGCTCCAGCGGTTCGGGCGTGGCGGCTTCGTGTCCACGGCCCTGCGCGCCGGGACGCCGATCGTGCCGTGCTCGATCGTCGGGGCCGAGGAGATCTACCCGATGATCGGCAACGCGAAGACCGTGGCCCGGGTGCTGGGCTTCCCGTACTTCCCGATCACGCCGACGTTCCCGTGGCTGGGCCCGCTGGGGGCGGTGCCGCTGCCGACGAAGTGGACGATCCAGTTCGGCGAGCCGATCCACACGGAGAGCTATCCGCCGGAGGCCGCCGAGGATCCGATGCTGATGTTCAATCTGACGGACCAGGTCCGCGAGCAGATCCAGCACACGCTGTACAAGCTGCTGGTGCAGCGCAGATCGGTCTTCTTCTGAGCGGCCTTCTTCTGAGCCGGTCTCCGCGATGTCGTACGAGGACGGGGCGCCCCCTTTCGCCTGGGGGCGCCCCGTCCTCGTACGAGCCCTACCTGTTGTCCTCGCTGTTGATGCCCAGGCCCGGCAGCAGGCCGGGGAGCAGCGGGGGCAGGGTCACCTGCGGGTCGGGCGCGGTGCTCTTGCTCGGTGACGGCGTGCTGCCGCCGGTGGTGTCCTTCGGCGGGTCCAGCAGGCCGCCCGTGCCACCGCCGAGCAGACCGCCGTCGCCGCTGGTGGACGAGGACGGCTCGGGTTCGCCGCTGACGTGGCCGCCGGTGGGGCTGCCGCCGGTGGCGCTGGGCGTCGGGCTGTCCGCGCCGGTGGAGCCGACGGGGGCGGTGGGCTTGCTGTCGGAGCCCTGCTGCCGCCCGGGGCTGCGCTGCGACGAGGGCCGCGGCAGCAGCGACTGGAGCGGGGCGACCTCTTGGTCTATGGCGTCGAACACCGACGAGACCTGCTGACTGACGTCACCGAGCTGGACGGGCAGCCGGTCGCGCAGGGCGCCCCAGGCCTCGCGGTGGGACGCGGAGAACGTGGAGAGGGCCTGGATGGGGGCGAGGGAGCCGTCCCGCTTGTAGGCGTCGTGCAGCAGGCGGTGGCCCTCGGAGGCGTCGCGCTGCATGCCGGAGAGCGTGCGGCGGATCTCGCCGATGGACTCGTGGTCGAGCTGACCGCCGCGATCGCGCTCCATCAGCCTGCGGGCTTCGCTGAGCCGCGTGGACGCCTGGTCCAGATAGACCCGTCCTCGCGCGTTGTCGCCGTCGGCCATGCCGAGCTTGACGTCCTCGATGCCGCGTTTGAGGCCGTAGAGCGTGTCACCGGGCAGGGCGTCGGAGCTGGCGGCGGCCACACCGCCGAAGGAGGCGGCGGCCACCCCCACGCTGAGCCCGCCCGCGGCCAGGCCTTTGGTGAGCCGGGTACGGGGCCGCAACTTCCCGAGCGGGCTCGCCCGATGGGCGCCCCGGCCCCGGTGGGGCCGCTGCTGGGGCACCGACGGTCCTGCCGCCTCGCCGCCCGCGGCCGTGCCCTCCTGGAGCATGGCCTCCATCGCGGCCACCAGCCGCGCGCGCTGGGCGACCTTGACCTCGGGGCTGAGCGCCGGTTTGGGCAGTTCGCCGAGCCGGGTCGCGAGGCCCAACAGGGGGGTCTGGTCGGTCCGTTCCGCGGCGGCCGGGGCCGGATCCGGCCCCGCGGACCACTCGGCCGCCGTGCCCCGGTCGTCGGACTGGTCCTCCAGAGCCTGGGCGAAGGCGTTCGCCCGCCGGTGCGCCGATACGTTCGCGATCACTGGCGGCACCTCCTCTCGTCATGACGGTCGGACTCCCCAGGGGATCCTGAGGGTTGCACGCCCCGATCGCTGCCACACGATCGAGTGATCGAGGGTAGCGGGGGAGTGACCACAGGGAGCCTGTATCCCGCACAACGAGCGGCTCGGCACTTCGGTTACGGACTGCGGAGTGCTGGGGTGAGGAATCAACTACTGGGTATACGCGCTGAGTTGACGAACCCTCAGTGGCTGCGGACGCGGACCGGGGGCGGTCCGGCGCAGGTGCGTGGGGCAGGGGATACGGGACGGCTCGATGCGGGTGCGCGCGGCGGCGCGGCGTGAGCGCGCGCGGTGCGGCGGTGTCGGGCGCCTGGGGTGCGGGCGCGCGGGGTATCAGCGGGCGTCTTCGGGCAGGAGCCGGGCGAGGGTGCGGACGGCGCGGTACTGGAGCGTCTTGATCGCGCCCTCGTTCTTGCCCATCACCCGCGCGGTCTCGGCGACGGACAGACCCTGGAGGAAGCGGAGCGTCACGCACTCCTGCTGCTGGGGGTTGAGCCGTCGTACGGCCTCGAGCAGCGCGGCGTTGGAGAGCGACTCGAGGACGGAGTCCTCGGGCGAGCGCTCGACCTCGTTGGCGTCGAGCATCTCCCCGGTGGTCACTTCGAGCCGGAAGCGGCTGGACTTGAAGTGGTCCGCGACGAGGTTGCGGGCGATGGTGACGAGCCAGGCGCCGAAGTCGCGGCCCTGCCAGGTGAAGGTGCCGATGCGGCGCAGGGCGCGCAGGAAGGTCTCGCTGGTGAGATCCTCCGCGGTCGCCTTGCCGCCCACCCGGTAGTAGATGTAGCGGTACACGGTGTCGCTGTACTGGTCGTACAGGCGCCCGAAGGCGTCCGCCTCGCCGGCCTGGGCGCGCTCGACCAGCTCCATCATGCGGGCGCTGTCGCTGTCGGCGGCCGGGCGGCGGGCCGTGGTGGCGGTGGAACCGGCGGAGCGGCTCCGTCTGCCGCCGACCGTGGTGCTGCCGTCGGCCAGGGCGTAGCACGGGCCGACGGGTGCGGCGGTGGCGAAGGCGGGTACGGCGTACGCGGTGGGGACGAAGCCGCGCAACAGGTCGCGGACCGTTGCGCGCAGCGTAGCCAGGCCCGAGGTGTCAACCCCGACGTGTGGGTACACGGGACTCCCAGAGGCAGAGCTTCCATCACGTGCAGTGCGGGACCGTTCACCCGTCGTGGCGACGGAGGGGTACCGGAATGCGTCTGAGGAGAATAACGCTTAGTACAGGGGGCACTACGCCCAGTTGCTCAAATCATCGATTACGTCGCTTCCGTAACCGATTGACGCCCATTCAAATGCCGCAGACTGATCGGTTGTTGACCGAAAGAGTTCGTCTTCCGTCTGAGTGCAGGGTGTGTTGTGTTCGGGGCGCGGTTGACGGGGGCTCAGGAGAGGCACGGCCTCGGGGTCCGGGGTTGTGTGCGGAGGGTGAAGACCCGTCAGCGGATTCAGCCCGAACGGCCCAGTGGCCCCGTGCGGCCGGGGCGGTCGCGGCGCGGTGTCAGCGGCGGCGGCGGTGCAGGGCGATCGCCGCCGCCGTGCCGCCCGCGACCGCGCCCACACCGGCCGCGGCCGGCAGGCCGACCTTGGCCGCCTTGCGGGCCGTGCGGTAGTCGCGCAGCCGCCAGTCGTGGGCGCGGGCGTGCTTGCGGAGCTTGGCGTCCGGGTTGATCGCGTAGGGGTGGCCCACCAGCGACAGCATCGGGATGTCGTTGTGGGAGTCGCTGTACGCCGCGCAGCGGGCGAGGTCCAGGCCCTCCGCCGCCGCCAGCGCGCGGACGGCCTCCGCCTTGGCCGGGCCGTGCAGGGGTTCGCCGACCAGCCTGCCGGTGTAGACGCCCTCGACGGACTCCGCCACCGTGCCCAGCGCCCCGGTCAGGCCCAGACGGCGGGCGATCACCGTGGCGATCTCGACGGGCGCGGCCGTGACCAGCCAGACACGCTGGCCCGCGTCCAGGTGCGCCTGGGCCAGCGCGCGCGTACCCGGCCAGATCCGCTCGGCCATGTACTCGTCGTAGATCTCCTCGCCGATCGACATCAGCTCGGCGACGCGATGGCCCTTCACGATCGACAGCGCGGAGTCGCGCGCGTCCTGCATGTGCTCGGGGTCCTCCACCCCGGCCAGCCGGAACCACGCCTGCTGCCACGCGAACTTCGCCAGCTCGCGGGTCTCGAAGAACTGCCTCTTGTACAGGCCGCGGCCGAAGTGGAACAGCGCGGCGCCCTGCATCACGGTGTTGTCGAGGTCGAAGAACGCGGCGGCCTTCTCGTCGCCGAGAACCGGGAACGGGGCCTCCTCGGCGGAGGCGTCCTGGGGGGTGGTGTCCGGGGAGGTGGTGTCCTGTGAGGACTTGCGCGCTGCCTCCGCAGAGGCCTCGCCTGCCAACACGCTCCGCGCCGTGGCGGAGCGCCTACGGGGAGTGAGCCATCCGAGAGCGGCCATGCCGTGAGCATAGCCAGTCCGTTCCGCGCGTCCGGTGCCGAGAGGTTCGCGGGCTGTGAACTCTGGGTGTCCGTGTCGTTTCCGGGCTCGGGCCGGGGTCGTACCGCGTCGTCGCCCGGTAGGGCCGGACGGGTGCGGGTTGCGGCCGGTTGGCCCCGCGTCTTTCCGCCCGGTCGAGCGAGAATGGCCGACATGAGTCCCCTCTTCCGGCGGGAGCCCGCCCAGAAGGCCCGGAACGCCCAGGCTGCCCGGGATCATCTCGTCACGCTCATCCGCAAGCCCGGCTGCCATCTGTGTGATGACGCACAGATCGTCATCGAGAAGGTCTGCGGCGAGTTGGGCGTCCCCTGGGAGCAGAAGGACATCACCCAGGACGAGGAGCTGCACCGTGAGTACTGGGAGCAGATCCCGGTCGTCCTGATCGACGGCGCGCAGCACA
Organism: Streptomyces sp. NPDC104371; assembly: GCF_055583785.1. NCBI lineage: Bacteria > Bacillati > Actinomycetota > Actinomycetes > Kitasatosporales > Streptomycetaceae > Streptomyces > Streptomyces sp. NPDC104371. Next base: position 10,778 of record NZ_JBVJNF010000013.1, read on the forward strand.
CGTTCTGGCGCGTGAACGAGGACCGCCTGCGCAAGGCCCTCGCCTAGCCTCCGGGTCGCCCCGGTGGCCACCCGGAGATCCTCTCCGGCGGTCGCTCCAGCGGTCGTTCCGATGCCGCCGCGGAACTGACCGAGCAGTCCAAGTGGCCCGAAAGTCGCTTAGGATCGATGGTGATCGGTCTCGGGGGCGTGGATTGTTGAGGAGAGTGTGCGGTTTTGCCCCCAGAACGACAGGGACGCAGGTGCGCGTGCGCCGGTTCCGAAACAGGGCGCCGAACGCGCGTGACCCCGGTCACGTTGGCCGGGCAAATCGGACACCATCTTTGTGCACGCGTTCACAAAGACATAGCCTGCTTTCGACGGGGCGGTCTGGGGACGTATGACCGCCTACAGCCCCGCTCTACCCGCAGGAGCACCGTGGCAACTGGCCGAACTCACCGACCGGCGACCCGCAGCCGAGGAATCCCCGAGGCCACCGTCGCCAGGCTTCCGCTGTACCTCCGAGCACTGACCGCGTTGTCGGAGCGCTCGGTCCCCACGGTCTCCTCCGAGGAGCTGGCCGCGGCGGCGGGGGTCAACTCAGCGAAGCTGCGCAAGGACTTCTCCTACCTCGGTTCCTACGGGACCCGCGGCGTGGGCTACGACGTCGAGTATCTCGTGTACCAGATCTCCCGCGAACTGGGCCTGACCCAGGATTGGCCGGTTGTGATCGTCGGTATCGGTAACCTCGGCGCGGCGCTGGCCAATTACGGCGGGTTCGCCTCCCGTGGCTTCCGGATCGCGGCGCTCATCGACGCGGACCCGGCGATGGCCGGGAAGCCGGTCGCGGGCATTCCGGTCCAGCACACGGACGACCTCGAGAAGATCATCAAGGGCAACGGCGTGTCGATCGGGGTCATCGCGACCCCGGCGGGCGCCGCCCAGCAGGTCTGCGACCGGCTCGTGGGTGCCGGTGTGACCTCCATCCTGAACTTCGCGCCGACCGTGCTGTCCGTCCCGGACGGCGTCGACGTGCGCAAGGTCGACCTCTCCATCGAGCTGCAGATCCTCGCCTTCCACGAGCAGCGCAAGGCGGGCGAGGAAGCGCTGCCCGACGGGCTGCCGGCCTCCGCCGCCGCTGACCGGGAGTCCACCGACAAGGGACCCGACGGGGACGTTCCCGCCGTGATGCCGGCATGAGTCTTCTCGTTGTCGGGCTGAGCCACCGCAGCGCTCCGATCAGCGTCCTGGAGCGGGCCGCGCTGGCCACGGACGCCCAGGCCAAGCTGGTCCAGGACACGGTCGCCGCCGAGCCGGCCACCGAGGCCGCGCTGCTCGCCACCTGCAACCGCATCGAGCTGTACGCCGACGTGGACAAGTTCCACGCCGGTGTCGCCGAGCTGTCGACCCTCCTCGCCCAGCACAGCGGCGTCGGCCTCGACGAGCTGACCCCGTACCTCTATGTGCACTACGAGGACCGGGCCGTCCACCACCTGTTCTCCCTGGCCTGCGGGCTCGACTCCATGGTCGTGGGCGAGGGACAGATCCTCGGCCAGATCAAGAACTCCCTGGCCGCCGCGCAGGAACGACACACCGCGGGCCGACTGCTGAACGACCTGTTCCAGCAGGCCCTGCGGGTCGGCAAGCGCGCCCACTCCGAGACGGGCATCGACCGCGCCGGACAGTCGCTGGTGACCTTCGGCCTGGAGCAGCTCTCCGCCGGTACGACGGTCGAGACCTGGGCCCGGGGCAAGCGGGCCCTCGTGATCGGCGCCGGTTCCATGTCCTCGCTGGCCGCGGCGACCCTCGCGCGCGCCGGTATCACCGAGGTCGTGATCGCCAACCGCACCTTCGAGCGTGCCGAGCGGCTCGCGCAGATCCTCACGGAGGCCGACGACACCGACGTGCTGGCGCGCGCCGTGCCGATGGAGAGGGTCGCGGACGAGCTGGCCCAGGCCGATGTAGCGGTGTCCTGTACGGGCGCGACCGGCGTGGTTCTCACGGCCGACGCGGTCGCCACCGCGCTGGAGGGACGCGTGGCGGGTCAGGTGACCCCGCTCCTCCCCGCGCCGGGCGGTGCCCCCGAGACCGTCCCCGCGAGCCCGGCCGGTCAGGACGAGTGCCCGGTCGACCTGTCCGCGGTGCAGCGCACCGCCGGCTTCTCGGTGCTCGGCGAGGCCGCCGTCGCCGGGATGGCGGCCACCGAGCTGGAGCAGCACGCCGCCTGGGTGGACAAGGGCGTCGAGCCGCGCGGCAACCGCGCCGCCGCCGGGTCCACCGTGCTCGACCCCGAGGCCGACACCGACGCGATCAACGCGCTGGTCGCGACCGTCGCCGCCACCGGCCGGGTCCCCGAGCGCCGCGGCCCCGAACCGGTCGAGATCCCTCGCCCCGCGCCCGCGCTCGCGCTGCTCGACCTCGCCATGCCGCGGGACATCGACGCGGCCGTGCACCGGCTGTCCGGCGCGCGCCTCGTCGATATCGAGTCGCTGGCCGACGCCTCCGCCGACGCGCCGATGGCCGCCGACGTGGACCTCGTACGACGCATCGTTTCCGACGAGGTCGCCGCGTTCGGCGCCGCCCTGCGCGCCGCGCACATCACGCCCACCGTCGTCGCGCTGCGCACGATGGCCGCCGACGTGGTGGCGAGCGAGATCGCGCGCCTTGAGGGACGGCTGCCCGACCTCGACACCAAGCACCACGCCGAGATCACGCAGACCGTACGACGCGTCGTGGACAAGCTGCTGCACGCGCCGACCGTGCGGATCAAGCAGCTCGCGGCCGAGCCCGGCGGCGCCGGGTACGCGGACGCGCTGCGCACCCTGTTCGACCTCGACCCCGAGACGGTCGCCTCCGTCTCCCGGGCCGAGGACACCGAGAACGACACGAACACCGAGAACGCCAAGAACCGAGGGCGAGCATGAGTGAGCAGGCACTGAGGCTGGGGACCAGGCGCAGCAAGCTGGCCATGGCCCAGTCCGGTCAGGTCGCGGACGCCGTGACCCGGGTGACCGGACGGCCCGTCGAGCTCGTGGAGATCACGACGTACGGCGACATCTCCCGCGAGCACCTCGCGCAGATCGGCGGCACCGGTGTGTTCGTGGCGGCCCTGCGCGAGGCGCTGCTGCGCGGCGAGGTCGACTTCGCCGTGCACTCCCTCAAGGACCTGCCGACCGCGCAGCCGGAGGGCCTCGTACTGGCCGCCGTGCCTGTGCGCGAGGACCCGCGCGACGTGATCGTGGCGCGTGAGGGCCTGAAGTTCGCCGACCTGCCCAGCGGGGCCCGCATAGGCACCGGCTCGCCGCGCCGCATGGCGCAGTTGAACGCGTACGCCCGTACGCACGACCTCAGCATCGAGACGGTCCCGATCCGGGGCAACGTCGACACCCGCATCGGATACGTCCGCAGCGGCGAGCTGGACGCGGTGGTCCTCGCCGCGGCCGGACTGACCCGTCTCGGGCGTCTCGAGGAGGTGACCGACTTCCTGTCGGTCGACACCGTTCTGCCCGCCCCCGGCCAGGGGGCACTGGCGATCGAGTGTGCTGCGCGGAACGCGGAGCTGATCGCCGCGCTCGCCGAGCTCGACGACCCCATCACCCGGGTCGCCGTGACCGCCGAGCGGTCCCTGCTCGCCGCCCTGGAGGCCGGTTGCAGCGCCCCTGTGGGCGCGCTGGCCGACCCTCTGGCCGACGGGCAGACTGTCAAGGAAATGCGCCTGCGCGGCGTCGTCGGCCGGCCCGACGGTTCCGCGCTGGTGCAGATGTCCACCACCGGTCCCGTGCTCGAGTCGCACGACCAGGCGATGGCGCTCGGCAGCGAACTCGCCGCCGAGATGCTCGCCAAGGGCGCGGCCGGTCTGATGGGGGAGCGAGCACATTGAGCCCCACCACCCTTCCCGCCGGCCTCGACCACGGGCACGTCACCTTCCTCGGTGCCGGACCCGGGGATCCGGGACTTCTCACACTGCGCGCCGTGGAGGCGCTGGCGAACGCGGACGTTGTCGTCGGCGAGCACGATGTGCTCGACGTGGTGCGTACGCATGCCAAGGTCGGCGTCGCCGTCCTTGACACGGACACGGCCCCCTCGACGGGCACGGGCGCACCTCAACTCGCGGTTGTCGGCGGTGAGTCGACTCCCGCTGCCCCTGCGCCGAGGGATGCCGCACATCTTGTCATGGAGGCAGCGCGGGGTGGCAGGCGGGTCGTCCGTGCGGTGACCGGGGACCCCGGCCTCGACGCGTACGCGGCCGAGGAGATGCTCGCGTGCGCCGCGGCGGGTATTCCGTTCGAGGTCGTCCCGGGCGTCGCCACCGCCGTGGGTGTGCCCGCGTACGCGGGTGTGCCGCTGCGGGGCGAGGGCGGCACGGACGTCCGGTTCCTGGACGCCCGGACCGCTTCGGACCGCTGCTGGACCGAGGTCGGCGCCTCCGACTGCACGGTCGTGGTCTCCACGACGCTGGACTCGGTGGCCGCCGCCGCCGGGGAACTGGTGGCCGCGGGCCGCAAGCCGGACACCCCGTTGACGGTGACGGTCGCCGGTACGACGACCCGGCAGCGCACGTGGTTCGCGACGCTCGGCTCGATCGCGCAGACGCTGAAGCAGGCGAAGGTCCTGCCGTCCCCCGAGGGCGGCCGACCGGTGATAGCCGTGGTCGGTGAGCGTTCCGCCGCCGCGCGGCGCGACCAGCTCTCGTGGTTCGAGAGCAAGCCGCTGTTCGGCTGGAAGGTCCTCGTCCCGCGGACGAAGGAGCAGGCGGCCTCGCTCTCCGAGCAGTTGCGCTCGTACGGGGCTGTGCCGCACGAGGTGCCGACGATCGCCGTCGAGCCGCCGCGTACGCCCCAGCAGATGGAGCGGGCGGTCAAGGGCCTGGTGACGGGCCGCTACGAGTGGATCGCGTTCACCTCGGTCAACGCGGTGAAGGCGGTCCGGGAGAAGTTCGAGGAGTACGGCCTCGACGCGCGCGCCTTCGCGGGCATCAAGGTGGCCGCGGTCGGCGAGCAGACGGCGAACGCGCTGATCGCCTTCGGCGTGAAGCCGGACCTGATCCCCTCCGGGGAGCAGTCCGCCGCCGGGCTGCTGGAGGACTGGCCGCCGTACGACCCGGTGTTCGACCCGATCGACCGTGTCTTCCTGCCGCGCGCCGACATCGCCACGGAGACCCTGGTGGCCGGTCTGATCGAGCTGGGCTGGGAGGTCGACGACGTCACGGCCTACCGGACCGTGCGCGCCTCGCCGCCGCCGGCCGAGACCCGTGAGGCGATCAAGGGCGGTGGCTTCGACGCGGTCCTGTTCACGTCGTCGTCGACGGTCCGGAACCTCGTGGGCATCGCGGGCAAGCCGCACAACGTGACGGTGATCGCCTGTATCGGCCCGGCGACCGCGAAGACGGCCGAGGAACACGGCCTGCGCGTGGACGTCATGGCGCCCGAGCCGTCGGTCCACAAGCTGACGGAGGCGCTCGCGGACTTCGGCCTCAAGCGGCGTACGGCCGCCCTGGAGGCCGGGGACCCGGTGACCCGGCCGAGCGAGCGGCGGCCGGGGGCGCGCAGGCGCCGCTCCAGCACCTGAGGCTCATGAAGAGGAAGGGCGTCCCCGGTCTGCGGGGGCGCCCTTCCCGCTGTGGTCCCGCGCAGGTCACGGGGGAGAAACCGGTGGTTTCCGGTCCGACGTCGCGTCGGCAAAAGGACCCCCGGGGCGGGCGTAGCGTAGGTGGCATGACGAAGTACGGATCCTTCCCCGGTACCCGTCCCCGGCGGCTGCGCACGACGCCCGCCATGCGCCGTATGGTCGCCGAGACCCGGCTCCACCCGGCCGACTTCATCCTCCCCGCCTTCGTGCGGGAAGGCGTCAGCGAGCCGGTGCCGATCGAGGCCATGCCGGGGGTCGTGCAGCACACCCGCGACAGCCTGAAGAAGGCCGCGCTGGAGGCCGTGGAGGCCGGAATCTCCGGGATCATGCTGTTCGGCGTGCCCGAGGAGTCGAAGAAGGACGGCGCCGGTACGGCGGGCACCGACCCGGACGGGATCCTCCAGGTCGCCCTGCGCGACGTACGGGCCGAGGTCGGCGACGACCTGCTCGTCATGTCCGACCTGTGCCTGGACGAGTTCACCGACCACGGTCACTGCGGTGTCCTCGACGCCGACGGCCGGGTCGACAACGACGCCACGCTGGAGCGGTACGCCGAGATGGCGCAGGTGCAGGCCGACGCGGGCGCGCACATCGTGGGCCCGAGCGGGATGATGGACGGCCAGATCGGCGTCATCCGCGACGCGCTGGACCAGATCGGGCGCGAGGACGTCTCGATCCTCGCCTACACCGTGAAGTACTCCTCGGCCTTCTTCGGGCCCTTCCGGGAGGCCGTGGGCTCCTCGCTGCGGGGTGACCGCAAGACCTACCAGCAGGACCCCGCCAACGTGCGCGAGTCGCTGCGGGAGCTGGCGCTCGACCTGGAGGAGGGCGCGGACATGGTGATGGTGAAGCCCGCCGGGCCTTACCTCGACATCCTCGCGCGGGTCGCCGACGCGTCGGACGTGCCCGTCGTCGCGTACCAGATCTCCGGTGAGTACTCGATGGTCGAGGCCGCCGCCGAGCGGGGCTGGATCGACCGGGACCAGGCGATCCTGGAGACCCTGACCGGCATCAAGCGGGCCGGTGCCAACAACATCCTCACCTATTGGGCCGTCGAGGCCGCGCAGAAGCTGCGCTGAGACACACCGTCGCCGCAGGGCCCGTCCGTCGTCACCAGAGACCTGGAGACGACGGACGGGCCTTCGTCGCGTACGCCCTGACCGTTCTGGCAGCCCGTCGTGAGGGCGGCGGTCGCGGCGACCACGAGCACCGTGGCGGCGAGCAGTTGGGTACGGGCGCTGCGTACGGGCATGGGTGGTCCCTCCCTGTGGACCGGAGAGGGGCCCGGTGCGGGCCCCTCGGTGGTGCTGAACGGCTGGACGGTCGGCGGGATCGGCGGGGGCGGCCGGATCGGTCACGGCCCTCGGTCACTCCGCCCCCGGTCAGAAGTCCACGGCCGGGGTCATGGTGCTCTGCCAGTAGGAGACCGTGAGCTTGTCGTCGACGTAGACGCCCTTGGCGGGCAGGGACACCGTGGAGATCGAGCCGTCGTCGAACGGGATGGTCAGCGTGGAGACGGTGTGGCCGTTCTCGCCGTCGCCGCTGGACAGGATGACCCCCGCGTATCCCGACTCGCCCGGCGCCAGCGTCGTCACCGCCTGCGGCTGGGTGTCCTCGGCCACCGGCGGCACCGACTGCGCCTCGCCGAAGCGCGCCGCGGGGTAGGCCGGCAGCATGCACGTGGTCGAACCGGTGTTGGTCGCCGTCAGAAGCAGGTGGTTGATGGGGCGGGGCGGCTCGGCCGCGGTGATGCGCAGGCTCTTGGCACCGCACTTCCCGATCTTCCCGGAGGCCGTACCGCTCTGCGAGCCGCTGCCGCTGCCGGTGCCCTTCGAACCGCCGGAGCGGGAAGCGGAGTTGGCGCCGTTGGTACCGGTCGAGCCCTGGGCATTGGTGGAGCCGCTGGAACCGTTGCCCTCGTGCGAGGACGGGGCGTCGGAGGGCTGCTGGCCCTGCGCGGTGGAGGTGGCGGTGACGGACGGGGAGGAGCCCGCTCCGTTCGTGTCCTCGTCGCTTCCGTTGCACGCGGTCAGGGACAGGGCGGCGGCGATCGAGAGCGCGGTGACCGCGAACAGACGGGTGCGGGAGGTGCGGGCGGTGCGGAGGGTGCGTGCGGACATGGGAGTGCCTTTCGTACGGAGTGCTGGGGACCGGCTGCTCGACCTGGTGGCGGGAGCGCCGTGCTTGCTTGGACACCACCTTGTGGGAGGATCCGTCCCAGGGGCCAGCAGTACGGGAACATGCGGGACGCTGGAACGCCGGGAACGGCTCTGACCTGGGGAAACATCAACCACCTGGGACGCTGTCCAGGGATCTGGGGAGAGGGAGAACGGTGGCGGGGGACGACTTCGCGGAGCTGCTGCGCGAGTTGAAGGAACGGTCCGGGCTCAGTTACGGGGCGTTGGGCAAGCGTCTGCACATGAGCGCGTCCACCGTGCATCGGTACGTCAGCGGCGAGGTCGTACCGACGGACTACGCCCCCGTCGAACGACTGGCCCGCGTCTGCCGGGCGAGACCGGACGAGCTGCTCGAACTACACCGCCGCTGGGTCCGCGCGGACGCGCTACGGGGTTTGAAGAGCCCGGAGAACACGAGGACCGGGTCGGGGACGAGCGGGAGCGGACCGGCCACCGGCCAGGGGTCCGCACCGGAGCCGAAGCGCACGGCGAGGACGGGCCCGAACTCGGGCCTGAACTCGGGCCTGAACGCAGGCCCGTTGCGCGCCTCGAACGCGGCCTCGAACCCGACCTCGACCTCGGGTCAGGGCTCGGGCCCGAACTCAGATCAGGGGTTGGCTCAGGGCTCGGGCCCGAACTCGGGTCAGGGCTCGGCCTCGAGCGCGGCCCAGGACGTCGGCTTGGATTCGGCTTCGGACGCGCCCCCGAGCGCGGGCCCGAATCCGGACCTGAACGCTGCCCAGAGCTCGGGCCTGGACGCGGCCTCGAACTTGGGCTTGAACTCGGGCTCGGATGTGGCCCCGAGCGTGGGCCCGAACTCGGCCTTGAGCGCGGCCCAGGACGTCGGCTTGGGCTCGGCTTCGGACACGGCCCCGAGCGCGGACCGGGACGCGGGCCCGTTGCGTGCCCCGAACTCGGCCTCGAACTCAGGCCTGGATGCGTCGTCGAGCGAGGCCCGGAACGTCGGCCTGGACGCGGCTCCGGACGGGGCCTTGAACGGGGGCCCGCACTTGGCTCCGAACGCGGTGCCGGACTCGGGCCCGGATTTGGCCCCGGACGCGGGCTTGAACGCGGCCCGGAACGTCGGCATGGACGCGGGCCTCGTGTGTGACCCGGACTCGGCCTCGAATTCGGGCCGGAACTCAGGCCTGGACGCGGGCTCGGACGGGTCCCTGAACGTGGGCCCGAACCCAGCCACGACCCCGAGCCCGAGCGCGGCCCCGAACTTGCGCTTGAACTCGGGCTTGGGCTCGGCCCCGAACGTGGGCTCGGACTCAGGCCTGGACGCAAGCTCGAACCTGGGCCCGAACTCGGCCTTGGATGCGGGCCCGAACTCGCCCTTGGACTCGGGCTTGGACTCGACCTCGAACGTAGGCCGGGACGCGGGCTCGTTGCGTGCCCCGAACTTCGCCCCGAGCGCAGGCCCGAGCGTGGGCTCGAACGCAGCCCTGAACGCGGGCCCGGACTCGGCCCCGAACTCGGGCCTGGACTCGGGCTCGTTGCGTGCCCCGAACCCCGCCCCAAGCGCAGGCCCGAGCGTGGGCTCGAACGCGGTCCCTAACACGGCCCCGAACTCGCCCTTGGACTCGGCCTCAAACGTGCGCCCGGACGCGGGCTCGTCGCGCGCCCCAAACTCCGCCCCGAGCGCGGACCCAAGCGCGGGCTCGAACTCGACCCTGAACGCGGCCCTGGGTTCGGGCCAGAACCCGGGCCAGAACTCCGGCTCAGACTCAGCCCCGTTGCGTACCCCCGAGTCAGACCCGGCCTCGGCCTCGGACCCGGACCCGGACCCCGTACACGACCCCGCCCTCGATCTCGCGCCCTCCACGCCTCCCGGACGCACCCCTCGCAAGCGCCCCACCGCTCTGCTCGCTGGTGTCGGGATCGTTGCGGTTGCCGCGGCGACGGCCCTCGTGGTGAATCTGGTTCCCGGGCATGCCGATCGGCCCGAAGTGTCCCGGGACGCCGCAGCGAGCGTCGTCGGCACGTCGTCCGCGCCGCGGACCAGCCGGTCGTCGGCCAGTCCCACGGCGAGTGCGTCACCGTCGACCTCGCCGACCCGGCAGCGGACCACCGCTCCGAGCGCCGACGCCCCCTCCGTCACCCCGTCCCGCAGCCCGCGCACCGCGAACACCGCCGGGTCGGGCGCGGTGCCGGTCACGGTCGCCACCACCCCGTACTACTGGAACGTGCCCTGCGACCAGAGCTTCCTGGTCGACCGGAGCCCGCAGAACGTGCCGCCGCCGCCCGCGCAGCAGGACGTGGTCGGCTGGAGCACCGCGCTCGGCGCGGTCGCCGCCGACCACCAACTGGTCGCGCTCACCGTGCAGGGCACCGGCGCGGACACCGTCGTACTCCAGGCGCTGCACGTACGCGTGGTGAGCAGCGACGCGCCCCTGACCTGGAACAGCTACGCGATGGGCAACGGCTGCGGCGGCGGGGTCGACACCAAGTCCTTCGACGTGTCGCTCGACCTCGGCAACCCGCTCGCGCACCCCATCGGCGGGCAGCGCGACTTCCCGTACAAGGTGAGCGAGTCCGACCCCGAGGTCTTCTACGTCAACGCGCACACCAGCGGGCACGACGTCCGCTGGTATCTCGAACTGGACTGGTCGAGCGGCACCCGCCGCGGCACCGTACGCGTCGACGACCACGGTCAACCGTTCCGCACCAGCGGCGCCGGGAAGCCGGACTACGTCTATCCGCTGGGCGGCAGCGCCTGGGAGGTCCCGCTCGGGGGCTGAGTGGCCCTGGTTCGTCACTGCGGACGGCATCAAGTCGCCCTGGAGGCTAGGTTGTTGACCACCAGTCGTAGCTTCCAGGGAGACGCCTTATGCCCGGTGATGCCCTCCACCACGATCCTGCCGAGGTGAGCGGGAGGATCGATACGACGAAACCCCATCCGGCCCGGGTCTACGACGTCCTGCTCGGCGGCAAGGACCACTACCCGGTCGACCGGCAGGCGGCGGCCGCGGCCTTCGCCGACCACCCCCGCGGCCATCTCACCGCCCGGCACAACCGGGACTTCCTGCGCCGCGCGGTCACCACGCTCGTCCGGGACGAGGGCATCCGCCAGTTCCTGGACATCGGCGCCGGTCTGCCCACGGCGGAGAACGTCCACCAGATCGCCCAGCGCATCGCCCCCGACGCGCGGGTGGTGTACGTCGACAACGACCCGATCGTGCTCGCGCACGCGCGTGCCCTGCTCACGAGCAGCCCCGAGGGTCGTACCGACTACATCGACGCCGACTTGAAGGATCCGGCGCGCATCCTCGAAGTGGCCGCGAAGACCCTGGACTTCGACCAGCCGATCGCGCTGTGCCTCGTCGCGGTGCTGCACTTCATCGAGGACGAGACCGCCTACGGCGTCGTCCGGGAGCTGCTGGACGCGCTGCCCCCGGGGAGCCGCCTTGTCCTGAGTCACTTGGCGGACGACCTCAACCCGGAGCGGAGCGCCCAGGTGGCGCAGTCGTTCCGGAAGAGCGGGCTGACTTTCGTACTTCGGTCACGGGAGAAGGTGGAACGGTTCTGCACCGACAACGGGCTGACGCTCGCCGAGCCGGGCGTGGTTCCCGTCCACCGCTGGCGGCCCGACGGCGCGGCGCCCGTGCTCCCGGCCCCGGACCCCGAGCGGTTCGCCGCCCTCGAGTTCGTCGACCGGCTCAAGTACCACGACATCAACGACGTCACGGACGAAGACATCAGCGTCTACGCGGCGATCGGCCACAAGCCCTGACCGCCCACCGGCCCCGAACCGAACGAGGCCCCGACGACCCCCGGCTTCGACAGCCCCGACCCACTCACGGAGACACCCATGCCCGGTGATGCCCTCAGCCACGACCCCGCCGAACTGCGCAGGAGGATCGACACCACCAAGGCCCACCCCGCCCGGGTCTACGACGTCTTCCTCGGCGGCAAGGACCACTACTCGGCCGACCTCGCGGCAGCCGCCGCCGGACTCGCCGCCAACCCGCGCGGCTATCTCGACGTACGGCACAACCGCGACTTCCTGCGCCGGGCCGTGACCACGCTGGCCGAGCAGGACGGCATACGCCAGTTCCTGGACATCGGCACGGGTCTGCCCACGGCGGAGAACGTCCACCAGATCGCGCAGCTGATCAGTCCGGACGCGCGGGTGGTGTACGTCGACAACGACCCGATCGTGCTCGCGCACGCGCGTGCCCTGCTGACGAGCAGCCCCGAGGGTCGTACCGACTACATCGACGCCGACTTGAAGGACCCGGCGCGCATCCTCGAAGTGGCCGCGAAGACCCTGGACTTCGACCAGCCGATCGCGCTGTGCCTCGTCGCGATCCTCCACTTCGTCGAGGACGAGGACGCCTACCCGCTCGTGCGCGAGCTGGTCGACGCCCTGCCCGTGGGCAGCCGACTGGTTCTCAGCCATCTCACCGAGGACCTGAACGCCGAGAACATCCGCGCGGTCCAACGCACGTACACCGAACGCGGATTCGCCTTCGTACTGCGGTCCGAGGCGGAGGTGGAGCGCTTCTTCACCGACAACGGGCTGGAACTCGCCGAGCCGGGCATCGTCCCCGCCCACCACTGGCGCCCCGACCACGCCGCCCCGGTCCCGGCACAGCCCGAACCGGCGTACCTGGACACGCTCGAGGACATCGAGAAGGTCCGCTACCACGACATCAACGACGTGACAGACGCCGACATCAACGTGTACGCGGCTCTGGGACACAAGTCAGCGACGACATGAGGAAGCGGTGAGGACGGTCCCATCTTCCGGGAACGGTCCGAGGACGCTTCCGCCCTCGGACCGTTCCCGCCCTCACGTCACTACGCGGTCCCGCGGACCTGCGGTGTCAGAGTGCCCCAGGGGCGGTACAGCGGCTCGGACATGGACCAACTCCCCGATTACGGTACGAGATTCACAAGCCCACCACACGGCGGACTTCGGTGACGCGGGGGATGGTTACGCCAGCCGCGGTCGCCGTCGGCCACAACAGCGAGCGAGCCGCCCTGGCCGCGCGCGGCCAGCAGGCCATCCTCTGAAGCCTGTTCGGTGCCGGCGGCATCGGCGTCACCGCCGCGCTCGTGAACACCTTCTACAACATGACCAAGTGAGGCAGCGGTGAGTGAGAGCAAGACCCACAAGGCCCGGCTCACGCTCGCCGTGATCGGTGTTCTCGTGGCCAGTGCACTGGTCGGCGGCGGTATCACCGCGGCGGTGATGCTGGGGGGTGACGACACCAAGAAGGGCTTGGACAAGGCGGCGGCCTCCTCACCTGCCCCCTCGCCGTCGAAGTCCATCCGGCTGTTCAATCCGGATATGACCCCTGAGAAGGGACGCAAGGTCAACCTGATCGCGCCCACAGGGCAACGAGGAGGGGCCTCGACAGGCTTCCCGCATACGCTGTACGGCGCGATCTCCGCAGTTTCGTACTTTTTGGAGGAGTACGCCTTCCTGGACGATCAGAAGGCGCATCAGCAACTAGGAGTCGTTACGTCTCCGGATGCCGACGGCTACATCGACGAACAGATCTCCCAGGTTCGCAAGCTGCGAGAGAACGCGGGCCTGTCGCCCTCTGGCGGTACCCCGGCGGGTATCACCGTCCGAACCAGCGTGAACGCTGTCCGTGCACGGTTGCTGGTGGATCCCGGCCTTGCGCGCGGTGACGTGCAGTCCGTGTGGGTCAACTACGACCGCTACGCAATCAAAGCCGACGGAGCCCCGGACGCGGACCCGCTCAAGAACCAGTTGACCCAGTTCATCGTCAAGTGGCAGAACGGCGGCTGGAAGTTCACCAACGAGGCCAAATACCAGAACCAGCACGACTTCCCAGTCACGTACGAGCCGGACTCAGCATGGGCGTGGGCGGACGGCTGGTGGCAGGTGCGGCATGCGGACTGACTGCCGCCGGATCAGCAGCCCACTACTGGTGCTTCTGGCCTTGCTGATGTCCGGAGGTGGCAGGCTGATCACACCCGCGCCTGCGATCGCCGCGCCGCGCCCGACTACGGGAGTTGCGCACCTGGGTGGAATGGCTGCGGTACACGGCATCGATGGGTACGCGAGATGCTTCCCGCGCTGTTCCTGGGCTGGCTGCGCACGTATGAGGGAGACAAAGACTCAGGGCGTGAACTGGCTGAGGCGGACTGGAGCAACGCAGTGCACGCGTTCCGCCCGTATCTGAATCTTTCGGCCTGCGTCGGCGGCCGTCAGGAACCACCTGCGCCGCCCCTGCTGACCCCCTCGCATATTCATCATATGTATCTGCACCAGGAGGAAACAGATATGAACGAGCAGGCGCGCGAATACGCGTACTTCGTTGAAATGCACCGGGGCTACACACCGGCGCGTGTGGATGGTCTGTGGCGTAGGCAAGGCGAGGGCGGGTGGGAGTACCTCTCGCTCCTCGACTGGGAGTGGCACCCGGTCGGCGAGGCGGGCCGGGTGCCGCATCCACCGGCAAGCGCCCTTGAGCCGGTGTCAGACGAACGCGCGGCGGAGCTGGAAGCCGACCGGCAGGGGTGGGTCACCTACTGGGCGGTCTACGAGACCGAGTGTGATCGCCTCGAAGGAGAGAAGCCGTCCACGGTGATGCGTCGGCGACGGAGCCCTGAGCGTGTGGCAGATGAGGTCTTTTCGGCCAGGGGCACGTGGGAACCCACCGCGACCGTCTATGAGTTCATGCATGGCCGGTCTTCGGACACCGTCGACCTTGCTGAAGTTTCGGCTGCGGAGGCGGAGGCGATCGTTCAAGAGATCAGTGGGGTTTCGGGGGCGACTGAACTGTGAATGCGGATGGCGCCTGGCGAGGGTGAGGGGCCGGAGAGCCTCACACTCACTCAGGCCCAGTACGAGACCGTCCAGTCTGCCTGGAACCGGGCCGCCCAGGCACGTGGAGAACTCGATGAAACCATGCGTGCTCTGCGCGGCGCGGTAGCAGGGCACGGCGGCGTGCTGGTGGGAGACGCGCAGGCTGAAAGGGCGCAGGAAGTCGCCTTCTCACTGAAGGGCCTTGACTCCTTTCGGTGCCAGGTTGCGGCAGGGCTCGCCGCAAGACGAAGCCTGGGCGTGCTTCTGCGCAGCACGAACGACCTCAACCGCTACCGCTGCTTTCCCAACCGGAGAACTACACACAAGCGACCCAGGAGGTGTATGCGTGTCTCGCAGGTATGGGCTCCGAGCCCGTACAGGCTAGGCCGAACTCCGTGAGCGAAACGCCAGGAAATCGGGGGCATCGGCCGTACCGCAGGAACTCGTCGAGCGGGCCAGGACCGCGGCCGTGGAGGACGTCACCCATGCCCACGAGGTGGCACGGGCTGCGCACAAGCAGGTGCGGGAGATCAACCGCCGTATCGAGCAAGCCTTCTGGGAGACCGAGCGTCGTGCCGGTCTCACCCCGCAGCAGCGACAGGCCGAGCAGGCGAAGCCGTCTGCTGCGAGGCAGCCGGTCCAGATCCCGCAGGAGCGCCCCCCTGCACTCAGGAATCCTCCTGCGGACGGACCCTCTCGCGGCGGAGTCTCGCTCTGACGTCTCCGGCAGCGCGAAGGCCGTCCGGGTGGTGGTCCGGACGGCCTTACGGTGCCGTTGGCGTCAGAGGCGCTCGGGCGTTCTGATGCCCAGCAGGGCCATGCCCTGGTGCAGGATGCGGGCCGTGATGTCGCACTGGAAGAGGCGGTTCTCGATCTGTTCGGGCGTCTCGGCCTTCAGGACCGGGCACTTGTCGTAGAACGTGGTGTACAGGGACGCCAACTGGTAGAGATACCCGGCCATCTTGTGCGGCGCGTACTCCGCGGCGGACTCCGCGACCGTCTCCGCGAACTGGTCCGCGTGCAGGCCCAGCGCGCGCTCCGCCTCGCTCAGCGCCAGCTCCGGGTGCGCGGCCGGGCGGATGTCGCCCGCCTTGCGGAGGATGGACTGGATACGGGCGTACGCGTACTGGAGGTACACGCTCGTGTCGCCGTTCAGCGAGACCATCTGGTCCAGGTCGAACTTGTAGTCGCGGCTCGCCGACGTCGACAGGTCCGCGTACTTCACCGCGCCGATGCCGACCTGGGCGCCGCGCTCGGCGATCTCCGCTTCGGACAGGTCCCGCGCCTTCTCGCGCACGACGGCGGAGGCGCGGTCGATGGCCTCGTCGAGGAGGTCGACCAGCCGGACCGTCTCGCCCTCACGCGTCTTGAACGGCTTGCCGTCCTTGCCGAGGACCGTGCCGAAGGCGAGCTGGACCGCCTTCACGTCGGCGTTCAGCCAGCCTGCCCGCCGCGCGGTCTCGAAGACCATCTTGAAGTGCAGCGACTGGCGGGCGTCCACGACATACAGGAGGGAGTTCGCCTTGTGGTGGAAGACGCGGTCGCGGATCGCGGAGAGGTCCGTGGCCGCGTAGCCGTAGCCGCCGTCCGACTTCTGCACGATCAGCGGGACAGGGTTGCCGTCGGGGCCCTTGATGTCGTCGAAGAACACGCACAGCGCGCCCTCCGAGCGGACCGCCACGCCGGACTCCTCCAGCAGGCGGCAGGTCTCGGCGAGCATGTCGTTGTAGCCCGACTCGCCGACGATGTCGGCATCCCGGATCTCCATGTCGAGCTTCTCGAAGACGGAGAAGAAGTAGATCTTCGACTCGTCGACGAACTTCTGCCACATGGCGAGCGTGCGCGGGTCACCGGCCTGGAGGTCGACCACCCGGCGCCGGGCGCGCGTCTTGAACTCCTCGTCGGAGTCGAACTTCCGGCGCGCGGCCTTGTAGAGGCGGTCGAGGTTGGACATCGCCTGCTCGCCGGTGACCTTGCCGGCCTTGTGGTCCAGCTCGTGCGGGTGCTCGTCCAGGTACTGGATGAGCATGCCGAACTGGGTGCCCCAGTCGCCGATGTGGTGGCGGCGGACCACCGTCTCGCCGGTGAACTCCAGGAGCCGCATGACCGAGTCGCCGATCACCGCGGAGCGCAGATGCCCGACGTGCATCTCCTTCGCCACGTTCGGCTGGGCGTAGTCGATGACCGTGGTGCCGGGGGTCTCCGCGTACGGCACGCCGAGGCGGCCCTCGGGGTCGGCGGCGCGCGCGGCGAGGTTCTCGGTGATCGCCCGGTCGGTGACCGTGATGTTGAGGAAGCCGGGTCCTGAGACCTCGATGTCCTTGATCACGTCGCCGAGGACGACCTTCTCCACGACCTGGGTCGCCAGCTCGCGGGGGTTCGCCTTCGCCTTCTTCGCGAGCGCCAGGATCCCGTTGGCCTGGAAGTCGGCCCGGTCGCTTCGTCGCAGCAGCGGGTCCGCGGCGGCCTCCGGCAGGGTCGCCGTGAGAGCGGTCGCGAGATGCTGGTGGACGGAAGCGGTGAGGGACGTGACCGAGGCCATGGGGTGGGTGCCGTTCTCCTCGTATGTACAGACGGACCCGGCCAGTATCCCACGGTGGGTCCAGCGGATTTCCCGGCTGTGGACAACGCCTGTGGACAACGGCCCGGGGAGGTCCGCCGCGCCCGTGTGCCGAGGCTGTCGCGCGTATGCCCGGGTGGGACGGTCGAAAAGGGGTTTTCGCGGATGCGGCTGTGGCGGGGACAATGGAGCGGTCAGCCGTGTGACCATGCCGGCTGGGTGTGAGGAACTTCCAGACAAAGAGGACGTGCCGATCGTGGCTCAGAGCACCGAGACCACCGACTGGGTCTCCCGTTTCGCGGATGAGGTCATCGAGGAGTCGGAGCGCCGGGCCCCGGGCAAACCGGTCGTCGTCGCGTCCGGACTCTCTCCTTCCGGGCCCATCCACCTCGGCAACCTGCGCGAGGTCATGACGCCCCACCTCGTCGCCGACGAGATCCGGCGGCGCGGGCACGAGGTCCGGCACGTGATCTCCTGGGACGACTACGACCGGTACCGCAAGGTGCCCGCGGGCGTCGTCGGGGTCGACGAGTCCTGGGCCGAGCACATCGGCAAGCCGCTGACGTCCGTGCCCGCCCCGAAGGGCTCCGCCCACGCCAACTGGGCCGAGCACTTCAAGGCCGCGATGATCGACTCGCTCGCCGAACTGGGCGTGGAGTTCGACGGCATCAGCCAGACCGCGCAGTACACCTCCGGCGCCTACCGCGAGCAGATCCTGTTCGCGATGAAGCACCGCGGTGACATCGACGCGGTCCTCGCGCAGTACCGGACCAAGCCCAAGGCCGCCGGCAAGAAGCAGCAGAAGCCCGTCGACGAGGCCGAGCTGGAGGCCGCCGAGGGCTCGGGCGCCGCCGCCGAGGACGACGGCAGCGCCGGGTCGGCCGGGTACTTCCCGTACAAGCCCTACTGCGGCGGGTGCGAGAAGGACCTGACGACCGTCACGTCGTACGACGACGACACCACCGAGCTGACGTACTCCTGCACGGCCTGCGGCTTCTCCGAGACCGTCCGGCTGAGCGAGTTCAACCGCGGCAAGCTGGTGTGGAAGGTCGACTGGCCCATGCGCTGGGCCTACGAGGGCGTCGTCTTCGAGCCCTCCGGTGTCGACCACTCCTCGCCGGGCTCCTCGTTCCAGGTCGGCGGCCAGATCGTCGGGATCTTCGGCGGCAAGCAGCCCATCGGGCCGATGTACGCGTTCGTGGGCATCAGCGGCATGGCCAAGATGTCCAGCAGCAAGGGCGGGGTCCCGACCCCGGCCGACGCGCTGAAGATCATGGAGCCGCAGCTCCTGCGCTGGCTGTACGCGCGCCGCAGGCCCAACCAGTCCTTCAAGATCGCCTTCGACCAGGAGATCCAGCGGCTCTACGACGAGTGGGACAAGCTGGCCGCGAAGGTGGCCGACGGGTCCGCTCTGCCGGGCGACGTCGCGGCGTACACCCGCGCCGTCGGCACCGCCGCCGGTGACCTGCCGAAGACGCCGCGCCCGCTGCCGTACCGCACGCTCGCGTCCGTCGCCGACATCACCGCGGGCCACCAGGACCAGGCCCTGCGCATCCTGTCCGACCTCGACCCGGCGAACCCGCTCGCCGCGCTCGACGAGGCACGGCCGCGCTACGACAAGGCCGAGGCCTGGATCAACACCTACGTCCCGGCCGACCAGCGCACGATCGTCCGCGACGAGCCCGACGCCGAGCTGCTGAAGTCCCTCGACGAGCAGGGCCGACAGTCGCTGCGGCTGCTGCTCGACGGCCTGGAGAAGAGCTGGTCCCTGGACGGCCTCTCCCACCTGGTGTACGGGGTGCCCAAGGTCCAGGCCGGCTTCTCCGCGGACGCCACGCCCAAGGAGCTGCCGCCGGAGATCAAGACCGCCCAGCGGTCGTTCTTCGCGCTCCTCTACCACCTGCTCGTCGGCCGTGACACCGGCCCGCGCCTGCCCACCCTGCTGCTCGCGGTGGGCCAGGACCGGGTGCGGGCCCTGCTCGGCGAGTAGGACCGCCTGAGGATCTGAACGACGAAGGGGCGCCCGGTGACCACCGGGCGCCCCTTCTCGTCCGTCCTGCCGTGTGCCGGTCAGGCGATGTGGTCCTCCTCCAGCTCCGCGTTGAAGCGCTCGGAGAAGCGCAGCACCATGCGCTTGGCGGCGGCATCGCCGAGGGAGATGCCGTACGTCGCCTCGACGCTGTCGCCGAACTCGCGCGGCGTGGGCAGACTGCCGTTGATCGACTGACGGAAGACCTGGTAGTAGTCCTCCTCGCCCGGCTCCGCGCCACCGCCCTCACCGAGCTGGCGCGTACGGTTCGGGCCCGCTGGGATGGGGAAGTCGCCGGTCTCCGGGTCGCCGGTCTCCTCGCCATGGGGCCGCTGCGGCTCCTGCGGCTGCTCCTCCGGGAACGCCTGCCCGCCCTGGACCTCGCGCTCCCGCAAGAACCGCTGTTCCTGTACGTACTGCTGTTCTTGCAGGTACTGCTGCTCCTCGTACCACTGCCAGTGCTCCTCGTCGAGGTCGTGAGGAGGCTCCGGCTCGTACGTCGGGTCGTAGCCGCCCTGGTACTCGACGTCCTGCGGCGGCTTGAACCACGGGTTCTGCGCGGGATCCGGCGCGGCGTCAGGGGCCGGTGCGCCATCGGGGGCCTGGGCGCGCCCGGGGTGCGCGGCGCCCTCCAACTGCGGGCGCTGCTCGGCGGGAGGCGCCGCCTGCTGCGGGGCGGGTGCCGCCGGAGCGTCCACGGCCACCTCCACGCGGGGCGCCGGCGGGAGCATC
Organism: Streptomyces sp. NPDC104371; assembly: GCF_055583785.1. Taxonomy (NCBI): domain Bacteria; kingdom Bacillati; phylum Actinomycetota; class Actinomycetes; order Kitasatosporales; family Streptomycetaceae; genus Streptomyces; species Streptomyces sp. NPDC104371. Next base: position 30,672 of record NZ_JBVJNF010000013.1, read on the forward strand.
GCGGGTTCGATCCCCGCCGCCGCGAGGCCCGCCGGGGCGGTCTCCGCCAGCGGAACGCCGTACCGCGCGAGCCGCAGCGGCATCAGTGACTCCACCGGGGCCTTGCGCCGCCAGGCCCGGCCGAAGCGGGAACGCATCCGCGCCTGGTAGACGAGACGTTCCTGCTCCAGCTTGATGACCTCTTCGTAGGAGCGCAGCTCCCACAGCTTCATCCGGCGCCAGAGCAGGAAGGTGGGGACCGGGGAGAGCAGCCAGCGGGTCACCCGGACGCCCTCCATGTGCTTGTCCGCCGTGATGTCCGCGATCCGGCCGACCGCGTGGCGGGCCGCCTCGACCGCGACCACGAACAGGACCGGGATCACCGCGTGCATGCCCACGCCCAACGGGTCCGGCCAGGCCGCCGCGCCGTTGAACGCGATCGTCGCCACCGTCAGCAGCCACGCCGTCTGACGCAGCAGCGGGAAGGGGATACGGATCCAGGTCAGCAGCAGGTCCAGGCCCAGCAGCACACAGATGCCGGCGTCGATGCCGATCGGGAAGACATAACTGAAGGTCCCGAAGCCCTTCTTGATGGCCAGCTCACGGACGGCCGCGTACGAACCCGCGAAGCCGATCCCGGCGATGATGACAGCGCCGGTGACGACCACGCCGATCAGAACCCGATGTGTCCGTGTGAGCTGGAGTGGCGCGGCCACCCTAAAACCCCTTCCCGATCGTGTAGTTGCGCGCAACAGGGTGGCACACACGTGCGATGCGTGTGTGGCCGGAGGGGCGAAAGCCCGGTCCGCTCGGGACCGGGCTTCGTCAACTCGCCTGCTGGGGAGGGTAGTTCGGGGCGGTCAGTCCTTCGCGGACTTCGACGCCGACGGGGACTCTTCCTTCGCGGCGTCCTTCGACGCGCCCTTCGAGGGGCTCGAGGACGCGGACTTCGACGGTGCGGTGTCCGACGTGCCACCCGCCTTGTTCGCCGTCGCGACGGCCGCCACGGCCTCCTTGGTGGCCTTCTCGGCGGCCTTCGCCAGGTCGTCGGCGTCCGGCGTCTTGTCGCCCGCGAAACCCGCGCCGTTGTAGTCGACGGTGACGACGACGTTCTCCGTGCGGGCCACGACCGTCTGCTGCTTGAAGGCGCCTTCCTTCTTCTTCTGGTCGTAGCGCACCGCGGTCGCCTCGTCGCCCAGCCCGTCGACGGGCCGCGCCTTGACGTTCTTCGCGCCGTCGACGGCCTGCACGTCCTGCGCCTGCTTGCTGTAGTACTCCTGCGCGAGCTTCTCGCCCGAGCCGCGCGTGGCGTCCGACTCGAAGCGCAGCAGGGAGACATTGAGCCAGCGGAACTGGGAGCCCTTGACGCCGTTGTTCTCCAGGCTGGTCCAGGAGCAGCTCGCCCGCAGCCCGGTGTCGTCCGAGGTGCCCTCCTTGCCGGACTTCGCGCCCTTCGGGACGAGGTCGCCCAGCGTCTTGCCGGACAGGGTGGAGCAGGGCTCGGGCAGCGTCTTGTACACGGCCGGCCGGACGGTGTCCGCCGAGGCGCTCCGCTCGGCGCGCGGGCTGGACGCGGAGGTCCGCTTGGCGTCGCCGTTCGAGCCCGAGCCCGAGCCCGAGTCGGAGCCGGAGTCGGAGGAGCAGCCGGCGGCGACGAGCACGGCCGGGACGGCGGCCGCGCAGACGAGGAGGCGACGCAGGCGCGGGCCCCGCAGGCCCTGCCGCCGCTCGCTCCGGGCGTGCTCGTGCTGGTCTCGCTGTGCAGGTCGGTGCATGGTTCCTTCACTCATGACGCTCGTGGATCGTGCGGTCGGATCGGGTCCGAGGGGTCACGGTACGCGGTGGTGACGTGTGCGTCGCGAGGTCCGGTCGTTCGGACGGGGTGCTCCGCGGGGCTGCGTCAGCCGAGGGAACCGGCCAGCCGATGGGCCAACTTCTGCGCCTTGTCCTGCATCTCCTCGCTGCTCGGGGCGGCTGCCGCGGCGGTCGGCTGCTCGTCGTACTCGATGGTCACGATCACGTTGGACGTGCGGAACGCCACAGTCACACTGCGCTGCCGGGCGGTGCCCGACCGGTCGTCCAGGAACGCCTCGTCCCCGAGGTCGTCGAGGGCGCGCGGCTGAAGGTCCATCGGGGTGTCCGTGGCGGACGGGGTGCCGGAGGCGGCGGCGGACGAGGAGCCGGACGGGGTGGGGCTCGCGCTCTCCTTGCCCTCCGTGGGGGAAGCGGAGTCGTGGTCCGCCGAGGCGCTCGAACTGCCGCTGGGCAGAGGGATGTCCGCGGCCTTCGCCTTGCCCGCGAAGACCTCTTCGGCGCGGCTGTCGTCGCTGACCGTGGTGTCGTACGACACGACCCGCTCGAAGTCGACGCGCAGATGGTCCGTGACGCCGGTCGACTCGGCCTTCCAGCGGCAGCCCGAGCGCCGGTCGTTGTTGTAGGTGAGGTCGGCCTCGCCCTCGTAGACGCGGTCGCGCTGCTCCGGGTCGGCTATCTCCTTGATGCCGGGCAGGAGCGAGTCGAGTGTGCCGTGACTCACGGCGGCGCACGCGTCGGCGAGGGTGTGGTACTTGCCGGGCTCGGCGGCGCTGGCGGCGGAGCCACCGGACTGGGAGCCGTCCGTCGCGCTGTTGTCGTCCCCGCTGCCGGTGCAGGCGGCCAGCAGGGCCGCGAGGAGCACGACGGCGCCCGGTACATACGCCTTCCGCTGCACGGTCAGGCTCCTCTCGACGGTTCGTCGCTGGTTATTGGGTTGCCGCGCGGGGCGGGCCCCTGGAGACAATGTCTATCGCACGCGCTGCCGCGGACGCCGGTCCGTTGTCCCTTACGTCGACCTTGGCACCGGTTTTGCGTTTTGAGACTTTCATTGCTTTCCAGGGGGAGTTGAGGGGATATGTCGTACGCGGAGATACCGGGGGCGAAGGTCCCGATCCGGATGTGGACGGATCCGGCGGCCATCGAGGGCGCCGCACTGCGGCAGTTGCAGAACGTGGCGACGCTGCCGTGGATCAAGGGCCTCGCGGTCATGCCGGACGTCCACTACGGCAAGGGCGCGACGGTCGGTTCGGTCATCGCGATGCGGGACGCGGTGTGCCCGGCGGCGGTCGGCGTGGACATCGGCTGCGGCATGTCCGCGGTCCGTACGTCGCTCACGGTCAACGACCTGCCCGGGGACCTGTCGCGGCTGCGATCGAAGATCGAGCAGGCGATCCCGGTGGGGCGCGGGATGCACGACAGCCCCGTCGACCCCGGTCGGTTCCACGGCCTGGCGACGTCCGGGTGGGACGACTTCTGGGGGCGGTTCGACGGGATCGCGGACGCCGTGAAGTTCCGGCAGGAGCGCGCCACCAAGCAGATGGGAACGCTCGGTTCGGGCAACCACTTCATCGAGGTCTGCACGGACACGACCGGCGCCGTCTGGCTGATGCTGCACTCCGGTTCCCGCAACATCGGCAAGGAACTGGCCGAACACCACATCGGCGTGGCCCAGAAGCTCCCGCACAACCAGGACCTGGTCGACCGCGACCTCGCCGTCTTCGTCGCGCAGACCCCGCAGATGGCGGCGTACCGCAACGACCTGTACTGGGCGCAGGAGTACGCCAAGCACAACCGCACGCTGATGATGGCGCTCCTGAAGGACACGGTCCGCAAGGAGTTCAAGAAGGCGAAGCCGACCTTCGAGCCCGAGATCTCCTGCCACCACAACTACGTGGCGGAGGAGCGGTACGACGGCATGGACCTGCTCGTGACCCGCAAGGGCGCGATCCGGGCCGGTGCCGGTGAGTTCGGCATCATCCCGGGCTCGATGGGCACGGGTTCGTACATCGTGAAGGGCCTCGGCAACGCGCAGGCGTTCAACTCGGCCTCGCACGGCGCGGGTCGGCGGATGAGCCGCAGCGCGGCCAAGCGCCGCTTCTCGACGAAGGACCTGGAGGACCAGACGCGGGGCGTGGAGTGCCGCAAGGACTCCGGCGTGGTCGACGAGATCCCGGGCGCGTACAAGCCGATCGAGCAGGTCATCGACCAGCAGCGCGACCTGGTCGAGGTCGTGGCGAAGCTCAAGCAGGTCGTCTGTGTGAAGGGCTGACGCGCCAGGTCCTGTCGGACAGGACCTGGACGGTCACTTCGCGTGCTTCACCGCGAAGATCATCACGAACGCCACTAGGTGGATGCCGAAGAGAAAGTACGCGAGGTAGTACCAGACATAGCGCTCGCGCTTCTTCTCCAGCGCCAGGCGCTGCTGCTCCGCGCTGCGCTCGCGCTCCTCGCGCTCCTCTTCCGGGGTCGGCTCCGTCATCGCTTCTCCCGGTGGACCTTGGTGTTCGAGGCCTGGGCGCGCGGGCGGACCACCAGCAGGTCGATGTTGACATGGCTGGGCCGGGTGACCGCCCAGCCGATCGTGTCGGCCACGTCCTCGGCCGTGAGCGGATCGGCGACGCCCTCGTACACCTTGGCCGCCTTCTCCTTGTCGCCGTCGAAGCGGGTCAGCGCGAACTCGTCCGTCTTCACCATGCCGGGGGCGACCTCGATCACCCGGACCGGGGTGCCGACGATCTCCAGGCGGAGCGTCTCGGCGAGGACGTGCTCGGCGTGCTTGGCGGCGACATAGCCCGCGCCGCCCTCGTACGTGGCGAGGCCCGCGGTCGAGGAGACCACCACCACGGTGCCGTCGCCGCTCGCGGTCAGCGCGGGCAGCAGGGCCTGGGTGACGTTCAGGGTGCCGAGGACGTTCGTCTCGTACATCCGGCGCCAGTCGTCGGGGTCACCGGTCGCGACCGGGTCCGCGCCGAGCGCGCCGCCCGCGTTGTTGACCAGGACGCCGACGGTCTTGAAGGCGGTCGCGAACGCGTCGACCGCCCCGCGCTCGGTGACGTCCAGCGCGTACGCCGCCGCCGCGTACCCCGCGGCGTTCAGCTCCTCCGCGAGCGCCTCGATCCGGTCCTTGCGGCGGGCGGTGAGGACGACGCGGTAGCCCTCGGCGGCGAGCCGGCGGGCCGTTGCGGCACCGATTCCGCTGCTCGCGCCGGTGACGACGGCGATGGGGGAGGCGGCGGAGGGTGCGGCGGCGGTCATGGGCTGCTCCTCGGACGGCAGGCCCGTGCGGACGGGCATACGGATCGGTGGGTACGGGGCGCGTGCGCCGCGCTCGGTCCCGGTGGGCCGTTCACCCGGGGTGCCGGGCCGTGCGAGCGACTCCCGCCCAGGATAGGTGCCCGGGGCGAGGTCCGGCGGAGTGTCGTAGGCGTGGCCCCCGCGGAGCCCGTGGCGACGTCAGTGCCCGCGCGGCGCCCACATGATCACGGCCATCCCGGCGAGGCAGATCAGCGCGCCCGTCAGATCCCAGCGGTCGGGCCGGTAGCCGTCCGCCACGGTGCCCCAGGCCAGGGAGCCCGCCACGAAGACACCGCCGTACGCGGCGAGGATGCGCCCGAAGTGCGCGTCCGGCTGGAGGGTGGCGACGAAGCCGTAGACGCCGAGGGCCATCACACCCGCGCCGATCCACATCCAGCCGCGGTGCTCGCGTACGCCCTGCCAGACGAGCCAGGCGCCGCCGATCTCGAACAGCGCGGCGACGACGAAGAGGGCGGCGGAGCGGAGGATCAGCATGCGGCCACCCTCGCACGCCGCTTCCGACGCACCCGCGGGAGGGCGTACGACGGGCTAGCCGTGACTGCCCGCGCGAGGTGCGTACGCGGTCGGTGGCACCCCCACCGTCGCCGTGAAGTCCCGTACCAGATGGGCCTGGTCGGCATAGCCGAGGTCGGCCGCCAGGCCCGCCCAGTCCACGGCCCGCTCGGTCTCCGCGCGCTCCAGCGCCTCGTGGATGCGGTAGCGCAGGATGACCCACTTCGGGCCCACCCCCACATACGCGGCGAACAGGCGCTGGAGGACCCGTACGGACAGGCCTTCCGCCCGTGCGAAGTCGGCGACCCGCCGGATCGCGCGGTCCGTGCGGATGCGGTCGACGAGGGCTGTCGCGAGGTCGGCCCGCGGGTCCGGGCGGGGGCCGAGGCTCAGCAGGAAGGCGTCCAGGGCGGCCACGCGCGCGTGTTCGTCCTCGGGGGTGAGGACCGCGGCGGGGTCCGCGGCCGGGTACACCTCGGGCAGCGGGACACGGCGGTTCGTCCAGTGCGTCACCGGGCGGCCGGGCGCGAAGGGACGGAAGCCGCCCGGCCGGAACTGGATCCCGCACACCCGGCCCCTGCCCTCCAGCCGCTGGGTGAACAGCCCGAGGCCGACGCCCGAGATCTCGCCGAAGGGCGGCTGGCCGCCGTAGCGCTGGAAGACGATGTTCACCGACGGATGCGGGACGACCTGCGACGCGTGCGGCTTCGGCAGGTCCCAGTCCAGCAGCCAGTAGTGCTCCAGATACGGGCGCAGCGGCTCGGCCGGCTCGTGGCGCCGGAAGGAGACGCGCGCGAAGAGTTCGGCGGCGTCGACGATCCCGCGTGTGTCACGCCGTGGGGAGGCCATGGACGGATCGTAGGAGCGGGTACTGACAACGGCGGGGTGTGCGGCGGAGCGTGCGGGCGCGCATAGCCCAGGCCCCGGCCCGACCGGGTAAGCCGCCACGCGCCGAGCGGTGAGAGGGGGGTAAGAAGCCCCTTCGCGGCCCCCCGAGCCGGTGGAGTACCGTCCTGGCCTTGGCAGACTGGTCGGGTGACCCAGACCGTGCTGCTCGCCGAGGACGACCGCGCCATCCGCCATGCCCTGGAACGCGCGCTGACGCTGGAGGGCTACGCGGTGACCGCCGTGGCCGACGGGGTGGAGGCCCTCGCCCAGGCCCATCGCACCAGGCCCGACATACTCGTCCTCGACGTGATGATGCCCGGCATCGACGGCCTCCAGGTGTGCCGTGTCCTGCGCGCCGAGGGCGACCGCACCCCGATCCTGATGCTCACCGCCCTGGTGGAGACCGCCGACCGCATCGCGGGCCTGGACGCGGGCGCCGATGACTACGTGGTGAAGCCGTTCGACGTCGACGAGGTCTTCGCCCGGCTCAGAGCCCTGCTGCGGCGCACCAACGGCACCGCCCCCGAGGCGCCCAGGGAGAAGGAAGAGGAGCGGATCCCCACCGGCCAGGTGTCCGTCGCCGGGCTGCGCATGGACGTGCAGGCGCGCCGCGCCTGGCGTGGCGCGCGCGAACTGGAGCTGACCCGCACCGAGTTCGACCTGCTGGAGCTGCTCGCCCGCAACGCCGGTATCGTCCTCGACCACGCCACCATCTACGACCGTATCTGGGGCTACGACTTCGGCCCCGGCTCCAAGAACCTCGCCGTCTACGTGGGTTACCTGCGGCGCAAGCTCGACGGGCCGGGGGCCCCGGCACTCATCCACACGGTGCGCGGCGTGGGGTATGTGCTGAGGGAGGACTGACCGGTGCCTCCCACTGCGGCCGTGCGCCTGTGGCGGCGGCTGCCGCGAGAGCTGCGCGCCCGGCTGCGGCTGCGGTCCCGGCTGCGGCGGATGTCGTCGCTGCGGACCACCTTCACCGTGTCCTTCGCGGCCGTGGCCGCCGGGGTCACCGTCCTCGTCGGCTTCCTCAGTTACGACGCCGCCGCGCGCCTCGTACGCGTGGACCAGCAGACCGTCTTCGTCCAGGTCGTGGCCGACCTGCGGGACCAGGTGGGCCGCAAGCCGCTGACGCCGCAGGACTTCGCCGTCTCCGACCGGGACCACGGCTCTCCGCGAGAGGAGATCATCCGGCCCAGCCGTACGGTCGTCCAGGTGCTCGGCCCCGGCGGGGCGGTCGTCGGCCACTCCAACACGGTGCTGCCCGTCCGCGCCGAGGACCGGCGTGTCGCCGCCGCCGTCGGGGCGGGCGAGCTGGTGGAGCACCGGAGCGTCGATGTCGGCGGCGTTGTCTACCGGGTGGCGACGGTCGGGCTCGGCCGGGGCCATGGCGCCGTGCAGGTCGCCCAGGAACTCAGCGGCACCGAGGACCTGTTGCGCAGTCTGCAGCGGCGTACGGCCCTGCTGATGGGCGCGGTGGTGGTGGCCGCCGGGCTGTTCGGCTGGTGGCTGGCGCGGCGGATCACGGGGCGGCTGGTGCGGCTGGCCGGTGCCGCCGAGGGGGTGGCGCGCACGCGGCGGCTCGGCGTCCAGGTATCGGTCACCGGCAATGACGAGGTGGCCCGCCTCGGCCGCTCCTTCGACCGCATGCTGGGGCGGCTGGCGCAGTCGGAGGAGGACCAGCGCCGACTGGTGCAGGACGCCGGGCACGAACTCCGTACGCCGCTGACGTCCCTGCGGACGAACATCTCGCTGCTGCGCCGCATCGACGAACTGCCGCCCGCGGCCCGTGAGGAGCTGGTGGCCGATCTCGCCCAGGAATCACGGGAGTTGACCGACCTGGTCAATGAACTGGTCGATCTGGCGGCCGGGCAGTGCGACACGGAACCGGTGCAGCGGCTGACGCTCGCCGATGTCGCCGAGGACGCGGCGGCGATCGCGCGCCGTCGCCTGGGGCGCGAGATCGCCGTCCGGGTCACCGGCGACACGACGGTCGACGGGCGCGCCTCGGCTCTGCAGCGGGCGGTGTCCAACCTGCTGGAGAACGCGGCGAAGTTCGACCGCGAGGGCACCGCGCCGATCGAGGTGGTCGTCACGGGGCCGGAGCAGCCGCCGTGGCCGGAGTCCTGGCCCGAGCCCCGGTCCGTGCCCCGGCAGGCGGCGTTCGGCGCGCGGGCTTCCGGCCGGTACGTGGCTGGAGACATCGCAGGGGTCATGGACGACGGGGCGGTGGACGGGGCCGTGAACGGCCGGGGGGCGCTGCCCGCCACGGCGCTGAAGGACGGTGACGAGGAGCCGGGAACGGGCTCGCTGCCGGGCAGTGTGCGCGTGGAGGTCCTCGACCGGGGGCCGGGCATCGAGGAGGGCGACCTTCTGCGGATCTTCGACCGCTTCTACCGGGCCGCGGACGCCAGGAGCCTGCCGGGCTCGGGCCTCGGCCTGTCGATCGTGCGCGAGGTGGCGACCTCGCACGGGGGCGCGTCGTTCGCGTACCGGCGGGCGGGCGGCGGCTCGGTCATCGGGTTCACGGCGGGCGGGGGACGGCAGCCGGGCGGCGAGTGACCGCAGCGGACCGCGGCGGACCGCACCCGGAAGCCGTCGCCCCGTGCCGGTGCCCTCAGCCGACGTGGACGCGGGGCCGCCGGGTGCGGTCGGGCTCCGCCTCGCGCAGGACCTCCCTGGTCACCGGGGCCACCTCGCCCTGCCCGAAGAGGAAGAAGCGCAGGAAGTTCGCGAACGGGTTGCCCTCGGTCCACTCGAAGTAGATGTGCGGGGTGCGGCCGGTGGTGTCGCGGACGTGCAGCAGCAGGGCGGCGAGCGCGTTGGGGACGGAGGACGACTCCAGGCTGAGGACGCGATAGCGGTCGTGCAGGACCTCGCCCCGTACGGTCAGCCCCGCCTCGAACTCCGAGGGGTCGCGGACCGTCACCTCCACGAAGACGAAGTCCTCCAGCGACGGGACGTCGTTGTCGGCGCGGATCTGCTCGATCTTGCCGCGGTACTCGGCGAGGTCGCGGGCGCCGGGCTCGTTCGCGATGAACCGCATCTTCCGGCTGGCGATGTCACGGACGAACCGCTGCGCCATGTCGTCCAGGATCACCTCGGTCACCCGCAGCTCGAAGGAGCGGGCGAGCCGGGACAGCAGTGAGACGAGGATGATCCCGGCGATGAAGCAGGCGCCGATCTTCACCCCGTCCGGTCGTTCGAAGACGTTGGCGACGGTGGTGTAGAGGAACACGGCGGAGATGGCGGCGAAGACGGCCGTCCACCGCTTCTGGCGGGCCCGGCGCGCGGCGACGGTCACCGCGATGGCGGCGGAGCTGATCAGTACGAGGACGCCGGTGGCGTAGGCGCTGCCCTGGGCGTCGACGCTGGCGTTGAAGATCCAGGTCACCAGGAAGGCGATCAGGATGAAGACGATGACCATGGGGCGTACGGCACCGGCCCAGTGCGGGGCCATGCCGTAGCGGGGCAGATAGCGGGGCATCAGGTTGAGCAGCCCGGCCATGGCGGAGGCGCCCGCGAACCAGAGGATCGTGATCGTCGAGACGTCGTAGACCGTGCCGAAGGTGTTGCCGAGGTAGACGTGCGCCAGATACGCCAGCGCCCGGCCGTTCGCCGGGCCGCCCGCCCTGAACGCCGGTGCCGGGATGAGCAGGGTGGTGATGAAGCTGGTGGTGATCAGGAAGCCGCTCATGATGACGGCGGCGGTGGTCAGCAGCTTCCGGGTGTCCCGGATCCGGCCCGTGGGCCGCTCCTCGGTGTCACCGGGGTCGCCCCGCACATGCGGCATGACGGCCACGCCGGTCTCGAAGCCGGACAGGCCGAGGGCGAGCTTGGGGAAGACGATCAGGGCGACGCCGACCATGGCGAGGACGTTGCCGTGGTGGGCGCTCATCAGGGAGCCGGTCCAGTCGGTGATCACATGCTCCGCGGTGAGCACATGCCACAGGCCCGCGACCACGACGACGGCGTTGAGGGCGAGATAGATCCCGACCAGGGCGACGGCCACGCCGATGGCTTCGAGGAAGCCCTTGAGGAAGACCGCGCCGAGCAGGGCGATGAGCAGCAGCGTGATGAGCATCTGGTGGCCGCGCAGGACGCTGCTGAGATGAGGGTTCTCGATGAGGTGGGTGGCGGCGTCGGCGGCGGAGAGGGTGATGGTGATCAGGAAGTCGGTGGCGGCGAAGCCGAGGAGGGTCAGGACGAAGAGCTTGCCCTTCCAGAAGGAGAGCAGGCGTTCGAGCATGGCGATGGAGCCCTGGCCGTGCGGGCTCTCGCGGGCGACGCGGCGGTAGACGGGCAGGGCACCGGCGAGCGTGACGAGGACGAGGACGATGGTGGCGAGCGGGGAGAGCAGTCCGGCGGCGAGGGCGGCGATGCCGGGCTGGTAGCCGAGGGTGGAGAAGTAGTCGACACCGGTCAGGCACATCACCCGCCACCAGCGCCGGCCTTCGTGCGGGGGCGCGGGCGGGGCGTGCGGCTCCTGGGGAGCGCGCTTGGCACCCTTGCCCATGTCGGACAGGCCTTCCAGCATCCAGGCCCGCAGCCGGTTCCCGCGGGTGCGCTCCATGGCGGTCATCGGCGTTGCTCCCCTGGCCCGAGGCTCTGCGAACGGTTCGCGGCTACCAGCGTAGGTGGGGCAAAGGTAATAACTAGGTCATATGGCCGCTGTTCTCACCTGCTTCGATGACAGGGGGTCACTGATATGTCCGATGACTTCGTGGCAAAGCGGTGAAATCCCGGTCGCCGACGGATTGGTTACGTGCCAATCTCAATGGTGCGCGCGCTGGGGGAGTCCGTAGCGGGGGAACTGTCTCAGTACAGGAGTCCAACGTGAAATCCTCACTTCGCACCCGCTCCACCCGTGTCCTCGCCGTCGGCGCCCTGTCCGCGGCACTGCTGACGGCCGGTACGGCCGGCGCGTTCGCCGCCGAGCCGAACCCCAACCCCAAGGCGACGCGTATGGCGGAGCCCAAGGCGACCCTCAAGCAGGACCCGAACATCAACGAGCGCTCGGCCTCGATCACCACCAAGGCCGACAGGACCGAGGTCATGGCGGGCGAGAAGGTGACCCTCACCGGGCGCACCGACGGCCTGAAGACAGGCAGCCCCGTCGTGATCGAGCGCTACTACAGCGGCAAGTGGGCGCCGATCAAGACCGAGCTCCACTACACGATCGACAAGAACTACAACTACCGCCTGGACACCCGGCTCGACTACAAGGGCCAGGAACAGCTCAGGGTCCGCGCCGGTGACGTGGTCTCGCAGCCGGTGACGGTGACGGTCAAGTAACCGCCCTGACGCGGTAACCGCACCACCATCAGAGGGCCGGCCCTGGCTCAGGGCCGGCCCTCGCTGCTACGCAGACCCTCAACGGCAGGCCTGTCCGCTACCCATGACCGCGGCTCAGGGCCACACCAAGCAGTAAGCCTGATGTCCCGCCTCATGCAGCCGGTGGCTGAAGTCCTGCCATTCGTGCAGGAGTTGGTACACGTTGAACGCGTCGCGTGGGCCGCCGCGGTCCGGGACCGTGGACCAGATGAAGGCTGCCGCGCCCACCGCCTCCTCGCCGATGCCGCGGAGCGGGTCCACGACCGTCATGGGGAGTTTGACCACCGCGTAGTCGGGGTGCAGGACCACCAGTTCAAGCGGGGGGACCTTGTGCAGCGGGACGCCCTCGATGCCGGTGAGGACCATCGCCGCCATCGTCTCCGGCTTGATCTTGGTGAACATCCCGCCCATGCCGAGCTCGTCACCGCCCAGTTCCTCGGGGCGCATCGAGATCGGGACGCGCGCCGCCGTGGCGCCGTCCGGCGCGCCGAAGTACTTGTACGTCACCCCCACCCGGCCACCATTCCCGCTCCCTGCCCCCAGTCGGTCGGCCGTGTGGTTCCTGCGGTCCCTGCGGGCCGCCCGGTCGATTCTGTCAGGCCCGCCCTGGGATCCCGGAGGGTTTTGCGTGCCCTGAGTGTTCTGCGAACTCTGTGGGAGCTGTGAACCGCGGGAACCGGAGGGTTCATGCGCCTCGTGCGACCCCTGTGCCCGACGTGTCTCGCTCTCCTCCGCGTCGCGCCGGTGCCTTCCCCGCCGGGCACGCCGAGGACCCAGGTCATCGGTCCCCTCGCCCAGTCCGCCACCGCGATGCATATCTCCACCCGACTGCTGTTCTAGGACGCGTGGCCCCCGCCGCGCAACCTGATCATCGTGTCAGTGACCTCCCCCGCGGCCGCTCGCCGAAACGTGCGTGGAAACACCTGTCCGCAGGTTCGTCGCGGCCTCTGACACCATGGCTTGTGTGAGCTATCCGTACGAAGCCCCAGTTTCGCAGACTCTTTTCGAGCGCGCGGCGGTCGTCACGCCAGGAGGCGTGAACTCTCCGGTGCGCGCCTTCGGAGCCGTGGGCGGTACGCCCCGGTTCATGGTGTCCGGCAGCGGCCCCTATCTGACCGATGCAGATGGACGTGAATACGTCGACCTCGTGTGTTCGTGGGGACCCCTGATCCTCGGGCACGCCCACCCGGAGGTGATCGCGGCGGTTCAGGAGGCCGTCTCCCGCGGCACCTCCTTCGGTGCGCCCGGTGAGGGCGAGGTCGCGCTGGCCGAGGAGATCGTCGCCCGGATCGAGCCGGTCGAGCAGGTGCGTCTCGTCTCCAGCGGGACCGAGGCCACGATGTCGGCGATCCGGCTGGCCCGCGGGTTCACCCAGCGGTCCAAGGTGATCAAGTTCGCCGGTTGTTACCACGGCCATGTCGATGCGCTGCTCGCCGCGGCCGGCAGTGGTGTGGCCACCTTCGCGCTGCCCGACACCCCGGGTGTCACCGGTGCCCAGGCCGGGGACACCATCGTCCTGCCCTACAACGACCTCGACGCCGTCCGCGCCGCCTTCGCCGCCCACCCCGGCGAGATCGCCTGTGTGATCACGGAGGCCTCGCCCGGCAACATGGGCGTCGTGCCGCCGCTGCCCGGGTTCAACCAGGGGCTGAAGGACCTCTGCCAGGAGAACGGCGCGCTGTACATCTCCGACGAGGTCATGACCGGCTTCCGGACCAGCAAGGCCGGCTGGTACGGCGTCGACGGCGTCGCGCCCGACCTGGTGACCTTCGGCAAGGTCATGGGCGGCGGCTTCCCCGCCGCGGCCTTCGGCGGGCGCGCGGACGTCATGGCGTACCTCGCCCCGGCCGGGCCCGTCTACCAGGCCGGCACCCTCTCCGGGAACCCGATCGCGACCGCCGCGGGCCTCGCCCAGCTCCGCCTCCTCGACGACGCCGCGTACGACAAGGTGAACGCGGTCTCCGCCGAGATCCGTACGCTCGTCACGGACGCGCTCGCCAAGGAGGGCGTCGCCCACCAGGTGCAGAACGCCTCCAACATGTTCACCGTGTTCTTCACCGACCGGCCGGTGCACAACTACGAGGACGCCAAGAGCCAGGAGACCTTCCGGTTCACGGCGTTCTTCCACTCCCTCCTCTCGCAGGGCGTGTACCTGCCGCCGTCGGCGTTCGAGTCCTGGTTCGTCTCCACGGCCCATGACGAGCGAGTGGTCCAGAAGATCGCCGACGCCCTCCCGGCGGCGGCCCGTGCGGCAGCGGAGGCCACAGCGGCATGAGTGACATCACCGTCGTCCATCTGATGCGGCACGGCGAGGTCGCCAACCCCGAGGGGATCCTCTACGGGCGGCTGCCCGGGTACCACCTGTCCGACCTCGGTCGGCAGATGGCCGAGCGGGTCGCCGACCACCTCGCCTCCCGGGACATCACCCACGTCGTCGCCTCCCCGCTGGAGCGGGCGCAGGAGACGGCCACCCCGATCGCCAAGGCGCACGGGCTCGACCTGGCCGCCGACGAGCGGCTCATCGAGGCCGACAACGTCTTCCAGGGCAAGACCTTCGGCGTGGGTGACGGCGCGCTGCGGCGGCCGGAGAACTGGAAGCACCTCGTCAACCCGTTCAAGCCGTCCTGGGGCGAGCCGTATCTGGAGCAGGTCGTCCGGATGATGGCCGCGCTGGACGCCGCCAAGGACGCCGCGCGCGGCCATGAGGCCGTGTGCGTCAGCCATCAACTGCCGATCTGGATCGTGCGCAGCTTCGTGGAGAAGCGGCGGCTGTGGCACGACCCGCGCAGGCGGCAGTGCACGCTCGCCTCCCTGACCACGTTCACGTACCAGGGCGACAAGATCGTGTCGGTGGGGTACTCCGAGCCGGCCCGGGACCTCGTGCCCGCTCATCTCCTCGCGGGCGCCAAGCCGGTGAAGGGAAAGCAAAAGGCGTTCGGCGCCTGAGCGCACCGCCGTGCCGCCGGGCTCCCGCGGACGCGTATCCGCGTAAAGCCCGGTGCGACGGGGGCGCGTTCGGGAACCGCCCTCTTCATCGCGCCCTCTTGCCTAGTGCCGCGGCACGTCGACTGCCGGGGTGACCACCAAGAGGGCGCGATGAAATGGGGAACGTAATGCGGGGCATCGGCCGACGGGGACTGATCGGGCTCGGAGCGGGCGCGGCAGCGGCGATGGGACTGGCCGCGTGCGGGTCCCAGCAGGGGGGTACGAAGCCGGGCGGCCCCGGCAAGGGCGCTGCCGGAAGTTCCGGCCCCAGCGCTCCCGTACGTCCGCTCGGTGACGGCTCCACCGCCGACACCGGCGCGCAGCCGAACCAGCCGGACAAGCCCGCACCGCTGGAGCCCGGCCAGACCCCGCCCCAGTTCGTGGTGTTCTCCTGGGACGGCGCCGGAGAAGTCGGCAACGGCCTCTTCCCGCGCTTTCTCGACCTCGCCAAGAATCACGGCGCGCACATGACGTTCTTCCTCTCCGGGCTGTATGTCCTCCCGGAGGCGAAGAAGCGTATGTATCTGCCGCCGAACAACCAGCCGGGCGCCTCGGACATCGGATATCTCACCGACGACCACATTCGCGCCACGCTGAAGAACGTCCGCCGCGCCTGGCTCGAAGGCCATGAGATAGGCACCCATTTCAACGGCCATTTCTGTTCCGGTTTCGGCACGGTCGGGAACTGGACGCCGAAGCAGTGGCGCAACGAGATAGACCAGGCCAAGTCCTTCGTCAAGGAATGGCGCACCAACACCGGGTTCAAGGACCTGGAGCCGCTCCCGTTCGACTACGACAAGGAGCTGGTCGGCGGCCGTACGCCCTGCCTCCTCGGCCAGGACAACCTGCTGCCCACGGCCCGCGAGCTGGGCTGGCGCTACGACGCCTCCTCGCCGGGCGGGCGGCAGCGCTGGCCGGAGAAGAAGCAGGGGCTGTGGGACCTCCCGCTCCAGCTCATCCCGTTCCCCGGGCACCGGTTCGAGGTGCTGTCGATGGACTACAACATCCTCGCCAACCAGTCGATCAACTCGACCAAGGCACCCGCGCACAACTACCCGGGCTGGCGCAAGCAGGCAACGGACTCCTACATAGCGGGATTTGACCGGGCATATAAGACGAACAGGGCGCCGTTCTTCATAGGCAACCACTTCGAGCAGTGGAACGGCGGCATCTATATGGACGCCGTGGAAGAAGCGTTCAAGCACATCGCGCGCGAGAAGGAGAAGGGCGCCGACATACGGCTCGTCTCCTTCCGGCAATTCGCGGACTGGCTCGACGCCCAGCGGCCCGAGGTGGTCCAAAGGCTCCAGTCGCTGGACGTCGGGCAGCAGCCGACGGGGGGCTGGAAGGAGTTCCTCGCCGCCACCGGCACGGGGGCCTCGGGGGACCCGTCGAAGGCCGCCTGAAATGCGGGTTTCCACCCGCGAGGGGGGTGCGCAAGATCCTCGGAACGGACATGCGAAACTTTTCACATGAGTGCCGCCTGCCGCGCCCCGCAGCGCCTGAACCGCACCCTCAGGGCCTGTGTTGAGTTGCCCGCCTGCGTCGCGACGCCTGGCACAGAGCCTCGCCGCGTTGTCGGGATCGCCCGCGTACGCCCAGTACGCGGGCGACCCTCCGCCTCGCGAGGCACCGCACCAGACGCCGCGACGCCCGCCCTCCGGGCGAACGACGGGCAACTCAACACAGGCCCTGGCCGCAGTCGCCGCCATGCCGTCCTCGCCTCTGCCGGGGCCGCCGTCGCGGCGCTCGTGCTGACCGCGTGCGGTTCCGGCGGCGTCTCCGGGGGCTCGGGCAACACCAACTTCATCACCGGCAAGGACGGCATCGCGACCGTCAAGAAGGGCGAGCGGGACACCGCCCCCGACCTGTCCGGCACCACGATCGACGGCAAGAAGCTCGACGTCGCCTCCTACAAGGGCAAGATCGTCGTCCTCAACGTCTGGGGCTCCTGGTGCCCGCCGTGCCGCGCCGAGGCGTCGAACTTCGTCAAGGTCGCCAAGGACAACGAGCGCAACGGCGTCCAGTTCGTGGGCATCAACACCCGCGACACCAGCACCGGCCCGGCCCGCGCCTTCGAGAAGGAGTACGGGGTCACCTACCCGAGCCTGTACGACCCGACCGGCAAGCTGATGCTGCGCTTCAAGAAGGGCACGCTCAACCCGCAGGCCATCCCCTCCACGCTCGTCATCGACCGGGACGGCAAGATCGCCGCGCGCACGCTCCAGCCTCTGACCGAGGAGAAGCTGCGCGCGATGATCGACCCCGTCGTCGCGGAGAAGTGACGTGAGCGCAATGGTCACGCTCGCGGCGGTCGCCGAAGGCAACGAGACGGTCCGCGACGGGGCGCTGCTGGTCGCCCTGCCCGTCGCCCTCCTCGGCGGACTCGTCTCCTTCTTCTCGCCGTGCGTCCTGCCGCTCGTCCCGGGCTATCTCTCGTATGTCACGGGGGTCGCCGGTACCGATCTGGCCGAGGCCCGGCGGGGCCGGATGGCCATGGGCGCCTCGCTGTTCGTCGTCGGCTTCACCGCCGTGTTCGTCTCCGGCGGGGCGCTGTTCGGGTACTTCGGGGCGACGCTCCAGGAATACCGGGACACCCTGTCCAAGGTGCTCGGCGTCCTCATGATCCTGCTGGGCGTCTTCTTCATGGGCCTGATGCCCTGGCTGACCCAGCGCGAGTTCCGGTTCCACCAGCGGCCCACCACCGGCCTCGTGGGCGCGCCCCTGCTCGGCGCGCTCTTCGGTATCGGCTGGACGCCCTGCATCGGCCCGACCCTCTCCTCCGTCCTGATGCTCTCCTCCGACCAGGGCAGCGCCGGCCGCGGCGCCCTCCTGACCGTCGCCTACTGCCTCGGCCTCGGTATCCCCTTCGTGCTCGCCGCGATCGCCTTCCGCAAGGCGCTCGGCGCGTTCGGCTGGGTCAAACGGCACTACGCCTGGGTGATGCGGATCGGGGGGGTCATGATGATCGGTACGGGCCTGCTGCTGCTGACCGGCGCCTGGGACGGCATCGTGCAGCAGATGCAGAGCTGGTCCGACGGCTTCACGGTGGGGATCTGATCCATGAGCGACACACGGAGCACCGACGTGCACAGCGAGACGACGGACACCCCCGCCGATACGGACACCCCCGCCGACAAGGACCTCACCGAGGCCGGATCACAGCTCTCCACCGCCCCCGTCGAGACCGCCATGCCCGGCTCCTTCGGCGGCTCCCGGGCGCCCGGCGCGCTGGGCTGGATCACCTGGACCGCGCGCGAGGTCATCGGCTGGACCCGCTGGTTCTGGCGGCAGCTCACCTCCATGCGGGTCGCGCTGCTCCTGCTCTTCCTGCTCTCGCTCGGCGCGATCCCCGGCTCGCTGATCCCGCAGTCCGGCACCAGCGCGATGGACGTCCAGGCGTTCAAGGACGCGCATGACGTCCTCGGCCCGCTCTACGACCGGCTCGGGCTGTTCCATGTGTACAGCTCGGTGTGGTTCTCCGCGATCTACATCCTGCTGTTCGTCTCGCTCATCGGCTGTATCGTGCCGCGCGCCTGGCAGTTCGTCGGCCAGCTCAGGAGCCGCCCGCCGGGCGCGCCCAAGCGCCTGGAGCGACTGCCCGCGTACGCGACCTGGCGGACCGACGCCGCACCGGAGGAGGTCCGCGAGGCCGCGCTGAAGGCGCTCCGGAAGCGGCGCTTCCGGGCGCATGTCGCGGGGGACGCCATCGCCGCCGAGAAGGGCTATCTGCGCGAGGCGGGCAACCTGCTTTTCCATGTCGCCCTGGTGGTGATGCTGATCGCCTTCGGCTGGGGCCAGTTGTACAAGTCCGAGGGCAACAAGCTGATCATCGAGGGCGACGGCTTCGCCAACACCCTCACCCAGTACGACGACTTCAAGTCCGGCAACCTCTTCACCGCCGACGACCTGGTGCCGTACAGCTTCACCCTGCGCGACTTCACCGCCACCTACGAGCGCACCGGCCCGAACAAGGGCACCCCGCGCACGTTCGAGGCGGACCTCAGCTACAGCGAGGGCGCCTACGGCAAGGCGAAGAAGACCACCGTCAAGGTCAACCAGCCGCTGCACATCGGTGACTCCAAGGTCTATCTCGTCAGCCACGGGTACGCACCCGTGATCACCGTCCGCGACGGCAAGGGCAAGGTCGTCTTCCATGACGCCGTGCCGATGCTGAACCTTGACGCCAACATCACCTCGCAGGGCGCGATCCAGGTGCGCGACGGCTATCGCAACGCCAAGGGCGAGCAGGAGCAGCTCGGCTTCGGCGCGATCTTCGTACCGACCTTCGCCGGTGCCGGCAAGGGGTCGATGTTCTCCCAGTTCCCCGCGGCCGACAACCCGGTGCTCGCGGTGAACGCGTACCACGGCGACCTCGGCGTCAACGCGGGCGTGCCGCAGAACGTCTACCAGCTCAACACCAAGAACCTGAAGACGTTCAAGGACGCCGACGGCCAGATCCTCAAGGAACGGCTGGCGCCCGGCCAGACCATGAAGCTGCCGGGCGGCAACGGCTCGATCACCTTCGAGAAGCAGGTCAAGGAATGGGCCGGCTTCCAGATCGTGCAGCAGCCCGGCACTGGCTGGGCGCTCGGCGGTGCGCTCGCCGCGATCCTCGGTCTGGCCGGTTCCCTGTTCATCCCGCGCCGCCGGGTCTGGGTGCGCGCCACGACCGGCGCCGACGGTGCCACCGTGGTGGAGATGGCGGGCCTCGGCCGCAGCGAGTCGGCGAAGCTGCCCGAGGAACTCGGCGACCTGGCCGCGCTCGTGCACGACCAGGCCCCCACGAAGACCGCCGACCCAGACGCCGACCCCGATCGGGAGCCGGACGCCGCATCTCACGTACCTGCCGCTGAAGGGGTTCAGACGAAGTGACCCTCGCCCTCGCCACCAACGAACATCTCGCGAATCTCAGCAACACGCTGATCTACTCCTCGATGGCCGTCTACACCCTGGCCTTCTTCGCGTACATCGCCGAATGGATCTTCGGCAGCCGCAGCAAGGTCGCCCGTACGGCCAGCGCCCTCACCGCCGAGGCGCCGCGCACGGCCGAGGCGCCCGCCGTCGCCGTCAAGCAGGCCGGGGGCACCGCGGTGCTGGAGCGGCCGAAGGTCGTCACCCGCGCCGCGGCCGGTGCCCGGGACGTGCCGGACGGTCCGGGCGCCCACGGCGGCGACGAGCAGGGTGACCTCTACGGCCGGATCGCCGTGTCGCTCACCGTGCTGTCCTTCCTCGTCGAGCTGGCCGGTGTCATCGCCCGCGCGGCCTCGGTGCAGCGGGCGCCGTGGGGCAACATGTACGAGTTCAGCATCACCTTCTCCACGGTCGCGGTCGGTGTGTACCTCACGCTGCTGGCGCTGAAGAAGAACGTGCGCTGGATCGGCCTGTTCCTCATCACCACGGTCCTGCTCGACCTGGGCCTCGCCGTCACGGTCCTGTACACGGCCAGCGACCAGCTCGTCCCGGCCCTGCACTCGTACTGGCTGATCATCCACGTCTCCACCGCGATCTTCTGCGGCGCGGTCCTCTACGTCGGCGCGGTCGCCACGCTCGCCTATCTCTTCAAGGACTCCTACGAGAACAAGCTGGCCGGCGGGGGCACGCCCGGCCGCTTCGCCACCTCGGTCATGGAGCGGCTGCCCTCCTCGGCCTCGCTCGACAAGTTCGCCTACCGCGTCAACGCCGCCGTCTTCCCGCTGTGGACGTTCACGATCATCGCGGGCGCCATCTGGGCCGGTGACGCCTGGGGCCGCTACTGGGGCTGGGACCCGAAGGAGACCTGGGCCTTCATCACCTGGGTCGCCTACGCCTGCTATCTGCACGCCCGCTCCACCGCGGGCTGGAAGGGCCGCAAGGCGGCGTACATCGCGCTCGTCGCCTTCGCCTGCTACCTGTTCAACTACTACGGCGTGAACCTCTTCGTCGGCGGTATGCACTCGTACGCGAAGTAACTCCCGTAGGACGAAGGCCGGTTCGGTGCTGCACGGCACCGGGCCGGCCTTCGTCGTACGCGGGTACCCCGCCGTGATCGCCGGGGTGCCGCCCGGACCGTGTGCGGATCCCTCGCCCGCGCGCGAGGCTGGTGGTATGAGCAGTTCCAGCAGTCCCCTCGAGCCCGTCGAACCGATCGAGGAAGGCACTCCCGAGTGCCGGGGCGAGCTGTGGGTACGGCACTACCTGCTGCGGCTGCCCGGCACCGTGGAGGAGACCTGGCCCGTCCTCGCCACCCCCGAGGGCCTGGGGGAGTGGCTGGCCGCGGCCGAGCCGTTCGAACCACGGCTCGGCGGCGCGGTGGCGCTCCACCTGCCCGACGGGACCGCCGAGGGCCATATCACCGCGTGGGACGTGGAGCGGGTCGCGGAGTACACGGTGGAGGGGCGGGGCCGGATCCGCTTCCATCTGGAGCCGGGGCGCCCGACGGGGACGACGGTGCGTTTCACCCACGAGAGCGAGCAGGAGCGGGACCCGGGCTGGCGGGAGCGGTTCGAGCGACTGCTCGCCCGTGCGGCGCGCGGCGGCGGGTGAGCCCCCTCCCAGCCCCCTCACCGCCTCCTCACGCGGACGGCAGGCAGTTGCCGGCCGGGGGCTCGCGTTCCGGCCAGGCGGTCCGCACGAAGCGGGTGCCGCCCGACGGCTTCAGTTCCACGATCGGCACCGCCTTGTCGTACGGATTGCCATGCACATCGAGGCAGATCCATCCGCTCGCGCCGTTCACCCGCTGCTTGCCCTTGATGAGCGCCCACTCGTTGACCACGTCCGCGAGCGACGGCGCGGTCCTGCCGTTCAGCGTGGCCTCGCGCAGTCCCTTCACCGCGAGCTGCAGGGCGTCGTGCGCGATGATGAGCTGCCCGTCGTCGAGGGCGGTCGGTCCGATCGGGCCGACCGGCGCCTTCCCGGCGCGGCGGACCAGCTCGTCGAGGGCGGCGGCGTCGGCCGCGCTGCCGCCGGTCGCCGCCGTCTTCCCCTTCCAGGCGTCCGGATGGGCCAGCGCGGTGTACCGCACGGAGAGTGTGTCGGTCAGGGCCGCGCGGTCGAGCTTCGTGTCCCCGGCGAGATACGAGCCCTCGTCCCCGGTGAGCACGGTGAACTTGTGGTCCGTGCAGCCGCGTTGCCCCAACGCGTTGATGAACTGGCGCAGTTGGGTGTGGCGTCCGGCGAACAGGATCGTGTCCGTGGACTTCGGGGTGTCGCACAGGAGCTGGGTGATCTGCCGGAACTGGTTCGCGGTCGTGCCGTCCTGGGTGCGGTCCGCGGGCGGGGTGAAGGGCTGCGGCTGGTGCAGCGTGCCGGGCAGCAGCTTCTTCAGGGAGGTCTCTAGCGTACGGGTGTAGGGGTCGCCCGGCTTGTCGTACACCAGCAGGGCCTTGCGGGCCGTCACCTGGGCGAACGCGGCCAGGGCGCGGGCCTCGTCGGTGTTGGTGGGGGCGACGCGGGCGAGCCCCGGGAACGGGTCCTTGCCGCCCTGCCCGTTGGCGAGGTCGTCGGCGGTGATCGAGGAGCCGACCACGGGGATACCGCGGTGGGTCAGCTCCCGGACGGCCTTCTTGTTGTTGTCGGTGCTCTGCCCTATCCCGGTCACCGCGCGCAGCCGCTCCGGGCCCTTGGCCATCTCCTCCAGCCGGTCGACCACCTGCCCCCATTGGGACCCGTCCGCCCCGGTGTTGGCCAGGGCGAGCCGGACCTGCGGGTACTCGCCGGTCGGTTCGTGATTGACCTGGTACTGGGCCAGATAGGCGCCCTGGAGTTCATGCAGGGTGTCGTTCAGGCTCGCCGGGGCGGAGGTGGTGAACGGCAGGAGCACCGCGACCGTCACATAACTGCCGGGCTTGAGGCGGCGGTTCTCCCGGTCGATCGCCTTCGCGGCGTCGGTGAACCGGGGCTGCCCGAAGTCGTACGCCGTCGTGGACACGCCCACGCAGTCGCCGCTGCCCTGCGGCCGGGCCACGCCCGTGGCGCAGGACCGGTCCTCCCGGGTGAGCCGGAGCCCGCCCCATACCCCGGCGGCCACCAGCACGGCGGCGAGCACCAGCGCCACATACCGGCGGAACCGGATCTCCCAGACGTCCTCGCGCAGCCATCTCCACAGCCGTGCCGCCATCACCGGCCCCCGTCCTGGTCGTCTCGTGGGACGTGCAGTGGCCGTCCGGCCGTCGCGTGCGCGGGCCAGTCCCGCGAGGCCCGCCACAGCAGGGCGGTGCCCCCGGGCCGCAGGTTCGACAACTGCTCCAGCTCGAAGCGCAGTCGCTCGGCCACCTGCGGGTCGGGCAGCACCAGCGGATCGGTGAGCTGCCAGACCGCGTGCAGCAGACGCCGTACGCGCAAGTGCAGTACGGCGTCCACGCCCTCCGGCACCGGATGCGCCGCGTCCATGCGGCCGAGCGCGATCGCCGCGCGATGGTCGCGGTCGGCGAAGTCGCGGCCCTCGGAGTCATGGGCGTGGAAGTAGGGCGCGGAGGCGATGAACAGCAGCGCGGACAGCCAGGCCCCGACGTCGGCGCCGGGGAACCAGTCCCGCAGATGGGCCACCGCGAAGTCGGCACTGCCGAGGGCCAGTTCGTGGTGCAGCCGGTAGCGGGCCGCGTCCGCGCCGTCCCCGCCGTAGTGGTCGATGAGCGCGCGGTGGGTCGCCTGCCACTCGGCGTGGTCCGTGCCGAGATGGTGCAGCCGCAGCAGGAGCAGTGCCCGCAGGAACGGGTCGCCGACGAACTGCCCGGCGGTGGTGGGCCACCCCTCCTCGGCGAGCCGCTCCTCCAGGCCGAGCACCCCGGCCGCGCCGAAGTCGTCCGGCAGCCGGGCCTCGGCGAGCGCCAGCGCGGAGGCGCGGTCGTGGGCGGCGGCGAGCACGGTCAGCTCGTCCAGCCGGCCGCCCGGTACGAGCCGGTCGAGCAGCTCCCGGTAGGCGGGGCGGCCGGTGTGGTCCTCGTGGACGGCGACATCGCCGGTGAGCAGCGCGCCGAGGGAGTCGGCGCCGCGCGGCAGGTTCTGCCGGGCGGAGGCGGCGAGCAGGGTGCTGCCGAGCGGGCTGCCGCCGGTCAACCGGTGCGTGGCGTGCGGGAGTTGGGGCGGCATGGTGAGGCCCCGGCAGGCGGCGCCCATGAGGTGCAGGGTGTCGTCCGGGGTCAGCGGCGGCAGTGAGACGAGCAGGGCCCGGGAGGACGGGGAGGCGCCGGGCTCCCAGTGGCTGGCGCGGGTGACCTCGGTCAGGGAGCGCCGGGCGGCGTGGGGCAGCGCCCGGAAGGTGCCGCCGCCCGGGAGCGTCTGCCCGCGCAGGGCGGCGAAGAAGACGACCTGGTCGCGGATGCCGTCCGCGCGGTCGCGCAGCACGTACTCCATGAAGGCGCGCCCGGCGGGCGCCTGCACGTTGTCGAGCAGTACGACCGGGCGGCCCAGGCGGTGCGAGCGCTGCATGACGCCCGTGTAGGCGTCGTCCAGGTCGGCCAGCAGGGCGCGGACGAGGTGGCGCTCGGCGTGGGCGCGGGAGTCGCCGTCGGCCCGGAAGTGCCCCGACAGCAGGATCAGGCCGAGCTTGGGGTTGCCGCCCGCGTTCGGATAGTCCCGGTACCAGCCGACGGCCCGGCGCAGCCGCCGATGGGTCGGCGAGACGCCCTCGCTGAAGGACTCCAGGGTCGCCTCGATGATCGGCTCCACGACGGGCCCGGTGTGGGACATGGTCGAGACGAGCTGGGCGACGACCTTGGCCGCCCAGCGGCCCGCGAAGCCGTCGAGGAAGGACCGCGAGTCGTTGAGCAGCAGGATCCGCTCGGCCTCCTGCCGCATCCGGGGCATGTCCCGGTCGCTCCAGCCGCCCGCGGCGACGGCGAGCAGCCCGGAGGCGAGCCGCGGGAACCCGATCCGCCGGGCGCCCTTCACCGGCCCGGCGAGCTGCTCGGCGATCGTGGTGAGCGCCTGGGCGACCGGCGACCAGGCCGCGACGGGCCGCTCCGGCGGAGCGACAGCGAACTGCGGCTCCTCGCCGTCGACCAGCGCGACCGGCGTATGCCCCTGATAGGCGGCGCGCACCTGGGCGAGCAGCGCGCTCTTGCCGCGCCCGCGCCCACCGGTGAACACCACGAACGGGACGTCCACGGCATGCTCGTACGGGCTGGAGCGAAGCTGATACGGGCGCAGCCCGACCAGCCGCGAGGCAAGGCCGGGCGGGTCCGTGTCGAACAGCGGCCCCCGGCCGTGCAGCCGTCTGTCCACCGCGTCTCCCCCTGGGACGGTCCGGTCGGATGTGCTGCTGTGATGTGTACCCAACTCAGTGTAAAAAAGGGAGAGTTGATTCGGGCCGGGGTGTGCGGTGTCCATTGGGTCACGAACGACCCGGCGGCGCGTCCGTGCCTCAGTCCGTGCGCTGGAAGGCCCTTGCCGCAAGGCCGTCGTGGTGGCTCCACCGGTAGTCTTCCATCGTGATCATGCCATCGGGGGAGGCGGTTCGGTGCACGGCTGCCCTGTCCTCCGGGAACGGAAGGAGCAGCGCGTGAGGTCGGTACTCGTCAAGGCGTGCGTCGCCGTCGTCGCCATCGGATCGCTCACGGCGTGCGGTGGCGGATCGGGGGATTCGGGGAAATCGGGCGAATCGGGGAAGAAGAACATCTTCGGCCGCGACAAGGAGCCCTCCGCGCAGGCGTCGACAGCGGACCCCTTGCTCAAGGTCGAGGTTCCGGCCGGGTACGACACGTCACGGGGCTGGCAGCTCTCGGGGCAGGAGGTCGGTACGTACGGCATGCTGCCGAAGTCCGCCGCGATAGCCACGATGACCGTGACGGGGTCCGCCTACCGGATGACCGTGCGGGACGCGGTGTCCGGCAAGGTGCGCTGGACGGGCAAGTCGTTCGAGAACTTGTTCGAGGGGCAGACGCCCCACATGTTCGTCGTGCCCGCCGGAGGCAGGGAATACCTGGTGGCCTGGTCCCGGGGTGAGAAGGGCGGGGACGCGGTGGCCAAGGCGAAGAAGGTGTACTCCGTGGACATCTTCGCCGCGGACGGCTCGGGCGACGCCGTCGCGCCCACGCACCACGTCGATATCCCGGTGAGTGACTACGGCACGGGCACCATCATCGATGCGGGGGCGAAGCTCCTCGTGCCCAAGGAGAACGACCACAAGGTGGTCGTCGACGTGGCCACGGGCCGGACCACCGAGTACGACACCGGTTCCCTCAAGGTGAACGGCTGCTCCTCGTGCAACTACGGCAACGAGATCGCCGCCGTGACGGAGCGGGGCCCGGTGGTGGCCAACGAGGGCGCGGGCATGTTCGGCGTTCCCGGCGCCTGGAGCAGCAAGAACAGCGTGCCGTCCCAGGCCGAGAGCGAGACCGGTGCGGTATGGCCGGGCGGTGACGGGCACCTCATCGCCCGTTGGGACGAGAAGAACGACGGCGGCCACAACGTGTGGGCCGCGCTCGACAGCAGCACCGCCAAGGTCGAGGCGTCGGTGCTGTGCGCCAAGCCGTTCATCGGGTCGGGGAAGGCTCCTGAGTACGCGCTCTCCCCGAACGGCCGCTACCTCGTCTCGGAGCACCTCGCCTTCGACCTCCAGGAGCACAAGGGGTACTGCTTCGAGGAGACCGACGACAGCAAGCCGCTCACCTTCGCCTCCGTGACCGACGACGGCATCGCCTACGGCACCTCGCTCACGAAGAGCCTGAGCGGGACCACGGCCCCCGTCCAGCTCTCGCTGGCCACGGGCACCCCGAAGGGGCTTCCCGAAAAGGAGCAGACACCGGTCGCCGACTTGGCCGGGGTCGGTGTCTTCGACCACAGCGTCGGCGATGAACGGTATCTGGTCGTCTACCGGCACAAGGGCTAGGGGAGCCCAGGGGCCGCACCGTCATCGGTCCTGCCGATAGCCCCATCGGCAGGACGCCCCGCCAGCGCGTGGACCGGGTGTGCGGGCCGCTCGTACGGTCCTGGGCATGACACCAGAGAGCAAGGGCACCGCCCGACTGACCGCCGCGATGGTGCTGTCCGGCACCCTCGGTATCTTCGTCGTGGAGTCGGGCGCCTCGCCCTTCGACGTCGTCTTCTTCCGCGTCCTGTTCGGCGCCCTCGCCCTCGGCGCCTACGTCGTCGCCCGTGGCTGGCTGCGCGATCACGGCTTCACCCCGCGCACGTTGGGTCTCGCGGCGCTCGGCGGGGTGTTCATCGTCTTCAACTGGGTCCTGCTGTTCTCGTCGTACGAGAACACCTCGATCTCCGTGGCCACGGTCGTCTACCACACCCAGCCGTTCTACGTCGTCCTGCTCGGCGCCCTGTTCTTCCGTGAGCGGCTCACCGCCGCGAGGGTCGGCTGGGTGGGCGTCGCCTTCGCCGGGCTGATCCTCGTCTCGGGCATCACCCCCGGCGACTTCACCAGCGGCGGGACGTATCTCCTCGGCGTGGGCCAGGCGCTGCTCGCCGCGCTGCTGTACGGCCTGGCCACCCTGGTCATCAAGCGCATCGACGGGGTGCGGCCCCACCTCATCGCCCTCGTCCAGGTGCTCGTCGGCATCCCGCTGCTGCTGCCCTTCGCCGACTTCGGCGCCACGGGGACGCACGGCGCGGACTGGGGCTGGCTGGTCGGGCTGGGCGTCATCCACACCGGCGTGATGTACGTCCTCATGTACGCCGCGTACGCCACGCTCCCGACGGCGAAGATCGCGGTGCTCGCCTTCGTCTACCCGGCGGTCGCGATGGTCATGGACTGGGCGGTGTACGGCCACCACATCGGACTCGTCCAGGCACTGGGCGTCCCGCTGATCGTGACGGCCAGTCTCAAGGTCACCCTTGCTCGGACACCAACTGCCGCGCCCGCTCCACGAACAGCCGCGCATGCGCCGGAAGCCGCTTCCCCGCCCGCCACGCCAACTGCGTCCGAAGCGTGAACGGCGGCTCCCACCGCAGTCGTACGAGAGATCCGTCCGCGAGTTCGGCGGCGACCGTCACCTCAGGCAGCAGCGCCGCCCCGAGGCCGGCCGCCGCCGCGCGCTTGGTGGCCTCGATCGTGCCGAACTCCATGAACTCCACGGGGGCCACGGCGGTGAGCTCCCGCTCGAACAGGTCCCGGTAGGCACAGCCGGGTTCGGTGGCGAGGAGGGGGATCCGCACCAGCTCGGTGAGCGTGACCTCCTGGTCGGCCAGGGGATGTCCGGCCGCCGCCACCAGCGCCAGCGGCTCCACCGCCAGCACCTCGCTCTCCAGCCCGGGATGCTCGGTCCGCTCCTCCATCAGGAAGCCGACATCGTACGTGCCCTGGCGCAGCGCCCGCCGCGTCTCGTCCCCGATGGTGGTCCGCAGCGACAGCCGTACCCCGGGATAGCGGTGGTGGAACAGCTCCAGGAGCGGGGGCAGCCGATAGGACGTCAGGGACTCCATGGTGCCGACGGTCAACGTCCCGGACGGCTCCTCGGTCCCGGTGACCGCCGCGCGCGCCTCCTCGCTCAGCTCGATGATCCGCCGGGCGTAGGGCAGCAGCCGTTCCCCCGCCTCCGTCAACCGGATCCGGCTGCCGAGCCGGTCGAACAGCTCGGTGCCGAGGGCGGACTCCAGGGCGCGGACCTGCGCGGTCACACTGGACTGCGCGTACGCCAGCTCGGCCGCGGCCCGGGTGAAGCTGAGCACCGTGGCGACCTTCTCGAAGGCGACGAGCAGGCGGAGTTCCATCAGTCGGCCGAGGGCTCCTCGCCCCGCTCCCGCCGCCGCAGCTCCTCCTCGCGGCGGCGCAGGTCGGCCTCCCAGTCCTTCAGCAGCGACTCGTCCTTCTTGTTCTCTTCCTTCAGCGACCGCAGGAACTCGGGGTTGTCATCGGGCGCGACCCAGGTCGTGCGGTGGTCGCGATGCCACTCCGTGGGCGTGGCGCCGCCCGCCGGAGCCTGGCGCACCTTGCCGGCGACGAGCCAGGCGATCGGGCCGACCAGCACCTCGCCGAAGAGCAGGATGATGATCACCCAGACCACCTTGGGCAGCCCGCGCACCTGCTCCTCGGGGGTGTTCAGGCAGTCGATGAAGGCATAGATCCACAACGCGAGGACCAGCAGGAAGGGCAGATACCGGAACATGGTCGTGCGATCCCCCCAGAGGACGGTGACAGAGCCGGGGACGGGCCCGGTGACGGGGTCAGGGTAGCCCGTACCCCCGACACCCTCCCGCCTCGAACCCGGCGGGTTCAGGGGTGGGCGCGGGGGCGGCGCGGTCCCTCGGCGATACTGGTGCGCATGGCTTACGACGATCTTCGGACCCTGCTCCGGGCGCTGGAACGCGAGGGCGATCTCAAACGCGTGAAGGCGGAGGTCGACCCCTACTTGGAAGTCGGGGAGATCGTCGACCGGGTGCAGAAGTCCGGCGGGCCCGCGCTGCTCTTCGAGAACGTGCGCGGCTCGTCGATGCCGCTCGCCATGAACGTCTTCGGGACCGACCGGCGCCTGCTCAAGGCCCTCGGCCTGAAGTCGTACGGCGAGATCTCCGAGAAGATCGGCGGCCTGCTGAAGCCCGAACTGCCGCACGGGTTCGTCGGGATGCGCGAGGCCTTCGGCAAGCTCGGCACGATGGCCCATGTGCCGCCGAGGAAGGTCAAGGCGGACAGCGCGCCCGTGCAGGAGGTCGTGCTGCACGGCGACGACGTCGATCTCGACGCTCTGCCCGCGCTGTTCACCTGGCCAAAGGACGGCGGCTCCTTCTTCAACCTCGGGCTCACCCACACCAAGGACCCGGAGACCGGGATCCGCAATCTCGGGCTGTACCGACTCCAGCGCCACGACCGGCGCACCATCGGGATGCACTGGCAGATCCACAAGGACAGCCGCAACCACTACCAGGTGGCCGCCAAGCGCGGCGAGAAGCTCCCGGTCGCCATCGCCTTCGGCTGCCCGCCCGCCGTCACCTACGCCTCCACCGCGCCCCTGCCCGGCGACATCGACGAGTACCTCTTCGCCGGGTTCGTCGCGGGCCGGCGCATCGAGATGGTCGACTGCAAGACGGTCCCGCTCCAGGTCCCGGCCCATGCCGAGGTCGTCCTCGAGGGCTGGCTGGAGCCCGGCGAGATGCTGCCGGAGGGGCCGTTCGGCGACCACACCGGCTTCTACACGCCGCAGGAGCCCTTCCCGGCGCTGACGATCGACTGCGTCACCATGCGCCGCCGCCCGCTGCTCCAGTCGATCGTGGTGGGCCGCCCCCCGACGGAGGACGGTCCCCTCGGCCGCGCCACCGAGCGCTTCTTCCTCCCCCTGCTCAAGATCATCGTGCCGGACATCGTGGACTACCACCTGCCCGAGGCGGGCGGCTTCCACAACTGCGCGATCGTGTCGATCGACAAGAAGTACCCCAAGCACGCCCAGAAGGTGATGCACGCGATCTGGGGCGCGCACATGATGTCGCTGACCAAGCTGATCGTGGTCGTCGACGCCGACTGCGACGTCCACGATCTGCACGAGGTCGCCTGGCGGGCCCTCGGCAACACGGACTACGCCCGTGACCTCACGGTCGTGGAAGGCCCCGTCGACCATCTCGACCACGCCTCCTACCAGCAGTTCTGGGGCGGCAAGGCGGGTATCGACGCGACGAGGAAGTGGCCCGAGGAGGGCTACACCCGGGACGGCGGCTGGCCTGAGATGGTGTTGTCCGACCCGGAGACATCCGAACGGGTGACACGACGCTGGAAGGAGTACGGGCTCTGATGCAGCCGTACACGCTGGAAGCAGGCAGCGCGGCGACGGGGCTTCCCCGCCGCCGCCGCGAGGGTGAACCGGGGTACGGGCTGTGAGTTCAGCATCCGCCGCGATCCCGCAGCCAGGACGCACCAAGGCGTTCCTGCGCCTGGTGATGATCGAGCACTCCGTGTTCGCCCTGCCCTTCGCGTACATCGCCTCGCTGACCGCGATGTACAAGTGGGACGAGTCCATCCACTGGGGACGGCTGCTGCTCGTCACCGTCTGCATGGTGGGGCTGCGGACCTTCGCGATGGCGGTCAACCGGATCATCGACCGGGAGATCGACGCCCGTAACCCGAGGACCGCGCACCGCGAACTGGTCACGGGCGCGATGTCCGTCCGCCACGCGTGGACCGGCGCGCTGATCGCCCTGGTGGTCTTCCTGGGCTCCGCGGCCCTGCTCAACCCGCTCTGCCTCGCCCTCGCCCCCGTCGCGGTGATCCCGATGGTGGTCTACCCCTACGGCAAGCGGTTCACGAACTTCCCGCAGGCCATCCTGGGTCTCGCCCAGGCGATGGGCCCGGTCGGCGGCTGGCTGGCGATCAGCGGCACCTGGTCCTGGGACGCGGTGATCCTCGGTCTCGCGGTCGGCATCTGGATCGGCGGCTTCGACCTGATCTACGCCTGCCAGGACGTGGAGACGGACCGCGAGATCGGCGTCATGTCGGTACCGGCCCGCTTCGGCATCCCGGCCGCGATCCGGGGCGCCCGGGTGTGCCACACGATCACGACGGCACTGCTCGCGTGGTACGCGGTCACCACCGGCGCCGGGGTCTTCTTCTGGCTGGGCCTGGTGATCACGGCGGGCGCCTTCGTCTACGAGCACACGATCGTCCGCCCCCACGACCTGAGCCGCCTCAACCGCGCGTTCTTCAGCGTCAACGGGTTCATCGGCATTGCCCTGTTCGTGTGCGCCCTGCTCGACCTTCTGGTCCGGGGTCTGACCGTGTGAGTCCGCGGTGAGTTCCCGGTGGGAGCCGCAGGGCATATGCCCTGGCCCCCTGGGCCGGTTCTCGGTTTCGGGGGCCGGATAGGCTCGGTGTTGTGAACCCAGTCATGCCAGGAGACACGCCGCGCCGGCCTTGGATCGTGGGGGTGTCCGGCGCTTCCGGCACCCCGTATGCGGCTGCCGTGCTGCGCGGGCTCCTCGCCGCGGGGGAGAGCGTCGATCTCGTCGTCTCCCGGGCCGCGCGGCTCACGCTGCTGGACGAGACCGGTATCTCCTTCCGTGACGCGCACTGGCGGGAGGATCTGCGGGAGTGGCTGGAGCGGGGGGCCGACGGCAAGCCCGGGACGTTCGAGGCGGACCTCGACGGCGACCGCGTCCGGTACTGGAGCGCGGGCGACCTCGCCGCCGGGCCGTCCTCGGGCTCGTACCCCGCGCGGGGCATGCTGATCGTGCCCGCCTCCACGGCCTGTGTGGCCGGGGTCGCCCTGGGGCTGTCCAAGGATCTGTTGCAGCGGGCCGCGAGCGTCACGCTCAAGGAGGGGCGCCCCCTCGTCGTCGCGGTACGGGAGACCCCACTGAGCGGCCAGACGCTACGGCAGTTGGTGGCGCTGGACGACGCGGGCGCCGTCGTCCTGCCGGCCACTCCGGCGTTCTACGCGGGGGCGACCCATATCCAGGATCTGGTGGACTTCGTCGCGGGACGGGTGCTGGACGCGGCAGGGGTGCCGCACGGCCTGTACCGGCGGTGGAAGGGAGAGCTGGGGGGCGGCTCTCGGCCCGGCGCCTAGGCGCGCCACGGGTGGGGGCAGCGTTTCACGGCGGCGAGCCTGTGCCATGGCTCGTCGCTGATCGTATGCGGGATTAATGCGGGATTCACAGGAAGAGACCCCTGTGTTCCTTGACTTCTATACGTAGACTGCGGGAACGCCGAACAATGAAAGGCTTCGGATCTATGGATGCCGTTGACAGGCAGCTCATCCAGGCCCTACGGGAGAACGGCAGGGCCTCCTATGCCGAACTCGGCCGACTGGTCGGCCTCTCCGGGCCCAGCGTCACCGACCGCATCAACCGCCTGGAGGCGGCCGGCGTCATCACGGGCTACCGCGCCACGGTGGACGCCGCCTCTCTCGGCCTCGGCGTGACCGCCCTCATCGGCATCTCGCTCTCCGACGACGCCGACCACGAGGACGTGGCCCAGCGCCTGAAGCACCTTCAGGAGATCGAGGACTGCTGGTTCATCGCCGGTGACGACTCCTTCATGCTCAAGGTGCGCGCGGACGACGTGGACGGCCTGGAGAAGACCATCCGCCGGCTGTCGGGAACCCAGGGCGTCTCCCGTACGCGGACGACGATCGTGCTCTCCACGAAGTGGGAGAACCGCGTCGGCGAGCTGCCCGAGCCCGAGTAGCGGCGGCGGGAAGCGACGATCTGTGGCGGCACCGGCCGCCCGCGGGCGGCAGAGTACGGTGGGGCGAAGTTGTCGGCAGGGAGAGGTAGAAGGATGGATGTCGGGCTCAAGCGCGAGCTGGAGGACAAGGTCCGGGCCGGTGAGCGGCTGACCCGCGAGGACGGCATCGCGCTGTACGAGTCGGACGACCTGGCCTGGCTGGGCGGCCTCGCGCACGAGGTGCGGACCCGTAAGAACGGTGACGTCGTCCACTTCAACGTCAACCGTCACCTCAACATGACGAACGTGTGCACCGCCTCCTGCGCCTACTGCTCCTTCCAGCGCAAGCCGGGCGAGAAGGACGCGTACACGATGCGCATCGAGGAGGCGGTCCGGCTCGCCACGGCGATGGAGTCGGAGAACCTCACCGAACTGCACATCGTCAACGGCCTGCACCCGAACCTGCCGTGGCGCTACTACCCGCGCTCGCTGCGGGAGTTGAAGGCCGCGCTGCCGGGCGTCTCGCTGAAGGCGTTCACGGCCACGGAGATCCACCACTTCGAGACGATCTCGGGCCTTACGGCCTCCGAGATCCTCGACGAGCTGATCGACGCGGGCCTGGAGTCGCTGACCGGCGGTGGCGCCGAGATCTTCGACTGGGAGGTCCGGCAGCACATCGTCGACCACAGGACCCACTGGGAAGACTGGTCGCGCATCCACCGCCTGGCGCACGAGAAGGGTCTGAAGACCCCGTGCACCATGCTCTACGGGCACATCGAGGAGCCTCGCCACCGCGTGGACCACGTGCTGCGGCTGCGTGAACTCCAGGACGAGACCGGCGGCTTCCAGGTCTTCATCCCGCTGCGCTACCAGCACGACTTCGTGGACATGAAGGACGGCAAGGTCCGCAACCGCCTTCAGGCGCGCACCACGATGGCGACCGGCGCCGAGGCCCTGAAGACCTTCGCGGTCTCGCGGCTGCTGTTCGACAACGTCCCCCACGTCAAGGTCTTCTGGGTGATGCACGGCGTACAGACCGCGCAACTGGCCCTCCAGCACGGCGCCGACGACATGGACGGCTCGGTCGTCGAGTACAAGATCACGCACGACGCGGACAACTACGGCACGCCGAACAAGCTGACCCGCGAGGACCTGCTCGACCTGATCCGTGACGCGGGCTTCCGCCCGGTGGAGCGCAACACCCGCTACGAGATCATCCGCGAGTACGAGGGCGCGGACCCGGCCCGCCGGGACGAGCCGCAGCCCATGCGCCTCTGAGCCTTCCGCCACCCCGTACCGCTTCATGACAGGCCCCGGCTCCGGCCGGGGCCTGTCGCGTGTACGGGAGCGGCACAGGAGGCGGAGGGGGAGCAAGGTCTTGAGGCGCCGAGGGTGTAATGGATAACATCGGTCTGTGCCTCTTACCTTTGCGCTCGATCCGTCCATGACCCCGGCCCTGCACGACGACATCCTCGACCTGTGGACCGACACGTCCAACGCGGGCGGCGCCGTGGGCTTCGTCCCGCCGGTCACGCGCGAGGAGATACGCCCGAGCCTCGTCCGGCAGCTCGCGGTGATGGCCGAGGGGCGCGCCCGGCTGCTCGTCGGGTACGACGAGGAGCACAAGGTGGCCGCCACCGCCTTCCTCACCTTCAACACCGACCGGATGGCGGCGCACTGGCTGTGGCTCTACACGGTGATGGTGCATCCGCGGCACCAGGGCAAGGGCTATGGCCGGGACCTGATGGCCGCGGCGGCGGACGCGGCCCGCGGCTGCGAGGGCATCGACGCGATACGGCTCACCTGCCGGGGCGGCCACGGCCTGGAGCGGTTCTACGCCTCCTGCGGCTACAAGGAGGTCGGCCGGGTGCCCGGCGCGGTCCGGGTGGCGGACGGGGACGACCGCGACGAGATCGTGATGCTGCTGCCGCTGGGGTGACACGTCCGGGCCCAACCCCCCTGCAAGATCGGTGGGCCGGTCGTGTTTCACTGGATGGTGTCCTTTGGGCCTGTCCGGAACGAAAGAGTGGTGTGACATGCTCCGCTACACGTTGATGCGCCTCGGTGTCTTCGCGGGCTGCCTCATGGTCGTTGCGGGCCTTGTCTACTCGGGCCTCGCCCCGCGCGGCCTCGGTGACTCCAACGGTCTGTGGATCG
This sequence comes from Streptomyces sp. NPDC104371, assembly GCF_055583785.1. Lineage (NCBI taxonomy): Bacteria > Bacillati > Actinomycetota > Actinomycetes > Kitasatosporales > Streptomycetaceae > Streptomyces > Streptomyces sp. NPDC104371. The sequence continues at coordinate 65,656 of NZ_JBVJNF010000013.1, forward strand.
TCCTGCTCTCCCTGCTGGTCTCGGCCCCGATCAGCTTCGTGGTGCTGCGTGGCGAGCGGGACCGGGCCTCCGAGCAGATCGCCGACAAGGTCGAGCGTGTGAAGGCCAACCTCGAGGCCAACCGTTCCCAGGAGGACGTGGCGGACGACACCGTCAGGACGCAGGGTCAGACGTCGTGACGACCGTGCCGACGAGGTGAAGCCGCTTCCCGCCGCGTAGCGCGAAACGGTCCCCGTCGGCCGCGTACGTCACCGTTCCCGGAAGCGGCACGGGCGCCCTGAACTCGGCGCGAAGACGCACGGCGGCGCGGGCCGGTCGCTCGGCCAGACATCGGGCGAGACTCCACATCCCGTGCGCGATGGCGCCGGGGAAGCCGAAGAGCCGCGCGGTGACCGGGTGCAGATGAATCGGGTTCCGGTCCCCGGACGCGGTCGCGTACCGCCGCCCGACATCCGCCGCGAGCCGCCACTCGGCGAGCGCGGGCAAGGGGGCGTGATCCTCGGCGGGTGACGCGGGGGAGGGGGCCGAGCCGCCGCGGTGCCGGGCGAGATAGGTGCTGGCCGACTCCCATACGAGCCGCTCCCCGGTACGGGCCTCGGTGACGACGACCGCCTCCGTGCCGCGCCGATGCGGCCGCAACTCGGCGACGTACACCGTGAGTTCGTACGCGTCGTGCGGGAGGAGCCCCTGCCGCTGGGTGATCTCTACGGACGTGTGCACGAGCCCGAGAAGAGGGAGCGGGAACCCCCGTCCCGTCATGATCCGCATGGCGAGCGGGAAGCCGAGGACGTGCGGATAGGTGAGGGGAAGCGTGTCGACGCCGGTGGGGAACGCGCAGACACGTTCGTAGGCGGCGAGCCGGGCGGGATCGATCCGCACCCCGGGCAGCACGAGGCGGGTGCGGGGGAAGCGGGCGTCGGGCCGGGGGCGCCTGAGGGGCGAGCGGAGGGCGCCGCGGGCGAGCAGCGGGGCGAGCGCGGGCGACCGACGAAGAACGACACGGTCGTGACTCATCGAAGCCCCCTGCCCCGGCACCCGCTTGTCCAGGTCCCGCTTCCACTCGCCCCACCGTCTCACTCGATCGCAAACGACCGCTAGCCCACCTGGCCCCTGCGGTGGCGGTGCGGGGCGAGCGTGTGCTGCGCTGCGTGCTTCCATCTCGTCAGGCGTATGGAGCAGTGAAGGCGGCTGGAAAGGAGAACCGTGCGATGAAACCTGGCAAGGAAGCGATCACGTGCCCGTTCGACTTCAGCGAGGCGCTGGAGTTCGACCCCTCGCTCGCGGCGCTCATGGCCCGCGAGTCCCTCACCCGGATCCGGCTGCCGTACGGCGAGGCCGACGCCTGGCTGGTCACCGGGTTCGAGGGGGTACGCCAGGTGACCACCGACCAGCGGTTCAGCCGGGCGGGGATCATCGGGTCCGACTACCCGCGGCTGACACCGGAGCCCATCGTCTCCCCGGAGTCGATCAACGTGATGGACCCGCCGCACAGCAGCCGGCTGCGGCATCTGGCGTCGCAGGCCTTCACCCCGCGGCATGTGGAGGAGATGCGGCACACGATCGCCGGTCTGGCGGACACCCTGCTGGACGAGATGGCCGCGCAGGACCAGCCCGCGGACCTCGTCCGGCATCTGTCGAACCCGTTCCCCCAGCAGACCATCTTCGACCTGCTCAGCATCCCCCGGTCCGACTGGCCCCGGATGCAGGAGTACGTCCACCAGTTGCTCGCCACCGGACCGGACAGCCGCCACACCGCCGCGGCGGCCAAGGCCGAACTGCGCGCCTACTTCCTCGACTTGGTCGAGCAGCGGCGGCGCTCCCCCGGGAAGGACCTGATCAGCGCGCTGGCCGCCGCCAAGGAGGGCGACGACACGTTCAGCGACGAGGAACTCGCGGTCATGGCACTGACGTTGACGCTCAGCGGTCAGGACACGGCCACCTGCCAGATCAGTAACATCGCCTATCTCCTCCTGACCCGACCCGAGTTGATGGAACACCTCAGGCAACGCCCCGAGACCCTGACGGACGTCCTGAACGAACTGCTCCGCTACATCCCCTTCCGCAAGGGTGTCGGTATCCCCCGGGTCGCTCGGGAGGACGTGGAGATGGACGGCGTACGCATCCGGGCGGGCGACTTCGTCCATGTCTCCTATCTGACGGCGAACCGCGACCCGGAGCGCTACCCGGAGCCGCACACCATCGACCCCGACCGGGCGGGCGCGCCGCACATGACCTTCGGCTGGGGCGGCCACCGCTGTATCGCCGTCCCCCTGGCCATGGCCGAACTCGAAGTGGCCATCGGCCTGTTGCTGGAGCGCTTCCCCGGTCTCCGGCTGGCGATCCCGCCGCAGGAGGTGCGCTGGGACACGGAGACGATCCGCCGCTTCCCGATCGAACTGCCCGTGACCTGGTAGAGCCCGTGGTGGTGGCCGGGGTGCTAGGGCCTGTTGCGAAAGTCCCGTCGTTCGCCCGGAGGGCGGGCCTGGCGGCGTCCGGTGCGGTGCATCGCAAGGCGGAGGGTCGCCCGCGTACTGGATGTACGCGGGCGACCCGACAACGCGGCGAGGTGCCGTGCCGGACGCCGCCAGGCAGGCGGGACTTTCGCAACAGGCCCTAGCTCACCCCGGCCGCCCGCAGCAGTGCCGTGGTGATCGCCGCGCCCAGGACCACCACCACGAACGGCGCCCGGCGCCACGCCAGGACCCCGCCCGTCAACACCCCCGCCGGGCGCGCCCATCCCGCGAAGCCGCCCGCCTCGGTGAGCGCGCCCGTGGCCAGCAGGGCGACCAGCAGTACCACCGCACCCGCCGACAGCAACCGCTGGACGTGGTCCGGCAGTTGGACGCGGCCGTGCAGCAACGGGCCCACCAGCCGGAAGGCGTACGTCCCGACGGCGAGGGCGAGGATCGCCGCGACCATGGCCGTCATGCCCGCCTCCCGAGGGCGAGAAGCCCCGTGAGGGCCAGCAGTACGGGCACCCCGACCGGTACGAACGGCGTCACCGCCAGCGCGACCGCGCAGCCGAGCAGCGCGGCCCGCCGTACGCCCGCGTCCTCGCGTACGGCGGGCAGGACCAGGGCGACGAGGACGGCGGGGAAGGCGGCGTCCAGGCCGAACCGGGCGGTGTCGCCGAGCGCGCCCCCGGCCAGCGCGCCGCCGAGCACGCACAGGTTCCACACCGCGAACAGCCCGATCCCCGAGATCCAGAACGCCGCCCGGCGCCGTGCCGGGTCCCGCTGGGCCAGGGCGAAGGCGGCCGTCTCGTCGGTCACCAGATGCGCGCCCGCGAACCGGGCCAGCCGGCCCCGGTCGCCGAGTACGTCCGCCACGGCGAGGCTGAATGCCGCCGTACGGGTGTTCAGCAGCAGCCCCGTGGCCGCCGCGGCCACCGGTCCGCCCCCGGCCAGCAGGATGCCCACGGCGCTGAACTGCGCCGAGCCCGCGTACACCACCAGGGACATCACCACCGGCACCCACACGGGCAGCCCGCCCGCGACGGCGATCGCGCCGAAGGAGACGCCGACCACTCCACTGGCGAGGCAGACGAGTGACACATCACGGAGCAGGGAACGGTCGAGCACCGCGGGCGGTGCTGTTCGGTACGGCGAACGCATGTTCCTTACAATGGATAGCGACCCACCTGTTCGTCAAGGCGAACGATCGGACCGATGGAGCGAACAGCATGACCGACGACGCGACCGTGTCCCCTCCGGCCCGGCTCCCCCTCGACTGGATCGCCGCCGCCCTGCGCCGCGAGCGCGCCCGCGCCGGGCTCTCCCTCTCCGAGCTGGCCAAGCGGGCCGGCATCGCGAAGTCCACGCTGTCCCAGTTGGAGGCGGCGAGCGGCAACCCCAGCGTGGAGACGCTGTGGGCGCTCGGGGTGGCGCTCGGTGTGCCGTTCAGCGCGCTGGTCGAGCCACCGGCCCCGGCGGTGCAGGTGATCCGGGCGGGCGAGGGCCCGGCGGTGCACTCCGAGCAGGCCAGCTACGCGGCGACGCTGCTCTCGGCGAGCCCGCCGGGCGCCCGCCGGGACATCTATCGCATCCGGCTGGAGCCGGGGTCGGTACGGGCGTCGGAGCCGCATATCCCGGGCTCGATGGAGCACATGGTGGTGAGCGCGGGCCGGGTGCTCGCGGGGCCGCGCGGCGAGCAGGTGGAGCTGGGGCCCGGGGACTACATGGCGTACCGGGGAGACGTACCGCACGCGTACGAGGCGCTGGCGCCCGGGACCGTGCTGGTGCTGATCATGCAGCACGTGTAGGGGGGCGGGGCGGGGTGTATGGGGTGGGGGCGGGCAAAAAGCAGGAGCCCCCTGCGCCGGGGCGCGTGGGGCTCCTTGGGTACTGCTGTCCGTCCGGATCAAAGCATCAGGCTCGTGAGCGCGAGGCCCGGTGAGCCCGAAGGCCTGGAACCGAAGACCGAAGTCCGAGACCGAGGACTCAGATGGCCGTGACGTTCTCCGCCTGCGGACCCTTGGGGCCCTGCGTCACGTCGAAGCTCACCTGCTGGTTCTCCTCGAGCGAGCGGAAACCGTTCGCGTTGATCGCGGAGTAGTGGACGAAGACGTCGGGGCCGCCGCCTTCCTGGGCGATGAAACCAAAGCCCTTTTCGGCGTTGAACCACTTCACGGTTCCGGTAGCCATAAGCCCTCCTTGGGCCCAAAGGGTTGCCCTGCTCCAGAACCTGCAAGTGTGAAAACTGAGCGCCCGCACTGCATATGTCTGAAAACGACGAGAGCCCGCGGTTACATGCTCCGCAGGCTCTGTACTGCAAGGAAACCAAACTGCAACTTGCGGCGAGCCTAGCACGCAGGCAGCCGAAAGCAATAGCGCTCAAGATCACGTCACCCGGATGTTTGAACATGCGGCGAGCCGGATTGACGACAGATGTCTCATCGTAGTCCTAGAAATGGACACCGGGATTCCGGGGGTCGTCCGGGGACCGCATACGGGGTCGTCCGAAGCCGCTTACGGGCGCCGCATACGGGCCCTGGGGCCAGCACCGTACCGCATGGGGTCTAGTCTCGCGATGTGGACAATTCTCGCACCCGGCCACGCGTAGGCCACATCCAGTTCCTGAACTGCATGCCCCTGTACTGGGGGCTCGCGAGGACCGGAACGCTGCTGGACTTCGAGCTGACCAAGGACACCCCCGACAAGCTCAACGACATGCTGGTGCGGGGCGAACTCGACGTCGCGCCCATCAGCCTGGTCGAGTTCCTCAGGAACGCGGACGAGTTGGTCGCCTTCCCGGACATCGCCGTCGGCTGCGACGGCCCGGTGATGTCCTGTGTGATCGTCTCCCAGGTGCCGCTGGACCGCCTCGACGGCGCCCGGGTCGCCCTGGGCTCCACCTCGCGCACGTCCGTGCTGCTCGCCCAGTTGCTGCTCGCCGAGCGCTACGGGGTGAAGCCCGACTACTTCACCTGCCCGCCCGACCTCGGTCTGATGATGCGGGAGGCGGAGGCGGCGGTGCTGATCGGCGACGCCGCCCTGCGCGCCAACATGATCGACGGGCCCCGCTACGGCCTCCAGGTGCATGACCTCGGCACGCTGTGGAAGGAGTGGACGGGGCTGCCGTTCGTCTTCGCGGTGTGGGCGGCCCGGCGCGACTACCTGGAGCGCGAGCCGGTCATCACCCGCAAGGTGCACGAGTCCTTCCTGGCCTCCCGCAACCTCTCCCTGGAGGAGGTCCACAAGGTCGCGGAACAGGCGGCCCGTTGGGAGGACTTCGACGAGCAGGTCCTGGAGAAGTACTTCACGACGCTCGACTTCCGCTTCGGCGCCCACCAGTTGGCGGCGGTCACCGAGTTCGCCCGGCGGGTCGGCGAGACGGCCGGGGTGCCGTCGGACGTGAACGTCAAGCTCCTCCAGCCGTAAGGCAGTCGGGGAGGGTGCTGCGCCACCCTCCCCGCGCGGTGGGGCAGTTCGGACTTCAGGAGATGGTCGGGTCCTTGTACAGCCGTACGGTGGAGGCGATTTTCCGCACCGTGGCGTCCGACACCTCCTCGGACACGCCCTTGACGCCGACGAACGACCAGGAGGACAGCTCTCCCTTGGCGTTCTTGAAGGCGAAGGTCCATGCCTTGCCGTTCGTATCGCACTTCTTGGTCTGCTTCACACCGGCGGACCAGGCGCTCCCCAGACTGCCCTTGAGGCCGGACGTCGCGGTGAACGGCTCCGCGGTGCCCGACTGCACCTTCGCCTTGTCCGGCTGGGTGTATTGCCCGTAGACCCAGGTTTTTGCGTCGGCGGTGGCTGTCTCCTCGGTGGTGTGAGTGCCGCCGTTGACCTTGGTACCGGCCATGGCCAGCGGCGAGTAGTCCCGAGTGCCGTCCTTGTCCTCGTCCGAGGAGCACCACTGCTCCTTCAGGAACGCGGGGGCGCGCACCGCGATCAGCGGCTTGTCGTCGGGGTCGTCGTCGGCGGCGACGTAGGTGACCCAGCCGGGGGACTTGAGCGCCCACTGCGGCGGGACGTCGAAGGCGACGCCCGCGTCCGCGTTCACCACGACCTTCCAGCCGTCGATCGTGGGGGCGTCCGGCTCCTTGTTGCGAGAGTTGTGCGAACTCCGCGTCGGAGAAGCGGTGTTAGTGGGTGCAGGCCCCGGTTTGTCGTCCCCGCCGTTCCCGATCACGGCGTAGCCGGTCACGCCCGCGGCGACCACGACGGCCGCCGCCACGGCGGCGATGGTCCTGGTGCGCTTCCCGTCACCCTTCGGCGGCGGAGGCACGGGCCCACCGGACGGCTGGGTCGGCGCGTTCCACGGGGGCGGCTGCCGCTGGTACGGGTTCTGCTGGTGATACCCCGGTTGCTGGTACGGATTCGACGGCTGTCCGGCCCCGGACGACTGTGGGCTCTGCCCGTCCCCCGGCGGCTGCTCTCCTGGCCACATGCGCAGCAACGATACGGCGATCACAGCGGGTAGCCGAAGCCCCTCCCGTCGTACGGGAGTTCAGAGCGTGGGCATACCCTGCTGAGGGCGTGCGGCGTAGGGACTTTCGCGACACGCCCCGGGAGGGAAGGGGGAGTCATGCAGCCGCTCGAGGCCGGTGAGCCCACCGCGGTGGGGCCCTACCGGCTGCTCGGCAGGCTCGGTTCCGGTGGGATGGGCCGCGTCTATCTGGGGCGCAGTGCCGGTGGGCGCACGGTCGCGGTCAAGGTCGTGCATCCGCACCTCGCGCTGGACGAGGAGTTCCGTGCCCGCTTCCACCGCGAGGTGGAGGCCGCGCGGCGGGTCGGCGGCGCGTGGACCGCGCCGGTCCTGGACGCGGACCCGGAGGCCGCGGTGCCCTGGGTGGCGAGCGGGTACGCGGCCGGTCCCTCGCTGGCAGGCGCTGTCGCGGACGGCGGTCCGTTGCCCGAACACGCGGTACGGACCCTGGGCGCGGGTCTCGCGGAGGCGCTCGCGGCGGTGCACGGTCTGGGGCTGGTGCACCGGGACGTGAAGCCGTCCAATGTGCTGCTGACCCTGGACGGCCCGCTCCTCATCGACTTCGGCATCGCGCGGGCCATCGACGGCACGGCGTCGCTGACCTCCACGGGCGCGTCCATCGGCTCGCCCGGCTATATGGCCCCCGAGCAGATCCTCGGCAAGGGCGTCACGGGCGCGGCCGATGTCTTCTCGCTCGGCGCCGTGCTGGCGTACGCGGCGACCGGGAACTCTCCCTTCCCCGGTGACTCGTCCGCGGCGCTGCTGTACCAGGTGGTCCACGAAGAGCCCGAACTCGGGGCGCTGGACGGCGAGATACGGGATCTGGTGGCCGCGTGCCTGACCAAGGACCCGGCGGCGCGGCCCACTCCGGCTCAGATGGCGGCCCGGCTGGCCCCGCAGGGCGCGGCCCGTCTGGTGGCGGGCGGCTGGTTGCCGGGCCGGTTGGTGGAACAGGTCAGCCGCAGTGCCGTACAGCTCCTGAACCTGGAGACGGTGGAGACGACGCCGTCGGGACCGGTGGGGTTCAGCAGGGTGTCGACGGGGGCGGAGGCCTGGACGCCCGCCGATGGGGGTTCTGGCTCGGCCCCGGTTCCGGAAGGCTTCGGCCCGGCACCCGCCGGGGTCTTCGGCCGACCACCCGACATGCCCGGCCCCACCACGCCTCCCACCGACGGCGGGCCCGGGAAGCTCTCCGTGAGCATGGCCGCGACCTCCGGTCCGGGAGCGGGCGGGCGGGGGCGCCGGGTGAGCTGCACGGTCGCGCTGGCGGTCGCGGGAGCGCTGGCCGCCGTCACGGTCGGCTCGGCGTTCATGACCGGGCTGTTCGGCGACGGCTCTTCGGATCAGGCGGCACACCCCGCCTCCCCGCAGCCCGGCAGCAGTCGGGATGCCGCCGGTGACGTTCCCGCGGCCTACCTCGGTACCTGGGAGGGCGCGGCGAAGGCCCTCAGGGGCACGCTTCCTTCGGGCACGTTCCGGGTCACCGTCCACCGGGCCGCTGTGGGCGAGGAGTTGGGCACAATGCGGCAGACCGACCAGCTCGGCGGCGTCTGCGAGAACGTACTCGTCCTGGACAGAGCCACGAAGACCCGGCTCGTCGCGACGAGCGTGGCCAAGGCGACCAACCGCGCCGTGTGCACGAAGGGCAGACACGCCGTACGGCTGACTCCCGACGGCGCCGCGCTCGAGTTCACCATGGAGAACAGGGAGGCGGGGAACCCGACAGCCCGGTTGGCGAAGATCAAGTAAGGAGTCTGCCTCACACCGGCGTCGTGACCGTGATGTGCTCTCCGCCGCCCAGGTGCAGCATCCCCTTGCCCGGCGTGATGGGCCCGCCGACCATGCTCCGTGTCGTGCGGATGCCGATCAGCTCGCCCGCGGAGGAGTCCTGCGGCGAGAGCAGGATGCCTCGGCGGGCCTTCTTCGCGTCGACCTGCCATCCGGAGAAGCCGTCGCAGATCTCTTCCTCGTCACCCGCGATGACGACGGCCAAGCCCTCTTCGCCGCCACGCTCGATGATGCGCTTGAACACATCCTCCGCGTCGCAGTCGTCCAGTACCTCCGCGTCGTCGACCAGGACTACGATCGGCTGCTCGGTCGAGGCCGACCCGAGGACCTCCTCCAGCTCGTCCTCGTCGATGTCGCGTCCGGTGAAGACCCGCAACACGCCTTCCTGGCCATCCAGTTGGCGCAACGGTGACTGGCGTGGCGCTGCGACGACCAGGCGTACGCCGTGAGTGAGGTAGGAGCGCGCGAAGTTCAGCAGCACGGTGCTGCGACCCGACTTGGCCGGACCGCCGATGACGAACACCGGGACCCCCTGGGCGAGGTCGGGGCCGAACGCGGTGAGTTCGTCGCCGCCGACACCCGCCAGGGCCCACAGCGGGGCGGTGTCGGTGGTCGGTTCGCGCATGGCCCACGCATCGGCGAACGAGATCCGGCCGGGCAGGACGTCGACCCGGAAGGGCCGCCGAGCGCGCGGCGCGTCCGTGTCCCGGGCCGCCGCCGCGTCGCCGATGGCGATCAGCGCGGCTCCCTGGCCCTGACCGGTGGTGTCCTGGGAGAGCAGCGCGAACTGCGTCTCCGCGGCGGTCTCCGCGCGAAAGGCCCGGCCTGGCGCGATCTCCTCGGGAACCTTGCGGGAGTTGATGTCCAGCATCGAGAAGTCGCCGCGGTCCGACAGCCGCAGACCGTATTTGTCCTCCGTCAGCGAGGAGATCCGCCCCGTCAGAAGCTGACGGTCACCGGTGATCACGACGTGCAGGCCCACGCTCGCGCCCTCGCGCATCATCGCGAAGAGCTGGTCGGTAAGGTCTCCGTGGTCGTACTCGCCCAGTGTGGGGAGCCAGCCCTCCCAGCGGTCGAGGAGCAGCACGATGTGCGGCAGCCGCTCGTCCTCTGCGACCGCGGCTCGCTGCTCGCCGATGTCGGCGAAGCCCTTCTCGGCGAGCAGGTCCTGGCGCCGGTTGAGTTCGCCGGTCAGCCGGGTGACGAGCCGGACGACCCGCTCGAGTTGGTTGCGCCCGACGACCGCGCCACAGTGCGGCAGCCGGGCCAGCGCGTTGAGGGCGCCGTTGCCGCAGTCGATGCCGTACAAGTGGACGTCGGCACAGGAGTGCGTACGGGCCAGCGAACCGGCGATGGTGCGCAGCAATTGCGAGCGGCCGGTGCGCGGCGCACCGGCGACGAGCAGATGCCCGAAGGTGGCGAAGTCCACGGCCACCGGGCGCCGGGCCTGGTCGGCGGGGATGTCCTCCATGCCGTACGGGGCGGCGGGCAGTGCTCCCTGGGCTCGTACGGCCGGGAGGTCGTCGAGGAGCAGGGTCTCCTCGAGGGCGGGCAGCCAGGGGGAGTGCTGAGCGGGGATCCCGAGGGCGTGGTTCGCCTCACGTACGGCGTCCACCAGCACCTTGAGGTCGGTGATCTCGTCGTCCTCGCGCGCCTCGGACTTGGGCTTCTGCAGCGCCGCGCGCCCCAGTTCCGCCCAGGGCAGTGGACCGGCCCAGGGTGCCAGTGACCGCGGGTCGGCCGCGCCCGGGCGGCGGCCACCGACCCGGCCGGACTGGAAGGGGATCAGGGAGGCGTGACCCAGGCGGACGTACGCACGCCCCGGAGTGCCCTTGGAGATGTGCCCGGCCTCGGGCGCGTCGATGACGTCGCTGGATTCACCGGCATCCGTCACCCGCAGCGCGATACGCAAGTTGGTGTTGGCCCGGATCTCTGGAGAGACGACGCCGCTCGGGCGCTGGGTGGCCAGCAGCAGGTGGATGCCCAGCGACCGGCCTCGTTGGGCGATATTGACCAGACCCGTGACGAAGTCGGGCAGGTCGCGCACCATGGACGCGAACTCGTCGATGACGAGGAGCAGCCGGGGCACGGCCTCGTGCGACGGGTCCCGGCGGACCAGGTCCTGGTAGTCCTCGATGTCCTTGGCGTCGGCGGCAGCCAGGATGTGCTCGCGTCGCTTCAACTCCGCGCCCAGCGATTCGAGGGCACGCTCCACGAGGTGTGCGTCGAGGTCGGTGACCATGCCGACGGTGTGCGGCAGCTTCACACAGTCCTTGAACGCCGAACCGCCCTTGTAGTCGACGAGCACGAACGTCATGTTCTCGGGGGTGTTGGCCACGGCGAGGGCTGCCACGATGGTCTGCAGGAGTTCCGACTTGCCGGAACCGGTCGTACCGGCGATCAGACCGTGCGGCCCGTCGCGCCGGAGATCGATGCCGAACGGGCCGTCGTACGACTCGCCGATCACCGCCATCGTCGACTGGCCGCCCGCCCGCCATCGCGCGACGATTCCGTCCCCCGTCGGCGGTTCCAACTGCAGTACGTCGAGCAGTCGGCTCGCGGCGGGCAGGGCGGAGCCCTCGGCCTCGCCGCTGATGTCACGCAGCGGGGACAGCGCGCGGGACACCCGGGCGCACCAGGCCGACGACACGAAGTCGGGCCGGATGTCCTGCCTGCGCGGGGCGCCGGCCTGCTCCACCCGCAGCCGCAACTGGAGGACCTGCTCGGTGGCCTGGGTCTGCTGTGCCGTCCGGTGCCAGGCCTGGAAGGAGGGGAAGCCACCGACGACCGCTTCCGTGGCGGTGGGGGAAGCGCCTGTGCTGTCGTCGGTACGACGTGGCTCGGCAAGCACGACGGCCTGGCATTCGCCCGGCAGGAACCGTTCCTCCGTGTCGAGGCAGATCGCGTACAAGGAGACGTCCGGCCCCTCGCGCAGCAGCCTTACCACCCCGGGCAGCGAGCGCAGCCGACGGGAGCCGTCCCAGACCACCACGATGTCCGGGTCGGAGAAGGCAGGTCCGCCACCGCGACGGCCGCTCTCCTTGAGCGCCTTCTGCCGGGCGTCCAGCAACCGGGTCAGCTCGCCGACACGTGCGCTGACGGTCTCGGAGTCGGTCCCGATCAGTACGTTGACGTCCTGGCCGCCCGAGGGACGGGTGTGCGGCAGCCAGCGCACCCAGTCCCAGCGCGGATGCGCGTCGTTCTCGGTGAGGACGTAGAACTGGACGTCCATGGGGCTGTGCAGGACCGCCGTCTGGGCCACGACCCACCTGCCCAGCGCCTGCGCACAGTCGCCGGGTCCGGCGATACCGACGACTCCGAGGTCCCTCAGCGGCAGCGCGACCGGTGAATCCTCGATATGCCAGGTGACCTCGCGTTTGTGATCGTCCTGCTTCGGATCGTCCAGCACCACCTCGGACGGGATACGACCGGTGCCGACACGGACGAGCAGATGGTCGGCGTCGGTGCGCCGACGCTCCCACAGGCGGGTACGGGGGCCCGTGGCGAAGTTGAGTACGGCGGCGGGATCCGGGATGGCGTCGCGCCGGTCAAGTCGCTCGATGCGCAGCGCCTCCCGGGCCTCCTTCTCGATCCGCTCCTTGTGCTCCTTGTACTCCTTGACCTGCTTCGTATGGGACTTGCGCCCCTGCTTCTTGTCCACGAAGTAGTTAGCGACGAGCATCAGTGGGCTCATCACGGCCATGATCAGGTAGTACCAGCGGCCGAACACCATGACCGAGACCACGGCACCGACCAGCGGCATCAGCGCCATGAGCCACGGCAGCGGACGCGCCTCGTACTCGCCGGGCGGCGAGGGCAGCCGGAACTGTGTCCTGCGTTCGGCCGGGCGTAGTCGCGGAGGCCTGTTGTAGTCAAGCCCGGCTCCGTCGTCCGACCACTTCAGGGCCGCGTCGGGCAGGCTGTACCGGGTGATCTCCAACAGGCTGTTGCCGAGAGCGAGTTGTGCGCCGAGGGGCCAGTTGCCGCCGTCGAAGTCCTCACTGTCGAGCCGGGCGGAAGACGGTGCCGCGCTCGGGCGGGCGGGGTCCTCCTTGCCGCCCTTCCCTCCACCTTTGGCACCCGCCTCCGTATGCAGGGTGACCTGGCAGGTGCCATCGATGGAGAGGGACAACGTCGCGGCACGGTGAGCCAGTTCGGGATCGTTGATGCGCAGGTGCGCGGTGGCGCCGCTGCCGATTTCGTACCGCCCTACGCCGAGCCGGTGCACGGCACCCGCCCCCGGTCCACCGGTCACCCGGAACTCGACGACTCCACTCGGTTCTCCGAGCAGGCAGCCCGCCGGATCGTGCAGGCTGACGACGGCGCCCTCCCGCAGCGGCGACCCGACGACGGTGGCTGCCGGGTCGAGGGGACGGCCGTCGACGTACGCCGGTGGTGCCTCGCCGAAGCTGTGGCCGGCCTCTTGGTGGTGTCCTGCGAGAGAGACGATCTGCGTACTGCTGTGGAGCCCGACGTGTTCGGCCAACTCCCGGGTGATATCGCCGACCGACGACTCCGGATCAGCGTCGAGGATCACGTCGGCGCTGGTGCCGCTGAGCGGGTCGACGACGGTCAGACTCAGGCGCACGTTCGTCCTCCTCGCAGTGCTCGGGCCGCCCCCGGAGCGCAGAACACAGTGCAAGCGACCTTAGCCGTCCCGTGGTTCACCAGTGCAACAGGATGTCCACAGTTCACCGGTCACCAACTGCCGCGCTGTCTCCCAACGACCCACACCCGTAGGATCTTTGCCCAACGCGGACGTTTCGATCGGCAGCAACCGGCAGGCGCAGCCGGTTCGTTCGCGGCAACGCGCCACGGGGGCAGTCCCTGCGGCGAACCGAACGGGAGGAAGTCCTTATGGGCGGCAAGAGCGGCAAGGACGCAGATCTCACCTATGCCGAGATGGAGAAGACCGCGACGGATCTCCTCAAGGACATGGACCACCTCGAGGACAAGATCAACTCGGTCGAGAAGCGGGTCAAGTCCCTGGTGGAGCACGGCTTCACCACGCAGAAGGCCTCTGGAGCCTACGAAGAGTCCATGAAGGAATTCGCCAAGGGCGCGGTGAGGACCATCCATGGCCTGCACGGCCTGTCCGACTTCCTGACGAAGGCCAAGGAGGCCTACGAGAACGTGGACACCGATCTGGAGCGCGCCGCCAGGCCGAAGTGACGCTGGGGCTGTCGTGCCTTCGCGGGTGTGGTGGGGCGTGCGGCGCTCTCCACCGCACCCGCCCTGCTGCGCCCCGATTCGCAACGAGCCGTCGTAGGGCTCACTGGTGCGGAGGGTTGCGCATCACGTACATGTGCAGGTCGCTGCGCAACTCCTCCGTGGTCAAGGCCAGCCACGAACCGTCGGGAAAGCGAATGCGGAGCTTGTCGGTCTCGAACGCGCCGAGCAGAGGGTCTTCGAGAACCGCCTCTCCGGCGGGAATCTCGGCGACGACGCGCATGCGCTGCTCCCTGCGGACCGACACCCGCTTGGGCGGTGCGGCCAGGAGGATGCGCCCCTCGGCGAGCAGGACGAACCGTTGGTGGTGGGTGGAGTGGCTGTACCAGCGCAGCAGGAATCCGGCTGCCGTGCCGTTCCAGTTGCCGTCGAAGGTCTGGTCGAGGCGCTGCTCGATGATTGCCGCGCCACGTCGCTCGGCTTCGAGGTCCGTCGCGCGCGCACGTTCGCGCTCCGCCTTCGTCGACAACATGCGCTTGAGCGCCTCCTCGCCCGACGCGAGGAGGCCGAGTAGGGCCACAACCGCCATCAGGGGGGGCGGCCAGTACGACGCCGAGCACACCGAGCGGCCCCCTGAACGCCAGGCGAAGGGCACCGGATCCGGCGGCCGCGTACACATCTTCGGGAGGCCTGGGGATTGTGCCGATCGTGCACCAGGCCCCGGCATCCGGGGTGACACCGAGGCGGTTTCGTATGGCGCGGTCGGTACTCCTGGACAAGCCGTCCCACCTTCCTTGCTGCCTGCGGGGGCGAAGCCGCGTAGCAGTCTCTCATGTTCACGACGGGGAATTCTTCAATGGCTGACGGACTCAAGTACGACCTCGACACGATCAAGGAATGTTCCCGAACTCTGGGGAGAATCCACCGAGAGTTCGACCATCATGGAAATCCGGCGGACGGTTATGAGGACGATCTGGGGCACGGCGGTCTGAAAGATGCCTTCGACGAGTTCGGCAGCACATGGAAGAAGACACGCAAGAAGCTCTCGAAGGAAGTGAAGAAGCTGTCCGAGTACACCGGGGCCGCAGCCCAGAAGTACGAGGAGATCGATCACGAGTTGGCAAAGGCCATCGCCGGCGCCATGGGGAAGGGCAAGAAGTGAGCAGGCGATCGAGCGACTGGCCGCCGCTGTGGGACGGTGACCCCACCCCGGGAGACCCTGACGAAGTCGCCGCACTCGGGCGCAAGCTGCGCAAAATGGCCGACTCAATCGATGAACAGGCTCGGGTCATCAAGGCGTTGTCGACCGTGGAGGGCTGGGACAGCGATGCGGGACGC
The DNA here is from genome assembly GCF_055583785.1 of Streptomyces sp. NPDC104371. Taxonomy (NCBI): domain Bacteria; kingdom Bacillati; phylum Actinomycetota; class Actinomycetes; order Kitasatosporales; family Streptomycetaceae; genus Streptomyces; species Streptomyces sp. NPDC104371. The sequence continues at coordinate 80,884 of NZ_JBVJNF010000013.1, forward strand.
GCTTTCAACGAGATTGCCGACGGCGCGGGTGATCGCCTCAAGAAGGCCTTCGAGCGGTACGACGAAGCGGCGAAGGCGCTCGGCACCAAGGTCACCGAGGGTGAGTCCAAGGAGTTCGCCGGGGAACTGCACCGTGCGCAGAAGAAGGCGGACAAGGCGTTGGCCGACTACCAGGAGGCCGTGACCGATCACGACCTTGCCGACAGAGAAGTGAAGAAGATAACGGACAAGCACCCTCTGGGTGATGTGGCCGAATCGGACCGGCAGGATCACGAGAAGTGGACGAAGAAGCGCGCTGAGGCGCTGCGTCGGATGGGGGATGCGCGCAAGAACGTCAAGGACGCCAGAGACATCTTCGACGACGCAGGAGACCGCGCTGCCCGACGCATCAAGAACGTGGTGCACCACGACGCCGTGCGCGATCCGGGCGGATTCATGAACTGGCTCGCCGACTGGGCGGACACGTTCTCCAATATCTCCGCAATCCTGTCTGTCCTGGCTGTCATCTGTGCGTTCGTTCCACCGCTGCAGTTCCTCGTCCCCGTCTTCGCGGCCCTGGCCGTCCTCTCCAGTGCGGCGGCGCTGGCCGGTCATGCCTACGACATGTCGGTGCGTGGGGGGAAGGTCAACTGGCTGAAACTGGGGACCGACGCGCTGGGCATCCTTCCCGGTCTCGGAGCGCTCAAGGGCTTCAAAGCGTTCAGCGGCCTCAAGGGACTGGGGAAATTCCGTGGGCTTGGCAAGTTCGGTTCAGCCGCGATAGGCGGTGTGGGCCACAACTTTCTCAACGGCGTCAGCGTGACCCTCACGAACAAGACTCTGGCCGTAGGACTCAAGCTCGGCACCAAGCTCGGCACCAAGCTCAAGGTGACTAACCTTCCGAAGGCGTTCGAGCCTCTTGGGGGCAAGCAGGTCACGGCCGCCATCAAGGGCACGGGGCTCGCAAGTGCGCTGCACCGGATGTTCAGTGGAGAGAACGGGGAGAAGACGGGATATCAAGAGCCGGCCAAGCCGAAGACTTCTCCTGCCCCCACCCCGACTCCGCGCCCCTCGCCTAACCCGTCACCCAAGCCGTTCCACGCCGCTCTGGCCGCATAGTCAAAGTCTCAGCGAATGGAAAGACGAAGAAGAGAGGGAAGGATATATGAGCGACTCGACTGAACTCGGAGAGTGGGAGTTCATCGGCCGTAGAGGCGGCGAGCCCGCACGACTCGTCCCCGGAAACGTGATCGCCGAGACTCCTGCAGCGAAGTCGTTCGCGGAGCAGGCAAGCAAGGAACTTCGCTTCGACTTCCTGGACGACCACGCAGTGTTGAGGTTGCTGAGGCTGCGGCATGACGACGAAGAGGCGATGTTCAGCGCGGGATCCAAGGTGGGCGTTCCGCTGGCCATCGTCGGCTTCGGGGCGGCCGTGTACTGGGGTGGGGTGGCCCAGTACTGGGAATCGAGCGCAGCCCGTACCGGGTATCTGGCCTCGGTCGCAGTCGTCGTCCTTGCCCTGCTGGTGCTCTTCTGCCGTGCTGCGGCGAATCAATGGGGAGACCCAGTACGCCAAAACACCCGAGCACGCGCGGGGAAGTATCGGGAGCTGGTGCACCTGGCGCGCAGCGAAGGCGCTGCCGTTCCCGCTCACTATCCGCACTACGGACCGTATCTGTTCGCCGCCGACTTCCACCCTGAAGTGGCGGAAGCAGAATTGAGTGAGGGAGAACCTGGTCGTGACCGCGGTACGAGCTGAGTACAACGTCCAGGGCTCGGTGGGCTCCGAAGGGCTCGACGTCCGCTGGATCATGCCAGAAGGGTTCTTCGAGATCCCGATGGATGCGGAGGACCTGGACGAGACCGCTGAGCAACTGGTCGAACTGGCTGGGCAGGTGATGCCGGAGGCCGACTTCGAGGTGCAGCTTCAGTGGGCCGTCATGGTTGCCGCTCAGTACGACTCATTCATCGAAGCCGGGGTCCAGTACGCGGGCTTCGTCATGACAGAGGTGGACGGCACGCGGTGTACAGCCACGGTGAGCGTGAGCTTGATCGACTTGGACGAGAGAGCTGGAGCCAGGCCGGTCCCGTTCCTGGGCTCGACGATGCGGCACCTCGGCCTCGGACAGGTCAGCGAGATCGAGCTCCCCTGCGGACCCGCTGTCTCCTGCATCGGTACGCGGAAGGCCGGCCTGGACGGAAGTCTGACGGCCTCCGGGGCGGACGAGCCGGTGTGGACGTCCTTCATCCAGGTCCAGATTCCCCTGGACAACGGCACTGTTCTGGTCATGGAGTTGGGGACTCCGACCCCCGAGGGCTGGGAGGTGTTCTCGTCCATGTTCGCGGGCGTCGTGAAGAGTGTCCGTGTGTTCGACGACGGCAAGCCGATGGTGATGTCGGCATGACGAAGGAGCCGGGTGCTGCGGCGCCGCCCAAGGACTACCGTCTGCTCGTACCGCGGGACTGGTTTCGCATCGACCTCACGCAGGACCGGTGGCGTACGCAGTTGAAGACCTTCGTAGACCACCAAGCCGAAGGGAAGAGCGTCCCCGCGGAAGCGAAGCAGGATGCCTGGGCCACTCTGCGGAACGCCGCCGAGGCAGGCGTCAGGAGCGGGGCGCTGGAGTTCTTCCTCAGGTCGGAACTCGACGACGACGGCGGCGTCATGCCAGCCTCGCTCATGGTCTCGTTGATCCCGCGAACCGGCGCCCTGACCCCTGAGGAACTCCAATTGTCATTGGAGGTCGGCAATGGGCGGAGTACAGCCTTCTCCGACGTGTCGACCGTCAGTCTGCCCGCTGGAGAAGCAGTACGAGTCCGTACGGCGACGACCATGGACCTCTACGTCCACATGCCCGGCGCCGTCGGCTACCTGATCCTCGCCTTCGCGGCACCGACGAGCCGAATGACAGGCGCCATGCACCGCCTGTGCACGTCGATCGTGGAGTCCTTGCGCTGGATCGTGTGAGGCGAGGCCATGTCGTGACGCTGCTCTGACACTTCGGTCAGGAAGGACGGGCTGCCTGACCGGAGTTGTAGGGCCGATCAGCGGTTGACGGACTGGATTTCCTGAACCTTGATGTCCTGCGTGTTCCCGAAGGTGCCCTTGGGAAGCTGCTTCGGTTCGGGGTTCCCCGTACCCGTCCAGGTGATCTCCCACGTCACGGTTGCCTGGAGTTTGAAGACCCCATTACCGGAAGAGCGAAGGTACTGGATCCCGCAGGGCGGAGTTCTGTCGGCCTTGCCTTTGGCGTACGGTTCGCCGATCGAGCCATCGTCATGGAGTGCGCACTCGCCCGACGAGGGGTAGGTTTCGGCGTCTGCTGTGCCTGGCTCCAATCTGAGAGAGACTGGTTTGGCGGTGGTGGTGGCCTGGATGTTGAGAGCGCCCACATTGAGCGCGGCGGTCACGGACACCGCCTTGAACTCGGTCTTGTCGAGCCAGGCCCATGTGGGGAGATTGACCTTGGTGGTGTCTGCCGGAGCGAGAGCGACCTTGGTGGTCGGAAGCTGGATTCGGCTGTAGGCGATTTCCGCGAGGACCTGGGGCGTTACCGCGTTTTCGACGGGTGGCGTGTCGCCGTTCTCCACCCAGAAGGGGGCCTTGCTGCAGAGTTGGGCTTCAGGTTCCGCCCAACGATTCTCGTCGCGGACGGCGACCCACCAGGTGCCCTTGTCCTTCTTGTCCAGGTTGTAGTTCTTGTACGTCCCGTCCTTGTATTCGTTGCGGAACATCCCTGCGGAGGTCTTCGCGTAACTGTGCTGGCCGGGAAAGTTGACGGTCTCGGTGTACATGTCTTCGACGTACTTCGCGAACTCTTCGGCCGAGCGCGGCTCGTACCAGCAAGCAGGAGGTGTCCAGTTGCCCACGGGGGCGACGTGGCCGGCGCCAGTGCTGCTGCCTTTCGTAGCGCCCGTGTAGGTGATCCTGGAGATCAGAGTGTTCCTGGATCGGCTTCCGCTGGTTTCGATCTAGGACTCGGACTTTCCCGGCCCCTTGGCTTCCGCTGTTCCACCGAACATGAGAGCAACTGCGAGGACGCTCACGACAGCCGTGCCGCGTGTCAGCGGGCGCACGTCTTGTCCCCCCTCTTCGATACCACGTCCGTGGTCTGCCAGACGCCCGCGGTGTTCTTCTTCAGTTGTGTGCTGTAGGTGACATACGGGCTCTCATCGGAGGGCGACTTGTCAACTTTGCCGGTCTTGCGGTCCTTGTTGTAGGCCTTGCTTTCGTCCGCGCAGTAGACGACCGCGGCAGTGTCCTTGTCGGCGAGCTTGATGTTCGGAGCGAAGTAGCGTGTGACACCCGTCCACGAGAGGTTCGCGTCCAGCCATGCCTGGATCCACCTCTGAGCGCTTGCGAGCGCCTTGCCCTGCCGGTAGTACGCGACTGTTGCCGAGTTCGCTTCACCCTTGATGATCGCGTCGTCAATGGCGTTCACCGTCTGAGTCACATCGGAAAGCACCGCGTCCTTGGCCGGGTCGCCGGTCTTCCAGTTCTCGAACGTGTTCTCCACGTCGTCGGGCAACGTGATCTTTGGCCTGTCGGCGGTACTGGAGGCGCCGGCACTCGGCGATGATGTCTTGTTGTCGCCTGCCTCGGCGCCCGTGATCTTGTCGGCGCCGTCGGACTTGGCGTCGCCACTGCCGCATGCGGACAGCAGCAGGGCGGTGGTTGCGGCAAGCGCGACAGTAACGGGCACAGTGTGGCGCTTCACAGTGGGACTCCCCCGTGAGACAAGAGTTTCAGTCAAGAGTAGAGACGCTATCGGTGGTGACGGGGTTTCGCCAGGCTGAACTACCGTCGGGCCACGGACGATTGCGGATGCATGGTCCTAAAACGAGGGCATGTCAGGCCCATTGGTCAGTCGGCGTCGGGCAAGTCGAAGACGACGGTCTGGAGGATGGCTGCCATCATGTCGCAGAATTCGCCCCAGTACTCTGTCGATGCGGTGAAGAGTGTGAACACGGCAAGGAATGGACCGGTAGGGAAGGGGATGTGGACTTGTATTTCGCCGGTCGCCTCCCCATTTAGCGAGAATGCCAGATACTAATGGGCCCTGAATAGAGAGTGCACCATCAGCGACGTCTAGTGCGGCGGCCAGTTTCCGCGCCTTATCTTTGGTCATCCCTCTGAACGTCATCCAGGCAGTCCCCCGTCGGCGGAGTTTGTAAATTTCGCTAAATATTACGTCGATGTAGCGAGGATGGGAATGTCACCGATTGACAGACTGGATCTCTTGAACGGCGATATCTTGGTCCTTTCCGAAGGTGCCGTCGGGGAGGTCGCCACCTGTGCCACCGGTACCAGTCCAAGCGATTTCCCAAGTGATCGTCGCCCTCAATGTGAAGATCCCGCTTCCGGACGAGCGATGGTACTTGATGCCGCATGGCGGCGACTGGTTTGCGTTTCCCTTGGCGTACGGCTCTCCGATTGAGCCGTCATCGTTGATCGCGCATTTTCCGGAGCTAGGGTAGACTTCGGCGTCCGTTGTGCCTGGCTCCATTTCAAGAGAGACGGGCTTGGCGCTGGTGGTGGCCTGAATATTGAAGCCAGGGGCGTTGAGTGATGCCGTGACTGAGACAGGCTTGAACTCGCCTTTGTTCAGCCAGGCCCATGTGGGTAAGTTGACCTTAGTAGCGTCGTATGCTGGTTCGCTCCGTTATGGAGTGCGAAACAATTCGCCAAGGAGACAGAGGACGGTTACAAGGCGATCATCGAGGACGGTAAGCAGCCGCCGCACGCAAAGAGCGCCTCGTCCGAATTTCGTCAAGAGTACAAGGACGGCAAGTACAATAATTACAACATCGGGGAACCGGGGTAACCCTGGCTCCTTGCTGGGGGACTCCAGGAACTCCTGCTGACCGTAATCGGGCCAGCGGTAGACCCGGACCCGTTCTTCGACGTATTGTAGGAGATCGCCTGCGCTTTCGCGTAGAGATCGTCACCATTGAGACCATTTTCCGTGCTCGAATCTTTTGTGCCTTTGTCTGTCGGTCCTCCGGCGAACGAATTCTGTGCGGGAATGATGAGCAGGTCACGAGTAGACCAATTGTGCCTAAATTTCGACGATTTATGTTTTGCATTGCGTGGCCTCCTTTTGCACCTCGATTGCATCTGCGATCCAGAGGTCTTTTGTCTCCTTCGGTTTGGTCATGACGATCTCAAAGAAGTAGTAGTCCTTCGCGCTCGGTTTGGTCTTGAGTACCTTATGGGTCTTGATTACCTTCCCGTAGAACTTTGAGTCGTCATCGCAGAATGAAACGGATGCGCGTTGGCCGTCGCTTGTCACCTTTGCTCGCGTGTAGCGCTGTACACCTGTGACAGTCCAGCCGCCGTCGATATATTGCTGAATCTGGTTCTTAGCGTACGCCTGGGCATTTCCCTCGGGGCTCGAATAGAACTTGTACGCCGCATCTTCAGCGTCCTGTTGGACGATTCCATAGTTGATTGCACGCACGAAGTTCTCGGCGTCACGGAGAGCAGCCGCTTCCGTGGGGTCGGAAGGCTCACTGCGGTCGAACACCATCTTGAAGTCAGACGAGAAGGACATCCTTGGGCGGCCTATATCCGTCGCGTCAGTCGACGTTCTCGGTGAAGCTCTCTTCGTCGCATCGTCCTGATCGGCTCCTGCGATCTTGTCGTTCACCTTCGACGAGTCACTCCCGCTGCTGCACGCAGACAGCAGGATGGCCGCGGTTGCGACGAGCGCAGCAGCGACGGGCAATGGGCGGCGATTCACGTTCTGCTCCCAGTGGGACGAGAGTTGAGTCAGGGATGACGTTATCGATGTGCTTCTTTGTTCGCCAGGTTTAGCCCAACAGGCTGGAACGGCACGAATTCAGCACGCAACTCCGCCACAGTGCATGGCAGCGTGCGCAGTGCGCCGTACGGCACATGTGGCCAGTCCGCGAAGGCTGCTCCGGGAGCGGCAAGGGTGAGTGCGCCCGCGAGTAGGCCTGTCACGGCGAATCGGCTGCGGAGAGTCACGGCGTGCACGACGTGCTCCCCCGCTGTGAGGTCAGCTTCGTCGTCTGCCAAACGCCCTGTCCGTTCTTCTCCAGGCGCGTTGTGTAGAGCACGTACGACTTGTCGGTGACGGCGGTCTTGTAGACCTTGTTGGACTTACGGTCCTTGGCGTACGCCTTGCCCTGGTCCTCGCAGTAGACGACGCCTGCCGAAGAGGAGTCGAAGACGTCGACCTTGGCGTTGTAGTACCGGTTGGAACCAGTGATGGTGTAGCCGTCCTTCACGATGGACTGGACCCAGTCCTTGGCGTCCGCCAGGGCGCCTCCGCTGTAGTAGAAGCTGAGCGCGGGAAGGTCGGCATCTCCCTTGGTGATCGCATAGTTGGTCACGTCGACTCTCTGTGCGACATCGCCAAGGATCGTGTTCTGGACGGCGTCGCCGGCCTTCCAGCCCTCGAAGGTGTCCGTGAGATCGCTCGGGAGCGAGACCTTGGGCCTGTCCGCGGCTTCGTCACTGCTCGGCGAGGCCGATGCCTTCGTCCCGTCCGCGTCGGAACCGGTGATCTTGTCGTTGTCCTTCGGCTTGTCGCCCCCGCTGCCGCATCCCGTCAACAGGATGGCTGCTGTTGCGGTCAGCGCGACAGCGGTGGGCAATGTGCGGCGCTTCACAGTGGACTCCCCGTGAGACAGGCATTCAGTCAAGTGAACTGACGGTATCGGTGCCGCGTTTCGGTTGCCCAGGCCGAACTTCCCTCCATATAGGGGTGATTCCGGGCGTACGGGGCTCGTGTAGGAATCTCTGGATACGGAAGCTCTGTCGACTCTGTTCGTCGTCCGGTGCTTGTGGGCGAAGCGTCCAGGCCTTGCGAGCTCTTCGTGTTGATCGGGCGTTCGGGGCGAGGCTGACTGCATAGGTCAACTGGGCGTCAACGTAACGTGGTTACGAGACCACACCTGTCATTCACCGTTCCCGTGGTGGGCAACCGCAGTCAGAACGACCCGTTGCAGAGGGGCGCCGGTGGGCAGGGCGGTGCCTAACAGGGTCCAAGGCCCCTTGAGGGGCCTATGTGCGGCTGATACGGTGCGAGGGCTTGACACTCGCCCAAGTGGCAGTTAAGTCAGCCAGTCTGACTGGATGTCAACTATGCCTTCCCGATGTGCTGTCGGGGCGGAGTGTCCTGACTTGCAGAGAATCCAGCGGAACACATTTGTGGGCGTACGGGGAGCACTTGCGTGAAGATCCAAGAGCGTACGGGGGCGAGCCTTGGCCGTTCCGCTCCGGCTCAGCAGGCGGCAGGTGATCGGCTTCCCACGCCGCCTCGCGAACGCAAACCCGCTCTGGCCGCTCTCGCGGTACTGCTCATCCTGGTCGGCGCGCTCGGTGCGACCATGCTGGTGCTGCAGGCCGGCGACCGTATCGAGGTTGTGAAGGTGACCAGCGACATCCAGCCCGGGGAGTCCGTCACCAACAGCAAGGTGACCTCCGTGATGGTCGCCGCCGATGACAGCATCCACTACGTCAAGTGGTCCCAGCTCGGCGCCCTCAAGGCACTCAAAGCGAAGTCCACCATCTACGGTGGCACCGTCGTCGTCGGTGAGATGTTCGGCAAGACCGGCCTTGCCTCGGGCAAGGCCGTCGTCGGTCTCTCCCTCAAGGACGGGCAGTACCCGACCGGTATCAAGTCCGGGGACACCGTCGCCGTCTACTTCGTCGGCGACAGCGGCTCCTCCTCTTCGTCTTCGAGCCGACGCGACGCCTCCGGCAGCAGCGTCGACGGTACGCCGATCGTGGCCGACGCCCGCGTCGCCAGTGTGCCGACGGGCAGCGGCTCCACCATCAGCAGCGGCAACAAGCAGATCACTGTGACCGTCGACAAGAACGACGCCCCGGCCCTGGCCAGCGCCGCCGCCTCGGGCAACGTCGCCGTCGTACTGGTATCCGGCAACTAGAGGCGAGCAGAACACACATGGCTCTCATCGCCCTCGCCGCGGACAAGGGTTCCCCCGGCGTCACCACCGCCGCCGTGGCCCTCGCCGCGGTCTGGCCCCGCCGCGCTCTGCTCGCCGAGACCGACCCGGCCGGTGGCGACCTCGTCTACCGCAGCGCCGCCGCGCACGGCGGGCCGCTCAATCCGAACACCGGCATGCTGTCCATCGCCGCCACCGCCCGCCGGGGACTCGTACCGGACCAACTCTGGGACCACGTACAGCCGTTGAACGGCGGTCTCGAAGTTCTCGTGGGCCTCGGTGTCGCCGAGCAAGCCGTCGGCCTTGCCGGGCTGTGGCCGACCCTCGGTCGCGCCTTCGCCTCGCTCGCCGACTCCCCGCAGGCCTCTGCCGACGTCATCGCCGACTGCGGGCGCATCAGCGGTGACAGCCCTGCCGCCGAACTCTTCCCGCATGCCGCGCTGGTCCTGCTGATCTCCCGCACCGAACCCGAAGCCATCGCGCGTGTACGCGACCGGGCCACCGCCCTCGCGATCAAGCTGCACGGCGGCCCGCGCGGCGTGGCGAGCCTCGCCACCCCGCTGATCGGCGTCGTGCTGATCGCCGATCCGAGCAAGGCCGGCAAGCTGGCAGGCCAGGTCAACGACATGCTGGTGCATGCCCAGACCGGCGCCCGGGTCGTCGGCACCATCGCCGACGACCCCATGGGTGCCGACCAGCTGGCGGGCCGCAAGCGAGGACGTCTCGACAAGTCACTGCTGATCCGCTCCGCCCGTAAGATCACGGTGGATCTCCACCAGCAGTACGGCGCCGCCTGGGCAGTGCCGACGCACGGGCAGATAGGCGGACAGGCGGGGGTCGGCCGATGACAGCGGTCGACCACCAACTGGTCAAGCGGTTCCGGCAGGAAGCCGGCGACCGCATAGCCGAGCAGCGGCGGCTCGATCAGGTCAGCGGCGTCACGCCGATGTCCAGCGAGGACGAACGGCATTACGCCCGCGCGGTCATAGCCCAGATCCTGGAGGAGTACGCTCGCACCGAGATCAACGCGGGCCGTACGCCACTGGACGCGGAGACCGAGGAGCAGTACGCGGCAGCCGTGCACGCCGCGCTGTTCGGCGTGGGCCGGCTGCAGCCCCTGCTGGACGACCCAGAGGTCGAGAACATCGACATCAACGGCTGCGACCAGGTCTTCGTCGGCTATGCCGACGGCCGCGAGGCCACGGGCGACCCGGTCGCCGAGACCGACGAGGAGCTCATCGAGCTCATCCAGGTGCTCGGCGCCTACTCCGGTCTGTCGTCCCGGCCTTTCGACTCCGCGAACCCGCAGCTCGACCTGAGGCTGCCGGACGGTTCGCGACTGTCGGCCGTCATGGATGTCTCCCGGCGCCCCGCGCTGTCCATCCGCCGCGCCCGTATGGGCAAGGTGTTCATCTCGGACCTCGTCGGCAACGGCACGCTGACGCCGGAGGTCGGCCACTTCCTGGCCTGCGCGGTCCGGGCCCGGAAGAACATCATGATCGCGGGCGCCACCAACGCAGGCAAGACGACGCTGCTGCGCGCCCTCGCCAACGAGATCCCGGGGCAGGAACGTCTGATCACCGTGGAACGCGCCCTGGAGCTCGGCCTCGACACGTTTCCCGAACTCCACCCGAACGTCGTCGCGTTCGAGGAGCGGCTGCCCAACTCCGAGGGCCACGGCGCGATCGGCATGGCCGAACTCGTCCGCCGTTCCCTGCGGATGAACCCCTCCCGGGTCATCGTCGGTGAAGTGCTCGGCGACGAGATCGTCACCATGCTCAACGCCATGTCGCAGGGCAATGACGGGTCGCTGTCCACGATCCATGCCAACAGCTCCAGCGAAGTCTTCAACCGCATCTCGACCTACGCTCTCCAGGCACAGGAGCGGCTGCCCATCGAGGCAAGCCAGATGCTGATCGCGGGCGCGGTGAACTTCGTCGCCTTCATCCAGCGGCGCAACAACTACCAGAGCGGCGGCCGTCTGCAGCGCATGGTCACCTCCGTCCGCGAGGTGAACGGCGTCGACGGGCGTGTCCTGTCCAGTGAGGTGTTCGCCGAGGCCCCCGACGGCCGGGTCGTGCCGCACGCGCCCGTTGCCTGCCTGGACGATCTGATCGCATACGGCTATCGGCCCGCCGGGTCCTGGGGGTGACGCGGTGACCACGACATACGCGGCAGTTGGCTCGCTCACCTCCATGGGCGGCCTGTTCTCCACCACCGTCCTGTACTCGATCGCGTGCGGCGTCGCTGTCGGCGGTGGCCTCGCGTTGTTGCTTGCCGCCGTGCGCGGCCTGCCCGCCAAGTCCGAGCACGAGAAGCAGAAGGCGATCCGCCGCGCGAGCGAACTGATCCGGTTCGCGGGTCGGCGCGGCTCACTGGCGGCCCTCGTCGGGCTCGCCGTCCTGCTGCTGACGCGCTGGGCGGTCGCCGGTATCGCGGCAGGTGTTCTCGTCTTCTTCTGGGACCGTCTCTTCGGCGGTGCCGCGGAGGAGCGGGCCGCCATGCGTCGCGTCGAGGCACTGGCCTCCTGGACGGAGTCGCTGCGCGACACCATCGCGGGCGCAGTCGGTCTCGAACAGGCGATCCCGGCGTCCGCCCGAGCGGCAGCTCCGGTCCTGCGGCCCCATCTGGATGCCCTGGTCGACCGCCTGCGGGCGCGCACCCCGCTGCCCGAGGCGCTTCAAGTGCTCGCCGACGAGATCGACGACGCCTCCGCCGACATCATCGTCGCCGCGCTGATCCTCAACGCGCGGCTGCGCGGCCCCGGCCTGCGGCAGGTCCTCGGCGCGCTGGCCAAGTCGGCGCGCGAGGAGGTCGACATGCGTCAGCGGGTGATGGCCCAGCGTGCCGCCACGCGGCGCTCGGTCCAGATCGTCGTCGCTGTGTCGGTCGCCTTCGTGCTGGGCCTGGCCATCTTCAACCGTGAATTCGTGGAGCCGTACGGCAGTCCGCTCGGCCAACTCGTCCTCGCCTGTGTCTGCGGCCTGTTCGCGCTCGGCTTCTGGTGGCTGCGCAAGCTGTCCACGATCGAGACGCCCGAACGGTTCCTGGTACGGGACGAGTCGGCGGTCCACCTCGTGCGTCCCCGCACGCCCGCCCCGTCGGAAGGGGGGGTACGACGATGAACCTGACGATGCCGGTCCTGGTCGGAGTGGTCCTGGGCCTGGGCGTCTACGCCCTCGTACGCGCGCTGATGCCGTCGAAGCGCAGCGCGGTCGCGCAGGTGGCGCGGATCGACGCGATGCGGGCGCGGGGTGCAGCGTACGAGTCGGCGCGCCGGGTGGAAGACACCGGACGCCTCGGCACCATCCGGGGGCAAGTGGGCTCCCGCGTGTCCGAGTTCTATCTGCAGCGTGGCTGGGAACTGCGCTCGCTGCGCGCGGACCTGGCCGTGCTGGACCGTAGCTGGGAGAAGTTCCTGGCGACCAAGGTCCTCCTGGCCGCGGCGGGCCTGATCTTCGGTCCGTTCCTGTTCGCGGTCGTCTGGACGCTGGGCTTCGGCAGCAGCCCCCTCATCCCAGTGTGGCTGGCGCTGCTGTGCGCGGCGGTGTTCTTCTTCCTGCCGGACCTGGAGGTACGGCGTGATGCGGCCGAGAAGCGGCGCGACCTGAAGCGGGTGATCGGCGCCTACCTGGACCTGGTGGCGATGAGCCTGGCCGGCGGGCGCGGTCTGCCCGAGGCGTTGATGGCGGCGGCCGAGATCTCCGACGGCTGGGCGAACCAGCGCATTCGCAACGCCCTGTCCGACGCCCGTATCACCGGCATCAGTCAGTGGCAGGCGCTCGGTCAGCTCGGCGAGGAGCTGGGCATCGAGGAACTCAAGGATCTCTCCGCCTCCCTCGCCCTGGTCTCGGACGACGGCGCGAAGGTCCGCGAGTCCCTCGCCTCCCGCGCGGAGACCATGCGACACCGCGAACTCGCCGAGATCGAGGGCAGCGCGGCCGAGAAGTCGCAGTCGATGCTCGTGGCCCAATTGCTGTTGTGCGCCGGATTCCTGGTGTTCCTGATCTACCCGGCGGCGGTGCGGGTGTTCCAGGTGTGAGCCCCCGGCGTGCTCAACGTCCCGTACTGACAACCGACTTCCTGAGATCCCGCTGAGTCGAGAGGACAACTTCTATGAACGGAAGGAACTTCCACACCGGAATCCCCGCGGTGGACTTCCTCGTCACCTTCCTGCGAGGCCGCGTGGAGCGCGCCCGCAGCGGTGAGCTGGACCGCGGTGCCTCAGCGGTCGAGTGGGTCATCATCTCGGCGGTCGTGGTGGCGATCGTCGGCGTGGTCGCCGCGATCATCAACTCGGCGCTGAGCGAGGGCGCCAACAAGGTCGGCGACTGCATCAAGGGTGCGGACGCCGGCAACACCTGCTGATCGCACGTACGACGGGACTGACGGGGGTTGCTCGTGAGTGTGAGCAGATGGGTGCGCGGCAGAGTGGAGAGCGCGCGGAAGGCGTCCTCCACCCACGGTGACTCGGGCATGACCGCGATCGAGTTCGTACTGCTCACCCCGGTGCTCTTCTTCATGATCTTCGCGACGGTGCAGTTCGGTCTGTACTTCTTCGCCGACCACGTGGCCCAGGCGGCGGCCCAGGCGGGCGCCCGCAAGGCGCGCGCCACGGCCGACCAGCAGCCGGGCTCCTGGCAGGGCGAGGCGCGGGGCGTCGCCGACTCCTATATCCGTCAACTGGGCCCGAACCTGGTGCTGTCACCCGACGTGAAGACGTTGCAGCCGGAGCCGGGAACTGTTGGCGTGGAGATCTCGGCGCGAGTGCCGTCCGTGTTCCCCGGCCTGGGACTGACCGTGCACGCACGGTCGGCGGGCCCGGTGGAGCGATTCGTGAAGGAGGGTGGGCACTGATGGACTCCCACCCGCTGAGGGATCGCATGACACGGGAGCGGAGCGACCGTGGTCTGTCCACGGTCGAGGTGGTCATCCTTGCCCCGGTGATGATCCTCTTCATCCTTGTGCTGGTGGGCTTCGGTCAACTGGTCAATGCGCGGGGCGCGTTGGACGGCGCTGCGCGCGACGCGGCCCGTGCGGGCTCGATCCAGAAGAACCACGGGACGGCGATCGCGGAGGCGAGGAAGGCGGCGGAGGCGGACCTTGCGGACATCTGCTCGGGCCCGGTGTCCGTGACGCAGACGAGTCCGGGCTTCGCCCCCGACACCTTGTTCACGGTGGAAGTGAGCTGTCAGGTCCGTGGTCTGGCGATGCTCGGTCTGAACGTTCCCACGCGACTGTCATCGAGCTTCAGCTCGCCACTGGACCCGTACCGGAGGTCGGCATGAGGAGTCGGCCGAGCGCGTGGCTGTCCTCCCGGAGGGCGCACCTGGACGACCGCGGCTCGGGAGCCGGCGCGGTCATCATCTTCGCCCTGGTCTTCCTGACGTTGGCGGCCTTCGTCATCGACGGCGGCCTGTCCATCTCCAAGCGCGAGCGCGCGGCGGACATCGCCGAACAGGCGGCTCGCTACGCTGCCCAGAACATCGACCGCGAGGCCCTCTACGACAACGAGGGCGGGCCCGCGCCGATCAAGTACCAGGATTGCGACGCCCGGGTGAAGGCCTTCGCCCGGACCATGAGGATGACCGGCGCCGACATCGCCGGGACGCACTGCGTGGCCGCCGACGTACAACAGGTGCAGGTCGAGGTGCAGCTCACGTACTCGCCGGTGTTCACCGGCATGTTCTACGGGGGCAGTGTGGTCGTCCACGGTCGGGCGGTTGCACGGAACGAGGTGGGCTGAGGCCACTGTCCAGCACGCGTACGTAGGCCGGATCAAGGAACCCTCCAGACACCGAAGCACGTCCGGGACACCTTCGTCGAACAGGGCAACCCGGCCGAGGAGGACGGCGCCGCGGAGACGGGCCCGCACACCCTTGTCATTGCCGAACCGGCAGACTGGGCTTCAACTGCCCCAGTCCGTAAGGTGCATCGCCCGCCGTCGTGAGATCTCTGTAGGCTCGGTACGGCCCCCCTACCCCTTACCCCTCATCGCTCACCGCACCCACTTCACTCACGACCCAGGACACCCGCTATGGCGCGACGTAGCACTTCAAGCTCAACGGGAAGCTCGACGGGCCCGAGGAACCGGACACCGCAGCCCGTGCTGGTGCGGCGGCGTACGTTCGGGGACTTCGCCAAGGCGTTCCTCGCCTTCGTCGCGCTGCTTCTGCTGATCGTCGGTGTGCCGGGCGCACTGGCTGTGTGGGCCGGATGGCCGCTGCCGCACGGGGCGCCGGGCCTTGACTGGCTGCAGCAGGAGATCACCGTCACGACGTTCCTGCATGTGCTGACGGTGATCGTCTGGCTGGCCTGGGCTCAGTTCACCGCGTGTGTGCTTGTCGAGGTGCGGGCCGCCGTGTCCGGTGTCGGACTGCCAAGCCGCGTTCCCGGCGCCGGGCCGAGTCAGTTGCTCGCGCGGCAGCTCGTCGCCGCCCTGCTGCTTGTCGGTGCCACGGCTGCGAGCCTCACGCCGGGGCTCTCGCAGCTCGGACACCCCCTGGAAAGCCATCAGAAGGGCGTCGTCGCCTCGGCCCAGCAGACTCCGGGGCTCTTCGCACAGCAGCAGGAGCAGTCCGCGCGCACCGTCGCCGCCCTCGCCGAGCAGGCCTCCCAGGCCGCGTCCCATGCCGAGAGCGGTTCGGCCGAGCACGGTGACACGAAGTACTACCGGATCCAGCCCCCCGAAGGGCGCCACCACGACTCGCTGTGGGAGGTCGCGGAGCGGCACCTCGGGGACGGGCGCCGGTACAAGGAGATCTACCAGCTCAACAAGGACCGCGTGCAGCCCGACGGATCCCGGCTGTCCGAGGCCAGTCTCATCCGGCCCGGCTGGATCATGGAGATGCCTGCCGACGCCCATGGCGGAGAACTCGTCGAGATGCCTGACGAGGCGCCCAAGGTCTCCCCGGAGGTGCGGCAGCAGATCGACGACTACGCCAAGACCGGGGACCACGCCCAAGGCGGCAGTCACAGCGAGGCGCGTGGCGGGCACTCCGAGGAGCGTGGCGAGCACTCGTCCGGGACCCCCCGTCCCCAGCAGCGGTCTGCCCACCAGGACACCGGGCATCGGCACCAGCCGCAGGCCACCGACGAGACGGGCAGCGATTCGTTCGGCCTGCCCGAAGCCCTCATCGGCGCGCCCCTGCTCGCCGCCGGCCTCCTCGGCGCCCTCGGCCGCCGGCGCCGGCAGGCACTGTGGCAGTCGGCGATCGGCGCGGTCGGCGGGCGGCGCGGCATGGAGCCGCCCACGCCGACCGGGGCCGCCGCGGATGTCCAGGACGCGCTGCTCGTGGGCGCCGACCCCGAAGGGGTGCGGGTACTCGACCGCTCCCTGCGCGGGCTCGCCGCCTCCCTCGCCGCCGAGTCGCGGGCGCTGCCCGCCGTGTACGCCGCCTGGCTCAGCAACGGCGATCTGCAACTGCAGCTTGCTCAGCCCGCCGGGAAGCCGCCCGCGCCCTGGCAACTCGGACAGGACCAGACGTTCTGGGTACTGGCGCGCACCGACGCCGAACGCTACGGGGACGCCGACACCGCCGCCCCCTACCCCGGACTGGTCAGCCTCGGGACCATGGACGGCGCCCGGCTGCTGCTCAACCTAGAAGCGGTCCCCGGCATCGTCTCTCTGCGCGGCCTCGAACGCGATCGTGCGGCCGTCTTCGCCTCTGTCGCGGCCGAGTTGGCCACCAACGGCTGGTCCGACCGCATGACCATCACCCTCGTCGGATTCGGCGAGGACCTCACCCCGCTCGCCCCCAACCGGCTGCGTCATCTCGACGACATCGAGGCGTTGATCGAGACGATGGCGGCAGAGACCCGCCAGCGGCGCGGAGCGCTCGGTGCTGCGGGACACGACTCCGTACTCACCGGCCGTACCGGGCCCGCGCAGCACACACGCTGGGCCCCGCACCTGGTGCTGCTCGCGGCCGAGCCGTCGGCCGAGGAGGCGTCCCGGCTGGCGGAACTCGCCGTGGACGCGAGCCGACTCGGGATCGGGTATCTGGTGGGCACCGACTCAGGCGATCTGCCCGGCGCCGCCTGGGAGATGGAGATCACGGCCGAGGGCAAGCTCGTCGCGCAGTTGCTCGGGCTGGAACTCGATGCCCAACTGCTTCCGGTGGCGCAACAGCGGGCCGTCGTCGAACTGTTCGCCGCCGCGGACCCCGACAACGACCCCGAAGGGCCCTCGACCCCGCCGTTCCTCGTCGACATCAGCGAGCAGGGACGGCCGGCGGTGTACGCGCGGCTCGTTGGAGCGTACGAACTCATCGGACTGGACGAGATCGACGACCAGCGAGGCCCCCTGTTGCGTGAGGCGTTGGCGCTGCTGCTCCTGCACCGGGAGGGCGTGCATCCGCGGGTGCTGGCGTCGGCTCTGTGGCCGAGGGGTGTCACGGACGATGTGCGCGACGCCCTGATCGAGCGGCTCGACGGCTGGCTGGGCACCGACCCCGACGGCACCCCGCGGCTGCGTACCGACGCGGGTGGGAGGCTCACGCTCGCCGAGTCGGTCGTGTCCGACCTGGATGTGCTGCGCTCGCTGTACCACGAGGCGACCCAGGGCAAGGGCGTGACCAGCCGAGCCGTGCGCGGGCGGCTGCTCACCGACGCGATGGTGCTCGTCCGTGGCCCGCTCCTCGCCGACCGGCCCGCGGACCGCTACGCCTGGCTCTCGCACGAGATCATCGACGCGCAACTCCCGTTGCTCGTCGCGGACATCGCACTGGCGCTCGCCACGTTCCACCTGGAGAAGAACCGTGCGGAGAGGGCGATCGAGGCGCTGAACGCGGCACTGCGTACCGCTCCGTCCGACGAGCGGCTCTGGAACGAACTGGTGCGTGCGACCCACGCCACTGGCGACATGGAGCGGTTGCGGCAGGTCGCCGACGACCTCATCGGGCGCAGCGGGGCCCGGGGCCTACCGCCGCGTACCGAGGCGCTTCTCGACGAACTGCTGCCGAGTCGGCGCTCCGACGCGAGCACGGCGGGCTGAGCGAGCCGATCCTCCGGCCGACGGCCTGCGTAGGGTGTGGCGGTGGACCTCGACCTCTGGACGGCACCGGCCGCAGCCCTGTGGGGCGTCGTAGCCGGTGTGTTGGTACCCCGGGCCGCATACCGGTTCTCCGTCGAGCCCGAGCAGCCATGGCGCGATCGCTGTCCGGCTGGGCATCCGATCGGCGGCTGGGTCGGGCGGGCGCGGTGTGCGGACGGATGCGCGTACGGCCCCGGGACCCTGATGGTGTGCGTGGTCACCGCCCTGGTGTGCGCGGGGCTGGTGCTCGCTATCGGGACTCGCCCCGAACTGGGCGTCTGGCTGCTGCTCGCCCCCTTCGGCGTGCTGCTGGCACTGGTGGACTTCCGGGTGCGGCGGCTGCCGGACGTGCTCACTCTGCCGCTGGCCGCCGCCTCCCTCGCGCTGTTGGGGGTGGCCGCGCTCGTGCCCGGTCATGTGGGGGAGTGGCTCACCGCGTTGCTCGGCGCGCTCGTGCTCGCCGGCGCCTACTTCGTTCTCTTCCTCATCAACCCGAACGGCATGGGCTTCGGCGATGTCAAGCTCGCGCTGGGACTCGGGGCGCTGCTCGGCTGGTACGGCTGGGGGACCGTGGTGCTCGGGACGTTCGCTGGATTCGTCTTCGCCGGGGTGTACGGGCTCGGGCTCGTCCTCGCTCGGCGGGCCGGGCGGCGGACGGCGATCCCGCTCGGACCGTTCCTCATCGCGGGCGCCTTCGCCGGACTGCTCGCCTATGCGTACGCCGCATGAAACCGGCATCTCTGTCCCGGCATACGGCCGAACAGCCTGACGTCCGTCCCGTAGAGCCCCTGACGTACGCTGGATCGGTCCGTCCGCCCGTCCCCTCACCCCTGTTCGGAACGCGCTTCGCGCCTGTTGTTCCCCTACGAAAGGCACGCCCGGTGACCGAGAAGGCCGACCTCACGTCCCTTGATGTCACAGCGGTCCTCGACCGCGCCGCTGCCGGTGGGCGGATCACTCCCGACGAAGCGCTCGTCCTCTACCGCGACGCGCCGCTGCACGCGCTGGGCGCCGCCGCCGACGCCGTGCGCCGCCGTAAGTACGCGGGCATCGAGCACATCGCCACGTACATCATCGAGCGCAACATCAACTACACGAACGTGTGCGTGACGGCGTGCCGGTTCTGTGCGTTCTACGCGGCCCCGAAGGACACCGCCAAGGGCTGGACGCGTGACCTCGAGGACATCCTGCGGCGCTGTGCCGAGACGGTCGAACTCGGCGGCACCCAGATCATGTTCCAGGGCGGCCACCACCCGGACTACGGCGTCGAGTACTACGAGAAGCACTTCCGGGCCATCAAGGACGCGTTCCCGCAGTTGGTCATCCACAGCCTGGGGGCCTCCGAGGTCGAGCACATGGCGCGGATCTCCGGTGTGACGGTCGAGGAGGCCATCACGCGCATCCACGCCGCCGGGCTCGACTCCTTCGCCGGGGCGGGCGCGGAGTTGCTGCCCGAGCGCCCGCGCAAGGCCATCGCGCCGCTCAAGGAGAGCGGTGAGCGCTGGCTGGAGATCATGGAGATCGCGCACAACCTCGGTGTCGAGTCGACGGCCACCATGCTCATGGGCACGGGCGAGACCAACGCCGAGCGCATCGAGCACCTGCGGATGATCCGTGACGTACAGGACCGCACGGGCGGCTTCCGGGCCTTCATCCCGTACACCTACCAGCCCGAGAACAACCATCTGAAGGGCCGCACGCAGGCGACCATCTTCGAGTACCTGCGGATGATCGCGATCGCCCGCATCTTCCTCGACAACGTCCAGCACATCCAGGGCTCGTGGCTGACCACGGGCAAGGAGATCGGCCAACTCTCCCTGCACTACGGCGCGGACGACCTCGGCTCGATCATGCTGGAGGAGAACGTCGTCTCCTCGGCCGGTGCCAAGCACCGCTCCAACCGCCAGGAGATCATCGACCTGATCCGCAAGGCGGGACGGGTTCCGGCCCAGCGCTCCACCACGTACGAGCACCTCGCCGTCCACGACGACCCGGCGAACGACCCCGCCGACGAGCGGGTCGCGTCGCACATCTCCTCGACGGCGATCGAGGGCGGCACGGCGCATCCGGAACTGAAGCTGCTCAACTCCAACTGATCCGACTGGACCGACTGGCCTTCCCATGCTGACGATTCACGCCGCCGATCTTCTGATCACGGGGGACCGGGAGCGGCCGTCCGTCGTGGGCGGCGCGGTGCTGGTCGACGGGCGGATGTGCGCGGGCATCGGCCCGTACGAGGACCTGGCGGCGGCGCATCCGGCCGCCCGCGTCCGGCGCTGGCCGGGGCTTCTCACGCCGGGCCTGGTGAACCCGTACGGCCCCGAACTGCTGGAGCGGGCCTACCATCCCGACCCGCGCGAGGCCGATGAACTGGGCACCGAACCGCTCATGGACGAGGCCCTCGCGGCGCTCCCCATGACCGACACCCGCTGGGGCGCGAGCGCGCGGCGCGGTGTGCAGCGGATGCTGGCGCACGGGACGGTCGCCGCGGCCGGGGAGCCGAGCCGCCCCACGGTGCGGGACGCCGTGCACCGTGCCGGGCTGGGCCTGCGGGCGCGGTCCGCGGCCCCGGCGGGCCGGCCGGGCCTCGATCCGCTGGCCGGGCGGACCCTGGCCGACGCACTGGTCTCGCCGTTCCCGCCCGAGGGCGCGGACGCAACGTTCGCGGTGTTCGACGCCCCGGACGAGGCGGCGCTCGCCGAGCGGGGCGCCGGTACATGTGTGGCGACGGTCCTCGCGGGACGGCTGGTGCACCGCCGCCGCTGACCGCGTCGGCGGCCATGGCGTGCGGGTGACGCGCGTAGGGCCGGGCGCCTGCGGTACGTCCGTCCCGTGCTGCCACAATGGGGACCGTGACCCGCGCATCCCTGGACAAGCAGCCGCACGATGTCGCCTCGATGTTCGACGGCGTGGCGGAACGGTACGACCTGACGAACGACGTGCTGTCACTCGGACAGGCGAGGCTGTGGCGCAAGGAGGTCGCGAAGGCGGTCGACGCGCGCCCCGCGCAGCGGATCCTCGACCTCGCGGCGGGCACGGCGACCTCGTCGCTCCCCTTCACCCGTACCGGCGCGTACGTCGTCCCCTGCGACTTCTCCCTCGGCATGGTCCAAGTCGGCAAGAAGCGGCACACCTGGCTGCCGTTCACGGCGGGCGACGCGACGCGGCTGCCGTTCAAGGACGACGTCTTCGACGCGGTGACGATCTCGTTCGGACTGCGCAACGTGCAGGACACCGACGCGGCCCTGCGCGAGCTGTACCGGGTGACGAAGCCGGGCGGGCGGGTCGTGATCTGCGAGTTCTCGCATCCGACCTGGGCGCCCTTCCGGACGGTGTATACCGAGTACCTGATGCGCGCGCTGCCGCCGGTGGCCCGCGCGGTGTCGTCCAACCCCGAGGCGTACGTCTACCTCGCCGAGTCCATCCGCGCCTGGCCCGACCAGCCGGGGCTCGCCGGGCGGCTGCGTACGGCGGGCTGGTCGAAGGTGGCGTGGCGCAATCTGACGGGCGGCGTGGTGGCGCTGCACCGCGGCTTCAAGGCCTGACGGTCTCAGCCGGTCAACTTGCCCGCGGGCTCGTCCAGTTCGCGGAGGAGTCCGCCCGGCGGCCGGGCAGGCAGGCGGGGTTCGCGCACCCCCGCGCCTCCGCCGCCCTCGCCCTCACCGAGGTCGAACCACACGGTGATCGCGGCACCCCGGGGCACCTCGGTGCCGGGCGGCGGGTACTGACGGACGACGTGGTCGACGACCGTGCGGTGGAAGTCCGGCCGGTCCGGCGCGGCCAGCAGGACGCCCTGCCGCGCGGCGGCCTCGCGCGCGTCCACCGCCATCAGGCCGACCAGCCGCGGCACACGCACTTCGGGTGTCTTGGGTGGTATACGCACAGATGTCACCCCCAGCGATACCCGGAAGGGTAACCGGCCGAGGGTGTCACCCGGAAGCGCTCTGTGTCGTTCTGTGGCAATCAACTACCCAGTGTCACAACGTGAGTCGGTAGCAGTGCCCCTCCCGCCCGTCGGGGGTCGTGAACACCTCGGCGAGGCTCATGCCGAGGCGCTGGGTGACCGCGATCGAGCGGGTGTTGCGGGCGTCGACCATGGCCACCACGCTGCTCACGCCCGCCGCCCGTACCCGCTCCAGCGTGGCGAGCGCGGCGGCGGTGACGTACCCCTTGCCCCAGTGCTCGCGGCCGAGCCGCCAGCCGATCTCGATCTCGCCCTTCGGGCCCCACTCGCGCGGCCAGGGCTGCGCGCCCGTGAACCCCATGGCCGCGCCCGACTCGTCGAGGACGGTCCACAGGCAGAAGCCCAGTTCGGCGTCGTGCCGGCGCTGGCGCGCCGTCAGTTCCTCGTAGACGGACAGCTCGGCGGCCCGGCCGCCGTGGAACTCCATGACCTCGGGGTCGGCGAAGACCCGGTGCCAGGCGACGGCGTCCTCGTCGGTGGGAACGCGCAGCCGTACATCGGGGAGTGCTCGGTTCACGGGAGACAGCCCTTCAGCCAGGAGATCGGTACCGCTGAATAGACTGCCCATGTCCAGCGCCCGTCAGCACGCCCTTTTCGTCGCGGATTTCACAGTGGATCTCCCCATGGATCCCGCCGTGGATCTCGCGGCGGTCGCCGCTGACACCGCCGCTGGCGCCGTCCGTACCGTCGAGTCCTGTGGAGAACCCCGCCGTGACCGAACCCCAGCCCCTTACCGAACACAGCGCCGATGTGATCGTCGTCGGGGCCGGGCCAGCCGGTTCCACCACCGCGTACTACCTGGCCAAGGCCGGGCTCGACGTCCTGCTCCTGGAGAAGACCGCGTTCCCGCGCGAGAAGGTGTGCGGCGACGGCCTCACCCCCCGCGCGGTCAAGCAGCTCGTGGCGATGGGCATCGACATCTCCGAGGAGGCCGGCTGGCTGCGCAACAAGGGTCTGCGCATCGTCGGCGGCGGCGTACGGCTCCAGCTCGACTGGCCGGATCTCGCCTCGTACCCGGACTACGGCCTGGTCCGCAAGCGCGACGACTTCGACGAGCAACTGGCCCGCCAGGCGCAGAAGGCGGGCGCGCGCCTGTACGAGCGCTGCAACGTGGGCGCGCCGATCGTCGACGACCGCACCGGCCGGATCACCGGCGTCCACGCCAAGCTGGGCGAGGAGAAGCGCGAAGTCACCTTCCACGCGCCGCTGGTGGTGGCCGCGGACGGCAACTCCTCGCGGCTGTCGCTGGCGATGGGACTGCACCGCCGCGAGGACCGCCCGATGGGCGTCGCGGTCCGTACGTACTTCACCTCCCCGCGCCACGAGGACGACTACCTGGAGTCCTGGCTGGAGCTGTGGGACCGGCGCGGCGGCCAGGAGCGGCTGCTGCCCGGCTACGGCTGGATCTTCGGCATGGGGGACGGCACCAGCAACGTCGGCCTCGGTGTCCTCAACACCTCGGCGTCCTTCAAGGAGCTGGACTGGCGCGAGGTCCTCAAGGCCTGGTGCGCCTCGATGCCCGAGGACTGGGGGTACACGCCGGAGAACATGACCTGCCCGATCCGCGGCGCCGCGCTGCCCATGGCCTTCAACCGCCAGCCGCACTACACGAAGGGCCTGCTGCTCGTCGGTGACGCGGGCGGCCTGGTCAACCCCTTCAACGGCGAGGGCATCGCCTACGCCATGGAGTCCGGCCAGCTCGCCGCGGACGTCATCGTGCAGGCGGTGGCGCGCGCGACCCCGGCCCAGCGCGAACTGGCCCTGCGGAACTACCCGAAGATCCTCAAGGACACCTACGGCGGCTACTACACGCTGGGCCGCGCCTTCGTGAAGCTCATCGGCAACCCGAAGGTCATGAAGATCGCCACGGAGCGGGGCCTGACGCATCCGCTGCTGATGAAGTTCACGCTGAAGCTGCTGGCCAACCTGACGGACCCGACGGGCGGGGACGCGATGGACCGGGTGATCAACGGTCTGTCGAAGGTGGCCCCGAAGGCGTGAGGCCCGGGGGCGGAGCGGTCCTACGGAGTGCTCAGCTCCGCCTCCTTCGCCGCGCGTCGCGCGCACACCTCCTCGCGACGGTCCGCCATCTGCCGGAGCGCGTCCTTGCGGTCGCGCTTGGACAGCCGGTCCAGGTACACGTGCCCGTGCAGATGGTCCGTCTCGTGCAGGAGGCAGCGGGCGAAGTAGCCCCTGCCCTCCAGGACGAGCGGTACGCCGTCCTTGTCGCGGCCCCGGACCACGGCACGGTCGGGCCGCGGCACCTCCCGTGTGGCGCCGGGCACGGACAGGCAGCCCTCGGCCTCGTCGAGGAGGCGGCGGCCCGTGGTGTCCGGTTCGTCCACCACGGGGTTGACGATGTGGCCGACATGGCGGTCGCCGTACTCGTCGGCGCAGTCGTAGACGAAGAGGCGGAGGTCCACGCCCACCTGGTTCGCGGCGAGCCCGCAGCCGTCGGCCACGTACATCATCAGGAACATGTCGTCGATGAGCGCGGCCAGCTCCGGGGAGCCGAACTCCGCGGCGGTGACCTCCCGGCAGGGCCGGCGCAGCACCGCCTCGCCCACCTCGGTGATCCGTCGTACGGCGCCGCGCCGCGCCTCCGGTGCCGCCGCGGGGTACGCGTCGACGGGCTTCCCTTGCACGAACACGGTGGGCATCGCTGCTCCTCGCTGCCGCTCGGCCGCTTGTCAGTGGCTTTGCAAAGTAGCAGACTTTGCAAAGCGCCCCTAGATCTGGAGCCAGTGTGACCGAAGACGATGTGAGCCGGCCGCCCGAGACCGTGCTCCCCGAGCACGAGGTCCGTACCGCCCTGCTGGCGCTGCTCGCCGAGGTGGGCACCGTCACCGCCACGGAGGCCGCCGCCCGGCTCGGCCACAGCTCCGGCCTGTGCTCGTTCCATCTGCGTCAGCTCGCCCGGTACGGACGCATCGAGGAGGTGCCGGTCAGCCGCGGACGGGCCAAGCCGTGGCGGCTGCGGGGACAGGCACCCGAACCCGCGGGGTTCAAGGACCTCGCGCGTGGCCTGGAGGACGAGAGCTACCAGCAGTGGCTCGCGCAGAAGGAGCAAGCCCCCGAGGAGTGGCGGCGGGACGAGGCGTTCAGCGCCGTCGTCTATCTGACGCCGGAGGAGATGGGGACCGTCGCGGACATCATGCGCCGCGCGCTCACCCGCTACGAGGACCGTGAACAGCGGCCCACCATCAGGCCGGAGGGGGCCCGGCCCGTCGCCGTGGTGACGCGCGTGTTCCCGCTGGTCTGAATGCGCGCGTCCGCGGCGGTGCGGGTGACGGCGCGTCAACGTCCGAAGGGCCGCCGCACCGATCGGTGCGGCGGCCCTCATGGGGAACGCGGAATGCCTGGCGGAGCCGCTGTGTTCAGAGCACGCGGACGGCGCCGGACGGCGGGTCGTACGACAGGGGCTTCTCGACGACGCCGCTGGACGGGTTCTGCGCGCCGACGAACATGCCGTCGCCGACGTACACCGCGACGTGGTACGCGCTGCCCGCGCCGCCCCAGTAAAGGATGTCGCCCGGCTGGAGGTTGCTCAGCGAGACCTGCGTACCGGCGGTCGACTGGTTCTGCGAGACGCGCGGCAGGTCCACGCCGACCTGCTTGAACGCGGCCTGGACGAGGCCGGAGCAGTCCCAGGAGTTGGGACCGGTGCCGCCGGAGACGTAGGCGTCGCCGAGCTGCGCCTTGACGAAGGCGATGACCGTGGCGGCCGAACCGGTGCCGGTGGAGCTGCTGTTCACCGTGGTGGACGAGACGCTCGTGGAGGCGCTGACCGGCGCGGCGTCGGTGAGGACGGTGCGCTCGGTGCCGCGCGAGGCGGCGAGCTCGGCCTTGCGGTCGGCCTCCGCCTTGCGCTCGGCTTCGGCCTTCTTCTTGGCCTCCGCCGCCTTCTTCTTGGCCTTGGCGAGGTTCGCCTCGGCCTGCTTCGCGGCCTTCGAGACGGCCGCGTCGCGTTCGGCCTGCAACTGGTAGGTGGCGGCGACCTGCTGGGTGGTCTCCGCGGACTGGGCGGCCTGCGCGGCCAGGTCGGCCGTGAGGGTGGGCAGTTCGAGGGTCTGCGTCACCGGCTCGGCTGCGTAGGCAGAGGCCGACGAGCCTGCGACGGCCAGGGTGCCGAGGACGCCACCGGCAACTCCGGCCCGCATCGCGAGAGAAGACGCGCTGCGGTTGCGGGGCTTCCGGTGGCTACGTATGTGAGCGGTGTGGGACATGGCTACTAGCGGTATCAGGGGCCCGTCCGTCGCTTCAAGAAACGTGGCCTGCGCCACAGTTGCCCGATCGCACCTGCGAACCCCGGGCGTGTCGGCCTTTATTGACGCCGTAACGGGCAAACCGGACAGTGATGATCATGCCTGTGATCATGGGTTATCGCTGTTACGTCCGAATTGCCCCGCGCCTACCACTCGTCACCATGAGTGGCCAACCCCGCTTTATGTCGACCACACGTCCGTGTGGCGGAGGTCACGGAACGGTCACTGCGACGAGTGCGTCTCGCGTGCGACGGCCGCCCGCGTCTCACGCGCTCTCCCGCTCGCGGTGATCGCTCGCGCGCTCGCGAGGGTGCGGCCCGCTCGTGAACGCGTGCACGTGTCCACTTACGTCCTCACTCCTCCCCCTGATGTGTGAACGCATCCCATTATCAAGGGATCCGACCCGAAGCCAATTTGCCCTGGACGATCTCTTCTTGATATTGGCAAGGCGGCCTCTACCAGCGAGAACGATCGAAATTGTCACCTCTTGGTGATCACTTGACTGCTTCGCGTACGAAGATCACTGCTCATCCGACTTCATGATCCTTCGTCGGGTGGTGAAGATCACAAAGTACGTAGTGACCCCCGTGTCGCAGATCACATGCGGCCGGGCATAGGATGCGGGGCAGTTGGGCTTGTGACCTGCTTCACATGTTAGCGATCTTCGTTGGGGCGAGCGGGGCTCGTGGGACAGGTGGGGCGGCTGTGGCTCAACCAACCGCCAGCAGTCAGTGCCGACTGAGAGGAGCGAGGAGCGGTGAACGCGTATGCGCCCATCCTCGTACTGGGAGCCCTCGGGGCAGGCTTTGCGATCTTCTCCGTGGTCATGGCCACGATGATCGGTCCGAAGCGGTACAACCGGGCCAAGCTCGAGGCCTACGAGTGCGGTATCGAGCCGACCCCCACGCCGGCCGGTGGCGGGCGCTTCCCCATCAAGTACTACCTGACGGCGATGCTCTTCATCGTCTTCGACATCGAGATCGTCTTCCTCTACCCGTGGGCCGTCACCTTCGACGCCCTCGGGATCTTCGGGCTCGTGGAGATGTTGCTCTTCGTGCTCACCGTCTTCGTCGCGTACGCGTACGTATGGCGGCGCGGCGGCCTGGAATGGGACTGAGGGGCTATACGTCATGGGACTCGAAGAAAAGCTGCCGAGCGGATTCCTTCTGACGACCGTGGAGCAGGCCGCGGGCTGGGTGCGCAAGTCGTCGGTGTTCCCGGCGACCTTCGGACTCGCCTGCTGCGCCATCGAGATGATGACCACCGGCGCCGGCCGCTACGACCTGGCGCGCTTCGGTATGGAGGTCTTCCGGGGATCGCCGCGCCAGGCGGACCTGATGATCGTCGCGGGCCGGGTCAGCCAGAAGATGGCGCCGGTCCTGAGGCAGGTCTATGACCAGATGCCCGCTCCCAAGTGGGTGATCTCGATGGGAGTCTGCGCCTCCTCGGGCGGCATGTTCAACAACTACGCGATTGTCCAGGGCGTCGACCACATCGTCCCCGTCGACATCTATCTGCCCGGCTGCCCGCCGCGCCCGGAGATGCTGATGGACGCGATCCTCAAGCTCCATCAGAAGATCCAGAGCTCCAAGCTCGGAGTCAACGCCGAGGAAGCGGCCCGCGAGGCGGAGGAAGCGGCACTCAAGGCGCTCCCGACGATCGAGATGAAGGGGCTGCTGCGATGAGCGACCCGAAGAGCAACGGCGCGAACACCCCGCGCAACGGCGCGAACGGGGCCGCCGCGAACGGCAACGGCGTCAATCCCGAGAAGGACCTCGGTACGTCCAACCTCCCCGGGATGCGCGGCGATCACGGCGAGCAGATCCGCGTCCAGCGCGGCATGTTCGGCGCCAACAACGGCGGGGACACCTCCGGTTACGGCGGTCTGGTCCGCCCCGTGCGGCTGCCGGGCCCGGCCACCCGCCCCTACGGCGGCTGGTTCGACGAGGTCGCCGACGAACTCGAGGGCGCGCTGGAGGAACAGGGCATCGTCCCCGGCAACGCGCTGGAGAAGACCGTCGTCGACCGCGGTGAGCTGACCTTCCACATCGAGCGCGAGTACCTCGTCGCCGTCGCCCAGATCCTGCGCGACGACCCGGCGCTCCGCTTCGAACTGTGCACGGGCGTGAGCGGAGTGCACTACCCCGGCGACAAGGGCCGGGAGCTGCACGCCGTCTACCATCTGCGGTCGATCACGCACAACCGGTTGATCCGGCTGGAGGTCAGCGCCCCCGACGCCGATCCGCACGTCCCCTCGCTCGTCGCCGTCTACCCCACCAACGACTGGCACGAGCGCGAGACCTACGACTTCTTCGGTCTGGTCTTCGACGGTCACCCGGCCCTGACGCGGATCATGATGCCCGACGACTGGCAGGGCCATCCGCAGCGCAAGGACTACCCCCTCGGCGGCATCCCCGTCGAGTACAAGGGCGCCCAGATCCCGGCTCCGGACCAGCGGAGGTCGTACTCATGAGCACACAGACACCGTCCTCCGCGTCGTCGCGCGAGACCACCGAA
The DNA here is from genome assembly GCF_055583785.1 of Streptomyces sp. NPDC104371. Taxonomy (NCBI): domain Bacteria; kingdom Bacillati; phylum Actinomycetota; class Actinomycetes; order Kitasatosporales; family Streptomycetaceae; genus Streptomyces; species Streptomyces sp. NPDC104371. Next base: position 109,580 of record NZ_JBVJNF010000013.1, read on the forward strand.
GGCACCGTCTACACGGTCACCGGTGGTGACTGGGACGAGGTCGTCCAGTCCGCGGCCCGCGCCGACGACGAGCGCATCATCGTCAACATGGGTCCGCAGCACCCCTCCACGCACGGTGTGCTCCGGCTCATCCTGGAGATCGAGGGCGAGACCGTCACCGAGGCCCGCTGCGGCATCGGCTATCTCCACACCGGTATCGAGAAGAACCTCGAATACCGCACGTGGACACAGGGCACGACGTTCGTGACGCGCATGGACTACCTCACGTCGTTCTTCAACGAGACGGCGTACTGCCTCGGCGTCGAGAAGCTGCTCGGCATCGAGGACCAGGTCCCGGACCGCGCCACGCTCATCCGCGTGCTCCTGATGGAGTTGAACCGGCTCTCCTCCCACCTGGTGTGCATCGCCACCGGCGGCATGGAGCTGGGCGCCACCACGATCATGATCTACGGCTTCCGCGACCGGGAGATGATCCTCGACCTCTACGAGCTGATCACCGGGCTGCGGATGAACCACGCCTTCATCCGCCCCGGCGGACTCGCCCAGGACCTGCCGCCCGGCGCGGTGGACCAGATCCGCGCGTTCGTCAAGAAGATGAAGAAGAACCTCCCGGAGTACGACAAGCTCGCCACCGGGAACCCCATCTTCAAGGGCCGTATGCAGGACATCGGCTATCTCGACCTGGCCGGCTGCATGGCCCTCGGCGCGACGGGCCCGATCCTGCGCGCGGCGGGCCTGCCGCACGACCTGCGCAAGACACAGCCGTACTGCGGTTACGAGACGTTCGACTTCGACATCCCGACCGCCGACACCTGCGACTCCTACGGCCGCTTCCTCATCCGCCTCGAGGAGATGCGCCAGTCGCTCAGGATCGTCGAGCAGTGCCTGGACCGGCTCCAGCCCGGCCCGGTCATGGTCGCCGACAAGAAGATCGCCTGGCCCGCCCAACTGGCCCTGGGCCCGGACGGACTCGGCAACTCGCTCGACCACATCAAGAAGATCATGGGCACCTCCATGGAGGCCCTGATCCACCACTTCAAGCTGGTGACCGAGGGGTTCCGCGTCCCGCCGGGACAGGCGTACGCGGCCGTCGAGTCACCCAAGGGCGAACTCGGCGCGCACGTCGTCTCCGACGGCGGCACCCGCCCCTACCGGGTCCACTTCCGCGACCCGTCCTTCACCAACCTTCAGGCCATGGCGGCGATGTGCGAGGGCGGCCAGGTCGCCGACGTGATCGTCGCCGTCGCGTCCATCGACCCCGTGATGGGAGGCGTCGACCGGTGACCACCAGTTCTTCGGAGCGCGGCGTCGGCCTGGGCATGCCCCAACTGCCCGCACCGGACTACCCGGACGACGTCCGAGCCCGACTCGAAGCAGACGCGCGCGAGATCATCGGGCGCTACCCGGACTCGCGATCCGCCCTTCTGCCGATGCTGCACCTCGTGCAGTCGGAGGAGGGCCATGTCACCCGCACCGGGATGCGGTTCTGCGCGGACCTGCTGGAGCTGACCACGGCCGAGGTCGCCGCGGTCGCCACCTTCTACACCATGTACCGCCGCAAGCCGTCCGGCGACTACCAGGTGGGCGTCTGCACCAACACGCTGTGCGCCGTGATGGGCGGCGACGCGATCTTCGCCGCTCTCCAGGAGCACCTGGGCGTCGGCAACGACGAGACCACCGCCGACGGCAAGGTCACCCTGGAGCACATCGAGTGCAACGCGGCCTGCGACTTCGCACCGGTCGTGATGGTCAACTGGGAGTTCTTCGACAACCAGACACCGGAGAGCGCCAAGCGCCTGGTGGACGACCTGCGCGCGGGCCGCCAGGTCGACCCCACCCGCGGCGCCCCCCTGTGCACGTTCAAGGAGACGGCCCGGATGCTGGCCGGCTTCCCCGACGAACGGGACGGAGCCGTCGACGCGACCGGCGGGGCGGGACCGGCCTCGCTGGTCGGACTGCGGCTGGCCAAGGGGGACACCGCCGCGGCGCGCGTGGTGCACCCGCGCGACGGCGGGCCGCAGGACGAACCGCAGGACGCGGCGCCGCACGAGCCGTCACCGGCCGAGCACCTCAGCTCCCACGACGCGCCCCAGGAGACCTCGGCCTCCGACCCTGACCACCCGTCACCCGCTTCCGAGTCGGACGGGCCCGTCGACGAGGAGGGGCAGTGATGACCTTGGCACCCGAGAACGGCACCCCCCGCCCGAGCGGATTCGAGGGTGGATCGGACAGCCCCGAGAAGCTGCTCGTACCCGTCCTGTCGGCCTTCTGGGACGAGGAGAAGTCCTGGACGCTGGACGTCTACCGGCGGCACGAGGGATACGAGGGGCTCCGCAAGGCGCTCGCCATGTCGCCGGACGACGTGATCGCGTACGTCAAGGACTCCGGGCTGCGCGGCCGGGGCGGCGCCGGGTTCCCCACCGGGATGAAGTGGCAGTTCATTCCCCAGGGAGACGGCAAGCCTCACTATCTTGTTGTCAACGCCGACGAGTCGGAGCCCGGAACGTGCAAGGACATTCCGCTCCTCTTCGCGAACCCGCACAGCCTCATCGAGGGCATCGTCATCGCGTGCTACGCCATCAGGTCGTCGCATGCCTTCATCTATCTGCGGGGTGAAGTCGTCCCCGTACTGCGGCGGTTGCACTCGGCCGTCCGCGAGGCCTACGCGGCGGGCTACCTCAGCGAGAACATCCTGGGCAGCGGACTCGATCTCGAACTCACCGTGCACGCGGGCGCGGGCGCGTACATCTGCGGTGAGGAGACCGCGCTGCTCGACTCGCTCGAAGGCCGCCGTGGCCAACCGCGGTTGCGTCCCCCCTTCCCTGCCGTCGCGGGCCTCTACGCGTGCCCCACTGTGGTGAACAACGTCGAGTCCATCGCTTCGGTTCCCACGATCCTGAACCGGGGCAAGGAATGGTTCCGCTCGATGGGCAGCGAGAAGTCCCCGGGCTTCACGCTGTACTCGCTCAGCGGCCATGTCGCGAGCCCCGGACAGTACGAGGCCCCGCTCGGCATCACCCTGCGTCAACTGCTCGACATGAGCGGCGGGATGCGGCCCGGCCACCGGCTGAAGTTCTGGACCCCGGGCGGCTCCTCGACCCCGATGTTCACCGAGGAACACCTCGATGTCCCGCTGGACTACGAGGGCGTGGGCGCCGCCGGTTCCATGCTCGGCACCAAGGCCCTGCAGTGCTTCGACGAGACGACCTGCGTGGTCCGCGCCGTCACCCGCTGGACCGAGTTCTACGCCCATGAGTCCTGCGGCAAGTGCACACCCTGCCGCGAAGGGACGTACTGGCTCGTGCAGTTGCTGCGGGACATCGAGGCGGGCAAGGGCGCGATGGCCGACCTCGACAAGCTCGCCGACATCGCCGACAACATCAACGGCAAGTCCTTCTGCGCCCTCGGCGACGGCGCCGCCTCACCGATCTTCTCCTCCCTCAAGTACTTCCGCGCGGAGTACGAGGAGCACATCACGGGCCGGGGCTGCCCCTTCGACCCGGCCACATCCACGGCCTGGGCGGACAAGCCCGCGGAGGTGAACGCATGACCATGGCGACCAACGCTCCCGCCGGGGGCGGTCAGGCGGCCCTCCCGCCGGAGGACCTCATCACCCTGACGATCGACGGCATCGAGATCAGCGTGCCCAAGGGCACCCTGGTCATCCGCGCCGCCGAACAGCTCGGCATCGAGGTCCCCCGCTTCTGCGACCACCCCCTGCTCGACCCGGTCGGCGCCTGCCGACAGTGCATCGTCGAGGTCGAGGGACAGCGCAAGCCCATGGCGTCCTGCACGATCACGTGCACGGACGGCATGGTGGTGCGCACCCAGCTCACCTCGCCCGTCGCCGAGAAGGCCCAGAAGGGTGTGATGGAGCTGCTGCTCATCAACCACCCGCTGGACTGCCCGGTCTGCGACAAGGGCGGCGAGTGCCCGCTGCAGAACCAGGCCATGTCGCACGGCCACGCCGAGTCCCGCTTCGAGGGCAGGAAGCGCACCTACGAGAAGCCCGTCGCGATCTCCACGCAGGTCCTGCTCGACCGCGAACGGTGCGTGCTGTGCGCGCGCTGCACCCGGTTCTCCAACCAGATCGCGGGCGACCCGATGATCGAACTGCTCGAACGGGGCGCGCTCCAGCAGGTCGGCACCGGCGAGGGCGACCCCTTCGAGTCGTACTTCTCCGGGAACACCATCCAGATCTGCCCGGTCGGCGCGCTCACCTCGGCGGCCTACCGCTTCCGCTCCCGCCCCTTCGACCTCGTCTCGTCGCCGTCCGTGTGCGAGCACTGCTCCGGCGGCTGTGCCACCCGCACCGACCACCGCCGCGGCAAGGTCATGCGGCGCCTGGCCGCCGACGACCCCGAGGTCAACGAGGAGTGGATCTGCGACAAGGGGCGGTTCGCCTTCCGCTACGCGCAGCTCAGGGACCGGCTCGACCGGCCGCTGGTGCGCCGCGAGTCCGGCGAGCTGGAGCCCGCGTCCTGGCCGGAGGCGCTGCGGATCGCGGCCGACGGCCTGCTGGCCGCGCGCGGCCGGGCCGGGGTGCTGACCGGCGGACGGCTCACCGTCGAGGACGCCTACGCGTACAGCAAGTTCGCGCGCGTGGCGCTCGACACCAACGACATCGACTTCCGCGCGCGTGTGCACAGCGGCGAGGAGGCCCACTTCCTGGCCGCCCGGGTCGCCGGGCGCGGCCGTGACCTCGACGGATCGGGTGCCACGTACACCTCCTTGGAGAAGGCCCCCGCCGTCCTGCTCGTCGGCATCGAGGCCGAGGAGGAGGCGCCCGGAGTCTTCCTCCGGCTGCGCAAGGCCTCGCGCCGACACGGCCAGCGGGTGTTCTCGCTCGCCCCGTACGCCACCCGGGGCCTGACGAAGACGGGCGGCACGCTGCTGCCCGCCGCGCCCGGCACCGAGACCGAGTGGCTGGACGCGCTGGCGGGCGGCACGGGCCTCGGCGAGGACGGCGCGCGGGCCGCCGAGGCGCTGCGCGCCGAGGGCGCGGTCATCGTCGTCGGGGAACGCCTCGCCGGTGTGGCGGGCGCGCTCACCGCCGCCGTACGGGCCGCGACGGCGACCGGCGCCGAGCTGGTGTGGATCCCGCGCCGGGCGGGGGAGCGCGGTGCCCTGGAGGCGGGCGCGCTGCCCGCGCTGCTGCCGGGCGGGCGTCCGGCCACGCACCCGCGCGCGCGGGACGAGGTCGCCGCCGCCTGGGGCCTCGCCGCGCTCCCGCAGCCCTACGGCCGTGACACGGCCGGGATCGTCGAGGCCGCGGCCGGTGGCGAGCTGCGGGCCCTGGTGGTCGCCGGGGTGGACGTCGCCGACCTGCCCGACCCGGCACGCGCGCGTGCCGCGCTCGGTGCGGTGGACTTCCTGGTCTCGCTCGAACTGCGCCCCGGCGAGGTCACCGCGCACGCGGACGTGGTGCTGCCGGTCGCGGCGGTCGCCGAGAAGGCCGGCACCTTCCTCGACTGGGAGGGCAGGGCCCGCCCCTTCGAGGCCGCGCTCAAGCCCGACCAGATGACCCGCCCCCTGGCCCCCACCGACACGCGCGTGCTGCACATGCTCGCCGACGCGATGGACTGCCATCTGGGGCTGCCCGATCTGCACACCGCGCGTACGGAGCTGGACCGGCTCGGCGCCTGGGACGGACCGCGGGCCGACGACCCGCGCGGGACCTCCGGTCCGCTGCCGCGCCCGCTCGCCGGGGAGGCCGTGCTCGCCGGGCACCGGCTGCTGCTCGACCGGGGCCGTCTCCAGGAGGGCGACGACGCGCTCGCCGGTACCCGGCACGCCGCGCACGCGCGCGTGTCGGCCGCCACCGCCGCCGAGGCAGGTGTCAAGGACGGCGACCCGCTGACCGTGACCGGCCCGCGCGGAACCGTCGAACTCCCGCTGCGGATCACGGAGATGCCCGACCGCGTGGTCTGGCTCCCGATGAACTCCACCGGTGGCGGCGTCACCTCCGACACGGGTGCGCTGCCCGGGGGCCTCGTCCGTATCGGTCCGTCCGCGTCCGCCGCCGAAGCCACCGAGGAGGCGAAGGCATGAGCCCGTACCTCGCCGCTGAAGACCTCTCCATGTTCGGCCACGATCCGTGGTGGCTGATCCTGCTCAAGGCGGTCTTCTGCTTCGCCTTCCTGATGGTGACCGTGCTGTTCTCCATCGTCTGGGAACGCAAGGTGGTCGCCTGGATGCAGTTGCGCGTCGGCCCCAACCGGCACGGCCCCTGGGGCATGCTCCAGTCGCTCGCCGACGGCGTGAAGCTGATGCTCAAGGAAGACATCATCGTCAAGCGCGCCGACAAGGCCGTCTACGTCCTCGCGCCGATCGTCGCGGCCATCCCGGCCTTCATGGCGATCGCGGTGATCCCCTTCGGGCCCGCGGGCAACGAGATCTCGATCTTCGGCCACCGTACGACGATGCAGCTCACCGACCTGCCGATCGCGCTGCTCTACATCCTCGCGGTCGCCTCGGTCGGCATCTACGGGATCGTCCTCGCGGGCTGGAGCTCCGGATCCACCTATCCGCTCCTCGGCGGTCTGCGCTCCTGCGCGCAGATGATCTCGTACGAGATCGCCATGGGCGCCGCCTTCGCCTCCGTGTTCCTCTACTCGGGGTCCATGTCGACGTCGACGATCGTCGAGCAGCAGAGCGACCGCTGGTACATCGTGCTGCTGCCGGTCTCCTTCCTGATCTACATCGTGACGATGGTCGGCGAGACCAACCGCGCCCCCTTCGACATGCCGGAGTCCGAGGGCGACCTGGTCGGCGGCTTCAACACCGAGTACTCCTCGATCAAGTTCGCGCTGTTCATGCTCGCCGAGTACGTGAACATGGTGACGGTCTCGGCCGTGTCGACCACGCTCTTCCTGGGCGGCTGGCGGGCCCCGTGGCCGATCAGCACCTTCTGGGAGGGCGCGAACCACGGCTGGTGGCCGCTGCTCTGGTTCGTCATCAAGGTCCAGTTGCTGCTGTTCTTCTTCATCTGGCTGCGCGGCACGCTTCCGCGCGTCCGCTACGACCAGTTGATGAAGCTCGGCTGGAAGGTCCTCATCCCGGTCTCCGTGGTCTGGCTGATGCTCGTCGCGTCCGTGCGGGCGCTGCGCAACGAGAACTACGGCTTCACCGACGTGCTCCTGTACGTCGGCGGCGGCGTCCTCGCGGTGCTGCTGCTGTCGTTGGTCATCGACATGTTCCGCGGCGCGAAGGCCAAGGAGGCCGAGCGGTCCACCGAGGAGCCCGCCGCCTTCGACCCGATGGCGGGCGGCTTCCCCGTACCCCCACTGCCCGGACAGGCGCTTCCGCCGGTCCCGCGGCGCCGCTCGCGACGGGAGCGGGAGCTGATTGTCAGTGGTGGGTCGGACACTGTCAGTGACGGAACGTCGGAGGGAAAGGAGGCGTCCGATGGCTGAGAGTCCGATGGCCGAGGAGCCCAAGGAGACCAAGCCCGGTTTCCAGAACCCCGTGGCCGGCTTCGGCGTGACCTTCAGGGCCATGTTCAAGAAGCGGCTCACCGAGCAGTACCCCGAACAGAAGAAGACCACGGCGCCGCGGTTCCACGGCCGGCACCAGCTCAACCGTCATCCGGACGGCCTGGAGAAGTGCGTCGGCTGCGAGCTGTGCGCCTGGGCCTGCCCCGCCGACGCGATCTACGTGGAGGGCGCGGACAACACGGACGAGGAGCGCTACTCCCCGGGCGAGCGGTACGGCCGCGTGTACCAGATCAACTACGCGCGCTGCATCCTGTGCGGCCTGTGCATCGAGGCGTGCCCCACCCGCGCGCTGACGATGACGAACGAGTTCGAGCTGGCGGACTCCAGCCGCGCCAACCTCATCTACACCAAGGAGCAGTTGCTCGCCGGGCTCGAGGAGGGCATGGTCGACACCCCCCACGCCCTCTACCCCGGGACGGACGAACAGGACTACTACCGGGGCCTGGTGACCGAGGCCGCGCCCGGTACGGAGCGTCAGGTCGCCGTCTCCAAGGGGGAGCAGCCGGCGGGCGCTTCGGGCGCGGCCGAAGGACAGGGGGCCGACGCGTGACCACACAGCTCGCCGCCTACACCACCTCCACCGGTGAGGCCTTCCAGTTCTGGGTCCTCGCCACGGTGGCGGTGATCGGCGCCCTGTGCACCGTCTTCATGAAGAAGGCCGTGCACAGCGCGCTCTGCCTGGCCGGGACCATGATCGTCCTGGCGGTGTTCTACCTCGCCAACGGCGCCTACTTCCTCGGCATCGTGCAGATCGTCGTCTACACCGGCGCGATCATGATGCTGTTCCTGTTCGTGGTGATGCTGGTCGGCGTCACCGCGGCCGACTCCCTGCGCGAGACCATCAAGGGCCAGCGCTGGCTGGCCCTGCTGTGCGGAGTCGGCTTCACCGTCCTGCTGTTCGCGGGGATCGCCAACGCGTCCCTGAAGGACTTCGCCGGTCTCGGCACGGCGAACGCCCACGGCAATGTGCAGGGCCTGGCCGCCCTCATCTTCACCAAGTACGTGTTCGCCTTCGAACTCACCGGCGCGCTGCTCATCACGGCCGCAGTCGGCGCCATGGTGCTCACCCACCGCGAGCGCACCGAGCGCGCCCGGACCCAGCGCGAGCTGGCCGAACAGCGCGTACGGGAAGGCGCGCAGGTGCCGCCGCTGCCCGCGCCCGGTGTCTACGCCCGGCACAACGCGGTGGACATCGCGGGCCTCCTCCCCGACGGCACGCCGTCCGAGCTGACCGTCAACAGGACGCTGCGGGACCGCGGTCAGATCCGTGACGTCTCCGACCAGGCCCTGAGCGATCTCAAGGCCCTGGAACAGCGCGCCACCGAGCGCCTGGAGCGGGCGAAGCCCGAGCCGACGCGCAAGCGGACCGAGGAGGCGTCGAAGTGAACCCGGTCAACTACCTCTATCTCTCCGCCCTGTTGTTCACGATCGGCGCGACCGGCGTGCTGATCCGGCGGAACGCGATCGTGCTGTTCATGTGCATCGAGCTGATGCTCAACGCCTGCAATCTCGCGTTCGTCACCTTCTCCCGGATGCACGGCAGTCTCGACGGCCAGATCATCGCCTTCTTCACGATGGTCGTCGCCGCCGCGGAGGTCGTGGTCGGGCTCGCGATCATCGTGTCGCTGTTCCGTACCCGCCACTCGGCCTCGGTCGACGACGCCAGCCTGATGAAGCTGTGAGGGGTCGCTGAATCGTGGAGAACCTGATTGCGCTGCTCATCGCGGCGCCCCTGCTCGGAGCGGCCGTCCTGCTGTGCGGCGGCCGACGGCTGGACGCGATCGGCCACTGGCTCGGTACGGTCCTGGCCGGTGCCTCCTTCGTCCTCGGCGTCGTCCTCTTCACCGACATGCTCGGCAAGGCCACCGACGCCCGCACGGTGACCCAGCATCTGTTCAGCTGGATCCCGGTGGCCGGCTTCCAGGCCGATGTCACCTTCCGGCTCGACCAGTTGTCGATGACGTTCGTCCTGCTGATCACCGGCGTCGGCTCGCTCATCCACCTGTACTCGGTCGGGTACATGGAGCACGACGAGCGCCGCCGCCGCTTCTTCGGCTATCTGAACCTGTTCCTCGCGGCGATGCTGCTGCTCGTCCTCGCCGACAACTACCTCCTGCTGTACGTCGGTTGGGAAGGCGTCGGGCTCGCCTCGTATCTGCTGATCGGCTTCTGGCAGCACAAGCCCAGCGCGGCCACCGCCGCGAAGAAGGCGTTCCTCGTCAACCGCGTCGGCGACATGGGCCTGTCCATCGCGATCATGCTGATGTTCACGACGTTCGGGACCTTCGCCTTCGGGCCGGTCCTCGACAGCGCGGACAAGGTGGGCGAGGGCAGGCTCACCGCCATCGGCCTGATGCTGCTGCTCGCCGCGTGCGGCAAGTCCGCCCAGGTGCCGTTGCAGTCCTGGCTCGGGGACGCCATGGAGGGCCCGACCCCGGTCTCGGCCCTCATCCACGCCGCGACCATGGTGACCGCGGGCGTCTATCTGATCGTGCGCTCCGGCGCCATCTTCAACGCGGCGCCCGACGCGCAGTTGGTCGTCACGGTGGTCGGCGCGGTCACGCTCCTGTTCGGTGCGATCGTCGGTTGTGCGAAGGACGACATCAAGAAGGCGCTGGCCGGCTCGACCATGTCGCAGATCGGCTACATGGTGCTCGCCGCGGGCCTCGGCCCCATCGGCTACGTCTTCGCGATCATGCACCTGGTGACGCACGGCTTCTTCAAGGCCGGGCTGTTCCTCGGCGCCGGTTCCGTCATGCACGGCATGAACGACGAGGTCGACATGCGACGGTACGGCGGCCTGCGGGCGTACATGCCGGTCACCTTCGTGACCTTCGGCCTCGGCTATCTCGCCATCGTCGGCTTCCCTGGCCTGTCCGGCTTCTTCTCCAAGGACAAGATCATCGAGGCGGCGTTCGCCAAGGGCGGCGCCGAGGGCTGGATCCTCGGCGGCGCAGCCCTGCTGGGCGCGGCCATCACGGCGTACTACATGACGCGCGTGATGATCATGACGTTCTTCGGTGAGAAGCGCTGGCAGCCGGACGAGCAGGGCAACGAGCCCCACCCGCACGAGTCGCCCGGGGTCATGACGATCCCGATGATCGTGCTCGCCGTCGGGTCGGTGTTCGCGGGCGGGTTCTTCTCGCTCGGCGACCGCTTCCTGCACTGGCTGGAGCCGGTCACCGGCCATGCGGAGGGCAACTCCCCGGTCAGCGCCATGACGGTCACGGTCGCCACGCTGGTGCTGCTCGTCGTGGGTGCCGGTATCGCCTACGCCCAGTACGGCCGCCGTCCCGTCCCGGCCGTGGCCCCGCGGGGCTCGCTGCTCACCCGGGCCGCCCGCCGTGACCTTCTCCAGGACGACTTCAACCACGTCGTCCTCGTCCGCGGTGGAGAGCACCTCACGCGCTCCCTGGTGTATGTCGACCACACGCTGGTCGACGGTGTCGTCAACGGCACGGCGGCCTCGGTCGGCGGCCTGTCCGGACGGCTCCGCCGACTCCAGAACGGCTTCGCGCGGTCGTACGCGGTCTCGATGTTCGGCGGCGCGGCGGTGCTCGTCGCCCTGACCCTGCTGATGAGGGCGGTCTGATAGCGATGTCCTTTCCTCTGCTGACAGCGACGGCGGTGCTCCCGGCGGTGGGGGCGGTCGCCACGGCCGCCGTACCGGCCGCGCGGCGCACCACCGCCAAGTGGCTGGCGCTGCTCGTCTCGCTCGCCACCTTCGTCCTCGCGGCGGTGATCGCGGTCCGCTTCGAGCCGGGCGGCGCCCGCTACCAGCTCACCGAGTCCCATGCCTGGATCAAGGACTTCGGGGTGCGGTACGAGCTGGGGGTGGACGGCATCGGGGTGGCGCTCGTCGCCCTGACCGCGCTGCTCATCCCGTTCGTGATCCTGGCGGGCTGGCACGACGCCGACCCACTGGAGACCGGGAGTCGGCGCTGGCGGCCGACCCAGGGCTTCTTCGCCCTGATCCTGGCCGTCGAGGCGATGGTGATCCTCTCCTTCGAGGCCACCGACGTCTTCCTCTTCTACATCTTCTTCGAGGCCATGCTCATCCCGATGTACTTCCTCATCGGAGGCTTCGGGGACCGCGCCCACGAGCACGGCGAGCAGGCCGCGGCCACGCAACGGTCGTACGCGGCCGTGAAGTTCCTCCTCTACAACCTGGCCGGCGGTCTGATCATGCTGGCCGCGGTGATCGGCCTGTACACACAGGCGGGGAACTTCTCGCTGCCGGAGATCGCGCAGGCGCGGGCGAACGGCTCGCTGCACCTGGCGACCAGCACCGAACGCTGGCTGTTCCTCGGCTTCTTCTTCGCCTTCGCGGTGAAGGCCCCCCTGTGGCCGCTGCACACCTGGCTGCCCAACGCCATGGGTGAGGCCACCGCCCCGGTCGCCGTGCTGATCACGGCGGTCGTCGACAAGGTGGGCACGTTCGCGATGCTCCGCTTCTGCCTCCAGCTCTTCCCGGAGGCGAGCAAGTGGGCGACGCCCGCCATCCTCGTCCTGGCGCTCATCAGCATCCTCTACGGGGCGCTGCTCGCGGTCGGCCAGCGGGACATCAAGCGGCTGGTGGCGTACGCGTCGATCTCGCACTTCGGCTTCATCATCCTGGGCATCTTCGCGATGACCAGCCAGGGCCAGTCCGGCGCGACGCTCTACATGGTCAACCACGGGATCTCGACCGCCGCCCTGATGCTGGTGGCGGGCTTCCTGATCTCGCGCCGCGGTTCGCGACTGATCGCGGACTACGGCGGCGTGCAGAAGGTCGCGCCGGTCCTGGCCGGGACGTTCCTGATCGGCGGCCTGGCCACGCTGTCGCTGCCCGGCCTCGCGCCGTTCGTCAGTGAGTTCCTCGTCCTGGTCGGCACGTTCACGCGGCATCCGGCGATCGGCATCATCGCCACCTTCGGCATCGTGCTGGCCGCGCTCTACGTTCTCGTCCTCTACCAGCGGACGATGACGGGCCCGGTGAAGGCGGAGGTCGCCCGGATGCCGGACCTGCGCGTGCGTGAACTCGCGGTGGTCGCCCCGCTGATCGCGTTGCTGATCTTCCTCGGCGTCTATCCGAAGCCGCTCACCGACATCGTCAACCCGGCGGTGCGACAGACCATGTCCGACGTACACCAGACCGATCCTCAGCCCGAGGTGGAGGCGGCCAAGTGAGCACAGTAGTCGTCCACAGCCTGTGGACAACCGCGGCCGACCCGATCACGAAGTTCCAGGCTCCGAAGATCGAATACGCCCAATTGTCGCCGACGCTGATCGTCATCGGTGCCGCGCTCGTCGGGGTGCTGATCGAGGCGTTCGTGCCCCGCAAGTCCCGTTACTACGCCCAGGTGTTCATCTCCGTCGTCGCGCTCGCCGCCGCGTTCGCCGCGGTGGTGGCGCTCGCGTCGGGCGGGTACGGCACCACGAAGGCGCATATCGCCGCGATGGGCGCCCTCGCGGTCGACGGACCGGCTCTGTTCCTCCAGGGGACGATCCTGCTGGCCGGACTGTTCGGCGTGTTCACCTTCGCCGAGCGGCGCCTCGACCCTGCGGCGCACGGCAACCGGGTCGACTCCTTCGCCGCGCAGGCCGCGTCCGTGCCCGGCAGCGACAGCGAGAAGGCCGCCGTGAAGGCCGGGTTCACGACGACGGAGGCGTTCCCGCTGCTGCTGTTCGCGGTCGGCGGCATGCTCGTCTTCCCCTCGGCCAACGACCTGCTGACCCTCTTCGTGGCCCTGGAGGTCTTCTCGCTGCCGCTGTACCTGCTGTGCGCCCTGGCCCGACGCAAGCGGCTCATGTCGCAGGAGGCCGCGGTCAAGTACTTCCTGCTCGGCGCGTTCGCCTCCGCGTTCACGCTGTTCGGCATCGCGCTGCTGTACGGGTACGCGGGCTCGGTGTCGTACGCGACCATCGCCCAGGTCGTCGACGGCACGGTGACGAACGTCGACCCGGCCCTCGCCAACACCATGGGCAACGACGTGCTGCTGCTCATCGGCGCCGCGATGATCGTGATGGGGCTGCTGTTCAAGGTGGGCGCGGTGCCGTTCCACATGTGGACGCCGGACGTGTACCAGGGCGCGCCGACCCCGGTGACCGGCTTCATGGCGGCGGCGACCAAGGTGGCGGCGTTCGGCGCGCTGCTGCGGCTGCTGTACGTGGTCCTGCCGGGCCTGCGCTGGGACTGGCGGCCGGTGATGTGGGCCGTCGCGATCGTCACGATGCTGGGCGGCGCGATCGTCGCGATCACGCAGACCGACATCAAGCGACTGCTGGCGTACTCGTCGATCGCGCACGCCGGATTCATCCTCGCGGGTGTCATCGCGACCACCCGCAGCGGTGTGTCCTCGGTGCTGTTCTATCTGGCCGCGTACTCGTTCGTGACGATCGGCGCCTTCGCCGTCGTGACCCTGGTCCGTGACGCGGGCGGCGAGGCGACCCATCTGTCCAAGTGGGCCGGGCTCGGACGCAGGTCCCCGCTGGTGGCGGCCGTGTTCGCGGTGTTCCTGCTGGCCTTCGCGGGCATCCCGCTGACGTCCGGCTTCGCCGGGAAGTTCGCGGTGTTCAAGGCGGCGGCCGAGGGCGGGGCGATCCCGCTGGTCGTGATCGGTGTGATCTCGTCGGCGGTCGCCGCGTTCTTCTACATCCGCGTGATCGTCCTGATGTTCTTCAGCGAACCGAACCCCGAGGGCCCGACGGTGGCGGTCCCGTCCCCGCTGACCCTGACGGCGATCGGCGCGGGCGTGGCGGTCACGCTGGTCCTGGGCGTGGCCCCGCAGTACTTCCTGAACCTGGCGAACCAGGCAAGCGTCTTCGTCCGCTGACCCCGGCCCCACCCACGGTGGCCCGGCACCCGCTCGGGGGGTGCCGGGCCACCGTGCTTGACCACGCAGGGGCGAGCGGGCTGTGGATAACTTCGGGGCTGTCGGCGCGGGCGCCTATCGTGGACGCAGTGGTCGAGGGACGACATGCGGGGGACGTGCGATGGACGGGACGAGTGTGATGACCGAGGTGGGTGTGGCGCCGGAGGCGTACGGCGGGAGCGAGGCGCTGGCCACGCTGCACCGGGTCTTCGGGTACGAGGCCTTCCGCGGTGAGCAGGAAGCGATCATCGAGCATGTGGTGGCCGGTGGTGACGCCGTCGTCCTCATGCCGACCGGTGGCGGCAAGTCCCTCTGCTACCAGATCCCGGCCCTGGTCAGGCCCGGTACGGGCGTGGTGGTCTCGCCGCTGATCGCCCTGATGCAGGACCAGGTGGACGCGCTGCGGGCGCTCGGTGTGCGCGCCGGGTTCGTGAACTCCACGCAGGACTTCGACGAGCGGCGCGTGGTCGAGGCCGAGTTCCTGGCGGGCGAGCTGGACCTGCTCTATCTGGCCCCCGAGCGGCTGCGCCTGGAGTCCACCCTCGACCTGCTCTCGCGCGGCAAGATCTCCCTCTTCGCGATCGACGAGGCGCACTGCGTCTCGCAGTGGGGCCACGACTTCCGCCCCGACTACCTGGCCCTGTCCCTGCTGGGCGAGCGCTGGCCGGACGTCCCCCGGATCGCGCTCACGGCCACCGCGACGCACGCGACGCATCAGGAGATCACCCAGCGGCTGAACATCCCGTCGGCCCGCCACTTCGTCGCGAGCTTCGACCGGCCCAACATCCAGTACCGGATCGTGTCGAAGGCCGACCCCAAGAAGCAGCTCCTGTCGTTCCTGCGCGAGGAGCACGCGGGCGACGCGGGCATCGTGTACTGCCTCTCGCGGAACTCGGTGGAGAAGACCGCGGAGTTCCTCACCCGCAACGGCGTCGAGGCCGTGCCGTACCACGCGGGCCTGGACGCGGGCACGCGCGCGGCGCACCAGTCCCGCTTCCTCCGCGAGGACGGCCTGGTCGTGGTCGCGACCATCGCGTTCGGCATGGGTATCGACAAGCCGGACGTACGGTTCGTCGCCCACCTCGACCTGCCGAAGTCCGTCGAGGGCTACTACCAGGAGACGGGCCGCGCGGGCCGCGACGGACAGCCGTCCACGGCCTGGATGGCGTACGGGCTCAACGACGTCATACAGCAGCGCAAGCTGATCCAGTCCGGGGAGGGCGACGAGGCGTTCCGCCGCAGGTCCCAGGGGCATCTGGACGCGATGCTGGCGCTGTGCGAGACGGTCCACTGCCGCCGCGGCCAGTTGCTCGCCTACTTCGGCCAGGACGCCGAGGCGGGCGCCTGCGGCAACTGCGACACCTGCCTGGTCCCGCCCGACACCTGGGACGGCACGATCGCGGCGCAGAAGGTGCTGTCCACGGTGTGGCGGCTCGACCGGGAGCGGCGGCAGAAGTTCGGTGCCGTGCAGATCGTCGACATCCTGCTGGGTCGGCGCACGGCCAAGGTCATCCAGTTCGACCACGACCAGCTCTCCGTGTTCGGTATCGGCGAGGAGCTGACCGAGGGCGAATGGCGGGGCGTCGTGCGGCAGTTGCTCGCTCAGGGGCTGCTCGCCGTCGAGGGCGAGTACGGGACGCTGGTGCTGACCGAGGCGAGCGGGGAGGTGCTGGGGCGCAAGCGCGAGGTGCCGTTGCGCAAGGAGCCGAAGAAGCCGGCCGCGTCCCGGTCGTCGGGGACCGCGCGGTCGGACCGCAAGCCGAGGACGGCCGCCGCCGAGCTGCCCCCGGAGCTGGCCCCCGCCTTCGAGGCCCTGCGTGCCTGGCGCGCCGAACAGGCCCGTGAGCAGGGCGTGCCCGCCTACGTCATCTTCCACGACGCCACGCTCCGGGAGATCGTCACGGTGTGGCCGTCGACGGTGGCGGAGCTGGGCGGAGTCGGCGGCGTGGGCGAGAAGAAGCTGGCGACGTACGGGGAGGGCGTGCTCGGGGTACTGAAGTCACTGAGCGGCACCCCCGACACGGCCACCCCGGCCCCCGACGACTGGCCACAGGAGGAGCCGGAGCCGGAAGACCACGAGGGGCCGGAGGACTGGGCGGCGGGGATATAGCCGACCGGGGGCGCACGGAGGGTCCACCGGGGGTGCCGGATCCGCCGGGCATGTGAGGCGTGGACCATGACACCCGGCCCGCCCGGCTGTCCTGTCGACGGTCGGCAGGTGGTGTGCCCCACACCTGAGTGACGAGGCGCCGGGGCCTTCGCCGGGTGGCCACGCGGTGGCAGTGCTGCCACCGCGTGCGGCGGGCGCGTGGCCGTCCCGCTCGTCGTCAGGCTCGGGTCGGCCCCGCCGCCACGTCGTCAGATGGCCGGTCCGCCCGCCCGGTGGCTCACGCGGACGTGGCCGTCGCCGGAGTCACTCGGCCCGTCACTTCGCCGAGGCCCACTCGGGTTCCGGCCGGGCCCGGGGCCCAGGCGGTCAGGGTGACCACGTCGCCGTCCTCGAGGAACGCGCGCTTGCCGTCGGGGAGTTCGAGTGGTTCCCGGCCGTTCCACGTCAGTTCGAGGAGCGAGCCGCGCTCGTTCTCCGCCGAGCCGCTCACGGTGCCCGAGCCGTACAGATCGCCGGTCCGCAGCGACGCACCGTTCACCGTCATGTGCGCCAACTGCTGCGCGGCCGTCCAGTACATCGTCGAGAAGGGAGGTTCGGAGACCACATGGCCATTGATCGCGACGGAGATACGCAGGTCGTAGCCCGACGGTTCCTCCTGCGCGTCGTCCAGGTACGGCAGCAGGGGGTGCGTGCGCTCCGGCGGTGCCACCCG
The DNA here is from genome assembly GCF_055583785.1 of Streptomyces sp. NPDC104371. Classification (NCBI taxonomy): domain Bacteria; kingdom Bacillati; phylum Actinomycetota; class Actinomycetes; order Kitasatosporales; family Streptomycetaceae; genus Streptomyces; species Streptomyces sp. NPDC104371. The sequence continues at coordinate 126,752 of NZ_JBVJNF010000013.1, forward strand.
CGCTTCCTCCAGCGCGTCCAGCGGGGTGATCCACGCCGAGACCGAGGTGGCGAAGGACTTGCCGAGGAACGGCCCGAGCGGCACGTACTCCCAGGCCTGGACGTCCCGCGCCGACCAATCGTTGAGCAGGCACAGCCCGAACACATGGTCCCGGAACGCGGACAGCCCCACCGGGCGGCCCAGTTGCGAGGGGACCCCCACCACGAACCCGACCTCCGCCTCGATGTCCAGGCGGACGGACGGCCCGAAGACCGGCGCCGGGTCCGTGGGCGCCTTGCGCTGCCCCTGCGGACGTACGACGTCCGTGCCGGAGACCACGACCGTCCCCGCCCGGCCGTGGTAACCGATCGGCAGATGCTTCCAGTTGGGCGTCAGGGAGTCCGCGGCGTCGGGACGGAAGATCTGCCCGACATTGCGGGCGTGGTTCTCGGAGGCATAGAAGTCGACGTAGTCCGCGACCTCGAAGGGCAGATGCAGGGTCACCTCGGAGAGCGGGCGCAGCAGCGGCTCGACGGTCTCGCGGTGCGCGGGCACCGTCACCCAGGCCGTCAGCGCACGGCGCACATCCGACCAGGCGGTGCGCCCCGCGGCCAGCAGCGGGCCGAGCGACGGCTGGGCCAGCAGGGAGACATAGGGAGAACCGAGCGCCTTCGCCGCGGCGCCCGCGTCGAGTACGTGATCGCCCAGCCGGACGCCCACGGTCCGCTCGTCGGAGCCGGCCGGTGAGAACACGCCGTAGGGGAGGTTGTGCGGGCCGAAGGGGTCACCCTCGGGGACATCGAAGGGGGGCATGGGGTCCTGCCTCGCTTTCGTGCAACGCCAGGTGTGCCGTGCATGGGCTGCGTGCCATGTGGTCGCCCCACACGTTACGGGTGAGTTGCTTGTCTTGGGCAGTGTCTAAAGGGTTCGCAATGTCCGGATAGGCCTTGTCGGAGCGTTCAATTCCGGCTTAGCGTCCCTTGGGGGACATGGACGGGATGAGGCCGGTCCTTAGGGGGGACACGTGGGGGGACCCGTGGCCAGGAGTACCGGTACCGGCGGTGCGCCGCCCGGCGTGGACCGCGAAGTGCCGGGGCTCATCGTGAAGTTCGGCGACTACCCGCTGCACCACGGCGGGGTGGGCGCCATCCGCAGCCTGGGCAGGCTCGGCATACCGATGTACGCGATCACGGAGGACCGTTACACCCCGGCCGCCCTCTCCCGCTATCTGCGGCGCGCCTTCGTCTGGCCGACCACCGGGACGGAGGGTCCGGAGCGGCTCGTGGAGGGCCTGTTGCGCATCGGGCGCCGTATAGGCCGTCCAACCGTCCTGATCCCCACCGACGAGGAGGCGGCGGTCCTGATCGCCGAGCATCAGGACGCGTTGACCGGGCCCTTCCTGTTCCCGAAGGTGGACGCCGGGCTGCCGCGCCGCCTGGCCAGCAAGCAGGGCCTGCACGACCTGTGCGGGGAACACGGCATCCCGAGCCCGGCGGCGGCCTTCCCGCAGTCGTACGACGACATCGTGCGGTTCGCCGAGACGGCCCGCTTCCCGGTGGTGGCGAAGAACCGCGAGGCCTTCGTGCGCCGCGAGCGGCCCGCCGTGAACGGCACCACGAGGATCACCACCCCCGAGGGGCTCCTCGCGCTCGCCCGGCACTGGGGCGAGCGGCCGGGCGTGATCCTCCAGGAGTATCTGCCGCGGGAGGAGGCCGAGGACTGGATCGTGCACGCGTACTTCGACCAGGACTCGACCCCGCTCGCCCTGTTCACCGGCGTCAAGGTCCGCTCCTGGCCGCCGCACGCGGGCATGACGGCGCACGCGTACGTCGTCGACAACCCGGAACTCGCGGACCTCGCCGCCCGTTTCATCAAACAGATCGGCTTCACCGGCATCATCGACCTCGACCTGCGCTTCGACCGGCGCGACGGTCAGTACAAGCTGCTCGACTTCAACCCGCGCATGGGCGCCCAGTTCCGTCTCTTCGAGAACGAGGCGGGGGTGGACGTCGTCCGCGCCCTCCACCTCGACCTGACCGGCCGCCCGGTCCCGGACGGCGAACAGCGGGCCGGCCACCGGTACGTCGTGGAGAACATCGACCTGCCCGCGCTGATCGCCTACCGTCGCAGCGGCTATACGACGCCGCACGCCCCGGCCCGCGCGAGCGGGACGGAACTGGCCTGGTTCGCGGGTGACGACCTGCGGCCGTTCTTCACGATGCTCGCCCGGCTCGTCCGGCCGGGCGCCAAGCATCTGTACCGGCTCTGGCGGACCGACCGCCGTGGCCGCGCCGCGGGTTCGGGCTGACCACCCGGCCCGGTCTCCACCACGAAGTAGGCATGTGTGCGTCCTGGGGAGGGACTTCGTGATCCAACCGGTAGCAGTCATCGGCGCCGGGCCGTTCGGCCTGTCCACCGCCGCCCATCTGCGGGCGCGCGGCATCCCGGTGCGCGTCTTCGGCGAGCCCATGGTGAGCTGGCGCGACCATATGCCCGAGGGCATGCTCCTCAAGTCGACCCCGGCCGCCTCGAACATCGACGCCCCCCGGCGGGGCCACACCCTGGTCGACTACTGCGACGCGGCGGGCATCCGCCGGCTGGTGACCGACGAGGACATCATCCCGGTCGAGATGTTCCAGGCCTACGGCGAGTGGTTCCAGCACAAGCAGGTGCCGGAACTGGAGCGGACCCGCGTCGTCTCCGTGGACCGGCGCACGGGCGGTGACTTCGAACTGAAGCTGGACTCGGGGGAGTTGTTCACCGCGCGGGCGGTGGTGGTGGCGACCGGACTGTCCGGTCTCGCCCACGTCCCGCGCGAGCTGGCGGGGGCGGCGGCGGACGGCCCCGCCCCGACGGCCCCGCTCTCCCACAGCTCCCAGCACCACGAGCTGACCCGGTTCCGCGGCAAGGACCTGCTGGTCGTCGGCGCGGGCCAGTCCGCTCTGGAGACGGCGGCGCTGGCGGCCGAGGCGGGCGCGCGGGTCCGCGTGGTCGCGCGCGGCCGGGGCCAGGTCTCCTTCGGCGCCCCGCCCTGGCGCCAGCCCAAGCTGCGGCCCGAGTCGCCGTTCGGCCGCGCCTGGTCGCTGTGGGCCCTCAGCTACTACCCGCATCCCTACCGCTATCTGCCCGCCCAGGCGCGCCACTACCTGGTCCGCCGCGTCCTCGGCCCGCTCGGCGCGTGGTGGCTGCGCGACCGCTTCGAGGGCGCGGTGCGGGTGCGCGAGGTCGCCCGTATCGTCAGCGCGTCCGCGACGGACAGCGGACCGGCGCTGACGGTGCGGACGCACGCGGGCCGTACGGAGGAGCTGACCGCGGACCATGTGATCGCGGCGACCGGCTACCGCGTGGACATCGCCGCGATGGACTTCCTCGGCCATGAACTGCGTACGGAACTGGCGGTGAGCCGGGGCGCGCCGAAGCTCGGCGCGGGCTATGTGTCGTCCGTCCCCGGCCTCTATTTCACGGGCCTTCCGGCGGCGGCCTCGTACGGCCCGGTGATGCGCTTCGTCTGCGGTACGGAGTTCGCCTCGCCGCGGCTGGCCAGGCATCTGGCGGCAGCACACGGCTGAGGTCAACGCCCCGCTGCGGAGAGGGACTTGCCGAACCCACCATCGTAGCGTGTCGATCACGGTGTGTACGGGAGAACGGGACCTCGTCCGGTTCGCGCCGAGTCGCCCGGCGGTTCCGTCCGTATTCTCTGATCATGGCCGCACCCCTCGCATACGCCCTTATCGCCACAGACCTGGACGGCACGCTGCTGCGGGGTGACGACACGCTCTCCGACCGGTCGAAGGCCGTGCTGGAGCGGGCCACGGCGGCCGGCGCGCAGCATCTCGTGGTGACGGGGCGCCCGGCGCCGAGGACCCGGCCCCTGCTGGACGATCTCGGCAGCAGGGGGCTCGCGGTGTGCGGACAGGGCGCGCAGGTGTACGACGCGGGCGCGGACCGGCTGCTGTTCTCCGTCACGCTGGACCGGGAGTTGGCCGAGACCGCGCTCGGCAAGATCGAGGCCGAGGTCGGGCAGGTGTGCGCGGCCGTCGACCAGGACGGGGTGGACGGGCTCACGCTCATCGAGCCCGGCTATCTGATGCCGCACCCCACGCTGCCCGCGGTACGGGTCCAACGGCGCGACGATCTGTGGTGCGAGCCGATCAGCAAGGTGCTGCTGCGCCATCACGCCCTGTCGGACGACGAGTTGGCGGCGGTGGCCCGTGAGGCGGTCGGCTCGCTCGCGACGGTCACCATGTCGGGGCCCGGCACGGTCGAACTCCAGCCGTGCGGTGTCACCAAGGCGACGGGGCTCGCGCTGGCGGCCGAGTATCTCGGCCTCGCGCGGGCGTCGACCATCGCCTTCGGCGACATGCCCAATGACATCCCCATGTTCCGCTGGGCGGCGCACGGCGTCGCCATGGCCAACGCCCATCCGGAACTCAAGGCGGTCGCGGACGAGATCACCACGTCGAACGAGGACGACGGCATCGCCGTCGTCCTCGAAAGACTCTTCGCGGCCCGGTAGGACCAGGGGGCCGGTGGGGCCGGTGGGCCCTTGTCGGCCCGGCGGGGCTCAGTACGCGCTGTTGACGTTGTCGATCGAGCCGTACCGCGCGGCGGCGTAGTTGCACGCGGCGGTGATGTTCGCGACCGGGTCGTACGGGTCGAACGCCGTGCCCGCCACGTGGTACGTGCGGAAGGTCGGGTCGATGACCTGGAGGAGGCCCTTGGACGGGATGCCCGCGCGGGCGTTGGAGTCCCAGAGGTTGATGGCCTTCGGGTTGCCCGAGGACTCACGCATCACGTTGCGGTAGATGCCGTCGTACGAACCCGGGATGTTGTGCTGGGACATGATCGACAGCGACTGGCGTATCCAGCTGTCGAGGGTCGTGCCCTGGGTCTTCAGGGTCACGGTCTGGGTGGGCTCGGGAGCGGCGAAGGCGCTGGTGGCGCCCACGACGGGGAGGGCGAGAGCGGCGGCGCCGGCTCCCACGAGACCGAGAGTGCGGGTGAGACGGGAGGCCTTGGAGCCACGGTCCCGACGGCGTGCGGGCAGGGCGAAAGCGGGCATGTCGTATTCCTCTCCTACGCCTACGAGGTGAGCTGTCGGGTTCGGGCGGGGAGGTGCCCGGCCGTGTCCTCGTACGAGGCACGGCTTCACCCCGAGCCGGTCCGGCGCGATGTCCGGTCCGGCGACTTACCTGGGTCCCCCGCTCCTGCCTGCATGGGGTCGATGGGATCTCGGGCGGTGGCAGGATTCGGCGTCCGCTCGAGTGAGGGGAACGTATGCGGAAGCGCATGTCCGAAACAAGGCCGAACGTCATGATCAGGTCTAAATGACCTTGACATGGGGGAATGGTGGTAATGATCCAATTTGCTGAGCGTGAATCAACTTGCCGTTCGCGAACGGGAGTTTGGCGACTGGCTCGAACCACCTGACCCGGCGGACGCGTGACCTATTTCACTTACAGCATCTTGATCTCACATCGGTAACTAAGGGATATATAGGGCTAATTCGGGCGAAATTGGAGCGTTCTGTGCGTCCAGGGGGAGGTGATAGAGGGTGATTTGCCCTGTTTGTCCTCAAGAGGTGACCTACGAAATCCGGACACGCGGAGACGGCACGCGAAGGCGTCACCGACTTCGCGAGGCGCTCATCATTTGTGCCGATATGTACCTGTTTGGGTAACCTGATCATGGACGCACCGTTCGTGATCCGATACCGCCCGGCCTGGAAGAGCGGGCGCTCGCGGTGATCGAAACGTGACCGGATACGCTGACTTGAGTGTGGCGGCGACAGATCGACAGGCTCCATGAGCCGGTCGACCGGCAGCGTCATCGACCACGTGACCATTCTTGAGACCCACCGTGTGACCGGCAGCAGACAGGAGACCCCACGTGACCGTCGTCGGGCCGTTCGGGCTGAGCATGCGGGACCAGGCTCTGGAAGCCGATGTCCAGGCCGGGCTGACCGCTGTCGAGGAAGGGCTGCTCGACGCCACCAAGAGCGAGGTCCCGTTCATCACGGAGGCCGCGCAGCATCTGGTGCGCGCGGGCGGGAAGCGGTTCCGGCCGCTGCTCGTGATGCTCGCGGCGCAGTTCGGTGACCCGTACGCGCCCGGGATCGTGCCCTCCGCCGTGGTCGTGGAGCTGACCCACCTGGCCACGCTCTACCACGACGACGTGATGGACGAGGCCGAGGTGCGGCGCGGGGTCGACAGCGCCAACACCCGCTGGGGCAACGCGCTCGCGGTCCTCACCGGTGACTTCCTCTTCGCCAGGGCGTCGCACACCCTGGCCGACCTCGGCCCGGAGGCGGTCCGTATCCAGGCCGAGGCCTTCGAGCGGCTGGTCACGGGCCAGATCCTGGAGACCGCGGGCCCCCGGGACGGCCGCGACCCGGTGGAGCACTACCTCGACGTCCTCAGTGGCAAGACCGGTTCGCTGGTGGCCGTGGCCTGCCGGTTCGGCGCCATGATGTCGGGCGCCGACGAGACCGTCGTGGACGTGCTGACGCAGTACGGCGAGCGGCTCGGCGTGGCGTTCCAGTTGGCCGACGACGTCCTGGACATCGCCTCGGACTCGCACGAGTCCGGCAAGACGCCCGGGACGGATCTGCGGGAGGGCGTCCCCACCCTGCCCGTCCTGCATCTGCGCGAGCGCGCGGAGCGCCTGGGGCTGCCCGAGGACATCGCGCTGCGCGAGCTGCTGGAGTCGGACCTGACCGACGACGCCCGCCACGCCGAAGCCCTCGCCCGCCTCCGCGTCCACCCGGCGCTGGAGCAGGCCCGCCGCGACACGCTCCGCTACGCGAAGGAGGCGCGGGCGGCCCTGAGCCCGCTGCCCGAGTGCGGCGCGAAGGCCGCCCTGACGCACCTGTGCGACGCGGTGGTGCACCGGGCGGGCTGACCAGCCTCCGGGCCGAGCCCACGCCCGGCACCTCCGTCACCGACCCGTCACGCCTTCCAGGGAAGCGCGCGGCGGGTCACGCGTTTGTCGTCCCCGTCGAGCGGGAGTCCCCCACGTCCCCTACGGGTCGGAAGAGAAGCCGTACTGCCGTGTCATACCCCAGGATTAGGCGGAGTTGGGCCCGCGGTCTGACGCTTCCCCGCGGCGGATTTGGTCAGATGAGAGACACCACCTCACAGGAGTTCGGGTGACAATGGCGGCGCAGGGGTGGACGAGTGCACAGGAGACAGGCCGCCGCCGACGACGGAGGTAAGGCAGACATGGCACCGTACGAATCCGACGAGAGCACACCCGCCGGGGAAGCCGGGAACGCACACGGCGTGCGTCGCAAGGCCGCGCGGTACGTCGTTCCGGTCGCGGTGGTGGGAGTGGCCGCGGCGACCATCGGGCTCGCCCCGGCGTTCGCGGGATCCGGCGACCCCGACCTGCCGAAGATCAGCGCGCAGCAGCTCATCGAGAAGATCGCCAAGTCGGACACCCAGCAGATGTCCGGCACGGTGAAGATCAGCACGGACCTGGGCCTGCCCAACCTCGGCGGGCTGCAGAACAGCCTCGCCTCGGGCGCGCTCGCCCAGGGGGCGGGGGGCAAGGGCGGCTCGACCGCCGACCCGAAGTCCAAGGCGCTCGAACTGGCTTCCGGTAGTCACACCGTGCGGATCGCGGCCGACGGCCAGGACAAGCAGAAGATCTCGATCATCGAGAAGGCCGCCGAGTACAGCGTCGTCCGCAACGGCGACGACGTATGGGCGTACGACAGCGCGTCGAACGAGGCCTACCACGCGACCGGCGCGGGCGACCACGGAAGCCGTAAGGCCACGCCGAAGGACGTGCCCGCCACGCCCAAGGACTTCGCCGAGGAGGCCCTGAAGGCCTCCGACAAGACGACCTCGGTCACGGTGGACGGCACGGCCCAGGTCGCGGGCCGGGACGCGTACAAGCTGCTCATCAGGCCGAAGCAGGCGGGCACCACGGTCGGCGCGATCAGCATCGCGGTGGACGCGAAGACCGGGACGCCGCTGAAGTTCACGCTGACCCCGGCGTCGGGCGGCGCGGCCGTCGTGGACGCGGGCTTCACGGAGGTCTCCTTCGCCAAGCCTGCGGCGTCGACGTTCCGCTTCACGCCGCCCAAGGGGACGAAGGTCACGCAGGGCGACGGCATGGCGAAGGAGCAGCGGAAGGCGCAGCCCAAGGGCGACGAGAAGAAGGCGCTCGAAGGGAAGCTCGCGGGGGCGAAGACGAAGACCCTCGGGGAGGGCTGGAACTCGATCGTGGTCCTCGACGGCGGCAGCAAGGGCACGATGCCCTCGGGCCGGTCGTCCGACAACGGTGCGGCATCCGGCTTCCTGAACTCGCTGGGCGACCGGGTCACCGGTACGTTCGGCAAGGGCACGGTCTTCTCGACGCGTCTGGTCAACGCCCTGGTCACGGACAACGGCACGGTGTACGCGGGCGCGGTGACCAAGGACGCGCTGGTGAAGGCGGCGAACGCGGAGAAGTAGGGCCCGCGTTCGGCGGTGGCGAGCGGCCGACGTACGAGCAGGAGAGCTGATGGAGGAGCGGTCCGTCGCGGAAGCGGAAGCGGAGACGGGAGCGGGAGCAGGGCCGGACGTGGTGGCGGGTGATCAAGGGGGCCCGGGTGACCGGGGCGACCTGGGTGACCCGAGCGCCCCGGTCATCGCCACCCGCTCTCTCACCAAGCGCTACCGCGGCGGACAGCTCGCCGTGGACGGGCTCGATCTGACCGTCCCGGCGGGCAGCGTCTTCGGCTTCCTCGGGCCGAACGGCTCCGGCAAGACCACCACCATCCGCATGCTGATGGGCCTGATCGAGCCCACCTCCGGCACGGCGCGCGTCCTGGGGCAGCCCATGCCCCGCTCCTCGCGCGCCGTGCTCCCGCACGTCGGTGCCCTGATCGAGGGACCGGCGCTCTACGGCTTCCTCTCCGGCCGGGACAACCTCCTGCGGTACGACGCCGCCGACCCCACCGCCGACCCGCGCACCCGGCGCACGCGCGTCGAGACCGCCCTCGACCGGGTCGGCCTCTCGGCTGCCGCGGGGAAGAAGGCGCGGGCGTACTCCCTGGGCATGAAGCAGCGTCTGGGGCTCGCGGCTGCCCTCCTCCAGCCCCGTAAGCTCCTCGTCCTGGACGAGCCGACCAACGGTCTCGACCCCCAGGGCATGCGCGAGATCCGCACCCTGGTACGGGAGTTGGCGTCGGACGGTACGACCGTCTTCCTCTCCTCGCATCTGCTGGACGAGATCGAGCAGGTCTGCACGCATGCCGCGGTGATGGCCCAGGGCCGTCTGATCACCCAGGGCGCGGTGGCGGACCTCGCGGCCGGGGCGCGCGGCCGTCTCGTCGTACGGACCCCGGACACGGCCGACGCGGCCCGCGTGCTGAAGGAACAGGGCGTGGCCGACGTGGTGGTGGAGGAGGAGCGGGTGACCGGTGAGCCGCCGGAGGGTGAACTGGCCGATCTGAACGCGGCGTTGGTCGTCGCCCGGGTGCGCGTACGCGGCTTCGGCGTCGAACGCGCCTCGCTGGAGGACGCGTTCGTGGCACTGACGGGAGAGGGCTTCGATGTCGCAGGTTGAGATGTCGGGGGCGGAGACGGCAGGGGCGGACACGGCGGGGGCCGCGCACGTACCGATGCCGCCGCTCCGTAAGCCGAACCCGCTGTGGACCTTCGGGCTGGTGCGCAGCGAGTTGGGGACCACCTTCCGGCGCTGGCGTACGCGCGCGCTGCTGGCCGTGCTGGCCGCCGTACCGATCCTGATCGGGATCGCGGTCAAGAGCGAGACCGGCGGTGGGGCCGGTGGCGGCGGACACGGCGGCGACGCCGGACCGGCGTTCATCGCGCAGGTCACCAACAACGGGCTGTTCCTGGTGTTCACGGCGCTGGCCGCGACCCTGCCGTTCTTCCTGCCGATGGCGATCGGCGTCATCGCGGGCGACGCGATCGCGGGCGAGGGCAACTCCGGGACGCTGCGCTATCTGCTGGTCGCCCCCGCCGGGCGTACCCGCCTGCTGTTCGCCAAGTACACGACCACGATGGTGTTCTGCCTGGTCGCCACCCTCGTCGTCGCCCTCTCGGCACTGGCGGCGGGTGCCCTGCTCTTCCCGCTCGGCGATCTGACGACGATCTCAGGTACGCGTATCAGCTTCGCCGACGGGCTCGTACGGGCCCTGCTGATCGCCCTGGTCGTCGCCGCGTCCCTGGTCGGTGTGGCGGCGCTCGGGCTGTTCGTCTCCACCCTCACCAACAGCGGCATCGCGGCGATGGCGACGACGGTCGGCCTGGTGATCACGGTCCAGATCCTCGACCAGATCCCCCAGTTGCACGCGCTCCAGCCGTATCTCTTCTCGCACTACTGGCTGTCCTTCGCGGACCTCATGCGCGAGCCGGTCTACTGGCACGACCTGCTTCGCAACCTCGGCCTCCAGGCCCTGTACGCGGCGGCGTTCGGCTCGGCGGCCTGGGCGCGCTTCACGACGAAGGACATCACGGCGTAGAGGGCTCAGGGATGGCCCTGCTGCTCGAAGCCGAGCAGCAGGGCCATCACCCCCACCAGCGTGGCGCCGCTGACGATCTGCCCGTCCGTGATCAACGCGCGCAGCCCGGACAGCGGGATCCACTCCAGGCGGTCCGACTCGTTGCGTTCGGTCGGTTCGCCGACGCGGATGGCGTCGTCCGTACGGAAGACGTAGTGCCGGGAGTCGGTGATGCCCGCGGCGGGCTGGGCGTGGACGAGCGGGCGCAGCGAGCCGGGGCGCCAGCCGGTCTCCTCCTCGAGTTCGCGCGCCGCCGCCGCGGAGGGCGTCTCGCCGTCCTCGACCAGACCCATGGGCAACTCCCAGGCCCAGGTGTCGGTGACGAAGCGGTGGCGCCACATCATCAGGACGCGGTCGTTGTCATCGACGGCCGTGACGACGGCGAGGTCCCGCAGCCGGACCACGTGGTAGTCGCAGCGGGTTCCGTCGGGTTGCTCTACGTCCAGGGAGCGCAGGCGTACCCAGGGGGTGTCGTAGAGGGGGCGCTCTCCGTGGATGGTCCAGCGCATGGGGGCTCGTTCCTTTCGGGGGTGCGGGAGTTCGTCATGGCGGCGGCCTGGGCGAGGGTGATCAGCAGATCCTCCCTGCCGTGCGCCGCGACGATCTGTAGGCCCAGGGGGCAGCCGTCGGCACCGATCCCCGCCGGGACGCTGATCGCCGGGTGCCCGCTCAGGTTGAACGCCCAGGTCAGGGCGGTGGAGTAGCGCTCGCCTGGGCCGTCGTGGCCGTGCGGGGGGTTGGGGGTCGTGGGGGTCAGCAGCAGGTCGGCGCCGTGGAAGAGGTCGGCCAGGCGCTGGTCGTTGACGGCCCGGATGCGCTGTGCGACGCGGGGGTCGGTGCCGGGGGAGGAGCGCAGGGCGAGCCAGGCGGGGGCGGGGTCGTCGAGGCGGAGGGGCGGGTCGGGGCGTACGAGCCGTAGGGCCCCGGCGTCCGCGAGCCGGTGGGCGGCGGCACGGGCGAGGGCGACGGGCTCCGGGTCGGGCGCGGCGAAGCCGAGATCGGGAGACCAGACGGCGGTGGGCACGGCAGTGCTCCCCGCGCGTGCTTCGCCCGCCATCACCCGCCAGTACATCGCGACATCCGAGGCGCACCGGGCGAGGACGCCGGGCGCCGCGAGGCCCGTACGGTCGCCGGAGGGGAGCCGCCCGTTCGTGGACTTCAGCCCGACCACCCCGCACCACGCCGCCGGGATCCGCACCGAGCCCGCCCCGTCGCTCCCGGTCGCCAGCGGAACGAGCCCGGCGGCGACGGCTGCGGCCGACCCGGCGGAGGAGCCGCCCGGGGTACGGTCGGCCCGCCAGGGGTTGACGGTACGGCCGTACCGCCCAACTCCCCAGGTCTGCCAGGCGGTTCCCGGCCCGGGAACGGCGGTGGCCCCCACGACCACACACCCGGCGTCGACCAACGCACCCGCCGCCCGAAGCCCGTACCGCCCTTTGACCCCGATCGGCACCCCGGCCAGCGGAAGCCGCTCACCCGCCGCGACCCGAGCATCCACCACCCGCGCCTGCCGCACCGCGTCCTCGTCCCAGACCTCGACGAAGGCACACAGGGTCGGATCGACCCGTGCGATCCGCTCCAACGCGGCGGTGACCACGCCGACGGCTGTCCGCTCGCGGGCGTGGACGGCAGTTGCGATCTCTTCGGCGGTGTCGATGCCGGTGCTCCCTTCAGAGCGGTGTTTCCTCACAGGCCGATGTGCTCGCCGAGCTCGCGCCCGAATCGCTGGTCGATGAAGTGGCACAGGCCGTAGGCGCTGTAGTGGATACGTCCTGTGTGCATTCCGGGGCGGATGCGGGCAGCCAACTCGTCCAGCATTTCGGCGAAAACAACTGCCCGGGTCGCCGACAGGACCACCTCTTGCGTGCCCAAGTGGCGCCTGGGCGGGTCCTGGTACTTGGCGGGTATCCAGGGCATCGGCCCGCGGGCGAAGGCTTCGGCCCATTTGTCGGCCTCGTCGTCGAAGCTCTCCGGTCGACACTGGTTTTTGTCCGTGTATATGCCCCATGTCAGGTGATGCGCCAGATCGATCTCAGCGACGTGCTCGCGCCAGGCGGGAGCCGGACGTCCCTGGAGGAGGGCGAGAACGTCGGAGGCGGCGACGGACGCGTCCATCATCACGGAGAAGTCCTTCACGTTCGCCTTCGACTCCTCCGGCGTCGGGACGGCTTCGGCCGCCCGCCATGCTGCTGCCCGGAGTTCCTCCAACCGGGTCGGCAGATCAGGAAGGTCACTGACGGGACGTGAGGTGGGAGCGATCCACGGCTCGGTTCCCGGTGTGTAGGGGGTCGGCGCGGTGACACCCAGGGGAGCACGGAGTGCGTTGGCTGCCTCGTGGGCCATCGCGCTCAGCCGCGCGGCGCCAGGGCCGATGGTCACCGCGGGGCGACCGGGAGCCATACGGAAGGCCAGCTCCCGCAGCGCGAAGACGGTCTGCAAGTGCCGTGCCCCGGTGGTCATGACACAGGCTCCGGGCTGGAGTCGCTCGTCCACCAGGTACCCCGGGTCGGCGTCCAGCCGAGTGATCCACTCATCGAGGGCTTCCTGGAAGCCGAGCGGCCGGTCCTGGGCACCCGGTGCGCGGCGGGTGATCAGGTGCCGGGCCGGATCGGAGGGTTCCCCGGTCTTCGGCTGTCCGCCGTCGGCTGCCGGCAGGCAGTTCTCCAGGGCCTGCCAGGCGGCGCACCGCTCGGGCGGCCACCCGAACCGCTCGTCCGCGTACTCCGGCCGCCAGTCAGGGTTCTCCTGCGACCACAACATGCGGGCCGCCGCCGAGTACAACTGCTCGTAGGCGGCGGCGTGTTGCTGACGCGTGGTCACATCTGCTCCCCGATTGTGGAATGGGCATGACTCAGGTGATCCGGTCCTTCGGAACTCCGCGAGGGGACCTGCGGGCCATCCTGACCGGGAGGGATCCATGGGCAGGCGTCCGGCAAGGCGTCTGGAACGAGTCTGTGACACCACGGTGATGTCAAACCGCGCGTGAGCGGAGAGACTCGACGGGTAAGCGTGTGACCGGTTCCCCCGGCACAGCAGAGTGAGGGAACAGATGCCTCGACCCAGCCGCGACAAGAAGCGGGAACAGATGCGCTCGGCGTCCTCGGCCGTCCCGGTGGCGGCACCGATCGACGTTCGGGTGCTCATGGCCGGCGACGCGTCGATCGGTGGCGTACCGGTCGCCGCGGTCGAGGGTGAGGAGATCCAGCAGACCGTGCTGGGACACCTCCATCGCATCGCCCTCGTCGGCGGTCACCCCGTCCTGGCCACCATCCATGACGAGCGGATCGGGCTCGCGGTGCCGATCCGGGTCTCGGCGGACGGCGCGAGCGAGTTCGTGGGGCAGCCGACACCGCTGCCTGCGGCCGAGGCGCCCCCACATGCCGTACCGGCAACGGACCCCGGGCCGCGGTCGGCCGAGCCGGAGCAGCCCCGCCGCGACAAGCCGACGCACGTCCTGCGCGCGCCGGAGGAGCAGAAGCCTCCGGGCGGCATTCCGGGCCGGACGGTGCCTCTGCGCGCGGTTCCGGAGCAGGCGGCGCCTTTGGCGAGTACGCCCCCGAAGGCGCGTCAGCCCTTGACGCCGCTGCCTCCGGCGCCGATGCGGCCCATCCCGCTCGGAGATCTCGGGGTGATCAATCCGTATGCGCTGCCGCACCCCTCTGAGTCGGCACAGCAGCCGCTGCCCGCATCCCCTCCCGCCGCCACCTTCGCCCTGCGGGCCGTGTCCGAACAGCCGTTGGCCACCGCCGAGTCCGGACCGGCGCGGGAGCGGTCGGAAGCCGCCCCCTTGGCCCCGGGGACGGTCACGCCGCCGACCGGTGCCTTCGGCCCGCCCCCGGTGACCACCGAGCCCGCCTGGAAGGCCCCGGAAGCCGGACCGGACGAGCCGAGAACACTCAGGCCCGCCTCCGAGGCCGCCCTCGACGCACACGCCACCCCCGCGCACCGGCAGCCCGCCCGGGTTCCGCGTCCCGTACCGGTCGTCGAGGCCGTGGAGGAGGCGGTGAAGGAGCCGCCGCTGCGAGGGTTCGACGCCGTGGCCGAGGCGGTGCTCGCGACCGACTCGGGATCGCTGCCCCCGGACGGCATGGGCAGGATGGCCGCCGAGTCCCTGGCCCGGATCAACGAGGCCGTGAAGCAGGGCCTGATCAACGAAGCCGCGGTCATGGCCGAGCAGGCCGTCGCCGAGACCTCCGCGACCCTCGGCCCGGACCATTCCGACGTCCTGCGCCTGCACGAACTCACCGCGTACATCGCCTATCTGGCCGGTGACGCGCTGCGCTCCTTCCACCTCTCCCTGGACCTGGCCCAGCGACGTCACCGCCTGCGCGACGCGCGCGGCGCGTACGGCAACGTGCAGAGCGCGGCTGCCGCCTGGCGTGCCATCCGCGATCCGCTCCAGGGCCTGCACCTGGGCCGCGACCTCATCGGCCTGTGGAGCGAACTCGCCGCAGGCGATGGCCCGGCGGCCGACGACATCGAGCAACTCGAAAAGGCCCGCACCCGCATGGACCGCCTTGCCGCCCGCGCTCGTGCGGCCGCTGCGGGCGAGAAACCGTACGGACGGTAATCACGCGCCACAATGACTCCCCTGGGGAGCGGGGCATCATCTTCCTTCGAGGCTGGGTGGGGAAGTCTTCGGTGTATGCAGGCTCGCCAGTGAGTCGGGTGAGTAATTCCGCCCGTGTGTCGGGATTGCTGCCTCGGTCCATCCTTGTGTGTCCCGAGGTTGGATTGGAGCGCGCCTCACTCCACGACTGATCGACTCCGGCAGACGCGGCGCAGGACTTCCGGGTCGGTATCGCAGGCGCGGGCCGATGCGGCAACGTACATTCAGGCAGGGAAGCGTTTGCCTGACATCAGCCGTGAGAAGTGGCCCGCTGACAGACCGGTGCGGGTGGCCAGCGCTCTCCGGGTGACCTGCGGTCGAGTGCGGTTCACCCGGCTCAAGCGCAACCGGGCGTCAGTCCGTCGCTGCGGGCGTCCCATCCTCCAGGTGGCGGTAGGACTCGCGCCACTCCGCGAAGGCCGCTTCGAACCACGGGACCCCTGCGGCGAGGGGTACCAGGTGGCGGCACGTCTCGCGGTAGTAGGAACGTCGCTTCTCGGGCCGCGGGTGTGTGTCGAGTCGCTGCACGTTGCTGAACCGGTCGGCCAGCTTGAGCAACAGGACCTCCGGCGGGGCGGAGCGCAGGCTCAGAAGGTAGCGGTTACGCACTTCGGCAGGATCCTCGTGGGCCTTGGGGTGTGGCTTCGTCACCCAGCTCACCCACTCCTCGACCTGGGGGCCGAATCGCTCACCGACTTCCCCGACCGTGCGGTCGGTGTCCTCCACGACATCGTGGAGGATGGCCGCGACCAGCAGGTCCTCGTCGTGGACACCGGCACCGGAGACGAGGATCTCCACCACCTCCAGGAGGTGCTCCACGTACGGTTCACCGGCGGGCCTCTTCTGATCCCCATGAGCTTCTTCGGCGAACGCGACGGCTTCCCCGAGGCGCTGGGCCGAAACCTCCGGAGCGAGCACCGCCAACTGTCGGCGGGCGGTGTCCCAGTCGTGCCACGCGCCGAACACTCGATGGGTCAAGACGACTCCTGATCCGCAGCTTCCAACTGCTTCTTGTATTCCGCCCATCGAGGCAGGGTCGACGGCGGCTCGTCGGCCTTCGCCCTGCGGGTCTCGAACTCTCCGACAATGCGTCGACGCTGGATCTCGGTGAGGGCTTCGTTCCTGATCGACTTCATTTCCGCAGGAGATTCGCATTCCCTCTCGTCGATGACGAACGCCGCGAGCATGAATCCATCCACAGTCCTTCTACGGAACGTAGAGATCATGACGTACTTCGGTCCTGTCTCATCTGTCACGGGTACCTCCTGCGAGTCTCTTCCTGATCCAACGCCGCCGCTTCTGCCTGCATCTTACGCATCACATCGCGTTCCTTTGAGGTCGTTGCGATATGCGCCTTGTATACGGTGTTGTGCTCAAGATCGGCGGCCACGGAAGCCCGCTCTGTCGTGAGCTGGAGTTCGTACGTGTACGGCTTTCCGTCGACCTCGATGGCTACGACCATGGGAATGACGCGGTAGCTCGGATTTCCGCTCTTTGGCTCGGCGTACATGTTCTCGACCTCCAGTAGACGACCGCCCTCGCCTGTACCGAAGTGCTCCTTGGCATTTTTGAGGACGGTTTCGAGCCGGGCGGTATCATTGACGGTAATTCTTGCGCCCACGGCATCGATGACGTCACCGATCTCGTAATCCGGGCGGGCTTTTCGACCCTCTCTGCCCTCTGTCATCCGATTCACTTTGTCGACCAGGCCGTCTGCGGCTTTCGTGCGAATACTCAATTTGGCGTCGCCGGCGCCGCCAGCCTCCTCGAGAAGACTCGTCACATCTTCGTAGACGGCCGGCTCCACCTCGTTCTGGAGCCTCATGCCGTAGTCGTTCAGGGCGTCGTGGTCGCTGTCCTCGATGGAGGCTCCGAGGGCTCGCACCGGGTCGTCCGCCTTGGACTGCTCGACGTACGCGTTCTTGCGGGACGTGCCGTCGGGTTCGTAGTTGACCTCACGCTCCACGGGCTCGAACAGGGGGCCGCGCCCGGGGTTGTCGGACCTGTACTCCTCCAAGGAGCGTCCCTCCAGGGTCTCTCCCTCAGCGAGCTCCTGAATGATCTCCAGGGTTCGTTTGCCCCCGCGCTCAGGGGCCTTCAGGTTCTCGATCACGTTCAGCCTGTTCGCATCGTCCGCAGCGAGCTTCGTGATCACCGAAGCCACCTCGGGATGCCGCTCGCCAAAAGCCTCCGCCACGTCGGCCAGCGGGTTCTCCGACTGATCCCCCGACTCCGGATCACCGGCCTCGCCACTTTCACCGTCCTCCTCCGACGGCGCGTCGGTCTCGTTTGTATTCTCTGCTTCGCCGGGGTCCGGTGCCTCGTCCGCATCTATGGGCTCATCGGACCCGACCGACTCGCGGGACCGCTCGGATCCAACGAAGAAGCCGCCTTCCAGGTCTTCGGCGGCGCTCGCCTCGGCGAACTCCGATGCAGCCGAGGTGTCATTCGCCTCGAACGGCTGGGACGGTTCAGGCGATTCGTCCAACGGGATCGATTGGGCCTGTGGTAACTCCTCTGACACTTCGGAAGATGCGACAGCCTCCGGTGAGCCTGGCTCAAGTGGCTCGGCTGGTTCTGAAGGATCAGATGCCTCCCAGGCATCCGAAGGCTGTGGTGTCTCCCGGGTGCTGCCGATCTCGACCGGAGGTTGGGCGCCCGCGTCCGTGGTCTCCGGTGGGGCCGGATCAGCCATGTCGTCCGCCGGGGACGACCCCTCCGAGACACCTGGCGCACTCGGCTCGTCATGGTCGGCGAGGGCCGATTCGGGCGCCCTGAGAGCCTCGGGTGCCGCGATAGATTCAGGAGCCTCAAGGGCGTGCGCGTCGTCCCCCACGGTGGTCTCGCCAAGGACAGGTTGCTCCGGCGATTCAGCGGGTGCGGGCGCCTCAGCGAGGTCCGCTGCTTCACCGGGTTCCGGCGCGTCGATGGTGTTCGGGGTGTCTGCCGAGTCGGCAGTGGCCGGTGGATCTGGTGTGTCGAGGGGTTCTGGTGCCTCGGTGGGTTCCGGTGCCTCCGTAGTGTCCGGTGTCTCTGCGCGGGGCGGTGTTTCCGGAGTGTCGGCGGTGGGTGGTTCTGGTATGTCGAGGGGCTCCGCTGCCTCGGTGGGTTCCGGCGTGTCGATGGTGTTCGGGGTGTCCGCGGAGTCGACGGCCGATTCGGCGGTGGCCGTTGGTTCTGGTGCGTCGAGGGGCTCCGCTGCCTCGGTGGGTTCCGGCGCTTCCAAGGTGTCCGGTATCTCTGCGGAGGGCGGTGTCTCCAGAGCGTCGGCGGCCGTTGGTTCTGGTGCGTCGAGGGGCTCCGCTGCCTCGGTGGGTTCCGGCGCCTCCATCGTGTCCGGCGTCTCTGCGGAGGGCGGTGTCTCCGGAGCGTCGGCGGCGGGTGGTTTTGGTGCGTCCAGGGGGTCCGGGGCGTCGAGGGGTTCCGGTGCGGTTCCGGTCTCCGCGGTGCTGTCGGTCTCCGGGGCGGCGCTGACGTTGTCTTGCGCACCGCCTGTTCCCTCGGGGTCCGGGGCCTCGGCCGGCTCCACCGCAACCGGTGTCTCCGGTTGTGGTGGCTGCTCGACAGGGCGGTCGCTCACGACCTGCCTCCAGGGGATAGGTGAGTACGGTAGAGACGCACCCACGGCAGCGTCTTGCGTTGCCAAGCTGAGCGCGTGACGTGGACGAAGACGCAAGCCCGGTAGTCGGAGAGGGCGGCGGGTGCTTCCCCGTCCGGGAGCGGGGCTCTGTCCGCGAGGTCGGCGACCCAGTCCGCCGTGGACTGCCACCAAACCGCCTGCTCCGGCTTGGCCTTCGGGTAGGTCTTCACCCGTTCTCGCAGTCCCTTGCCGTCCTCCGGCCAGACCGCCGCCCCCGCTCGGGACCGGAACGCGCAGCGGTGGCTGCAGCCCTCGCACTCCGGGAACGGGGCCAGCGCTTCCGTCACCGGGCGTTTCGAGGCGGCGAAATCGCGGAAGCGGGCGGCGAGTTGAGGTGAGGTCGCCAGGGGAGCCCGGGGCACCCCTGCCTCGCGGGCCGCCGCGGCCCGTACGTCCGGTACCGCGATCAGGGCCGGGCGGTCCAGGCGGTCGTGGTGGGCGAACGCCTGGAAGGGCTCCAGGGTGGCCGCGTACCGCTCCTGGTCGGGGGAGAAGCGCATGGTGCCGCCGATCAGTTCGCGGTCCTCCGCGGCCGGCAGCCGGTGCATCACCTTCAGGTTGGTGTTCTTGTACGCGTCCTCCACCAGCTTGCCCGGCACCTGCTCGACGATCACGATGCCCTCGCCGTACTTGCGGTTCTCCGCAAGGGTGTTGGCGAAGGCCTGGGCCGCGCGTGCCTGGGCGTTGCCTTCCTTGGCGTCGCCGGACCGCCCGGTGGGCCGGCCGAGCAGGCGGTGCGCCTCCTCGATCACGGTGATGTGGGCGAGGGAGCCGCCCGAGCGGTTCGCCTTGTAGTGCTCGGTCATCGACTGCAGGATCAGCGCGGTGACCAGCGACTGTTCCTTCTCGTTGTCGCCCACCGCCGCGAGCTCCATCACCACAGGGCGACTCAGCAACTCGGCCACGGGATACGACCGGGCCACGTCCAGCGTGCTGCCGCAGGGGCCCTCCGCCAGCGCCTCGGCGCGCAGCACGGACGCGGCGATGATGTTGTCCCGCACCTCGCCGGAGTAGTCGAGCGCCTCGCACTGCTTGCGCATCTCGGCGGTGAAGTCCCGCAGGGTGGGCCACTCGTGCGCCGCGCTCGCGATGTCCGTCGGCACGATGCCCCTGCGCGTGTACGTGGCCCGCAGGGCCCGGTTGTAGATGCTCGGCAAGGGGTCCCACAGGCCGAACGCCGCGTCGAAGCAGGCCATAAGACCGGCCATGTGCGTGCTGATCCGCACCCCGGTCGGCACCTCGAAGGGATTCAGCCGCAGGGGAGCTGTCGTCTCATCGCCCACGGTGAGGACGAGGAGCTCCTCGAAACCGGGCCGGGTGGCGAGCCAACGGTAGTCGTCCAGCTCGGAGTTGACCGGTTCGAGGACCAGGAAGGGCACATGGTGGTCGCGCCAGAGTTGCTCGCAGAACGCCAGCGTCGTGTTCGTCTTGCCCGAGCCGGTCGTTCCCACGAACAGCGCGTGGCGCGTCAGGTCGCCCAGGCCGATACCGAGCGGCCCGGCGGGGGAGTCGTTGACGAGCTGGCGCCCCAGAGTGATCGACGCCCCTTCCGCGCGGTACGCGGTCTCCCCGGCAAGTCCCGGACGCCGTACCGGAAACCCGGCCATGTGACCGCTCACGGCCAGCGGCAGCCGGAAGGCGGCGCCCGCCTCACGGGCGTCGACCAGATCCGCCAGCAGACGCAGCGGTGGGGCGAGGGTCTCGGGCAGCCGCCAGCCGTGGTCGCCGCCCCAGCGGGTCTGTTCGAGCGTGGTCAACCCATGCCAGGCGGCGGGCAGTTCACCCGACGCGGGCCAGATCACGCAGTGCGCGGGACCGGTGAACGTCTCGGTGAGTACGCCTTGTTCGCGCGCCTGCTCCTGCGGCGAGATCGTCGCGCCGACCAACTCGGCCAGGGACTCGGGCAGTCGGGCGGGCGAGGCAAGGGCGATCCGGATGCGGAAGGCACGGTCGGTGTAGCGCCGTGCGGCGTCCGCGTAGACCCGGGAGGCGTCCACGGCGAAGGCGTCGGGGGCGAGTTGAGCACCCGGTGACCACAGGCCGTCCGGCAACTGCCCCTGGGTACCGAGCCGTCCGTACTGGGTGGCGATCCGGTGCAGCAGTGGTCCCAGGTCGTCCGGGATGACGTACGGCTCCAGGCCCATGGTCAGCATCACCGGGTACGGGTGCTCCGCCAGCGCCCTCCACAGCGCATCCCATGCCGGGGCGGAAGCGGTGAACGGCTGCGGCGAGAGGTAGTACCGCACCCCCGCGTCCGGGCGGTTGGGCACACCCGTGCGGTACCGCTTGCGGATCTCGGCCACACCGGCGACCGCCTCGGGCGTGAACGGCGTGAGCAGCCGCGCGACTTCGGCCGGGTCCTCGACCGGGCTCGCGATCACATGGCGCGGCAGCGCGGCGAGCCGGGCCCGCAGGGCCAGCGCGGCGGCCTCCGCCCCGGCCCGCGTGGGCGCCTGGACGCGGCCGAGCAGGGCGCAGGAGATCCGGTGCTCGGACGGGTCGGTGAGATACCGCAGTTCGAGCCGTTCGCCGTGCGCCGCGTCCCACTGTCCGCTCAGCCACGCCGTCTCGGCCGCGACCGCCTTGACCCGGCGCTCCGTCTCCGCCAGGTCCGCGTACTCCTTGGTCTCGGTGAGGTCGGCGGCCGCATCGATCCGTACGGCCGTCCAGGCCCATACGGTCACGCCGTCGGAGACGGTCAGCACACCGGCGCCCGAGGCCCCGTGTCCGCTCAACTACCGTTCCAACCAGGAGCGTGGGGCCCCAGCTGCGGAGGTGCGGGCGGTCCGGGCGGACCCGGGCGACCGCTGAGGCCGAGGGTGTTGACGTCGTTCATCGGGCCGGTGGCAGGAGCGGGGCCCACGGGTCCGCCCGGCATCGGCCCCGGCGGAGCGTAGCCGGGGCTGGGCGGGGCCGACGGGTTGGGCGGAGTCGACGGGGCGGGTGGTGCGGGGGCGGGCGTGGTCGTCCGGATCGGAGGTTCCTGGCCGAACGTCGAGGCCAGGGGGACCTCGATGCCCTGGATCGCGATCTCCACGCCCTCTCGCGCCGCCGAGTGCACGGCCTCCCGCATGGCGCGCGGCCGGTCGGTGCGCAGCATCTGGTTGAGGCTGCCCGTGCGGTTCACCAGCGAGCCGATGATGTCCTTGAGGAAGTGCCCGATGACGACGGCGCCCGGACGGCTGCGCCACATCGTCCAGCCGAGGTACAGGCTGGTGCCGTAGGCGAAGACGGTCACGTACGCCACGTACCGGCCGCTCGTGATGACGAGCCGGTTGTGTACGACTTCAGGGACGATGTCACTGCGAACCCGGGTGGGTACGGCGGTGACCGGTATGCGGCGGCGGGCCAGGGAACCGTAGATCGCCGCGTACGCGGAGGAGGAGGCCGCGGCCTTGTCCTCCAGAAGCGTCTTCCACTCCGAGATCGGTTCGTTGAGCCGCGTCAGCAGGAGGGCGAGCCAGAAGACGATGAACGAGATGGTCAGGCCGGTGTTCAGGGGGTCGAGGCTGGCCGAGGAGAGCGCGGGCAGTACACCGAACAGGAAGAACACCATCAACGATGCCATCGTGGCGATCAGCCAGAGTCGCTTGAGGGTCTGGAAGTCGACCGATTCATCGAAGTTCAGTTCGACATCGCGGTACTGCAGCGTCTGGTTGCGGTACGACGCGTTCGGGCCCACAGCGCCGGAGGCCGCCCAGTCGGCGCCGGGACCTCCTGTGGGTACAGCGTTCATCGTTCCCCCGATGCTCTCGATGACCCCTTGCTCTCAAGGCAGTTGATCACCTTAGTGCACCGGGTGGCCGGACCGTCGGCCTCCCGGACATCGATGGCGCAGTCTCGACGGCAGCCTTGGCTGATGCGGCGGGGAACGAAAGGGGGCGGGGCGCCGCTACACGTCCGCGTCCACCCGAGCCGCCTCCACCCGGGAAGCCCCCGGCACGCTGATCCGGGTCCGTGGCCTCCGTACCGAGCGCCACGCGTCGCCGGTCAGGAGGATCAGTGCGAGCCAGACCAGGGCGAAGCCTGCCCAGCGCTCGGCTGGCATGGCCTCGTGGAAGTAGAGGATGCCCAGCAGGAACTGGAAGACCGGCGCGAGGTACTGGAGCAGGCCGAGCGTGGACAGCGGCACCCGGATCGCCGCCGCGCCGAAGCAGACGAGCGGGAGGGCGGTGACCACGCCGGTCGCCGCGAGCAGCGCCGCGTGTCCCGCGCCCTCGGTGGTGAACGTCGACCCGCCGTGCTTCGACAGCCACAGCAGATACGCCAGCGCGGGCAGGAACTGCACGGCGGTCTCCGCGGCCAGTGACTCGATGCCGCCCAGGCTGACCTTCTTCTTCACCAGGCCGTACGTGGCGAAGGAGAAGGCGAGACAGAGCGAGACCCACGGCGGGCGGCCGTAGCCGATGGTCAGGACGATCACCGCGGCGAAGCCGACCCCGACCGCCACCCACTGGAGGGGCCGCAGCCGTTCCTTGAGGAGCAGGACGCCCATCGCGATGGTCACGAGCGGATTGATGAAGTAGCCGAGCGAGGCCTCCACCACATGGCCGGAGTTCACGGCCCAGATGTAGATGCCCCAGTTCACGGTGATGACGGCCGCGGCGACCGTGACCAACGCCAGCTTGCGCGGCTGCCGCAGCAGCTCGCCCGCCCAGGCCCAGCGCCGCATCACCAGCAGGGCGACGGCGACCAGGAGCAGGGACCAGACCATGCGGTGGGCGAGGATCTCCATCGCCCCGGCGGGCTTCAGCAGAGGCCAGAAGAGGGGGACGAGCCCCCACATTCCGTACGCCGCGAAGCCGTTCAGCAGACCTGTCCGCCCCTCACCCTTCGGCTTCTCGGCCACGGGTCCTCCTTCTCATGCACATGGCTGCTCCCGTGCAGCCTTCAAGAAGGTAAACCCGCGCGCCCTCGGAAGTCATGCCCGTATCGTCATACGGTCATGACATCGGTGGGATGAGGCCGATACGGACGTGACGTCCGGTGTGCGGGCACGGGACGTGGTGAGGCCCGGACGCGCACCGCGTCCGGGCCTCGTGAACGGCGGTCGAGCCGGTCAGCCGACGACGGTCCAGGTGTCGCCCCCGGCCAGCAGCGCGGCGAGGTCGCCCTTGCCCTGCCGTTCGGTGGCGGCGTCGAGCTGCTCGGTCATCTGGCTGTCGTAGACGGGGCGTTCCACGGAGCGGAAGACGCCGATCGGGGTGCCCTGGAGGGTGTCCGGGTCGGCGAGCCGGGACAGCGCGAACGCGGTGGTCGGGGAGGCGGCATGGGCGTCGTGGACGAGGATGTCCGCCTCGTTGTCCGGGGTGACCGTGACGACCTCGAGGTCCCCGGTCCGTGCGTTCCGTACGACGCCGCGCGCGTTGTCGGCGCCGAAGCGGATCGGCTGCCCGTGCTCCAGCCGGATCACGGCCTCCTCGGCGCGCTCGCGGTCCTTGAGGACGTCGAAGGCACCGTCGTTGAAGATGTTGCAGTTCTGGTAGATCTCGATCAGGGCGGTGCCCGGATGCGCGGCGGCCTGGCGCAGTACCTCGGTCAGGTGCTTGCGGTCGGAGTCCACGGTGCGGGCGACGAAGGACGCCTCCGCGCCGAGCGCCAGCGACACCGGGTTGAAGGGGGCGTCCAGCGAGCCCATCGGTGTCGACTTGGTGATCTTGCCGACCTCGGAGGTGGGCGAGTACTGGCCCTTGGTCAGACCGTAGATCCGGTTGTTGAACAGCAGGATCTTGAGGTTGACGTTGCGGCGCAGGGCGTGGATGAGGTGGTTGCCGCCGATGGACAGCGCGTCGCCGTCACCGGTGACCACCCACACGGACAGGTCACGGCGCGAGGAGGCGAGCCCCGTCGCGATCGCGGGCGCCCGGCCGTGGATGGAGTGCATGCCGTACGTGTTCAGGTAGTACGGGAAGCGGGAGGAGCAGCCGATGCCCGAGACGAAGACGATGTTCTCCCTGGCCAGGCCCAGCTCCGGCATGAAGCCCTGGACGGCGGCGAGGATCGCGTAGTCCCCGCAGCCGGGGCACCAGCGCACTTCCTGGTCGGACTTGAAGTCCTTCATGGACTGCTTGGCCGTGGCCTTGGGGACGAGGGCGAGCGCCTCGGTCGTGCTCCTGCCGTCCGTGGACGTCTCAGCCATCGATGGCCTCCTTGAGCGCCGTGGCGAGTTGTTCGGCCTTGAAGGGCATGCCGTTGACCTGGGTGTAGGGGCGCGCGTCGACCAGGTACTCGGCCCGGACGAGGGTGGTGAGCTGGCCGAGGTTCATCTCCGGGACCACGACCTTGTCGTAACGCCGCAGCACCGTTCCCAGGTTGGCGGGGAAGGGGTTCAGATGCCGCAGGTGGGCCTGCGCGATGGACTCGCCGTCCGTGCGCAGCCGCCGTACCGCCGCGGTGATCGGCCCGTACGTCGAGCCCCAGCCGAGGACGAGCGTCCGGGCGCCGTCCGGGTCGTCGACCTCGATGTCGGGTACGTCGATGCCGTCGATCTTGGCCTGGCGGGTACGGACCATGAAGTCGTGGTTGGCCGGGTCGTACGAGATGTTGCCCGTGCCGTCCTGCTTCTCGATGCCGCCGATGCGGTGCTCCAGACCCGGCGTGCCCGGGATCGCCCACGGGCGGGCCAGGGTCTCCGGGTCGCGCTTGAACGGCCAGAACACCTCGGTGCCGTCGTCCAGGGTGTGGTTGGGGCCCTGCGCGAACCGCACCCGCAGGTCCGGGAGTTCCTCCAGGTCGGGGATGCGCCAGGGCTCGGAGCCGTTGGCGAGATAGCCGTCGGACAGGAGGAAGACGGGGGTGCGGTAGGTGAGCGCGATCCGCGCCGCCTCCATGGCCGCCTCGAAGCAGTCCGCCGGGGTGCGCGGGGCGACCACCGGGACCGGGGCCTCGCCATTGCGGCCGTACATCGCCTGGAGCAGATCCGCCTGCTCCGTCTTGGTCGGCAGGCCGGTGGACGGGCCGCCGCGCTGGATGTCGACCACGATCAGCGGCAGTTCCATGGACACCGCAAGCCCGATCGTCTCGCTCTTGAGCGCCACTCCGGGACCGGAGGTCGTGGTCACCGCGAGCGAGCCGCCGAAGGCCGCGCCCAGGGCGGCGCCGATCCCGGCGATCTCGTCCTCCGCCTGGAACGTCCGTACGCCGAAGTTCTTGTGCTTGGACAGCTCGTGCAGGATGTCCGAGGCCGGGGTGATCGGATACGAGCCCAGGAACAGCGGCAGATCCGCCTGACGCGAGGCGGCGATCAGACCGTAGGCCAGCGCCAGGTTCCCGGAGATGTTGCGGTACGTCCCCACCGGGAACGCCTTCGTGGCCGGGGCGACCTCGTAGGAGACCGCGAAGTCCTCCGTCGTCTCGCCGAAGTTCCAGCCCGCCCGGTACGCGGCGATGTTGGCCTCCGCGATCTCCGGCTTCCTCGCGAACTTCGACTTCAGGAACGCCTCGGTGCCTTCCGTGGGCCGGTGGTACATCCACGACAGCAGGCCCAGCGCGAACATGTTCTTGCTGCGCTCGGCCTCCTTGCGGCTGAGGCCGAACTCCTTGAGCGCCTCGACCGTGAGGGTCGTCAGCGGCACGGGGTGGACGTTGTAGCCGTCCAGCGAACCGTCCTCCAGGGGGCTCGCGGCATAGCCGACCTTCTGCATCGCCCGCTTCGTGAACTCGTCCGTGTTCACGATGATCTCCGCGCCCCGCGGTACATCGCCCAGGTTCGCCTTCAGGGCGGCCGGGTTCATCGCCACCAGGACGTTCGGCGCGTCCCCCGGAGTGAGGATGTCGTGGTCGGCGAAGTGCAACTGGAACGAGGAGACACCCGGGAGCGTGCCTGCGGGGGCACGGATCTCCGCGGGGAAGTTCGGCAGG
This sequence comes from Streptomyces sp. NPDC104371, assembly GCF_055583785.1. NCBI lineage: Bacteria > Bacillati > Actinomycetota > Actinomycetes > Kitasatosporales > Streptomycetaceae > Streptomyces > Streptomyces sp. NPDC104371. The sequence continues at coordinate 153,353 of NZ_JBVJNF010000013.1, forward strand.
GTGGACAGGTCGTTGCCGAAGGACGCGGTCTCCGAGGTGAAACGGTCACCCGTGAGCTGCATACCGTCGCCCGAGTCCCCCGCGAACCGGATGATCACCCGGTTCAGGCGCTGTACGTCCTTCGTTCCCGCCGGTTTGCGCTGTTCCGTAACGACGGCACCATCGGCCTGCTCCGCTGGACTGCTGACCTGGCTGGTCACTGAACTGGACCTCCCTCGAGGCTGCTGTTCTGGGAGCAGCCGTCCCGCCGGCCTTCCCAGGATCAACCCTACGTCGGTGAGGGTCGCCTTCCTTGGGCCGTTCGCACGATGGAACCCATCGCACGACGGTCCTACGCCCCGGTTCGTCACGGTCTGCACGGCCCTTGGGCGCTGCTGGGTGAAGACGGCCCCTGCTCATCCTTTAGTTCTGGTACTTCAGACGTATGCGTCAGTGTCGGACGATCAGGAGTTCAGGTAGGTGAGCACGGCCAGAACACGCCGGTGATCCCCGTCACTCGGGGACAGTCCGAGCTTCAGGAAGATGTTGCTGACGTGCTTCTCCACGGCTCCGTCGCTCACCACGAGCTGCCGGGCGATCGCGGAGTTCGTCCGCCCCTCGGCCATGAGGCCCAGGACCTCCCGCTCGCGCGGGGTGAGCGCGGCCAGGACGTCCTGCTTGCGGCTGCGGCCGAGCAGTTGCGCCACCACCTCCGGGTCCAGCGCGGTGCCGCCCCGGGCCACCCGCACCACGGCGTCCACGAACTCGCGCACCTCGGCGACCCGGTCCTTGAGCAGATAGCCGACGCCGCGAGTGGAACCGGCCAGCAGCTCGGTCGCGTACCGCTCCTCGACGTACTGCGACAACACCAGCACGCCCAGATCGGGATACGTCGCGCGCAGCGTCACCGCGGCCCGGACGCCCTCATCCGTGTGGGTAGGGGGCATCCGTACGTCGGCGACGACGACGTCCGGCAGCTCGCCGCCGGCCGCCAGGTCGGTGATGGCCTTGATCAGCGCGTCCCCGTCCCCGACCCCGGCGACCACGTCATGCCCGCGGTCGGTCAGCAGCCGGGTCAGCCCCTCCCTGAGCAGCACTGAGTCCTCGGCGATGACCACCCGCACCCTGTCCTCCACGATCTTCGGCCCCCCACAGCCTGTTCCCTGCCCGCACCGGAGCGGACCGGAGTCGATTGCCGTCCGTACGGCAGCCCCCACAGCATCCCAGCATTCCCGCCGGTACGCGCACCGCCTCCGGAAACGGGCGTGGCCCTCGCGCGGTCGGTGCGGGGACCGACCGCGCGAGGGCCGTGGGGGAGCGGGGGTGTCAGGTCCGCCAGGGCAGCTCCGCGGTGATCCGGGTGGGTCCCCCGGGCGGTGAGTCCACGACCAGGATCCCGTCCACGGAGTCGAGGCGCGCCGCCAGCCCCGCGAGGCCCGAGCCGTGGGCGGCGTCGGCGCCGCCGATCCCGTTGTCCGTGACCTGGAGCAGCAGCCGGTTCTCCACCCGCCAGACGTCCACCGTCGCCCGCGAGGCCCGCGCGTGCTTGCTGACGTTCTGCAGCAGCTCCGAGACCGTGAAGTACGCGATTCCCTCGATGGCCGGCACCGGCCGCGCCGGAAGGTCGACCTCCACCCGCACCGGCACGGTGCACCGCGAGGCGACCGACGACAGCGCGGCGTCCAGGCCGCGGTCGGTGAGCACCGCGGGGTGGATCCCCCGTGCCAGGTCCCGCAGTTCCTGGAGCGCGGTCTTCACCTCGCCGTGCGCCTCGTCCACCATCCGCGCCGCCGCCTGCGGATCCTCGGTGAGCTTCTCCTTCGCCAGCCCCAGATCCATGGCCAGGTTCACCAGGCGGGCCTGCGCGCCGTCGTGCAGATCGCGCTCGATGCGCCGCAGATCGGCTGCCGCGGTGTCCACGACGACCCCGCGGTCCGACTCCAGCTCCACCACTCGCGTCGCCAGCCGCGACGGCCCGAGCAGCCCGTACACCATCAGCCGGTCCACCGACGTCAGCCCCCGGACGATCCACGGCGTGGCCAGCGTGATCAGCAGCCCCACCAGGGCGGTCATCGAGATCTCGAACGGGTTGTCGAGATAGACCTGGTGCATGTCGTCGCCGTAGAGCTGGAGGCCGCCCTGACCGGTGAACGTCGGGAAGACCCAGAACCACAGCGGATAGCTCAGCAGCGCCAACCCGGTCGTCCAGAAGACCACCCCGACGACGAACGAGAACACCGCCCAAGGGAACTGCACCAGCGTGTACAGCAGTTGACGCCAGGACGTGCCGCTCTTGAGCATCGCCCCGATCCACGCCATCGGCCCGTCACCCTTGACCACCAGGGGCTCCGGGGCGGCCACGTCGAGCCCCAGCAGCCCGCGCGCCCTGGCCCGCTCCAGCGCCCCGAAGCCGCGGCAGGCCGCGAGGGCCCCCGCGAGGACGGGGATCCCCAGGAACGTCACCAGCAGGCCGGCCCCCAGGGAGACCAGGGTGACGCTGCAGACGAACATCGCGATCCCGATCGGCAGGCCCAGCAGCACATAGCAGAACTCGCCCCAGGTGCGCCCCTCGAACGGCGCCCGCAGCGCGGCCGGAAGCCGGTGCGGCCGTTCCCCGGCGCCCTGGGATCCAGAGCCGCCCCACTCTCCGTACCCGTAGTGCGTGGCCATCGGTGTCGTCCGTTCTCCTCGTTGCCCAGCCCGACCCGGTCCGCCCGTACGGCTGACCGTGACCCCTACTCTGCTGCCCGCGCGCCTGCCCGACCATGGAGCCGGTCGGCGTCTTGGACCGGGGGTTTTCCCCACCCCCGCCCCCAGGCGTCCGGCCCCGCATACGTCACAGCGGTCGCACACTTCCGTGTACGACCGCTGCTCACTGCGCACTTCCGCCTACTTCCGCTGCGGCTCGCTCTCCCGGTCGCGCCAGGGCAGTTCCGCCGTGACGGTCGTCGGGCCACCGGTCGGCGAGTCGATGACGAACAGACCGTCGACCGCGCCCAGCCGCTCCGCGAGTCCCGCCATCCCGGTACCGCCGTCGAGCCGGGCGCCGCCCCGGCCGTCGTCCCGTACCTCGATGAGCAGCCGCTCCCCGCTGCGCCACACGTCGACGGACGCGGACGCGGCCCCGCTGTGCTTGCTGATGTTCTGCAGCAGTTCGGAGACCGTGAAGTAGGAGATGCCCTCGATCGCCTCGGCAGGGCGCGCGGGCAGATCCACGCTCACCCGCACCGGCACGGTGCACCGCGAGGCGACCGACGACAGCGCGGCGTCCAGGCCGCGGTCGGTGAGCACCGCGGGGTGGATCCCCCGTGCCAGGTCCCGCAGCTCCTGGAGCGCCAGCTTCACCTCGCCGTGCGCCTCGTCGACCATGGCCGCCGCCGTGTCGGGGTCCTCCAGCAGCTTCTCCTTGGCCAGCCCGAGCCCCATGGCCAGGTTCACCAGGCGGGCCTGCGCGCCGTCGTGCAGATCGCGCTCGATGCGCCGCAGATCGGCCGCCGCCGTGTCCACGACCACTCCGCGGCCCTGCTCCAGCTCCCGGATGCGCCGCTCCAGTTCGTCGGAGGGGGACAGCAGCCCCCGCACCATGGCCCGGTCCACGTTCGTCAGCCCGCGGGCGAGGTACGGCAGGAGGGGCCACAGGACGAACAGCGACACCAGCGTCACCGTGAAGGTCAGGATCCCCCAGGGCAGCCGGATGAAGGCGTACAGACAGGTCCGCCAGGCCACCGGGTCCTTCAGCGCCATCCACAGCCGCTGGAACATCCCGCCGCCCTTGCGCAGCGGCAGCGGGCTCGGCTCCTGTATCCGCACCCCGAGCCGCGCCCTGGCCCGCGCCCGCTCCAGCTTGCCCAGTTGCCGCGCGCCCAGCAGCCCCAGCGCCAGCGCCGGGAAGCCGATCACGGTCACCGTCAGCCCCACGCCGAGCGCCAGCACCGTCACCACGTAGATGAACCCGACCAGCGACGTCAGCAGGTTCATCAGGAGATGCGCGATCTCGCGCCAGGTGGACGCGTCCAGGGCAGGACGCACAGGAGGCGGACGCTCGCCGTCCGTGGCACCGGGGTTCGTCTCGCGCGCGGTCATATCCGCCTGCCTCGTTCGCTCATGCCCGCAAGCCTGCCGTAACGCCGCGTCCCCGTGCCATGAGGCGGACCGCCGGGGTTCACTGGGGGAAACCCCACCTCGTGCAGCAGTCTGCTTACCCTCTCTTTAGCAGGGCCTAGACTCCCGTGCGTACTGAACGTCGAGCACGACGTTCACCAGGGTCACGAGGTCAGGGAGCGAGGAGCTGACGTGCCGGATCCGACCGCCGTCGCTGTCATGGCGGAGACCGGGAGCGTGAGGACCGCCGGGAACGCCGGAACCGTCGTCGCGGCGGGCTACTTCCACTCCTACTCCGTCGTCGGGCTGCTCGCCGTCGCCGGCGTGCTCTTCATCGCCGTCGCGTTCGGCGCGGGCCGCCTGCTGCGCCCTGTCGTGCCCACTCCCGAGAAGCTTCTGACGTACGAGTGCGGGGTGGACCCCGTCGGCGAGGGCTGGGCGCACACCCAGGTCCGCTACTACGTCTACGCGTATCTGTACGTGATCTTCGCGGTCGACTCGATCTTCCTCTTCCCGTGGGCGACGGTCTTCGCCGATCCCCGGTACGGCGCGACCACGCTCGTGGAGATGTTCGTCTTCCTCGGCTTCCTGGCCGTGGGACTGCTGTACGCGTACAAGAAGGGCGTTCTGTCATGGACGTGAACCCCTCGACCCCTGCCACGGCTTCCGCTTCGGCCTCCGCTTCAGCCTCCGCTTCGGCTTCCGGTGAGCCGGTGTCCGTCCCGGAACCGAAGCGGCTCGGCACGCTCGCACGCCTCGCCCCCGAGCCGATGAAGGTGGTCCTGAACTGGGGCCGCCGCTACTCGCTGTGGGTCTTCAACTTCGGCCTCGCCTGCTGCGCGATCGAGTTCATCGCCGCGTCGATGGCCCGCCACGACTTCATCCGCCTCGGAGTGATCCCGTTCGCGCCCGGCCCGCGCCAGGCCGACCTGATGGTCGTCTCCGGCACGGTCACCGACAAGATGGCCCCGGCCGTCAAGCGTCTGTACGAGCAGATGCCCGAGCCGAAGTACGTGATCTCCTTCGGCGCCTGCTCGAACTGCGGCGGCCCGTACTGGGACTCGTACTCCGTCACGAAGGGCGTCGACCAGATCATCCCGGTGGATGTGTACGTCCCCGGCTGCCCGCCGCGCCCCGAGGCGCTGCTCCAGGGCATCCTCAAGCTCCAGGAGAAGATCGCGCGCGAGTCGCTGGCGCAGCGGTACGGGACGGCACGGCCGTCGGCCGCCGCGTTGCAGAGCGGCCTGGTCCGGCCGCCGTCGACGGGCCCTGGAACGGGGACGACGGGTTCGACGGGTTCGGGGACGGCGGGTTCGGACGCGGGGGAGGGGCGATGACCGGGGTCGGCTGGCTGCCCGCGTCCGCCGAGGACCTCTTCGGTCCGCAGGCCACGGCCGAGGAGTCGTACGACGTCCTGACGGTCGACGTACCGCCGACGGACTGGACCGCGGCGCTGTGCGTGGCGCGCGACGAACTGGGCTGCACCTACTTCGACTGGCTGAGCGCCGTCGACGAACCGGGCACGGGCCTGCGCGTCGCGGCCCATGTCGCGGCCCTGTCCCCGGTACGCCGCCTGCTCGTCCGTACGACCGTCCCGCACGAGGCACCCGTGCTGGACTCCGCCGTGGGCGTCTACGCGGGCGCGGCCTGGCACGAGCGCGAGACCCACGAAATGTTCGGCGTGACCTTCGAGGGTCACCCGGCGCTGGACCACCTCCTCCTGCCCGAGGGCTTCGAGGGACACCCCCTGCGCAAGGACTTCGTCCTGGCCGCCCGGGTCGCCAAGGCCTGGCCCGGCGCCAAGGAACCGGGCGAGTCCGAGCACGGCGGCCCCAAGCGCCGCCAGATGCTGCCCCCGGGCGTCCCCGACCCGAACGAGTGGGGCCCGCTGAAGGGCCAGCTCCCCCCGGCACCGGCCCGCCGCCCGGCAGGCGACCGCCCGGTACGCCGCACCCGCACGGCCACCGAGGGCTCGGCAAGCCAGCCCCCGGCCGCCACCCCCGAGACACCGACACCGCCGCGTCGCGCGCGGAGCGCGTCGGAGGGTTCGGCGTCGCAGCGTGGTGCGGAGGTTCCTGGGGCGGGTCCGTCGGGTCCCGCGGCTTCGGCGGGTCCGCGTCGTGCGCGCAGCGCGTCGGAAGGCTCGGCGTCGCAGCGTGGCGCGGCAGGCGGTACGGGGCCGGGGACCGGTCCCGCGGGCCCCCGGCGTGCACGCAGCGCCTCCGAAGGCTCCGCCTCGCAACGCGCCGCCGCCTCGGAACCCCAGGGCGCGCCCCCCGAGCCACCTGCCGTGACGCGCAGCGCGGACGCCCCTTGGCACCACGCCCGCCCGGCCTTCGACGAGCCCGAGCCCGAGCCCGCCACCGAACCGCCGACCGAGGCGCGGGAGGACAGCGAGGCCGGCCCCGGCGAAGCCCACCCCGGCGGTGCCCAACCCCCGAAGCCCTCACCCCCCGACGAACCCGAACCCCCCACCCCCGACGACCCCTCCGGAGGCACGCAGTGAACGGCGCTCTCGACGTCGCCCTGCGACTCCTCGCCGTGTTCGTCGTCTTCCTCACCTTCCCCTTGATCGTCGGCCAGACCGAACACAAGGTGATGGCCCATATGCAGGGCCGCCTCGGCCCGATGTACGCGGGCGGCTTCCACGGCTGGGCCCAACTCATCGCCGACGGCGTGAAGTTCGCGCAGAAGGAGGACGTCGTCCCGGCGGGCGCGGACCGCCGTATCTTCCAACTGGCTCCCGCCGTCGCCCTGTTGCCCTACCTCCTCGTCCTCCTCGTCATCCCGATCGGTCCGGGCGAGGGCGCCGTGGGGCAGGCCGTCGACGCGGGCATCTTCTTCGTCCTGGCCGTGATGGGCGTCGGCGTCCTCGGTTCCCTCATGGCGGGGTGGGCCTCCGCCAACAAGTTCTCCCTTCTCGGCGGCCTGCGCACCGCCGCCCAACTCCTCGCCTACGAACTCCCCATGCTGCTCGCCGCGGCCTCGGTGGCGATGGCGGCCGGCACCGTCTCCCTGCCCGGCATCACCGCCGCCTTCGCATGGTGGTGGCTGCCCTGGCAGCTCATCGGCGCACTCGTCTTCTTCGTCGCCGGCCTGGCCGAACTCCAGCGCCCGCCCTTCGACATGCCCGTCGCCGACTCGGAGATCATCTTCGGCGCCTACACCGAGTACACCGGCCTCCGCTTCGCCCTGTTCCTCCTCGCCGAGTACGCCGGAATCATCGTCCTGTGCGGTCTGACCACCGTCCTCTTCCTGGGCGGCTGGCACGGCCCCTGGGGCGCCTCCGGCCTCGGCTGGCTGTGGACCTTGGTGAAGACCGCGCTCCTCGCCTTCGTCGTCATCTGGTTGCGCGTGACCTACCCCCGCCTGCGCGAGGACCAGCTCCAGAAGCTCTCCTGGACCGTCCTCGTCCCCCTCGCTCTCGTCCAGATCGCCCTCACCGGCATCGTCAAGGTGGTGATCTCCTGATGTCCCGCCCCTCGCCCGACCCGCGCCACCCCTCGACGCCCGCCGAGCGGCCCCGTAGGTCGATCCCCGGCTCCGGTCTCGCCAAGGGCCTGGCGGTCACCCTCCGCACGATGACCAGGAAGTCCGTCACCGAGCAGTACCCGGACACCCAGCCCGCGCTCCCGCCGCGCAGCCGCGGTGTCATCGGCCTGTTCGAGGAGAACTGCACGGTCTGCATGCTGTGCGCCCGTGAGTGCCCGGACTGGTGCATCTACATCGACTCCCACAAGGAGACGGTCCCGCCCGCCACCCCCGGCGGACGCGAGCGCAGCCGCAACGTCCTCGACCGTTTCGCCATCGACTTCTCCCTCTGCATGTACTGCGGTATCTGCATCGAGGTTTGCCCCTTCGACGCCCTGTTCTGGTCCCCGGAGTTCGAGTACGCCGAGACCGACATCCGCGACCTCACCCACGAGCGCGACAAGCTCCGCGAGTGGATGTGGACCGTGCCTGCCCCGCCCGCCCTGGACGCGGGCGCGGAGGAACCCAAGGAGATCGCCGCCGCGCGCAAGACCGCCGAGAAGCTCGCAGCAACCCAGCCGAACCCGACCGAGCCGACCGACCCGACTGAGCCCACCGGCCGCACAGGTCCCAGTGAGCCCACCGGCCGCACGGGTCCGACTGGTCGCACAGGTCCCAGTGAGCCCACCGGCCGCCCCGGTCCCACCGGTCCCACCGGTCCCACCGATCCCGACGAGCCGACTGGCCGTACGGGTCCGACTGGCCGCACCGGTCCCACCGATCCCGCTGGCCGCACCGGTCCCACCGGTCCCGACGAACCGACTGGCCCCGACGAGCCCACCGGCCCCAAGGGCCACACCAGTCCCACCGGCCCCGCAGACGCCACCGACCCCACCGACCCCCGGGAAGGAGAGTCGTGACCCCCGCCTCCGCCGCACTGACCACGGCCACGGCTGCCGCCGGCACCCACGGCTTCCTCTCCCCGACCGGCGTCGAGATCGCCTTCCTCCTCGTCGGCATCGCCACCTTCGGCGCCGCGCTCGTCACCGTCACCACCAAGCAGCTCGTGCACGCCGCCCTGTGGCTCGTCGCGACCCTCGGCGGACTGGCCGTCGAGTACCTCCTGCTCACCGCCGAGTTCATCGCCTGGGTGCAGGTCCTCATCTACGTCGGTTCCGTCGTCGTCCTCCTCCTGTTCGGTCTGATGCTCACCAAGGCCCCCATCGGCCCGTCCCCGGACGCCGACTCCGGCAACCGCTGGGCCGCCCTCACCGTGGCCGTGGCCGCCGCGGGCGCCCTGGTCTGGGTGGTCGTCGACGCCTTCCGCACGACCTGGATCGACCTGAGCGGCCCCGCGTCCGGTTCCACCAAGGTCACCGGCGCGAGCCTGTTCCGGTACTGGGTCCTCCCCTTCGAGGCCCTCTCCGTCCTCCTCCTCACCGCCCTGGTCGGCGCGATCGTCCTCTCCCGCAAGGCGAAGGCCGACACGACGCCCACCCCGGCGGGCACCCCGACCGTCCCGGGCAGCCGACGCGAGAAGGAAGGCGCCCGCTGATGCACCTCGCCTATCCCGCCGTGCTCTCCGCCCTGCTCTTCTGCACGGGTCTGTACGGCGTCCTCGCCCGCCGCAACGCGGTCCTCGTCCTGATGTCGGTCGAGCTGATGCTCAACGCCGTCAACCTCAACCTCGTCGCCTTCGACGTCTGGCTGAGCAGGACCGCCCGCGAGACGCTGCACTCCGGCCAGGCCCTGACCCTGTTCACCATCGCCATCGCGGCCGCCGAGATCGGCATCGGCCTCGCGATCGTCCTCGCCGTCTACCGCAACCGCGGCACCGCGGACATCGACCGGCTCCGCGACACCGCCGAGGGCCACGAAAGCGACGCCCCAGCGGCGGAGAAGGCTGAGGCCACCGCGTGACCACGACCACCCTCGCCGTCCTCGTTCCTCTCCTTCCGTTCCTGGGCGCCGCGGCCGGCCTGCTGCTCGGCCGCACGGCCCCCGGCTTCGTCCGCCCGCTCGCCGTCCTGCCGACCCTCACCTCGCTCGTGCTGGCGGTACTGGTCGTGGCGCGCCAGGGCGGCGGCCAAGCCGTCGACGCGGCCACCGAGCTGACCCCCACCGGCTCGGTCCCGATCGAACTCGCCCTGCACATCGACGGCTTCGCCGCCCTCGTCGCCGTCCTGGTCGGCGTCGTCGCCTCCTGTGTGCAGATCTACTCGACGGGCTATCTGCGCGACGACCCGCGCTACCCCTCCTATGCCGCTCTCGTCTCCCTGTTCACCTCCGCGATGCTCCTGGTCGTCTACTCGGGCGACCTGATCGTGCTGCTGGTCGGCTGGGAAGTCATGGGCATCTGCTCCTACTTCCTGGTCGGCCACTACTGGGAGACCCCCGAGGCCCGCGCCGCCTCCCTCAAGGCCTTCCTGGTCACCAAGCTCGGCGACGTCCCCTTCCTCATCGGCCTGTTCGCGCTCGCCGCCGACGCCGGTTCCTTCCGCATCACCACGGTCCTCGGCACCGTCGCGAGCGGCGGACTGCACCATCCGACCCTGATCGCCCTGCTGCTCCTGGCCGGCGTGGCGGGCAAGTCGGCGCAGTTCCCGCTGCACACCTGGCTCCCCGACGCGATGGCGGGCCCCACCCCCGTCTCCGCGCTGATCCACGCCGCGACGATGGTCGCCGCCGGTGTCTACTTCGTCGCCCGTCTCCTTCCGGTCTTCGAGGCATCCTCGGCCGCGATGGTCGTCCTCGCCGTCATGGCCGCCGTGACGATGGCGGGTTCGGCGCTCACGGCGCTCGCCCAGGACGACATCAAGCGTGTCCTCGCGTACTCGACGATCAGTCAGCTCGGCTACATGACCGGCGCCCTCGCCGTCGGCGACCGCGGTGCCGCCGTCTTCCACCTCCTGTCCCACGGCGCCTTCAAGGCGCTGCTCTTCCTCGCCGCGGGCGTGATCATCCACGCCGCCGGCACCAACTCCCTGGCCACCATGTCCCGTATGAAGGACCTGCGCGCCCGCGTCCCCGACGCCTACTGGACGATGACCGTGGCGCTCCTGGCGCTCGCCGCGATCCCGCCGTTCGCCGGGTTCTTCTCCAAGGAATCCGTTCTCGCCGCCGCCGAGCACGTCGCCACCGGCCACACCGAGCGCGCTCCCGGCGCCGCGGGCTGGATCGTCCTCGTCGTCGGTCTGGTCACGGCCCTGCTCACCGCCGCCTACGCGACCCGCCTGTGGCTGCTCGCCTTCCGCGGCCACGGGGCCGAGGCCCCCGACCACGGCAGACAGCCCCTCGCCATGAACGCCGTGCTGTGGGCGCTCGCCGTCCCCTCACTCGCCTTCGGACTCGCCTACCGCGTCCTGCCCGACTGGTTCGACGGAAGCCGCCTGACCCCGACCCTCACCACATCCGTCCTCGGCACGGGCCTCGCCCTGGTCGGCGGGCTCGTGACGTACGGGGTCTGGCAGCGCACCACGGCGCTCGCCGCCCGCGCCCCCCTGGGAGCGCTCGCGGCCCACCCCGAGGCGGACGCCGGGCTGGTCGAGGCCGAGGCCATCGCGAGCCACACGCCCGCGTACGGCGATGTGGCCAACGCGCCCGACCCCGCGGACCCCGGCCGCGTCCTGCTCGGCCCGCTGCACCGCCACGCGGCCGTCGGCTTCCACCTGGACGCCGTGTACGACACGCTCTTCGTCCGCCCGGTCCGGGCCGGCGCGCGCCTCGTCCGCTTCCTGGACCGTGAGGTCGTCGAGACCTACGTACGCGCCGCCGGTGCCCTACCCCGCCTGCTCGGCGCCGCCGTACGGCGCGCCCAGACCGGCAATGTGCAGACCTATGTGAGCGCGCTGCTCGCCGGCACCGTCGTCCTCGCGGTGGCCGCCCTCCTCGTCGCCACGGGAGCGTGAGCAGGCGTGATCGATATCAGCGAGTCCGTGATGCAGTTCCTTCTGGCATTCGTCGTCGTCGTGCCGCTCATCGGCGCGGCCGCCGCCCTCCTGCCCGCCCCGCCCGGACTGAAGGGGAAGTCGCCCGAGCAGGCCGTACTGCGCCACGGCGTGACAGTCACCGGAGCCGTCCTCATCGCGGCGATCGCCCTCGCGCTCGGCTTCGACCATGACCACCCGTCAAAGATGCAGGCCACGACCGACATCAGATGGATCCCCGCACTCGACGTGCGGATCCACCTGGGCATCGACGGCATCTCGCTCCCCCTTCTGCTCCTGACCGCGCTGCTGACCTTCCTCTGCGCGCTCTACTCGTACGCCAAGCCGCCCACGGGCCCGTCCCCGAAGGCCTTCGTCGCACTGCTGCTCGTTCTCGAGACCGGCACCCTCGCGACCTTCGCCGTCCTCGACCTGCTGCTGTTCTTCCTCGCGTTCGAGACGGTCCTCATCCCGATGTACTTCCTCATCGCCCGCTGGGGCGGCGAGGGGAGGACCCGGGCGGCCTGGAGGTTCATCCTCTTCACGCTGCTCGGCTCCGTCGTCATGCTGCTCGGCCTGCTCCTGATCGGGATCAAGGCGGGCACGTTCGACATGATGGCACTCGCCACTGACAACGGCCGGTCACTCACCGCATCCGTGCAGGTCATCGCCGCTTTGGCGATCGGGATCGGGCTCGCGGTCAAGGCGCCGATGTGGCCTCTGCACAGTTGGCTGCCCGACGCCCACACCGCCGCGCCGACCGTCGGCTCGGTTCTGCTGGCCGGGGTCCTGCTGAAGATGGGCACGTACGGGTTCGTGCGGATCCTCCTGCCGGTCGCGCCGCACGGCTTCCACACCTTCGCGCCGTATCTCGCGGCCTTCGCCGTGGTCGGGATCATCTACGGATCCCTCGCCTGCCTCGCCCTCGTCCGGCAGGGCGCCAAGGGCGACCTCAAGCGGCTGATCGCCTACTCCTCCGTCGGCCACATGGGCTTCGTCCTCCTCGGCATCGCCACGGCGACCCCCACCGGCGTCAACGGCGCCCTGTTCGCCAACATCGCCCACGGCCTCATCACCGGCCTCCTCTTCTTCCTGGTCGGCGCGCTGAAGGACCGCACCGGCACGACCGACCTCGACGCCCTGTCCGAGAAGACCGGCGCCGCGCTCTACGGCAGGGCTCCCCGCCTCGGCGGCCTGCTCGCCTTCGGCGCCGTCGCCTCGCTCGGCCTGCCCGGCCTCGCCGGGTTCTGGGGTGAGATGCTCGCGCTGTTCGGCGCGTTCAGGCCCGCCGCCGGGCTCAGCCGCCCGGCGTTCCTCACCTTCATGGCGATCGCCGCCTTCGGCACCCTGCTCACCGCCGCCTACCTGCTCATCGTGGTCCGCCGCGTCTGCATGGGCGCCGCCCCCCAGGACACCCCCCGGCTCGCCGACGTCCACAGCTACGAATTCGCGGCCTGGACGCCGCTGGTCGTCCTCACCGTCGCCACCGGCCTGTGGCCGAAGGCCCTCCTCGGCCTGACCGACCCGGCCGTGCAGCAGCTCCTCGCAGGAGGCATCCGATGAGTTCCCTCGTCCAGTCCGTCGACTGGATGGCGATCGCGCCGCCCACGCTCACGGCGGTCGTCGGACTCGTCGTCCTCGTCGCCGACCTCTTCCTCGAAGAGCGACGGAAGGCAGTCCTGGGCTGGATCTCCCTCACAGGACTCGCCGCCGCGCTGCTCACGCTGCTGCCCCTGCTGGACGGTGACCGCGCCACCTTCTGCCTGAAGGGGAACCCGCACGTCTGCAGCTACACGGCAGACGGATTCACCCTCGCCATCCAGTTCCTCGTCCTCGCCGGAGCCTTCCTCACCGCCCTCCTGTCGGTCACCGCCCTCAAGGACGCCGAGAAGGAAGTCCCCGCAGGGGAGTTCTGGTTCCTGCTGCTCTCCAGCGCGGCCGGTGCCGCCCTGCTGCCCGCCTCGCGCGACCTGGCGACCCTCATCGTCGCCCTGGAGGTCGCCTCCCTGCCCGCGTTCGCCCTCGTCGGCATCCGGCACGGCGACAGGAGATCGTCCGAAGCCGCCCTGAAGTTCTTCCTGTCCTCCGTCACGGCGACCGCCGTGAGCCTCATGGGCATCAGCTTCGTGTACGCCTCCATGGGCACCCTGTACCTCACCCAGATCGCCGACCGGATCCAGCACGTCGACGGCCAGCTCCACACACTTGCCCAGACGGGTGTCGTCCTCACCCTCGTGGGCTTCGCCTTCAAGACGGCGGCGGTGCCGTTCCACTTCTGGGTGCCGGACACCTACGTAGGGGCGCCGCTGCCGGTCGCCGCCTACCTGTCGGTCGTCGGCAAGGCGGTCGGCTTCTCCGGCCTGATCCTCGTCACCGTCGTCGCCCTCCCGTCGTACTCCGACGTCTGGGGCCCCGCGCTCGCCGCGCTGGCCGCCCTCACCATGACCGTCGGCAACGTCGGCGCACTCCGGCAGCAGGCCACGCGCGCGTACAGCGCGGTACGCCTGCTCGCCTGGTCCTCCGTCGGCCAGGCCGGTTACCTGCTGGTGCCGATCGCCGCGGCCGCCTACTCCACGGACGCCCACAAGGCGATCGGGTCCACCGTGGCGTACGCCCTGATGTACGGGGCGGTGAACCTCGGAGCCTTCGCCGTGGCCGCCCTCGTGGGCCGTACGAGGGCCCGGAACCGCATCACCGACTACCGCGGCCTGTACGCGTCCAGCCCTCTGGCTGCCCTGCTCCTGGCCTTCTTCCTGCTCTGCCTCGCGGGCCTCCCGCCGGGTGTCATCGGTCTCTTCGCGAAGGTCACCGTGTTCTCGGCGGCCGTCGACGCGGGCCTCGGCTGGCTTGCCGTGGTCATGGCGGTGAACGTGGTGATCGCGCTCTTCTACTACCTCCAGTGGACAGCTCTGCTCTTCCGCGCCCCCGAAGGAGAGCCCGCAGAGCACCACGTCCCGGCCCCCCTCACCGCCGCCCTCGGCGTGACCGCCGTCCTGGGCGTCGCGCTCTCCGTAGCGCCCCAGGTGGTCCTCCGCTTCTCGGCCCTCGGCCTCTTCTGACGGACGCCCTCACGCGCGCGGCCGCACGACGCGGCACGCGCGCGTGGCGGTACCGCCAGGTCACCCGGACAGCTCCCCGGCTCCGGGCCGTGCACCAGGGAACTCGGCCTTCCCGCCTCGCGTTGACCAGTACGGGAGGGTCCACTGAGGAGTGGAGTCAACAGCATCTTCAGACAAGGGGTTCCCCTGCCGCACCACTTGGAGGGCGTACCGTGCACCGCCGGCACAACGGGCTCAGGACCGCAGTACTCCTCGGGGGACTGTCCGCGCTCATCATCGTCATCGGCAGCTTCTTCGGGCGTACCGGCCTGATCGTCGCGGCCCTCATCGCGATCGGCACGAACGCGTACGCGTACTGGAACAGCGACAAGCTCGCTCTCCGCGCGATGCGCGCGCGCCCGGTCAGCGAGTTCGAGGCACCCGCGCTGTACCGCATGGTCCGCGAGCTCTCCACCGAGGCCCGGCAGCCCATGCCCCGCCTGTACATCTCGCCGACGGACGCGCCGAACGCGTTCGCGACGGGCCGCAACCCGCGCAACGCGGCCGTGTGCTGCACCGACGGCATCCTCCGCATCCTCGACGAGCGCGAGTTGCGCGGTGTCATCGGGCACGAGCTGAGCCATGTCTACAACCGCGACATCCTGATCTCGTCGGTCGCCGGTGCACTTGCCTCAGTGATCATGTTCCTGGTGAACTTCGCCTGGCTGATCCCGGTCGGCCGCTCGGACGACGACGACGGTCCCGGCCTCCTCGGCATGCTGCTGATCATGCTTCTGGGCCCGCTCGCCGCGTCCGTCATCCAGCTCGCCATCAGCCGCTCCAGGGAGTACGAGGCGGACGCCTCCGGAGCCCGGCTGACCGGCGATCCCCTCGCCCTCGCGAGTGCCCTGCGCAAGCTGGAGATCGGAACCAGCCAACTCCCGCTGCCGCCCGAGCCCCGGATCGAGACGGCGAGCCACATGATGATTGCCAACCCCTTCCGCCCGGGGCAGGGTCTCTCCAAGATGTTCTCCACACACCCGCCCATGGCGGAACGTATCGCCCGACTCGAACAGATGGCAGGTCGCCAGCGGTGAAGACGATTCTGAACGTGATATGGCTGGTCCTGAGCGGCTTCTGGCTGTTCCTGGGCTACTTGTTCGCGGGGGTGCTGCTCTGCATCACCATCATCGGCATACCCTTCGGCATCGCCTCGTTCCGTATCGGCATCTACGCGTTGTGGCCCTTCGGCTATACGACGGTCGAGCGCCGCGACGCGGGCGCGCCGTCCTGCATAGGCAATGTGCTGTGGCTGGTCCTGGCGGGCTGGTGGCTCGCCATCGCCCACATCGTCACGGGCATCGCGCTGTGCGTCACGGTGATCGGTATTCCGTTCGGCATCGCCAACTTCAAGCTCATTCCGGTCTCGTTGCTGCCGCTGGGACGCGAGATCGTGCCCACGGACCGGCCGTTCGCGACACGTTGACAAGCGGTCCGCGGTAAGGCGCCGAGAGTTATCCACAGGCAGCTCCGGCTGTCAGTGGTTCCCTGCATCATGAACTCATGACCGAGAACGAGCAGTTGCTGGACAGGGTGGCGGAGCGGGCTCGCACCACCCGCCCGTGGGGCTGGCCTTCGCTCCCGCAGCCCGCGAGCGAAGCCGCGCTCGCTCGCGCCGAGGAGTCCCTGGGCTTCTCCCTGCCACCACTGCTCGCCGCGCTGTATCTGCGGACCGGGGACGGCGGATTCGGCCCGGAGTACGGCCTGTTGCCCCTGCTCGACAGCTCACCGGCCGGCGAACCGGCCGCCGTCCCGCAGTACTTCGCGAACCGCGAGAGCGCCCGCACGGATCCCACCTGGCCCTGGCCCGAGGGCGTTCTGCCGATATCCCACTGGGGCTGCGGAATGTACGCGTGCGTGGACTGCCACACCCCGCACGGCACGGTCCTGCTCTACGACCCGAACGCCGACGAAGCCGGCCATGCCTGGTATCTCGACGCCCCCGGCCTCGCGCAGTGGCTCCAGGCCTGGCTCGACGGCACGGGCTGGTACGAAGAGCACAACGACGGCGCGGAGTTGGCGCTGTGGGAGGACTTCCCGATACGTACGGCTGCCGGGCCGACGCTGTAGGGGGAGCCTCCGCGCTGACGGTCCTGAGGGGGGACAGAGCGGCGAGGCATGTCCGGGTGGCGGAGCGGCCCGGACCGCACGACAACACGGCCGGAGCCTCGTGAGAGGTCTTCGTGCCCTTGGCGGCTACCGCGCGGCACCCCACCGCCGTACGCAGTAAGCCAGCACCCCCACGCCCAGCACCACCGCGCCCACGCCCACCGACACCCCCGGCAAGGCGAACGCCAGCACGACGCATCCGAGGAGCCCGACAGCCGGTACGACGCGCGACACCGGCGCCGGACTCAGCGTCCAGGCCGACGCGTTGGCGATCGCGTAGTAGGCCAGCACCCCGAAGGAGGAGAAGCCGATCGCGCCCCGCACGTCCACCGTCGCGGCGAGCGCGGCCACCACGGTCCCCACCACCATCTCGGCCCGGTGCGGCACTTGGAAGCGCGGGTGCACGGCGGCCAGGGCGCTCGGCAGATGCCGGTCGCGCGCCATGGCCAGCGTGGTCCGTGAGACGCCGAGAAGGAGCGCCAGCAGCGAGCCCAGGGCAGCCACAGCGGCGCCCACCCGCACCACCGGCGCGAGACCGGGCACGCCCGCCGCTCGTACCGCGTCGGCCAGCGGTGCCACCGCACGCCCCAGCCCCTGTGCACCCAGCACGGAAAGGACCTCGACAGCCACCACCACGTACACCGCCAGCGCGATGCCCAGGGCCAGGGGGATCGCGCGCGGGATGGTGCGCGCCGGATCCCGTACCTCCTCTCCGAGGGTGGCGATCCGCGCGTACCCGGCGAACGCGAAGAAGAGCAGCCCCGCCGCCTGGAGCACCCCTGCGACGCCCGCGCCCTCGACGGCCGGTCGCGAGGCATCAGCGGTACCCGACCCCAGACACACGACGACCACGGAAGCGAGGACAGCCAGGACCACCGCGACGATCACCCGTGTCAGCAGCGCCGACTTCCGCACACCGCCGTAGTTCACGGCGGTCACCGCGACCACGGCCGCCACCGCCACCGCGTGTGCCTGCCCCGGCCAGACGTACGCGCCCACGGTGAGCGCCATCGCCGCACAGGAGGCCGTCTTCCCGACGACGAACGACCAGCCCGCCAGATACCCCCAGAACACTCCGAGCCGCTCGCGCCCGTACACGTACGTGCCGCCCGAGGCGGGATACAGGGCGGCCAGCCGCGCCGAGGAGGTCGCGTTGCAGTAGGCGACCACAGCGGCGACCGCGAGCCCGTACAGCAGCCCGGACCCCGCCGCGCGCGCCGCGGGGGCCAGGGCCGCGAAGATTCCGGCACCGACCATCGAACCAAGCCCGATGACGACGGCGTCCCCGACGCCGAGGGTGCGGCGCAACCCCATGTCACCGGGACGCTGCGCCCCGGACCGTGTCACGGCACCGAACCCTACTGACTCCGGGCAACCGGTGACGGTTGCCAAGGCGTCCATCCTTATGGCGACACAGTCGTACGAAACGCGGGAGCGAGCGCGACCGAGGAAGACCGACGGAATCAAGTAGTGGCGTCGACGCATGAACGCGGCCTGACCTGAGCAGGAGCACGGCGCAGACACAGTGTGGAGAGGCAGGGTCACGGCATGGGCGTTGTGAGCTGGATCATTCTGGGGTTGTTGGCAGGCGCCATAGCCAAGTTCCTGCTGCCGGGCAAGGACCCCGGCGGCTTCATCGGCACGACCCTCATAGGCATCGCGGGTGCCTTCATCGGAGGCTGGATCTCCTCCCGCTGGCTGCACCACCCGGTCACCAAGCACTTCTACGACGGCGCGACCTGGGTCTCCGCGATCGGCGGTTCTCTCGTGCTGCTGATCATCTACCGGGTCCTGTTCGGCGACTCACGCCGCTGAACGCACGACCGAAGCCCCTGTCGGCAGCGGAGAAGGGTGGCCGCCCGCGTTCCGGGACGACCACCCTTCGTCGTGCGGTCGGTGAACTGCCGTAGTTCTACCGGTAGTTGACGAACTTCCCACTTGATCGTCTGACCTGCGGATGCGCGAGGGAAGGGCCCGTGAGCTGCGAAAACTACCTTCAGTAGTTGCCGTCGCTTTCCGG
>NZ_JBVJNF010000014.1:0-105518 GCF_055583785.1 Streptomyces sp. NPDC104371
CCGCTTCGCTCTGCCTCCGGCAGCCGAATGCGAGCTGCGCTCGCTTCGCGCGTCCCCGCGCGAATTGCCCGCCTCCGGCGGGGCGTTATGGAATTGGCCTCCGGCCATTTCCATAACGTGCGTGCCTCCGGCACGCTGTGGCCTCCGGCTAAACCTCATAGCAGCGCGCTCCCGCGCGCTCGTTTCCGGAACTCCGTTCCGGAAATATTCTGGTATTGCGGCCAACTCCGTTGGCCGGGACTTGACTTCAATTCGAATTGAAGTCGATCGGAATTTACTCCGTAAATTCCTTGGCTAGTTGTTGAAGTAGCGACTTCAACAACCTTTTTTTCTTTGAGAGTTGACCCTCAAACAGGGGGCCAGCCCGTCTTTCCTCTCGCCATTGCCGGCCCACCGTCTCGCACCCCAAACAGCCACACACCTAACCGGTTAAGACCTATACCCGCAGCCGGAACACCCCCGTGTTCCCGGACCAGTTGAGGTAGGTCCGGGCGCGCCTCGTGCGATGTGCGTATGTGTCGAAATCCTCGGAAGTCACCGTCCAGTAGAGACACTGGGATGTATCGAGGGGTACTGGTGCTTACTGGTGGGGGGCGGGCCAAGTCGCCACAAGGGCTCGCGAATCTGGGAAGCGGGGGCCGGAGACCATCTCCTGGGTTGTCTCGCCGTTGAGCCAGCACACTTGCTCAGGGCCGCCATCGCCGGTGTCGAACAAACAGCACACTCCGCCGCTGGCGGCGGCGAGGCTGGTGAACACCTCCCTGACGCGGGCCGACCGCGCGAACAAGCGGCTCATGCCCGACGTCGCTGCCCAGAACTCCATTGCCGCGTAACGAGGGTGCAGGAACGACTCGAACCGGATCGTCAGGTAGACGTACCCGATCTGGATTCGCCCGTCCTCACCGATCTCAGGGCCGTATGCCTCCGCGTACTCGCGCAGCACATCATCGGCGCCGAACATGATGGACGTGTCGAGGTCGAGCGTCCTGCTTGTGGAGCAGTCGACCGGCTCGCTCTTGAAGTGCGACGTGAACGGGAGGATGAGCCGGTCGCCCCCGGGCAGTGTGAGCTCAAGCGGCGGCCGCAACGCGGCTTCGGCCGGTGGCGCCAGTTCGGCCAGCTTGGCCAGCGCCCTGGCGACGTTTTGCGGAGGCAGGTAGATGTGCTGTCTCATGAACCGCCCCAGGAAGCCTGCCGGTTTCCGAGGGGCGCTACCCCGGTGCCGTCCACCCCCTCCCTACCAGACGGTACAGCGGTTGACGCCGAGCCTCTGATCTCCGACAAGTTCAGCGGAAGTCGTCGGCGTGGTCGACGGCCCATTGGGCGTATGTGTGCGCCGGCGTGCCGGTGATCTTTTCGGCGATGACGGAGGTCGGGGCCTGGACGCCGTCGGCAGCGGCCCACTGGCTCACGATTGCCTCGGCCACGACCGGGTGCATTGTTCTGCCCACGTCCGCGCGAGCCTGCTCGTCGAAGACGTGTTCGACCCGGATGCGGCGGCCGAGGGCCTCGCTGATGTACTCGACCTGCCGTTGCAGGGTCAGGGACTCGGCTCCGTAGACGGTGTAGGCCTGGTGCGAGTGACCTGGTTCGGTCAGGGCGGTCACCGCAAGCGCCGCGATGTCCTTCTCGTGCACCGGTGCCGACTGTGCGAGCGGATAGGGAAGACGGACGACGTTGTCCGTGCGGATCGATTCGGCCCACCAGGTGCGGGTGTTGACCGCGAATGTCCCTGGCCTGACGAACGTCCAGTCCATGCCGGACTGTTGGACGGCCTGCTCGATCGTGCGGTTCAGGCGGGGTACCGGGTGGTCGGCGTCGTGGTTCACGACCGACACGGATGAGAGCAGGACCATCTGCCGGATCCCTGCGGCTGTGGCCGCCGCAGCGACCTTCTCGATGTCGTAGGGCCTGTGGGGGTCGAGCATTCCGTACAGGAACATCTTGTCGGCGCCGTCGAGCGCTGCGGGCAGCGTTTCGGGACGGTCCAGGTCGGCGGTGACGGCTTCCCACCCGGGCGTCGAGCCCGAGGCCGGGGTCCTGCTGACTGCTCTGACCTGCTCACCGGCGGCCAGCAGGCCATCGGCCACGTGACGAGCGACGTTACCGCGAGCGCCGAAGACAACTGCCACCATGATGGGGGCCTCCTGTTGTGGACATGTGGGTTGTGGACGTGAACGGCCGCACAGCGGCTATGCCGAGTGGGCGAGGGCGAGGGTTCGCCGTTGCCGGCGCGAGTGCCGTAAGCGGGCCCTTTGGTCGCCTTTCAGGGCTGGATGTTCTCCAGGTCCTCCAGGAGGCTGAGATGCTTCGGCTCCCAGCCGAGGGTCTGCCGGGTGCGGGCGCTGGAGGAGGGCTGGTCGCTGGCGAAGATCGCGCCGAGAGGACCGTACGTCTGCGGCGGCACCGGCTCGGCCGGCAGGCCCAGCCGCCGGCCGATGACCGCGGCGATGTCACGCACCTGGTCTCCCTCGTCGGCCACGGCGTGCCAGGAGGTGCCGGCTTGTGCCTGTTCCAGCGCGAGCCGGAACAGGACTGCCGCGTCGAGCGCGTGCACGGCCGGCCAGCGCTGTGTGCCCTCGCCCGGGTAGCCGGACACTCCGGTCCGGCGTGCGATGCCGGTCAGCAAGCCGGCGAACCCGCCCGTGCCCTGGTTGTGGACCGTGCGCGGCAGGCGTACGGCCGTGCTCCGGACTCCGCGCGAGGCCAGGCCCAAGACCGCCGTGACGGCGCGGCCACGGCCACCGACCGGCCCGTCGGCCGGCAGCGGGTCGGCCTCGGTGGAGGCGCGGCCCGGCACCTGGGGCGTGCCTGAGCAGGTGACCAAGGGCCGGTCGCTGCCGAGGAGTTCGGCGCCGAGGGCCGCGAGGGCGGCGCTCTCCTCGGCGACCGCCCTGGCGACGGCGTCGGGGCTGCTGAAGTCGTTGGCGAATGCCAGGTGGATCACCCCGTCGGCCTGAGCGGCGCCGGAGCGGAGGACGTCCAGATCGGCGAGAGCTCCGCGGAGAGGCTGGGCGCCGGCCGTCTCGGCGGCCAGCGCGGAGGCGTCGGAACGGGCGAGCGCGAGGACGCTGTGGCCGTTGCTGAGCAGTTCGGCGATGACGGCGGAACCGATCAGGCCGGTGCCACCCGTGACAAAGACGTGCATGGAGCTCTCCCCCGGAGTGATGGGACTCTTGTCCCGTCACTCTAGCAAGGTGATGGGACAAGAGTCCCATCACGTATGATGGGGCCATGGCACGATGGGAACCAGGCGCACGCGAACGCCTTGTCGTGGCCGCAGTCGACCTGTTCACCGAGCAGGGGTACGACGCCACAACGGTCACGCAGATCGCCGAGCGCGCCGGGGTCACCAAAAGCACCTTCTTCCGGCACTTCCCTGACAAGCGAGAGCTGCTGGTGGCCGGACAGGAGACGCTGAGCCGGCTGCTGACCGACGGGATCACCGAGGCACCCGACGACGCCAGTCCGCTCGAGGCGGTCGCTGCCGGACTTGAGCGCGCGTCGAGCACGATGGGTCCCGTGAACCGCGAGCTCGCCCCGCGCCTGAAGGCTGCCGTCGCCGCCAGTGCCGAGCTCCAGGAGCGTGACGCCCTCAAGACCGTCAGCCTCGCGGCCGCGATGACGGCCGCCCTGGTCGCCCGCGGCCTGTCCGACCCGGCCGCGGCCCTCGCGAGCGAGCTGGGCGTCCTCGCCTTCAAGCGCGGGTTCGCCGAATGGTCCGAGGACAGCCGTGACGGCAAGGACGAGCTCGCCGGGTACGTCCTGGCGGCCCTGGACGAGTTGCGTACGGTGAGTGCATCGCTGGGCTGAGCGGACAGACCGTCCCGCTCAGCGGCTGGTCGCGCATCGGCCTCTCGCTCGTCAGGCCCGCAGACGCACACGGCTCCCTCTCGGCGCAGCCGCTCGGCCCTTCCGGCGATGATGCCCTCTCAGCCACGGACGGCAGAGAGCTGGAAGCCACACCCGCGCCCCCTGGGTGAGCCGACCCTACGCGTGGCCCGCTCATCCCGATCAACAGCGCAGGCAGGACTGATCACTTGGTTCTGCCGTTGCCCGGTGCGGCCTCGAACCCGGGCGGCGAAGCGTGTCCTCGGCGCCCGGAAGCCGAGCAGGCGCACGCCTACACTGAGTGGACGCGCAGTTGACGGCTGCGCAGCGGGCGGACGGGAGAGAGCTGTGACGGGGAACGTCGGTGGCTTCGAGGATCCGTCCGCGGAGGTTCTCGCCGAGGCAGCCGCCATGTTCGGGCTGCTCGCCTCCTCGGCCCGGCTCCACCTGATGTGGGCGCTGTCGCAAGGCGAGAGTGACGTCACGCATCTCGCCGACCTCCTGGGCGGCACGCTGCCCGCGGTCAGCCAGCACCTGGCCAAGCTGAAGGTCGCCGGACTCGTGCGTTCCCGCCGCGAGGGCCGGCGGCAGATCTATTACGTCGACGACCCCGACACCGTCATGGTCGTACGGCTGATGGTCGGACAGCTGACCGTACGTTCGCGGCGCACCCTCGCGCCGGTGCACGGGCTGAGCGGCGCCGGCGGCTGAGGCCACCGCAGCCCCGTCGCAAGGCACGAAGGAACCTCCTTGGCCGGCCCCTGCCCGAGCCCGGCGAGAGCGATCGTCCTGCCACGCGTTGCCGGCCGAAGGCCGGGTGCGAGGGAGGGGTGGCACGTCTCAGGTGGCGTCGGGGTCGAACGCGGGGCGGCCGGCCGGGTCGGGCTGTTCCGTCTTCGCCACGCTCACGCGCCCCGCTTGCGCGCTGCCGGTCCGGGCCTTGCCGGCCGATTCGCGCACCGCGTCGGCGGCCTGCGCGAACTCCTCCCCCGGGTCGAGAGCGTTGCGGATCTCATCGAGCCCGAGACCGTCGGCGTCGAGCATGTGCTTGCGTACAAGCGTCTTCGGGTGCAGGTCCTCGAACTCGAAATCTTTGAATTCCGGGCCCAGTTCGGAGCGGATGTCCTGTTTGGCGCTCTCGGAGACGGCGCGCACCTTGCGGAGGAACCCCCATACGTCCTGGATGATTTGGGGCACCTTGTCCGGGCCGAAGACGAGTGCGGCCAAGACCACCAGCGTGATGAGCTTCAACGGGCCCATATCGAAGAACACCCGGGACTCCTCGCTCCGCCGTCCACCCCGTCCGTACCCCGGACATCCCGGCTATCATAGTTTAGAGATTGCGCAAGTATAGGAATCGGGGGGGCTTCTTGTCCACGTGCGGCGAGCGACGGCGGGCGGGCGGTACCAGGACCGTGCCGTGCTGCTGCAGAGTCGCAGCCGTCCGCCTGCCCCCCGCGTGCGGTTGCGGCCCGGGTCCGGTGACAGATTGCACAGTTGCGCAGTAGTTAAAGTGTTTGCATTGCCGCCTTGGAACACCAGGAGGTTCCTTTGCTCTCCTCTTCCGCACGGACTTGCCGACTGGTCCGGCTGCCGGCCGCGCTGGCCGTGACAGCGACGGTGACGCTCACCCTGCCGGTCGCCAGTGCATCGGCCGCCGGAACCGGACCCGCCGCCGTGGCGGACGCGTTCCGCAAAGGCCCGGTGTACGTCGACCCCCGGGCCGAGGGCGAGTTGCCGCGGGCGCAGGCCGACCAGCTCGCCGAGAAGATCAAGAAGGCGGACAAGCCGGTCTTCGTCGCCGTACTGCCCGAGGCGTCCGAGTACCCGAAGGCCACGGTGCTGCGTGACCTGCGCTCCCTGACGGGTGTCACAGGTGTGTACGCGGTCCGGCTCGGCACGGGGTTCAACGCGGGCGCCGACCGGCAGGTGATGTCCAAGGACGCGGTCGACAACCTCAAGGGCGCGGTGAGGCGTTCCTACTCCTTCGACGCCTCCGCCGAGGTGAACGCCTTCGTGGACCAGGCGCTCCAGCAGGCCAAGGGCCACGCGCCCGACTCCTGGGACGATTCCGGGGACGGAAGTCCGGCCACCGGCATGCTGGTCGGCGGACTGGCCGTGGCCGGTGCGGCCGGGGGCGGCTATGCGCTGTACCGGCGGGCACGCAAGAAGCGGGAAGAGCGCGAACGGGCCGAACTGGAAGCACTGCGCGTGGTGGTGGACGAGGACATCACCGCCTTCGGCGAGGAACTGGACCGCCTCGACTTCTCACCGTCCGAGCCGGGCGCCACGGACGCGATGCGCGAGGACTACACCCGCGCCCTGGACGCCTACGACCGCGCCAAGCAGCAGATGGCTGCGGCAACACACCCACAGGACGTGCAGCCGGTCACCGGGACACTTGCCGAGGGCCGTTTCGCGCTGGCCTCTCTCGCCGCCCGGCGCACCGGTGCGCCGCTGCCCGAGCGGCGTCTCCCGTGCTTCTTCGACCCCCGCCACGGCCCGTCGGCCAGCGATGTGAACTGGTGCCCGCCGGGCGGAGCGCCGCGCATGGTGCCGGCCTGCGCCGAGGACGCGCTGGCGGTCAGTCAGGGCGGACAGCCACTGATGCGCATGGTCCCCACCGACCAGGGCGCCCAGCCGTACTGGAACGCGGGCCCGGCCTACGCCCCCTGGGCGGGCGGCTACTTCGGCGGCGCAGGCGGCGTGATCGGCGGCCTGCTCGCCGGCACCCTGCTCGGCAGCCTGCTCAGCGCGCCATCGGCCTTCGCCGACGACGGCGGCGGCTTCCCGGGGGCCGCCGACCTGCCGGAGGGCGGCGAGTTCTCCGGTGCGGACTTCAACGCCCCGGACTTCGGGGGCAGCTTCGGGGACTCCGGCTCCGGCGCAGGGGGCGACTTCGGCGGCGACTGGTGACCCGACGCCGGCCGACGGGCCTTCTGTGACCGCAGAAGCCAGGGCGCCGGCAGTCGAGGGGCGGATCCGGCTCATCCCGCCGCACGCCGGCCGACTGCGGGCGGCACCGCGGGCGGACCGTCCTGCCGACGGCCAGAACACCGATCGTACGACGCGGACGCCACCGGCGACCGGTGACGCCCCGACACCGAGCGCCGACGGCCCGTCCGTCCGCGGACACGGAGCCGCCGTGCGCGTCCACAACGGCACACCGGCCGCCGGCCTCACCTCCCGGACAGCCCGGACCCTGAACGGACACGGCATCACGGTCACCGGGATCGGCAGCGTAGACAGGGACACCGGGATCGGCACCGCGGGCATGGACCACACCGTGACACTCATCCTCCACGGCCCGGGCCGCACCACCGAGGCCGAGACGGTCGCCCGCCTCTCCCCCGGCGCCCGGATCCAGGCCCGCCTACCGGCCCGGACATCACTGTGGTCCCCGGCCCGGCGAACACCGCACCAGTCACACGGCCGGTGGTGGCCGCACCCGCTCCCACCACCGGCAACACCCGCTTCGCCGACGACTCCCCCGGCTCCGGCCACTTCTGCGGCCGACCCCCCGCAAGCGCAGCGTCGTCACAGGCAGCGCACAGAACAAACCCTGAACGAAACAGCATCAGTTGCGCAATAATGAAATCATTGCAGACCGCGCCGAGGGGAGGGCCTGACCATGCGAGGCGAGTCCGCGGCGATACGCCTGCTGGAAGAACTGGCGACGGGATGCCCCTCGCCCGACCCGGACGACCGGATCCAGCACGCCTACCGGCCCGTTGCCGTGTCCCACCACGCCGGATGGCCGTGGCCGGGCACCGTCACCGCCTGGTGGACCGGCCCCAGCGGCACCACCCTGTGCCGCCTGCGCCTGTCCGGCACCCCGGCGCCGCGCTGGGTGGTCCATGACCCCGACCGGATCGCCCTGCTGGTCCAGGAGGGCATCTAGCGCTCTGACCGGCGAGAGAGCTGCCGTAGCACGGCAGTCGAAGTCAGCCTGGGGCAGCACGCCCCGGAGAGGGAAAGCACCCATGCCGCACGGCGACGTTCAACGACGCGACGCGAATCTCCGGCTGGGAGCCGCCGTGGCCGAGATCGAAGGGCTCTACACAGCCCTGCTGCGGACCAGGTCCCCCGAACGGCACGAACGACTGCGGGCCGATCTGGCGCGCGCCGGTGAACGCCTTGCCGCGCTCGCGGTCGTTCCGGGCCAGGGGCAGAGCACTTCGCACGTGCCGCGGAGACGGTCCCGCCGGGAACGGCGCAGCGCACTGGCCGAACGGGGCGCAGCGTGGATCATCGGGCGCTACGACCACAATGCACACTGACGTCTGAAGCGACCACACGGCCCGCCCTCACCCGAAGCTACCGACCGGCAGACTCGGTGCCGGGGCCCGTGCCCACGCCGCCGCGCGGGAACCGCGGCCCGTGCAGCAACGCACCCGGTACGCTGCACCCGCCCCGGCGGCGCGCGGTCCGCAGGGGCCGGGCTCCGGACCACGTCGCGGTCCGGCTGCCGGGGGGCACCGCGAAGAACTCCGGGCATGCCGAGCGGGGCCTCGCAACGCGCTCCAAACGCACCCTCACCTCCTAGACGTCCCACAGCCCGTCACCTGCCTGGCCGACGGGCAGCACCCTGGCTCTTCTCCCCACGCTGCGCACCTCACATCTGTACGGCACAAGAGTCATCGTCATTCACCCACACCAGCGTCCGGGCCCGCAGTACGTCCCAAGGACTTGGTCCGACCGGCATGCCCGACGTTCACGAAGGGGTCGCACCCGACAACGGCATTTCAGGCGGCGGGACTTCGTAGCAGACACTCACAGGCCCCGCAGAACACCGCTGGGCCGAATCCGGGCATTCAGCGGGCGCCGGTCTCCTCCAACGCCTCGGCCAGGGCGGAGACGGACCGCTGCTCGACGGGGCACTTCGAGAGGCAGAACCTGTCCTCGGCGCACACCGGCCCGCAGACCGGGGCGACACCGAGGCCCTCACGGCCGCGCCCCACCGTCGAAGCTCTTCTGCGGCCTTCTTCACCGCGAGGCCTGAACGAGGGGGGTACCCCTTCGAAGGTGTTGAGCCGCCCGCCGACCCACTGAGTCCGGTTCGGCGGGGCGCCGTGCGGCCGGTTCCCGGCGCAGCACGAGCAGGTCACCACCGGCGCCCTGCCAGCCACGGCGCCGGAGATGACCACCAACCCGCAGACCGCGGCCGACGCCTAGCACCCCAACTGCGGCACTTGCCTCGGCGAGCTGTTGTGTCTGGGGCCGGCCACGGTGCCGGACGGGCGTCTTGGAGTGTCACTTGTTCGGCAGATCGTGGGTCGCCTCGTGCGGAGGGCCTTCCTACGTTCGAAAGGACAGGCACGGCCTCGATGGATACGCGCCCGGCCACGCCGGAAGGGAGTACTCCATGTGTTCGGTCCGCTCTTCAGCTGTCGCACTGGCGGCGAGTGCTCTGCTGGGTCTCGTGGAGCCCGCTGCCCTCGCCGACGACGGCGCCGGTGGGCTTGTCGCCACGGTGAGCCCGAAGGTCGTCCACCTGGGTCAGACGGTCACCCTGACCTTGCGCAACTGCGGGAACCCGGGCGGGGGCGGACGGGCCGAAGGATCTCTCGTCGGCGGCCGGATGACCGCTCGAACCCCTGTCGAGATCACCGGACTCAGGCCCACCGCCGCAGGCGCGCTGGTCGGCAGGACCACTGTCGTCAACACCCGGCCCGGCACCACGGCCGCGGTCTACTTCGCCTGCAACTCGGATGTGGACACAGTGGTGTCGGCGGACGTCATGGTCCGGTGAGCCGCCCTCGCGGGGCCTGCGCCCTGCTGACGAGCTCGTGCCTGGTTGGCTGTGGTGTGTCGAGTCCTTGATCGTCGGTCATGGTCTGTGTGGTGGGGAACCGTGCGCGCGCAGCGATCATTCGCAGTCGGCGGATCACCGGGCCGGGGCCTGAGGCGATCGTCGAACTCGTCGCAGAGACCGGTCCGTTGTGCGCACCGCCGCCGACCATGCACGACCTCGTCAGGCTCTCTGCCTGTTCTCCTCCCGAGGGGCTCCAGGGCGCCACTCCGCCTGGTTCTCCTCACATCGCGCCCAGGGCCGCTTGCTTGTCATCGTTGCCTGCCAGGAAGCCGGTGATCAGGCGGTTCGTCTGCGCAGGCGCGGCGGTGGGCATAGCGAAGTGGGTGAGATCGGCGAGGATTTCGATCCTGGCATCCGGTACGGCCTTACGGGCGCGGACTGCGACTTTCGCCGCGTCGTGGGCGTCGCTGCGGGCGGCGAGAAGGACCAGGAGCGGGACACTCAGCGCCGTGGGGTCCGGGCGGCGGCCGACGACCAGTTTCCGGTCCGCGAAGCCCGAGACAGCCAAGGCATAGAGATGCTTCCAGCCCAGGTCGGTGTCCGTGCCCGCCGTCTCACGGTCCAGGTATGCGCGTGCGCGGGCTTGCGTCGGCCGGAGCAGTACCGGCAGCGAGCGCAACAGGAAACCCGGGCGGTGGCTGGCGAAGCACTGGGTCGGGTCGAGCAGCACCAGCCGGTCGACCCGCCGTGCGGCATGCAGGGCGTAGTTCAGGGCCATCCAGGCGCCGTAGGAATGACCCAGCAGGTGCACGCGGGACACGTCGAGGCCGTCGAGCAGCGCGTCCAGCCAGGCCATCAGGTCTGTGGTCGCACGCAGCGGGCGCCCGCCGGGGATGCTGTGTCCGGCGTCGCCGAGGATGTCGACGGCCAGCACGCGGTGGTCTGTGCCCAGTGCCGGGGCGTTGGCGAACCAGACCGCGCCGGTGGAACCGCCGCCGTGCAGAAGGAGAACGGGGGCGGCTTCAGTTCGGCCGTAGGCGTGGACGCGGGTGGTGCCGTACGGAGTGGGAACATCGATCTCGGTGGTACCGGCAGGCCAGCGGGCGAGCAGTGCGTCGTAGGCGGCGAAGAACTCTTGGGATGAGGACACTGCGAACCCTCCAGGGATTCATCTCGTTGACCTAGTATCTCGCTCAGCGAGATACTAGACCAGTGAATGATGACAACAACCCCGCGATGCGGCTGGTCCATCTACTGCGCGCAGTGACCGTCGAATTCGATCTGCGCGGCGCCGAGTTCGCCGCGCGAAACGGCCTGCACCCCACCGATCTGCGGGCCCTCATCCACCTGCTCGACGCAGACCGGACGGGCACCGGCGTCACCCCGGGACACCTCGGTTCGGCGCTGCGGATCAACTCGGCGGGCACCACTGCCCTGCTCGACCGGCTGGAGCGCCTGGGGCTCGTCCGCCGCGAGCGCGATGAACACGACCGGCGACGCGTCATGCTGACGGTGGAGCAGAAGGCCGTGGAACTGGGCTGGTCCTTCTTCGGCCCGCTCATCACCGGCCTCGTCGATGCGGCCGAGGACTTCACCCCTGGCGAACTGGACACCGTTCACCGCTACCTGACCTCCGCCCTTCGCGCAGCCGCTCCCGCCTGTGACGCGCAGACGCCCGCAGCCGCTCCGTAGCGCGTGAGCCGTCAGGCGCTGCGCGGCTCGAGTGTGCTGCGCGGCTCGAGTGTGCTGCCCTGGCCGCGCAGCCCGCAGGAGGAAGCGGTCCCGGCCCCGGTGTGACCCCACCGTCCGGCAGCCGTCGCTTCCTCCCGGGCCTGTCCGGGATCACTCGGCCCGGAAAGGGCTGTGGCGCCCCAGGGGACAAGCCCCCAGGGCGCCACCGGAGCGGTCAGACGCCGAACGCTGCGGGGTACTGGATGGTGCCCGCCGGGACCGGGCGAGTGCCGTCCAGAGCCATGGCCATCATGGCCTCGTCAGGTACGTCGAAGAGGGCTCGGATGCCGAAGCGGGAGGCCGGCGTGAAGCCGAACCGAGGGTAGTAGCCGGCGTGTCCGAGAACGACAACGAGGTTCTCTCCCATGGCCCTGGCGGCGGCCAAAGCGGCGCGGATGGCCGCGGAGCCGGCACCGGCGCGCTGGGCTGAGGGCAGTACCGCGCACGGGGCCAGGGCGAGGGCAGGCTGACCGCCGACGTGGCAGCGGGTGAGCAGCGCATACCCGGCCGGGGTGCTGCCGGGGGCCGCGGCGACCATCGACAGGCCGTCGATCCACGCCTTCGGGTCGGCGCGCAGGGCGTCGACGATGCCGGCCTCGGCGGCGGTGGGGAAGGCCGCGAGGAGGATGTCCCGGACGGCGGGGATGTCGGCGGCGGTTTCGGGGCGGGCGGTCCAGGTGGTCATGGTTCCGTTCTCGGCGGTGTCGTGGGGGCGGAGGAGACAGACGACGTAGTTGTAGTCGATGTAAGTCGCTGCCGTGTTCGCACCGCATGAAGAACGCCTCCGTCACCAGGTCGGCGCCAGGAGCATGGCCGGGTGTGCCGGTGTTGTTCACAACCGGCGCTCCCGGAACTGGCAGGTGGCACGCAGATGCCGCGGTGATGCCCTTTGGGCGGCCTCGCGGTCGGTGCGCAGCCGAGCGTCGGTGCGGGAGGCCGCGCAGGCGTTCTCCCTCGGCAGTTGGCGGTAACTGTCCAGACGGCGCTGGGGAATCTCGCCCGCCTCGACGGCGGCCGGCACCGCACCGCCGGGTTCGCTCGCATGTGCGTGGTCCGTGAACCGGCAGTCCCGGACAAGGTGTTCGATCTCGGCGAAGGTCTGCTCCAGCCCGTTCCGGGCACCGAGCACGCCGATCACGCGCAGACCGGAGGTGTCCAGCAAGACCCCGCCACCGGGCAGCGAAGTCAACTCCCGCCACGCGGTGGCGCGCCGCCCCTCGCCGTCCACATCGCGCACGACGACGGTCGCCAGCCGGTCCTCGCCCAGCAGCTGGTTACCCGGAGTGGACTTACCTGCACCAGAAGGGCCCAGCAACACGATGATGCCGTTCAGAACGGCCGTCAAGGCGTCCCGGCCCAACCCGGCCACGGCACTGGTGACCAGTACATCTGTGCCCGGTGCCACCTCGGACAGCCCGGCTACGGCCAGCTGCACGGCAGCACACCGATCGGTCTCGGCGAACACCACGACCGGCCGGACGCCGCACTCCCAGGCCAGCGCGAGCACGCGCTCGGCCCTACCCTGCTCCAGCACGGCACCCAGCGACACCGTCACCACGACCGTGCCGACGCCGGCGGCCAGGACCTGGCCACGGGAGGTACGCGAAGCAGTGGATCGCACCAGAGTGATGCGCCGCTCCAGTACCGCGTGCGGCACTGGTCCGTGACTGGTGGTGGCAGGACGCAGGGCAGCCCAGTCACCCGTGCACGGCGGCGACAGCGGATTCTTCTGACCCGCGGCACCCGGAATCCCCGATTCCCTTAAAACCGAGGGGAATTGAATTGTATTCCGTGAGGAAAAATAAATCGCGGAATGCGAAGGAAGGGTAAGAGGGGCCCCTCCGGGGCCCAATCGCCCGTTCAGGTGGGGGGTTG
This sequence comes from Streptomyces sp. NPDC104371, assembly GCF_055583785.1. Taxonomy (NCBI): domain Bacteria; kingdom Bacillati; phylum Actinomycetota; class Actinomycetes; order Kitasatosporales; family Streptomycetaceae; genus Streptomyces; species Streptomyces sp. NPDC104371. Next base: position 13,193 of record NZ_JBVJNF010000014.1, read on the forward strand.
GGCTGCCTCCGGCAGAACAGCCCGGGCCCGTCTCCCTAAAGGTGGGGTAGAGGAGAGAGACGGACAGAGAGGGCAGGGCAGGGAGCTGGAGGGGGAAAGGACGGGAGAGGAGCCCTCCGGGCCCCCGCTCCCCCCTCCCCCACCCCCTGCCCGTCCACCGGGCCCGCAGCACGGCGCGGCGGCGCCAGCCGACGCGCAACCAACACAAGGCCGCCCCCAATCCCCGAAGCCCGCCACCCCACCCACCCCCGCACCCATACCTCACTCATCCTTCAACCGGCGCGGGAAAAGTGGCAGCAGAGGGGATGTCAGACTCCCAACCACGCGCGGAACCCTTGGTTGACCTGCGGATACGTCGCCCTCCCCAGAGAGGCTCGCGCAAGAGATGTCGCAAGAGAAGGCGCAGGGGTAGCCGCAAGAAATGTTGCAAGAGATGTCGCAAGGTTCGGCGATTCGGGTACTTCCCGCAGACCAGAGAGTGTATTATTGATTTTGAGTCAGGCGGCAACCTGACTCAGTCTCAATCACCAACACAAGGAGCCCCCTTGAACACGGAAGCGAAAACTGTTGACGCGGTAAGCCGACTCACGATCCACCTTGCTGGAGAACACGAGGCCGACGCATCCATCGGTCTGACGCTCATTCCCCTTCTGAAGATCCCCACGGCAATCATCGAATTCCGGCACCCTACCGGCGCGCGCGTTTGGTGGGAAGGCTGGTGCGAGGCCGCCGCAATGCTCGACAGGATCTTTTCCGAGCAGGTCGACGCGGGAGAATTGCGCGAGCCCGAATTGACCATTAATTCGTTTGTGATCCTGGACGACGCGCCCCGTCGCGCCAAAGTCCGGGCGCGCAGCGCGGCTGTAAGCCCCGACGGAATTGGCGCATTGTCCGTCACCGTCGGAGGTCTGACGATCGCGTGCGCGTCCCGCGCGGCAGTCGAGTGCCAGGTGCGCGGGTGGCGCGAGGCGTATGACATGTTCGCCAGCGACGGAGGGTTCGGACTGCCGTCCGCCGACGACGTGGCCGCGCGCGTACGGGCCGACCACGCCCGCCACGGAGTCAACGAGCTGTTGACGGCCGCCGAGGAGCAGCGGGCAGCCCGGACGCAGTGACCCGCCCAGGGTGGAGCAGCCACCGGTCGCCCCACCCTCCCGGAGCCACAGCCGCCAGAGAGGGGACAGCATGACCACCACAGGACCGATCAGCCGGGGGCAGCGGGTACGCATCGAGCGCAACCCCACCCAGAGTCTGGCCGCCCACGCCCGCCCGAGGACCGCGAACCGGCCCGCCCCGTGGCCCGAGGTCTGGGAAGGCACCGTGTTGCAAGTGACGTACGACGAAGGGGAGTTGACTGACGTCGAGGTCTACGGCAAGCGGGAGAGCACCGGCGAGACCAAGCGCGTCACGTTCAGCCTCACCGCGAACCGGTTCTTCCGTACGACTGTGACGCCGGTCGAGTCGCCGCAACTGCGCACGTCCGGGGGGTAATTGAGGGTTGACGATCACCGCCGAGAGTGTATTATTGATTCTGTTGGTGAGCGGCAACTCACCCACCACCAACTCGACAACCCAAGGCAGGGGAACGATGAGCGAGTACCAAGACCACGTACGGCAAAGCCTCGAAGGGCAGAACGTTGACCCGGGCGAGGATCTCGGCATTGACGCGATGAGGTGGACGCCCGACCCCGTCATCGGGGACGGGACGGACGAGGCGACGCGCACCGCCGCCGACACAGCGCACGCGTTGCTCGATCGCTCCGCCGACGCGTACCTGTTGCTCCTGAGCGCCGTTCTTGGCGACGGGACGCACCACATGGTGGCCAGCGCCAGCACGCCGCACGGTGACCTCACCGAAGGCCAGGAGCTCACGGTGATCGGTGATGCCCTGATCATCAACGAGGCCGCATCCATGCGCGTCTGCGCAGTGATCGCGGCAGCCATGGTTGGCTGCGGCACCGGTGGACTGGTTGTGCGCACCTTCGGCCCCGACGGGTCGGAGTTCGTACGCGGCTGGAGGGTCCGGAACTTCTGGCTTCGGCCGCTTACCGCTCAGGAGATCCAGGAGGCGTACACCGTCGACACCGAGACCGGTGCGCCGGTGGCCCCGGAACCGGGCGTTGAGTACCGGCAGGCCGAGCGGGTGCCCCGCCCGGACCAGGCCCCGACGCACGGCGAGAGCGCCAGCCACACGGCGCCGAGGGACAACCGGCCCCCGAACCGCCGCAACTGAGCACCGCCCCGCCGGGGCCGGTCGCCCGACCGGCCCCGGCGGGAACGCCCCTGCCTCCCCCTTGCCCTGCCTCCCGGTGTGAGCGGCAACTCACCCGGCACCAACCCGATCAGGAGTGACCCGACATGACCGCGACCACGCGCCCCGTCAGCAGCTCGCGCACCCGAGCCCAGGAGCTGGCCCCGAGCCCCGCCGAAGCGCCGACACCCACCGCCCCGGCCGCCGACCGCCCCCGCAACCTGGCCCGCCTCACCGCCCAGGCGGAAGCGGCCGGATGGACCGCCACGGTCCAGACGCAAGCCGGACACTGCGCCCTGGTGCTCACCGCCCGCCAGGAGGCCGGTGAAACCGTCCTGCGGTGCGTGTGGCGGCTCACCGCCCGGGGCTACCGCTGGGACGGCGCCACCCTGACCCGCTACGGCCAGCAGGCCGCCGAGGGCATCGCATGGCGCGCCGTCGGCGACCTGGTGGCCGCCGAGGCCCCCATCGCCCGCCAGCCGACCCGCCCGAACCGGTCCATGCCGGTCTCTGACAAGCCGGGCCCCCAGCCCGTGCCCGCGGACGCTCCGGCCCCCGTTCCGGCCGAGACCACGGCGGAGACTTCAGCCACCCGGAAGCGTGCACGGAAGGCGCCGTCCATGGCGGAAATCGAGCGTGCGCGCAGGGCGGCGGCGGAGTGGCCGGAAGCAATGCAAGCGCGGTCGCTGGGCGACCGCTACGAGGGTGAGTTCCGGCGCTCCGACCTGCTCTCGGAACTGTCCGTGTGCGGTGAGCGGTTCCGGTTCCGCTTCCATTTCCAGTCGGGCGGCGGCCACACCGTGACTCTTCCAACAGGGGACGTGCGCGGTACGTGGGGTGAGGTCACGGGGGCCGCTATCGCGTACGTGATCGCCGAGCGTCCCGCGTCGGTGCTGCGGGCGACGGCCGAGACGGCGCGCGTGTACGACATCCATGCGGAGCGGGCGGCGGAGAGGGCGGAGGAAAACGCGCAAACGGCCGTGTCGGTCGGCATGGCGCGCACTGCCCTGGACACGGTCCGTGCGTTCGCTCAGCGCATCGATTGGGACAGGCTGACGGATGAACAGTACGACAGCGCCCGGGGTGCGGTCCGTGAGGTCGAAGAGTGCGCAGAGGGCGCAGAGTCCGCGTACGGGCGGGGCGACGTCGACACGGCCCGTTGGGAAGCGCGTGACTCTCTCGCCGTCGTGCGCTGGTTCGGGCTTGACGTGCCGTCGGCCCAGGCGTGCGCGGAGCGTGCGCCGGAACCGCGCACGGTTGCTGGGCGGGTGCGGCCGGAAGCGTCGGCGTTCCTGCTGCGGATCACCCGCCCGGGATGGGAGCGACCGGCGGAGGAGGCCGAGGTTCCAGCCGGTGACGCCGCCCCCGCGGCTGACCAGGGGGTTGAGGAACATCGGAACGGAAACCGGCGCTAAGGGCTCGTCGCTCCTGGTGGGCGGCTGACGGGGCGTCGGCGGCGGGGCGGTCGTGAGGTCTTCCTACAGATAACGCCCTATTATCTGCGGCATCGCCGATCATGACCTGCGGCGACGTCGCCGGGGCCGTGCGCGAAGCGACCCTGTTATCTGTGGCAAGGGAGAACCGGTGCCGACCGTCGTCCAACTTCCGGCCGGGAAGGCGCTGACCGTCCGGGCCGCGGCCGACGTCTTCCTCGGCTCGCTCGGCAACCCGAACACCGCGCGGAACTACGGCATCGCCGTCGGGAAGACGACCGGCCGCCTCGGCGAGGACCGCCCGCTGGCCGCCGTGACGGACGACGAAGTCGGCGAGGCCCTGGAGGTGCTGTGGGGCACGGCGGCGGCGAACACCTGGAACGCGCGCCGCGGCGCGGTGCTGTCGTGGACGAGCTGGTGCACCGAGCGCGGCTACGACGGGCCGACGGTGCCGGCCTGGACGAAGCGGATGCCACCGCCGGACTCCGACACCCCGGCCCGCTCCAAGCTGGCGATCGACCGGCTCATCGCCCGCCGCGACGTCCACCTACGGGAGAAGACCCTGTGGCGGATGCTCTACGAGACCTGAGCCCGCTCCGAGGAGATCCTGGACGTCAACATTGAGGAGCTGGACCTGGCCGGGCGCCGGGCCCCGGTGAAGACGAAGGGCGCCCCCGCGCGGCGTCGAGGCGGCCGCGCCCGCGAGGACTTCGCGCTGGAGACCGTGTACTGGGACGCGGGCACCGCCCGGCTGCTGCCCCGGCTGATCAAGGGCCGCAGCCGCGGGCCGGTGTTCGTTACCCACCGCCGCCCCGGCCCCGGCAAGGTTCTCAGCGCCCGCGACGTCTGCCCGGACACCGGGCTGGCCCGGCTGTCGTACGGGCAGGCCCGCGCACTGCTGGACGATCACACCGCCGTGCACGGCCCGGGAACGGGCTGGGACCTGCACGAATACCGGCACTCCGGCCTCTCCCACCTCGGGGAACAGGGCGCCTCGTTGCTGATGCTGATGGCCAAGTCCCGGCACAAGAAACCCGAGAACGTCCGCCGCTACTTCAAGCCAACTCCGGAGGCAATCTCCGAGCTCACCGGCCTCCTCGCCCTAGGCGACAGCCGCCGCTGAGCATCGGTACGGAGGGGGAGAATTGGGCTTCCGTCTGTGCCACTGCGAGAGGCGATCATGAGCGAGCTTTCCGGCTATGGACCCACCCCTTTCGATGCTCTGCGGAGGGGGCGGAGAGCGGTGGACCGCCTGATGGCGAGCATGGTGGATAACGGCGGGATGTGGCGTGAGGTGGCTGCGACTCAGGTTCTGCTGTCTGAGGCCAGCCCGCCCATCTACTTCCAGGAGTTCACGTCGGCAGAGGAGGCGGCGGCCGGGGCGGACTGGATGTGGTGGTGGGTGGACCGGGACGGTGTCTGTTTCGGCCTCCTTGCCCAGGCGAAAATCCTCAAGGTGAATGGCCGTCAGTGGACCATCGACTTCGGGTACAGGACCAAGGGTGACCCTCGATCCCAGATCACCAAGCTGATCAAGGCAGCCGAGCCCTACCAGGTGCCGGCGGCCTACATCCTGTACTGCGGCGACCGGAAGTACCGGGCGACTCTGGAGTGCGACCGTACCCACGGCAGCGTCCTCTGCCGCGACCGTGAGCGGGTGGGTGTGTCGGTGGTATGCGCCCTTGTGGCGCAGAGGCATGTGTCCTTCTACGGGAAAGGTGCTGGCTTGGAGGCGTTCCACGACGCCGTACCGGTGGAGGACATCGCGAGCCCTGCCGGGGTTGACAATCCAGTCCACTCCTTGGTGCGGGAGCTGGACGAGGAGCTGGCACAGTTCCTCGTCCAACCGCAGAGCGGAGCCCGGCGCGTGGCCAAAGAGCTGCTCCGCCCGCTGGAGCGGATCTGGCGCGGCCAGTTCTCCCGTGCGGGCACCCTGGAGCGGGCGGCGCCGGTGGCCGATGCCCTCTTCCGGGACGTTCCCACTGACCGTGGTCACTTCTCGGTGCCCTACCTCGCCCACGTGCTGCGCGGTCTGCGCACTTGGGTTCCCGACTATGTGCGCGACGTCATGGAAGGACGCACTCCTCCGGCGTGGGTGACCGACAGGTTCGGGGGGATTGTGGTGATCCCCGAAGCGGACACATTCGGGTAGCGGGCGACGATCGGCCTTACTCGTCGGCGGCAGCGTTCTTGTCGCGGAGGGGCCGCAGACCGCCGGGCAGGTCGGGGAGCTGAAAGGAGTACCGGCCGAGCATGTTGACGTGGTGGCGGACGAACGGGGAGAGGCGGGCGACGTCCTCGTCGCGGACCTCGAAGCCGTCCGCGCGCAGCTGCGTGACGGCGGCATCCATGTACCTCGTGTTGAAAGTGGACGCCCCCGACACGGACGGCGACCCGACCGAGGAGCTGCCGCAGGCGGCGGGTGCGGCCAAGCCGTCGGAGCCGTTGCGCAAGTACGTCAAGGAGGGCAACAAGGCCTACCGCGCCGCCGAGAAGGCCCGGCAGGCGTGGCTGAAGGACCTCATCGGTCGCAAGACCGCACCGAAGCCGCTCGCCGCGTTCATCACCGAGCAGCTCCTTTCCTGCCCCAAGCCGGTGGCTCAGTGGGTGGGCGACACGGGCCGCAGAAACCTGGTCAAGGAACTGACCGGCCACGACCAGCCCGCCGAGCGCGCCAAGTCGGCGACCCCCGCCAAGCTCACCCTTCTCAACTTCGCGGTGCTGGCCGCGACGTTCGAGAAGCGCATGGGTGAGGCCCGCACCTGGCGCACCGACAGCACCGCCCGTTCTGCCGTCTACGAGCTGCGGGAGATCCGCGGGGACGCCCGCACGTGGCTGTCCTTCCTCGCCGAGATCGGCTACCCGCTCTCCAGCGTCGAACAGGCCATCGTCGACGACGAGCCTTACCAGGAGGGCAAGCCAGGCACGGCCGACACCGACGGCCAGGCCGACGAGGACACCCCGACGACCCGGACCCCGTGAGCGCCGAGAACTCCGAGAACGCGTCCTGACGTGCTGCCCGAGCCGGACCCGACAGGTCTGGCCCGGGCCCCCTCCCCCTTCCCTCTCTGCGCGCCGCCCGCCCGGAAGGCCTCGCCATGCTCCGCTCCGAACTCCGCCTCAACACCTCTCTGTTCGTCACCCAGGCCGCCGTCAGCAACCACACAGGCCTGATCGCCCGGGTCGGTCTCGCCATGCCGGCCGCGCCGTTCGGCTCCCCCGCCTGGCAGCTGCCCGCCCTGGTCTCCTACCTTCACCGCCTCCACCAGGACGAGGAGGACCCCTCCCCCGAGCTGTGGCGCGCGCACACCGAACGCCAGACCGGCCCCGTGCCCCGGCCGCATATCCGCTACCACGGTGACGGCCTGCACGATGCGGACGCGGTGTGCGTTCTCGACATCCAGCTCGGCCCGCGCGACGAGGACACCGGCTGGCCCGCCGCCGACCTCGCCGTCATCGAGCAGGAGGAAGGCACCTGCCCGTTCGGACGCGTCACGCGCCGCCACGGGGTCGGGGCGATCGCCGCGTACACCGCCGAGGAGCTGACCGCCGAGCACGCCCGGCTGATGGACCGCGCCCGCCAGCACCAGGACGCCTCCCTCGTACGCCTCGCTGGCCTGGCCCAGCGTGCCGCCGCCTGGGCCGACAAAGTCCGTGCCGCTGCGCACGCCGATGCCGCGCCTGTCCAAGCTGCCCTCGCCCAGGCCTGAATCGCCCGCCGACCGCCCCGCTCACCGCCTCACTGAGTGCTGCCTGTGGAGGCCTGCGCCATGTACGAGTTCGAGCCCGCCCCTCCGTCTACACGATCTCCGACACCATCGTCGAACACCACCTGCAGGGCTGGAACCACACCCGCACCGACCTGCCCGGCGGCTACCGGCTGACCCTGCGCACCCGCGAACTGCACGGCCCCCTTGAAGCCGCCCTGGCCGCGCCGTCGCCCACCGGCCCCGCCCGGATCTACACCGCCCCCATCGGCGCGCACACCCCGACGCCTGTCACCTCGCGCATTCTCGACACGGTCACCCGCTACGCCCCGGCCCTGCCCAACGCCCACGACGCCCGCCCACCCTTGGAGGCCGTTGCCCGCCTGATTCCCACCGGCGCCCCTTACCAACGGCCCGGCGAGCCGGGGCTGTTCGTCCGGTACGGGCATGCGGAAGCCTGGCTGGAGGGCAGGCGGCTCAGCGTCACCCTGGGCAGCTCTGGCAGCGGACTCAGCCTGGTCCTGGGCGGCCCGTGGGACGCGCCGTCCTGCGCGAGCTGACCGAGGCCGCACAGCTCGCTGGCCAGGTCGCCTCGCTGCTGCAGCCCGGACCGTGGCAGGTCCTGTCCGACCACTGGCACCCGGACGCCGTTCTCGTCCTGCCCGCAACCCGCCGCCCCGACCCGGAAGACCCGCTCGGACGCCGCGCCTCCTGGGCGCTGCGCGAGGTCCAGGGCGCCTTCTCCAAACTCGACAACCACAGCGGCTGGGCGATCGGCCCGCACGCCTACGTCCGCGAGTTGCACCAGTTCCGCGACGGGATCGGCCGCCTGGTCTGGGCCAGTCCGCAGGACTGGATGTGCGCCGCCGTTGTGCGGTCTTTCAACCTGTTCCAGCGCGGGAGTGTCTCAAGGCGTCACCCCCGCCTGGCCGCGTGACGAGGAGTCGTGGCCAGGCAGTAGCGGGCGGCTGGTCAGGGGCGGGTGGCGATGATGGCTTCGGTTCGTACGACTTCGTCGAAGACGCCGTCGGGGTTGAACTCGCTGAGCGCCTGGCGCAGATCGCGTTCGAAGGCGTCCCTGTGGTCACCGAGTTGGGCGGGGCTGGAGTAACTGTAGGAGAACTGCAGGCCGATGACTTCGTCGAGGGTGCGGGCGACGGTGCGGTCCCAGCGGGCGGTTTCGACGTTGGAGAACGGGGAGCGGGCAAGCACGTCCTGGTGGCGTTCCTTGGGGTGGGAATAGGTGCCCGACCCGGCTCGGCGCTCAGGCCCGAGGTAGCGGGTGCGGACATCGACGATGACCTGGAGCCAGGGGGCGGGCTCAAGGTCGCCGGGGGCACCGCCGGAGGCGAGGACGACGGCCCCGTTCGGTGTGATGAGCTGGTCGAGGTCGCGCAGAGTCTGATCGCGATCCATCCAGTGGAAGGCCGCGCCCATCACAGTCAGCAGCACCGGTTCGAGGCCCATGCTGAGCAGGGCGGTGGAGTCGCCTTGGCGCCAGTCGATGTTGGTGATGTCCTGCTCGGCGGCGAGCTTGCGGCCCTCGTCGAGCATGCCGGGCTCGGGGTCGACGGCGGTGACGTGGCCGACGAGCCTGGCAAGGGGGAGCGCGAGCACGCCGGTGCCGGTGCCCAGGTCCAGAACGCGCTGAGTGCCGTCCAGGCCGAAGCGCGCGGCCAGCATGTCGTAGAAGGCTTGGTCGTAGCCGGGCCGGAAACGGGCGTAGTAGGGGGCGGTGGAGGTGAACAGTTCGTCAGGCGTGTAGGAGGTCATCTCGTCAGTCTTTCGCGTCCAGTTGGCCGAGTGCGGTGTCATCCCGAAGAACGAGTCGGGTCCGGATTGAGGTGCTGCCACCAGGTGCGCAGGGGCGCGGCTCCGGCGCCTTCGTGTGCGACGGAGCCGTCCGAGTGTCGGTCCGGCCGACCGAGCAGCTGCCTCTCGATGTCAGTCAGGTCCCCGCGGTCCAGCAGGTGGGGGGCGGGGTCGTCGACCGCGGCAAGCCAGCGGTAGCCGTACTGCATCATCACTGCGAGGCGGGGGTGGCCGGAGGTGTTCAGGCCGCCCGCGTGCCAGGTGCGGTTCTCGAACAGCAGCGCGTCGCAAGGGCCGACGTCGGGGGTGATCGCGCCGGGCGGGTCGATGGCTCCGGCCGGGACAGCGACGGGCCCGGTGTCGGTGTGGCTGCCGGGGAGGATCATGGTGACGCCCGCGTCGGGGGTGAGGTCGCTGAGGAAGTAGGCGGCCTTGATCGACAGGCGCGGGACAACCTCGGTGCCGAGGTCGCGGTTGGTGGAACTCATGTCGCGGTGCCAGCCGTGCCGCTCGGGGACGCGGATGGTGCGCGTGCCTCCGGGCGGGATGGACGGCATGTGGATCAGGTTGCTGGACATCAGGTGAAGGTTCGAGCTCAGCAGCGCGACGAGGGTGGGCAGCACCTTCGGGTTGATAACCAGCGGCAGGAAGGTGTCGTCCATGGCGACGATGCCGCGGAAGCCGTCCTTGCCGTCGACGCTGCGGTCCCTCCCAAGTGCGCGGCCGCTGGCGAGCAGCCGCATCGCAGAGGCCGCGGCCTGATCGCGCCACTCGGGCGTGATCACGTCGCGCAGGACGACGAAGCCTTCGCGTTCGAAGGAGCTCAGGACCTTCGGGTCCGGCGGGCATGCCATATCGAGGGTCGTCATCCGCTGTGCTCCTTGATCATGAGGGCGGCTCGGGCGGAGAGGGCGGCGGCCGAGAGGCCGCAGTGCTCCAGCAGACCCTCGGGGGTGGTGGGGCGGCTGGGCTCCCGGTAGCCGACGACGTGGAACCGGCTGGTCTCGCCGCGGGCGGCCAGCAACGCGCGGACGGGAGCGGGATGAGTGGGGACGGCCATCAGGACGGGGATGTCGGTGCCGAACAGGCGAGTGAAGGTCCTCTCATCAAAAGCGTAGGGCCAGTGCGGGGCCGGACCGAGGACCGCGAGGTCGTTGACGTGCAGATAGCGGATCTTGATCTCGGGATGCGACCGACGTAGCAGCGTGGCGGCGGCGGTCAGCTCGCGGGCCGGGATGTCCCCGGCAGAGGCGAGGACAAGGTCTGGGCGGCCGTGGTGGCTCAGGTGGGGCCAGATTGCGGCGCCGTCGGTGAGCTCGTCGCGGAAGGGGTCTGACGGGAAGGCGGGGCCGGGGTGTTTGTCGGCGATCAGGAAGTTGACGCGGTCGTGCCCGGCGAGCATCACCGCAAGGACCGCGGCGGCCCGCGTAGCGTCCGCGGGGGTGTAGACGTGTACGAAGCCGTCCTCGGTCTCCAGCATCGAGGAGACCAGGCCGGGGTTCTGGTGGGTGTAGGTGTTGCGCCAGCCCAGCGAGGTGATCAGGTAGTTGACCGACGGCAGTCCGCCCTGCCCGGTGAGGTAACGCAGCCGCCGGTGCTTGAGATGCTGGACCAACAGGCTGGTGTTGACCGGGGCAAAGGCTTCGTAGGTGGCCAGCAGCGCGTCCCGGCCGGTCTCGGTGTAGCCCTGCAGCCAGCCGTGACAGATCTCCTCATTCAGGATCTCGGTCGCCCAGGGCGGCAGCGCATCGTCCGTCGTCACAGCCAGGCGGTTGGAGGCGATCTCGTCCGGGCTGAACAGGCGAAACGCCCCGATCGCCGCTCGTTCGCGGACGACCGCGGACACATCGGGCCAGGGCTGGAGCCGCCGGGAGGCGAGCGGGGCCGACGGCCGTGTCATCCGCGGTTCGGCGGTGGGACCGCGCAGGGCCTGGCGGACCAGGTCGGTCGGCCGCCCTTGGGTGGTGAACAGCTCGGCGGGCCGGTAGGAGGCGAGCCAGGCCGCCAGCGCGGCGAACTCCGCGTCGTTGTGGCGGGGACTTTTCAGCGGGGTCTTGTGGACGGCCGGGGTGCCCGCGATCTGCCGGTCGGCCACCCGTTCGGGCCCAGTGTGGCCCTTGGGCATGGTCAGCACGATCATCGGCTGCCGGGCGGGCTCGCCGAGCGGCCGCTGTCGAGTGAGGGCGTCGGCCAGCATCTGGCGGAAGCCGGGCAGGTCGGCGCCGTCGTGGATCAGCGGCTCGTAACCGAGGCCGGTGAAATACGCGCGTACCTCGTCCTGGTTCATGCCGGCCAGCAGGGAGGGGCCGCCCATCTTCAGCCCGTTGGCCAGCACCACCGGCAACACCGCCCCGTGCTCTCCGCTGCCGCGCAGGGCTCGGCGGGCGAGCCAGGCCGCCGCGGTCGCCCCGGTCTCCAGCTCGCCGTCCCCGATCAGCGGGACGACCAGACGGTGCGGGGCGTCCAGCACCATGCCCTGGGCGATGGCGAGGGCGGGGCCGAGCTGTCCGCCGGTGTGCCGGACGCCGGGGATGAGCGGGGTGATCTCCCCGCCGAACCGCTCTGGGTGCGGGAAGCCGGTGAGCAGGGCCCGCAGTTCGGGCATCGAACAGCCCGGCCCGTTCCCGGTCAGGTGCAGGCTGCCATTGAGGTAGGCGTGGGCGAGCGCCGAGGGTCCAGCGTGCCCGGCGCCGTGCAGCACCAACAGTTCGGACCCGGCGGGCCGCCAGGCGGTCAGCGGCCCGAGGTGGGCGAGCATGTAGTTGACCGGCGGGCAGACGCCCCAGTGCCCGCGAGGAGTCTCCTTGACATCCGCGGGCCGCAGCGGACGAGCGAGGCGAGCGTTGTCGGTGAGGTAGAGCTGGGCGGCGGACAGGTGGTTCAACGCCCGCCAGCAGGCGTCGATGGCCTGGTCAGGCACGACCTCGGCAGCCTGCCGTGCCGCGTAGCTCCAATCGGGGAAGCCAGGCGGGGCCGGGTCTGCGACGCGTTTGGTGGTCAGGGCCATAGGTCAGCTCCGGGTGCGGGGGGCGACCGCGTCGATGACGGCGGTGATGCGGGCGGTGCGGATGTCGGCGGTGGCGGATTCGGTGATCAGGTGGAGCATCTGGGCCTGCTCGTGGGCAGGCAGTACCGACCAGTCCAGTCGTTCCTTCTCCAGGACGGCTGCCAAGTCGTCGGGGACGCCACGGGTGGACTTCTCGCGGACGGGCTGAAGCGTGAGCGGGACGCCCGGCCCTTCGATTGCGTCGGTCGCGGCGGTTTCGTGGGGGACGGCGGCCTGGCCATGCACGGAGACGGCGACCGCGGTGCGGGCCGCGCCGTCGGGGAAGGTCACCCGCAGCCGTTTGCCGCGCAGCCCGGCCGGTCCGGCGCAGGGCAGAAGCAGCATGCCGCGTGTCCTGGTGCCGGCCGGGCGGGCGAGCACGTGCAGCGTCTCGGTCCCGGTGGGCAGCGGCAGCAGGGTGCGATCATCCCGGGCGGTGTGGGCGGTCAGCGGGGGCTGGGTGATGGCGACGATGCCGCCTTCGCCGCCGGTGGCTCGGCGAGTGGCCTTGTGCGTGAACAGGCAGCGGTCCACCACGGCAAGCAACTGGTCGGTGAAGTGGTGCTTCCAGCCAGCGCCGCGGTCGGCCGGGAGGTGCTCGGCGGAGGCGAAGGCCAGTGCGAACGAGACACGCACCGGCAGCTTGTCGGCGAGCCGGTCCCGTAGTTGGGTGACGGCCCGGTGGAAGGCGTTCGCGTCGTCCAGGGCGGCGGCGATGATGACCTCATCTCCGCCGAAGGTGGCCGCGCATCCGAACTCCCAGGGCTGGGTGTGGAACCAGGTGCGGGTGACCGCGCCGAGGCGGGCCATCACCTTGTTTCCGGCCAGGTGCCCGTAGCAGCCGGGGTCGGTGGCATTGGCCTGCTCAACGTGGCCCTTGAGCCCGTCGACGTCGCCGATCGCCAGTCCCACCAGTCCCCCACTGGTCAGGGCGGACGCCAGCGCGCGGGGGATGTGGCTGTGGAAGTCGGGGAAGGCGACCAGGCCGGTCACCGCGTCCTCGCGGCTGCCGACGCACCACTCGCGCAGCGGCAGCTGCGCGGGGTCGAACAGCGGCACCGAGCTGACGAGCGGGTCGCGGGCGGGCACCTTCGGGCAGTGCTTGCCGTTCGGGTCCATCAGCGGGAAGCCTCCGAGGTCGTCGCCGGGGACGGTGCGGGCCCGGCAGGCAGCAGCAGGGGAAGGGGGATGAGTGTGTGGAGGCGAACGGTGCGGGCAGTCGGCAGCGGGATACCAGCCATGCGGCGGTCCAGCCAGGCGGTGTGCCAGCCTGCCGCGGCGGCTCCGGCGACATCCGCCCGGGGCGAGTCCCCGACGTGCAGGAGACTGTCCGGGCTGAGCCCGGCGGCGTGTTCGACGGCGGCGAAGGCTTCGCGTTCGGGCTTGACCGCGCCGGTCTCGGCCGAATAGATCACCTGATCCAGCAGGTTGCGGAATGCCTGCCGGGGCTCGGCCGGGATGGAGGATCCGAGGCTGTTGGTCAGGGCGAACAGCGCGAAGCCCCGCTCGCGCAGCGCAGTCAGTGCCGGCTGGGCATCCGGGAACAGCTCCGGCTCGGCGGCCCGTTGCCGGGCCCGTTCCAGCACGTGGGTGAGCGGGCCGATCAGGGCAGGGCGGCGGAAGGCGACTGCCAGGTCGCGGGCGAGGTCCTCGGGGGTGATCCGGCGGCGCTTCGCCCCCTGTTCCATCACCGCGCGGGCCTCTTCCAACGAGATGCCCAGCAGCTGGGCGACCTGTCCGGTCGTCGGCTCGGCCTCGGGACGCACCAGGGTGCCGCCCAGGTCGAAGCAGATGCCACGTACTCCCTCCCAAAGGGTGCGGCGCAACCGGCGCTGGGTGGTCACGAGCCCGTCACCTCCAGCACCGCCGCTTTCTCAGGAAGTGTCGGGGCCTCAGCGAGCGCCGGGACGGTGCGGACGGGCAGCATCCCGTGCTCGACGTGGACGGGGTCGGGGTAGATCTGCTGCCGCAGCGGCTCCAGGGTCAGATGCCACTCGACGGCCGGGATCTTGTCGCGGCAGCAGGCGCCGGCCAGAGCGAGGGCGGCAGGCAGCCGGTCACCGTGCGGGAAGGTCGCCATGCCCAGGTCCGCGGCGAGCTCGGTGGTGTGAAGCGAGCGGGCCAGCCCGCCCGACCAGCCCGGATCGACCTGCCAGACATCCACCGCCGCGCCGGTCAGCAGCCGGGTCTGCTCGGACTCGTCGACGGCGTGTTCGCCCGCCGCCAGGGGAACTCCGGTTCCGGCCGCCCGCAGCCGGTGCCAGCCGAAGGAGCCGGGCGGCAGGAGTTCCTCGGCGAAGGTCACCTGAAGATCGGCCAGGACGGGCAGCAACTGCATCGCCTCGTCCAGGCGGCAGCGGCCCAGGGCGTCGACCATGAACCGGCCATCGCCCGCCGCTTCCCGTAACCGCCCGAGCGTCTTCGCGACCGCCTTCGGTCCGGCGAGGATCAGCGGTTTGGGCAGCGGCCACTTCTGCCCCCAGAACCCCGCCGCGGTAATCCAGGCCGCCGCCTCCGGAGCCGACGGGTGGGCCGGGTCGAGGCCGAGTGCCGAGGCGTAGGCGGGGACCTTGGACCGGATGGTGCCGCCCAGCAGGCCGGTCACGCTCAGCCCGGTGGCATGAGAGGCCAGGTCCCAGCAGGCCAGTTCGACCGCGGAGGCGGCCTGCCGGGCGTGTGCGCCGTGGCGCTGCCGCCCGGTCTTCTTGCGGTATGCCAGGCGGCGGGGTGCGGCGGCATCGTGCCCGATCAGTCCGGCGGCCAGATCGTCGGCGATGATCTGCGCGACCGTCTCGGCAACCGGGGCATGCCAGCCGGAGGCTCCATCGCCGACCAGCTCGATGGCGAACCGGGTGCGGTGCTCGGCCCAGGCCGGGCCCGCTGGCGGCTCACCTGCCGCGGCGGCAACCGGCTCGGGCAGTTCGGACGGCAGCCCGGCGGGCTGCGGGGGCAGCTGCCAGGCGCGGACGGCGTGGACCACGGTCTTCGTGGCCACCCCGGCTTGGGCGGGTGCGCGAACCGTGAGGGCCGTCATCAGATCTTCGCCCCCGTCAGTTCCTCCCCGGCGAAGGTGAAGCACCACGGACTGCGGTAGTTCTGCCACCACTGCGGACGCAAGCCCGTGGGGGCGAAGAGCTCCTCCAGATGCCGGCGCATGGTCAGGTGCCATTCGATCGTGTCCGAGCCCGGCGTGCGGTAGACGTCCATGAACGCGTTGTGGGCCTGGTAGGTCTGGAACCGGGGGAAGGCGGTGGTGACCGGCAAGAAGTCCTTCAGGTGCTCGAGCGCGTCCTCGATCGGGTCCAGGCCGACGATGTAGGTGAAATCGGTGGTGATGCCGCGCTGCTTCGCCCGGCCCAGAGCCGCGGTCATCTCGGCAGGAGTGAGTTTGGCCTTGGACTCCTTGAGGATCTGCCGCCGCTCGGTGAAGCACTCGGCGGTCAGCGTCAGATGGAACGGGCCCAGACCGGCGGCTGCGTCCATGCCCTCGTCGCTGCTCAGCACAGAGGACAGGAAGTGCAGGGTGCCGCCGCAGCCGTTCGCACCCATCGCCGCGCGGACCTCGGCGAGATGATCCAGCGCGAGGTGCTCGTAGAGGAAGCAGCCGGTGCACACCGTCACCGTCTCCACCGCCGACAGGTCCTCCATGCCGGAGTTCGCCGCGAGAGCGCCGAGGTAGCCGGGCAGGTCCAGGGCCTTGATCTTCGGGTCGGAGGCGTCTTCGAGGGTGTTGGGGCAGAACACGCAACCGGTGCACTGGCTGCGGGCGTTGGAGTTGAGGGTGAGCATCTTCGTGCCGTTGCGCCAGTAGCCCAGCACCGCGTCGTCGTCCTCGATGCCGTCGACCTCGCCGACCTTCTCGCCGTTCAGCCGCAGCTCGTACTCGTCCAGCTCGAACGGGGAGTCCTCACGGCCAAGGGAGAGGATCAGGAACAGCGGGGTGTCGGGGCGGGAGTCCAGCCGCAGACGGAAGCGCATGCGCGGCTTGGCCAGCGGGGACCGGGCGCCGGAGGCGTTCAGCGCGATCAGCAGCACGTCCTCGGGGTTGATGTTCCACTCGCGGGCCACCTGGTCAAGGTGGCGGACCGATTCGAGCATCAGCTGTCCTCTTTCTCGTGGTGGGAGGCACAGGCCGTCGACGGCGCTGTAGCCACCGTCTGACGCGGGTGCCGTAAGGGGTGGATCAGGCCGCAACGGGAGCCAGGGGAAGACGGATGACGATCCGCTTGCCGCCCGTGGCGGTCTCCGGGAGGACCTCCGCTCTGCCGTGAACTTCGTTCACCAGGGCATCGACCAGGAACAGGCCGCGGCCACCGAGGTCGTGGGCGGCGGGCAGCGGCTTCGGCTTGAGCGGATGGGCATCCGCGACGGCCGGCACCAGCGCGGCCTGCTCCTCGACCGCGAGGGTGATCGCAGCGGTGGGCGAGAGTACGGCCGCGTGCCGCACCACGTTCGTCACCAGCTCACTGATGATCAGGCAGGCAGTGCCCACGACCTCCTCGGACATGCCCCAGTCGGCAAGGACCTTGGCCGCCTCGCGGCGGGCCAGCGGGACGTACTCGGCCTCGGAGACCACCTGGAAGTCATGGCGGATCACAGTGCTGGACATCGCGGGACTCACCCTCTCTCCGAGCGGCATCCGCCCGGACCGTGACCGAAGGTAAGGGCCCCAGCACGCAGAGGTGTTCACGACGGTGAACCCGCGCTCCCCGAGCCCGGATCAGGGTCGTTCGGTGAATGCCTGCTCGGGTGCGGGGAGTTGCGTACAGACCAACGTGCTCAACCGCGTACGGAGCCTGCACAGAAGTCCCGTACCGGTGAACGTCCAGCCACGTACGGGCCTATGTGCTCAGCCGGGGCGGGGAGACGTTGCCGGTCAGAGCGGCAGGCCGATGCGGTGGGCCAGACCGCGCAGGTCCCGCGCGGCGTGGGTGGACAGCTGCCGGTCGGTGAGGAACTCGACAGTGTTCCTCACCGGTGCGTTGGCGTGGATGCGCTGCGGGGCGATCTCCTCCGCGGTCAGCAGGGCGGCGACTGCCTGAGCCTCCCGGCCTCGCAGATGGGCCAGCGACCGGCCCAGGTCGGCGTGGAAGGCGGCCTGCCGTCCCGGAGCCTCCGCCAGCGTCTCGGGATGGACCCCGCCCCCTGCGGTGACGGCCACTCCGTGCAGACCGAGGTCGGTGTTCAGGCTCACCTTGTGAATGCCGACGTTGGTGGGGCCGAAGTTCAGGTGCCATGCCCGCGTCTCCCCAGTGCGGCCGGCCAGCTTGGCGGCCTCCGCCAGATGGCCGCGGACATCCTCGGCGCGAGTGTTCCCGGGCCGCTGCCGGTCCTGGGCCAGCGAGGTGGCGGAGATCAGGTGGAGTTCACCGAGCAGCGCATGAGCATCAGGGCTCGTCAGGTGCGCCTCGAGGGTATTGGCGGCGGCGGTGGCCTGAGCCAGGGCTTGAGTGGGGCTGCCGGCTGCCATCAGCACGTGGGTGTGGAAGAAGCCGGACAGGGCGGAGTAGACCGGGTCGTCCAACTCCGCGATCGCCTCGGCGGCACGGGTCACCGCGATGAACGCCAAGTCGGCGTAGCCGAGGTTCTTCAGCAACAGGGTGCAGGCCGGATGGTAGGCGTCCGCCAGCAGTTTCAGCAGCTCGTGGCGGGCGGCGCCGTCGGCGGCCTCGGCGGCTGCGTGCAGGTCGGCCAGCAGCGTCGGCAGCCCGGCGGCGAGGGTGCCGTATGCGGCCGCGTGGTAGAGCCGGTTGGCCTCCGCCACCCGTTCGGTCAGCACCGCCTCCGGAACCTCCGGTGGGCGGCGGTCCGGCGGGGTGGCCATGGTCAGGCCCATGAGCGTCAGCCGCAGGGCGGGAATCGCCTCGTGAGCCGCGCTGGTGTGCGGGTCCACCGGGGCGAAGGGCTGGCCGGTCAGCTCGGACGGGGCGATCTGCAACGCCTCGGCGAAGGCGGTGATGAGGCTGGAGCGGTCCAGCAACCGCTGACCGTTCTCCACCATCGACAGATAGCCGACCGACACCCCGGCCAGACCCGCGAGATTGCGCAGACTCATCCCGCGCTGGCGGCGGGCCGACCGCAGACACTCGCCGATCCTGACGGCCTGCTCTTCGTTCATCGCCCCCGCCTCAACTCCCTTGCCTCAGCCGTAGCGTAGGGCGAGCCTGCCGCCCCCCGGGGGTCTTTCCCGCCAGACGGGCGGCATCACCGCAGCCCGGCACGCTCGGCCAGATCCCGCACCGCCGCGGTGTGAACGGTGGTGCGGTCGGTGAGCGCGGCGACCAGGTCCCGGGCGAAGGGGTCCAGCCGCAGCCGCAGCGGTGCCGCCGCGTCGGCCTCGACCAGCCGGGCGGCAGCCTCGTCGGCACGGTCCTGGCGGGCCTCGGCCGCCGCGGCGACCACCAGCAGACTGGAGCGGTGGGCGCCGTCGAGTGCGGCCTGATCCGCCGCGCGTACGTGGTCGGCGGCCTCGGCCGCGTCGCCCACCTCGGCAGCGACGGCGGCGCGGGCCGCGATCACCCAAGCCGACTCCCGTGCGCCGGTGGCCCGTCCGACGGCCGTGGCAAGGAGCCGTTCGGCCTCCCGGCGGCGTCCGGCCATGGCCTGCGCGACGGCGGCCAGCGCCGGTACTTCCCAGTCGGCTCCGGCGTCCTCGGCGCGGTCGGCGCGGGCCAGCGCGTACTCCGGCAGGCCGAGGTCGATCAGCAGCCGCACCTCCTCGACCAGCACCGGCAGCGGTTCGCGCGTGCCAGGACGGGCCCGGTGCAGCAGCATCCACGCAAGATCTCTGTAGCCCAGGCGCCGAAGCAGGCCTGCGGCCAGCACATGCGCGTTCACACGCAGCCGCACCGCCTCTACCCGGCCGGGCCCCGCAGCGGCGGCCAGCGCGCGGTCAGCCGCCTCGATCAACTCCGGCAGCGCGAGCGCGAGATGGTGCTCGTCGCCCGCGGCATCGGCCCGTGCGGCGGCCCGGGTCCGTTCCGCCAGCTCCTCCAGCGGCACGCCGGGGGCCCTGTCCGGTTGTCGGCGGACCAGGCTGCGCCGCAGGTGGAAGGCGACCGCCCGCACCGCCGCGTGCTCCTCCCCGCGCGGCGGGTAGGGCTGCCCGGTCAGGTCCGCGACATCCAGCCGCAAGGCGGCGGCCAGTGCCGCCAGTCGGCCGCGGCGGTCCACCCACTCCCGGCCCGTCTCCAGCCCGGCGAGGTAATCGAGCTCCAAGCCGGTACGGGAGGCAAGGTCATCCCGGGTCAGTTCCCGGCGGCGACGCCAGACGGCCAGGCGGGCCCCCATCGGGCCGCCCGCGGCCGTCTCGTCCAGCTCGCGCATCACCAGATAGCTCGCATACCCACTCGCCCGGACGGTGCTCCGCCAGGACAAAGGTCCATGCAACCCGTTCAGGTGAGGGTTGAGCCCCCCATGGCAGGTCGCATATGCCTGGCGCACGACACATTAGTCACACCGCTGAAGGCCGCGCGAACTGGCAGGTAGATCCCCACGGTCAGGGCGAAGGAACGCTCGGGGCCGGAAGGACCGCGACCGACGTTGTCCCCGGACTGCCGCAGCCGTTCGAGGAGGCGGGCGTTCTGGGTCTCCAGCTCGGCATGGCGCAAGGTCAGGACCTGGATCTCGTTGGCGTAGGCGGCCAGGGTGTCCTTCAGCTCGCGGACCGCGGAGGCATGTTCTCGGCGAAGCTCGCGCTCCGCCTTCTTCAGCCGGGATACCTCCGCCTGCAGTTCCTCCGGTTCCGGGCGCTGGGTCTGCGGCGCCTTCAGAATCTCCTTCACCGCCTGCGCCACCGGCGAGCGGTAGAAGGAAGCGCGGGAGACCTCGGCTTCGGCGCACGCATTGACGATCGTGATCTTGCCGTCGGTGGTCTCGGACAGGCCGTGCATCAGCCGTTCGAAGGCGCCCATCAGCGCCTGGTCAATGTCCGTCAGCGACGACCCCCGTGGCGCAGGCGGTCGAAGGCCTGCCGGATCCTCAGGTCCGCTTCCTCGTGCACGCGGTGTGCCGGCCTTCCTCGGGTTGTTCTGCCTGCAGACCTGCGAGCAGGTCGTCGAGTTCCGCGGTGTAGTCCGTCGATGACCTGAAGCCGGGGTAGTGCCTCACGGTCCTTCTTCTGCATGTCCAGGGCGGACAGAGCCTGATCCCGTGCTGTCCGCAGCCAGGGGACGTGGATCGTGGATCGCCGGGCGTTGAGGCAGATCAGGCACATGTTGTACAGCGGCAAGGGCCACCCGGCCGCCTTGGCCCGCTTGCGGCAGACCGCCGTCGACGCCTGGTAGAAGCAGTCGTTGAGGACGCCGGGGTGCAAGGTCTTGGCCAAGTGCTCCAGCATGGTGCGGAGCCGGGCCGGAGAGGCAACGACGCCTGGCAGGTCGCCCAGCTCGCGGCGGATACGCTCGAATTCGGCGGAGATACGCTCGGCAGCCCCTCCGATGGACGCGCCACCGTCGTTCCAGTCCCGGTAGATGTCTTCGAGGTAGTCCATGCGCGCCACCGCTTCGTTCGCCGCGACCTCCTCGGCGAAGCCGGACTCTGAAGTCCCCGCATATCCTTCGGACATGACCGTTCGGGCATGTTGGTACTGGCGCGCGCCGACAACCACGCCGAACGGCTGATGGGCGATGTGCCAGGCCAGGGTCCGGCGGAACCGCCGGGTGTCGAAGGCCCGCGGGACTTCTGCGGCGTCGGCGTCATCAGCGTCACAGCCGTCGGCGTCCGTCGGAACGAACTCCCCGGTCTCGCGACCTGCATCATCAGGATCTTCGGAGGCTTCGTAGGCACTGGTGTCGTTGGGGATGAACAGGCTCTCGCTCGTACTGAAGAGCTCGTTGAGGTGATCACGGAACCGCCTCAACCGGTGAGGGACGGAGTCGAACAGCCGCATCGACGTGAACCTCGCAGCCAAGCCGGTCTGCCAGTTCCTGCGTGCCCAGGATCTGCTGGTGGATGACCCCGAGCTGCATCGGGACGCGGATGAGATGTAGGTCGAGTCGGTCCTCACCGCGCTTTCGGATCCGGTCGCGACCGAGGTACGCACGTGGGTGGAGGTCCTGCGCGAGCAGGGCCGACGCGAAGGAGAGCCACACGGGTACGACGGCATCCGCCGCTACCTCGCCCGTCTTCAGCCGGCCCTCACCCATTGGACCGCGACGGTCGGAGTGAGCTCTCTCTGCGCCAGGTCACGAAGACCACGTCGACGACGCCGTGGCGGAGTTGTCCGGTATGGCCTGCCGAAGTCTTGCCACTGTCCTGCGCAGTCTGTTTCGCGCGCTCAAGAGCCGACGGGTGATCTTCCAGAACCCGGCTCGGGACCTCCCCGTCGGCGACCTCACTGGCCTTCCCAGATCCATCCCCTCCGACCGCCTGATGGGTCTGCTCGACCAGACAGAGACGCCGCCGTAGCCCTGGCTGCCATCCACGCCCTGCCCGGCAGCGAGATCCGGAGTCTGCAATCCAGTCGCCTCGATCTGCCCCGCGGCGCCCTGGAAGTGCGGAGGGGCCTGCTGCGGCACACCCTCTACCTAGAGAAGCTCACCCACCAGATCGCCGCGGACTGAATCACCTACCGCCATCGCCGGTGGCTGGCCTCGGCCAATCCCCGCCTCTTGGTCGGCCAGAAGACCGCGGTTGACCCGGACCACCCGGCGGTCACCATCGGGCTTCTCCGCGGAGTCCTCCCCCGCGGGCTGACGCTGAGCGGTCTGCGCCAGGACCGCATCCTCAATCAGGCGGCAGATTGCGCCGCCCCGCTCCGGCTGATGCGCCTGTTCGGCATCACTGAGCAGACCGCCATGCGCTACGTCAGCACCGCCTGCCCGGAGCCCACCGCGAAACTGCCCAGGTAGCGGGCCCGCTCCGAGCCCAATGCCGCTGCTGAAAGCCCGTGGCGACGAAGCAGTGAGTCCGGCATCATCCCCATGTGATTGTGATGCAGCCCGTTCTGGAGATATCCACTGCCGACGGCTTCGCGCTCTGGCCGGTGGGCGAACGCGAGTCATGTGGCTACCTCGTGTTGAACGGGGAGCTGACTCAGGCGGAGGTCGGCACGGCCGTTATGCGGATCGCCGACTGCAACGACTTCGAGCCGGAGGAGGAGCACGGGCCGTGCCCGACCGACCCACTCGGCACCTTCCTGCACGGGCTGCTCACCACGCCTGACCTGTTCGCCGCCGGCGGCTTCCGGGTGGCCGACAACGCCACCGACACCGTCTTCGTCGAGCCTGGCTGCTGCATCGGCCTGGAGGCCTGGCGGGACTGGCTGGAGGTGCTCGACGGTACCGGCTGCGCCTACTTCGGCCACGATCCATCCTCGGTGGCCGAACGCGTCAACGACATTGTCCGGCTCACGCTCGATGCCCACGGGACGGACGACAGCCCGGTGATCGAGCTGTCGGTAGACCAGGTACGCAGGCTCGTCGCCGACGCCCAGCAGGATTTGCAGGACTTCCTCAGCCTTGCCGGGATCTGGGCTGAACAACACCTGCCGGCCCACGCTGCCGCCGTCACCGCCGCCCTGGCACGGGCACTGGACCTGGCGCCCACACCATGACCAGCTTCCTGACCCACCGAACGCGCGTGCACGACGGCCGCCTCCCCCTCCACCGGCGGCACAGCGCGCTGCGCACCTGCCTCGCCGTTTTTGCTCCCTACGGTCTGCGGGCGACGTACCACCACCTCACGCTCAGCGCCGCGATCCCCCGGCATCTGGAGGCGGACCCGGACGCGCTGGCGCGGGCGGTGGAGGAACTGCACGAGGCGCGGGTGCTGTGGCTCGCGCGAGCGGAGGAGTACGCCGCGCAACGCCGGGCAGAGAAGCGGGCCGGGCGGCGGGCCGTACCGGATCCGCGACCGTGGTGGCTGCGGAGCTGGTGGGAAAGCCCGAACCGTGCCTGGTTCGAAGACCCGTTTCGCCACCCGTCGCTGCGGCTGCCCGAGTACGTCCGGCGGCAGAACGCGATTCTGGACGGTGCCGAGCCGCCCGGCTGCCCGGCTTGTGGGGATGAGGGACTGCGAGTGCTGAGCTCGACCGGGCACGGTTGGGCCGAGCTGTGCCGTGGGTGCGCGTGGGTGCTGACGCCATGTCCGTGCGGGCAGCGGCACCGGTGCGTGCCGGAAACCCCGTTCAACTGGAACGGGATCTGGCAGCGGGCGCACATGGGCGATGACGGAAGGCCGAACTCACATTGGCCTGCGGGCTAGCCAGTTGGATCGGCGCGGCGAACGCTCGGAAAGCGGATCCCGCCAGCTTCACCGGAACTGCGCGCGGGACCGCTACAGCCATTAACCGGCACGCGGGTTCAGGCTTCCCCACGTTCAGGAATTTCGGAACCCGCGCGCTTCCGACCGCGCGATGTCCAAGGTCCGCAACGGCGAGCGCGGCCGCGGCGGTGTCGAACGGCGCCTGGTCGCCCCCGTGGCGAGGGTGAACCCGGCCGAGGGTGGATGGAGGAGGCCCTGCAGGCCGTCGGCGCGCGGGGGTCGTAGCCCACGGGGGCAACCACAGGTACGCGGCCCTACATCGGGCCGTGTACCGGCTGCCGGCTCACCGCCACCTCTGCCCATACCCGAAGGCCGACCAGGGGGGAGCGGCCGCATGACCGCCGCATCCCGCACCGACGGCGCCGGTGTCGAGCTGGCGGGTCGACGTGGGCCGGACACCCGCTCTCGGCCGGAGGCTGCAGAGCGTCTCGGAGCGGCGCGGTGTCCCGGTCGAGGTCTACGAGCGCTACGGGAGGGCACGGGCGTGGGTCCAACGGCACGGGTCGGCACTTCCGACCGTGGGGGAACTGATGGTCACCGCCCCGTTCCACGTCCAGGACAAGAAGGTGCAGCACTTCGAGCGGAAGTGGGCCGCGCATCGCCGCAGCCGGTCGTGACGTGCTCTGGGTGCCAACGAGATTGACAGCCACCCATTAAGAGCGTCATATTGATTACGCGAAACAAGCGGCAAAAGCGGTGGGCGGCGGAAGGCACCCTCTGACAGGGTGTCGACCCAGAGCGGCAACCCCGGCCGAACGTCCCGCCGACCACCATCACCAACTCGACTCGCCGCCGGCGCGTGAGCACCGGAGGAACAAGAGGAGCAAGCCCTCAGTATAGGGCCGCGATCCGAACCGGAGAGTGCAATGTCCAAGGCCCTGAACCCGCAGCGTCGCGTCGTCGGCGACCGTGCCGTGGTCAACCGCGACTGGATCCGCGAGTTCGCCGGCGCCAGCGTCGGCACCGCGGCCCGCTGGTACAAGATCCGGCTTGAACAGCCGGAGGAGCACCGCCACCCGGAGAAGGAGCGCATCGACGGGACCGACTTCTACGACGAGCAGCAGTTCCGCGGCTTCTACACCTGGTTCCAGCAGGAGAAGGCGAGCAAGATCCTCAAGGCCGACCCTGAGCTATACCAGGCCGACCCGGAGGACATCGTCTCCATCAACACGGCCGCCAAGTGGCTGGGCTTCAGCGGAGCCTCGGCGATCCGTAAGTACCTGAAGGACAACCCCGACTACTTCCCGAAGCCCCTCGCGGAGCCGGTCGAAGGCCCGACCGGCCGCATGATCCCCGGCTTCCGCGTCGGCGACCTACAGGACTTCGACCGCAAGCGCACCGGGGACAAGCTCGGCAAGGCCGGCCGCCGTCCTGGGCCTCAGGCCGACGCAGCCGTCGGTCGCCCCTCCGCCCTCGAGGAGGCTCTCGCGGCCGAACTGAGCGCCCGCGCCGGCGATGAGCCGCTCACGGCCACGCAGCTCGCCGAGCAGTACGCCACCGAGGCGATCGACCGCGACGGCCACCACCCAGGGTTGGCCGCGGAGCTCAGCATGCAGTACGGCGGGCCGCGAAGGTCCTGGGAGTACGTCGTACGCAACGCCCTCGAGCACCGACCCGCGGCCGCGCCGGCCCGCTCGGAAGCCGACCGGCGGGCGGCCATCGCCCTGGATGCCCTGCGCGAGCGCGGCGACATCCGGGGACTTGCTGCTTCCCTCGCCCGCGCGCACGGCGGTAGCCCCGACGTCTGGTCGCGCGCCGTGAACGCGGCACGTGCGATCACCGACCCCACCACCTGATCGCCCAACGCCGAGGGGGAGCCCCGATGCCCAGCTACCAGGTCCGCGACACCACCACCCGCCGACTCCTCGCCCGTGACCTGGCCGACTACGCCGCGGCCGAGGCCGCCCTGGACCGCCTCGACGACGAACTGGAACACGACCTTGCCGCCAACGGCGAGGGAGTTGGCCGCATCCGGCTGCGCTTGGACGTCGAGAGGGTCACCGAGGGCGTGGCCAAGCCCGTCGGCCACCACGTCTTGCTCCTCGGGGTAGCCGACGTCCCCGACCTGCCGCCCGCAGTGTGATGTCCGCGCGAGAGAACGCACGTTCCGGCGGAAGTACTGCTGAATCTTGAGGACAGCCTTTACTGGATCGTTTCAGATTGACTTGAGCTGTGGGCTGTGCTCGGCATCCTTGGTCGGCAGGGTGTCCGGGTGCCAGTTGATCTTGTTCCTGACGACCCGTGGGAGCGGTTGGCTCCGCTGTTGCCCCCTGCTCCCGAACGGCGCCGTAACCATCCGGGGCGGTTGCATGTTCCCGACCGAACGGCGCTTGCGGGCGTTATGTACATACTGCGGACCGGTGTCGCCTGGCGTGACGTACCTGCGGAGAGTGTGGGCTGCTCCGGTGTGACGGCCTGGCGCCGGCTGCGGGACTGGACTGAGGCGGGCGTCTGGCCCCGCCTGCACGCCACCCTGTCGGGCGAACTGCGCCGCGCCGACCTGCTGGAGCTCGACGCAAGCCCCTGATCGCATGGCGCGGTGTCGTCCATGGCTCTGGACTGGGCAAAGTCCGCTGGGTGGTCGAGCGCGCCTTCTCCTGGCTTCACCAGTTCAAACGACTCCGCATCCGCTACGAAAGACGAGCTGACCTCCATCAGGGACTGCTCGAACTGGCCTGCAGCCTCATGTGCCTACGCCGCCTGCGGACATCTTCGTGAAAGATCGGTCAGTCGCCGAGGATCCGCTCCCACAGCAGCCCGTCCCGCCAGCTCCCATCGAGAAAGATCGAGGAGTGCGCGACACCGTACGGGCTGAACCCGTTGCGCCGCAGCACCCGCTGCGAAGGAAGATTGTCCAGATTGGTGGACGCCTCGGCGCGGTGCAACCCGAGTTCGTCCGTCATCACCTGGAGCGCAAGCCCGACTGCGCGCCCGGCGTGCCCTTGATTCTGGGCCACGGTGGCGATCCAGTATCCGAGGGAGCCTCGGCGCAGGTGCGGCTGCCGTAGGACGCCTCCGATGGTGACCTGCCCGATCACCTGATCGTCGGCGAGCACCACACCCGGCCAGACCGTACCGGCCCGGTATCCCGCCAGTAGTTTGCCGATCCGCTCCGCCTGGCCCTCCGATGTGAAGAAGTTGGCTGGCTGGACCGGTTCCCACGGCCGGAAAGCCTCGACGTCCCGCACACGATGCGCGGCGATCGGGGCCGCGTCGGTGGGCTCGATCAGGCGGATCCTGGTGCTGCTGCGCATGGTCTGACCCTCGTCGCGGTGTCTGTGGGATGAGCCAGCCAGTCTATGCAAGCTGCAACTGCGCCATCGGGCGCCCGTCCCCCACTGCCCAGCCAGGATCGCATCTTCGCAGCACGCAACCGCCTGGCCAGGCACTCCAATCTGAAACGATCAGTTAGTCGATTGTCACCGCGCACCCGGCTCCGGGCGCGGAGCGGGGATCTCGGACAACTCGTCCGAAGGTCGCACACCAGGAACGTCGCGCTGCGGAATGGCGGGCTGGTTGTCGTCAGCACTCCAGTCGTAGCCCAACTCACCCGCAGTCTGGGCAACCTGCACCGAGAACTCCTCACGAGTCACGCCCGCGGGGATGTCACCCACCGCACGCAATGCCACGCGCGACACTGTCTGTCCACCACCGTGGCAGCTCCGCCCCGCCTGCCCGTACGCGCGGGACCCTACGAGGGCCGCGAAGCGGAACGGGTCCACCAGGCCGGTCGGATCCTCGATCGCGAGGGTCCGTGCGACATCCGCGAGCAGCCGCGCCGCCTTGGACCTGTGTTCATCCGTGACGTCCCGGGCCAAGCTTGGGGAGCGATCAGTACTCTGTTCCATGCGTCAGCTCCATCTGACGTGGCCCCCGGTCGGAAGCTTCGAAGGCCCCGACCGGGGGCCGACTTGTAGGTATGAGACCTGGGGCATGAACGGCACGAGGAGCTTCACCTTCCGGCATCAGCTTGTGTGGCCCCAACTGGTCTGTATTCGAATCGACTTGGCATGCACGGCCCGGCCCACCAGCGTTCTGACAATGCGGACCGGGCTGTGCACTTGTTCCTACTGCCCTCGATGACAGCAGGTCCCCTCAGGGCTGGGGGGAATCGCCCTGCGGGAGGACTTCAGAGGGTTCGGCCTGTCACTCCTGGGTGGGGCGTTCATCGACGAGCGCCGCTCCAGGCCCATCCCCATCAATCCAGAATCTGCAGATCTTCCCGTCTTCGACAGGGATTACCTCGAATCGCGAGGAGAGGGAAGAGACCAGAAGCAGCCCCCGGCCGTGCTCGTCGTCGTCACTCAAAGCCCCCCGTATGTCCGGCTCCTTTGACGAGCCATCTCTCACGTCGATATGGAGCGGAGAAGGCCACACCGTGACCTCAACCCGCTCACCGGCGGCGTGCTCAACCGCGTTCGTGACGAGTTCGCTGACCAATAGCTCGCAGGTCTCGACCTGAGCCGGTGTGCCGCCCGCCATGCGGCACACCTCTCTGACCCAGTCACGGGCTGACGCCACAGCGTCCGGCCTGCGTGCAAAGGCAACTCTCGCTACGAACGCGTCTTGCGTGTAGTGCTGTTCTGTGCGCATGGCAGCCTCCAGCACGCGGCCTTCGGGCAGCCGCGCAAGACGATCACGCACCGCCACGAGATCCATTCGGTGCGTGACGCCCAGTGTTGTGCGTATGCAACTGCGTACGCAACCTTGAAGCCTGAATTCCCCCCGGAAGAGCCACGGTCGAGTGCCATCGCGCTACGCTGCGCAGAGCCACCGACCCTCGGAAGGGAGGGATGACCATGGCGGTCAACACCGCGACCGTCGCCGCACGCCAGCGCTTCGGCCAAGAACTGAAGCGTGTCCGCGAGAGCACGCTCAGAGACGGCAAGCGGGTCCAACAGATTGATGTGGCCAAGGAGTTGGGGCGCAGCACATACCACCGCTACTCGCAGATCGAACGCGGTCAGTCGTGGCCGAAAGACGACGAGTGGCAGACGATCTGCAAGTTCCTCCGCATGGACGCCGTCACCAAGGCAACGCTGTCGACGATGCGGTCCGAGGGCATGTCCATCGCGAGCGCTTGGTGGACCGAGTTCCAGGATGACTTCCCCGAAAGTCTGATCGAGTTCATCGCTTTCGAAGACGCTGCGGCACGCATCACGACGTCGGCCGTCGGGACCATCCCCGCCCTGCTGCAAACCGCCAAGTATGCCCTCGCATGGTCCCAGTCTGTCGCCAGCTCAGTGTTGACGGTTGACCAGTTGGAGCGATCCGTTTCGCTGCGACGCAACCGCCGGACTGTACTGGAGAGGCCACGGCCGGCAACTCTTGAAGTCATCATCAGCGAGGCCGCGTTGACTCAGGAAGTGGGTGGCAGGAGCATCATGGTCGAACAGCTCGACTCGCTGATTCAGGATGCACAGAGCCATAAAGTGACCTACCGGATCATCCCGCGCTCGGCTCCTGCCACGGTGGTGTACCCCATGCATCTTCTTGAGTTTGCCGGCGAGGGGGAAACACCTATCGCGGTGCTGGACTCCATGACGCACATGCTCCTCCGCAAGTCACCCAAGGACGTTCGGGAAGCGCGCTACTACCTCGACGCCATGCGGGCCCTGTCCGTAGACCCAATGGAGTCGATGGACATGATCAGAACCGTCAGGAAAGAGATGTCCCGTGCGTGACAAGTCCATCCTCGCGGATCAGCAGGTCTTCGAGGACGCCTACTCCAAGTCGTCTTACTCGGGCAGCGGCACCGGCTCCGACTGCCTGGAGATCGCAGAGCTCGCCGGTGGCGTCCGGGTGCGAGACTCCAAGAACCCCACCGGTCCAGCACTGAACCTCTTCACCGCCGACTTCCAGGTATTCATCGCGGCAGCGAAGGCCGGCCAGCTCGCCCCACAGGCATAACCCCACACTCGGCCAAGGCCCACCTTCACTTTTGTGTGGGCCTTCGTCATGACTGCAGCCTTTCGGATCAGTAACAACGAATCCGCATTGGCGAGTCGGCGGTAGCAGACGAGGGGTGGAGGAGCCAGCAGCCGGGCGGGGCAGACTACTGAACTTGAACTCGTGATGTCGGCTCGGGAGCTTGTTGCGCCGCGGGACGGCTGCTTTGCAATCCCGTGCTTGGCAGCCGTGAGACTACGGTCGCCACGAAGTGCTGCAGGACGGCAAACGGCAGCGTCTGCGTCCCGTCGAAGAAGGCCTCTGCTGGCTTCTCCTCCTCGAGGGCGTAGCCAAGCCCCGTCACGGCTGCTGGTCCGGGAGTTGGTGAAGCAGGCATGGAAAGGGCACAGCCTGGAACCATGCGGGCCTCGCTGAGCTCTCGCCCCGCTTCCGCGATTTGGCCGACCAGCGGTTCTGGCGGGCGGAGATGCCGGGCGTGGACACCGGCGGGTACGGGCCGCTGGAGCCGTTGGCCTGCAACAAGGTGAACCTGAACAAGGTGAACACGCACTGGCCGGACATGTTGCGGGTGGTCGGCTCCCTGGTCACCGGGCAAGTACGGGCATACGACCTGCTGCGGATGTTCAGCCGCGAGGGACGCCCCAACCCGCTGGGCACCGCGTTCGCCGAGTACGGGCGGATCGCCAAGACCCTGCACCTGCTGCGCGTGGTCGATCCAGTCGACGACACCTACCGCCGGCAGATGAACCGGCATCTCACCGTGCAGGAGTCCCGCCACAAGCTCGCCCGGGACATCTGCCACGGCAAGCGCGGGCAGAGCATGCAGCCGTACCGGACGGGGCAGGAGGACCAGCTCGGCACGCTCCGCCTGATGCTGAAAGCCGCAGTGCTGTGGACGACCCGCTGTCTGGGCGCCGCAGTCGAGGAGTTGCGGGCACTGCCCGCCGAGGAGCGCGAGCACGACGTCCTGGACGAGGACGTCGCCCGCATCTCCCCGCTCAAGCACGCCAACGTCAACGTGCTCGGCCGCTACAGCTTTCGCGCCTCCATCCCGGTCGATGGCGACCTGCGCCCGCTGCGCGACCCGGGTGCGTGCAGTCTCGACGAGGACGAAGAGGAATGAGAGCAGCCAAGGGTTCAGCAGGCGGCCCGGTCAGCCGTACATCGCCACGCGGTACAGAGTCGCAAGCGCGTCGTCGATGGGATGGGGCTGCGGCTTGCCGGAGGAGTCGAGCCTGTTCCACCTCTGCAGGTTCACCGCGAGGGACATCTGCCGCTTGCCGTCGGCGCGGGTCATGGCTAGCGCTCCACCACCCCAGACCGTGCCGCCATGGCCCCAGAAGGTGCCCTGACCGGGACCATCCATCGGGTGCAGGCCGAGGCTGGCTTCGTTCACTTCGGGGCAGCGTTGTCCGCCGGTTTGGGCAACGTTTGCGGCTCTTGGGGCCCGTGAATGTTCATGAGAGATAGCAGCGCGAGCGACGTGCGGTGCGTCTGTCACTGACCGGCGGGTGCTCGGGTCAGTTCGGTTCCGACCTTGGTCAGCATCTGGCCAAGGAGGTGGAGGGCTCGTGCCCGTGTCGGCACTCCGCGCGCTGTTCCCGTCCAGTAGGCGTCAGTGAGCTTCTCTGTCGCCGCGAGGATCCGGTCGTCGCCCCGGGCGGCCAGCACGAGGACGAACCGCACGTAGTCGCCGATGTCGGTTCCCCGGGGGTGCTGATGCATGAAGGTCCGCAGCCGCGGTGTCAGGGCGGGCAGGGTACGGTCCGTCGGGAAGACGACGGCGAGGCCGGCGAGGGCGAGGCGAACCGCAGGGCATTCGGCCGACCAGCGGGCCAGCAGATGGGGAACGTGAGCCTGGACCGCGCTGCGGGCCCGGGCGTCGCTGCCGGGATCGGCATGTTGTGGGGTGGCCGGCCAAGTCTCGGCGAGGTGGCGCTCAGCGACGGTGGCCGCGCTGAACAGCAGGCCGACGGCTTGGAACCGTTGTGGGGCGGGAATCCGCTCGTCGAGGGCGAGGGCCGCGATCAGGGCGAGGCCGTCGGCGGTGGCGGGCTGGCATGTGTCCTGGTGCAGGATCTCGTTGTAGAAGTCGACGAGGAAGCTCCGGTCGTCCCAGCAAGGGTCGATCTCGGAGCCGAACAGCATCACCGCCTGGGGCGGCCCGCAGCCCGGCATGCGGTCGGCGATGACGTCCCGGAAGAGCTGCCGGATCGGCGGTCCGGAAACAGTCGTACCGTGCCGCGTCTGCGTCGTGCCGTGCCGCGTCTGCTCGGGTTCGGCGTGCGTGTCCATGACCGATGCAGCCTACTCTCGACCCCAACCACCTGAATAACTGCTGTCGCTACCCGTGAACAAAGCCACCGAGGCCGTAGTCGATCGTATTTCCCTCTTGGGAGACGACCGGGACAGTGTGTTGCATCTGCGCCAGCGACGACGGACTGACGATCTCCCCGGCCAGCAGCATGCCGAAGAAGCGGTTGAGGTCCGTGGCGGTCGATATCAGCGAGGCCGCCGGACCCACCCATGGCATGTCGTAGACGCTGTAGTCGCGCGGTGGGTCGATCATGCCGAACCACGCCTCGTAGAGCTGCGAGTGCGGCCCGTTGACGTACGGTCCGGCGGGGAGTTCGGTGTCCCGGAGTCCGGCGCGCTCGACGGCAGGTGCAGTGACTCCCGTCTCGATGAGTTCAGTGGGGTCGAACTGCGTGAGCCGGTGGTCGTCCGGGCTCTCGGGCCCGGCGTCGGCCGCCTTGAGGGAGGGGTAGACGTACGGGAGGTACTCGGCGAGGCCGCTGGTGTGGTTGATCAGCATCCGGACCGTGATCGCGTCACCGCGTTCTCCGGGAACCAGCTTCGGAAGGTACCGACCGATTGGTGTGTCGAGACCGATCTGACCGCTCTCGACCTGCTGCAGAACCGCGGCTGCAGTGAAGGTCTTGGTGATGCTGCCCCGCCGGAGGCTTGCGACCCCCGACGGGCGGGTGCCCCCTTCACCGGCGTCTCGTTGGACACGGCGAGGCGGGGGTCTTGAGACACGCCTCAGCGGTACTGGCGCGTGGGCTTCTGCTCGGATGGGACGTTCTGGAGCTGGCCCCGCCTGCACGGCCTGACATACCAGAGAACGGTGATCCCTCCAGCGGACGCCGAGTGGACGTCGTGCGTCGTGTACTCCTCGCCAGGCCTGATCTGCTCGTCGCAGCGACCGCAGAACTTCATCCCCGTCCTTCCAGTGCAAGGCGGCGCAGGGTCCGGCGGGTGTCGCAGAGGGCGGGGGCGTCGACGCACTGCTCGCACGTACGCGGGTGCTGGTTGTACTCGGTGAGGGCGGCCTTGCGGATGCATCCCGCGCAGCCGCGGGGGTACCAGAGGGCGACAACTCCCGCGAGGGTTCCGGAGCGGGAGCCGAAGTCGATCGCGGTCTCGGCGTTGAGGGAGGCGCCGCACCATACGCAGGTAGCGCCGCGGACCTGCTCTGCCGTCAGAAGGCCTGTGGCGAGGTCGGGAAGCGCGAGGATTTCCAGCGCTTGGGGCGGGATCTCATGGATGATGCTGCTCATCGGACTGCCCACTCGGGCGTCCTGTCTGTACCGTTCCTCATGTTGGCGCTCCCTCGTAGCGTCGGCCGTGCCCCGGGGCCGTTCTCGCGGTCGCCGGGGTCTGTCAGGTGCTCCGATGGCGTTCACGCGGCGGCCGTCCTGCTGCCGCATCCGCACATGGCGACCTGCCACACGCGGCTGTTGCCACGGACGACGACGTGTCCCGCCGCGCGCAGGGTCTTGCCGACGGTTCCACAGTCGAAGCACGCTTCGCCGTGCAGCCGGGCAATGCTCACGGGCCCGTCGATGACCATCGGGGTGAGCCGAAGCGCGTTGGCCATCTCGGTTCCCATCTGCTGGTTCCTACGCGTGCAACAGATGGTGGGGGCATGCAGAGGCCACAAGTACCCCGGCGAGGGGTAGCTGGGGTGGCTCGCTCAGATGGCGGCGCACCACTCTGTGAAGTTCGTGAGGCTCTCGGCGTCGGCGCGCTTCAGCCGCCGCAACGTGGCGGCATCTTCACGCACCCAGGGGTGCTCGCGCGTGTGCTGAGGAGCGATGTGGCGGGCGACCTTCAGCGACTCGAAGGCGTCGTCCGCGAGTCCGGACCACAGTTGAGCGCGGGCAAGTTCGATGTAGAAGCCGCTGCGGCGTTCAGCCGGAAGGTCCTTGGGCGGCTTCCACTCGCCAGCGACGTTCAGGGCTCGGCCGACATGCTCGTCTCCGAGGCTGACAGCCACGGACACTTCGTGAATGCGCACGGAGTCGGGCCCGAACTCGGTGCCGCAGTACACGTTCTCTGTCACCCGATCGGCCAGCGCTCGCGCCTCGTCAAGGTGGGCGGCTGCGGCAGCAACGTCGCGCGCCCGGCCCGCGATGACAGCGACCCGCATATGGAGGGCGCCTCGTGCCGCGACCTTGGGGGCCGCGCTGGGGGCGGGTGCGACGTCCAGGGCCTGCTCCAGCGCTCGCAATCCGGAAGCGTGGGCGTGCGCGGCGAAGAACGTCTCGGTCCGTACGTAGGCGACAGAGGCGATCAGGAGAGGGTCACCGATCTCGGGGACCGCCCAGCGCATGAGTTCGATCAGGCGTGCAGACAGGTCACGGGCACCGAACTTGTAGGCGACGGCATCGGCCGAACGGTAGGCCCTGACAAGGAGTCCGGCCAGCTCGGCTCGCCCTCCGGTCGCAGCCTGGTGATAGGCGCGGGCAAGTTCGACGAGCAGGTCGGGCAGCTTGCGCACGATGCGCGTGTACTGGGCGGCCAGCCGCCAGCGCTCAGCCTCGGCGACGGCCGCACGTAGTTCTCGGAGGCACCGGACCGGGCCGTCCTCAGGGAGGTCATAAGCAGCGATCGCGGCGGACAGCGCCGGCAGCGCATCGCGGACACGGGTCTGCCCTGGGCCACGGTCAGTTCGAAGGCGGATGGGATCGACACCAAGCGCGTCCGCAATCGCTTCAAGGGTGGAATCACTGATGCCACGCTCGCCGCGTTCGATCTTACGGATCGTACCGAGCGCGACATTGGCCGCATCGGCAAGCTGCTGCTGCGTCATCTTCGGGCGCATGACGCTGCGGTAGTAGGCGATCCGACCGCCGACTCCGCCCTTGGTGTGTACGGGCATACTGGCTCCAGTTCGGTGCATCCGGTCCGAACCGTACCCGCGCGGAAACGCTGCGCGTACGTGAAGGCCTGCCCGGATCTGCTGGCTAGGCCTTCCGCGTATCTCGGTCAGGCCCGGACGATGTCGACAAGCTGCGTGAGGCTGTCGATTCGCCAGTCTGCAGCCGCGACTACCTCCGGGGCGTCGGCCCATAGATGTCCCCATGGCCCTCGGCGGATGTGCGCCGCGCGCAACCCGGCCGCCTTCGCAGGGAAGATGTCGTTCGCCGGGTGGTCGCCCACGTACAGAGTCTCATCCGGAGCCGCCTGGGCTACCTCCAGCACCCGGTGGAAGAATTCCGGCTGCGGCTTCGCCACACCCCATTCCGCAGAGGTCACGATCACATCTGCAGGAAGGTCCAACCCGCGCAGTAGCTCCCCCACGCGGCCAGTCTGGTTGCCCGCGATGACGACCCGCACGCCGAGCTGCCGGAGCGCCGAGAGCCCCGGGTGCACGTCGTCGTAGAGGTCACTCTCGTCGAGGCACTCACCCTTACCGGCGGCTTCGCGAGCGTGGTACTCGGCGGCAAGGTCGATCCCGGGGCGTACCAGCCGGAGGGCTTCGGCATTGTCCAGTCCCTGGGCGACGACCGCGCCGACGAGCGCAGACAGGGTGTGGCGAGGAATGCCAAGCCAGTCAGCCCACAAGTTCCAATAGCAGTCGTCACGGGTGAGGGTTTCCCCGACGTCGAAGACGATGGTCTTTATCACCCCGACGAGCCTACGGCTTCCTCGCCGCGGCCCAGCTCATCAATCGACAGGCGGACCACCCCGGCCTGCTCCGGCTACCGCTTCGCGTACGTCGTCTTACCCGACCCGGTAAGGCCGACCAGCTGAAACGCCACCGCCCGCGGCCTGACTCAGTCGATGTCCGGTTCGCTGGCCTCATGGGACCATCCCCGCGCGTGCGGGGAGCAGCCGCCCTGGCCAGGCACGCGGGCCCCGGCCTCGGGACCATCCCCGCGCGTGCGGGGAGCAGGACCAGGTTCGACATCAGCCGGTCCACGACGAGGGACCATCCCCGCGCGTGCGGGGAGCAGTGCGCCTTGCGGGTTTCCTCGATCTGTCCGGGGGGACCATCCCCGCGCGTGCGGGGAGCAGTTCCAGGGTCTCAGCGGTGGGCTTGCCACCCAGGGACCATCCCCGCGCGTGCGGGGAGCAGACTGCGTGACCTGCGCGTTTATCGGGCAGCAGGCGGGATATCCGGTACTTTCAAGTATTCCGACATACTACTCATAACGCATATTTCAACCGGCCGAGTTGAGTTGACAGTGCATCTTAGGATGCTCTCGGATCACGGCTGAGCGGCCTGATCCCGTACGGGGAGCCCTGCGGGCACAGAGAGCAGCTGGACGACGAGTTCAACCAGTGGTTTCCCTGCAGTCATCGACCACAGCGCGCCCGCAGAGACGGGGCCATCCCCGCGGGCGCGGCATACTGCAGGGAGATGCCAGCTAAAGAGCGTGTCCTACGTGGCGCGTGATCTACGTGTGACGTTGCGGTTGTCCCGTCCCGCTAGATGTTCTCCCTGTCACGCTTGATCTTGGTGATTTGGCTGCCCTGGCACTTCACTACCAGGGGCGGCCGCTTGTTACTCTTTCCGATCATGCGAGCCCTCTTCCCAGGATCCTTCGACCCGGTCACTCAAGGGCACCAGGACGTACTCCGGCGCGCTGCCCTCCTGTTCGACGAGGTCGTCGTGTGCGTGATGTTCAATTCGAACAAGACCGGCCGCTTCCCCATCACGGAACGGCTGGACCGGCTCCGCGCGGCAGCAACTGACTTGAGCAACGTCACGGTCGACTCCCACACCGGCGGCCTGCTGGTCGACTACTGCCGCCGAGCCAGAATCGACGTCGTCATCCGCGGAGTCCGCGGTGTTTCCGACCTGGACTACGAAATGCCGATGGCCCGCATGAACCACGAGCTGGCGGGAGTCGAAACGTTCTTCATCGCCGCCGACCCCGCCCTGGCCCACATCTCCTCCACCCTCGTCACCGCGATGAGTCAACAGGACCGTGTCCCGAATGATGATTTGAGCGAGCCTCTTCCAGCAGGTGGGGGCGGCAGCGAGGGTTCCTAAGACGTGTCTTGCGTGGTGAGGCGGACGAGCCGTTTGTAGCAGCAGAGGGCTGCAGCGAGGCCAAGGAAGGCCAGGTAGTTGCGAGGATTTCGTTCGTAGCGTGGGCTGAGTCGACGGTAGCCGGACAGCCACGACATCGTGCGCTCGATCACCCACCTGCGACGGCCCAACCGCCTGCTGGACTCGATGCCTTTGCGGGCGATGCGCACGCCAATGCGCTTGCCACGCAGCCATTTACGCAGGTGCTGCAGCAGGCGGGCCTGCTTGCGGGCGACGCTGTCGAGCGGGCGATGGCACATCGGCATCCACGTCTGCCGCCACGCCCAGCGCCGCACACCCAGCAAGCGCCGCACCACCGAACCGGCACCGATCACCGCGACCCTCACCGCCATGCGCCCCACCGGCGGAAAGGACGCCCCCTGGCAGATCTGGGCCTACAGCCCCCAGGCCGGGCAGTGGCAGCCCCACAGCCCGGCCACCACCGCGCTGCACGCCGCCGACCTCGCCTGGGACGTCAGCGGATACCGCGCCGCCGCGGACGAGACACTCCAGGCCCGCGCCGCCGCGGACATCGTCGAGCAGGCCCTCATCGCCACCCGCACCCAACTCCCCGCACCA
This sequence comes from Streptomyces sp. NPDC104371, assembly GCF_055583785.1. Lineage (NCBI taxonomy): Bacteria > Bacillati > Actinomycetota > Actinomycetes > Kitasatosporales > Streptomycetaceae > Streptomyces > Streptomyces sp. NPDC104371. The sequence continues at coordinate 50,520 of NZ_JBVJNF010000014.1, forward strand.
GCCCCCGCGGTGCTCTACGTCGACGGCGACGCCGCCGAGTACATCTGGGCGGGCCTCACCGACGAAGCCCTAGGCCAGGACCCGCCGCCCGGCATGCCCCGGCTGGCGTCCTGGCTGCCCGGCCACAGCCTCCCCCGCGCCCAACGCCCCCTGGCCACCGTCCGCGTCATCGGCGACCTGGAACGCATCGGCCGCCCCACCGGGGCCCACATGCGCACCAGCGACGGCACCTGGCGCGCCACCGACACCACCAACAGCCTCTTCCAACTCACCACCGACGACGGCGCAGTCACCTACCCCGACCTCCTGCTCGTCAACGTCCCCCGTACCTGGGCCGCCGGCCCCTCCGGCCGCTTCGGCAAGGACGAGACACGCTTCGACAGTGGCAGCCAGAGCAAGAACGGCTACGCCCACACCGCCACCCGGTTCACCGTCATCGCCCAGAGCCCCGACGCCGACTGCGACCTCATCGGAGCCGTCGCCGCCGTCCTGACCAACCGGGGCATCACCTCCGACGTCCGCCAAAGCACCCCCACCTCCCTCCACCTCGCCCGCAGGATGGACTCCACCCACCCCTACTACCGCCGCACTGCGGAGAGCTCCGATGCCGCCGAAGACGGGAACACCGCGCAGGAGGAGACACCAGCCTGTGACCCGAGGCACGGTGGCACGGTGGCACCGACTAGGAGACCTCCGACGGAAGGGGCGGCCTCGACAAGGACCCGAAGCGCGCGGCGGAGCGTGCGGGGCACGCGCTCGGTGGCGACCACCGACACCTCCTCCAGCGTCCCGGCGAGGTCGGCCCACTAGGAGTCCGGCATTTGGAGGTCGTGCCGGAGGATCGGGGCGTCTGACAGGACCGGCTGGTCGACGCGGGCCGACAGCTCCGCCCGGTAGGCGGTGGTGTCGTCGTAGGCGTCGTGCACGCCCAAGAGCGCGGGCCGGTGCCCGTCGAGGTTGCCGAGGGCGTGCTGTGCGTCCAAGGCGCCGTCCCACAACTTCCCCGACGCCTTGTCCTGCGGGGCCGACACCAGCCGGAGCCACGCCGGGGCACCGGCGGCGGTGCGGGCCGGGGTGCCCAGGGTGCGCCCGGCCCACCCCCAGAACTCCCCCCGGGCTCGGTCTGACCGTCGGCAGCACGCGGCTGATCTGCTCGGGGCTCCACCGCCGGCTCAGGTGAAGCTGAACGAACTCCTTCAGCTCCGGATCCCGCTTGAGCTTGCCCTCCTTGGACCGCGCTCGCCGGGCGACGGCCCTGCGTTGCGCCTGGAAGGGCTGATAGGCGCCGGTGGTGGGGTTGCTGTTGCGGTGCAGTTCACGGCTGATCGTGGAGGCGTTCCGGCCCAGCTGGCGGGCTATCGAGCGCATGGAGTGGCCTGCGGAGAGCAGGTCAGCTATCTGTATGCGCTCTTCCTCGGACAGGAACCGGTCGGAGCTGGTGCCCGGCTTCTTGTAGGAGATCGGCGCGTAGACGTAGTCCTGGCCGGTCCGGTTCTTCACCGTCCGTCCGTAGGTCCACCGGTTGCCCGTCTTGCGGTTGACACCGACCTCTCGACACGCGGCCGAGTTGCTCATCCCTTGCGCCATGAGACGAAGGTAACGATCACGCTTGTCGACCTGGGGCTCGCCTCCCGGCCCTCTAACTCCTCGACGGTTCTTCGTCATTGCAACACCTTCGGGGTCTTGCGTTGCGACGAGGTCTAGAACTCACCCTCGGCGCAGTGGGGCCACAACTACCCGGCGAAAACATACCTGCTCTCCGCGCTGGGCATCACCGCGATCCGCGGCCGAGAGGAAGCGCCGAGGACGACCGACAAGAGCCCCGTCCGGGCGAGCGCATTGCTCGACGGCTGGCGACACATCATGGGCCACCCCGGTCTGCGGGCGCTCTACCTCAACAACATGCTCGTCGGCGCGCTGATCATGGCCACCGAGCCGCTGCTGGCGGTGCTCCTGCTTCGCCAGCTCGGGTTCCCGCCCTGGCAGTACGGCCTGGCTTTCGCCGCCCCCTGCCTCGGCGGGCTCATCGGCTCGCGGCTGGCCCGCCGTGTCGTGGCCCGCTTCGGCCGGCACTGGGTCTTCCGGACCGTCGGGACCCTGCGCGCCATCTGGCTGATCGGCCTGGCCTTCGTCCGTCCCGGCGTCGTCGGCCTCGTGACTGTGATGGCTGTCGAGCTGGCCATCATCATCAACATGAGCCTGTACAGCCCGGTGCTCGCCACCTACCGGCTCGAACACACCCCCAAGCATCTCGTCGCCCGCACCCTGTCGGCCTGGTCGATCGGCCAGCAGGCGTCCATCGCCGTCCTCACCGCACTCGCCGGGCTGCTCGCCGACGTCACCAGCCCACGTACCGCTCTCACGGTCGCAGGACTGCTCATCTTGACCACACCGCTCCTGCTTCCCCGACAGGACCAGACGCCGCAGCACGAGCCGGAACTGTCCCGCAGCCACTCATGAGGCACCACAACTTGTCACCCGCAGGCCGCATCCGGTCCGCCGGTGCGCGTCCGCGTCGACCTGGCACACCAAAAGGAGAACTCGCGTGAACACTGCCCCCGCGCTTGACCCCACCCACACCGCTCTTCTCGTCATGGATTACCAGCCCGCGATCCTGGCCTCTGTGCCCGAAGGCGAGGACCGAAACGCGCTGCTCGCTCGTGTGGAAGGGGCCATCGCCGACGTTCGCGCAAATGGCGGCACCATCGCCTACGTACGCGTCGGCTTCACCGATACCGACTGGGACGCGATCCCGGCCTCCAACAAGTCCTTCGCCCCGCTGGCCCAACACCGCGTCATGCACCACAAGGACCCTGCCACTGCCATCCACGAGCGCCTGGCTCCCCAGGACAGCGACATCGTCGTGCGCAAGATCCGCTACGGCGGCATGTCCACCACCGACCTCGACCAGCAGCTACGCGAGCGCGGCATCACCACCCTGGTCGTCTCCGGCATCAGCACCAGTGGCACCGTCCTGTCCACCGTCATCGACGCCGCCGACCGCGACTACCAGCTCTACATCCTCTCTGACGGCGTCGCCGACCCAGACACCGAAGTCCACAACACCCTGCTCCACCACGTCTTCCCCTCACGGGCCCACATCATCGACACCACCGAGCTGCGCGCCCTGCTCCGGGCTGACTGACTCGAACCACGAGCCGACCCCACCCACAGCCGCCGCACCCACCCGGTGCGGCGACCGCCCACACCTCAGTGCCGGCCGGCTGGCTGCGGTGTGCGCCGGGACGCGCGTTCCACCGTGGGGGTGAACTCGGGCGGGGGAGCCCGGCTGATGTCGCGGCCCTGCGGGATGGTAGATCCGCGCCCTACGACCAGCCTGTGGGGATGGTGGCGGGAGTCGTGCGGACGATGACGCGAACGCGATCGGCGCGGCCAAGTGGCCCGCCCAGGCACCCCGCGGGCTTGACGACCACGCGGAAGGACACCACACATGGGCTACACGCCCGACAGCTACGGCCAGATCAGTGTCGGCATCTACAACTGTCTCCAGCCCGACCGCCAGGTCGGCTACAACGCACCCGAAGAGATCTACCTCAAGCGGTGCCCCAAGGTCGAGTACTTCAGGAAGGGCCCCGCGTTCCGGGCGAGCTGGGACTACTCCGTGCTGGCGTCCGAGATCGAGGCCGAGTTTCCGCTGTCCGAGGCATACAAGAAGTTCGGGATCGACGAGAGACAGGTTGTCCGAGTCCACGAGAACTGGACTGAGTGGGTTATCGGAACCCCGGAGAAACTCAAGGACGCCGTTGATTGGGCCAAGCCGTACGGGCCAGTCGTTGTCATGTCGGCCGGGGACGCGGACCTTGCCCACTTCGCTGGGAGGCGTGTGGCGGTCGCGCCGTTCATCTGCGGGTCGACCCCGTTCGAGGGTGTGCAGAACAAGTCCTACGTCGATGAGGCGAGCATCACGGTGACCGACTCCACCACGGAAGGATGGGAGTTCGGCCTGACCGCCGAAGCTGGCATGGAAAAGAAGGACGGGCCCAGCGTTAAGTCGACCGCCTCGTTCCGCTGGTCGAAGACCACCACGCACACCACCGAGGTCCGCAAGAGCCACACTGAGACCACCACCATCCCGGGCAAAGAAGGGCGGTGGACGAAGCTGGACATGCGTGCCTGCGCTGGCGTCTATTCCGGCTGGCTCAGGTATCCCATTCGCCGCGACGAGTATGGCATTTACCCGATGCGGGCCCCCGTCCAGGCCCCCGGCTTCCCCAACCCCGTGGCCGAACACCAGCTCCACGCCCCCGCCAGCACGTACAGCGACACCGAAGCCACCCTCCTGAGGGACTACCACCAGGCTGAAGAGGACTACGCAAAGGCGCTGCAGGACGCCACCACCGCAGGCCCCTCCAACAGCTACGAAGGCATCTTCGCCGGTGCCAACCTGCACCTGATGAACGCCGATGCCGAACGCCGCCGCCTCGAAGCAGCCATCGACGCCCTCGGCATCTGACCCCCGAACCCAACACCAGCCCACAACAGCCTCGGGATACCGCGGCCCGACGCGCCTCTCCGGCGCATCGGGCCGCTGTGCTGCTCGATACCGAGGGACCGCGTTCAACCGGCCAACATTGGTGAATATCGCTCACTAACGGACAAGAGTCGATATGTCCTTGTCGGGCCAAGTAGTACATTGGCCGTTGACATCCCAACAGGTATGGCTCGTAGCGCAACGACTCGCACCCCACCCTGAATCACAGCACGCCCCGCGTACGCCGGCCAGCGGGCAGACCCGGGGATGACCGGCGTCCAGCAGGAAGCGCAGTTGCGCGGCTTCCCGCTCGATCAGCGCATCCGGGCGTAGCACGTACTCCCGCTGGGCGTGGCGGACCTGGGGCCACGGGCAGCAGGCGCCCCGCAGCACGGATACCAGCGACACCCCGAGCAGCGAGTGCTTCGCGTACAGTGGACGGCCGTTCACTGTGATCTGGCGAACGTATCCGGTGACGCTCGGGACGTGGTCGCCGAGGCCGACGTCGGCGTGGGGCCACTGCTCGGCTGCAGCGGCGCCGATCTCCAGGTCCGCGAACGCGAACACCTGGTCAACGGCGGGAGTCGGACTGTTGGGCAACGTGCTCACATCTGTGGTGCTCACATCTGCCTCCAACGGTGGGTGTTGACCATCTCCCGGGCACGCCGCTGTGCGACCGGGCAACAGATGAAGCTGGCCGGCGGGGTCGGGGGGACGTCCCGGCCCGGCCCCGCCGGGGTTTTACGAAGGGTGGCTCCTCACAGGTCACCCCAGGTCCCACGACGGGCAACCAGTTCGATCGCCGCCCAGGTTGTCGGCCACGGCTCGACGAACCCGGCGCCGTGCCGGGAGCGCAGGTACGGAACGCCTGCACGCACATCGGTCAGGACCGCCTGGCAGCCTCGAGCAGTGTCGCGGACGAGGTCGCCCACCCCTGCTGTGCGGGAACCCGCTTCGCCGGTCACCGGGCCGTCTCCACTTCACGGTTTCGACGTCGCGTGATCGCGTCTATGGCTCTCGCACTGCCCTCGCCGTCCTGGACGCGGCGCCGGTACTCCTTCCAGTCCTCAGGGATCCACCAGTCCAGGGCCGACGGGAACGTCTCGTCACGACCCTTCACTGGCCGCCCTCTACTGGCTGAACGCCGTACATGGCGGCGCAGCACTCGCAGGCGCGCAGGCCGCCCACGGGGTATCGGGGCAATGCCGTCCCCGCGCACCACACGCACGACGTCCCCGCGCGCTGCCGATCGGTCAGGGCATCCAGGTTGATTGTCGGGGCGTCTACCAGCCCCGGCAGGCGGAGGGGCGTGCTGCGCGTCGTCATGATCGGTCACCTCGCGCTCGCGGTCGATGTGGCGTGGTCGTTCCCGACGAGGGGGCGGGGACGACCACCGGCCTGAACACTCCCCGGTGCGGGGCTGGTTGGGCTGACACCCAGTCAACGATCACCGTGACGCTATGGGACCATCACCGATGCGGCATGCGCATACGGATATGCGCTCAGCGGGTACGGGCAGGCGCCGGTCGCCGCATGGACTCCTAGCGTGGGGGCACGTCGTGGACTTCCAGACAGGTCCGATCCGGGACGCCTCCCGGGCCGGAGACTACGGACGCGTCGTCGAACTGGCCCGCAAGGGGCGGCAGATGACGCAGGCAGCGCTGGGGCAGGCTCTGGGCATGTCCCAGTCCGCCGTCTCCCGTCTGGAGAAACGCGGCTCAGCCTCATACAGCACGGACGTCCTGACCGCGGCGGCTGCGCATCTTCAGATTCCGCCGGCGTTGGTGGGTCTGGCAGACGGGCGCATGACGCAGGTCCAGGTGAGAGACGACGATCCCATGCACCGACGCACCGTCCTTGGCGGCGCCCTTGCCGCGATGGCAGCCCCCATCCTGGCCACCGTGCCAGACACGCACGACCAGGTCGGCGGGCAGGCCGCCGCCCTGCGGCTGACCACGAGCGCCTACCGCAGACTCGACGGCACCACCCCGTCCAGGGACCTGGCCGGAGCGGTGGACGGCCACATCCGGCTCATCCAGACCATCACCCGCACCGCGACCGGTGATGCGGACCGGGCGCGACTGGCTGCTGTGGGCAGTGAGGCCGCCTCCTTCGCGGGCTGGCTCGCGTGGGACAAGGGAGACCACGGATCTGCCCGCTCCTGGTACGGCGGGGCCGTCAAAGCCGCACGAACATCCGGGAACACGCTCCTGAGCGCCTACCAGACCGGCACCCTCGCCCAGTTCGAGGCGCACGCCGGCAACGGCGTGCAGGCCTTGAACCTCGCCCGCCGCGCCCGCCGGGTGCTCGGCGACCAGCGCCCGGCCGTCGCCGACGCATGGCTGTCCAGCGTCGAAGCCCTCGGGCACGCGGCAGCCGGGAACCAGCGCAGCGCCGACCGGTCCTTGACCGAATCCCGCGCAGCGGCACAGGCGTTGACGGCCGAGCAGGAGCCGCCTCCGTGGCCGTGGGTGTTCTCCTTCACCCCCGACAAAGTGGCTGCCTGCCGTGTCACCTGCGGCGCGCGCCTGGGACTGCCGGAGTGGGCGCTCGATGAAGACGTTGCGGCGCTGACCACCGGCCACGTGAAACAGCGCGCTCTGCTGGTACTCGACATCGCAGCCGGACACCTTGCCGGCGGACGAGTAGAGGCCGCGTTCACCTTCGCCTCCCGTGCGCTCGACACCGGCTTGCAGTACCGCTCCGGCCGGATCGTGGAACGTGCCCGCGCCGTGCGCCGTAGCCTCACCACCACCTCTCCGCCCAAGGTGGTGCGGGAATTCGACGAGCGCCTGCACGGCGTCTACCTGTAGGAGAGTGACCACAGCATGAGGGTAGGAATCACCGGACACCGCGGACTGAACACGCAGGTCGAACGGCAGGTGCGGGTTCTCCTGGACGACCGGGTCAGGCAGTACGACCCGGCCGAACTCGTCGGCGTCTCGTGCATCGCCGACGGGCCCGACTCCTGGTTCGCCGACGCCCTGTTGAAGCATGGTGGCCGTCTTGAGATCGTCGTCCCGGCCACCGAATACCGCCAGGGCCTGCCCGAATGGCATCACCCCGTCTACGACCGGCTCACCTCCCGTGCAGCAGATGTCCACCACACCGGCCTGGCCGAGTCGACCTCCGAAGCACATCAGGCCGGATCCGAAATCCTCGTCGGCCTGGTGGACGAACTGATCGCCGTATGGGACGGGAAACCGGCGCGGGGGTATGGGGGCACCGCGGATGTGGTGGCGTACGCCGAACAGACCGGCGTGCCGGTGCACGTCCTATGGCCTGGGGGCGCCAGCCGATGACTGAGGACGCAAAACAGGCGCATACGCCATGAAAACGTCACCGCTATGCCCGTCGCACTCTGGCATGGACAGTCGTCTCCTGGGGAGACGCTGGCCGACATGAGACGCCCCATCTCTTCCCGCCCCGGCGGACAACACCTGCATCACGCCAGCTCACCCGCAGGTTGAAGAGACCAAGGAGTAACACCCGTTACATACCGCGCTCAGGTCCATGCCACTCGATCAAGCGATCAGACTCACTCAAAGGCATGTTCTCGAAAATGATCGGGCCGGGGTAGAAGACCGCACTGCCAGGACCGAACATGTCTTCGCCTGATAGATAGCGGTAAATCCACCCAGAGAACGAAATATGATACTCGTAAAAATCCTGCTCATCACCGTTGCAGGCCAAGATTCGCCATTCTCCAGGAGGGGACCCTGCCACTCCGAAGGCGTATTCTCCCCGGTCGGTACTGACAAGCGGGATAAGGCCGGATGGCCCGCCAAATATCGGACCATCCGGGAAACCAGGACACTCCGCGTCCGTCAAGTCACTGCGGGAGAATGCCTCGACGGTCTCCTTCATCCATCGGCCCAAATTCCACCGGTCAGTGGAAGGATGCTCCAAGAACAGGTGTACGTTCATCTGCACTGGCGCATATCCCCCAATGATCTCCTTGTAGTCGTCGGGCAGCTGGACACCCAACTCTCCCTCCAAGCCCGCCCACGCCGCAGCCGGAGGCGGAACACACCACGCCGGCCCCAGGATGCCGGTCACGGAGTTGATGAAGTTGCGCGGCATTGTCTTCCTCAAGGTTACTTCGGGCAGGTACTGGAACCAGTAGTTCTACCACCCGAGGGAAGCGGATGGATTACACAGTGTTTAGCAACTCCCGTACTTAAATCCGCGTAATTGTACTCAATCTCGGTCGGGATACCAGAATTCCTATCTCTGTAGTGCGGGTTGATGAACAAGGCAACGCTGTGACCGCTCTCGAGTGACTCTCGAATGTCATTTTCGACGCCGTCCCTGATATAGGGACTGTTAGTTCTCGCGTACTGCGGCACGAGGTTACGGAGGTCCTTCCCGTCCCCACCCGCCAACTTTGACTGAAGGTGTCCGTTTTGCGGGTCTCCACCCCTGAAATTCATTTCCTTGTACCCAGGCGGACGCTTGCTTCCCGTATCGGTACCCGGCCCCGGATGTTTCTTCGTCGTCAGGTCCTGCTGATCGACGATCCCGAACACGCCGAGGGCACGGCACTCTTCCTGCTTCGAGAAGTTGTCATAATAGCGCTCACGCGGCAGATACGTGACATGCCCGGTCGGGCTCTTTCCAGGCCCGTCGTCGCATTTCTTGTCGCTACGCTTTCGCCAGTTGTTGCCGCCACCCGGCTTATTGGAAGGATCAGGCAGCGGGACGAGATCTGTCCCATTGAGCACAGTGGGGGAGAAGACGGCTGCCCCCGCTAGGTTCACCATCGCCTGAGCCGAGATCGTCGCGGCCACGCCCTGTTCGGCCGTCCAGGCTGCTGCGGTCACGATCGCTTTCGGAGCAGGACATGTGGGTGCCGGAACCGGGTGCGGTCCCCTGTTGGGGTTCTGGATGATCGGGGGCTTCGGGGGCTTGGTCGTACGGACGGTGCAAGAGCCGCTGCAACCGCCACCGACGTGCTGGGACCTGCCGCTCCTGTAGTAGGTGACGCCCCTGCTGTAGCTACCGCTGCTGTAGTAACCGCCCCCCTCCGCTGGACCAGTTGATGGTTCCGCGACTGTAGTGGCCGCCGCTGCTGTAGGAAGACTGTCCGCGCCCGCCGCACTGCACCGCCCAGGAGTGGGTGTCACAGAACAGGTCGTGAGCCTGGTCCGGGACAGGTTCAACCCCGGGGACGAGTCAATCTGTATCGGGGCAATACACCTAGCGCTCGGTGAATGCGGTCGATCGGAGGGGAGTCGTTGTCTGTGACGATGATCTGTAGGCGGTCGATCTGTTCGGCTGGAGGAGGAATTGCTCCCAGGCCTCGCCCAGGCCTCGCCGACGCGGTCACGGAGGCGGCCGGGCAGCTGAGCGAGTCCGCTTGAACCCCAGCTTCACCACGCTTGCCGACCCGTGGCTGCCCGTCTGAGCGGGCCGGGCAGATGCGGCGCACAGGCATCCCGCGCGATCGCCGTCCGCGGTGGCGGCCTGAGCGGCACCCTGCTGGTCGGGGGCGCGTTCACCGCCGCCGCGCTCGCGACCGCCGCCGTATGGGATGCCGGGGCGCGGGATCCGGAACCGGCCTACTGGGCCATCGGTAAGGATTGTTAGCGTAAGGACTTCACCGCCCCTTCGCTGCCTACGGCCGTACCGGTACCACGGCGGCGCGGGTATCCGTCGACCGACCCGATTGCTTGGAGAGAGTGTGACGCAGCGTCAGGACCTCATCGCCGTCCGCCCGATCACCGAGGCCGATGTCCCCACCGCGGTCGACACCCTCGCCCGGGCCTTCGCCGACGATCCCTTCACCCGGTATGTGCTCGCCGCCGACGGCCACGAGGAGCGGATCCGGCGCTTCCAGGAACTGTGCCTGACCCGCATAGGCATGGTGTACGGACGCACATGGGTCGCCGACGGGGGCCGCGCCGTCGCCGCCTGGACCACCCCCGAGCAGGACCCCTCGCCCGCCTTCGCCGAGCTCGGCCCGCTGTTCGGCGAGCTCGCGGGGGACCGCGCAGCCGCCTTCGAGGCTGCGGAGCAGGTCGTCGAGCCCCATCGGCCGCAGGAGCCGGTATGGTTCCTCAACACGGTCGGTGTCGCCCCCGAAGCCCAGGGGCGGGGCCTCGGCGCCGCGGTGCTGGCCCCCGGCATCGAGGCGGCCGCCGACGCGGGGTACCCGGCCTTCCTGGAGACCTCCACCGAGTCCAACGTCGCCTTCTACCGGCGCCTCGACTTCGAGGCCACTGCCGAGGTCCCGCTCGACGGCGGACCCCACACCTGGTGCATGCGCCGGGACCCCCGCTGAGCGCGGGCCGCGAAACCTTCTGAACCTGGCCACCGCCCCTCGCGGGGGCGGTGGCCAGGTTCAGGGGCGAGGGTGGCACAGGGGGACGGCGGCGCGGACGGGGCGCCCTTCCCGCTCACCCACTGCCAGCCAGTGCTCCCTCCAGGCTCCGGTCCCGGCTCCGGCCGCGACGAACGGCTCGTCCCACAACTCCCGGAACCCCACCGTCTCGCTGTTCGCCAGAGGACGCCGAGCCAGCAGCAGCGCCCCACGCTCCTCAGCGAACAACTCCCGCACGTTCAGCCGCTCCTGCCCCGGAAACGGCAGACGCACCACCGCCGCATCCACCTCGCCTTGGGCCAGACCGGCGCTCAAGTCCGACCAGTCGAGCTGACGCAGTTCCACCGTCACTGCGACTACACCTGGCGGAAGTCGGCGATGACCTCAGGGACGGCGCCCACCGCGCCCGCGTCCAGGGAGCCCAGGCGCAGCACCCGCGCCACCCCGCCGGTTGCCCGGACCGCCTCGTCCCAGCCGTCCAGCAGTGCGGGCACCCGCGCTGCGAGCTCCCGGTCGGCCTCGGTCAGCGCCATCCCGGACCGAGAACGCGAAGAGTCGTACCCCGAGATCGTCCTCCAGGCGCAGGATCTGCTTGGTCAGCGCGGGCTGCGAGACGAACAGCCGCTCCACCGCCCCGGTCAGGCTGCCTACGCCGCTACTGCGGCGAAGTATCGGAGCAGGCGCGTGTCCACATCCATGCCGCCAGGTTATAGAAGAAGGTATTGGACGGTGCGGAGACGTCCGGGGAGGCTGAAGGCATGACCGGTACCCATGGTGCACTCCTCGTTGTCACCCCGTTCACCGCTGCCATCAACATCGGTATCGCTGCCGCCGACCTCGCTGGAGCGCGTTTCGTGCCGGCCAACTCGGCAGAGGTGGGGGTGCCCCGAGCCTGGCTGCCCGGCTGGGCGTCCTCACGCCAGCCGGTGCGGCTGGCCTCCTCCTCGGTCTCAGCGACACCCTGCGTCCCCTCGGCGCTGCCGCGGCCTGCGGTCTCGTCCTGCTCTACCTGGGCGCGCTCGCCTTCCACCTGCGCGCCCGTGTGCTCCACAACCCCGCGTTTCCCGGCTTCTCTTTCGCCGCCGCCGTCGCTCGCCGGCCCTGACCGTCTCCTCCTGACGGCGGCACCGCCCAACCTTTGATGAGAACACTCCTGCGCGGCGACAGGACATCTCACCGTCCAGTGCCGAACAGGGCCGGGCACGCGTGCCATCGAACCCTGGCCGTCACGCAGGACCGAGCCACTCCGGTGGCACGCCGGCCTGCCGCTGTCGTGGCACGCGCGCCGCCGCAGGCCAGGGCGTCGAACGTACAGGGGAAGGGTGTGTCGAGCGAGAGGAACGCGGTGCCGCCGACCAGCCCCGCGACACCGAGGAACAGGCACGCGGCCCCGCCTCTCGCGCACTGACCCGCGACCGGCCGACGTCTCAGCACCGACGCCGCGTTGGCGGCCACAAGCGTACGGCTGGCAGGCCGCACACCCCGGGCGGGTCCACAAGAGCCCGCCTCACCTGCCCCACGCCGCGAGGACAGCCGACAGGACCACCCCGCCGACGGCGTTAGGCCCAGTCAGGCCGGTCGCCCGGGCCTGTGCCGACGACACCGACCCCGTCGCCCAGGGCACCATCCACTGCTGCCCGGACAGACCGCGGCCCAAGAAGACCACCACCCGATCACACAGCCAAACGTGTCGAGAACGACGCCGGCCCGAATGGCCCGCGGAGCCCCCCCGGAGGGCGCAGCAGCGCCCCAAACCCACCCTCGGAGACAGGACGACCGACATGACCCGCCTTCACCCCCTGACCCGGCACGGACGCTGGGCGATGACCGGCGCGGCCGGCAACGTGGGGCACCATCTGCGCGGCGCGCTCGCGGAGCGCTTCGAGCACCTGCTGCTCCTGGACACCGCCGAGATCTCCGACTGCGCGCCGCACGAGAGCGCGGTCCGGGCGGACCTGCGGGACTTCGCCCTGCTCAGAGAGGTCCTTGCCGACCTGGACGGGATCATTCACCTCGGCGGAATCCCCGATGAGGCCGACTTCCACGACCTCGTGGACGTGAACATCACCGGTTCGTTCCACGTCCTGGAGGCCGCCCGGATCAACCGCGTGCCCCGCGTGGTGTACGCGAGCAGCAACCGCGCCACCGGCTTCTACCCCACGACCCAGTCGGTGAACCCCGACCTGCCGGTACGACCGGACGGGCTCTACGGGGTGAGCAAGGCGGCAGTCGAGGCACTGGGACGCCTTTACGCGGACAAGTTCGGCCTCCAGGTCGCCTGCCTGCGCATCGGCAGTTGCGAGCCGGCCCCCTCGACACCGCGGGAGCTGGCCACCTGGCTCAGCCCGGACGACTGCACCCGGGCCTTCCGTGCGGCGCTCGACGCCGACTACGGGTTTGTCACCTTCTACGCGGTCTCGGACAACCGCGGCCGCTGGTGGGACCTGGAGGCCGGACGGGCGATCGGGTTCGATCCGCGCGACGACGCCGCCGAAGTCGGCGCACGCATCGCTGGAAGCCCCACCGAGCCTCAAGGAGGTGACTTCGCGTCTCCCGGCTACACACTGAGCCGGCAGCGCCATCTGAGCAACGACCCGACCGGAACAGAGAGTTCACAGCCGTAACCAGCCGCCCCGGGACGGTCTGGCATCCGAGCGCGGCGACCATCCGCCATACACAGCGCGGCACCGGCTGCACCCTCGGTCCAGAACCCGGGCAGGTACGGCCCGCGGCCCGCCAACGCCCGGCCCTGAGCGGAGGCACAGGCGGCGAGTACCCGATCCGGCGGTTCTCCCGCCCTCACCGAACTCGCCTCGCCCCCAGGAAACCTCTCAGCCACTTGGAGCCTCAGCCCCTCCCAGACACACCGGCCCTTGATTCCCGCCCCCTTGTGGACGCCAGAAGCCTCCGGTGATACCGCAGCCAGTCGCCGAGCCCCCACGACACCAGCGGTCCGGGGCATCGGCGAAGGTCTGTCACCGGCACCGATATGCGCCCCTTTCCACAACCCAAGAGATCCTGAACCACTGGAGACCCGCAGTGTCCCGCCGTACTCCCATGCCACCCGCCCTGCTCGAAGCGTTCGATGCCGAGATGGCCGCAGCCCGGACCCCAGGACCCACGGCGCAGCGATGGAGGGCCGTGGAGCGGGCCCACATCCTGTCCCAGCCCTGGCCATGGCCCCACACCCGAACCCACGGCGTGATGTTCCGCCTTGCCCTCCGCGACCGCGACGTGTGGGAGATGCTCGGCCAAGTGGTACGCCTGGTCGTCGCCGCGCCCGGTTCCGCGGCCGGGAACTACCCGGACGGCAACACCGGCCGCACCCGGGTCGGGCTGACCACCCACATGCCGATCCCCGACGACCTCGCCGCACTGCTCCACGACGCCGGCGCGCTGCGACCATAGGGCCACCGTCAAACCCCGGCGCTGTCAGGGAGCTTGAAGCACGCGAAGGCCGACGAGCCCGTGCCGCTCGCCACCGACGAGAGGGCGATCGTCGGGCGACCGCTTCGCTCACGACTGCCGCGGCCCGTGCGACGCGAGTCGATCACCTCCACCACCCTTACCTGGGGGGCCGCACTATGAACCACCAACCCGGTGATCTGCCTAGCTGGGACGGGCGATGAAGTCCTCGCCACTGCCATCCTCGACCGCCTCCTGCACCACTGCGACGTCGTCTCGATCAACGGCCCCAGCTACCGACTCAAGAACCGCCTCGCCGCTATCGAAGCTATCGAACGCGGCAACGCGGCCTGACCAGCAGGTCCGTGACCAGAAATCGATCGGCTCTCTCCGTGTGGGCCTGGTAGAACCAGGTCCACACGGCACTGGGGCCGCGCGATTCAGGGAGCATCATGGCGGGACCGGCAGTGGGACTGTGGCTCTTCGGACATCGGAACATCGAAGAGATAGGTGCCAGTGCGATTCCGTGGCTGGAGACGTTCTGTGATCCGGTCGAAACCGAGGCCGACGGCGGCCTGGCCTTCCGAGTTCGAGAACCTGCAGCCTTTGGACTCCACCCCTTCAATACCGCCGGGGCGGGCATGTTCTTCCTCTCGGAGGACGACTTCATCCCGGCAGACGACGAGGACTACTCAGCCTTCTCAGCCGCACCCGCTCAGGGCCTCGTACTCGCCGCCGGCGTCTCGGGGCAGGTGAACCACACTCTGCTCGGCCACCTTGCTCTCGCCTTCGCCCGACGACTCCACGCGCTGATCGACTTCGACGGCGTCCTTGGACACACCCCTGGCGATCGGAGGCAGGAAGCCGCAGACCTGGCCCGAGCGCGGGCAATGGTGGCATCGCTCCCGGGCACCCTCAGAGAAGTCTCCTACGACACTGGCCGCGGCGACCGCTGGATCCGACATGTCGGCGACGAGGAGTTCCTCACCGCCTGGCTGCACCACCCAGACTTCCACCTCATGCGGACAGGACCATCCCCGCATGCCCCAGTAGCACCAGCCGTTTCGCGTGCGCTCGGCCCACGAGCCGCCTTCCGGTCACGGTGAACCATCCCGGTCACAGCAGCCGCGTCGCCGTCGTACTCGACGCCCTGCCGGGCGGGCTGCCGCCACGACCAGCCGTACTGCCGTTCCAAGGAAGCCGCTGTCACCGGGCGCGAGACCGGCCGGAACAGTACAACTCCACGTTCCCCCTTCCCATACGCACAAGTTCATGAGGCCGTAGCCGCGTGCGGGGGCCAGGCGCGGGGGCCGAGGATGCCGAGGATGTAGGCACGGGCGACGAGGGCGGGCCTGGTCGCCGCGCCCAGCAAGGCCCGGAGCCGGCTGAGGTGGTAGTCGACCGTCTGCCGGGAGAGCCCCAGCGAGGCGGCGATCTCGCCGTTGGTGCTGCCTCCTGCGAGGAGGGACAGTATGCGGATCTGCGCGGCGGTGAGCGGGGGTTGGGCCTCGTGGGCGATGCTCTGGTGAGTGACGACGGCCCACACGTGCGCGACGCGGCCGGCGGGCCCACTCACCGTGGCCAGGTGGAGCCGCGTGCGGCGCTGGCGTCCCTGGGCATCGAGGAGCACGGCAGAGGTCTCAGCCCGTCTGATGCGGCGACTGATCAGCCCCTCCCACGCGTGACGCAGGGGGCGGAGGTCGGGCGTGCCGGCGAGCAAGGTGTGGGCGCGGCGGCCGATGAGGTCGGACAGGCGTGTCCGGAGCAGTTCGGCGGTGGCTGTGCCCGCCTGTTCGATACGGCCGTCGACCGAGAGCAGCGCGCAGGGCAGACCGCTGTGATCGCGCAGTGCCTTCAGGTTCTCCTCGGCCTCTCGGCGCTGTTCCATCGCCCGGGCGTGCTCGGTGATATCGACGTAGATTCCGGCCACGCAGGTCCGGCCGCTCTCCTGGACGGGGAAGCGATGGCCGGCCGCCTGCCCCGTGCCGCCGTCGGTGCGGTGATACCTCAGGTGGTGGCGCACCGGCTTGCCTCGGCTGAGTATCTCCTGGTCCAGGGCGCGGAACTGGGCGGCGTCGGAGGGGGTGTCGAGGTCCTCGATATGGCTGCCGATGATCCGCTCCGGTGTGGTGCCGTAGAGGTGGGCATAGGAATGGTTGGCCCATAAGTAGCGGCCGTCGCGGTCGCGGAGGAAGGCCGCGGCCGGGGCGAAGTCGGCGAATTCCGCGAAGGCGGCGTACTGGCGGTCGCCCGCGGGCTGCGCGCCGGTCTCCACCGCGAACCCGCGGGTGCGGCCGTGGTCCGGGCTCTCGCCCGGGGGCCAACGCACGTGGAAGGTCCGGTCGTCGAACTGGACCAGGAGGTGACCCTCTTCGAGGGAGCGTCCCCGAGCGGACATCTCCTCGCGCGCGCGGTCGAGGAAGCGCTGCGCGGTGGACAGGTCGGCGAAGGCACCGCCGCCACACTCCGTCACGCGCGACTGCTCGTCGGCCTCCCACCAGAACACGGGGAGTTGCTCCAGGAATGCCATGACACCGGAATCGTCCACAACTGCCTTTCTGCCAAGTTACTGCCGGGCGGCGGAAGGTGACTCCGCGATGCCTGTCCCGGGCCGGACCCGCCCATGCTCGGTTATCGGCCGACTGCGGTGCGTGAGCGCATCCCCGCACAACTCACCGTATGTGGCCCCAGAACCGCACTCCTCGTTCAAAGGGGTCTGCGACTCAGGCATTTGCCTGATCCCGCGGTCGTCTCTTGTGGCACTTCCGGGGTTCGGCGTCTGGTTCTCTTGAGCACACCGCCAGTACCCCGCGTGTTCTACGCGGGTTGCTCCCGGGGCCGGTTGAGCCGGGCCGACCGGTCGTGAGCGGAGCCGGGCCACTGCTCGATGCCCGGACAGGACATGCGATAGGAGACGAACTTCAGTGAGCACAGTGCTGTTGGTGCACGCCAAGGGTGGTCCGCCGCTCGGCCATGTCCTGTCGCGGGCCACGGCGAGAGCGGAAGTGCATCTGCTGGCGCTCAGCGCGCTTCCGCCGACGGTCGCCGCGTCCGCGAGCAGGCTGTGCGCCTCGGTCGTGAGGCCGACCGACGCGGAGCGGTCCGACCTGGTCGCGCTGATCGTCTCGCGGGCCGAAGCCGTGGGCGCGGACGCCGTTCTCACCTTCTCCGAGTACGCGGTCGTGGCCGTCGCCGAGGCGTGTAAGGCGCTCGGCCTCCCCGGGGCGGGAGGCGCCGTCGCGCTCGCCCGCGACAAGCGCCGGATGCGGCAGACCTGGCATCAACACGGCCTGCCACAGCCCGCGTTCCACCCCGTCACCACGCGGCAGGACCTCCACGAGGCCGCCGCTACTCTGCCCGTCCCCATGCTGCTGAAGGCGGCCTGGAGCGCGGGCTCCACCGCCCACCAGATCATCGGCTCCCCGCAGGAAGCCGACGCCGCGTGGCGGCGCTCGCGCGCGACGATGGCCGAGTCCGCCCAGATGGGCTTCGCCGAACTGCATGTGGCCGAGGCCGACGCGCATTACGTGGTCGAGGAGATCGTGACCGGCGAGGCCACGCGATGGTTCGACGAGCCCGGCTGGGGCGATTACGTCAGCGTCGAGGGGGTCGTGACGGACGGTGTCTTCCGTCCGGTCTGTGTCAGCGGACGGATGCCGACGGTCGAGCCGTTCACCGAACGGGCGAGCATCACCCCGGCGTTACTCCCCGCGGATCTCCAGGACCGCGTCGTGGCCCTCGCCCGGGACGCCGTCGACGCCCTCGGCCTGCGCGACTGCGGCACGCACACCGAGATCAAGCTCGGCCCTGACGGGCGCATGTGGCTGATCGAGACGGCCGCCCGGCTCGGCGGCGCGATGACCGTCCCGCAGATCGAGGAGGTCTTCGGGCTCGACCTCGTCGGCATGCTCGTGGACCACCTCCTGGGCCGCCCGGTGGACTGGCCCGAGCACGCCCTGGGCCCCGAGCAGGCACGAGGCGCCTCGGGTTCCCTCGTGGTCCTCGCGGTGGACGGCCACGGCGAGGCCTGGCGGGACCGCCGGGTGTGGGACTTTGCCGCGGTGCGGGAGACCGTCGCGCTGAGCGAGGGCAGCGCTCTGTCGGTGATACCGGAGAGTTCGCTGCCGGACGGCACCACCGTGCCGGTCTACGACCCCGTCGGCGGGGCCAACACGATGGCGGCCCTGTGTCTGCTCTCGGCCCCCGATGCGCGCACCGTACTCCGCGACTTCACGACCCTGATAGACGCGCTGCCCACGGTGCTGCCGCCTGCCGGGGGCGCCGTAGCGCAGTCTGCTTCCGTAGCGCAGTCCACGTCCGCCGCGCCGCAGCCCGAGGGAGCCCTCGCATGAGCACCGTCACTCTCCCCACCGACATAGCGGAACCCGCGACCGACCGCACGGTCGTCGGCGAGCACCTCTCGCTGCCGCTGTTCCGCACGCTGTCCGGGGTCCTGGCCGGGCACCCGTACCTCAAGGTCGTGGTCGACCGCGCCGAGTCCACCTGGCACCTGCTGGACACGGCCGCGCACCCCTTCCACGTCAACTACATAGCCACCCGTGTCCTCGGCATGGACCTCGCCGAACTCGACGCCGCCCTGGACGAGTTCAACGCGTCCGTCTACATGGACCCTGGGCGCCGCTTCCTGCTCGGGGTGCTCTCCCTGCACACCGACACGGACGGGGAGGGCCGCGAGCGTACCTTCCTCGTGCTGGAGACGACCGAGGCCGACACCATGCACGGCGAACTGCTGGAGTTCTTCTACTCCTTCGTCCGCGAGCGCGTCGACGGCAGGCTGCCGCTCCTGCTCAAGCCTGCCAATCACGGCCAGGAAGAGGAACTCGCCGCGGTCAGCGAGCAGCGGGTGCCGCGCATCCTCAGCCACCAGCTCTTCGGCACCAGGACCCGCACGCCGCTCAACCCCGGGGACGCGACAGGCCGGTTGCACCACTTCCGGACCGTGGAGGCGTACGAGGCGGCGGCGGGCGGGCTCGGCTGGTCCGACATCGTTGCCATGCCCTGTCTGCCGGACGACGTGCAGAGGGTGGCCGGATTCATCAACACCACGCCCATCACACCGCTCTCCCACACCAACGTCCTCGCCTCCGGGTGGGGCATCCCCAACGCGATCGTCCGCGACCTGGAACAGCTCGTCGAGAAGGACGCTCTGGACGGCGCCTGGGTCCGCTACCGGGTCCGCGAGGACGAGATCATCCTGGAGCGGCTGGAAGAGGTTCCGGAGCTGCGGGCCCCGGCCTGGCACCAGCAGCGCATCCGGCTGGAACCACCGCTCCTGGAGGACGCGCCCGTCCTCTCCCTGCGCCGACTGCGCAGCACCGACCGGGACCGCTACGGCACCAAGGCGGCCAACCTCGGGGAGCTGCACCACGTGCTCGACAGCCGCACGGCCGACCTCACCGCGTTCTACAGCCGCCCGCGCCCGCCGCGGGAGAACCTGTACGGGCACCTCGCGGCCCGGCTCGGCCTGCACGCGCCCTCCGCCGTCGAACTCCGCGCGGCCGCGGCCTCCTTCGTGGCCGACACCGTCGAGGCCCCCGAGGGTGTCGCCCTGCCGTTCTCCCTCATGCACCGCTTCCTCACCTCCTCCCCCGCGCTCCAACAGGGCATCGGCAAGCTGAAGACGGCACTCGAACTCGACGCCACGGACCTGCTCGACTCGCTCTGTCCGCAGCTCCAACACCTGATCCGGCACACTCCGTTGCCCGACTCCGTCGCCCAGCAGATCACGCGAGCCTGTCGCCCCCTGCTCGTCGCGGGCGGCCGACTCGTGGTGCGCTCGTCCTCCAACGCCGAAGACCTCCCGGGCTTCTCCGCGGCCGGTGTCTACGACTCCGTCACCGCCGTGCACGGCACCGGCGAACTCCTCAACGCCGTACGGCAGGTGTGGGCCTCGCTGCTCTCCCCGCGCAGCGTACGACTGCGTCACCAGGTGGGCATCTCGCTGAACGAGACGTACATGGGCGTGATCATCCAGGTGTACGTCCCGGCCACGCTCGGCGGCGTCCTGGTGACCTGTAACCCGACCCGGCGCGAGGACTTCCGCAACGTCTACCTCAACTGTTCGCCGGGCTCGCCCGAACGGGTCGTCGAGGGTCAGACCCTTCCGCAGCAGTACCTCTACAACACCGTCGAGGGCGGCGGGCGTACCGTCGCCCTCGGTTCCTCGAGCGAGGAACTGCCCGCCGCCACGCGGGCCCGGCTCGCGGACCTGTCCCTGACCGGGCGGCTGTTGCAGTCCCACTTCAGCGCACCCGAGGTGGACCGCCCTCTGGACATCGAGTGGCTCCTGACCGACCAGGGCGGCCTCCGCCTGGTCCAGATCCGCCCCTACGCGCTGTGAGCCCCCGCCTTCCGCGCCTCACGGCAGCGTCACGGCCTGCAACAACCTCCCTGACAGGCACGGCTCGTCGCATCATCCGGCTCAACTACGGCTTCCAGCTCCTGTTCAACCTGCTGTGGTGGATGCCGGTGTTCTACGCCTATCAGAAGGACGCCGGACTCTCCGACGGGCAGATCTTCGGCATCCAGAGCATCTACTACGTGGCCTTCTGCCTCTTCGAGATCCCGACCGGGCTGATCGCCGACCGCATCGGCACCCGCAACTGCCTGCGGGCCGGGGCCGTCGTGATGACGGCGGCGAATCTCGCCCCGGTCTTCAGCGCCTCGTACACCGGATTCCTCGTCCACTTCCTCGCCATCGCCGCCGGCCGCTCGCTCACCTCTGGAGCGGCCAGCGCCTACCTGTACGACGGGCTGCGTGCCGAGGGGTGCGAGGAGCACTACCTGAAGGCGGAGGGCACGGCGCGGGCGCTCGGGCTGGCCGCGAAGGTCGTGTGCTGGCCGCTGGTCGGTCCGCTGATGGCCCTCGCCCATCCCGCCCCGTACATCCTGAGCGCCGTGAGCGCGGCGGGCTCCCTGGCCTGCGTCGTGGCCCTGCCCCGCGCGGCAGTCCCCGCCGGGGCACGGCGTACGGACGCGCCGGGCCACACAGGAAAGGGCCGGGCCACGAAGCGCGGGCGCGGCGGTTCGCTGGGCGAGGCGAAGGCCGCGCTGCGCTGCCTTGTCTCCTCGCCGTGGCTGGCACTGGTGATGGTGCAGGGAGTGGCCGTGTTCACGCTGTCCAGGATCTGCCAGGTCAACCTCTTCCAGCCGATTCTGCTCGACCACGGCATCGGCGAGGCCTCACACGGCGGGGTGCTCGCCGCCATGACGGTGGCGGAGGCCGTGGGCTCGGCGCGCCCCCAGTGGCTCGGCCGCCGCCTGTCCCCGGTGGCCTGGGTGTCCGTCCTCAGTCTCGTCCTCGCGGGCACTCTGGCGGGCATCACGCTCGGCGGGCCCTGGACGGTCGTCGCCCTGCTCTGCCTGTTCGCCGCCGCCGCCGGATTCGCGTACCCGATCCAGCGCAAGCTGGTCAACGACGCCGTGCCTGCCCACGCCCCGCGGGCCACGCTCCTGTCGGTCGAGTCGATCGTGGACCGCGCGGTGTGCGCCCTGGCGGCCGTCGCCGTGGGCGCCTACCTCTCCGCCGGACACCTGGACGCCCTGCTCTGGCACAGCGCCCTGGCGACCGCGGTGCTGCTCGGCGCGTTCCAACTGGTGGTACGCGCCGGGGCGATGCGGCGCGGTCCCCGGGAGGCGGCGGAGCCGCAGACATCGCAAGCGCACCCCGAGGCCGTCATGTAAAACGGGCTCACGCCCGCGCTCTGCCTCGGGCGCGGGCGTGCGGGAAGCCGTGCGGACGCGTCAACGGGAGCCGTGCGCCAGCCGTTCGATCACGCCGGTCGGGAGGTAGGCGGGGCGAGAGGGCCGACCCGTCTGGTAGGCCACGTAACCGAGCGAGGCCGCCACGTGGGTCTCCTCGGCCGTCTCCCCCTCGTAGACGAGCCGGCAGCCCCGCGCCTGCGTCTTGGCACGCTCCCAGAGGGTGGGCGCCGGCTTGCGCTCCGCCTCGGTACGCGGAGTGAGAACCCGGTCGCCGAAGTCCTTCCAGGCGAAGGGGACGGAACCCTTCCAAGCGCCGTCGACCTCCTTCTTCAGGGCGGCGGCACGCTCGGCGTCCGTCTCGCCCCAGGAGGACGGCACGTTGGTGATCAACCCGACCTTGACGTGCCGCTCCCGCAGCTTGCGCAGATAGGCGGCCGCGCCGGGCATGTAGCCGGTGCGGGCGTCCTCGTCCGTGTGTACCAGGGTCTCACCCAGGTCGAAATAGACGACGGCGCAACCACGCGCGGCTGCCGTTCGCGCCACAGTCGAAGCGGCGTGAGACGTGTCCGTCGGCACGGCCGCGCTCGCCGCGGTGCCCAGCGTGGCCGACGCCACCACAGCGCCCAGCATCGCAAGACCGGTACGGCAATAGCCCCGGTAAGGCGGTCTGTCCATGGCGTTCGATACCTCTCTCTTCGGCGCATCGCACGGATGCGGCACATGTCAGGTGCGTGACAAGCACGTACACGGGGCACCCCTACGACCCCCACGTGCTCGAAGAGCTTCCCCTCAAGACCCGCTCCTATCCGCCGCCACACATCGCGCTGTGTGCTCCGCTCGCCCTGCGCCTGCCGAAACCAGGCGTGTGATAAGCAAGTTCCCGGACACGGACACTCGAATCGGTACTCCCGCACGGCTGGTGATCACCCGTCAGGACGGCCGGTCGTGCCGCTTCGACTGACTCACCTGCACGGCTGAGGCCAACGGGATACGGGCGGCCGACTCCGGCCGCCCGTGAGGCCGCCGTTCGACCGCCCAGTACCCGGCCACGGTAGTGCGGTCACCGCTGGACAGTTCGCTGAGGACCACCAGCGCCGGTACGGCGTGCGGCGGTTGTGCCGCCTCCCGGCCCTGGGCTGGTCAGCCTTCCGCTACTGGCACCGGACCGTCAGTTGGGGAAGGGGACCGCGTCGGCGGCGTTGGCGTGCCAGTTGGTGGTGATGGGCTCGTCGACCAGCACGGTGCGAGGGAGCTTGAAGGTGACGGGGTGGGCCTCGTCGTCGGAGACGGCGATGATCAACTGGCCGAGTTCCTTGCCGTAGTTGGTGTTTGTGGACTTGGGGCTGATGCCGGCGTAGGCGGTGGTGGAGCCGGAGAGCTTGATGGTGTCGCTGACGGCCTGCTCGGCGGGCGATGCCTGGGAGTCGGGAGAGGAGCCGAAGGCGGCGGAGGGGATGGTGCCCTCCAGGTAGCACGTGATGCCGGGCTTGGCCTTGGCGGTGACGAGGAAGTAGCCGCCCGCCTGCGTCTCCTCGGTGACCTTGTAGGTCAGGTCGAGGGTGCCGCAGGACTTCTGAGCGGTGTGGGCGTTGCTCCGGCCGTCGGCGGCGAACACGGTGGCGGAAGCCGTGGTCGTGAGGGCGACCGCGGCGACGGCGGTCAGGACGAGGCGGGCGGAGCGCGTGGCAAGGCGTGAACGCATCGGGATCTCCATGGTGCGGAAAGTGGGTTCGTCCGGCGGTGTGCCTGGACGACCACAGTGTGTGTCGCGTTCCGTTCCATCGACCACGCCTGACCGGCATTACGGGACGCTGGAATGCCGGGACGGGCAATGACCAGCACAGATGCTGACGGCCTGGAACGGACGGCTGGGACGGGAGGGGACGCCGACCGCATTGGACCTGCTGAACGAGAAGTCGATCGTGGGCGCGCCGCCGAGGCGATGCGGGACGTCACGGTGCTGGTCAACAGCGCGGGCACCGCGACCGGAGCCAACCGGCTGACCGATGACCTGGACGCGATCCGGCAGGACCTGGAAACGCATTTCCATGACCGACGGTGTACACGCTGACTCGCCGGCCAGGAGACTCTCGTCCAGGGCGTGCTTCTGGCGGCCGCGGGCACTGACATGACGGCGGGGCGCGGCGCCCCAGGATCGATCCCGCGGACGTCGCACGAGCCAGCCTCGACGGGGTCCAGGCTGGTGCCATCGAGGTTCTGGTCGACGACTCCCGTCGCTCCGCCACGCCGCCCTCGCCGCCGACCCCGCGCAGCTCTACGGACCGCCGCCGTCCGGGAACCGACCCGTTGCCCGATGAGCCGCTCGTTTTGCCTGCGGTCACTTCTCGGTGGTGGCGCCCTGTTGCGTCAGCATCGCCTCGAACGCCAGCATGGCGGCGTTCGCGGGCCGTTCCGGGGAGCGGGCGACATAGACGTGCCACCGCAGATCTGCGTGCTGATCCGCAATCACGCGATACCGTCCGCCTCGGCCGACCGCGGGGACGCGACGACAGCGATGCCCAGTCCCTCCCGGACGCAGTCGGCAGCGGTGTCGGAATCGCTGACCTCCAGAGCGACCTGCCGGGCAATGCCGATGTCCTCGAAAGCCCGGTCGACCACCGTGCGGCTGCCGTAGCCCACCGGGAAGCCGACGAAGCTCTCGTCGGCCAGCTCGGACAGCTGAACCGCGTCACGCCTGCCAGCCTGTGATCGCCGGGAACGAGTACGCACATCGGCATGCTCTCCAGGCGGGTGACGACCAGACCACGCGGCGGGGTGCCACTGACGGACAGGATGGTGATGTCGAGTTCGCCGAGCTGCAGTGCGCGCGAGGTCGCGGGACCCGCCGGGGCGAGTGCTCAGCCGGACGACGATCCGCGGATGAGCACGCCGAAGGTGGCCCAGAACTCTCGGCAGATCGACGGAACCGACCGAGGCCATCGTGCCGACGCGCAGCAACCCCCGCGGTCCGCCGCGCGTTTGGTCCACGGCGTCCAGCGCCCGCTGCGCACTGGCCAATGTCTCGCGCGCATCGGTCAGCCTCACCTCCCGCGCCGTCCGGTGGAGGATGCGCACGTGCGCAATCTTCACGACGCCGAAGACGCCGTCATGAATGCCCTACTGACCATGCACCGCAAGATCGAACGCATCCGCGCGGCCGCGAACCCGATGGGACTCGCGATCAAGATCGCTGCAGGACTCGATCACCGACTACTCCCGCCGGAACATCCGGCTCGCCGACAACGAGCACCTGGTGCCCGAAGTGCCCGCCAGTTCGCACCTGATGGAACTGGGCCGCTGTGACCAGCTAGACAGGGCGATGGAGGCGCTGGAGATCCTCTCGCCCCTGCAGGCCCAGTGCGTGCAGTTGCACGACGTGGCCCAACTGCCCTACGCAGAGGTCGCAGAGATCACTGGCATCACCAAAGGCGCAGCGAGAACGAACGCGTACCGCGGGCGTAAACAGCTGATGGAGCTCATGCTCACTGAACCTGCTAAGGAGAGAGGGGACTCCTGATGCCGAAAGACCTCCTGAACCAACAGACCGGGACCGTCCGCAAGAAGGCCGCTCACCACTTTGAAGAGGCTGAGGACGGCCCGGACGAGCCCGCTGGACCGGACCAGTCCCCGGGCGCAGCGGGAACGGAGGATGCGGCGGAACTGCTGGCCCGCCAGGCCGAGGCAATCCGCGCCCAAGTCCTGTCCCACAGCACCGAGGACTTCATGCAGCGCCTCGCGGCACGGATTGCATCCGAGGCCAGGCGGCCCGCACGGGTGCAGTACGCGTCCGCAGGTCCGGCCGCCGACGCAGACCCTCTGCACACAGAGGAGAGCGCAGAGATCACCCAGCTGGCGCCGCCGACCGCCGGGCCGTCCTCACGGACAGCCCGGCCGGACGGACGGCCTCACCTCCGGCTCCGGTCCCGCCGGCCCCGCCCAACCCCCATCAACGCCTTCGATCTGAAAGCCAGCCAGCACGTCGCCTTCAGCTACGTGACCGAGCTGTGCAACACCGTCCTGCGCTCCGCGGAGATCGACACCCTCGACGCCTTCGCAGCCGACTACGACGAGGCCGGCGCCCGAACCTTCGGATGCCTGCTCTACAGCCTCGACAAACGCGAGTCCGCAACCTACTGGTGGCGCTTCGCCGCCGGCGCCGGCGACGCGCTCGCCGCACATCTCCTTGCCGCCCACCACGCGGCCACCGGCCCCAACACCGACTCCCGCGCATGGCGCGCCTTCTCCAGAATGCTCGGCTTCCGGCGGGACCGGCACGTACCCCAGCCGGTCCGGCACCGCACCGAACTCGCACCGAACTTCGCCCGTGAGATCCCTGTGCGGAAGGAAGCCCGTATCTTCCTGCGCTACCCGCGACTACCTGCGGGGCTCATGACCCGGTAACCCGCCCTCACCGTCCGACAATCCGGCGTCGCCCGGCCGACAAGCCGTCCGACGCCCAGGAGGCATGTCCGTGAACAACATCATCGAAAACGTCGTCGCCGGTGTCATCGTGGCCGCGATTGCCTGGGGAGCCGCGCGAGTCTGGAGCCGCTGGCATCGCAAGGAGCACACGGATTAGCCCGGCTGCCAAGCCCATGAGCGAGGGGGCGGCTGTGGTGGGTGCTCACCACCGCCACCCGAACTCGGCAGCGACGTAGGGGCCTTGACCGATCTCACGATGCTGACCGGCGAATCGGCCTAACGCCCGCCTGCCTTCAGGCTACCGAGGTCACCGGTAGCAGTCCGGTACCGGGTCGGTCTCGCTGGAGATCGCGGTGTCCTTCATGAAGCCGAGCCGGCCGTTGTCCGCCTTGGTCATCAGCCAGCGCGTCGGGTGCGGGCCACCGACCCAGGCCTGGCCGTCCTCCTTGCACCAGAACCAGCTCGGGTTGGAATACATGTATCCGACGATCGTGCTGGGGTCCGGGTACGAGTGATTGTTGCCGATCATGCCGTACACCGGCGCGCCCGACACGTTGTTGCAGTACCAGCGGATCCCGCCATCGTTCGTCCAGCAGCCGGGTGCCGCGGTGGCGGACGACGCCGCTACGGCACCCATCCCCACGGTCAGCGCCGCCGTCGCCAGCACCGCTCCGAGCTTCCTGCGCATACGCATGTGTCTCCCTCCCGCCACTCATCGGTCGACACACCGATCGTGGTGAGCTTTTGGAACGCCGGGGGAGACGCGATCCGGCCGACTTCAAAGGCAGGCACTTCTCCGGGGCGACGCCCCTTGCGCCGACCCAGGCCTGGCCGAAGGTCAGGTCGGGTTCAGTGGAGTAACGCCAGTGCCCGCGTACAGCTCAGGTTCCAGCGACAGGACGGTGAGTGGCTCCCCCGCCTTCACCGCCTGCCAGGCGATCGCCGTCGCGTGCGCTGCGGTGAACGGCACGTTCTCCGCGAACCGAAGGGACGCCGCGTGCTTGCCCGCACCGGCGACCTGCTGCTCGGCGGCCAGCATGGACAGCGAGGGAATGATCACCCGGCCAGTGCCGCGTGAGGCCTCGATGTAGAGGCCGGTGAAGAAGGGATCCGCACGGACCAGGGCGGCCAGAGCGGTGTGGTCCAGGACGGCCGTCAGATTCATGCGGCGGCGGTGCCCTGATGGGCGCGGATCTTCGCCCAGGCCTCCTGGCCGGCCCGCTGGACCTGCTCCGTGTACTCGACGCCGAGCTCACGGGCAGCCTCAACAGCCCGCTGCTTCCGTCACGGTCGATGGCCGGCTTGTCGGCCCGGGTCCCCCGTCAGTCGGGCGCCTCGCGGTGCGTCGTTCGCGGGCCCGCCGCCGCGTTCACGCCCGTGTCCGAGCCCGCATGCGTACGGGACGGGTGAAGGCGGTGGTAGGCGTACAGGGCCGCCAGGAGCGTCCCGGCGCCGGACAGCAGGATCAGGGTGCGCGCCCCAAGCAGCACACCGGGGGTGCCGAGGAGGTAGCCGGTGGTGACACACGTGTTGGCCAGAACTCGGTAGCACGCCCAGGTGACTCCGTGGTCGGACGCGGGGACGTGACGGTGCACCAGGGTCCGTATGCTGGCGTTGTGGGCGCCGTTGCCGAGGCCTCCGGCCAGGAACGCCACGGCGATCGCGCCGGTCAGCGGGATCAGGCCCTCCGTCAGCAGCGCGGCGCCCATGAGCACGGCACCACCGCCGACGAGCAGGTTCTCCCTGCCGCCGAGGCGGTTCCAGCCCGCGAGCAGCGCCCCGGGGACGGAGCCGACGGCCCAGGCGGAGAGCAGCAGTCCGTACGCGCTGTCGCTGGCCGTGACCTCGCGGAGGTAGAAGACGCCAGCGACGCCTTCCACAGCCGTCGCCAGGATCGTCGCCGCGAGGACC
Source organism: Streptomyces sp. NPDC104371 (assembly GCF_055583785.1). NCBI lineage: Bacteria > Bacillati > Actinomycetota > Actinomycetes > Kitasatosporales > Streptomycetaceae > Streptomyces > Streptomyces sp. NPDC104371. The sequence goes on from NZ_JBVJNF010000014.1 coordinate 78,797, forward strand.
GGCAGCAGGGGGCCGGTCACGCCGTTCCGGCGCAGGAGCCGGAAGCCGCGCCGGGTCGGCTTGCGCAGCGGCTGCTCCGTAGAGTGCTGGGCGGAACGGGCTGGTGCCACGAACGCCACGGCGCCCGCGACCGCCAGAAACGACAGGGCGTCGACGGCGAGGATCCAGCCGGTCCCCAGCGCCGTGTGGACGGCTCCGCCGAAGCCCGGTCCGACGAGCGCGGCGGACGATGTCGCCGTCGTCATCCAGCTGTTCGCCTTGGCGATGCGGTCGGCACGCGAGATGTCTGGCAACAGCGCGAAGCAGGCGGCACCGGTCGCGACCGCGAGGACACCGGAGAGCGCCAGCAAGGCGACGCGCAGGTGGAACCCGCCGGCCGCCGCGGCGCACCCGAACAGCGCCGCCTGCGCGAGGGAGCCTCCGAGCCACACCCTGCGCGTGTCGTACCGGTCCACGAGCGCGCCAACGGCCGGGGCGAGGAACACCGAGGGCAGCAGCTCGGCAAGGAAGACCTCAGTGACGCGCCAGGTCTGTCCGCCGCGTGCCGCGTCGAGGACCAGGCCCAGCGAGGCCGCCGCGTCACCGGTGGTCGAGACGAACGTGGTGACGACCACGGCGAGCATGGCCGCCGTGCCCTGCCGTCGCCCCGTCACGTCCGCGGTTCCGCGTGGGGCGGCCGGTGCATGCTGCGCAGGAGCAGCGCGTCGCACGGCCATCCCTCGGCGCCGCCGTCGTCCACCACGGCCAAGTCCTGCGCCAGGAGCTCGAACCCGCGGGCGCCCGCCTCGGCGACCACTTCGCTCGTGGTCCACACCCGTTCCCGCACCAGGCCGAGGACGCCGGGGAACCGCTCGTCGTCGTACTGGATGAAGTAGTTCTGACGCAGGTCGCGGTCGTGCTCCGGCCGGAAGTCAATACCGCGCCAGATGAGACGGCGCCGACCGCTGTCGTCGCTGAACGGCACCGCGTCCATGGCCCGGCCGAGCACGCGGAAGAGGTCGGGCACGTGGTCCTGGTAGACCAGAAGCGCGGCGTGCCCGCCGGGCCGGAGCACGCGGTGCAGGAAGTCGAGGAGCCTGGCGAGCTGCTCGCGGGTGCGGAAGCTGTTGACGGTGACGCTGCCCATTACGGCCAAGTCCGCCTCCGCCGCGGTCTCTTCCGGCGCGGTGACGTCCACGTGCCGGAAGCTCACGCCCGTCTCGCCCGCGAAGCGTCCCTCGAAGCTCTTTCGCGCCGAGGCGGAGGTGTCGAGCCCGAGGTGGCGGCTGCCGATGCCGTGCCGGCGCAGGTGCCACAGGATGCGCCCGTCGCTGCAGCCGACGTCCACCACAGTGTGCGGGGCAACGCGTGAGGCGAGCCGGGCGAGCGCCGGGACGTCCCACTCCTGCGGCCAGGCCGCCTCGCGCGAGTACGCGAAGAAGTCCGCGCCGTAGTAGCTGAGCAGAGGTATGTCCGGGAACTGCCGCTGGATGGCGAGGAAGGGGCCGAAGAGGGGGTCATCGCCCCAGAGGTCAGACACCGAACGCCTTCAGCTGCGCGCGGGCGTCCGCGTCGTGGGTGGTGTCGAGGCCGATACCGAGGTCGGCCAGGTCCGTCGCGTGCCATTCGAAGACGGACACCAGCCACCGGACCATGGCCCGTCCGTCGAGGTCAAGCGCCGGGTCCAGCGCGCCACTGGCCGCGACGAGCCAGAAGAACCGGGCCCTGCCCCAGTACTCGGTGAGGCGCTCCTCCGCCGTGGGGTGGGCGAAGCGCGTGCGACGGAGCGCGATGAAGAAGGCCGTGAGGTGGGTGTAGACGTGCAGGGTGGAGAGGATGCGCAGGCAGTCCATCACCCTGCGGCGGCCCTCGACGGGGCTCCAGGGGATCGTGAACAGGGGGCCCTGGAGGAAGTCGAAGCCGGGCCGCACTACGCGCCGGGTCGCGATGAGGTCGTACAGCTTCTGGTGGCACGCCTCGTGGAACACGGCGTCCGCGGTGGCGACGACGTCGTCGAGGACGCGGGTGCTCAGGACCGACACCCGGGGGGCGGGCACGATGAACGCGGATTCGATGGTGTTGCTGTCGACGAGCAGAGCGCCCGAGACACTGGCCAGAGCCGATCGCGCCAGGCCGCCCGTGGTGTCGGCGAGCAGCTCGATGCCCGCGCGGATCCGGGCGGCATGCTCCGCCGTGGCGTCCGCGAAGGTGACCGCGTGCGGGAGGTCCTGGGCGACGTTGTCGAGCAGCCGCCGGCCTGCGGGGCTGCCTGACCAGCCAGCGGCCACCGCGTAGCCGTCGCTGACGGGGAGGCAGAAGCTGGCGCCCAACGGCTCCTTGAGGAGCGTGGAGGCATCGGACAGGGCGGCGGCGGCGGTCGCTGCGTCCGCGTGGACCAAGAGCGCCTTGGAGGCCCGGTCCATGGCCCACCGGCGGACACTGGCGCCGATCATGTCGTCGGACGCCACCAGGTGCACGCCGGTGGTGTGCGCGAGCATCTCGGCGAGCCCGACGTGGAAGGTGGCGAGGTCCCTGCCGAGCCCGTCGGCGTCGCCGAAGGGCCCGCTCTGCAGCACGGCGATGGATTCCTGCTCAGTCACTTCTCGTCCTTGTCCCTCATAGGGCCGGTGTGCGGGCGGGCGGCGTGCAGGCGCCGCCCGCCCGCATTTGGTGTCAGATCATGCGGGGGTACTGCGCCTGCGCCTGGATGTCCGGTACGACGACGGCAGACACGGGCTGCGTGTCCGCCGTCGCGTCGATCTCGGCGAGCAGGCCGTCGAACTCCTGCTCGTAGCCGGATGTCTCGTGCGTGATCTCCATGATGGTCACCTCCTTCCTCATCGTCGGAATCGCGGGAGCCCCGGACGCGGGGCCAGCCGGCCGGAGAGCCCGGTCGGAGTCAGGGGGCGGTGTGCTCGACGAGGCGTCCGAGTCCCGCCGTACGGAGCGACGCGACGGCGTCGTCGAACACCCGGTCACTGGTGCCGGCATCCGTGCCGCGACGGGCCATCAGGCCGCGGAACCGCTCGCGGAGGGACTCCTCCGGAGCGGGCTCCGTTTGGGCCAGACGGATGACGAGGACGGTGACCGCGTCGAGGATCACGACCGTGGGCGGCTCCTGGCTGAACAGGAAGTACCGGCCTTTAACGGACATCGGCTTGATGCGGATGCCAGCGGGCGACGAGGTGTGTGCGGTGGTCATGCGGAGACCAGATCCTCTCGGTTCCATGTTCCGGTGGGGTAGGGGGCCAGGGTCAGTCCGTCGGCGGCGCCGACGGCCGGTGCCGGACCGAGCACGTCCTCGGCCAGCCAGTCCCGCAGCCGCACCCCGTCGGGGCCCAGGTGCTCGGCGATTTCCGGGAACCGCAGCGCTCGTGCGAGATAGGCACCGCGCTCGTAGTTGGTGGTAAGGCGCCTCCGTGCCTCCGCGTGGTGTTCCCGGTGCGCGGCGGAGGCCAGTACCGCCACGTGCAGCGCGGTCAGGTGCGCGTACACGTGCAGCGTCGACAGGAGCCGGTTGACCGCGAACCGGCGCCGCTCGCCCATGGCCAGCGACCAGGGCAGCAGGACGCGGGGGCCAGCGGTGTCGCTCTGGCCGGGCCGGACCAGCCTGCGGACCAGCCGCAGCAGCGTGTACTTCTCGTGCAGCGACTCGTGCAGCAGGCACTCCCCCACGACGAGCGGGCTATGCGCGCGCAGCAGCCCGTCCGACAGGAAGACGCTCTCCGGCACCTGCGTCAGATACATGCTGGGAATCTCGCCGCGCAGCACGCACAGGACGCGGACAAGCGGCAGCGTATGAGCGGTGGTCCGCGGCAGCGCCTTTTCAAGCAGCGCGACCCCGGCGACGACGGCACCTCCGTCGCGGTGGTCCGGTGCGTGTCCGTCGATGCTGCCCGCGTACCCGCTGAAGTCCATCACCTGGCGCGTGACCCGGAGGAGAACTCCGGTACGGGCGTGGCCCCAGTCCCGGACGAACCAAGCCCGGTGCCCGCGCGCCCACGGCGCCGGGGAGGTCGGATCCGTGGCCGCCCCCTCGACGCCGTCCCCTTCCACCGGGGACAGGGACGCGAAGGACACGTTGGCACCCGCGCGGTCACGCTCGGCGCGCTCGGCGATGCGGTGGAGCGCCTCGATCCCGGACGCGGGCCGTTCCACGGGTACGGTCCTGCGCAGGGACCAGCTCTGGCCGGCGACCAGTGTGTCGCGGTCCGCCGCGAGGAGGTCGCCGTCGCCGAACGGCCCGCTCGACAGCGCGGTGTCCAGCCGGGCGGCGATGCCGGAGGAGGACGTCATGACAATGCCCCTTCTTTCGAGTCGCTCAGGGCCGCCATCCGGTAGCCGAACGAGAGGAGCGTGACGCGCTCCCTCTCGCTCAGCTCGGTGCGGCCGTGCCGGGTGCGGACCGAGTGGAGGACAACCTCGCCGGGCGAGGCCCTGGGGAGGTACAGGCCGCCGCTGGCGCCGCCGCCCGGACCGCGCACTCCTCGTCCAGGCCGAACGTGTTCCTTCGTCCGAGCTGCCGGTGAGTTACAGGTCATCTCATTTGGCTGGGTAGGCTGTTGGTCGTGGTGGGGATTGTTGAGCGGCTTGTGCCGGATGAGTTGTGGGAGCTGTTCCAGCGGGTGGTGCCGGAGGCGCCGTCGCGGCCTCAGGGTGGCGGCCGGCGTCGCCATGGTGACCGTGAGGTGCTGGCCGCGATCGTGTTCGTGTCCACGTCGGGCTGCACGTGGCAGCAGCTGCCCTCGGCGTCGTTCGGGCCGTCCGGTGCAACGGCCCACCGTCGGTTCACCGAGTGGACGAAGGCGCGGGTGTGGGCCAAGCTTCACCGCCTGGTCCTCGACGAACTCGGTGCCCGCGGCGAGCTGGACTGGTCCCGTTGCGCGATCGACTCGGTGAACATGCGGGCCCTGAAAAGGGGGACCTGACAGGTCCGAATCCTGTTGACCGGGGCAAGTACGGCTCGAAGATCCATCTGATCACCGAGCGGACGGGTCTGCCCCTGTCCGTCGGCATCTCCGGCGCCAACGTCCACGACAGCCAGGCCCTGATCCCGCTCGTGAAGGGCATACCACCGATCCGGTCCCGTCGAGGCCCTCGTCGGCGCAAGCCGGGCAAGCTCCACGCCGACAAGGGCTATGACTATCGCCACCTGCGGAAATGGCTGTCGCAGCGGGGCATCCGGCCCCGCATCGCCCGCAGAGGCGTCGAGGCTTCACAGCGACTCGGCCGACACCGCTGGACCATTGAACGGACCATGGCCTGGCTCGCCGGCTGCCGCCGACTCCACCGCCGCTACGAACGCAAAGCCGACCACTTCCTCGCTTTCACGAGCATCGCCTGCACCCTCATCTGCTACCGCAGACTCGCCAATTGAGATGACTTCAAGGGCTGTCCGTAATCCCTGGCGGATCAGCGTGCGGCGTCAGATGCGGTGCATCGCAAGGCGGAGGGACGTCCGCATACTGGATGTATGCGGACGTTCCGACAACGCGGCGAGGTGCCGTAGCTGTCGTCGCACGCCCGCCAGGGATTACGGGACAGCCCTTAGGACTCCGGGGTCATCAGGGGATGACGTACGACTTACTGACGTAGTTCTCGTAGGCGCCTGCTGCACCCTTCGACCGCCAGACGTCGACGGCAACGCGGTGACCACTAGGGGGGACCGAGAGGGACTTATGGGCACAGCTACCGCCGGCGCCACCTGTGTCCTCGACCTGTCCCAATGTGGCGCCAGTAGTGAGGTTGCGAACCCTGATAACCGCGCGTCGGTTATCGCCGAGTGTGTCGCAAGCTTCGGTGTAGCCGTCGTCGTACCAGTAGAACCCGTCTGCTCCGGTAGTGGTGACGTAGTAGCAGGCGGCTGCGTACGCGGTTCCAGACAGACTCGACGCGAGCGCCAGTGCCGCGATTGCCGTACCCGCCGTCGATAGGATTCGGCGAACTCTCATTCGTTTCTCCCGTTGTAGGAGCGGTAGCTGGGCTGAAGCTTCAGACTCCGAGCCCAATGGCTTGAACCTTTCCGGGCGGTGACAGCCCATGAGTAAGGCACAGGGGTGCACGAGAGTTAGGCCGAATTCGCTCCACAGATCATTGGCCAACCACTTCCCGTGCTTCACCTGGTCTTGGACACATCATCTTTGGCCGAGCGTGATCTCGACAAAGACCGTCGGTTGTAGCCGAATGTCCCTGGTCAGTACGCACCACGCGCAAGAATTCGGACATTAGGGGCTTTATGTTGCGAATCCACTTCACTTCGCAAGACCTGGCACGGGTGACGCTCGGCTGCAACAACTCACTCCCAGTGAGTGAGGCCGTGATGAGTCTCCAAACGCTCCGTCGTGGCTCGAGCCCACAGCTCTCCGCGTGGCGCCACCTCGTCAGAAAGCGACTGCCTCCCCGAGCGTCGCTGCTCGGCTCCCTGGTGCCGGCCTCCGGCTGGGTCCCAGACTTCCTCACTCCAGGACCCGACCAGGCGTCCCCCGCCACAGGGGCATTCGACGCCATACGAGCTACGCCGCGAAGACGTCTCGCAGCTGAACTGCGCCAGATGTCGAACCACCACCGCCTGCCCGCCTGGGCACAGCTACTGGCCGACGGAGACCGCGAGGCATTGGACGCGGTGTCCGACACACTGGCCGCCTACTACGACGTCGCGGTGACCCCGTTCATCGATCGCATGCGGGCCGTACTGGACGCAGACCGAGCCTGGCGGGTGCACACCATGACACGTCTCGGCGTCGGCACGGTACTGGCTGACCTGCACCCACAGGTGCGCTGGAAGGATCCCGTGCTGGAACTCCCCGGCCCGCCCGGACAAGGCCAGGTCGACTTCCACCTGGAGGGACGAGGACTCCTCCTGTCCTCCCACATCTTCTGCGGCTCTCGCCCCCGGGCACTGCTCAACGAGGTCGGCACGCCCATTCTCGTATACGCGCCCGTCTGGAATCTGCAGAGCGACAGCCTCGTCGTCGAACGACGGGATACCCAGCAACGTGCATCATCAGCCCTGGCGACCCTGCTCGGCCGCACCCGCGCGGCCGTTCTGGAGGCCCTGGCATCCCCTGCCGGCCACAGCACCAAACAGCTCGCCGAAAGCCTTGCTATCTCTCCTGCCTCAGCCTCGGAACATGTCACCGCCCTGCGAGCCGCCGGGCTGGTCACCAGCCTCCGACAGGCCAACACGGTGCGACACACCACCACCGCCTTGGGGGCCAACCTCATCTCGACCGCAGCGTAGGTCAGTTCTCCCACCCACAGGCTGGTTGTGGGCCATGGCGGAGAACCGGTGATGCGGAGACGGCCAGCCTGCGGTAATCAGCCGCTCCCCCGACACGCCGATGGCGAAGTCGGCGAAGGCGGCAACAGTGCCTCGGGGACGTGAGTCTCCACGAGGTGGCTGTTACCGCCGCAGTGAATGGCCGACCGAGTGGCTTCCTGAAGGAATGCCAGAACGGCGTCTGTTCCGTCCTGGGCGGCTGATCAGGTCCAGGCTCAGCTTGCAGCACCCGTGGCAGCCGGTCAGGGTCAGGAGCAGGTGTCGAGCATGGACGACAGGATGCTGGGCCGGACATGTCCTGATCACTGCACAATCCTGTCCGAGATCAAGCCGCGCTTCTTCGCTTGCGGCCATCCGAGGTAGAGCGCGCCTCGCCGCAGCCACACCGCCGACGTGGTGTCGCCAGGGCCGGACGCGGGACTCGCCGCCGATGAAGAGGCGACACCCCAACGCGGGCCAGGGCAGCGCCAACGCTGCAGCGGCATCAAGGCCGACGGCCAGGTGGGCCCCGAAACCTGGAACTACGCTCGACACCTCCATGTCCGGCGGCGGCCACTGACGCCCCCTCAGGAACCGGGCCTCGCCTCTCAACAGTCGCACCCCACGGCTCACCTCCGCTCGCGCAGAGAAGACAGTTACCTGATCGTCAGCCACGCCACCCCCGACGGCTCACCTCCGCTCGCGCAGAGAAGACGCCATGTCTGGGGTCGTGTGGTGATCCTGGCACGGCTCACCTCCGCTCGCGCAGAGAAGACAGGTCAGGGATCAGTTCCTCTACCGGCTGTGTCGGCTCACCTCCGCTCGCGCAGAGAAGACTCTTCCTGACCTGCATCGTTAGGGGAGGTTTGCTGGTTCTTTACTGTCTCTCGCGAAGGACATGAGGGTCAGCCCGTCGAAGTCGACCGGTGTTCGGCGTTGGGCTCCAGCGGTGCGTAGTTCGAAGCCCTGCTCGTTGTTGCTGGGGTAGGCCAGTACGGCGGTGCCGTTGTCGGCGCAGGCAGTGACTGATTCCCAGAGTTCATCGCGGACTCGGGCTGAGACTGTGCCGATGTACAGCTCGGGTGTGACTTCCAGGAGCCAGCGGGTGAGGGCGCCTCGCAGGTGGTCGGGGACAGCGGAGGCGGACAGGATGATCATTGACGCCATGGCGGCTGTACCTCTGGTCGGGGACCGTTCATGATGCGGCTCCGTGGTTGGCGCCGCCGGGGAGAGGCCCGGCTACCGGGTCCCAGAGGTCGACCAGTTGCTCCTCAGGGTCGGGGGCTTCTCTGTTCCCGTCGGGGTCGAGGAGCTGCTGGATGTCGTGAACGATGCGCGGCAGGAGACGGAACAGGCGTAGCCCGTCACGGAAGGAGCGGCGGGCTTCTGCTTCGGGGTTGGTGGAGGCGTGGAGGGAAAAGGCCAGGGGGATGGCGAGTTCGGCTTTGTAGAGGTCGGCGATGTCGTAGACGAGGGCTTGCTGGTTACCGCTGTGGACGAAGCCGAGTGCGGGAGAGCAGCCGAGGGCAAGGATCGCGGCATGGACGATGCCGTACAGGCAGGTGTTGGCTGAGGACAATGCGAGGTTGACCGGGTCCTGGTTGTGCCATTGTGCGGGATCGTAGGCGCGTCGGAAGCGGCCGATTTTGTACTGCTGAGCGAGGATCCGGTATTGGGCTTTGACGCGTTGGCCTTCCATGCCACGCAGTTGCTCCAGCGTGGTGCCGGGCGGGACCGTTCCGGTGCCGAAGCGTCTTTCGTACATAGCGGTGGCCACCGCAACACGGAGGTCGTCGTCGGCCCAGGAGCGGACTTGGCGTTCGAGCCAGGTGGTACTCAGGGAGTCCGGCTGGGCTCCGGCGTAGCAGCGGACGCCGCCGGAGCCGGTGACGAGAACCGTGGTGCCGTGGCGGGCAAGGGTGGCCAGGGCTCGCGCCGTGATGGAAGTCCCCGGGCCGAGAAGGACGCAGCTGAGCGCGGCGGTGGGCAAGTACACCGTTTCCCTGCCGTGTCGCTCGCTGGTCACTTCGGCACAGACTCCGGTGTCGTCCTGGAGGACGCGGACGACGTCGAGGTAGAGGAAGGACAGGGAGTCAGCGATGCGGGGCAGCATGGCGACAGTGGGGGCCGCCAGCCTTCGGCGCGCCTCGGTGCCGGACGGGGCTTTCATTCCGCGCCGCCGCGGGCGGGGGCGATGGTCAGCAGTCCGCAGCCGTAGGCCTTGCCGCGCCCGATGCCTTCAATGATCTTTGTGCGGAGCAGGTCGGGGTCGATGATGACGGCGGTGCCGTCAAAGCGTGTACGGGCGTGGCGGACACGCTGCTGGTCGCCGCTGCCGCGCTGGCCGCGGATACCCGTGGCACTGTCCAGAGGCTGGGCGTTGTGGGTGAGGACTTTCAGTCCGGCCATGTCGGATTGTCGCAGCCACCACTCGTCGGCGTGAGCGCCATGGAGGGGGATGACGGCGGGGAGGTTGTACAGCTCGCGGGTGGTGGCGCCGGGTTTGCGTACGGGGCTGGCGGTGCAGCGGAAGTTGATGTGCGCTCCGGAGCGCAATGCGGCGAGGAGGGGGGTGAGTTCGCGGGTGGCAGCTTGGCCGTAGTGGGTGGGCAGGCGGCTGAGGTCGGGCTGGTGGCGGGATTGCAGGAGGACGTAGGGCCCGGTGGGGGCGTCGTCGATGCGGTGGAGGACGCCGAGGGCGGCGCGGGGGTCGGGTCCGGCTTTGTCGGGGAAGAGGGCCATCAGCCGCCGGTGGAGTGCGACCACGTCGGCGAGGTCGCGTCGCGCGTCGCGGGAGGCGGGGCTGGGGACGATGCGGGTCAGCCAGAGGGTGCTCATCGGCGGCTCCCTTCGCTGGTGGGCAGGGCTTGGTCGAGGTAGGTGGCCAGTCTTGTGAGGTAGTCGGCGCCGAGGCCGCCCCACTGGGTGGGGGGCGGGGTGAAGGTGCGCCGGTACAGGGGCCTTGACCGGTGGGTCCGCCGGCGAGGGTGGAAGGTGGTGGGCTGGTCGTTGATACGCCCGCTCGGATGGGCCGCGTCGGCTGGGTCGGAGGAGTCGGCGCTGTCGGGCAGGGGGAGCTGGTCGAGCGGCTGGCCGCCGACGATCTCCACTGTGGCGGGGCTGCCGGGGCGGGGGGCGGTGGCGGCGATGGGCAGATGCACCAGGTGGTGGAGGGCGTTGTCGTGGGCGCCCAGCAGCAGGGGCCCGGCGGGCGGGCAGGCACGTCGGCCGAGGTAGAGCGGCCAGCGCGGGGCATTGAGTGCGCTGGCGTACTTCCGGAGGAGATCGGCCTGTGCTGGGGCCTCTGGCGGGGGCGTGATGGCCACGGTGAACGCGGCGTCGGCGAGATAGTGGCGGTGGGACAGCAAGGTGGTGGCGTCTCCGGAGCGTTTTTTCCCCTGCGCTGTGGTCACGGTTTCGGAGGGGGACAGGCCGCCGCCGACCGTGTGCAGGTCGCGCAGGAGAACGCCGGCGCGGTCCACTCGGACAGTGATCCGCAGTTGGGCGAGGTCATCGATCGGTTCACCCCGGCCGCGGCCCAGGGCCGCGGCGAGGAGGCCGATGATGCCGGAGCGGGTCGGGAACGCGGCGGTGTCACGCTGGTTGAAGTGACTGTGGTGGCCCCATGACTGGAGCGGGCCGCTGCAATGGAGCAGAAGTCCCGGTCCTGGCAGGGTGGTTGCGGAAGGTTCGGCGACAGGGGTGCTCACGCGGCGGCTCCGGAGCCGCTAGGGGCAAACGCCGTCTCGAGAGCGGCGGTGACCAGGCCGCCCAGGGATGTGTGACGGTCTCCGAGGCCGTTGTGGTCCTTGGCGTCCAGGCCGGTCCAGCTGGCGCGGAGGATGCCGTCGTCGCCCATGAACGTGTTCACAGCGTCGGCGTACTGGGCGAGGGCGTCGCGGGAGGCAGCGGCGTATCCGCCGTCGGCAGCCATCTGGACGGGCCTTTCGAAGGCCGCGGCGAGCGAGAGCGGCCGGTCGGCGCGGACCGTGAGGTGGATGAGGTCCGGCACCGTGTTGGGGGCGGTGGAGTTCTTCTTCGCCTGCGGAAGCGACCTGATGAAGGAGTCCAGGAAGGCTTCGGTCAGTTCCCTGGCGGCTGCCGCGTCACCGCCGAGGTTGGCGGCGAGTTCCTCAAGGTCGATGGTGGCGTAGCGGTAGAACGTACCGGCGCTGAACTCGGCGTGGCCCATGTGGCCGCTGCCGGTGGAGTCGTTCCATTCGTCGGTGACGTCGTCGACGGCGGAGAAGTAGTCGATCTCGATGTCGGTGGGGTGGGTGGTCATGGCGTGAGCGACCTGGACGGCGCCGTCGACGCCTGCGTCGTCGACCTCGGCCAGCATCCGGCCGAAGAGGTTGATCACGCCGTTGCGCGTTCGAAGGATGGCGGTCACCCGGTCCTTGGGCAGGATGCTCTTGTCGCTGGATTTCTTGATGTCCTTGGCCTTCTCCAGCTCCGCCCGGTGCTCTGCGGCCAGGTCGGCGAGCTCGGCGACGGCGGTCTGCGGCACGTACACCAGCGCGTTACCGATGACCTTGTTGACCTGGACCTGCTTGTCCTTCTCTTCGAGTTCGAACTTGATACCGCTGGCGGCAGCGAGGTGCGCGCCGGCCCGTGCGGCCAAGTCCTGGGGCCAGCCGCGCTCTTCGGCCAGGAAGCGGGAGACGCGTTCGCCGATCCGACGGGTACGCAGCGCGGCCTGTCCGATGCGCTTTTGGAAATCGCTCCGCGTTGCCCGCTTCCAGCACTGGCTCGAGACCCGGGTGCGTAGGACGCCGCCGTACTGGACGGTCTTGACCGAGTTGGTGTCGTCCCGGTTGAGGTTGGCAAATGGCACGGTCTGCAGGACGTGGATGCAGATGAAACGGGCGAGGGGCCTGGCGGTCACAGGTGCTCCTTCTGAAAGTGCTGGTCGATGCGAGTTGTGGGGTGGGATGCGTGCTGTGCGGGGCGAGTGGGTCAGCCGGCGTCGGTGCCCGTCGGCTCAGAGGCGTCGTCGCTGTCGCGCTGGTCTGCTTCGCGGCGGGCGTCTTCCTGGCAGCGGCGATAGAAGTCCTGCAGCCAGCGGCGTGTAACGCGCCCGGAGTGCCGACGCCAGTCGACAAGGTCCTGCAGCAGCCGTGCCCAGTCCACGGGCACGTCCAGGGACCGCAGGTAGCGGACAGAGGCGGGCAGGTGCCGGTGCAGGCCCGTGACGCCCTGCTTGCAGAGGATGTTCAGGCGGCTTTCGGCCGTGCTGCGCCGCATCTGGCGTTCCCGGCCGGGGCTGTTGATGACGGCCAGGGCGAAAACGGCCCCAAGGCTCGTACCGTAATCCCGCTCATCGGCATCGCTTTCCTCCGCAGGCGTCGCCTGGGCGCCCTTTGCCGATGGCTCCTCGGCCTCGGGTTCGGCGGCTTCGCTGTCCGTGGTGTCGCCTGTGTCGTCGGCGGTGGTGCCCGGCCTGCGGGCCTGTTCGGCGATCATGGCCGCGATGGCGTAATACGCCCTCTGCGTGTCGTCGGTGACGTTCGGCGGGACCAGGTGGGCGATGACCCGGTGCATACGAGGTACGGCGTCGAGGTCCTTGCGTACTCCGGAGCGCAATGCGGCGCGGGCGCCCGGGTCACGCTCGCACGTGCGCAGGACTGCGTCCGTGAACTTCCGGTAAGCGGTGAGCCGGGTCGTGCCGACAGAGCGCTGGGAGGGTACGGAGGTGGTAGGAGGGCATGAAGCAGTGGTCACTGGCGGATCTCCTTCGCTGTCGTGCGATTCAGGCGACGCCGGGACGGGCGGGCTTGCCGCGGCGGTCGCCGAACAGTTCGATACGGGCTTCCTCTACCGCTTTCGCACCGCGCTGCGTGCGGGCCGCCGAAGCAGTGACGTCATCGAACGCACGCACGGCGAGCTGAAGGAATGCGGTCCGCGCAGCCGCGATGTCCAGGCCGCCGTCGAGCACGGTCCCCGTGCGGTCCAGCAGAGCGAACCGGTCCCAGAACACCCGTTCCGCGGCAGGCCAGTACCGAGCGGTACCCTCCTGGGCCCAGGCGTCCGCGCTGTCCTTCTGATCGTTCACATACATGCGCCAGGCTCGGCGCAGAGCCCGGTCCAGCCGGATACCGAACTGCTCCCCCAGCGCCCGCAACCGCCCCACGGCGGGCTGGGTCCGCGCCGAGCGCTTCTCCACGAAGCCGAGCACGGGCGGGGTGGCAGCGTCCACGAACTGGGTGTCCTTGGCCTGCCCGTCCTGCTCGAACCCAAGTGCCCGCACGCGCAGTTCAGGCGACACTTCGATGGCCCACTCGAAAACGGCCGGGCGCCGCGGCTGCGCGACACCGGGCGGATCGATCAGCAGCAGCGCATCCAGGTCCCGCCACAATGCCCGACGGGAGTTGGCGGGGCGCGGGTAGGTGTTGCCCTGCTTGCTGATCTGCAACATCAGGTAGGCGTCGTCCGGACGGGTGCCGCGCCCGGTGCGGTAGGCCCACGTGATGTAGGCGTCCTGCACGCGCGCGCCGTCGTCAGGGTCGGGGACGAGCAGCAGGGCGTGCATGGAACCGGCTGTCAGCCGCGAGCACGGGCCCGTGAGCGCGGGCGGTTGTCCGTCAGGGTCGGGGAGTTCGTCCCACTCCCACGGGCACTGATCGTGCTCGGCCTCAACATCCCGCGCTGGCGGTACGAGACCGGCAAGCAGCGTCTCGAAGAGCGTGTCCCCCTCAGGGTGATACGAGAGGCTGGTGCGCAGGGGACCCGCCTTGGCGCTGGCACTCGAGACACCGTTGACTTCGCGGGCCGAGCAGCGCCCGGATGGCCCGTAGTAGTGCCACGTCAACAGGTTGAGGACCGCCTCCGCAGCGGTCGGCAAGTCGGGGCGCGCATCGCTGGCGTGCCGGAACCAGGAATGGTTGTTGCCCGAGGGCCGCGTCACCACCAGCTTGTTCACCCCGGCCGTGTTGGACGGGTCGCACTGGTCCTTCAACCGTCGATCCTGCATCCAGGGCCGACCGCCCGGCTCCACGTCGAATAGGAAGAAACGCTCCCGGTAGCGGTCGAAGTACTCCTCGATCCCCTTCTGCGGAAGGCGCCCCTCTGCCAGTACGTCATCGCGCAGGAGCTGCCAGTCGTCCGGACCATCCTTCGCCTCGTCCAGACCGGTCACGCGCGCGGTCAGCGCATACAGGATGCGCAGGAGAGCAGAGTGCGCGGGCGCGTCCGGCACGGCGAGCCCCTCGATCTCGTGACTGCGCAGCAGCAGTTCGAGCAGACCTACGCGGGATGGCCTGCTGCCCGCGTTGCGCTCGGCTTCCGGGGACCACCGCACGGGAAACAAGGGTTCTTCGACGATGTTCACGGTTGCGGGCATGGGTCTCCCGAAGAAGTACAGAATGAAGGTGGGGTCCCTGCGCGAGCGGGGGTGAACCAGCTGCCGTCGCGAAACGGCCCAGACGACCAACCCCCTGCATGCGAAAGCAGGCGTACTCACCCAAGTCCCCCCGGACTAGGCATAGTTGGACGCTACCAAAGGCTGCGGTCGCAAAGAGAGCACTCCAAAGAACTCGGTCACAGTTGCTCGAGTCCGACTTCAGAGATGCCGATCGTCCGATCACCGCAGCGGCAGCTCCACACGCCGTCGTCGGCCCTGGTCATCGACAACACCGCCAGATCCCGAAGCGCGGACGACTTCTCCCACGCGTCAGGGAGGCTCGCCAGGCCCGCTTCCCTGACCCACTTGCCTGGCACCGGCGCCACATGGGCGACGATGCGCGCCACAGCGTCCCGGTTCAAAACGCGCCCTTCAGCACCAGGCAGAGGCACCGAACCGGCAACATCGAGGGTACTCCGCCCGTCCTCCCGGACATACAGACACACAACACGGCCCGTATCAGCACCCAGCCGGGCGGTCAGCAACTCCTCCGTAAATCCTTCGAGTTGGCGGCTGATGAGGTGCAGATTTCCTTGGATGTCTCCAGGGCCCCCGATGCCGACCATGCCGGCGAGATCCGTCTCCGCCGTAGTCGACGCCAGGCGCTCGCCATCCAGCAACCGCAGCTCCTGCCTGGCGGCAGCGTCAAGCCCGTCGACAAAGTCGGGAGCATAGACAGCGTCCACGAGCTCCTGCACCCCGTCCGGCACAACAACCCCGCCCGCCGCCCGCTCAGCCAACAGAAGCGACGTACGGATCAGCAGGCTGGTGTCGTAGACCGAACCCCAACTGCGCGGCTTGTCCGCCTTCTGCGCATGCCGGAACGGATCGAGAACGACCAGCCTCGGCCGATCCTCCGCACGCGCCCACGCCGGACGCCCACCAGGCCCCCTGCGGTGACGGCGACCACGACCCGCACGCTGCAGCAACTGCGCCAACGGCGCAAGGTCACTGATGACCAGATCGAAGTCGAGATCGAGGGACTGCTCCACCACCTGTGTGGCCACCAGCACCGACGCCTCACGCACCCGCGCACGCTCCCCATCGCGAGGCTTTCCGTACGCGGCCTCGCACTCCGCGGTGATGCGCTGCCTCGTGTTGGCCGGGAAGCATGAGTGCAGCAGACGCACCCCACCCTCACGGACCGCCAACTCAGGGAAAGCCGCGCGCAGATCACGGAAAGTCTGCTGCGCCTCGGCGACCGTCGTACAGCACACCAGCGCAGTCCCGCCCTCCTCAACCACCGGGCGTAGCTCCTCCCTCAACACCGCTCGCCGCCCCCCAGGGCGCACAGGCGTGCCGGGCGCCGCCGACAGAACGTCCCAGGCCACACGGTGCACCGCGACATCCACCGTGCGAGGCCGACCCGTACTGGTCGCCCGCGGCAGCGAGACCTCACCCGTCTCCGCACTCGCGTACAGCCAGCCGGGATAGCAAGGCGCGACATCAGCCGGCTCCACGAACCCGGCACCACGACGGTAGGCATTGACCAGCGAAGCCGCCGTGCTACCAGTCAGCGTGGCCGACAACAAGACCACCGGGGCCCTGAAAGCGCCCAGCCACTCCAACAAGGTCAGCAGCAGCTTGTGCATCCACGGCCCGTAGGCATGGGCCTCATCCACGACGAAGACCTTCTCGAACAGGCCCAACAAGCGCAGCACGTTGTACCGCAACGGCAGAACGCCGCTCAGCACCTGGTCGATCGTGCCAACCGACAGCGGCGCAAGGAAACCGCGCTTCGGTCCGCGCAACCAGGCATCCGCCTCCACCGCCGTCGCCCCATCCGCACTGAACCCCTCAGCAGGCCACTGTGTTTCGCCATCCGAGACATCGTTCGCAGACTGCCCGTACAACGGGTTCAGCCACGCCATGGAGTGCAACAACGTCAGCGCACGCTCACCACCCAGAGCACCAGAAGCAAACGAGCGAACCCGCCCGAACATCCCATCCGCCGTCGCCATCGTCGGCAGCGCCACGTACAGACCCCGCGCCCCAGCCGCCCTGCCAAGCACCGAAGCCGCATACAACGCAGCCTCCGTCTTCCCGTCCCCCGTCGGTGCGGTCACCAACACCAGGCCCGAACCGTGCTGCGCCACCAGCCCAGGAAGACGGGCCACCACATCCGCCTGCAACGGATTAGGCTCAAACGGGAACATCTCGCCGAAACTGGCAGCATCGAAGCTGGCCCGCCCCAGCCGCGCACCCGCCACCAGCCCCGGCGCAGCAGCCGTCGCACGCTTGAAATGCGCGTCGACCTCATCCCGGCTCCCCCGCCAGGAGGCAGGCGGCCGCACCGCCACGATCGCCTGCGTCTGACTCGCCAGCCAGTCAGCAGCAATCACCAGCCCCGCAAGCACAACAGCAAGATCAGCAGACAGCGCACCCACCGGCACCGCGTGACCATCCGTCACCCGCCGCAGCTCCTCAAAGTGCAGGCGCCGCTGCTCAGCCCACCCCTCCTCCCCCAACCCTGCCTGATACCGGCTGGGACAGCGCATGTGAGACACCGACA
This sequence comes from Streptomyces sp. NPDC104371, assembly GCF_055583785.1. Lineage (NCBI taxonomy): Bacteria > Bacillati > Actinomycetota > Actinomycetes > Kitasatosporales > Streptomycetaceae > Streptomyces > Streptomyces sp. NPDC104371. The sequence continues at coordinate 95,948 of NZ_JBVJNF010000014.1, forward strand.
GCGACGCACCGAACAAGCCGTGATGACCACCGAGAAGGTGCGCCACCCAGTGCGCCAACGGCGCACCAGAACCCCCCGACGTCGCCTTGATACGCTGGTTCGGATACCCGGCATCGACCAGCAGCTCGGCAAGAGCCCAGTGAGTCGCCATCTCATGACGGAAACCCCGATCCCGTTCAGCCCCCGGCGCGAACACGTACCCTCGCTCATCACGCACCGCACCAAACAACTCGGGAACCTGCGCCTGGAACACCGGGGTGATCTTGCCTAGATCATGCAGTCCAGCCCAGAGAGACAGGACCGACCGACAATCGTCCACACCCACGCCCAACTGCTGGGCAAAACGCTCGCGCGTCCGCTCATCCAACAGCTCATCCCACAGCACCGCGAACACCGCGGCTACGTCCAGCAGATGACACATCACCGGATAGGGACGGCTGAGCCCATGCTCCTTCCCCCATAAACGGTGGTCTGGGCAGGCACAGGCAGGCTCTGTCATGGGGTACTTGCTACCAGGAGCCACTGACAATGACGCTGAGCAGCCGGAACGCCGACACGGCGGACATGAAGGGACCTACACTGACCATCGGAGTGAATGACCACTGTCAGCGGACGGCCCATGAGTAAAGAAATTGCTATGTCTCCGTAAGCATGCAGGTCAAGAAGTGTCCTCTCCGCGGTCCTCTCCGCGCGAGCGGAGGTGAGCCGCTCTACCCGTCCAGCAGGATCGCCCGGGAAGCGTCCTCTCCGCGCGAGCGGAGGTGAGCCGTAGCCGGGGCTCGCGGGGAGGGCGCCGGAGGGTCCTCTCCGCGCGAGCGGAGGTGAGCCGTTGGGAGTGGCGCGGCGGGCAGGAGCGAGGCCGTCCTCTCCGCGCGAGCGGAGGTGAGCCGCCCCGGCACCCGAGGCACCCCCGGCCCCGGAAGTCCTCTCCGCGCGAGCGGAGGTGAGCCGGCGAGGCCTTCCGCGCTGGCGGTGATGGCCATGTCCTCTCCGCGCGAGCGGAGGTGAGCCGTAGGTGCCGATGCCGCCCGCGATGCCCACGGCGTCCTCTCCGCGCGAGCGGAGGTGAGCCGTCGTCCGGGCCGAGGGTGGCCAGGATTTCCTGGTCCTCTCCGCGCGAGCGGAGGTGAGCCGCGCCTTCGCGGCGATCAGGTAGAGCGCATCGGGTCCTCTCTGCGCGAGCGGAGGTGAGCCGCCGGAGATGGTGGAGGCGTTCTCCACCTGACTCATTACACGGGCGTGAAGCGCCAATCCTGCAGGCAGCAGTCGACTCAGCGGACTGTCGGAGCTGGCAGTGTGACCGCCTCACGCAGCTCGGTGGCGGCCTGGGCCATGAGCTGAGCGAGGGTGGTGTCCGGCTCGGCCAGCCAGCGGGGCATGGCGCGCCGGTGGATCGCCAGCACCACGTCGGTGATGAAGCGTGCTTTGCCGGGCTCGACGCCGCGGCGCTCGAGCGCCGGTGCTAGCGCGTCGGCGATGTCGGCGAGCTTGATCAGATCGCGCTCAGCCAGCGCCGGGTTGGCGGCGATCACTCTTCCCCGGCGTAGCAGGAACTCGCGTGGGCGGAAGACCTCCTCGGCGGTCCCCAGCGCGGTCAGCAGCGCCTCGATCGGGGTGAGGCCCGGGTCGGCCGCCTCGACCTGGGCGACGAGGTGGGCCTCGAGTTCGTTGCCGACGAAGAGGACTTCCCGCTTGTCGGGGAAGTAGCGGTAGAAGGAGCGCTCCTTCAGACCGGCGGCGCCTGCGATCTGCGCGACCGAGGTGCGCTCGAACCCCTGCGTCTCGAACAGCTCGAGCGCCGCGCGTTCGAGCCGGCCCTGTGCGTCTGATTCCCGGTTCGGCGGAAGATCCTCGATCGCTGTCGGGGCATGGCTACCGTCCGCCGCATGCCGGTGGGGATCTCTGTCGGCTCAGTGCGGCGGTCCCTCAGACCGAGGTCGCGCATGAGGTCAGCCGCGGTCTCCACCAGGGCACAGCTGAGCTCGATCTCCATCAGGTCGAGCAGCTCGGGGTGATCGTCAGGGTGGTGACCCCATTCGTCGATGAGCGCGGCGGCAATCGCGCGCATGCCTGACAGGGGTGAGAAGAAGTGGGAGGTGCTTCAGTTCGCCTGAACCGGGCTGTTCGATGTTCACGAGAGCGAACAGCAGCCAGCCGCCGGTGGCGAGTTGCGGGTGTCTGCGCCGCACGGCCCCACCGCCTACTCGGGTCAGGGGTTCTTCAGGCTCAAGATCAGGGACAGCCCGGAGGCGTGGATGCCGCGAGCGGCCCTAGCGTCGGTGCGGCGGGTGACTGATGCCCCCCGACCGATGCCCCTATGGAAAAGGTGAGCGAGTGTTCCGGAGCAAGGCTCTACCGGCACGGGCTTCGAGCCCGGCCTCCGTCGGTGCGGAGAGGGTGGGCGACATCGTCCGCCTTACCGCCGTGCACAAGACGTACGGCCGTGGTGACAATCGGGTACGGGCGCTCGACGGGGGGATGTCAACTTCGAGGCGGGCACTTTCACCGCCATCATGGGCCCCTCGGGTTCGGGTAAGTCGACGTTGCTGCAGTGCGCGGCGGGCCTGGACCGGGTCGACGCGGGCCAGGTCCTGCTGGACGGCGCGCCGTTACACGGGCTTTCCGAGCGGGCGCTGACCGAGTTGCGCCGTGAGCACATGGGCTTCGTCTTCCAGTCCTTCAACCTGATCCCGGCCCTGACGGCCCGGCAGGACATCGAGCTGCCGCTGCGGTTGGCCGGGCGGGAGATCGACCCGGTGGTGATCGATCGAGGGCTGGCGGAGGTCGGTCTCGCCGAGCGTGGCGAGCACCGGCCCGCTGAACTGTCGGGTGGTCAGCAGCAGCGCGTCGCGATCGCGCGTGTGCTGGTGACCAGGCCTAAGGTGATCTTCGCGGACGAGCCGACCGGCGCGCTGGACTCGCGTACCGCGCGTGAGGTCCTGGCGCTGCTGCGCGGCGTCGTCGAGGAGCACGGGCAGACGGTGATCATGGTCACCCACGACCCGGTGGCCGCCTCGTACTCGCAGCGGGTGGTCTTCCTCGCCGACGGCAAGGTGACCGGTGAGGTGTCCGAGCCGACGGCCGAGACCGTGGCTCTGCGGATGGCCGCGCTGGAGCCCGGCGAGAGCGAGGCGAAGGCATGCTGAAGATCGCCGCAGCCACCCTCCGGCACCGTCTGATGGGCTTCGTGGGCGCCTTCCTCGCCCTCGCCCTCGCCCTCGCCCTCGCCCTCGCCCTCGCCCTCGCCCTCGGCACGACGATGATCGGCGTGATGACGCTGACCCTGGCGGCCACCTTCGGTACGCCGCACCCCGGGGCCGCAGCGGTTCAAGGAAGCCTCGACCGTCATCGCGCCGCAGGGCTTCGAGGGGCGTCCGATGAAGGCCCCCGCGGTGCTGCCTGCCGACGTCGTGACCAAGGTGACCGCGGCCGGGAAGGTCACGGCCGATCGCAGCTTCCCGGTACGGCTGAACTCCGGTTCCGGTGAGACGACCGGCCACCCCTGGACCTCGGCCACCTTCGCGGGCTACCACCTGGTTGCCGGGCGCGCGCCCAAGGCCGCGGACGAGATCGCCGTTGCCGGTGGCGCCGAGTCGCTGATCGGGCGTCAAGCCGAGGCCATCACCGCCGACGGCGCAGGCCGCTACCGGGTGGTGGGGGTCACCGACGCACTCTGGTTCGAGAACGCGGTCTTCTTCAGCGGCACCGAGGCGGAGCGCCTGTCGCCCGGTGTCAACGCACTGGTCACCGAGCAGAAGGCGAGCCGGCTGTCTGCCCTCGTGGGCGACCGGGCCGTGGTCCTCGGCGGCGACGACCTGACCCGGATCGACCCCGACTCCACCGGCGGCGCGCAGGCGCTGGCCAATGCCCAGGCGATGGCCGGCAGCACGACCGGACTCGCGGTGTGTGTCGCGGTGTTCGTCGTCATCGCGACCTTCGCCTTCGCCACCGAGCAGCGTCGCCGCGAACTGGCGCTGATGCGGCTGGTGGGTGCCGCGCCGCGGCAGGTGCGGCGCATGGTCCTCGGCGAGGCGATGCTGATCGGCCTGGCGGCGGCAGTCGCCGGCTGCGTCCTCGCCCCGCTGTGCACCATGCCGCTGCGCTCCTGGATGCTCGACCACAACGTCGCCCCGTCCTGGTTCACCATCCCCTTCAACCCCCTGCCGCTGCTGATCTCCTTCGTCATCGGCGTGGCCGCGGCACTGGCCGGCTCGGCTGCCACTCTCGTCCGGGTCTCGCTGATCCGGCCGATCGAGGTGCTGCGCGAGAGCGCGGTGGAGCGCCGCGGGATGACGCCGATCCGCTGGCTGCTGGGGATCGGGATGCTGATCGGTGCCGTCGTCGCGGGGATCGTGATCTCCCGGGCCGAGCCATACCTGGCGGCCAATGCCCGCAAGTACGAGGCACTGCCGGTCCTCTACGTCGGCGCGGTCACCCTGCTGGCCCCGATCCTGCTGCGACCGGTCACCAGGCTGCTGATCGGCCCGCTGCGCCGCTCCGGCAAGGCCTGCCCGCTGCTGGTGCGCGAGAACATCCTCACCTCCCGGCGTCGCACGGCCGCCACCGTGGCGCCGATCGTGGTGGCCGTCGGGCTGGTCGGCACCCTGCTGACGATGCAGAAGTCGGGCAGCGCCGCGGTCCTGGCCCGCTAGCAGCAGGAGGTTCACGCGACGGACGTCGCCGTGCCCGGCGGTTCCGGGATCGGCGCCCGCACGCTGGAGCGGCTGACGGCCGTACCCGGGGTCCGGGTTACCCCGGTCACCTCGATGAACATCCGGATCGGCAACACCCAGGGCGACCAGATCGACTCGCTGAACACCAACGCGGTGCCCGCGGCGGCGCTGGGTACCACCATCACGCCGCCCGTACTCTCCGGCTCCCTCGCCTCGCCGCCCGAGAACTTCCTGGTCATCGACGAGCACACGGCCCAGTCCAGCAGACTGTCGGCTGGTGACCAGGTGGTCACGCTGCTGCCGACCGGCGAGAAGGTTCCGACCGTCATCGCGGCGGTGGTCGCGCGCGGTCTGAACGGCGACGACACCTATGTGTCCGCGTCGCTGACCGGCCCGCTGATGCCAAGCCAGGTCTACCTCAACTCGACGGCGGGCGTGGGCCAGCCGCTCGACAAGCAGCAGACGGCCGCGGTGAACCAGGCGCTGGACGGCTCCGGCGCACACGTCCTGACCTACGGCGCCTACCTGGAGGCCCAGCGCGCGCACGCCGCCGAGCAGACGAACAACGCGGCGGTGGTGATCCTGGGGATCGCACTGGCCTACGCGCTGATCGCGGTCGCCAACACCTTGATCATGGCGATGGCCGGACGGCGGCGGGAGTTCGCCCTGCTCGGGCTGGCCGGCGCGGTGCGCAGCCAGATCGTGAAGGTCGCTGCCGCCGAGTCGGCCGTGGCGGTGGTCGTCGGCACCGTGCTCGCCGCCGTGGCGACAGGACTCGCCGCGGTGACCCAGCACGTCTCGCTGAGCAAACTCGTGACTGGCGCGCCGACGGTGATCCCTTGGGCACAGATGCTGGGGACCATCGCGCTCTGCGCCCTCGTCACCGTCGTCACCGCATCCGCGGCGACCGGACGGGCGACCCGCCGACGCGATCGAAGCCGCGGACATCCGCGAATAGGACACGGCCGGGACCACGTGTGGGCCGCTGGTTCGTTCCCAGATCTCGTCAGCAGCTGTCGCCAGCGGCTGCTCGGCGTCCCCGCCGAGCGCCCTGGCGCTGTCGAAACCGGTGAACTCTTCGACTCGCTCGCGGCGGCCAGACGCCTCCCGAACTGGTGCACAAACGCTGTCGTTCTCGCGGCCAAAGCCAGATCACGGTGTACTCAGGCGGGATAGAGCTCATCATCGGCTACGCCCCGAAACCAGCGGGTTCGCAGATTCTGAAGGTCGACCGGATGCGAACCTGCTGGTGGGGGCGTCCTGTTGAGGGGCTGGGCCTTCGGGTTGAGTACTGCTTGAATGCTCCGGTGAGCGAACTTGTGGTCATCCTGGTAGCAGGCGGACTGACGGCCTGGCTGCTCCGTCGGAAGGTGAAGCGACGTGCAGACAGTGCCGCTCAAGGCAATGTGATCAAGGTTCCCTGCCTGCTGCGGCATCCCTCGCTTGAAGGCCGGTGGCTCCGGGGGCGGATGGTGATAGGCACCTCCACGATGGCCTGGGAGCCCCGCACCAGGGCCGGTGCGGCGGTATCACTTCCGGCAGGGTTGCGGCAGGTCAGCCTGCGTTCACCTTCACGGCGCGAAGCAATGAAGATCAACGGTAGGTCCAGGATTGTTGAGTGCACCTCTTCTGAAGGTGCTGTTCTCATTGTCGTGATGCCGAATGAGCTAGATCACGTGCTCACTGCCTTGAGCAGGAACGGAGCCGAGTAAGCGGCGGCCTTTCATGCCTGCGTGAGGTCGATGGTGAAGTACTCGGGGTGGGCGGCGCGGACGTAGTGGATCGCGGTGTGCGAGGTGATGCCGAACAAGCGCATCAGTCGGACCGGGTCCGATCCCGATACGGTCCCGCATCGGTTGGAAGTTGGAGATGCCGACTGCCGGCCGGTCGACGTGCATGGCGGTGATGGGGCTGACGATCAGATGGGGGTTACTACTCAGCGGCCAGCGGCGGTGACGCTGGACCAGCCAGTCTTTGACGAGCCGCAGGGCGAACTCGTCCAGGCAGATCACGTGGTCGGGCCGGTTCGGCCTGCGGATCCGCAGACGTCCCGTGGACCGGTCGAGATCGTCCAGCCAGAGCTCGGCGATCTGCTTGGGACGGATGGCATAGACAGCGATCAGGACGAGGGCGAGTCTGTCCTTGGTGCCCGGGACTTGCTGCAGGAGCCCTTTGAGCCGGTCCGACGGGATGGCCCGCGGGACCCTGACGGGGGCCGTAAGGTGCACGTTTCCAGCGCCGGCTCCATAGCCTTGCCCGACACCCGCATCGGGCCCAGCCGCAGCCGCTCCAGCTCCGACACCCGCTTCTTCTCCGGCACTTCGAGCAGCCGAATCATCTCCGTGCGCAGGTCGTACGGCACCGCCTCGTACAGCGCGGCGTGCAGCCGGTCGTTCTCTTCCTGGCGGACCGCGGCCACCATCCGGGCCAGCGTCGTCACGCCGGGCAGCAGTACCCGGTTGTTCACCAGCCACACCACCGCCCGGTCGAACAGAGCGCGCGGCCCCTCCAGCGACGACCACACCCGCGCCGCCAGAAACCCCCGCAGCTCGGCCTCACCCGCGGCGAAGTCCCGGTAGCCGTACTCGTCGCGGATCTCCCACGCGTGCTCGTACACCGTCTGCGAGCGCGTCCCGTACTCGGCGAAGTACTCGTCGTCGATGCCAAGCTGCTCGGCGACGAACCGCACCACGGCGACCGGGACCGCCGTGGGATCCTCCGTCAGGAAGGCGCCGAGCATCCGCACTGTGCCCCACTGCACCGCCCACCCCAGCCTCGTCGCCGGACGGCGCTTCGCCCGCGCCAGGCCCAGGGCCTTCGTGTCCAGGCGGAAGAACTGTTCCAGCTCCCCGGGCGACAGTTCCGTGGCGAACCGGCCGTAGCGGGTCTCTTGGTCAGCAGACAGGTACTCAACAGGCATGCCGAGGACCGTAGAGCCCGCTGACCAGGCAAAACGGGCACGTCACCGAACCGGAATCAAGATCGCTCCGCTACCGCTAATTCCCGTTCGGATACTCCCCGAGGGCCAAGCTGTGCATGGATGGGACGGAAACCGATCACTGTGTTTATACGGACAGAACTGCGCAGCAAGGTGATTCATGGGACCCCCGTGAGGAGCCGCAGAGGGGGCGACCGGAGCAGGCTCTGCCATGGAGAGCCCGGCCTGCCCGCATGGTGTGCGGGCAGCTGCGGGAGCTGGCAGTGCGGGTCGTGGGCCCATGCGACTCAAGATGTGCTTCCAAGACAGCTGTAGTGGCGGCCCGGCACGTCACAAGCCGCGAAGGACCTGCCGTGTCATGCGGATAAGCGGCAGCGCTGCGGTCCGCTCGCGCCCGCGTCCGTGGCCGCTGTGCACGATGCGGTTGCCCACTGCCGCGACAGCTCGCGCCCGCGGGCTCTCCGCGCAAATTCACCGATCATCATCAAGTTCCGAAGGACTCTCCATTCTCCTGACGGGTGTGCTCGGGGTGCCTTCGGCTGTGTTCAGGCGTCCTTGGGAACGTCGTGGCGGGTTGCCTGGCCGAACTCGTTCTCCAGGCGGCCCAGCAGGCGGCTGAGCAGCGCGTTGAGTTCCTCGATGTCCTCGGGGGAGAGTGCGTCGGCGAACAGGCCGTGTTCCCGGGCGGTGCGTTGCTGTGTGGCGGCACGCCAGCGGTCCTGGCCGCGCGCAGTGAGCCGGACCGGCTTGCTGCGGCCGTCGGCCGCCGCGACGGACTCGATCAGGCCAGCCTGGGTGAGGCGGGCCAGGCGCACGCTCATCGTGCCCGAGGTAATGCCCAGCTGGTGAGAGAGGGTGGTGGGGGCGGCCTGGTAGGGCGGGCCGGAACGCTGCAGGGCCGAAAGCGCTGCCCAGTCGCCTGCGGTGAGCTCGTTGGTGGTGGCCACCTGGGTGAGGAGGCGCTCGAACAGCCTGGTAATGCGCCCGATGCGCTGGCGGGCGGCCTCGGTCCCGGGGTCGACGCCGGGCATGTCGGCGATCCACCGTGACAGTTCGGCCTCCACTGAGTCCTGTGGCTTGGGCTGCTGCTCGGGTCCGGGCACCTTTGACACTCCCTTGAGTCTCAAGATAATTTACCTTGGCACTCAAGATAACCACATCAGGAGGGCTCGTGACAGACACGTCCACTCACGAGGACACGCAGGGCCTGCCCTGGGCCGGGCTCCTCGCCCTTGCTGTCGCCGGATTCGTCACGGTGCTCACCGAAACGGTCCCCGCAGGCCTCTTGCCTCAGATCAGCAGAGGCCTCGACGTCTCCCAGGCCACCGCCGGACAACTGGTGACCGTCTACGCGGCAGGGTCGATGCTCGCCGCGATACCGCTGACCGCACTGACCCGCCGCTGGCCGCGACGCCCCGTGCTGCTCGCCACCGTCCTTTCCGTGGTCGCCGCCAACGCCGGCACAGCCGCCTCGCCCTGGTTCGCCCTCACCTTCACCGGCCGCCTCATCGCCGGACTGGGCGCAGGCCTGCAGTGGGCGATGATCGCCGGATACGCCATGCGGATGGTCCCCGAAGCCAGCAAGGGCCGGGCACTGGCCATCTCCATGGGCGGTGTCCCGGTAGCCCTGGCCGTCGGCGTCCCGGCCGGAACCGGGCTGGGCACCAGCATCGGATGGCGCTCCACCTTCGCCGTCATGGCCGCCCTCGGCCTTGCCGTCACCGTATGGGCGCGTGCTGCTCTCCCGCCGATCGCAGGAGAAGCCGCCCACGAACGCGTCCCGGTCAGGCGAGTCCTCACACAGCCCGGCATCGCCGTCCTCATGCTGATCGCCTTCGCCTTCGAAGTCGGCCACTTGACTTCCTCCCCCTCGGTGAACGAGGGGGATTCCTACGGCTCGCGCCGCAGGGTTTCCTGCTTCATCGCCGACTGCCCGCCCGGAGTGCTCCGTTGAGGTCTT
>NZ_JBVJNF010000015.1:0-84997 GCF_055583785.1 Streptomyces sp. NPDC104371
TTTCCCTTTCCGGCGGTTCTGACTCTATCAGATCCTTTCGGCCCTGATTCCCCGTCAGCGGGGCTTGTCTTCCCGGCCGCTGGGCCGTTCCGACGAGTGAGACTTTAGCGGATTCCCAGCTCCCGACGCTAATCGGGGGCCGCGTCCTTTCGAACGTGGATTCCTCATTCCGTACACACACATGCCAATGAAACGACGCCAGACAAACAGACTGATCGTCGAACAGTGGTGGGTACGTACGGGATGACTGTCCGGGGACCGACCGGAGTCGGTGCTCACGTCGGACAACCCGGAGAACATTACGGATGCGGCGGGGGTATGTCAACTCTTGCCCGGACGGCATCCCCGAGGCGTACTCTAGGGCCATGACTACGCGTACGTGCACCCAACTCTGGTGGGCCGCCTGAAGGCGGCCGACCTCACGTATGCATTGCAACGGCCGCCGCCTCGGCGGCCGTTCTCGTATCTCCCTCCAGAGGGTCGGCCGGCCGGGGACGGCGGCCTCGACCAGGAGGTAGAGATGAAGCGGGTCTTCAGCGGGATCAAGCCGACCGGGCATCTGACGCTGGGCAACTACCTGGGGGCCGTCCAGCAGTGGGTCGAGGTGGACCAGCACCAGGCCGACGCGCTGTTCTGCGTCGTGGACCTGCACGCGTTGACGGTGGACCACGATCCGGCGCGGGTGCGCAGGCTCAGCCGACAGGCGGCCACCCTGCTGCTGGCGGCGGGGCTCGACCCCAAGCTGTGCACCGTGTTCGTACAGAGTCATGTGGACGAGCACGCGCGGCTGTCGTACGTGATGGAGTGCGTGGCCACCGACGGCGAGATGCGCCGCATGATCCAGTACAAGGAGAAGGCCGCGCGGGAACGCGAGCGCGGTGGCAGCGTACGGCTGTCCCTGCTGACGTATCCGGCGCTGATGGCGGCGGACATCCTGGCGTACGGAACCGATGAGGTGCCGGTCGGCGAGGACCAGACGCAGCACGTGGAGCTGGCCCGGGATCTGGCGGTGCGGTTCAACCAGCGCTACGGGCACACGTTCACCGTGCCGAAGGCGACGCCGCCCAAGGTGGCCGCGCGGGTCATGAACCTCCAGGACCCGACCTCGAAGATGGGGAAGTCCGACGACTCCGGGCCGGGCATCGTCTACCTGCTCGACGAGCCCGAGGTGATGCGGAAGAAGGTCCTGCGGGCGGTCACCGACAGCCACACGGACGTCGTGTACGACCGGGAGGCCCGGCCGGGCGTCGCCAATCTGCTGGACATCCTCGCCGCGTGCGGGGGCGGGGACCCCGAGGCGCTCAGTGGCACGTACACGTCGTACGGCGCCCTGAAGAAGGACGCCGCCGAGGCCGTGGTCGAGTTGCTGCGGCCCTTGCAGGAGCGGCACAAGGCGCTGTGCGCGGATCCCGGGTACGTCGACGAGGTGCTGCGGGCCGGTGCGGAGCAGGCCCGGGGCATGGCCCGGCCGTACGTGGACGCCGCGTACCGGGCGATCGGGCTGCTGCCCGCCGTCTGAGGCCATGGCGCCCACCGCCGGTCCCCCGGCGGTGGGCGTGACCGGTCAGCCGTGGTTGCCGGAGGCCAGCTCGCGGCTGCGGTCGCGGGCGGCCTCCAGCGCGGCGATGAGCGCGGCGCGCACCCCGTGGTTCTCCAGCTCGCGGATCGCGTTGATCGTGGTGCCCGCGGGCGAGGTGACGTTCTCGCGGAGCTTCACCGGGTGCTCGCCGCTGTCGCGGAGCATCACGGCGGCGCCGATCGCGGACTGGACGATCAGCTCGTGGGCCTTGTCGCGGGGCAGGCCGAGCAGGATGCCCGCGTCGGTCATGGCCTCGACCAGGTAGAAGAAGTACGCCGGGCCCGAGCCGGAGAGGGCGGTGCAGGCGTCCTGCTGGTACTCCGGCACGCGCAGGGTCTTGCCGACGGCACCGAAGATCTCCTCGGTGTGGGCGAGATGGGCCTCGGTGGCATGGCTGCCGGCGGAGATGACGGACATGGCCTCGTCGACGAGCGCGGGGGTGTTCGTCATGACGCGGACGACCGGGGTCCCGGCGGTGAGGCGTTCCTCGAAGAAGGAGAGGGGGACGCCCGCGGCTCCCGTGACGACCAGGCGGTCGGCGGGGATGTGCGGGGCGAGTTCGTCGAGGAGCGTGCCCATGTCCTGGGGCTTGACCGTCAGGATCAGGGTGTCGGCGGTCTTCGCGGCCTCGGTGTTGCTGACCGGGGTGACGCCGTAGCGGCTGCGGAGTTCCTCGGCGCGTTCGGGGCGGCGGGCGGTGACCAGGAGGTCACCGGGGGCCCAGCCCGCCCGGATCATTCCGCTGAGCAGGGCTTCGCCGATCTTGCCGGTGCCGAGGACTGCGACTTTCTGCGTCATGGTGCGGGTGCCCTCCACGGGTTGCTTCGTCCGCGTTCATCCTCGCACCGGGGGCGGTGGGGCCGCGCCGTTGTCCGGGGAGCGGGACGCCGCGGGCGCTCCCGGGGGCGGCGCGGCCCGGTGGGTCACGCCGCCCCGTGTCGCGGGGGCGCCCTCGTGCGTCAAGGGCGTGTCGCCACGATCAGCAGCACGTCGTACACCTCCTCGACCTGGCCGTCCGGGAAGGCGTCGAGGAGGTGGTCCCGCTCCTCGGCCAGGAAGGCGTTCGCCTTCTCCTCGCCGAGGACGAGGAGGACGGAGTGGCTGCCGATGTTGGCGAGGTGGGTGTCGACCGGGACCGTGCGGCTCCAGCGGATCAGGCGGTGGGTGGGGGCCAGGGTCTCGGCCGCTCCGGCGAAGGCGTGTTCCGGACGGATGCCCTCGGCGTCCTTTTGCCTTGACTGCTTGTCGCCGACGTATCGCCTGACGCGTTCATCCTGCTCGGCAAGCCACGGGACGTCGTGGGCGGTCATGTTCCACCACAGCGCGAGCGCGCCACCGGGGCGCAGCACCCGCAGGGCCTCCGGGACCGAGCGGGCGGGGTCGGTCCAGTGCCAGGACTGGGCGTAGGTGAGGACGTCCATGGAGGCGGTGGCGAGGGGCAGGGTGTTGCCGTCGCCGCGCAGCAGAGGGACGTCGGGCAGGGCGGTGCGGAACTGGGCCGCCATGCCGGGGCCCGGCTCCACGGCGACGACCTCGGCGCCACGGGCCCTGAGGAGTGCGGTGGCGATACCGGTACCGGCGCCGATGTCCGCGACGCGGGCGCCGCTGAGGGGCCGGGCGGCGAGGTCTTCCAGGGCGTCGAAGAGGGCGGGCGGGTAGGAGGGACGGTTCGCGGCGTACTGGGCCGCGGCCGCGTTGAAGGAGTGGGCGCGGGCGGAGTGGGTCATGGCCGTCATACGTCCATGTTGGCGGGCCGCGCTCGCCGGTGCGGGAAGTTCGGCCCAGTTCAGGAACGGCGGCGCTTGCGGGACGGGTTGCCGGTGCGGCGGGAGGTCCGCTTCTCGTACGCGGCGCGAGCCGTCTCGTACTCCTCGCGGTGGAGCTTCTCCCCGGGCGCCTCGCTGAGCGAGCGCGCGAAGTACGCGAGGAGGGAGCCGATGAACCCGATCGCCAGCAGGCCGCGGAGGGAGGCCTGGCGCTCCGGGTCGGGGCGCTTGCCGAAGGCTCCCCAGGTGTGGCCGAACGCCAGCGCACTGCACACCGCGAACATGACCACGATCAGCATGGACACCAGCGTGCCCGCGGCGGCGATCTGGAGGCCCTCGTAGGCGAGCCGCAGGACGAGGCAGGCGGCTGCGGCGGCGAGCAGGGAACCGACCGCGACGGTGGCACGACGGGCCCCGTAGCCGCCGTCGTGGTCCACCCAGGTGGTACCGAAGAAGCGGATCGGTTCGGGACGGGGGCCCCTGGGGGTGGCCGGAGTGCCGTTCTCTTCGCTCACGCGTCGATTATCGCTCCGCCCACGATCGGCCCCCATCGCCTCTGCCCGGTGCTCACGTACGCGCCGTTCCCCCGCCTCGGCGGACGGACCGCACGCTCGGCGACGCGGCGGCCTGTCGGCGGGAGGATCAGCCACACTGCGGGGCGACATAGCTGTCGGCACTGCTGTACGCGCAGGCATCGGGCGCGTGCTCGCCGTCGGCCGACGTAGCTGCCGTACGGGCCGATGGCCCAGGCGCCCGCGGCCTGGCCGCGGGTCGAAGCCTGGCACCCGCAGCCACAGTCGGCCCCCATCGCCCCACCCGGCGTGCGCGTACGCGCCGTTCCTCCGCCTCAGACTGACGGGCCGCGCCTGCTCGTGGTGCGGCCCGGCCGCAGGGTCACGCGCAGCGTGCCGCGATGTAGCCGTCGCTGCCCGTGTGCACGTACGCGTCCGAGACGTACTCCGAGCTCCCGATGCAGTCCCAGATGTTCGTCGTGCCGTAGGTGCCCGTCACCGTCGTGCCCGCCTTCTGGCAGAAGATCGGCACGCTCGCGCCCGCCGGCAGGACCCGGACGATGTCGTGGGTGGTGCCGGGGCCGCTGCGGACGTTGACCCGGACGCCCGGTGCGACCGGGTAGGTGCGGGTCGCCTGCGCGGTGCTCTCGCTCGTGATGTCCTCTGTCGCCATGTCGGCCTCCCCCGTTGATGGTTCCGATCGGTTCACGCCAGATCGTGTGGAGCGCAGAGGCTAGCAAGCCGCCGTCGTCTCGTGTGAAGCATCAACTAGGCTCGGCGCGTCGCACACGCGGACGAACTCACGGGGGGTGAGTGATGCTGCCACCGCGCAGCACCGGTACTGACCCGGAAGCGGAACTTCCGCCGCAGGTGGGGCAGTACCTGCTGGAGACGCGGCTCGGCTCCGGCGGCATGGGGGTCGTGCATCTGGCGCGGTCCGCCTCGGGGCTGCGGCTCGCGGTCAAGGTGGTGCACGCCGAGTTCGCCCAGGACCCCGAGTTCCGGGGGCGTTTCAGGCAGGAGGTCGCGGCCGCACGACGGGTCAGCGGCGCCTTCACTGCACCTGTCGTGGACGCCGATCCCGAGGCCGACCACCCCTGGATGGCGACGCTCTTCATCCCCGGCCCCACCCTCTCCGAGCATGTGAAGCGGAACGGCGGGCTGCCCCCTGAGCGACTGCGCCATCTCATGGCGGGCCTGTCCGAGGCCCTGCGGGACATCCACCGGGCCGGGGTCGTGCACCGCGACCTCAAGCCCAGCAACGTGCTGCTGGCCGAGGACGGTCCGAAAGTCATCGACTTCGGGATCTCCCGGCCGTCCGACAGCGAACTGCGCACCGAGACAGGCAAGTTGATCGGCACCCCGCCGTTCATGGCTCCGGAGCAGTTCCGCAGCCCACGGGAGGTCGGGCCGGCCGCGGACGTCTTCGCGCTCGGGTCCCTCATCGTCCACGCCGCGACCGGCAGCGGACCCTTCGCCTCCGACAGCCCGTACCTGGTCGCGTACCAAGTCGTCCATGAAGAACCGGACTTGACGGGCGTACCGCAGGACCTGGCCCCGCTCGTGGCCCGTTGCCTGGCCAAGGAGCCGGAAGACCGGCCCACCGCTGAGGAGTTGATGAACGCGCTGCGGTCGGTGTCCGCCTCGTACGACACCCAGGCGTTCATACCGCAGCAGCGCGACCGGAGCGGTTTCCGGCCAGACCAGCGTGACGACACGACCCACCTCAAGATCAAGCCACCCGAGTCCGGCCCCAAGGCGCCTGGCTCCCGGCGGACTTCGCGTCGGAAGAGCCTCGTACGGCGCCTGTGGCTCCCGGCCGTCGCGGTCCTCTCCGCCCTCGCGGGCGCCCTCGTCTACGTCGGCTCCGACGAACCCGCGGTCGGCACGCCCACCGCGGCGACCCCCACAAGTGCCTTCCACGGCTGGCGCACCGAGCTGAGCGCGGCAGGCGTCACGGCCGACGGCATGGCGCGGTGCGTCCACACCCCCCGCACGCTCTACTGCACCCGGCCGGGTGTCCTGGCCGCCGCCGTCGACGCGGCCACCGGAAGAGTCCGGTGGGTACGCGGCGGGACGGCGCAGCGGGACAGCCCGCGCCCACCCGTGCTCTCGGGCGAACTGCTGCACGTCATGGGCCGACACGGCACACGTCTGACCGCGCTCGACCCGGCGACCGGCACACCCCGCTGGACCCATGACATCTCGCCGTACGACGGCCGTGTCGCTCATGCCGCGGGGGCCGTCCTGCTCACCGGCGCCGACGGGACGGTGACGGCACTCGACGCCGCCACGGGCGAGGAGAAGTGGCACCGCGCGATCCCGGGGCAGCCGCGGCCGGTCTTCCAGTCGTACGGGGACGGGGTGGCGTACGCCGTGAGCGCGGCCGGGCCGGACACCCGGGTGACCGCCGTGGACCCGGAGACCGGCGCCACGCGCTGGCAGCGACGGCTGGACGGTCCGCAGCGCCTGGTGGGCGCGCACGACGGAGCGGTCTGGCTCACCTCGTACGACGCGCAGTCGTACACGAACGCCGTCGTGCGCTACGACGTCGCCGACCGGAAGGTCCGCCGTACCCCGCTGCGCGTCCCGTTGCAGAGCCCCCAGACGGTCGTGCACGGGGACACGGTCTATCTGCTCGGATACGGCGGTGCGCTCGTCGCCGTGGACACGCGGACCTCGGCGCAGCGGTGGCGGCTGGAGACCGCCGTCACCTTCGCCTCGGCGCCTGTGGTGACCGGCGGGCGGCTCTACTTCAGCGCGGCGGACGGGCGGCTGTTCGCCGTCGACACCGCGCGGGGCAGGCTGCTGGGGCAGACGAGGGCGCGGCCCGGCGGCAAGGGGGACTCCGTGGCGAGCTCGCTGCCGGCTCCGATCGCGGCCGACGGGAAGGTGTTCGCCACCGCGCCCGACGGTTCGCTGTTCGCCGTGGACGCGCGTCGGCCGGCGGACTGGTGACCTGCCGAAGGGGCCGCCGAAGCGGCCCCTTCGGGCGGTACGGCTCAGCCGAGCTTCGTCACGTCCCGCACCGCGCCCTTGTCCGCGCTGGTCGCCATCGCGGCGTAGGCACGCAGCGCGGCGGAGACCTTGCGGTCGCGGTCCGCCGGGGCGTAGACGCCGTTCAGGGCGGCCCGGCGGGTGGCCAACTCCTCGTCGGACACGAGGAGTTCGATGGCGCGGCCCGGGATGTCGATGCGGATGCGGTCGCCGTCCTGGACGAGCGCGATCGTGCCCCCGGACGCCGCCTCCGGGGAGGCGTGGCCGATGGACAGGCCCGAGGTGCCGCCGGAGAAGCGGCCGTCCGTGATCAGCGCGCAGGCCTTGCCGAGGCCCCGGCCCTTCAGGTACGAGGTCGGGTAGAGCATCTCCTGCATGCCCGGACCGCCCTTGGGGCCCTCGTAGCGGATGACGACGACGTCGCCCTCCTTGATCCGCTGGGTGAGGATCTTCTCGACGGCCTCGTCCTGCGACTCGCAGACGACCGCCGGGCCCTCGAACGTCCAGATCGACTCGTCGACACCCGCGGTCTTCACCACGCAGCCGTCGACCGCGAGATTGCCGCGCAGGACTGCCAGGCCGCCGTCCTTGGAGTACGCGTGCTCCGCCGAGCGGATGCAGCCGCTCTCGGCGTCCGTGTCCAGCGCCTCCCAGCGCTCGGACTGGGAGAAGGCCTCGGCCGAGCGCACACAGCCGGGCGCGGCGTGCCACAGCTCGACCGCCGCCGCGGAGGGGGAGCCGCCGCGGACGTCCCAGGTCTTGAGCCAGTCCGCGAGGGACGGGCTGTGGACCGCGTGCACGTCCTCGTTCAGCAGGCCCGCGCGGTGCAGTTCGCCGAGGAGGGCGGGGATGCCGCCCGCGCGGTGCACGTCCTCCATGTAGTACGTGCGGTTCTTGGCGACGTTCGGTGCCACCTTCGCCAGGCACGGGACCCGGCGCGAGACCTGGTCGATCTCCGCGAGCCCGAAGGGGACGCCCGCTTCCTGCGCCGCCGCCAGCAGGTGCAGGATCGTGTTGGTGGAGCCGCCCATCGCGATGTCGAGGGCCATCGCGTTCTCGAAGGCCGCGGTGGTGGCGACGCTGCGCGGCAGGACCGTCTCGTCGTCCTGCTCGTAGTAGCGGCGGGTCAGGTCCATGACCGTGCGGGCCGCGTCCTCGTACAGCGCCCGGCGGGCCGTGTGCGTGGCCAGGACCGAGCCGTTGCCGGGCAGGGAGAGGCCGATCGCCTCGGTCAGGCAGTTCATCGAGTTGGCGGTGAACATGCCGGAACAGGAGCCGCACGTCGGACAGGCGTTCTCCTCGATACGGAGGATGTCCTCGTCGGAGATCTTGTCGTTGGCGGCGTCCGCGATGGCGTCGATCAGGTCGAGCGTGCGCACCGTGCCGTCGACCAGCGTGGCGCGCCCGGCCTCCATGGGACCGCCGGAGACGAAGACGGCCGGGATGTTCAGCCGCAGGGCCGCCATCAGCATGCCCGGGGTGATCTTGTCGCAGTTGGAGATGCAGACCAGGGCGTCGGCGCGGTGGGCCTCGACCATGTACTCCACGCTGTCCGCGATCAGGTCGCGGGAGGGCAGGCTGTAGAGCATGCCGCCGTGGCCCATGGCGATGCCGTCGTCCACCGCGATGGTGTTGAACTCGCGCGGGATGCCGCCGGCCTCCTTGATCGCCTCGCTGACGATCCGGCCGACCGGCTGGAGGTGGGTGTGGCCCGGCACGAACTCCGTGAAGGAGTTGGCGACCGCGATGACCGGCTTCCGCCCGATGTCCGCACCGGGTACACCGGAGGCGCGCATCAGGGCGCGGGCGCCCGCCATGTTGCGGCCGTGGGTGACCGTGCGGGACCTCAGCTCGGGCATCGTCACTCGCTCCTTCGGAGGGTTCTGAACTCAGGTCGAGCCTACGCCGCCGCTCCAAGGGCTGGACACGAGTGTCCGGAATGCGGGACGCGTGTCTCGGCCGACAGGCACCCCGAACGCCTCGAGGAAGCGCGCCCCGGCCGCCGTCACGGCGTACGGCCCCCGCTCAGCCGCGCGGCAGTCTGACCGACGACCCCAGATGGAGCCGGGTGAAGGCGAGGGCCTCCGCGAGGTCGGCCTCGCGCTCCGCGCTGGACATGGCGCGGCGGGTGTTGACCTCGATGACGACGTACCCGTCGAACCCGGTGCGCGCCAGCCGCTCCAGGAGCTCGGCGCAGGGCTGGCTGCCGCGGCCGGGGACGAGATGCTCGTCCTTGCTGGAGCCGTTGCCGTCGGCGAGGTGGATGTGGCCGAGCCGGTCGCCCATGCGGTCGATCATGTCCAGCGCGTCCGTGCGGGCCGTCGCGGTGTGGCTGAGGTCGATCGTGAAGTGCCGGTAGTCGTCCTGGGTGACGTCCCAGTCGGGGGCGTACGCGAGCATCTCGCGGTCCCGGTAGCGCCAGGGGTACATGTTCTCGACGGCGAAGCGCACATCGGTCTCGTCGGCCATGCGCCAGATGCCGTCCACGAAGCCGCGCGCGTACTGGCGCTGCCAGCGGAAGGGCGGGTGGACGACGACGGTGCCCGCGCCCAGCTTCTCGGCGGCGGCGCGGGCGCGCTGGAGCTTGACCCAGGGGTCGGTGGACCAGACGCGCTGGGTGATCAGCAGACAGGGGGCGTGGACGGCCAGTACGGGGATCCGGTGGTAGTCGCTGAGCCTGCGCAGCGCGTCGATGTCCTGGCTGACCGGGTCGGTCCACACCATGAGCTCGACGCCGTCGTACCCGAGCCGCGCCGCCATCTCGAAGGCCGTCGCCGTCGACTCCGGATAGACGGAGGCCGTCGACAGGGCGACCTTCATCTCCGGGACGCGCACTGCTGGTTCTGCCACGAGGGACAGCGTACGGGTTGCCCTTGACGCGTGTGCCGGGAACGACGGACGGGGCGGACCGCCCCAGAGGGCCGGGAGCGGGCGGACGGGGCGGGCCGCCACAGGGGCCGGGAATGCCCGGACAGGGCGGGCCGCCACAGGGGCTGAGAACGCCCGGACAGGCGGGCCCCCACCGCCGCCACCGCCGCCACCGCCGCCACCGGCCCATCGCCGCCACCGCCCTACTGCGGGCCCATGCGCTACTGCGGACCCATGTGGTCGAGGCGCCGCAGGATCACGCCCTCCCGCAGCGCCCAGGGGCAGATCTCCAGCACCTCCACGTCGAACAGGTCCATGACGCCCTCGGCGACCAGCGCCCCGGCGAGGAGCTGACCCGCGCGGCCCGTGGAGACACCGGGCAGGTCCGAGCGCTCGACGGCCGTCATCCCGGCCAGCCGCGGCACCCACGCCTCCAGCGACTCCCGCTTCAGCTCGCGCTGCACATACAGGCCCTCGGCGGAACGCGCCGCCCCCGCGAGCCGGGCGAGCTGCCGGAACGTCTTGGAGGTGGCGACGACATGGTCGGGCGCCCCGAGGCGGCTGAACTCGCCGACCGTACGGGCGATCCGGGCCCGCACATGGCGGCGCAGCTCCTTCACGTCGGCGGGCTCCGGGGGGTCGCCGGGCAGCCAGGCCGCGGTCAGCCGCCCCGCGCCGAGGGGCAGCGACACCGCCGCGTCGGGTTCCTCGTCCATGCCGTACGCGATCTCCAGCGAGCCGCCGCCGATGTCGAGGACGAGCAGCTTGCCCGCCGACCAGCCGAACCAGCGGCGGGCCGCGAGGAAGGTCAGCCGGGCCTCCTCCTCGCCGGCCAGCACCTGGAGCCGGACCCCGGTGGCCTCCTCGACACGGGCCAGCACCTGGTCCGCGTTGCTCGCCTCGCGCACCGCGGAGGTGGCGAAGGGCAGCAGATCCTCGACGCCCTTGTCCTCGGCCGCCTGGCGGGCGTCCAGGACGACCGTGATCAGCCGGTCGACCCCCTCGGAGCCGATCGCCCCGTCGCCGTCGAGGAGTTGAGCGAGCCGCAGATCCGCCTTGTGCGAGTGCGCGGGCAGCGGACGCGCGCCGGGGTGCGCGTCCACCACCAGCAGATGCACCGTGTTCGAACCCACATCGAGGACACCGAGTCTCATGGGCGGAACGCTACTGGCTGTACGACGCTTACCCTGGACTCGTGCCAAAGACGAAGAAGGCGAAGCCTGACAAACCTTCCAAGAAGAACAAGAAGAAGGCGAAGGGTTCTTCGCAGGCGAAGGCGTCCCTGTCCGCGATGGACGCGAGGGCGAGCGACGAGAAGGGGCTCGACTTCGCGCGCGCGTGGGTGGAGTTCCCCGATCCGGCCGACGACGAGCAGGTCTTCCGGTGCGATCTGACCTGGCTGACATCGCGCTGGACCTGTGTGTTCGGCAGCGGCTGCCAGGGCATCCAGGCGGGCCGCGCCGATGACGGCTGCTGCTCGCTGGGCGCGCACTTCTCGGACGAGGACGACGAGAAGCGTGTGGCCGAGCATGTGGCACGGCTGACGCCGGAACTCTGGCAGCACCATGACGTGGGCATGGAGACGGGCTGGATCACGGAGGACGACGAGGGTTCGCGGCAGACCCGCCCGTACCAGGGCTCGTGCATCTTCCAGAACCGGCCGGGCTTCCCGGGCGGCGCCGGCTGCTCGCTGCACATCCTCGCGCTGCGCGAGGGCCGTGAACCGCTGGAGACCAAGCCGGACGTCTGCTGGCAGCTCCCGATCCGGCGCACGTACGAGTGGATCGACCGGCCCGATGACACCCGGGTCCTGCAGATCTCGATCGGCGAGTACGACCGCCGGGGCTGGGGACCGGGCGGCCACGATCTGCACTGGTGGTGCACCTCGGCGACCTCGGCGCACGGCGCGGGCGAGCCGGTCTACGTCTCCTACCGGGCCGAGCTGATTGAGCTGATGGGCAAGGCGGGGTACGCGCGCCTGGTCGAGCTGTGCGAGCAGCGGCTGGCCTCGCGGTTGCCGCTGGTGGCCCCGCATCCCGCCGACCCGGAGGTCTGAGCCGCGCCTCGGGCGTCTGCCTCGGTCCTACGCCGCCGGGCTCGGCGGGCCGCTGCCCGGCGGCGGTGACGTCGGGGGCGGCGGGTCGGAGGTGGGCGGGCTCGTGGGCGGCGGCTCCGTCGGCGTCGGGTCCACGGGCGTGGGGCGCGGGCCGGACGTCGGACCGCTCGGCGTGGGCCGGGACGGAACGGGACGCGTGGGCGTGGGACGCGGGGTGGACGGGCCCGCGGAGCCGTATCCGTCGAGCGAGACCACGGCGTCCGCAGGGGCCACGGTCAGGCGCGCGTGCCAGGCGCCGACGGGCTCGCGACGGTGATCGACACGCACCTCGACGGTGACCGACGCGCCCGGGGCGAGCGTCCCCGAGGACCGGCTCAGACGGAGCCAGGGGGCGCTCGTGGACAGGGACCAGTGGACGGGTGAGTCCCCGGAGGCCGTCAGTGTGATGAGCGTGGCCGTGCCGTCGTTGCCCGCCGTCACCGTGAGAGGCGCCTCCCCCTGGGCGCCGGTCGGTGCGCCGACGACCTCGACGGAGACGTTCGGCGCGGGGTGGTTCCGGTCGGCGCGGGGGCCCCGTTTCGTCCGGGCGTTGCCCGCGTTCTCGTAGCCCGCCGTGCCCTCGCCGCCGAGGGTGCCGGGGCCGTGCGCCTCGGGTGCGGTGGCGGTACGGCCGTCGGCGGCGTCGTCGGTGAGGGGCGCGCCGCGGTAGGCGGCCCAGACGGCGAGGACGGGGGCCGCGACCACGGCGGCGACCACGGTCGTGGTGATGGCGTACGTACGCAGGCGGTCGCGGCGGGCCGCGTGGTCCTTCGGGTCCAGGGGGAAGCCGCGCCGGTCGAAGCGGGGCGCGGCGCCGCGCGCGCGGGGCGCGTGCGCCATCGCGGTGCGCAGGGCCTCCTTCGGGGCCGGGAGGATGGGCAGCGCGGCGGGGGTGACGCTGGTGCCGGGCCAGTTGCCGGGGGTGGCGCGCTCGGCGGTGCGGCGGCAGCGCGGGCAGTCGTCGACATGGCGGACCAGCTCGCGGCGCAGCGCGGCGCCGAGGACGACCCGGGGGTCGTCGGTGAGGCCCGCGACGCTCGGGCAGCTTCCGAGTTCGAGGACGGCGAGGGCGGTGCGGGTGCGCTCGACCTCGCAGGCGGCGGAGGCGAGCAGCTCGCGCGCGGGGGCGAGTTCCATGCCGAGCACGGCGGCGACCTCATGGGCGGCGAGCTGGTGGCGTACGGCGAGTTCGAGCGCCTCGCGCTGCTCGGGGGTGGTCCCGGCGGCCTCCGGCCAGGCGAGCCGGGAGAGTTCCCGCCGTCGCAGCTCCTTGACCTCCTCGGGGAGCGCGGCGGCGCGGATCGCGTCGGCCGCGCGCCGGTCGGCCGCCTCCTTGTGCGCGCGAGCGCCGCGATCGCGCCCGGCGGCATGACCGGCCTGGCGGCGCCACCGGGCCTCGGCGAGCCTGCGCAGACAGGCCCAGCGGGCGAGGGCGTACAGCCAGGCGCGCCGGTCGTCGGGGGCCGCCGGGCCGCGCGCGCCACGGCGCTCGGCGAGCACCAGGGCCTCGCCGAGGGCGGCGGTCGCCGTGTCGTGATCACACAGCACGGACAGGCAGTAGGTGAACAGGGCGTCCACATACGGCTCGTAGGACGTGGGCGGGCTCTCGGCCGTGGTGCGGGTGTTCGCACCACGAGGCGCGCTCCCCGGCTTGCGTGCGTCCCCGCGCGCCGGGTGAGCGCCGGTGGCGTGCGTGGAGGTATCCGGCCTGCTGCTCATCACCCGTGCGACCGTAGGCGCCGCAGGGTCGCGCCTTCTGCTCCCTTGCGCACATTTACTCCGTACGGGTGAAACGATCTTCCATAAGGTGATACGAACGGCCACTTCCGTGGTCTTCCGTGCGTCCGTGGCCCGCTGCCGAGCCCGCCGCCGGGCCTCTCCCAGGCCGCTGCCGGGCCGCTGGCTGGCCGGAGAAGAACGCACAGGCCGCCGGGGTGTCAGTGGCCTCGGCTACGGTTTCGTCCATGGCTGCCCGTACGAAGACCACCAAGGACCGGCCGTCCTACCGCTGCACCGAATGCGGCTGGCAGACCGCGAAGTGGCTCGGCCGCTGCCCCGAGTGCCAGGCCTGGGGGACGGTCGAGGAGTACGGCGCGCCCGCGGTGCGGACCACGGCGCCGGGCCGGGTGACCTCGTCCGCGCTGCCCATCGGCCAGGTCGACGGCCGCCAGGCCACGGCCCGCTCCACCGGCGTGCCCGAGCTGGACCGCGTCCTCGGGGGCGGCCTCGTGCCCGGCGCGGTCGTGCTGCTCGCGGGTGAGCCCGGCGTCGGCAAGTCCACGCTCCTGCTGGACGTCGCGGCCAAGGCCGCGAGCGACGAGCACCGCACGCTGTATGTGACCGGCGAGGAGTCGGCGAGCCAGGTGCGGCTGCGCGCCGATCGCATCGGGGCCATCGACGACCATCTCTTCCTGGCGGCGGAGACCGACCTCTCCGCCGTCCTCGGCCACTTGGACGCGGTGAAGCCCTCGCTGCTCATCCTCGACTCCGTGCAGACCATCGCCTCCCCGGAGATCGACGGCGCCCCCGGCGGCATGGCCCAGGTGCGCGAGGTCGCGGGCGCGCTGATCCGCGCCTCCAAGGAGCGCGGCATGGCCACGCTGCTGGTGGGCCATGTCACCAAGGACGGCGCGATCGCGGGCCCCCGCCTGCTCGAACACCTCGTGGACGTCGTGCTGCACTTCGAGGGCGACCGGCACGCGCGCCTGCGCCTGGTGCGCGGCGTCAAGAACCGGTACGGCGCGACGGACGAGGTCGGCTGCTTCGAGCTGCACGACGAGGGCATCACGGGCCTCACGGACCCCAGCGGCCTGTTCCTGACCCGCCGCGACGAGCCGGTCCCGGGCACCTGCCTGACCGTCACCCTGGAGGGCCGCCGCCCCCTGGTGGCCGAGGTGCAGGCCCTCACGGTCGACACCCAGATCCCCTCCCCGCGGCGTACGACGTCGGGCCTGGAAACCTCCCGGGTCTCGATGATGCTCGCCGTGCTGGAGCAGCGGGGCCGGATCAAGGCGCTCGGCAAACAGGACATCTACTCGGCGACGGTGGGCGGCGTACGGCTCTCGGAGCCGGCCGCGGACCTCGCGATCGCCCTCGCGCTCGCCTCCGCCGCGAGTGACACCCCGCTGCCGAAGAACCTCGTCGCGATCGGCGAGGTGGGCCTCGCGGGCGAGGTCAGACGGGTCACGGGGGTCCAGCGGCGGCTCTCCGAGGCCCATCGCCTGGGCTTCACGCACGCGCTCGTACCGACCGACCCGGGCAAGATCCCGCCCGGGATGAAGGTGCTGGAAGTGGCGGATGTGGGGGACGCGCTGCGTGTCCTGCCGCGCTCTCGTCGTCGGGAGGCCCCACGGGAGGCGGAGGACCGCCGGTAGACTTTGCCCTGGTCTCACCCGTCCGTACGAACCGAGTGTGCGACACGGGAGCGCCCCAGAACCTGCGACCGGAGGAGTGCAGTGGCAGCCAACGACCGGGCGGCAGCTCCCGGGAAGTCCGGTGGGAGTTCCGGTGCCGATGGGCTGATGCGCGCCTCGCTGAGCGCCGTGGCGCCGGGTACGGCCCTGCGTGACGGCCTGGAGCGGGTGCTCCGCGGCAACACCGGCGGTCTGATCGTGCTCGGCTCCGACAAGACCGTCGAGGCGATGTGCACGGGCGGTTTCGTGCTGGACGTCGAGTTCACCGCGACCCGGCTGCGGGAGCTGTGCAAGCTGGACGGCGGCATCGTGCTCTCCTCGGATCTGTCGAAGATCCTGCGCGCCGGTGTGCAGCTCGTCCCGGACCCCCGGATCCCCACGGAGGAGACGGGCACGCGCCATCGCACGGCGGACCGCGTCAGCAAGCAGGTCAACTTCCCGGTGGTCTCCGTCTCCCAGTCGATGCGCCTGATCGCGCTGTACGTCGACGGCCAGCGCCGCGTCCTGGAGGACTCGGCGGCCATCCTGTCCCGCGCCAACCAGGCCCTGGCCACGCTGGAGCGCTACAAGCTCCGCCTGGACGAGGTGGCGGGCACGCTGTCCGCGCTGGAGATCGAGGACCTGGTCACCGTCCGGGACGTCTCGGCGGTGGCCCAGCGGCTGGAGATGGTCCGCCGGATCGCCACGGAGATCGCGGAGTACGTGGTCGAGCTGGGCACGGACGGCCGACTGCTCGCCCTCCAGTTGGACGAGCTGATCGCGGGCGTGGAGCCCGAGCGCGAGCTGGTGGTGCGCGACTACGTGCCCGAGCCGACCGCGAAGCGCTCCCGTACGGTCGAGGAGGCGCTGTCCGAGCTGGACGCGCTGCGCCAGGGCGAGCTTCTCGAACTGTCCACGGTGGCCCGCGCGTTGGGCTACACCGGCTCCCCCGAGGCCCTCGACATGGCGGTCTCGCCGCGCGGCTTCCGGCTGCTGGCGAAGGTCCCCCGGCTGCCCGGCGCGATCATCGACCGTCTGGTGGAGCACTTCGGCGGCCTCCAGAAGCTGCTCGCGGCGAGCGTCGACGACCTCCAGACGGTGGACGGCGTCGGCGAGGCACGGGCCCGCAGCGTCCGCGAGGGCCTGTCACGCCTGGCGGAGTCGTCGATCCTGGAGCGGTACGTCTAAGGGCTGTCCCGTAATCCCTGGTGGATCAGCGCGCGGCGTCAGATGCGGTGCATCGCAAGGCGGAGGGACGTCCGCATACTGGATGTATGCGGGCGTTCCGACAACGCGGCGAGGTGCCGTAGCTGACGCCGCGCGCCCGCCAGGGATTACGGGACAGCCCTTAGGGCCTCTCGTTCGGATCAGGCCGGACTCGGCCCCGTGTTCGGATCAGGCCGGGCTCGACGGAAACCCGGTGGAGGCGCACCGGTCCCCGCGTCTACGTTCGCAGGATGAGTATCCGTACCTTCCGCATCACCGTCCGCGGTGTCTTCGACGGCCTCGACGACGGGCAACGGGCCGAACTCCAGGAGCGGGCCGCGGAGCACGACGTGCTGCGCGCGGCCTTCACCCCGGAGGGCAACCTCACTTACGACATCGCCGCCCGCCCCGCCTTCACCTTCCGCTTCCAGGACTCGGGCGAGGCCGAGGAGGACATCCTGACCGCGACGGAACGCGCCGAAGAGGCGGCGAAGGCCTGGCTCTCCGCCCGCGGATACGGCTACAAGAACCTCCGCTCCAAGGCCGAGGATCTCTCCCAGGCCCCCCTCGGCAAGCGGCAGCGCCGAACCCTCAGGAACGCGTCCTCGTAGTCCCCTTGCGGCGTCTCAGTCCTTCGACAGCACGAACGACGTGGGCACGCTCGGGAAGCCGGGCGCCTTCGCCTCCACCAGATACGTGCCCGCCTTCGCCGAACCCGCGGGCGGTGTGGCGCAGTTCGGGGCGCTCGGCTTGCGGTCCCACTTCACCGTGAGCGCGGCACGGCCGCCCGCGGGCACGCGGTACAGCACGCTTCCCGCGCCGCTCGGGCAGTCGGCCGAGGACCAGATGGTGTTGTCACTGGACGACTGAGTGATCGTCAACACGGCCTTCTTCGGCCCGAGATCGACCTTGCAGTCCTTGTCGGACGAGTTCACGGCGCTCAGTCGGAACGCGGGGCTCTCCCCGGGCGCGTAGCTGTTGTGCACACTGCGTACGCCCAACTTCGTCATGTCCGCGGTGCAGTTGGGCAGCGAGGTGCCCGAACCCGCCTTGATCGGCTTGCCGGAGGAACCGCTGCCGTCACCGCCGTCCGACCCGGCGCCCTCGTCGTCGGAGGAGCCGTCCGACCCCGAGGACCCGGCCGTCCCCGCCCCGCCCTCGTCGTCCGACTCGTCGCGCCCGCCCGGGTGTTGGCTGATCGCGGGCCCGGTGCCGGAGGGTCCCGGCGTGATCGACGATGTGGGGTGCTTCCCGTTCTCGCCGCTCGCCTCGGGCTTGCCACCGCCGCCCGAGGAAGAGGTGACCGCCCACACGAGGAACAGCACCAACAGGGCGAGTACGGACAACATTACGGCCCTCCGTCGCCAGTAGATGGAGGAGGGAAGCGGCCCGACCGGATTGCGCAGAGATCCCACGGCCCAAACTGTACGAGAGATCGGAGCCGCGCCCTGCCCCACCCGCCGCCACAGCCCCAACTTTTCCGGATCATCATCCCGCGCCGCACGCCCCGTCCACGCCCTCCGCAAGCGCCCTCCGGCCCCGGCACCGACCCCCGCGCGGACACGCGCACCCGCTCACCGGCCGCATGACGCCATGCCCCCGCACGGCGGCTCCGGACCGACACACGCACCCTCATCCCGAGCCGCTCCCCCACCGCACCACCCTTCCCGTGGCAGGATCGAAGACGTCATGACTGCACCCACGAGCCCCCCTCCTGCCCCCGCCCCCGCTCCGGCCCCCGCCGACGACACCACCGGCCAAGCGTCCGACCGGGGCCTGCACGCCCCTGTCATCGCCTGGTTCGACGAGCACGCCCGCGACCTGCCCTGGCGGCGCCCCGAGGCCGGGCCCTGGGGCGTGATGGTCAGCGAGTTCATGCTGCAGCAGACGCCGGTCAACCGCGTTCTGCCCGTCTACGAACAGTGGCTCGCCCGCTGGCCACGCCCCGCGGACCTCGCCAAGGAACCGCCCGGCGAGGCCGTCCGCGCCTGGGGCCGCCTCGGCTATCCACGCCGCGCACTGCGCCTGCACGGCGCCGCCGTCGCCATAGCGGAGCGGCACGGCGGCGACGTCCCCACCGACCACGCCCAACTTCTCGCCCTGCCCGGCATCGGCGAGTACACGGCCGCGGCGGTCGCCTCCTTCGCCTACGGCCAGCGGCACGCGGTCCTCGACACCAATGTGCGCCGCGTCCTGGCACGCGCGGTCACCGGTGTGCAGTACCCGCCCAACGCCACGACCGCCGCCGAGCGCAAGCTCGCCCGCGCGCTGCTGCCCGAGGACGAGCGCACCGCCTCCCGCTGGGCCGCCGCGTCCATGGAGCTCGGCGCGCTGGTGTGCACCGCGAAGAACGAGACCTGCCACCAGTGCCCGATCGCCGGCCGGTGCGCCTGGCGGCTGGCCGGGAAGCCGGAGCACGAGGGCCCACCGCGCCGCGGCCAGACGTACGCGGGCACGGACCGCCAGGTGCGCGGCCGGCTCCTGGCCGTCCTGCGGGAGGCCTCGCACCCGGTTCCGCAGTCGGTCCTCGACCGCGTCTGGGACGAGCCGGTGCAGCGCGCCCGCGCGCTGGACGGCCTTGTCTCCGACGGCCTGGTGGAGCCCCTCCCCGGGGGCCTCTACCGTCTCCCGCTCACCTGACAGCGCCCTGCCCGGACACCCGCCCTCCCGCGGGCGTCCGGGCGGACCGCGCACACCGATCTCTCAGCGCGGCCACAGCCCACCCCCGGCCCTGTCACAGCTCGCCGCATCCCTCAGCAGGGCAAATCCCCTCATACCATCCCCAACTGCCGCTCTGCCTTACCCCGTTCCTACTTCCGTTACACAACCGACGGACAGCCGAGCGCTTCTCGCAGGCTGCCTCGGACAACCCCGTGACAAGCCCTCCGTAGCTTCATATGCGTACCGCGCACGGCGAGGTACGCAGGTCGGAGAACGGGGAACGGAGGCGGTTGGAATGGCCCACGGCGAGGTGCTCGAATTCGAGGAGTACGTCCGCACCCGGCAGGACGCGCTGTTGCGCAGTGCCCGCCGACTGGTCCCGGACCCCACGGACGCCCAGGACCTGCTGCAGACCGCGCTGGTGCGCACGTACGGCCGCTGGGACGGCATCGCCGACAAGCGCCTCGCGGACGCCTATCTGCGCCGCGTCATGATCAACACCCGGACGGAGTGGTGGCGGGCCCGCAAGCTGGAGGAGGTCCCCACCGAGCAGCTCCCCGACGCGAGCGTCGAGGACGCCACCGAACAGCATGCCGACCGCGCCCTGCTGATGGACATCCTGAAGGTGCTGGCTCCGAAGCAGCGCAGTGTCGTCGTCCTGCGACACTGGGAGCAGATGTCCACTGAGGAGACGGCCGCCGCCCTCGGCATGTCGGCCGGAACGGTCAAGAGCACGCTGCACCGGGCGCTCGCCCGGCTCCGTCAGGAGCTGGAGGCGCGCGACCTGGACGCACGCGCGCTGGAGCGTGAGGAGCGGGAGCGTTGCGCGGCCTAGGCACAGGAGCCATACGGTCCAACAGAGCCCGCAAGGCGGCGATCGTGGCGTTGGCCATGATCGCCGCCCTCGGTCTGTTCGCCTCCGCCTGTGCCACCGGTGGCACAGGCGCCCGCGACGAGGGCCCGGCGGGCGGCAACACGGTGGTGTCCCATCCGACCCCCTCCTCCTCGCCGACCACCAGGGAACCCACGCGCATGGACGTGGTGCGGATGGTCAAGGCGGACCCGTTGGTCTCCAGCGCGGTCAAGAACGACCTGAAGCCGTGCGTGGGCGACGAGTACCCGGTCGACGTGTCCTACGGGAACCTGACCCACGGCTCCGCGAACGACATCGTGGTCAACGTGATGACCTGCGGTGACGCCGTCGGCGTGGGCTCGTACGTGTACCGGAGGGCTCAGGACACGTACCACAATGTGTTCAAGGCCGAGGAGCCTCCGGTCTACGCGGAGATAGACCGCGGCGAGCTGGTGGTGACCCAACAGGTGTTCGACAAGAGTGACTCGGTGGACTATCCCTCCAGCGAGGAAGTGATCACCTACCGCTGGAAGGCGAAGCACTTCACCGAGCAGTCCCGCACGCACAACGAGTACAGCAACGCGGTGGGCAACGGCGACGCGGTCGCGCCCACCGGGAACTGAGGGCATTCGGATGGCAGAGCAGACCCACGTCCTGTTCGTCGAGGACGACGACGTCATCCGCGAGGCCACCCAGCTCGCGCTGGAGCGCGACGGCTTCGCGGTCACCGCGATGCCCGACGGGCTCTCGGGCCTGGAGGCGTTCCGCGCCGACCGCCCGGACATCGCCCTGCTGGACGTCATGGTCCCCGGCCTCGACGGCGTCAGCCTGTGCCGCCGTATCCGCGACGAGTCGACCGTCCCGGTGATCATGCTCTCCGCGCGCGCCGACTCCATCGACGTCGTGCTCGGCCTGGAGGCCGGCGCCGACGACTACGTCACGAAGCCGTTCGACGGCGCCGTACTGGTCGCGCGCATCCGTGCCGTGCTGCGCCGCTTCGGGCACGCGAGCGGCCCCCACCGGGCGGCCGAGGACACCACGTCCGGCGACACCGCCGTGCTCACCTTCGGTGAGCTGGAGGTCGACACCGAGGGCATGGAGGTACGCCGGTCGGGACAGCCGGTGGGGCTCACCCCCACCGAGATGCGGCTGCTGCTGGAGTTCTCCTCGGCGCCGGGCACGGTGCTCTCGCGCGACAAGCTGCTGGAGCGTGTGTGGGACTACGGCTGGGGCGGTGACACCCGTGTCGTCGACGTCCATGTCCAGCGGCTGCGCACGAAGATCGGCCAGGACCGGATCGAGACGGTCCGCGGCTTCGGCTACAAGTTGAAGGCCTGACCAGGAGCATGCGAAGGGTTCTCAAGCGCGTGCGGCGGCTTCTCAAGCGCCTGGTCCCCGAGGACGCGGGCATACGAACCGGGCTGAGCTGGAAGCTCAGCGCGGCCATCGCCCTGGTCGGCGCGCTGGTCGCGCTCGCGCTGAGCCTCGTCGTGCACAGCGCGGCGCGGGTCTCGATGCTCAACAACTCACGCGACCTCGCCGACTCGCGCGTCCAGGTGGCCCAGCGGATGTACGAGTCCGGGCGCACCCTGTCGTTCGGCGTCAAGGTCGACGACCCGGCCATCCCGCGGGATCTGCTGGAGAAGGTCAGGGAGGGCCGACGCGCCACCTATGTCTCCGAGGGCGCGCACGGGGTGCCGGACATCTGGGCCGCCGTCCCGCTCAAGGACGGCAGGGTGCTGTCCCTGCACACCCCCTTCACGGACCGCAGCACCGAGGTGATGAAGGACCTCGACCAGGCGCTGATCATCGGCTCGATCTCGGTGGTTCTCGGCGGCTCGGCCCTCGGTGTGCTGATCGGCGGGCAGCTCTCGCGGCGGCTGCGCAAGGCGGCGGCCGCGGCGAACCGGGTCGCCCAGGGCGAGACCGATGTACGGGTACGGGACGCGATCGGCGGTGTGGTGCGCGACGAGACGGACGATCTGGCGCGCGCGGTCGACGCGATGGCGGACGCGCTCCAGGAGCGGCTGGAGGCGGAACGCCGGGTGACGGCGGACATCGCGCACGAGCTGCGCACCCCGGTCACCGGTCTGCTGACGGCGGCGGAACTGCTGCCGCCGGGCCGCCCCACCGAGCTGGTGCTGGACCGCGCGAAGGCCATGCGCACGCTGGTGGAGGACGTCCTGGAGGTCGCACGGCTGGACGGCGCCTCCGAGCGGGCCGAACTCCAGGACATCCTGCTCGGCGAGTTCGTGAGCCGACGGGTGGCCGCGAAGAACTCGGACATCGAGATCCGGGTGATCCATGAGTCCGAGGTCACCACGGACCCGCGGCGGCTGGAGCGGGTGCTGTTCAATCTGCTGGCGAACGCGGCCCGGCACGGCAAGCCGCCGGTCCAGGTCTCGGTCGAGGGCCGGGTGATCCGCGTACGGGACCACGGGCCCGGCTTCCCCGAGGAGCTCCTCGCGGAGGGGCCGAGCCGCTTCCGCACGGGCAGCTCGGACCGCTCCGGTCGCGGACACGGCCTGGGCCTGACGATCGCGGCGGGCCAGGCACGGGTCCTGGGCGCCCGCCTGACCTTCCGCAACGTACGCCCGGCCGGAGCCCCGGAAGACATCCCGGCCGAGGGCGCGGTCGCAGTGCTGTGGCTACCGGAACACGCCCCGACCAACACAGGCAGCTTCCCGGCACTACCCACGTCGGGGAAGTAACCGAGGTCCCCGGGCCGCCCGCCGGAAACGCCGCGAGCACCCCTGAGCGGGACGCACACAAGCGAAGGCCCCCGGAGCGGATGGCTCCGGGGGCCTTCGGGGCTCAGACGGCCTTGGCTACCGGCGGTTGTGCCTGTGCGGTGTCCTGGGGGGCGTCCCCGTCCGCCTCCGCCTTCTTGTCCGGGCCCGCTCCCCGCAGCGGGACCTCCTTCACGAACACCGCGGCGATCAGCGCGCCCACGGCCACCACCGCGCCGAGCAGGAACGCGGAGTGCGTGCCCGCCGACACCGCGTGCTGATAGGCCTCGCGGACCAGCGTCGGCAGCTTGTCCAGGCTCTTCGCGTCCAACTGCGCGGACTGCGCGGTGACCTTGGACTGCGGGCCCACCCGCTGCTGCATCACGTCCTGCACCCGGTTGTTGAACAGGGCGCCCATGATCGCGACACCGAAGGAGGAACCGAGCGTACGGAAGAGGGTCGCGGACGACGAGGCGACGCCCATGTCCTTCATCTCCACGCTGTTCTGCGCGACCAGCATGGTGATCTGCATCAGGAAGCCCATACCGGCGCCCAGGACGGCCATGTACAGACCGGAGGTGAACCGGGTCGTGTCGGTGTCCATCCGGGAGAGCAGGAACAGACCGGCGATCATCAGCACGCTGCCGATCACCGGAAAGGCCTTGTACCGCCCGCTGTTCGTGGTGATCCGGCCCGCGATCATCGAGATGACGAGCATCGCGCCGAGCATCGGCAGGAGCAGCAGCCCGGAGTTGGTCGCGGACGCACCCTGCACCGACTGCTGGTAGAGCGGCAGGAACAGCACCGCGCCGAACATCACGAACCCGGTGATGAAGCCGATCAGCGCCATCAGCGAGAAGTTGCGGCTGCGGAAGATGTGCAGCGGCACGACCGGTTCGGTGGCCTTGGTCTCCCAGAGCACGAACCCGACGAGCGCGACGACGCCGATCCCGATCAGTTCCATGATCCGCGGGGAGGTCCACTCGTACTCGGTGCCGCCCCACGTGGTGACCAGCACGATCGAGGTGATGCCGATGGTCAGCAGCCCGGCGCCGAGGTAGTCGATACGGGCCTTGGCGCGCTTCTTCGGCAGGTGCAGCACCGCGCTGATGGCGACCAGGGAGACGATACCGAGGGGCAGGTTGATGTAGAACGCCCAGCGCCAGCCCCAGTGGTCGGTGATGGTGCCGCCGACCAGCGGTCCGCCGATCATCGCCAGCGCCATGACGCCGGCCATCATGCCCTGGTACTTACCGCGCTCCCGCGGCGGTATCAGATCGCCGATGATGGCCATGACGCCGACCATGAGGCCACCGGCACCGAG
The DNA here is from genome assembly GCF_055583785.1 of Streptomyces sp. NPDC104371. Taxonomy (NCBI): domain Bacteria; kingdom Bacillati; phylum Actinomycetota; class Actinomycetes; order Kitasatosporales; family Streptomycetaceae; genus Streptomyces; species Streptomyces sp. NPDC104371. The sequence continues at coordinate 23,983 of NZ_JBVJNF010000015.1, forward strand.
GCCCTGCAAGGCACGGAACCCGATGAGCTGACCCATGTCCTGGGCCATGCCGCTGAGCGCCGAACCGATCAGGAAGATCACGATCGAGCTCATGAAGGCGCCCTTGCGCCCGTACATGTCACCGATCTTGCCCCACAGGGGGGTGGAGGCGGCGGTCGCGAGGGTGTAGGCCGTCACCACCCAGGACAGATGCTGCAAGCCGCCCAGCTCGCCCACGATCGTGGGCATCGCCGTGCCCACGATCATGTTGTCGAGCATCGCGAGCATCATCGTGATCATGAGAGCGAGCAGGACGACCCGCACGCTCCGTGGTTGTTGGTCGCTTCCGACTGGTGCCGCGCTGTCCGCCATGGCCCCCCACTTCCCTGGTCTTGCGAGCCTGTCGGACCCTTACCTGCCGACCGGCTAGTTGACTACACTGGGACGGTAACCCCGTAACTAGCCGGGCGTCAAGTAAGTTTCCGCGGGCCTGGTACGCCGGCCGGCCGGCAGATGGTCCGCGACTGCGAGGAGTGCGACGATGAACACCATGGGCGGCACCAAGCGGCAGCGGCGTGGCGACACGCGCCAGCGCATCCAGGACGTGGCGCTCGAACTCTTCGCCGAGCAGGGCTACGAGAAGACCTCGCTGCGGGAGATCGCCGAGCATCTGGACGTCACCAAGGCCGCGCTGTACTACCACTTCAAGACCAAGGAAGAGATCCTGGTCAGCCTCTTCGAGGACCTCACCCGCCCCATGGACGAGCTGATCGAGTGGGGCAAGGCGCAGCCGCACACCCTGGAGACGAAGCAGGAGGTACTGCGCCGCTACAGCGAGGCACTGGCCGGCGCGGCCCCGCTCTTCCGCTTCATGCAGGAGAACCAGGCCACGGTGCGGGAGCTGAGCATCGGCAACCAGTTCAAGGGCCGCATGCTCGAGATGCGCGACATCCTCAGAGATCCGGACGCGTCCTTGACCGACCAGGTCCGCTGCATCACCGCGCTGTTCACGATGCACGCGGGGATGTTCATCCTCCAGGACATAGAGAGCGACCCCGAGGACAAGCGCAAGGCCAGCCTGGAGGTCGCGATCGACATGGTGACGCAGGCGCACTCGGGTGCGCCTGCGTCACAGGAGACGTCTCGGACGTCTTAGAGGGCCACGCCCTTGGCCCGGAGGAACTCGATGGGGTTGACGGCAGACCCGTAGTTGGGGGTCGTCCGGATCTCGAAGTGCAGGTGCGGACCGCTGGAGTTACCGGTGTTACCGGACTTCGCTATGTGCTGTCCGGCACCGACGCTCTGGCCGATCTGCACGTCGACCCGCGAGAGGTGGGCGTACTGGGAGTACGTGCCACCGGCGTGCTTGATCACGACGGCGTTGCCGTACGCGGGACCGTCACCGGCGCCGTTGCCGCCGGCCTTGACGACGGTACCGCTGCTCGCGGCGACGACATCCGTCCCGCTCGGAACGGCGAAGTCCTGGCCGCTGTGGGTGGACTTCCACATGCCACCGGCCTGGGCGTAGCCCGCGGAGAGCGCGTACTGCTTGACCGGGGCGACCCAGCCCGACGAATTGACCACCTGCGCACTGGCGCCGGCCGGCTTCGCATTGCCGGAGACTGCCTTCGTGTCGGTGCCCGCCGCCTTCGCGCCGGTGCTCGCGGCCTGGGGGGCCTGCGCGTGCGAACCGGTGGCGTGCGCGACCCCGACCCCGAGTGCTGCCGTGGCTCCAAGGCCGGCGGCCAGCACGGCGGCGCGGGTACGAAGACGGGGCTTGCGGGAGAAGTGGGACGTGACGCGGTTGAACATGAAGACCTCAGGGGATCGGGGACTTGATGCATCCCTTGGTAACCCGACCCGAACGGATCCCCCAAATGTGTGATCTACGATGACTTCTAGTACATCGCAGTAAAACCAAGAGATGCTTGACAGACTCCCGCAATTCAGACATTTCCCCCTAAACCGCAGGCTCTGCGCATCGAGCGCCCTGCGGAAGTCCGGGAAAGCGCCCGCGATACGTGATCCATCGGGGCACTAAAGCGTCTAGTAGTTGCTCATTCACCTGTGCCCCTTGTCACGCGCGGCCCCCTTCGGAACAACCATCCGTGACAGATCCATTACGGCTGAATCGGCGATTGAGCGGCGAGGAATCAGGGCTCCGCGGGCATGCGAAAGGGGCCGCCCCAGGACCGAAAGTCCCGGGGCAGCCCCTTTTCGTTCTTCAGGCCGAGCGTCGCGCGCTCACGCCTCCTTGCTCAGGTTCGGGCCCGCGCCACCGGCTGCCTGCTCGATCGGCGGAACGTCCGGCAGAGCCGACTTCTCCTCGCCGCGGAAGGTGAAGACCTTGGTGTCGCCCTCGCCGTCCTCCGTGTCCACGACCACGATGTGGCCCGGACGCAGCTCGCCGAAGAGGATCTTCTCGGACAGCGTGTCCTCGATCTCGCGCTGGATCGTGCGGCGCAGCGGCCGGGCGCCCAGCACGGGGTCGTAGCCCTTCTTCGCCAGCAGCTCCTTCGCGGACTGGGCCAGCTCGATGCCCATGTCCCGGTCCTTGAGCCGCTCGTCGACCTTGCCGATCATCAGGTCGACGATCGCCAGGATGTCGTCCTGCGTGAGCTGCGGGAACACGACCACGTCGTCGACGCGGTTGAGGAACTCGGGGCGGAAGTGCTGCTTCAGCTCGTCCGACACCTTGTTCTTCATGCGCTCGTAGTTGGTCTTCGTGTCGCCCGCGGCGGCGAAGCCCAGGTTGAAGCCCTTGGAGATGTCCCGGGTGCCGAGGTTGGTCGTCATGATGATGACCGTGTTCTTGAAGTCCACGACCCGGCCCTGGGAGTCGGTCAGGCGACCGTCCTCCAGGATCTGCAGCAGCGAGTTGAAGATGTCCGGGTGGGCCTTCTCGACCTCGTCGAAGAGGACGACCGAGAACGGCTTGCGGCGCACCTTCTCCGTGAGCTGGCCGCCCTCTTCGTAGCCCACGTAACCGGGGGGCGAACCGAAGAGACGCGACACCGTGTGCTTCTCGCTGAACTCCGACATGTCGAGGGAGATCAGCGCGTCCTCGTCGCCGAACAGGAACTCGGCCAGCGCCTTGGACAGCTCGGTCTTACCGACACCGGACGGGCCCGCGAAGATGAACGAGCCACCCGGACGCTTCGGGTCCTTCAGGCCCGCACGCGTACGCCGGATCGCCTTGGAGAGCGCCTTGACGGCGTCCACCTGGCCGATGACGCGCTTGTGGAGCTCGTCCTCCATGCGCAGCAGGCGGCTGGACTCCTCCTCGGTCAGCTTGAAGACCGGGATGCCCGTGGCGGTGGCGAGGACCTCGGCGATCAGGTCGCCGTCGACCTCGGCGACGACGTCCATGTCGCCGGCCTTCCACTCCTTCTCCCGCTTGGCCTTGGCCGCGAGGAGCTGCTTCTCCTTGTCGCGCAGGGAAGCGGCCTTCTCGAAGTCCTGGGAGTCGATCGCCGACTCCTTGTCGCGGCGGACGCCCGCGATCTTCTCGTCGAACTCACGGAGGTCCGGCGGCGCGGTCATCCGGCGGATGCGCATCCGGGAACCCGCCTCGTCGATCAGGTCGATCGCCTTGTCCGGCAGGAAGCGGTCGGAGATGTACCGGTCGGCCAGGGTGGCGGCCTGGACCAGGGCCTCGTCCGTGATGGAGACGCGGTGATGCGCCTCGTAGCGGTCGCGCAGGCCCTTGAGGATCTCGATGGTGTGCGGCAGGGACGGCTCCGCGACCTGGATGGGCTGGAAGCGGCGCTCGAGGGCCGCGTCCTTCTCCAGGTGCTTGCGGTACTCGTCCAGCGTGGTGGCGCCGATGGTCTGGAGCTCACCGCGGGCCAGCATCGGCTTCAGGATCGAGGCCGCGTCGATGGCGCCCTCGGCGGCACCCGCACCGACCAGCGTGTGCAGCTCGTCGATGAACAGGATGATGTCGCCGCGGGTGCGGATCTCCTTGAGGACCTTCTTCAGGCGCTCCTCGAAGTCACCGCGGTAGCGGGAGCCGGCGACCAGCGCGCCCAGGTCGAGGGTGTAGAGGTGCTTGTCCTTGAGGGTCTCGGGCACCTCGCCCTTGACGATGGCCTGCGCCAGCCCCTCGACGACCGCCGTCTTGCCGACGCCGGGCTCGCCGATGAGGACCGGGTTGTTCTTCGTACGGCGGGACAGCACCTGCATGACCCGCTCGATCTCCTTCTCGCGCCCGATGACCGGGTCGAGCTTGGACTCGCGAGCGGCCTGCGTGAGGTTCCGGCCGAACTGGTCCAGGACGAGAGAGGTCGAGGGGGTGCCCTCGGCCGGGCCGCCCGCGGTGGCGGCTTCCTTGCCCTGGTAGCCCGACAGCAGTTGGATGACCTGCTGGCGGACGCGGTTGAGGTCTGCGCCCAGCTTGACCAGGACCTGGGCGGCGACGCCCTCGCCCTCGCGGATCAGGCCGAGCAGGATGTGCTCCGTGCCGATGTAGTTGTGGCCGAGCTGAAGAGCCTCGCGGAGCGACAGCTCCAGGACCTTCTTGGCACGGGGGGTGAAGGGGATGTGGCCCGAGGGCGCCTGCTGGCCCTGGCCGATGATCTCCTCCACTTGCTGGCGGACCGCCTCGAGCGAAATCCCGAGGCTCTCCAGGGCCTTAGCGGCGACACCCTCACCCTCGTGGATCAGGCCCAGGAGGATGTGTTCGGTGCCGATGTAGTTGTGGTTGAGCATCCGGGCTTCTTCCTGAGCCAGGACGACAACCCGCCGCGCGCGGTCGGTGAACCTCTCGAACATCGTTAATCGCTCCTCAGAGCGGTCAGGCAGTAAGGGGACGCTCCCCTCCCTGTCCTTCCGCAGCTTAGTCCCGCAAGCGGGGACCGCTCATTCCAACTGCCGACACCGTCCTTGGCCTCCTGACCCCGAACGCCGACATCTGCTCCAACCCGATGGTGCGAGACGATGTTCCCGCAGGCCAGGCAGATATCCCAGTCGCCAGTACGTCGCCAGTACGCCCATGGCGAACGAGAGACCGCCCGTGCTGCGTGTCGCCCCCTCCCACTAGGGATGTCTTACCCGTATGTGCGGACACTCCATGCCGCACGTACCGGTTCCCTCCGCTACGGGCGAACATCCTTGCGCCACCGCGCACCCCCGAACGCCCCCTTGTTCGACACACTGTGCAACCGAGCTTCCACCCAGCGTAACTCGACCACGCCCCGGGCTGTTGCTCCCGGCATGGCCCTCACGTCACCCGACCGCCCCCTGCCGCGCCCCGCCGGGGTGCTCCCGCCGCCGCGCGGGGCGCTCGACCCGGGCGAGGCGGTACGACGGTGGTACGAGAGCGGACCGGGCTGGCCGACGGCGCCCGGTCTGCCGGTACGTCTGGTCACCGGGGTGCGCTTCGACGTCCTGGAGGTCCCCGCGGAGGCGGGGTTCGCCGCGCTGCGGCATCTGGGACCGGCCTCGCCGGTGGCGCTGCGCGCCGGGCGGATGCGGCTGCTGGTGGCCGCGGGCAGCGCGGAGGAGCTGCCGGGGCTGCTCGACTGGCTGGAGTGGGGCGATCTCGCGCTGGACCTCACCGCGACCGGCGCGGGCGGATGCGTCGAGGCACCCCTGCCGCCGGGCTGGGCTCCCGGCCGGATCCGTTCACAGGGGGCCGCCGTCTGGCTGCGGCCCCCTGAGCCGGGGTGCGAGGTCGAATCCCGGCTGCCGACGCTGTCGGCATTGGGGGGCGCGGGGAGCGCCCCCGATCTGGTGCGGCTGGTCGACACCATGGCGACGCACTGCCACCGGATCCGGCTGCGCCGTGCGAACGCTCAGGCGTTCGCCTTCTCGTAGGCCTCACGAATGGTCGCCGGGACGCGGCCACGGTCGTTGACCTCGTACCCGTTCTCCTTCGCCCAGGCGCGGATCTGCGCGGTGTCCTGACTGGCACCGGAAGTGGCGCGGGCCTTGCCACGGCCGCCCGCCCCACGGCCTCCGGTGCGACGACCACCCTTCACATAAGGGTCGAGAAGGCCACGGAGCTTGTCCGCGTTCGCGGTCGTGAGGTCAATCTCGTACGTCTTGCCGTCCAGCGCGAACGTCACGGTCTCGTCCGCCTCGCCGCCGTCGAGGTCGTCCACAAGAAGGACCTGAACCTTCTGTGCCACCGGATTTCCTTTCATCGATAACTTCAGGGGCCGCTGGTTCGCGGCCTGTGCCCCGCTTGTTTCGGGTCCCCTGTTATATGCAGTACTGCGTTACGTCGGAAAGCAAACCGCTTTTGCCGGAAAAACACAAACCCCTGAGAGAGACCGAGGGAGAGACGGGAGACCGGAAACATGCGCGTTTCGGACATAGGGAACGCGGGCAAGGCTGTCCGACGGAAGGCGGTCGAATAGTCAAGGGGTGATCCGTCGGCGATCACAGATGCAGAAGCATCCGAGTGTTGCCCAAGGTGTTCGGTTTCACTCGTTCGAGACCGAGGAACTCCGCCACGCCCTCGTCATAGGAACGCATCAGCTCGGTGTACACATCGGTGTCGACGGGAGTCTCACCGATCTCGACGAACCCGTGCTTCCCGAAGAAGTCCACTTCGAAGGTCAGACAGAATACGCGGCGAACCCCGAGCCAGCGGGCGGTCTGGAGCAACTTCTGCAGCAAGTGGTGACCGACGCCGTGCCCCTTGGCCTCGGACGTCACCGCGAGAGTACGGACTTCCGCGAGGTCTTCCCACATGACGTGCAGCGCACCGCAGCCCACGACCTCGCCGTTGTCGTCGCGTTCCGCGACCCAGAACTCCTGGATGTCCTCGTAAAGCGTGACCGTCGCTTTGTCGAGCAGGATGCCGCGCCGGACGTAGGCGTCGAGCAGGCGGCGCACCGCCGGGACATCGCTCGTCCTGGCCCGTCGGATGGTGAGGGCTTTTGCGGCTGCTTCAGGACTCTCTGCTGGCATGAGTGGACGCTATCGCCCGGTACGTTCCTCGGTCGCGGCGGGGTTCTTCTCCTCGCCCTTCTCCGCGACGTTCTCCTGCGGGTTCTCCGGGTTCTCCGCGGGTTCGGCGGACTCACCCGCGTCCTGCGGTCCCTGTGCGATACGTACGGCGTCGCGCAGCGTCTGCCGCTGTTCGTCGCTCATCATCTCGAAGAAGGCGACGAGTGCGGCGGCCGGGTTGTCGCTCTGCGCCCAGGCATCGTTCATCAGTGCGGCCGCGTAGGCGGCGCGGGTGGAGACCGCCTCATATCGATAGGCCCGGCCTTCCGCCTCACGGCGGACCCAGCCCTTCTGATGGAGATTGTCCAAAACGGTCATCACCGTGGTGTACGCGATGGACCTCTCCTGTTGGAGATCTTCCAGGACTTCTCGAACGGTCACCGGGCGGTTCCACTTCCACACCCGCGTCATGACCGCGTCTTCGAGTTCTCCCAGGGGGCGAGGCACCTCAGCAGAATAGTGGGAGATCCCGGTCATGGCCTGCCGAACGGTGGCTTTCCCGGTGAGGGGTAGCAAAAAGGGCGTACGACTCGGAAAGCGGTGAGTCGTACGCCGGAGGGTGCGCTGCCGGTGCGGACCGGCCCGGGGTCAGGCCGTCGCGTCCGGGGTCTTGCTCTCGGCGTGGGCGAAGGCGGCGTCGACGGCCGCGTCCTCCTTGGCCTTGTTGGCGCCGCCCTGGGTCTTCACGATCACCCTGATCAGCCCGATGAAGAAGACAGCCATGACGACCGGGGGCAGAAGCGCGGAGACGTAGTCCATGAGTCCAGAGTAGCCAGGGTCCGTCCGGGCACTCCCCCGGGGTCAGACCGCGGCCAGTCGGTGCGCGGAGCGCGGAGGGGCGGGCTTGCGCTTCGGGGGGAAGACCTCGCCCGGGGTGGGGATCGGGCGCGAGGGGCGCGGGCTCTGCGGTTCCGGCCGGGGGCTGGGCCGGTCGGGCCGCTCCCCCGGCTTCTCGCTGGGCTTGCGGGCCGGTTCGCCCGCCGGGTCCTCCGCGGTCGCACGGCCACCCGGAAGCGCCGTGAGACGGGCGCGGGAGGCGGGGATGGTGGCCGTACGGGGGGTGAGGCGGGCGCGGGCGCTGCGCCCTGCGAGGGCGGAGCAGCGGTCGAGGAGGGCCGCGGCGGCGGGGGTGCCGCGCAGGGCGCCCAGGGCCGCGAGGTCGTCCGGGACCGGGCGGTAGCCGACGCTCAGAGCCTCCTCCAGGAGGGCGCAGTAGCCGACGACGGCGCCCGGGAGGGCCGCGCGGTAGCGAGCGAGGTCGGCCAGCAGGAAGGCCCGCAGGCGGGCGCCCTCGCGTACCGCCTCGTCGACGGACTCGGCGAGGCGGAGACACTCCTGGACGTCCTCGGCGGAGGCGGTACGGGGCTGGAGGGCGAGGGCGAGGGCTCGGCGGAGCACACGCAGCTCCTCCGCGCCGAACGCCAGGCCGCCGCGGGATCCGTGTGGCGTGGGCATGCGGGGGACGCTACCGCTAATCGGACAAAACCGACCTTGTTGGGGGGTCGTGTCGCTGTGCGGTTCCCCCAGGTGGGGGCGGATGCGGTCGCCGTGCGGCGCCGCCCCGGCGGTGGTGGTGCTCCGCCGGGGCTCCACGCCTCACATGCGGGACATGTTCCGCTCGTAGACCAGGCGCAGACCGATCAGGGTCAGCCACGGCTCATGCGCGTCGATCAGCGTGGACTCGCCGAGGACCATCGGGGCCAGGCCGCCCGTCGCGATGACCGTGACGTCCTCGGGGTTGTCCGCCAGCTCGCGGGCCATCCGGCTCACCACGCCGTCGACCTGGCCCGCGAAGCCGTACACGATGCCCGCCTGCATCGCCTCGACGGTGTTCTTGCCGATCACCGAGCGCGGACGGGCCAGCTCGATCTTGCGGAGCTGGGCGCCGCGGACGCCGAGGGCGTCCACGGAGATCTCGATGCCGGGGGCGATGACGCCGCCCGTGTACTCGCCGCGCGCCGAGACCGCGTCGAACGTCGTCGCCGTGCCGAAGTCCACGACGATCGCCGGGCCGCCGTACAGCTCGACCGCCGCCACCGCGTTGATGATGCGGTCGGCGCCGACCTCCTTCGGGTTGTCCATGAGGATCGGGACGCCGGTCTTGATGCCGGGTTCGACCAGGACCGCGGGGACGTCGCCGTAGTAGCGGCGAGTGACCTCGCGCAGCTCGTGCAGGACGGAGGGGACCGTCGAGCAGATCGCGATGCCGTCGATGCCGTCGCCCAGCTCCTCGCCGAGGAGGGGGTGCATGCCCATCAGGCCCTGGAGGAGCACCGCCAGTTCGTCCGCCGTGCGGCGGGCGTCCGTGGAGATGCGCCAGTGCTCGACGATGTCCTCGCCGTCGAACAGGCCGAGGACGGTGTGGGTGTTGCCTACGTCGATGGTCAGCAGCATGGGTTTCGCCTACTCCGCCGCTCGCAGGTCGAGGCCGATGTCCAGGATCCGCGCGGAGTGCGTCAGCGCTCCGACCGCCAGGAAGTCGACGCCCGTGTCCGCGTAGGCCTTGGCGTTCTCCAGGGTCAGCCGGCCCGAGGCCTCCAACTGGGCGCGGCCGGCGACGAGGGCCACCGCTTCCTCGCACTCGCCCGGCGTGAAGTTGTCCAGCAGGATCAGGTCCGCGCCCGCGTCCACGACCTCGCGCAACTGGTGGAGGGTGTCGACCTCGACCTCGACCGGCAGGCCCGGGAACGTCGTACGGACCGCCTCGAAGGCCGCCGCCACCCCGCCTGCCGCCACGACGTGGTTGTCCTTCACCAGGGCCGCGTCCGACAGGGACATGCGGTGGTTGACGCCGCCGCCGCAGCGGACCGCGAACTTCTCCAGGGAGCGCAGGCCCGGCGTCGTCTTGCGGGTGTCGCGTACGCGCGCCTCGGTGCCCTCCAGCACGTCCGCCCACGCGCGCGTGGCCGTCGCGATGCCCGACAGGCGGCACAGCAGGTTCAGCGCGCTGCGCTCGGCGGTGAGCAGATCGCGGGTGCGGGTGGTCACGGTCAGGAGCTTCTGTCCGGCCTCGACCCGCTCGCCGTCCTCCGCGTGGCGTTCGACCTCGAACTCGTCCGTGCAGACCACCGAGATGACCGCCTCGGCGACCCGGAGGCCCGCCACCACGCCCGCCTCGCGCGCGGTGAAGTCGGCCGTGGCGACGGCGTCCTCGGGGATCGTCGCGACCGTCGTCACGTCGACGCCGTTGTCCAGGTCCTCCTCGATGGCCAGGTTGGCGATGTCCTCGACCTCCACGGGGTCGAGTCCGGCGTCCGTCAGCAACTGGGCGAGGGCGGGGTCGAGTCCGCACTCCAGGTAGGCGTCCATGTCGTCGTCCGCACCGCAGGCGCAGCCGTCGCCGCAGCCGCCGCTCGGAACGAGGGGAAGGTCGGGGGTGCTCATGTCACTGCTCCTGGGGACGCGTGCCGGGGGTGCCCGTCGGGGGGACGGTCGGGGGGAAGTCTGCGGTGTCGGTGGCGCGTGTGGCCAGCGATCGGTCGGGATTCAGCCGTACGACGACGTGGCGGCGCCAGGCGGTGTCGTCGCGCCCGGCGTGGTCCTCGCGCCAGTGGCAGCCGCGGGTCTCCTCGCGCAGCAGGGCGGCTGCGACCAGGACCCGGGCCACCAGGAGGAGGTTGGTGGTCTCCCAGGTGTCGACGCCGGGCTCGGGGGTCTTGCCGTGCTGCTCAAGGCGCTCGCGCGCGTCGGCGGCCAGCCGCTCCAGGCGTTCCGCGGCCTTGCGCAACGACTCCTCGGACCTGAGCACACCGGCGCCGTCCGTCATGATCCGCTGGATCGCGAACCGGTCCTGCGGGGCGAACAGCGGGTGCGCGGGCTTCTCGGGGTACGGGACGGTCGCGGGCACGCGCGCGGTGAGGCCGTGTGCCGCGTGGACCGCCGCGATGTCGGCGGCGATGCGCTCGGCGTAGACCAGGCCTTCCAGAAGGGAGTTGGAGGCGAGCCGGTTGGCGCCGTGGACGCCGGTGCAGGCGACCTCTCCGCACGCGTACAGGCCGGGCACGGTGGTCCGGCCGTGGGAGTCGGTGCGGACGCCGCCGGAGGCGTAGTGGGCGGCCGGGGCGACCGGGACGGGCTCGGTGACCGGGTCGATGCCGTGGGCGCGGCAGGCGGCGAGGATCGTCGGGAAGCGGTGCTCCCACATCTGCGCGCCGAAGTGGCGGGCGTCGAGGTACATGTGCTCGGCGCCCTGCTCCTGCATACGGCGTGTGATGCCCTTGGCGACGATGTCTCTGGGCGCCAGTTCGGCCAGTTCGTGCTGCCCGACCATGAAGCGCACGCCGTCCGCGTCCACCAGGTGGGCGCCCTCACCGCGTACCGCCTCGGAGACCAGCGGCTGCTGGCCCTCCGCGTCCGGGCCGAGGAACAGCACGGTCGGGTGGAACTGCACGAACTCGAGATCGCTGACCTCGGCTCCGGCGCGCAGGGCGAGCGCGACGCCGTCGCCCGTGGACACCGACGGGTTGGTGGTCGCGGAGAAGACCTGGCCCATGCCGCCGGTCGCGAGGACCACGGCGGGCGCGTGCACGGCGCCCACGCCGTCGTGCTGGCCCTCGCCCATGACGTGCAGGGTCACGCCCGCGGCGTGGCCTTCGGCGTCCGTGAGCAGATCCAGCACCAGCGCGTTCTCGACCGTACGCAGCCCGCGCGCGCGGACCGCGTCGACGAGGGCGCGGGAGATCTCCGCGCCGGTCGCGTCGCCGCCCGCGTGCGCGATACGGCGGCGGTGGTGGCCGCCCTCGCGCGTGAGCTCGATGCCGCCCTCGTCGTCGGTGTCGAACCGGGCGCCGGTGGAGATGAGCCGCCGTACGGCGTCCGGGCCCTCGGTGACCAGGAGGCGTACGGCCTCCTCGTCGCACAGGCCCGCGCCCGCCACCAGCGTGTCGTCCAGGTGCTGCTCGGGTGTGTCGCCCTCGCCCAGGGCCGCCGCGATGCCGCCCTGGGCCCAGCGGGTGGAACCGGCGTCGAGGCGGGCCTTCGTGACGACGACCGTCTTCAGACCGGCGGCCTCGCAGCGCAGGGCCGCGGTGAGGCCGGCGACGCCGGAGCCGATGACCACGACGTCCGCGGCGACAGACCAGCCGGGGGCCGGAGCGTGCAGGCGCAGGCCCGTGCCGGTGTGCCGGGGCCGGTTCACGAGGAGGCTCCGTCCGGGTCCGCGAGTTCGGGTTCGGGTTCGGGGGCGCCGAAGGAGAGCGGGATGTTGTCGATGAGCCGCGTCGTGCCGATGCGGGCGGCGACAGCGAGGACGGCCTCGCCGGTGTAGCCGTCGGGAACCTCGGTGAAGTCCGACGGGTCGACCAGGGCGAGGTAGTCGAGGTCCAGGGGCGGTTCCTGGCGGGCGGCCTCGTCCAGGACGAGCCGGGCGGCGGCTCGGACGGCGGCGGGACCGCCGGGGGCGGCCTTCGCGACCGCGTGCGCGTCGGCTGCGGCGCGCGACTCACCTATCGCGCTGAGCGCCTCGGCACGCGCGTGTGTGGCAGGCACCTCGAGCGCCCGCGCGCGCAGGGCCTCCTGGGCGGCGAGCCGGTCGCGGCCCGCGAACAGGGCCCGGGACAGGGCGAGCGCGGTGCGCCGTTCCTCGATCGAGAGGTAGCGGTTGCGGCTGGAGAGGGCCAGGCCGTCGTCCTCGCGCACGGTGGGCACGCCGACGATCTCCACGCCGAAGTTCAGATCACGCACCATCCGGCGGATCACGGCGAGTTGCTGGGCGTCCTTCTGCCCGAACAGGGCCGCGTCGGGACGCGTGAGGTGCAGCAGCTTGGCGACGACGGTGAGGACGCCGTCGAAGTGGCCGGGGCGGCAGGCCCCTTCGAAGCGCTCGCCCATGGGCCCCGCGGTGATCCGCACCTGAGGCTCGCCGCCGGGGTAGACCTCGTCCGGGGTGGGGGCGAACACGGCGTCCGCACCCGCCTGCTCGGCGACCTTGAGGTCGGCGTCCAGGGTGCGCGGGTAACGGTCGAGGTCCTCGCCCTCGCCGAACTGGAGGGGGTTCACGAAGACAGTGACGACGACCTCGCCGTCGCGTCCGGCGATCCTGCGGGCGGCGCGGATCAAGGTGGCGTGGCCTTCGTGCAGGGCGCCCATGGTCATCACGACGGCGCGGCGGCCGTGCTTCACGCGCGCGTGCAGCTCATCGGCGGTGCGCAGCAGAACGGTGGTCATCGGGGCTCCCCTTCGGTCCCGTCGGCGAGTACCCCGAGGAGGTCCTCGGCGAGCTCCGGCTTGAGCAGTCCATGGGCCAGGGCCCGGTCGGCGGTCGCGCGGGCCATCGCCAGATAGCCGGCGACGGTCTGCGGCGCGTGTCGGCGCAACTCGGCCACGTGGGCCGAGACCGTGCCCGCGTCCCCGCGCGCGACGGGGCCGGTGAGGGCCGCGTCACCGGAGCGCAGGGCGTTGTCCAGGGCGGCGCCGAGCAGCGGGCCGAGCATGCGGTCGGGGGCTTCGACGCCCGCCGCGCGCAGCAGTTCCATGGACTGGGCGACCAGGGTGACGAGGTGGTTGGCGCCGAGGGCGAGGGCCGCGTGGTAGAGCGGACGCATCTCCTCGGCGATCCACTCGGGCTCGCCGCCCATCTCGATCACGAGGGCCTCGGCGGCCAGGCGCAGCTCCTCGGGCGCGGTGATCCCGAAGGAGCAGCCGGCCAGGCGCTGGATGTCCACAGGGGTGCCGGTGAAGGTCATCGCGGGGTGCAGGGCGAGCGGCAGCGCGCCCGCGCGCAGGGCGGGGTCGAGCACCTTCGTGCCGTACCGCCCGGAGGTGTGCACCAGCAGTTGTCCCGGCCGTACGGCGCCGGTCTCGGCGAGGCCCTCGACCAGGCCCGGCAGCACGTCGTCGGGGACGGTCAGCAGGACCAGGTCCGCCCGTTGCAGCACCTCGGCGGGCTGGAGGAGGGGGACGTCCGGCAGCATCGACGCCGCCCGCCGTCTGGACGCCTCGGAGACCCCGGAGGCGGCGACCGGACGGTGCCCGGCCAGTCGCAGGGACGCGGCGAGCACGGGGCCGACGCGCCCGGCTCCGATCACGCCCACGCGGAGCCGCGCGGGGCGGTCTCCAGGGTCAGGTTGCTGGAATGTACTCACTCGACGGTGGCCTTCCCGTTCCAGTCCGCTCTGGGTACCGGACGATTTCTCGTCATGTTAACGCGATCGACTCAGGCGCCGACCGGCTGTCCACAGGCTGTGGGTTCCCACAGGGTGCGGGGTAGGGAGAGGGACATGCTCGATGCCCTGTCACGCGGCATGATCCGGGCATGAGGACGAGGGCGGAGGGGGACATGACACAGACGGTGGGACGACGCGAGGGTTCTACGGCGGGGCGGGACGAGGAGCGATCGGCGGGAGCACCGGAAGAGCCGGCGGGCGGACCGCAGGAATCGGCCGGAAGGCCGCAGGAGCCTGGTGCGGAGTTGTCGGATCCTGCGGTGGAGGAGCCGTGGCGGATGCGGCGTAAGCGGCGTATCGCTGCCTACCGGCGGGCGGAGCGGGTCCTGGCGCGGCCGGGCTTTCTGGGGACGCTCCGGGAGCGGCTGGCGCTGCTGGCGGACGCGCAGGACGTGTACGACCTGGACGAGAGCGGTGACATCTACGGCAACGGGGTCGTGGAGGCCCTGGAGGAGAAGGTCGCCGGGCTGCTCGGGACGGAGGCCGCCGCCTTCTTCCCGACGGGCACCATGGCCCAGCAGGTGGCGCTGCGCTGCTGGGCGGGCCGTACGGGCGACACCACGGTGGCCCTGCACCCGCTCGCCCACCCCGAAGTCCATGAACGCAAGGCGTTCAGCCAGGTCAGCGGCTTGCGGCCGGTGCATGTGACGAGCGAGCCCCGGTTGCCCACCGCCGACGAAGTACGCGGATTCGAGGAGCCGTTCGGCGCGCTGATGCTCGAACTGCCCCTGCGCGACGCCGGTTTCGTCCTGCCCTCCTTCGAGGAGCTGGCCGAGGTCGTCGAGGCCGCGCGCGAGCGCGACGCGGTGGTGCACTTCGACGGGGCGCGCCTGTGGGAGACCACCGCCCACTTCGGCCGCCCCCTGGAGGAGATCGCGGGCCTCGCGGACAGCGTCTACGTGTCGTTCTACAAGTCCCTCGACGCG
The DNA here is from genome assembly GCF_055583785.1 of Streptomyces sp. NPDC104371. NCBI lineage: Bacteria > Bacillati > Actinomycetota > Actinomycetes > Kitasatosporales > Streptomycetaceae > Streptomyces > Streptomyces sp. NPDC104371. Next base: position 39,008 of record NZ_JBVJNF010000015.1, read on the forward strand.
TACGGCGGTGCCGCGCTCGCGGGTCCTGCCTCCCTCGTGGAGGAGGCCAAGACCTGGCGGCACCGCTACGGCGGCCTGGTCTTCCAGCAGTTCCCGATTGCCCTGTCGGCCCTCATCGGCCTGGAGCGGGAGCTGCCCCGGCTGCCGGAGTACGTGCGCCACGCGCGCGTGGTCGCCGCCGCGCTGCGCGCGGGGTTCGCGGCGGCCGGGGTGCCGTGGGCGCATGTGCACCCCGACGTACCGGCCACCCACGAGTTCCAGGTCTGGCTGCCGTACGACGCCGACGTCCTCGCGGAGGCCGCGGTCCGGCAGGCCGAGGAGACCGGGACGCTGCTGTTCGCGGGCCCCTGGAACCGGGGCGGCCCCGGCCTGGCCTTCACCGAGGTCTCCGTACGGGCCCAGGGGCTGGAGTGGACGGCGGACGACGTGACGTCGGCCGTGACGGAGTTCGTGAAGCGGCTTCCGGGGGCGTAGCGCCCGTCCGCTCAGCCGAGGGAGCCCGAGCGGCGGCCCGGCAGCAACTGCGAAAGCGCCGTGCGCAACCGGCCGCGCGCCGGGCGGCCCGCCAGGACGGCGTGGAACCGCCGGCGGTCGTCCAGTTCGCGGACGAGCTGCCAGTCGTGGGTGCCGGGCGCGGGCGGTACGGGCTCGCCGAGGCGCTGGGCACGGTAGGTGTCGAGGAGGTACTGCTGGGTGAGGGTCATGGCGGATCGCCTCTTCGGGAAACGGGAACGGGAACGGGATCCGGAAGGCTCCGCGGCGGCCCCGGTGCCGCATCAGCCTGCATCCGCCCCGGCCACCGCGTCGTCCCGTTTGACGGCCGTCGTCAATCGGCGGCGGCGTTGTCAGCGGTGAGGTGCACTATGAATCCATGAGCGTGGAGGTGAGGCCATGAGCGTGGAGATCGACATCACGGGGCTGCGGCGGGAGAGCATCGCCGTAGTGCCGTCCCCGCTGGCCGAGCTGGGGATGGCCCTGCACGCGCTGGCCGAGCCCGGCCACCATCCCGGGCTCCGGGGCTGGGCGACCGCGGTGACCGCGGGCCTCGACTGCCATCTCGCCGACCGGATGTGCGAGGCCGACTTCCTGTGGCGTACGACGTTCTCGGACCTCTTCCTGCCGTACGCGGGACTGCCGGGCCGGGACACGCTCCCCGGTGCCACGCTCGCCGAGGACCTGGACCTCCTCGACAAGCTCGACGACGAGCAGTTCGTGAACGCGGCGCTGGAGTTCACGTGCGGGCCGCCGTACATCACGCCCGACTGGGACGCGCTCGGCGACGAGAGCGACCGTCACCGCGTCCTGGAGCTGGCCGCGGCGCGCGGCCCGCAGCAACTGCGGTTCAGCGAGCGGCTGCTGGCCGACCCGCCGCGCATCCGGGCCTGGCTGCGGCAGTTCCTCCAGGACTGTGACGAGGCGTTCTTCGCCGACATCTGGTCCCGGCTGCGCCACCAGCTCGTGGCGGACTCCCGGCACAAGACGGACCTCCTGCGGCACAAGGGCCTCGCGGAGGCGCTGACGTCGGTGTCGTCCGCGGTCACGCTCGGCGAGGCCGGGGACCGGATCGTCGTCGACAAGCTCGGCAACGGCCGCACCACCACGGGGGACGGCGGCCTGCTGCTCGTACCGACGAGCCTCGGCTGGCCGCATCTGATGGTGCTGCACCGCTACGGCTGGCAGCCGGTGCTGCACTACCCCGTCGGTTCTCCGGAGCTGACCGCCCCGACGTCGGTGGAGCAGTTGACCCTGCGGATGGCTGCCCTGGCCCATCCGGTGCGGATGCGCATGTGCCGCAACCTGGCCCGCAGCGCGTTCACCACGGGCGAGTTGGCCCAGACGCACGGCATGACGGCTCCCGAGATATCCCGCCACTTGAGCGCCCTGAAGAAGGCGGGCCTGCTCACCACGCGCCGCCGCGGCCGGTATGTGCTGCACCAACTGGACGTCACCGCGGTGGCCCGGCTGGGGAGCGACTTCCTGGAGGGGATCCTCCGGTAGCGCGGCAGGAAGCGACGGCGACCGTCGGTCGCAGCGGATGCGCGCCCTCGGTCGAACCGGATGCGCGTCGGCTCAGTCGAAGCGGATGTGCTTCAGCCCGACCTTCGCCTGCCGCAGCCGGGTCCGCAGGGCGCCGTCGTCATTGGGTACGAGCGTCAGCCCGGCCAGCGTCGCGATCCGGTCCGCCGTCCCGGGCACCGTCAAGCGGTCCGTCCACAGGTGCTCGGCGAACTCCGGCTCGCGCAGCCGCTCCAGGCAGTGGTCGAGCCGCTGGACGGCCCAGCTCTCGCCGCGCGGCTCGTAGCCCTTGCCGACGACGTACTTCAGCACCTGCCCGACCCCGCGCTCGCGCAGCCTGCGCAGCACGGTCTCCCGCTCGGCGAGCAGCGCGAAGTGCCGTACGTCGTGGCCCAGTTCGCGCAGCCGCCCGACGGTCTCCGCGTAGGCGACCGGGTCGGTCACCGTCATCGGCGCGATGATCACGCCGTCGTACCGGCGGAGCGCCAGGTCGAGGACCTCGACCACGCCCTGCCGCCAGGACGCCAAGTCCTGGAAGTCGCCGCGCAGTTCGGGCGGCAGCATGCGGCGCAGCCCGAAGCCGACGTGTTCCGGGTCGCAGACGACGCTGCCGGGCAGGCGTCGCTGGATCTCATGCGCGGTCTGTGTCTTGCCGCCCCCGAAGGGGCCGTTGAGCCACAGGAGCATGACTCAGCCGTGCCCTCCCGCCCGGACCAGACCGCTCTCGTAGGCGAGCACGACCACCTGCACCCGGTCCCTGAGCGCCAGCTTGGTCAGGATGCGGCCCACATGGGTCTTCACGGTCGCCTCGGACAGCACGAGCCGCGCCGCGATCTCCCCGTTGGACAGCCCCTGGGCGACCAGGATCATGACCTCGCGCTCGCGCTCGGTGAGCCGGGCCAGCTCCTTGTGCCGGGGCTCCTTGGCGCCGCTCGGCAGCATCGGCGCGAACCGGTCGAGGAGGCGGCGGGTGGTGGAAGGCGCGACCACGGCGTCACCACTGTGCACGGAGCGGATGGCGGTGAGCAGTTCACCGGGCGGCACGTCCTTGAGCATGAAGCCGGAGGCGCCCGCCTTCAGCCCGGAGAACGCGTACTCGTCCAGGTCGAAGGTGGTCAGGATCAGCACCTTCGGCGGGTTGGGGTCGGCGCAGATGCGGCGGGTGGTCTCCACGCCGTCGAGCTTCGGCATCCGGACGTCCATGAGGACCACGTCGACCTGGGTGGCGCGCAGCGCCTGGAGGGCCTCGACGCCGTCGCCCGCCTCCGCGACGACCTCCATGTCCGGCTGTGCGGCCAGCACCATCCGGAAGCCGGTGCGCAGCAGCACCTGGTCGTCGACGAGCATCACACGGATCGGCATGGCGGGGGTCCTCACGGTCGGCTTCGGGCGGGTGGCTGAGGCGTGTCAGGGGCGGGGGTCATGAGACTCATGAGGCTCATGAGGCGGGCTTCAGGGGCAGCAGGGCGCTGATGCGGAAGCCGCCGCCGGGGCGGGGGCCCGCGTCCAGCGTGCCTCCGACCATGCCGACGCGCTCCCGCATACCGATCAGGCCATGGCCCTGGCCGTCGGCGCCGCCCTCCTCGTACAGCTCGTGCGGGGCGCCCTTGCCGTCGTCCTCGACCAGCAGTCCGAGCCCGTCGTCGAAGTACACCAGCCGCACGCTCGCGCCGGTGTTGGGGCCCCCGTGCTTGCGCGTGTTGGTGAGCGCCTCCTGGACGATGCGGTACGCCGTCAGCTCGACGCCGCTGGGCAGCGGGCGCGGGGTGCCCTCCACCCGGAAGTCGACGGGCAGGCCCGCGCTGCGGCACTGCTCGACCAGGTCGTCGATCTGCTCGACGTCGGGCTGCGGGACGTACTCCCCGGCCTCCTTGTGCTCGCCGGTGCGCAGCACGCCGAGCAGGCGACGCATCTCGGCGAGGGCCTGGCGGCCGGTCCCCGAGATCGTCTCCAGGGCCTTCTTCGCCTGGTCGGGGGCGGCGTCGAGGACGTAGGCGGCGCCGTCGGCCTGCACCACCATCACCGAGACGTTGTGCGCGACGACGTCGTGCAGCTCGCGGGCGATACGGGCGCGCTCGGCGGCGACCGCGACCTTGGCCTGCGCCTCGCGCTCCTTCTCCAGCCGGGAGGCGCGCTCCTCGAGCTGGGCCAGGTAGGCGCGGCGGGTGCGCAGCGAGTCGCCGAGGACCCAGGCGAGGGCGAACGGGACGGTCTGGAACAGCGCTATCGCGACGTTGCCCGCCACGCTCGCGTCCTGCGGCCAGCGCACCTGCGAGATCGTTCCGGCGGCCAGGCCGCCGATCAGGCCGACGCGGGAGGCCCAGCGGGAGCCGGTGGCGGCGACCGTGTAGATGATCACCAGCATCGCGAAGTCCGCGATCATCGACTGCTCGTCCAGGACCACCTGTGCCACGCCCGTCGCGACGGCCACGAGGAGCATCTTCTCCGGCATACGGCGGCGCAGCGCGACCACCACGGACAGCACGGCGGAGATCGCGAGCCCGCCGACCCGCGTCCCGTGGTGGTCCGACGCCCCGTTGACGTTCGTCACACCCACGCAGGACAGCCCGAACAGGACGACGGCCCAGAAACTGTCGACCCATGTCGGGTGCCTGCGGATGAAGTCATAGAGGCGCTGCACGTAACCCAGGGTAGGAAGTGCTGTGTGTGCAGGGGTCAACCGGAGGGTCGATCCGGAGCGGTCGCGCGTACTCCGCAAGGTGGATGCCCGCCTGATCCCGGCCGGTCCAGGTGCGCCGGGCGCGCACGCCGGAGCGTGCGGCCGACCGGTGGAGGGCACCGCCACGCCTAGCCTGGCCTCGTGGCACACAAGGCGAACAAGGCGAACGGTGAGTGGCGCGGCTGGCGGGCGGCGGCCGAGGAGGCGCTGTACGGGGCGGACGGGTTCTACCGGCGGCCCGAGGGACCCGCGGGGCACTTCCGTACGTCCGTGCACGCCTCGCCGCTGTTCGCCGCCGCCGTGGCCCGGCTGCTGTGCCGGCTGGACGAGGCGCTGGGACGGCCTCCTGGGCTCGACTTCGTCGACCTGGGGGCCGGACGGGGCGAGCTGGCCGCCGGGGTCCTCGGCGCGCTGCCCCCGGACGTCGGCGCCCGGGTACGGGTGCACGCCGTCGAGATCGCCGACCGGCCCGAGGGCCTCGACCCCCGGATCGCCTGGCGCGACGCGCCGCCCGAGCGGATCACAGGGCTGCTGTTCGCCAACGAGTGGCTGGACAACGTACCGGTCGAGGTCGCGGAGGCGGACTCCGACGGCGTACGGCGTCGGGTCCTCGTACGGGAGGACGGGACCGAGCGCCTCGGCGACCCGGTCGCGGGCGCGGCGGCGGAGTGGCTGGCGCGCTGGTGGCCGCTGCCCGGCGAGGGACTGCCGACCGAGGGGCTGCGTGCCGAGATCGGGCTGCCCAGGGACGCCGCCTGGGCCGACGCCGTCGCCACCGTGGACCGGGGGCTCGCCGTCGCCGTCGACTACGCGCACCACGCCGCGGCCCGGCCGCCCTTCGGGACGCTCACCGGGTTCCGCGCGGGCCGGGAGACCGCGCCCGTGCCGGACGGCTCGTGCGACATCACGGCGCATGTGGCGCTGGACGCGTGCGCCCTGCCGGGTGCCCGGCTGCTGACCCAGCGCGCCGCACTGCACGCCCTGGGCATCACCGGCGCACGCCCCGCGCTCGCACTCGCGTCCACCGACCCGGCGGCCTACGTACGCGCCCTCGCCCGAGCCGGAGCCGCCGCGGAACTCACCGCGCCGGGCGGCCTCGGCGACTTCGGCTGGCTGCTCCAGCCCGTCGGGCTCGCGGACGCCTCGCTCGCGGGACTACTTGTCGATGTCCCCGACCACGAAGAAGAGTGACCCGAGGATCGCCACCATGTCCGCCACCAGCGTCCCCGGCAGCAGCTCGGTCAGGGCCTGGATGTTGTTGTACGAGGCCGAGCGCAGCTTCAGCCGGTACGGCGTCTTCTCGCCCTTGCTGACCAGGTAGTAGCCGTTGATGCCGAGCGGGTTCTCGGTCCAGGCGTAGGTGTGGCCCTCGGGCGCCTTGAGCACCTTCGGCAGCCGCTGGTTGACCGGCCCGGCCGGCAGCTCCGCCAGTCGGTCCAAGCAGGCGTCGGCCAGGTCGAGCGCGTTGTGCGTCTGCTCCAGCAGGCACTCGAAGCGCGCCAGACAGTCGCCCTCCTGCCGGGTGACGACCCGCAGCGTGTCCTGAAGCTCCCCGTACGCCAGATACGGCTCGTCCCGGCGCAGGTCGAAGTCCACACCGCTGGCACGCGCGATGGGCCCGCTCACGCCGTACGCGTGCACGGCCTCGGGCGCCAGGACGCCCACGCCGCGCGTGCGCCCCCGGAAGATCTCGTTGCCGAGCACCAGGTCGTCGAACCGGTCCATGCGGGAGCGCACATCGGCGACCGCCGCACGCGCGCGTGTGGTCCACCCGGCGGGCAGGTCCTCCTTGAGGCCGCCGACACGGTTGAACATGTAGTGCATCCGCCCGCCGGAGATCTCCTCCATGACGTTCTGGAGTTCCTCGCGCTCGTGGAAGGCGTAGAACACCGGGGTGATGCCGCCCAGCTCCAGCGGGTACGAGCCGAGGAACATCAGGTGGTTCAGCACGCGGTTCAGCTCGGCGAGGAGCGTACGCAGCCACACCGCGCGCCCGGGGACCTCCATGCCGAGCATCCGCTCGACGGCCAGGACCACGCCCAGTTCGTTCGAGAACGCGGAGAGCCAGTCGTGGCGGTTGGCGAGCATGATGATCTGGCGGTAGTCCCGCGCCTCGAAGAGCTTCTCCGCGCCGCGGTGCATATAGCCGATGACGGGCTCCGCGTGCGTGATCCGCTCTCCGTCCAGCACGAGCCGCAGCCGCAGCACACCGTGGGTGGAGGGGTGCTGGGGGCCGATGTTGAGCACCATGTCGGTGCTCTCCGCGGCGCCGCCGATCCCGACCGTGGTCTCCGTCGTAGGAGTCATGGCTCCAGTCTCTCGTACGGACGCCCGGGGTACGGAAACGGGGACCGGGGGCGGACGGCCCCCGGTCCCCGTTTCCGCGGCTCAGGAAGCGGCGGTGGTGCGCAGCTTCTGGATGTCCTGGATGTCGATCCGCTCCGTCTCGTCATGCGCCGTCAGGTCGATGACCTGAGGGACGGCGTGCCCCTTCGGCTCGGCGGGCTCGGCGCCGGACGCGGACTCCGCCTGGTGCGCGGCGAGCGCCTCCTGGCCGACGACGTCCGCGAGGTCCTCGTGCTGCACGGCGTCCAGGGACTCCGGGGTCTCCTGGTGCTCCGAGGCCTCCCGAGGCTCCGGGGAGTCCTGCTCCTTCTGCCTGCCGAAGAAGTCGAAGCCGCCCTCGACGGCCTGACGCCGTCGCGGCGTCGACGGGACGACGGCCACGGCGGTCGACACGGGGAGGTTCCCCGCGCGCTGGGTCGGCCGCGCGAGAGCCGGCAGGTGCCGCGCGGCCGGGGCGGGCGCGTGCTCCGGCCCGGCGGCCGGGGCGTCCCCTTCCGCCGCGTCGTCCTCCTGCGCGGACGCGCTCGCCGATGCGACGTCCTGCTCGCTCGCCGACGTGGCGTCCTGCTCCGGTGCGCCGGTGTTCCGTCCGGCGAGCCGCTCCAGGGCCGCGTCGGCCCGCGCGAAGAGCGAGGAGCCCGCCGCGGAGAACGCCCGCACGGTTGACGGCTCCGCCGAGGGCGCGGCCTCCGCGCCGGACGTGCTCTGTGCCGACGGCAGCGCGTGCGTCGGAGCGGTCGTCTCGATCGCCAGCAGGCGGCGGCCCTCCAGGGCGCTGGCCCGCTCCGTCTCGGCCGTGGCGTACCGCCGCAGGAGCGCCGCGTGTTCGTTGCGCAGCTTCGCCAGCTCCGCGCGCTTGGCCCGCAGCTTGTGCTCCAGCTTGGTGCGCAGTTCGCGCGACTCCTCCAGGTCGGTCTCCAGCTCGGCGACCCGCTCCTCATGGCGCCACTCGTCGTTCGCCTGCGCGCGCGTGAGATCGGCGACGTGTTTGGTCGCGGCGACATCCCAGCGACGCATGATGAAGGAGCCGACGACCGTCGTCATCGCGGCACCCGCGGCCAGCCCGCGGAGCAGCATCGGCTCCGTGAACAGCCAGGGCGCCACGGCGCAGACGATCGAGACGCCGGCGATCACCGAGGGGGGCAGCGTCCTGTGCAAGGGCGGGGAATGACGGTGACGTCCACGTGGCATGGCCAGAAACTTACCGCGCGTAGAGGGATGATGGGGCGCCACCTGGTAAAAACGCGGCGACCGGGGGGCTTTCGGCACCGTCGGCACGTACCGGAAACGGAACATCCGCGTCCGGAATCCGGTGCAATTCCCTTGCCGCGGGCCCGTCGTGTACGCCTGAGGACCGCATCGGCGCCCCCGCACAGGCCTTCTGACGCACCGCAAGGCACGGTCGAGAACCGGCGCGACAACTTACAAGATCATTTCTCGCCAGTCCATCGCCCGGTCCGTCGGCCCTCCTGCGGATCACGCGGATCACGCGGAATTCCCCGCACCACCCGCGCATTCACTCACTCAGCGATCGCTGAGCCGTCCGCTCAGCCACTGCAGCGCTCCCGGGATCTCGCGCCGCCAGGTGTTGAAGTTGTGGCCGCCGCTGTCGAGGATGATCGACGAGATCCGGGTCACCCCTTTGGCCTGCACCTGCCCTATGAACTTGAGCGTGGACCGATAGTTGGCCTCGCCGACCCGGCTGCTGCTGACGAGCAGTGAGGTGTCCGGCGGCGGCAGGTACTTGAGACACCACCACAGGTCCGCGTGGTTCCGCAGCGCCGTGTCGCCGTGGAAGAGATCGCCGGTGGTCGGGTCGATCGGCGCCGTGTAGTACGGCGACAGGCCCGCCGCGGCGGCGTACACCTTCGGGTGGTGCATCGCCAGCTTCAGCGCGCAGTACCCGCCCGTGGAGTCGCCGATGACGCCCCAGCTCCCGGGCTTCTTGCCCACCCGGTAGTGGGCCATGACCGCGTCGGGCAGGTCCCTCTCGAAGAACGTCTCGGTCTGCGGCCCGCCCGGCACGTTCACGCACTCCGTGTCGCGCGGCGGCGCCACCGTCGGCCGCAGCATCACGAGGATCATCGGCTGCATCTTCCCGGTCTTGGCCAGCTCGTGCGCCGTCTGGGGGTAGTGCAGCCCCTTGATGAGCGCCTGCGCCGTCCCCGGGTAGCCGGTGAGGACCACGGTCGCGGGGAAGGTCCGCGTGCGGTACTGGGGCTGGAAGTACTCCGGCGGCAGATACACGAACGCGGGCGACGCGATACGGGTCTTGCGGCCCACGATGTCGACCTTCTGGATCTGGCCCCCGATCTGTGGCCGCGCGCCCCCCGTCACGTTCACCTCCTGGGTGTCCGTCACCTGGAGCGGGCCGGCTCGCGACCCGGCGGCGTTGTGGTCGACCACCACGCCCTGGCCGCTCTCCTGCCCGAACAGGTCCGCCCAGCTCGCGTAGAACCCGAACGCCTGGTTGGCGGCGAGCCCGATGGAGGAGAAGATCATCAGCTGGGTGGCGAACAGCAGACCGACACGTCCGGTGACGGCCCGCCAGCTCCGCCGTGCGAGCCGCGGCCAGTACCAGACCGTGCCGACGAACAGCAGTACGGCGCACACGACCGAGAGTGCCAGCACCTTGTTGCTCGTGAGACCCATGGGCTCCCCTGCCTGCGCTTTCCGTCCGTGGGAGTCTCCCTCACACCTTCGCGAGGGCTTGCCCCGGCCTTTCCTTCGGCTTTGAAACGGCTTTGACATGGGGAGTGAACCTCGCTCCCCGAGACAGCGTCCTAGAGGGCGCAATGTCGCCGGATGTCTTGATCGGCACCGGGCTCAAGGTCTCTCGAAGAACTACGGAACGCGATGTCTGTCAGGATAGATGGGGAATTGTCGGGCGAGGTTCCGGGGCGGTCGCAGGTGATCCGGCGCATACTCCGTGGCCCACGCCCCGAAGTGGTCCCTGCTCTGATCGCCAGGGCGTGCACGCTCGTGGGCGTCCTGGACGTCGCGGCAGGGGTGTTCCCTCGCTTCCGCAACAGCCGTATGCACCGCCTGGCCGAGGTCCTGCCCGGTGCGCTCGGCCCGTTCGCGGCGGCCCTGTCGCTGAGTGTCGGCATCCTGTTGCTGCTCCTCGCGCACGGGCTGCGGCGACGCAAGCGCCGGGCCTGGCGGGCAGCCGTGCTGCTGCTGCCGGCGGGCGCGGTGGCGCAGTTCGCCTACCGTCACTCGATCATCGGCGTGCTCATCTCGGTGGCGCTGCTGCTGCCCCTGCTGCTGCACCGCGGCGAGTTCGTGGCCCTGCCCGATCCCCGCAGCCGCTGGCGCGCGCTCGCCAACTTCGTCCTGATGAGCGCCGGTTCGCTGGGGCTCGGCCTGGTCATCGTCAGCGTCCACCCGCACCGCACGGTCGGCGACCCGAGCCTGTCCGAGCGCATCGCCCACGTCCTGTACGGCCTCCTCGGCTTCGAGGGCCCGGTCGACTACACCGGCAACACCTCCTGGACGGTGGGCTTCTCGCTCGGCGCGCTCGGCCTGCTGACCGCGGTCACCACGATCTACCTCGCCTTCCGCCCTGAGCACCCGGCCGCCCGGCTCACCGAGGAGGACGAGGCGCGGCTGCGCGCCCTGCTGGCCAAGCACGGCGGCCGGGACTCCCTCGGCCACTTCGCGCTCCGCCGGGACAAGGCGGTCGTCTTCTCACCGAGCGGCAAGGCGGCGGTGACGTACCGCGTGGTCTCGGGCGTGATGCTGGCCAGCGGCGACCCCATCGGCGACGTGGAGGCCTGGCCCGGCGCCATCGAGCGCTTCATGGACGAGGCGAAGGCCCACTCCTGGACCCCCGCGGTCCTCGGCTGCTCCGAGACGGGCGGCGAGGTGTGGACCCGCGAGACCGGCCTGGACGCCCTCGAACTGGGCGACGAGGCGGTGGTGGACGTCGCGGGTTTCTCCCTCGCCGGCCGTGCGATGCGCAACGTGCGCCAGATGGTGAAGCGCATCGAGCGCGCCGGCTACGAAACCCGGGTACGGCGCATCCGTGACCTCGGCGAGGGAGAACTGGAGCGCATACGGCACGCCGCCGAGGACTGGCGCGGTACGGACACCGAGCGCGGCTTCTCCATGGCGCTCGGCCGCATCGGCGACCCGGCCGACGGTGACTGCCTGATCGCCACGGCCCACCGGGTCGACGGGCAGGGCGAGGCGGGGTCGAGCCCCTACGGCGATCTGAAGGCGATCCTGCACTTCGTTCCCTGGGGTACCAAGGGGGCCTCACTGGACCTGATGCGCCGCGACCGCTCGGCGGACCCGGGCATGAACGAACTGCTGATCGTGGCCGCGCTCCAGGCCGCCCCCAAGTTCGGTATCGAGCACGTCTCGCTGAACTTCGCGAACTTCCGCTCGGCGCTGGCGCGCGGCGAGAAGATCGGCGCGGGCCCGGTGCTGCGGATGTGGCGGAGCCTGCTGCTCTTCCTCTCCCGCTGGTTCCAGATCGAGTCGCTGTACAAGTTCAACGCGAAGTTCCAGCCCCGCTGGGAGCCGCGCTTCGTGATCTACGCGTCCTCCCGCGACCTTCCGCGCATCGGTCTGGCGGCCATGCGCGCCGAGGGCTTCGTGAACGTGGCGCTCCCGCATCTGCTGCGCCGCAGGCCCCGTTCCACGCCTCCGTGCGCGCACGCGCGAGCGGACCGGGGCGCGGAGGCCACGGGCAGGGTCTGATCCACGCCCCGGCCTCCCCGCCGGTCCCCGGCCCCCAGTGGCCCGCCCCCGCGAGCGGAGCGCGGGGATGCCGGGGGCCTACGCTGAACGTATGAGCACGAAGACCGGGCGGGGCCACGTGGCAGGCCTTCCGACATGGGACCGCTGCGCGGTCATGGGTGTCGTCAACGTCACCCCCGACTCCTTCTCCGACGGTGGCCGCTGGTTCGACACCGCCACCGCCGTCAAGCACGGCCTCGACCTGGTCGCCGAGGGCGCCGACCTCGTCGACGTCGGCGGCGAGTCCACCCGGCCCGGCGCCCCCCGCGTCGACGAGGCCGAGGAGCTGCGACGTGTCATACCCGTCGTGCGCGGCCTCGCCGCCGAGGGCGTCACGGTCTCCGTGGACACCATGCGCGCCTCCGTCGCCGAACAGGCCCTCGCCGCCGGTGCCGCGCTCGTCAACGACGTCAGCGGCGGCCTCGCCGACCCCGCGATGATCCCGGTCGTCGCGGCGGCGGACGCCCCCTTCGTGGTCATGCACTGGCGCGGCATCCTCCAGGGCGACGGCATCAAGGGCGCCTACGCGGACGTCGTCGGCGAGGTCGTCGACGAGCTGCACGCGCGCGTGGCGGCGGTGCTGGAGGGCGGCGTCGCCCCCGACCGGATCGTCATCGACCCCGGCCTCGGCTTCTCCAAGGAGGCCGAGCACGACCTGGTCCTCCTCGCCCATCTCGACCGCCTGCTCGCGCTCGGCCACCCGCTGCTGGTCGCCGCCTCCCGCAAGCGGTTCCTGGGGCACGTCCTGGCCGGTCCGGACGGCGCCCCGCCGCCCGCGCGGGAGCGCGACGCCGCCACGGCCGCCGTCTCCGCGCTCGCCGCCCAGGCCGGAGCGTGGGCCGTACGCGTGCACGAGGTGCGCGCGACAGCGGACGCGGTCCGCGTGGCACACGCCATCGAGGTGGCCCGCGCGTCGGACCGCGCACCCGGCACCGGCACCTCCGAAGGAGCCCGGTGAGCCAGGCCCACACCGACGTCGAACAGGTCGAGCAGGCCAACACCGCCTTCTACGAGGCCCTGGAGCAGGGCGACTTCGAGACGCTGTCCACGCTCTGGCTGACGCCCGCCGACCTGGGCGTCGACGAGGAGTACCACGACCCGGCCGACACCGGGGTGATCTCCTGCGTCCATCCCGGCTGGCCGGTGCTGACCGGCCGCGGCGAGGTCCTCCGGTCGTACGCGCTGATCATGGCGAACACCGACTACATCCAGTTCTTCCTCACCGATGTGCATGTCTCCGTGACCGGTGACACCGCCCTGGTGACCTGCACCGAGAACATCCTCAGCGGAGGCCCGGCCCCGGACGACGGCGCCGAGCTGGGCCCGCTCGTCGGCCAGCTCGTGGTCGCCACGAACGTGTTCCGCCGCACCGCGGAAGGCTGGAAGCTCTGGTCGCACCACGCCTCCCCGGTCCTGGCCGAGTCGAACGACGACGAGGAGGACTCCGCCCCGTGAGCGGGTTCCCGGTGGCGGCGGGCGCTGCGAGTGGCCGGAATCACCTGGCCCCGGCTTGGGCGGCCGCCGCCGCGTGCGCCATCGTGTTTCCCAGGGAAACGCCCGGTGAACCCTCGCGGCCGTCTTGCGAGCGGACGCCTTCGCGGGCCACCGCTGTCAGTGCCCGCCGGTAGATTCGTTCGAGACCGGTGAGCCGACCGCACGCGGTGACCACCGCCGCTTACCGACGATTGCAGGAGTGATTCGCGTGGATCGTGTCGCGCTGCGCGGCCTGAGGGCCCGAGGCCACCACGGGGTGTTCCCCGAGGAGCGCGCGAAGGGCCAGACCTTCGTCGTGGACCTCGTCCTGGGCCTGGACACCCGGCCGGCCGCCGCCGCCGACGATCTGACGAAGACCGTGCACTACGGCGTCGTGGCGGAGGAGGTCGTGGCCCTCGTCGAAGGAGAACCCGTCGATCTCCTCGAGACGCTCGCCGAGCGCATCGCCCGCTCCTGCCTCGCGCACTCCCCGGTCCAGGAGGTCGAGGTGTGTGTACACAAACCGGAGGCACCGATCACGGTCCCCTTCGACGACGTGACCGTCACGATCACCCGGAGCCGAGTATGACCGCCTTCTTCCCCCAGGGTCAGAGCGACCCGACCGTACAACCGGTGCCCGCCTCCGTGGTGGAACGCGTCGACGCCGCCGACACGACCCTCCAGAACCCCCGCCGCGCGGTGATCTCCCTGGGGTCGAACCTGGGCAATCGCCTGGAGACGCTCCAGGGCGCCATCGACGCCCTGGAGGACACCCCGGGCGTCCGCGTCAAGGCCGTCTCTCCCGTGTACGAGACGGAGCCCTGGGGCGTGGACCCCGGCAGCCAGCCCTCGTACTTCAACGCCGTCGTCGTCGTGAAGACGACCCTGCCCCCGTCCTCGCTGCTGGAGCGGGCGCATGCCGTGGAGGAGGCCTTCCGCCGGGTGCGGGACGAACGGTGGGGCCCGCGCACGCTCGACATGGACATCATCACGTACGCGGATGTCGTCTCCGACGACCCCGTGCTGACGCTCCCCCACCCGCGCGCCCATGAGCGGGCGTTCGTCCTCGCGCCGTGGCACGACCTGGACCCCGAGGCCCAGCTCCCCGGCCGCGGCCCGGTGGCCGACCTGCTCGCCCTGGTCACCCGCGCCGGTGTCACGCCCCGCCCCGACCTGGAACTCCGGCTGCCCGAGTAGTCGTTAAGGTCTACCGGGCCAGGATCCCCGGATCCACGATCATGGACGGCCCACGGCCGGGCTGACGAAGGGACATCGTGAAAGAGCTGCGCATCCGGACGCTGGCGGCGGTGTTCGTGGTGGCCGGAGTGCTGTCCTGGGCGGGCGCCCGGCTGTGGTCCGCGGTGGACACGCTGCCCAGCGTCCCCCTGGCCGCGCCCATCGTCCTCGCCCTGATCGCCGTGGTCCTGCTGGCCACCGCGCTCTCCCTCCGCGCCCGGCTCAAGGCCCAGCGGGAGCGCCGAGCCGACGCGAAGGGGGTCGACCCGCTGATGGCGGCCCGCGCCGTCGTCTTCGGCCAGGCCAGCGCCCTCGTCGCGGCCCTGGTCGCCGGCATGTACGGCGGCACGGGCGTCGTCCTCCTGGAGTCCCTGGACCAGCCCGCCCGCCGCGACCAGGCCATCTACGCCGGTCTGTCGCTCGTGGCCGGTATCGCCGTGATAGCGGCGGCCCTGTTCCTGGAACGGGTCTGCAAGCTCCCCGAGGACGACGACCACAACGGCGGTACGGCCCCGACGACCTGACGGGCGACCGCGGTCACGGCAGCCGCCCGTCAGCGCTTCCGGGTCAGCGCGCCAGTATCAGACTCATCGCCTCGGACCGGGTCGTGGCGTCCCGGAGCTGCCCGCGCACGGCCGACGTCGTCGTCTTGGCGCCCGGCTTGCGGATGCCCCGGACGGACATGCACATGTGCTCCGCCTCGACCACCACGATGGCGCCACGCGCTTCGAGGATGCGCATCAGCGAGTCGGCTATCTGCGTGGTGAGCCGTTCCTGCACCTGCGGACGGCGCGCGAAGACATCGACCAGCCGCGCCAGCTTCGACAGGCCGGTGATCTTCCCGCTCTCGGCCGGGATGTACCCGACATGGGCCACCCCGTGGAACGGCAGCAGATGGTGCTCGCACAGGCTGACGATCTCGATGTCCTTGACCAGCACCATCTCGTCGTGCCCGAGATCGAACGTCGTCGTCAGGACGTCCTCGGGCTCCTGCCGAAGCCCCGCCAGAAGCTCCCGATACGCGCGCGCCACCCTGCCGGGCGTATCGCGCAGCCCCTCGCGGTCCGGGTCCTCCCCGACCGCGATGAGCAGCTCCCGTACGGCGTTCTCCGCGCGCTTCTCGTCGAACTCGCCGATCGTGCCCTCGCCGTCCAGTGTCACCGGGTCGATCATCTGTTGCCTCGTTCCTGCGCCTTACGGATCACGCGTTCCTGTGCGGTCGTTCCTGCGCGGTCTTATGGAAATGCCGCGTCCCCCAGGCTAAGCCCAGGGGACGCGGCGGGAATTCCGGGCCTGGTGAGGCCCGTCGGGACGGCTGAGGTCAGCTCTCCCGGCGGTCCTCCACAGCCGACTCGGCGGTGGCATCCGTGGCCTTGGCGAGCGTGGCGCCGTTCGCGCCGTTCGTCAGTGCCAGCTCCTTCGGGGAGAGCACCGGCGGACGCGTGGACGGCGCGCGACGCGAGGAACCGGTCCACGCGGGCCGCGCCGGACGCTTGATGATGGGGGCGAAGATCTCGGCGATCTCCTCCTTGCCCAGCGTCTCCTTCTCCAGCAACTGGAGCACCAGGTTGTCGAGGACGTCGCGGTTCTCGACCAGGATCTCCCAGGCTTCGTTATGCGCGTTCTCGATCAGCTTCTTCACTTCTTCGTCGACGAGCGCGGCGACCTCTTCCGAGTAGTCGCGCTGGTGAGCCATCTCACGTCCGAGGAACGGCTCGGTGTTGTCGCCGCCGAACTTGATCGCGCCGAGACGCTCGGTCATGCCGTACTGCGTGACCATCGCGCGGGCCGTGGTCGTGGCCTTCTCGATGTCGTTCGCGGCACCCGTCGTCGGGTCGTGGAAGACCAGTTCCTCGGCCGCGCGACCGCCCAGCATGTAGGCGAGCTGGTCGAGCATCTCGTTGCGCGTGGTCGAGTACTTGTCCTCGTCCGGGAGCACCATCGTGTAGCCCAGCGCGCGACCGCGGGACAGGATCGTGATCTTGTGGACCGGGTCGGAGTTCGGCGAGGCCGCCGCGACCAGGGCGTGACCGCCCTCGTGGTACGCGGTGATCTTCTTCTCCTTGTCCGACATGATCCGGGTCCGCTTCTGCGGGCCTGCGACCACACGGTCGATCGCCTCGTCCAGCATCTTGTTGTCGATCAGCTTCTGGTCGCTGCGGGCCGTGAGAAGCGCGGCCTCGTTCAGGACGTTGGAGAGATCGGCACCGGTGAAGCCGGGGGTACGGCGGGCGACCGCCGACAGGTCGACGTCCGGGGCGACCGGCTTGCCCTTCTGGTGAACCTTGAGGATCTCCAGACGGCCCTGCATGTCCGGGCGGTCGACCGCGATCTGGCGGTCGAAGCGGCCGGGGCGCAGGAGGGCCGGGTCGAGGATGTCGGGACGGTTGGTGGCGGCGATGAGGATCACGCCGCCCTTGACATCGAAGCCGTCCATCTCGACGAGGAGCTGGTTCAGGGTCTGCTCGCGCTCGTCGTGACCGCCGCCGAGGCCGGCGCCGCGGTGACGGCCGACCGCGTCGATCTCGTCGACGAAGACGATGGCCGGGGCGTTCGCCTTGGCCTGCTCGAACAGGTCACGGACTCGGGAGGCACCGACACCGACGAACATCTCGACGAAGTCGGAACCCGAGATCGAGTAGAAGGGGACGCCCGCCTCGCCGGCGACCGCACGCGCGAGCAGCGTCTTGCCCGTACCGGGAGGCCCGTACAGGAGCACACCCTTGGGGATCTTGGCCCCGACGGCCTGGAACTTGGCCGGCTCCTGGAGGAACTCCTTGATCTCGTGGAGCTCCTCGACGGCCTCGTCCGAGCCCGCGACGTCCGAGAACGTGGTCTTCGGGGTGTCCTTGGTGATGAGCTTCGCCTTGGACTTGCCGAAGTTCATGACGCGGGAGCCGCCGCCCTGCATCTGGTTCATCAGGAACAGGAAGACGACCACGATGAGGACGAAGGGAAGCAGGGAGAGCAGGATCCCGACGAAGGGGTTCTGCTTGGACGGCGACACCGTGTAGCCGTCGGGGATCTGCTTGTGCTGGTACTTGTCCTGGAGGGTGTTGGCCAGGTTCACACCCTGGTCGCCGATGTAGCTCGCCTGGATCTTGGAGCTGCCCTGGATCTTTACGCCGTCCTTGAGCGAGGCCTTGATGACCTGCTCGTCGCCGGTGGTGAGCTTGGCCGACTTGACCTTGTTGGCGTTGATCGCCGCCACAACCTGGCCGGTGTCCACCGTCTTGTAGCCGCCGGAAGAACCGACGACCTGCATCAACACGACCACGGCGAGGACGGCCAGCACGATCCACATGACCGGCCCACGGAAGTATCGCTTCACGTCCATCCATACGGAGCGATGCCGCCCCGTCCCTCCTGCCATAGTGAGTTTGATAAAGACAAAGACAGTTCTTCTGACGGTACCCCAGGATCGCCACCCGTAGCCGCAGGGGACTCCTGGCAACACCGCCTACGCATCTCAACGGCACGAAACCCGTTGAGGTTCCCGACGTTCTCGCGAGAACCGGGGTTCGGCCACCGGGAGCGGCGGCCGAACCCTCGGAGAGTCAGCCGCCGTAGACGTGCGGCGCGAGCGTACCGACGAACGGGAGGTTGCGGTACTTCTCGGCGTAGTCGAGGCCGTAGCCCACGACGAACTCGTTCGGGATGTCGAAGCCGACCCACTCGACGTCGATGGCGACCTTCGCGGCCTCCGGCTTGCGCAGCAGCGTGCACACCTTGAGGGAGGCGGGCTCGCGCGAGCCGAGGTTGGACAGCAGCCAGGACAGGGTCAGACCGGAGTCGATGATGTCCTCGACGATGAGGACGTGCTTGCCCTTGATGTCGGTGTCGAGGTCCTTGAGGATCCGCACGACGCCGGAGGACTGGGTGCCCGCGCCGTAGGAGGACACCGCCATCCAGTCCATGGTGACGGGGGTGGACAGCACCCGCGCGAGGTCGGCCATGACCATCACCGCGCCCTTGAGCACACCGACGATCAGCAGGTCCTTGCCCGCGTACTCCGCGTCGATCTTCGCGGCCAGCTCCGCCAGCTTCGCGTCGATCTCTTCCTTGGTGATGAGTACCTTCTCGAGGTCGGCACCCATGTCTTTCGCGTCCACCCGCATCACTTTCGGTCGTCCCGCACTGATTGCCCGCTCGCCTCAGGGGTGCCGGTGCCGCTCTCCACGGTCGACCGCACCCGGAACGTCCGCGCGAGGCAGCCGTACGGCCACGTACCGCGCGCCCCGCGCGGTCGTCTCGTACGACGACAGCGCGGCCCTTCGGCTCGCCGGCCGGCTGACCGGCCCCTCCCGAGAGGAGAGCCGGACGCCTCCTCGCGGAGGCGCCGATGTCAGCCTTGCCGAATCACCAGTCTGCCACCCTGACGCTGAGCGACGACTTTGCCCGGGAGATTGATGGCCCCCTGGCCGCGCCAGCCGGTGATCAGACGGTCGACTTCCTCGATGTGCCGGGCGAAGAGGGAACCGGCGGGAGCACCTGCCTCGATGGCGGCGCGCCGCAGGATCCGGCGGCGCACGGCGGGCGGCAGCGCGAAGAGCTTGGCGCACTCCAGAAGACCGGCGGCGTCGCGGACGGAGGACTCGGCCTGTCCCGCCCAACTGTCGAGGGCGTCGGCATCGTCACGGGAGAGTTGCGCCGTACGGGCGAGGGCCTCGACCACGCCTCTGCCGAGCGCCTTCTCCAGGGCGGGCAGGCCCTCGTGGCGCAGCCGGGAGCGGGTGTAGGACGGGTCGGTGTTGTGGGGGTCGTCCCAGACGGGCAGGGACTGGACCAGGCAGGCCTTGCGGGCGGTCTGCCGGTCGAGGAGGAGGAAGGGGCGACGGTAACGGCCGCCGGCCCCCGAGACCGCGGCCATTCCGGACAGGGAGCGGATGCCGGAGCCGCGGGCGAGGCCGAGCAGGACCGTCTCGGCCTGGTCGTCACGGGTGTGCCCGAGGAGGACGGCGGCGGCGCCATGGCGCTCGGCGGCGGCGTCCAGTGCGGCGTAGCGCGCGTCACGGGCGGCGGCTTCCGGGCCTCCGGCGCGGCCGACGGTCACGGCGACGGACTCGACCGGGTCGAGGGCGAGGGAGCGGAGGCGCTGCACCACGTCGTCGGCGCGGAGGTCGGAGCCGGCTTGCAGGCCGTGGTCGACGGTGATGCCGCCGGCACGGATGCCGAGCTTGGGGGCTTCGAAGGCGAGGGCGGAGGCGAGCGCCATGGAGTCGGCGCCACCGGAGCACGCAACGAGCACGAGCGGCGCGCGGGGGCGCTCGCGGTTCGTGCGGTCGGATTGCTGCTCGACGCCGGTGTGCTGTGCGGTAACGGTGTGCTGCTCGGTATCGGTGTGCTGCTCGATGAGGATGTCGTGGAGGACGCGGCGGACCGCCAGGCGTATCGCCGCGACCGCAGGATGGGGACCCATGTCCGGTTCCCTTCATGAAGATTCGGGGGGTGAGCCCGGTACGGTCACTCAGAGTGTGTCGATGGTGACAGAAGCGGGCCGTTCCCCGAGCATCGCACGCCTATCCATGACACACGGTCCCTCGGACGAGTGATTGGCGGGGCGTTCTCCTGCCGCGGGCCGGACGCGGGGTGCACGGCGCTCGCGCGGGCTCATCACTCCGCCTTGCGGTGCACCCGCGCGACCCAGTCCGCCGGTTTGGCGATCTCCGCCTTGGTCGGGAGGGTGTTCGGCGAGGTCCAGACGTGGTTGAAGCCGTCCATGCCGACCTGCTCGACCACCGCGCGCACGAACCGCTCGCCGTCGCGGTACTGCCGGAGCTTGGCGTCCAGGCCCAGCAGCTTGCGCAGGGCGAGGTCGAGGCGGGAGGCGCCCTTGGCGCGACGCTGCTGGAACTTCTCGCGGATCTCGGCGACGGAGGGGACGACGTCCGGGCCGACGCCGTCCATCACGTAGTCGGCGTGTCCTTCCAGGAGGGACATCACCGCGGTCAGCCGGCCGAGGATCTCCCGCTGGTTGGGCGTCTGCACGAGTTCCACGAGGGAGTGGGCCTCGTCGCCCTCCTCGCCCTCGGGGCGGCCTCCGACGAGCGACTGGACGGCTTCCCTGATGCGCTCCAGGAGGGTCATGGGGTCGACGTCGGTCTCCGCGAGGAAGGCCTGGATCTCGCCCTCCAGATGGTCACGCAGCCAGGGCACCGCGGTGAACTGCGTGCGGTGGGTCTCCTCGTGCAGGCAGACCCAGAGGCGGAAGTCATGGGGCTGTACGTCGAGTTCGCGCTCCACGTGCACGATGTTCGGCGCCACCAGCAGCAGGCGTCCGCCGCCGTTCGCACCGGCCGGGAGGTCGCGGGTGGCCGGGGCGAAGGTCTCGTACTGGCCGAGCACCCGGGAGGACAGGAACGACAGGAGCATGCCCACTTCCACGCCGGTGACCTTGCCGCCGACGACGCCGACGACGGCGCTGCCCGGACCGGCCCCGCGGCGTTGCTGCATCTTGTCGAGGAGCGGCTTGAGGAGCTCCCGGAACCCGGCGACGTTCGCCTTCACCCAACCGGGTCGGTCCACGACGAGGACCGGGGTGTCGTGCGCGCCCTGTTCACCCAGCCGGGTAAAGGCGCGGACGTGCTCCTCCGAGGCCTTCGCGTGCCGGCGCAGCTCCGCGACGACGGCCCGTGCCTCGTCGCGGCTCACCTCGGGGCCCGGCCGCAGAAGCCGGGTCGCGGTCGCCACCGCGAGTTTCCAGTCGACCAACTCGGGACCACCGATGCGCGTCATGCGTCAACGGTACGTGCTCACGCGCGAGTGCGGTGAGGGGTGCGACACCGACACCGGGGCGCGTTCCGGGTACGGGCCCGTGGTGCCGGGGTCGGCGCTGTCACCGGCAGCCGCAGTGCGCCAGGGCCGCTGCCATGCGGTCCAGGGCCGCGCGGGCGGTCGTCTGGTCCATCGAGCCGTCCGTCAGGAAGGCGAAGGCCATCAGACGGCCTTCCGTGTCGACCACGGTGCCCGCGAGGGCGTTGACGCCCGTCAGGGAGCCTGTCTTGGCCCGTACGACGCCGATGCCGAAGCGCTGCGCGTCGTCCTCGTAGCGGTCGCTGAGGGTGCCCGTGAACCCGGCCACCGGCAGCCCGGTCAGGACCGTGCGCAGCTCGGGGTGCGCGGGGGAGCCCGCGGTGGCGAGCAGCGCCGTCAGCAGGCCGGCCGTGGTGCGGTCGTCCCGGTTCAGGCCGCTGCCGTCGCCGAAGTGCGCGCCCTTGAGCGGCAGTCCGAGCTTCTTCAACTGGGCGGCGATCGCGGCGCCGCCCCCGTCGAAGCTCGGCCGGCCGCCGGTGGCGAGCGCGGTCTGGCGGGCGAGGGCCTCGGCGATGTCGTTGTCGCTGGTGGTCAGCATCCGCTCGACCACGGCGGACAGGGGCGGCGACTGGACGAAGGCCACGGTCCGCGCGTGGGGCGTGGCCTTCGCCGCGTGGGGTGCCGACACCTTGATCCCGTGCCGTTCGAGCAGGTCGCCGAAGGTACGGGCGGCGTCCGCCGCCGGGTCCGGGACGCGGTCGGCCGGACCGCTCGTGGCGTCGTCCGCGCGGCCCTCGTCGGCCATCAGCGCGGTGACCTCGGCGAGGTTGGGGTTGACCCCGATGGGGTGCAGCGCCTTGCCCGCGAACAGCGAGGTGTCGTAGGAGAGCGCCACGGACGTCACGTGCCGCTGCTTCAGGGCCGTGGCGGTCTTCTCGGCGAGGGTGCGCAGGCTCGCCCCGTCGGCCTTCTCACGGGCGGTCAGGGTCGGATCGCCGCCGCCGACGAGCACCAGCTTGTCACCTGCCGGCTCCAGCATCGCGCGGGTGGCGAAGCGGTGGTCGGGTCCGGCCGCGGAGAGCACGGCGACGGCCGTGGCGATCTTCGTGGTCGAGGCGGGGATCAGCGCGTCGTCCGCGCCCTTGGCGTACAGGCGCCGGCCGGAGGCGACGTCGAGGACCACGGCGGAGCGCCGGGGGCCGAGCGAGGCGTCGCGCAGGAGCGGGTCGAGGACGTGGGTCAGCCCGGCCGGGGTCCTCGGGCCGGTGTCGCCCGTGGCGACGCTGAGGGCGGCCAGCACGGACGCGGCGCTCGGCGCGGGCGCGGGCGCGTCGCCCGTCGTACCGGAGTTGCCGCCGTGATCTGCGCCACCCTCGTGGTCCCACGCTGTGGCCCGGTCGCGCTCGGCCGTACGCTGGCCCGCGGAGTCCCAGGGACCGGCGGCGGTCACGAGCCCGGCCGCGAGTGCCAGGCCCAGGAGGGCGGCGACGCCCGTGAGCTGTGGGGTGGTGAACCTGCCGGAGCGCGGACGCACGGCGCGCGCGGCCCGCGCCAGACGCGGTACGACGGCCTGCTCGACGCGTGCGAGACGCGGCCTCGCGGCCCGCCAGACCCTCCGCTCCACCAAGACCACCAGCCCCTTTCGCAACCACACACCTGCGTGAGGGACACTTAATCACCAGAACTATGTGCTGATCATGGAGGAGCCACCGGTGGAATTCGACGTCACGATCGAGATCCCGAAGGGTTCGCGGAACAAGTACGAGGTGGACCACGAGACCGGTCGTATCCGCCTGGACCGTCGACTTTTCACCTCGACCAGCTACCCGGCCGACTACGGCTTCGTGGAGAACACCCTGGGTGAGGACGGCGACCCGCTGGACGCCCTCGTCATCCTGGAGGAGCCGACCTTCCCCGGTTGCCTCATCAAGTGCCGCGCGATCGGCATGTTCCGGATGACGGACGAGGCGGGCGGCGACGACAAGCTGCTGTGCGTGCCGGCGTCGGACCCGCGGGTGGAGCACCTGCGCGACATCCACCACGTGTCCGAGTTCGACCGCCTGGAGATCCAGCACTTCTTCGAGGTCTACAAGGACCTGGAGCCCGGCAAGTCCGTCGAGGGCGCCGACTGGGTGGGCCGCGCGGACGCGGAGGCCGAGATCGAGCGTTCGTACAAGCGCTTCGAGGAGCACGGCGGTCACTGACCCGCCCTGACCTGCACGGGCCGCGTCACTCCCACCGGGGTGACGCGGCCCGTTGTCGTACTGGTGCGCATACTGGGGCGTACGGGAGGTAGGTACCGGAGACCATGCGAGGGAGAAGCGAGGCGGACGTGGTGCCCGAGCCGGAGACGGAGGACCGCAAGCCGCGGTCGGACGAGGCGCGGAACGCGCCGCCCCAGGGCCGGGGCGAGAGCGAGTCCTCCACGACCTCCGAATTCGCCCTTCCCGCGGGGCTCGGCGTGGCGCCGCAGGCCGGTACGGAGTCCGAGACGACGTCGGAGTTCGCCGTCCCGGAGGGGCTGGAGGTGCCGCAGCCGACCGCCGCCGAGTCCGAGGGTTCGGCGTTCAGCGTGCCGAGGACCTACAGCGCGGGCAGCGCGCCGAGCGCCTTCACACCGCCGTCCGGGGTCCCCTCGGTCCAGCTCACCAAGGAGGCGCCCTGGCAGGACCGGATGCGCACGATGCTGCGGATGCCGGTGGCCGAGCGACCCGCCCTGGAGCCCACGCAGAAGCCCGACGAGACGGGTCCCGCCGTCCCGCGCGTGCTCGACCTGACCCTGCGTATCGGCGAACTGCTGCTGGCGGGCGGCGAGGGCGCCGAGGACGTGGAGGCCGCGATGTTCGCGGTCTGCCGCTCCTACGGCCTCGACCGGTGCGAGCCGACCGCGACCTTCACGCTGCTGTCGATCTCGTACCAGCCGTCCCTGGTCGACGACCCCGTGACGGCCTCGCGGACGGTGCGCCGCCGCGGCACGGACTACACGCGCCTGTCGGCCGTGTTCCAGCTCGTGGACGACCTGAGCGACCCGACGACCCATGTCTCCCTGGAGGAGGCCTACCGGCGGCTCGCGCTGATCCGCCGCAACCGCCACCCGTATCCCGGCTGGGTCCTGACCGCGGCGAGCGGACTGCTCGCCGGCGCGGCCTCCGTGCTCGTCGGCGGTGACGTCATCGTCTTCTTCGCCGCCGCGCTCGGCGCGATGCTCGGCGACCGGCTGGCGTGGCTGTGCGCCGGGCGCGGGCTGCCGGAGTTCTACCAGTTCCTGGTGGCCGCGATGCCCCCGGCCGCGATCGGCGTCGCGCTCACGGTCGCCCATGTGGACGTACGCGCGTCCGCGGTGATCACCGGTGGGCTCTTCGCGCTGCTGCCCGGACGGGCCCTGGTGGCGGGCGTGCAGGACGGCCTGACCGGCTTCTACATCACCGCGGCGGCGCGCCTGCTGGAGGTCATGTACTTCTTCGTCGGCATCGTCATCGGCGTCCTGGTGATCCTGTACTTCGGGGTGAAGCTCGGCGCCGAGCTGAACCCCGACACGGCGCTGAACCCGACCCAGCGGCCTCTCATCCAGATCGCCGCGTCGATGCTGCTGTCGCTGACCTTCGCGATCCTGCTCCAGCAGGAGCGGTCCACCGTGCTGTGGGTGACCCTCAACGGGGGCGTCGCCTGGAGCGTGTTCGGGGCCATGCACTACCCGGGCGGTATCTCGCCGGTCGCCTCCACGGCGGTCGCGGCGGGCCTGGTGGGCCTGTTCGGGCAGTTGCTGTCGCGCTACCGCTTCGCGTCCGCGCTGCCGTACACGACGGCCGCGATCGGGCCGCTGCTGCCCGGTTCGGCGACGTACTTCGGGCTGTTGTCGATCGCGCAGGACAACATCGACAAGGGCCTGGTGTCCCTGGCCAGGGCCGCCTCGCTGGCGATGGCCATCGCGATCGGGGTGAACCTCGGTTCGGAGATCTCGCGGCTGTTCCTGCGGGTGCCGGGCGGCCCCGCCGAGGGACGGCGGGCCGCCAAGCGCACCCGAGGGTTCTGAGCTTCTACGGGGCGCGGTAGCCCTGGGGGTCCTGGTCGTAGCCGGCCGGGTACTGCTGCTGGGGCCGGCCGTAGCCCTGCTGGCCCTGGTTCGAGCCGTACGGCTGCTGGGGCTGCTGCTGGTGGCCCTGGGGGTACTGCTGCGGGTAGCCGTAGGGCTGCTGGCTCTGACCGTACGGCTGCGGCTGGTCGTAGCCCTGCTGCTGGCCATAGGGCTGCTGCTGGCCGTACGGCTGCTGGCCCTGGGGGTACTGCTGGCCCTGGTCGCCGTACGCCTGCCCCTGGTCGCCGTAGGCCTGGTCCTGCTGCACCGGCCGGAGCTGCGTCGTCGCGTCGTCCATGACCTGCGGCTGCTGCCACGGGGACGGCTGCGGCCAGGCCTCGGGGGTCTGCGCGGCCTCCGGCTGCTCCGCGGCCGGAGCGGGGTTCTTCTTGGCCTTCGAGCGCGCCCGCAGGAGCTCGACGCCGATCGGGACCACCGAGATGAGGACGATCAGGATGAAGATCGCCTCGATGTTGGTCTTGACGAAGTCGATCTTGCCGAGCCAGGAGCCCAGCAGGGTCACGCCCGCGCCCCACAGGACGCCGCCGATGATGTTGAAGACCAGGAACGAGCGGTACCGCATGCCGCTGACGCCCGCGATGATCGGTGTGAACGTCCGCACGATGGGCACGAAGCGCGCCAGGATCAGGGACTTGGGACCGTACTTCTCGAAGAACTCGTGCGCCTTGGTGACGTTCTCCTGCTTGAACAGGCGGGAGTCCTGGCGGTTGAAGAGCGAGGGACCGACCTTCTTGCCGAACATGTAGCCGGCCTGGTCGCCGAGGATCGCGGCGAGGCTGACCAACGCGACGGCCGCCGCCAGCGGGAAGTCCATCTGGCCGGACGTGATCAGCAGGCCGCAGGTGAACAGCAGGGAGTCGCCCGGCAGGAAGAAGCCGATGAGCAGGCCGGACTCGGCGAAGACGATGAGGAGCAGGCCCCAGATGCCGTAGTTGTCGAGCAGATAGTTCGGATCCAGCCAGCTCGGGCCGAGGGCAAGCGTCGTCACGGTTCCGGGCTCCTGAGGGGTATGACGGACGGCGGCGGTTCGCCCTCCGTGGTGCTGCCGCACAAAGCTATCAACGGATGGTGTACACCCCTCGGTTCCGCGGACGCCGGGCAGGGCCTCCTGGCGGGACTGTGCCAGGCTGGGCGGCATGAGTATCGAGGAATTCGGTGGCGGGCAGGGTCCTCAGTCGGACGTGATGGTCGTGACGACGAACGACATACCGGGCTACCGCGTGGAACGGGTCATCGGCGAGGTCTTCGGCCTGACGGTGCGCTCGCGGCACCTGGGCAGCCAGATCGGCGCGGGGCTGAAGTCGATGATCGGCGGCGAGCTGAAGGGGCTCACCAAGACGCTGGTGCAGACCCGCAACCAGGCCATGGAGCGGCTGATCGAGCAGGCACGCGCGCGTGGCGCCAACGCGGTCCTGGCGTTCCGCTTCGACGTGACCGAGGCGGCCGACGTCGGCACGGAGGTGTGCGCGTACGGGACGGCCGTGGTCGTCGTCCAGGAGTAGGCCACAGCGACGAAGCAGGAGTAGGCCACAGCGCCGCGGAGCGGGCGCCGACCAGGATCGGCGCCCGCTCTTCGTCAGCCCTCGTGGCGCGCGGCGTTGGCGAGCATCGCGTCGTGCAGATGCTCGGCGAGTCCGGGGCGCATCGCGTCGTAGTACGCCTTGAAGCGCTCGTCCGAGACGTACATCTGCGCGAAGCACCGGTGCATCTCGTACGGGACCTCGAAGAACCAGCGGCTGACGTGCTGCCGGTGTTCCTCGGCCAGGTCCATCGCGGCCCGGCCGACCGCGGGCTCACCAGCGGCCACCAGGGCGGCGTAGCGCTCACTCCAGTCGTCCACCTCGGCCTGGATCCGCTTCCAGTCCTCCTTGGTGTACCGGGCGGCGCGGCGCCGCGACTCGGCGTAGGCCTCCGTGCCGCCCCAGCGCTGCTCCGTCTCCTCCGCGTACTGCTCGGGGTCCTTGTCCCCGAACACCTCGAACCTCTCCTCGGGCGTGAGGTTGATGCCCATCCTGCGTGCCTCCATGGCCTGCTCCACGGCCGCGGCCATCTTCCGCAGCTTCTCGATCCGGGCGGTCAGCAGTTCGTGCTGGCGGCGCAGGTGCGCGCGCGGGTCCGCGTCCGGGTCGTCGAGCAGCGCCGCGACCTCGTCGAGCGGGAAGCCGAGTTCTCGGTAGAACAGGATGCGCTGCAACCGGTCGAGGTCCTCGTCGCCGTAGCGCCGGTGACCCGCGTGGCTGCGCCCGCCCGGGACGAGCAGGCCGATGTCGTCGTAGTGGTGCAGGGTGCGCACCGTCACGCCCGCGACATCGGCGACCTGGCCGACCGAGTAGCTCACTTCCGCTCCCTTCTGGGTACGCGCCCCAGACTGGGACATCACGTCACGTGAGGTGCAAGCCGAGATGCCGGGAAACGCGGGGATGAACCGATGAACCGAAAGGGCCCGTCGATCCGATGAGACGGTAGCCGCACGCACCGCCGACGCGATGGGAGACGAGACACATGCCGCTCCACTCAGGCCCGAGGAAGCGCGACGCGCACTCCACGCCGCTCAACCCCTTCTTCGGGGAGGCGAACCCGGTCGTCGAGATGACCGAGGCCCCGCCGAAGAACCGGCTGCCCTCGGGGCCGATGCTGCCCTCGACCGCGTACCAACTGGTCCACGACGAACTGATGCTGGACGGCAACTCGCGGCTGAACCTCGCCACCTTCGTCACCACGTGGATGGAGGACCAGGCGACGGTGCTGATGAACGAGTGCCGCGACAAGAACATGATCGACAAGGACGAGTATCCGCGCACCGCCGAACTGGAGCGCCGCTGTGTGGCGATGCTCGCCAGCCTGTGGAACGCCCCGGACCCGGAGGCGGCCGTGGGCTGTTCGACGACCGGTTCGAGCGAGGCGTGCATGCTCGCCGGGATGGCGCTGAAGCGGCGCTGGGCCCGGCGCAACGCGGACCGCTACCCCTCGCGGGACGCCCGCCCGAACCTCGTCATGGGGGTGAACGTGCAGGTCTGCTGGGAGAAGTTCTGCGCGTTCTGGGAGGTGGAGGCGCGCCAAGTGCCCATGGAGGGTGACCGGTTCCATCTGGACCCGCAGGCCGCCGCCGAGCTGTGCGACGAGAACACCATCGGGGTCGTCGGCATCCTCGGCTCCACGTTCGACGGGTCCTACGAGCCGATCGCCGATCTGTGCGCGGCCCTGGACGCCCTTCAGGAGCGCACGGGCCTCGACATCCCCGTGCATGTGGACGGCGCGTCGGGGGCGATGATCGCGCCGTTCCTCGACGAGGACCTGGTGTGGGACTTCCGGCTGCCGCGGGTCGCGTCGATCAACACCTCCGGCCACAAGTACGGGCTGGTCTACCCCGGCGTGGGCTGGGTGCTGTGGCGCGACCAGGAGGCCCTGCCCGAGGAACTCGTCTTCCGGGTCAACTACCTGGGCGGTGACATGCCGACCTTCGCGCTGAACTTCTCCCGGCCCGGGGCCCAGGTCGTGGCGCAGTACTACACGTTTCTGCGGCTGGGCCACGACGGCTACCGGGCGGTCCAGCAGACGACCCGGGACGTCGCGCGGTCGCTCGCCGCGCGGGTGGAGGCGCTCGGCGACTTCCGCCTTCTCACCCGTGGCGACGAACTACCGGTCTTCGCCTTCACGACGGCACCGGAGGTGACGGCCTACGACGTCTTCGACGTCTCCCGGCGCCTGCGCGAGTGCGGCTGGCTCGTGCCCGCGTACACCTTCCCGGCCAACCGCCAGGATCTGTCCGTGCTGCGGGTCGTGTGCCGCAACGGCTTCTCGTCGGACCTCGCCGCGCTGCTCATCGAGGACCTGACCCGCCTGCTGCCCGACCTGCGCCAGCAGCCGTATCCGCTGACGCGGGACCGGGAGGCGGCCACGAGCTTCCATCACTGACGCCCGCGCGCCGCGCGGCCCCGGCGCGCGGCCTCAGAACGGGAAGCTGCTGCGCCCGTGCTGCACCGAGATCCACTTCTGGGTGGTGAAGGCCTCGATCGTCATCTCGCCGTTCAACCGGCCGATGCCCGAGTGCTTCTCACCACCGAAGGGGACCAGCGGCTCGTCATGGATCGTTCCGTCGTTCACATGGAACATGCCCGTGTCGATCTGCCGGGCGAAGGCCACGCCACGCTCGATGTCCCCGGTGTGCACGGCGCCGCTGAGGCCGTACGGGGTGTCGTTGGCGATCCGGACCGCGTCCTCCTCGCCGTCGAACGGGATGAGGAAGACGACCGGGCCGAAGACCTCCTGCCGGAGCAGCGCGGAGTCGGCGGGCACGTCCGTCAGGACGGACGGGGCGACCAGGTTGTCGGTGGTCGCGCCGTGCACCAGCGCCGTCGCACCCTCGGCGATCGCCTGGTCGACCGCCCCCGACACCGCCTTCGCCTGGGCGGAGTTGATCACGGGGCCGATGACCGTCTGCGGGTCGCGCGGGTCCCCGACCTTCAGCGACTTCACCTTGGCGACGAACTTCCCGGTGAACTCCTCGACGATCGAGCGGTCCACCAGGACCCGGTTCGCGGCCATGCAGACCTGACCCTGGTGCACGTACCGACTGAAGACGGCGGCGTCGACCGCGTAGTCGATGTCCGCGTCGTCCAGCACCACCAGCGCGCTGTTGCCGCCGAGTTCGAGAACCGAGCGCTTGAAGAGCGAGGCGCAGACGGTGGCGACATGGCGGCCGACCGCGTCGGAGCCGGTGAAGGAGATGACCTTCGGCACCGGGTGCTCCAGGAACGCGTCGCCGATCTCCGCTATGTCCGTGATCAGGACGTTCAGCAGACCGCCCGGCAGCCCCGCGTCCTCGAAGATCTTCGCGATCAGGGAGCCGCCGACGATCGGCGTGTTCTGGTGCGGCTTGAGGACCACCGCGTTGCCGAGCGCCAGCGCCGGGGCGACGGACTTGATCGACAGGAAGAGAGGGAAGTTGAACGGGCTGATCACACCGACGACGCCGACGGGCTCGCGGTAGAGCCGGTTCTCCTTGCCGTCGACCGGCGACGGGAGGATCTTGCCCTCGGGGCGCAGCGCCAACTGCATGCACTCGCGCAGGAGTTCCTTGGTCAGGTGCAGCTCGAAGGCGGCCTTCAGCCGGGTGCCGCCCAGCTCGGCGATGATCACCTCGGTGATCTCGGCCTCGCGGTCCTCGATGACGCGGACCGCCTTCTCGAACACGGTCCGACGGGCGTACGGGTTGGTGGCGGCCCACTTCTTCTGGGCGGCCTCGGCGGCCCGGTAGGCCTCGTCGACCTCGTCGACCGTGGCCGTCGTGATCGACGCCAGCTTCTCGCCGTCGTACGGGTTGAAGTCGATGATGTCCCAGGAGCCCCTGCCGGGGCGCCACTGGCCGCCGATGTACTGCTGAGCGAGATCGGTGAAGTAGGACGACATGTGACCCCTCAATCCCTTGCAGCCGAAGCAGACACCCGTGCCACCCGTGCACCCGCACGCGATCACACCATGAACTGATTGGACGTCATAGTACGTGTGTGCAAGGTGAGTTGGGCGTTCGCTCCGATACCGGCAGGGGACTTCAGGAGAGCTGGAGCAGGCCGCGCAGCAGATCGCGGCTCTCGGCCGGTCCCGGGCTGTCCTGCTGCAACTGCTTCATCGCCGTCTCGTACTGACCGACGTCCTCGCGCTTGTCCAGGTAGAGCGCGCTCGTGAGCTGCTCCATGTAGACCACGTCGGACAGGTCGGACTCGGTGAAGCTCAGGATGGTGAAGGAGCCGCTCTCGCCGGAGTGCCCGCCGAAGCTGAACGGCATGATCTGCAGCCGTACGTTCGGGCGCTCCGAGAGGTCGATCAGATGCTGGAGCTGGCCGCGCATCACCGCCCGGTCGCCGTAGGGGCGGCGCAGGGCGGCCTCGTCGAGGATCACCTGGAACTCCGGGGCGTTCTCCGCGACCAGGCACTTCTGCCGCTCCAGCCGCAGCGCCACCCGTCGCTCGATGTCAGCGGCAGCGGCGCCCTTCATGCCCCGGGACACGACCGCGTGCGCGTACGCCTCGGTCTGCAACAGGCCGTGCACGAACTGGACTTCGTACGACCGGATCAGATGCGCCGCGCCCTCCAGGCCGACGTACGTCGGGAACCAGTTCGGCAGCACGTCCGAGTAGCTGTGCCACCACCCGGCGACATTGGCCTCCTTGACCAAGGAGAGCAGTGAGGTGCGTTCGGCCTCGTCGGTGATTCCGTACAACGTCAGCAGGTCCTCGACATCGCGGGTCTTGAAGCTGACCCGTCCCAACTCCATGCGGCTGATCTTCGATTCCGAGGCCCGGATCGAGTAACCGGCCGCCTCTCTCGTGATGCCGCGCCCCTCCCGCAGGCGCCTGAGATGGGATCCCAGCAGAATGCGCCGCACCACCGAGCCGCTCGAGTCCCCAGCGCTCACTTCGGTCCGCCTCCCCAACGTCTTCGCCCGCGCAGTCTGCCACTAAAACACTTCAAGCAGTACTCGTGCGGTTACAGACAGGGAAAGCAGTCAAGTTGAGACGCGGAGGTGGATCAGAGACTGCGCGGAAGGGTGAAGAAAGTGACAGAAGAAACGAGTAGAAAGCAGACGGCGGGAGCCAATTCCGGCTCGTGCACGTGCATCTGCCCTTGCATCTGCTTGGCGCATCCGAAACCATGGTCCCGCGCCACCGCTGCATCGCCACGACCGCGAACACCCGGGAGTGCCTCGCATGGGGACGAATGGATCGACCATGCTCGAGCCCTTACGGCAGGGACTTCCGCCGCTTGATCCCGCCGCCGCGTCCAGCGCCGCCTCCTGCGCTCTGCCCGCCCGGCTCGAAGCGGTGCGCGAGGCACGGCACTTCACCCGCAACACGCTCGTGCAGTGGGATGTCGGCGACCGCTTCGACGATGTCTGCCTGGTGGTCTCCGAGCTGGTGACGAACGCGCTGCGGCACGCGCTGCCCGCGCCCGCCCTGCTCGCGGACGAACCGGAACCGCCGATCCGGCTGCATCTGATGCGCTGGACCGCGCGCCTGGTGTGCGCCGTGCGCGACCCCAGTCACCAGGGCCCGGTCGCGGGCGGCTCGGAGGACTTCTCGGCGGAGTCGGGACGCGGACTGTTCCTGGTGGACTCCTTCGCCGACAGTTGGGGCTGGCACCCGCTGGCGGGCACGCTGAGCGGCAAGGCGGTCTGGGCGCTGTTCCGGCTGCCCACGCCGCCGTCGTCGCCGTACACCGAGTGACAGCCCACGGCTCTCTTTGAGGCCGCGGTTCTACGCGTGTCACCGGCGCAGGCTCAACGGCCGCTCGACCGCGGCCTGTTCGCGTGCCGCGTGCTCACACGATCAGGTGGTCGAACTCGCCGTCCTTGACGCCGAGCAGCATCGCCTCGATCTCCGCGCGGGTGTAGACCAGCGCGGGACCGTCGGGGAAGCGGGAGTTGCGTACCGCCACCTCTCCCCCGGGCAGCCGGGCGAACTCCACGCAGGATCCCTGCGAATTGCTGTGCCGGCTCTTCTGCCAGGCCACTCCGTGCAGTTCGGTCGCAGCCATGCCGTTGTACACGTCGTCCACGTCGTACACGTCGTGGTCCACAGGTCGCTCCCCGGATGGTGCAGTGGCTGGTGTGGCCATTGATGCAACGGTCAACTGACCCGGATCATAACGTCGTTCACGTGCATATGCGCGAGCAGATGCACGTGCACGAGGGGTGTTCCCGCGGTTACAGCTTTTGCGGTCCCTTGACGGAGACGCACGCGGCGCCCTTCGTGTTCCACCCGCCGCCCGGCTCGGTGTTCGCGACCGCGTTCATGACGGCCCGGCTCCGGCGGTCAGGACGCCGGACACCGCCCGGCGGCGCGTGTCCGCCTGGTAGCTTGCTGCGATCGTCCTGACGGCGTCATCGGCACCCTGGGGAGACTTCAGTGACTTCGGCGAACCATGTCACGTACCGGCAGGCGCGCAGCGTGCTCGCGGCCGCGGGTCTGTCGGCCGCGCTCCTGCTGACCGGCTGCAGCAGCGACTCCGGGGACGACGCGGCCGCGAAGCCGAGCGCTCGCGCGACCACGGCGGACACCGACGGCGGCTCCGCCACCCCGGACGCCAAGTCCCCGGACGCCAAGGCCGGGAAGCTGGAGGGCAGTTGGCTGGCCACGACCGACGGCAAGGCCGTGGCACTGGTGATCACCGGCACCAAGGCCGCGCTCTTCGCGACGGGCGGCGACGTGTGCAGCGGGACCGCCGGTGAGGAGACGGGCATGCAGATGATCCATCTCACGTGCACGTCCGGTGGCAAGGAGCGCGGCACCGGCATGGTCGACTCCGTGGACGCCACCAGCATGAAGGTGACGTGGGAGGGCGGCCTCGGCGCGGAGACGTACACGAAGTCCGAGGGCGGGCAACTGCCCAGCGGGCTGCCGAGCATCGGGTCCTGACCCCACCCGCCCCGCTCAACGGGCCGTGGCGTCCCCGGAGTTGCGCGACCCGTCGGGTCCGAGAGCCTCGCCGAGATCCTCCAGGGCGGCGAGGACCAGCCCCGCGCCCTGATGAGCGAGCGCGCCGCAGGTGTCGTCGCCCTCCGCCCGCTCCGCGTCCCACACCTGGAGCACCTCCCGCAGGGCGTCCCACGACGGGCGGCGGCGTTCCCGTACGGCCTTGGCGCCCTGTTCCGTCGCGGAGCGCAGGGCGTCCGCGAAGCGGGCGGCGGCCGGGACGGGGGGCGCGCCGCGCTCCGGGAGGTGGGCCTCCAGCAGCATGGCGACGCGGCCTGTCTCGGCGAGCGCCTCCTCGGCCCCGTCGGCGGCGGCCCGCGACAGCCCCCGGTGGCGCACCGGCTCGCTGCGGGCCCGGTCCACGGCCGTGTGCCAGGCGGCTCGGGCGGTACGCGCCCGCAGGATGGCCTCCCGCACATCGGGGGCGTTCTTGCCGACGGGTTCGGCGTAGTGGCCGATGACGGCGGCGGCGTACCGGCCCTGCGCGGTCAGCCAGTCGGCCAGGCGGCCCCGGAGCCGCGGGGTCTCCCAGGCCGGATAGACCGCGTAGGCGAGCATGGCGAGCACACCGCCGAGCAGGGTGAGCAGGACACGTTCGGGCACGGTCTGGGTCCACTGCTCCCCGGCCATGCCGAGCAGGAAGACGACGTACGCGGCGATACAGGCCTGGGCCGCGATCTGCCCGGTGCGCCGGACCGTGTACATCAGGGCGGCGGCGAGCACGGCGAGGGCACCGGACTGGACCGGGTCCGCGGGTCCGAGCCGTACGACGCCGGTGGCGAGGGCGACGCCGACGAGCGTGCCGCAGAACCGGCCGACGGCGCGGCTGTAGGTCTGGGAGAAGTCGGGACGCATGATCATGACGGCGGCCAGCGGGGCCCAGTAGCCATGGCCGAAGGGCAGGACGTCACCGAGGAGGTACCCGACGGCGGCGACCACCGCGACGCGGGCCGCGTGGCGGGCGACCGGGGAGCCGGGGCGCAGTTCCGCGCGCAGGGTGCGCAGGACGGCGGGGATCATGCGGAGGAGGTTGGGGCGCTCGCGGTACCGGGGCGGGGAGCCCCCGGCGACGGCCGTCTCCTCCTGCCGGGTGGCACCGGCCGTCTCCAGGACGTCCTGGAGCAGGGTCCGCAGCCGTTCCGACGTCCGGTACACCGGGCCGGTGAGGATCGCCTCCGTGTCCGGGGTCCTGAGGGCGGCCACCGCGTGCGCCGGCAGGTCGAGCGGGGTGCCGTGGCGGATAGCGCCCGCCGCGGCCTCGAGGATGTCGGCGGCGGCGCCGAGCAGTTCGCGTACGCGCTCGCGCGCGCGGCCCTCGCGCGGGACGCCGACGGCGGGGTCGGCCAGCGAGGCGAGCACCGGCCGGAGGCGTTCGGCGAGACCGCGGGTGCCGTGGAGCTGCGCGGGGCGGCGGCGGGCCTGGCGCGGGGTGAGAGCGGCGGCGTCGCGGGCCTCCATCAGCGGCAGCGGGTCGAAGGGCGCGACCGGGTCGTCGCGCAGTCGTCGCGCGTAGTCGGCCTCGGCGGCCAGCGCGTCGGCGAGCGCGTCGCGATGCGCGCCCCAGGGACGTACCGGGAACAGCATGACCAGGGCCGCCTGCACCAGACCGCCGACGATCATCATCGCGGCGTGCTCGGCGGCCTGCGCCACGGACGCCGGCAGGGTGACCGTCACCAGCATGATCGCGACGTTCGAGGAGGCGATCAGACCGGCCGTCGGGCCCGCGGCCCAGAACAACCCGGCCAGGAAGGTCCAGACGGCGAGCAGGACCAGGAACAACGGCAGCCGGGAGACGGTGAGATAGCCGACGAAGGTGGAGACGGCGAGGCTCGTGCCGGACACGAGGGCGAGTTCGGGGCGCGGGCGCCAACTGCGCTGGAAGGTCGCGATCGCCGCCTGGAACGCGCCGAACGCCGAACTGGCCGCCACCACGGGCCCGAACAGCCACAGACTGGCCGCGATCACCAGCGCGAGTCCTGTCGCACCGCGCACCGCGAGCAGCGGGTCGAGTCGCTTGCGCTCGATCCTCAGCCCCGAGCGCGCGGCCTCCTTCAGCGCCCGCACCCAGCTCATTCCGTCAGCGTAAGGGAGACATACGGGATCATCCCGATATTCGCGGCGGACGGCGCAGAGGAGCGTTCCGGGGGCGCGGCCGGGGCGTTCCTGGGGGGCGCGGCCCGCACGGCCGCCCGCCTGCGTGATGATCCAGGAAGACCGTCACGACTCCAGAGGACCCACATGCGTACGCTCCGCGTCCCCCTTGCCGTCACCGCCCTCGCCGCGGCCCTGACCCTGACCGCCTGCGGAGGCGGGGGCGACGACACCGCCGCGAAGGACTCCGCGTGCTCCACCGCCGTCGAGGTGGGCCCCGGCAACGCGGCCACCACCGCGGGCGACACGGGCAATGTCCCGGTCACCCTCACCAACAACGGCACCGGGACGTGCGTCTTCGAGGGCTTCCCCGGCGTCGAGCTGACGGACGGCACCACGTCGTGGCGCGTCGCGGAGGAGAAGGGGACGAAGCCGGAGAAGGTGACGCTGCGCAAGGACGAGACGGCGACCTTCACCCTCACCTACGTCCGGGGGAAGGCGGGCGGCTCGCTCAGCGCCGCGGCGAAGACCCTGAAGATCACCCTCCCGGGTGCCGACGACGCGCAGAGCCACCGCTGGACGTTCGGGGAGGTGGCGCTCAAGGACGCGCACACTCCGGACGCGTCGGTGAGCCCGGTGCAGGTCGCGGGCGACTGAGGCGGGGAGTGACCGCCGCGCGAGGCCGCGGTCAGGGAAGCCGTCGCCGCCCCGCGACCTGGGCGCGATCGGCGGCGGCGGCCCCCTGCTCCCAGCCCGCCGCGTCGCTGACGCCGCGCAGCCGGGTGGTGACCGTGTCCGGGAACAGCAGCTCGGTGTGGTGCACGACGGCCACGTCCCGGGCCGCGAGCACCGGCAGCAACTCCCCTTCGTGCCCGGCCGTCTGCCCCTCGGCGGCGGCCTGGAGCCGGTCGCCGATGCGGTGCGCGTACGCGGCCAGGAACGACTGCCGGAACGTCTTCGTACGCTTCCGGCCGCCCTTTCGCTGCGCCGCCTCCGCGGTCGTCATCGCGGTGGTGGCCTGCACGAGCAGCGAGGTGTAAAGGAGTTCGACGGCCTCCAGATCGGCTTCGAAGCCGACGACCGTGGAGAACCCGAGCGCCTCGTGCCACACGGCCCGGCAGCGGTTGGCGGTCGCGACCGCGTCCAGGAGCACGGCCTTGGCGCTCTCGTAGGGCGCGTCGACGCCCACGCGACAGGCGCCGGGCGCGTCCTTGGCGTGCGTACGGGCGCCGAGCAGCGCCTCGTCGATGCTGTGCCGGGCCATCAGCTCCTGCGCCTTGGCGCTGAGCGCCTCGGCCTCCTCCGGGTATCCGGTCGCCTCCGCCTTGGCGAGCAGGGCGCGGATGCGCGTGAGCATGCGGGACTCCGGCTGCCGCGGGGCGGCGGACCGGGGCGCGTCGAGGGGTTCGAGGGCGGGCAGGCGCAGCAGCAGCCGGTACAGCTCCAGGGCGGCGGTGGCGTACGAGAAGCGGTCGGGGACGCGCAGGGGCTCCGCGTCGAGGTCCTCGAGCTGGGCGGCCCAGCGCGGGCCGGGGGACGGCCGCTGCCCGGCCTCCGCGCGGATCAGCGTCGAGACGAGGCGTACGTGGCTG
The DNA here is from genome assembly GCF_055583785.1 of Streptomyces sp. NPDC104371. Taxonomy (NCBI): domain Bacteria; kingdom Bacillati; phylum Actinomycetota; class Actinomycetes; order Kitasatosporales; family Streptomycetaceae; genus Streptomyces; species Streptomyces sp. NPDC104371. The sequence continues at coordinate 76,508 of NZ_JBVJNF010000015.1, forward strand.
TCGTCCAGCTCGCGGCGCACCAGCCGTACGACGTCGGCGGGCTGCCAGCCGCGTCGCCAGGCGGCGGCCACGAACTGCTCGCCGTGCCGGGCGAGTTCGTCGTCGGCCGAGGGGTCGGCGGCGAGCAGGGAGGCACCGGTGTCGAGGGCCGTGTCCGTGTCGTCGTAGAGGGCGGCCCGGAAGGCGCGGTCCACGGTGGTCGTCGTACTCACGCGTTCGATCGTGACATGGGCGGGAGCGAACACCGCGCTCCACATGTCAACCATCGGTTGACAGCACTGGGGTGGCAACCTACGGTTGACACATGACGGAGAACGCGCACAACCCGACGAATCTGCGCCTCGACGACCTCATCGACGCCATCAAGAAGGTGCACCCCGACGCGCTCGACCAGCTCCAGGACGCGGTGCTGGCCGCGGAGCACCTCGGCGACGTGGCCGACCATCTGATCGGCCACTTCGTGGACCAGGCACGGCGCTCGGGCGCCTCGTGGACCGACATCGGCAAGAGCATGGGCGTGACCCGGCAGGCGGCCCAGAAGCGCTTCGTGCCCAAGGAGTCCGCGGATCTCGACCCCAGCCACGGGTTCAGCCGCTACACGCTCCGCGCGCGCAACGTGGTCATGGCCGCGCACGACGGCGCGAGGGCCGCGGGCAACGCCGAGACCCACCCCGCGCACCTCGTCCTCGGGCTGCTCGCCGAGCCGGAGGCCTTCGCGGCCAAGGCGATCACCGCACAGGGTGTCTCGCCGGAAGCGGTGGTCGAGGCGGCGACCGCGGCTCTGCCGCCCCGCGTCGAGGAGGTCCCGCAGCTCGTCCCGTACGCCCCCGCGGCGAAGAAGGCCCTCGAACTCACCTTCCGCGAGGCCCTGCGCCTCGGCCACAACTACATCGGCACGGAGCACATCCTGCTCGCGCTCCTGGAGCTGGAGAACGGCGAGGGCGTGCTGAGCGGCCTCGGCATCACCAAGGCGGCGACCGAGGAGTACGTCACGAAGATGCTCGCCCAGTTCCTCGAGGCCCGCGAACAGGAGGCCCGCGAACAGAAGGGCTGAGCGCGGGGGTTCGGGCGGCACGTCCCGGGCCGTTGTCAGACCCCTCTGCCACACTCGCGACATGACCGGACGCTGGGCTCTCGCCCCGGCCGAGGACGGCGGCGTGGAGGTCGCCGCCCTCGGCCCGGACGGGCTGCTCGCGGGGTCCGTGGTCAAGGAGGGGGATCTCGTCGGGGCCGTACGGGCGCGGCCCGAGGTCACCCGGTGGGTGTGGCGGTCCACCGCCGACGTCCAGCACCGGCTGCTCGCCGCGGGGGTGCGCGTGGACCGGTGCTACGACGTCGAGGCCGCCGAGACCCTCCTCCTCGGCCATGAGGGGCGCCTCGGCGAGCCCCGGTCGGCCGCCGCCGCGCTGGCCCGGCTGCGCGGCGGCCCCGTACCCCCGGATCCCCCGCAGCGCGCCGCCGAACCGGGCGCCCAGTCCTCCCTCTTCGAACCGCGCCCCACCCACATCCCCCTCCAGGACCTGGTCGCGGTCTACGCGGACCAGCAGCGCCGTCACGACACCACCGCCCACCCCGGCCGGATGCGGCTGCTCACCGCCGCCGAGTCGGCGGGCATGCTCGTGGCCTCGGAGATGAACCGGACCGGGCTGCCGTGGCGCGCGGACGTCCACCGCGAGGTGCTGCACGACCTGCTCGGCGAGCGGTACGCGGGCGGCGGCGAGCCCCGGCGCCTGGCCGAGCTGGCCGAGGAGGTGTCGGCCGCCTTCGGCCGCCGGGTCCGCTGTGATCTGCCCGCGGATGTCGTCAAGGCGTTCGGGCAGGCCGGGATCAAGGTGCGCTCCACCCGCCGCTGGGAGCTCGAGTCCCTCGACCACCCGGCCGTGCGGCCCCTGCTGGAGTACAAGAAGCTGTACCGCATCTGGGTCGCCCACGGCTGGTCCTGGCTCACGGACTGGGTGCGCGACGGCCGCTTCCGGCCCGAGTACCTGCCGGGCGGTACGGTCACGGGCCGCTGGGTCACCAACGGCGGCGGCGCGCTGCAGATCCCCAAGGTCATCCGGCGGGCCGTGGTCGCCGACCCCGGCTGGCGGCTGGTCGTGGCCGACGCGGCCCAGATGGAGCCGCGCGTCCTCGCCGCGATCTCCCGCGACCCGGCGTTCATGGAGGTCGCGGGCCGTACGGCCGACCTCTACCAGTCGGTGTCGGACCGCGCGTTCTCCGGCGACCGCGCCCAGGCCAAGCTCGCGGTGCTCGGCGCGATCTACGGCCAGACCTCCGGCGACGGCCTGAAGAACCTCGCCGCACTGCGCCGCCGCTTCCCGAGAGCGATCGCGTACGTCGACGACGCGGCCCGCGCGGGCGAGGAGGGCCGGCTCGTACGGACCTGGCTCGGGCGGACGTGCCCACCGGCGAGCGGGGCGTCCGAGAACGCGACGGAGGAGGCAGGCATCCCGCAGGAGGGCCCCTCGCCCACGGAGGTCCCGCCGCCTGCGGACGGCTCGTCGCCTGCGGAACCAGAGCAGTGGATACCGGGCTACGCGTCTCCCAACCCCCGGGCCCGTGGCCGCTTCGCACGCAACTTCGTCGTGCAGGGCAGCGCCGCCGACTGGGCGCTGCTCCTGCTCGCCGCCCTCCGCCGGGCCTGCGCGGGCCTCGCCGCCGAGCTGGTCTTCTTCCAGCACGACGAGGTGATCGTGCACTGCCCGGCCGAGGAGGCGGACACGGTGGCCGCGGCGATCCAGGAGGCCGCGGACCTGGCGATGCGGCTGACGTTCGGCGAGACGCCGGTACGGATCCCGTTCACGACGGCGGTGGTGGAGTGCTACGCGGACGCGAAGTGACGGTCGGCCGACCGGCGACCGGCGACCGGCGAACGAGATGACAGGTAGTCGGTAGACGAGACGACGGGTGGCCGACTACGACTAGATGACCGGCGGTCGGCCGAGTCGGGTGAGGCGCCACACCGTGCGCCAGCGCATGGGTCGTCTCTCGCCGCCCGAGGTCCGCAGCCCCTCCATGAACCCGCCGAACCAGGCCCTCAGCCCGCCCGCCGAGCGCGTCCGCAGGAGCGTGACGGCCGTCCACACCCCGAGGTGGACCGGGATGAGCAGGAGAGGCAGCCGCCGCCGTACGAGCCACACCCGGTTGCGCGCCGTGACCCGGTAGTAGATGGCGTGGCGGGCAGGCGAGGTCTTCGGGTGCTGGAGCAGCAGCTCGGGCGCGTACAGGATGGTCCAGCCCGCGTCGGCGGCCCGCCAGGCCAGATCCGTCTCCTCGTGCGCGAAGAAGAACTCCGCGGGCCAGTCGCCGGTCTGGGCGAGCATGGCCATGGACAGCGCGTGCCCACCGCCGAGGAACCCGGTCACCGGCCCACCGCGCATGGGATCGGTGGCGCCGACCCGCGGCACGTGCCGCCGCTGGGTCTCGCCGTGCTCGTCGGCGATACGGAACCCGACGATGCCGAGCCGGGGATCGGCCGCGTACAGATCCCGTACGCGCCGGAGCACATCGGCGTCCACGAGCAGCCCGTCGTCGTCGAGGTCGACCACGATGTCGACGTCCCCGAACTCCCGCAGCCTGGCGAGGGCCACATTGCGACCGCCGGGGCAGCCGAGGTTCTCGTCGACCTCGATACAGGTGACCTCGCCGGGCAGGCCGAGGCGTTCGGCGAACTCGGGCAGCGGGCAGCCGTTCCCGACGATGACGATGCGGGCCGGGGCGAGGTCCTGCTTGGCCACGGACTGAAGGAGGGCGTCGACCTCGGCGGGCCGATTGCCCATGGTCACGACGGCCACGGCGATACGGGGCCCGGACCGCGAATCCGGCTGTGCCACGACTTCCACCCCATCCCCACCGACAACTGTGCAGGCGATGCTAGCCGTTCACCGAGAAGACGCCCGATGTCAGCTCACCGGGAAGGCGCCCGGCCATCGTGGCCGCCACCGCCCGGGACGGCTGCCGGGCTGATCTTCCGTCCGTACGGGCGGGCGCGCGCTCCCCCGCACGGGCGGCCCCGGCGCGGGACCCGCATGTACCCTGGCCACGACCGCGCGCAGTGCACCAGAAGAAAGGGGGCGGAGGATCGGAGCCCGTGAGGCGCCGTGATTCCCACCGCCGATGCCGTCCACCCCACGGGTTGGTTCACCCAAGGAAATCTCCAGCCCGAGCAACCCTCGTGTGAAGGAACTCGCCGCTCTCCGCCGCCGGCGGAACCGGCAGAGCTCCCAAGTGACCCTCGTGGAGGGCTACGAGGAACTGGACCTCGCCCTGCGCGCCGGTGTCCGCCCCCGCGAGCTGTACTTCTGCCCCGCGCTGACCGGCGACTCGGACCCGCGGAACGTGGTGTCCCGCGCCGCCGAACGGGGAGCCGCGCTCTACAGCCTGAGCCGCCAGGCCTTCGACAAGGCCGCCTACCGCGAGGGCCCGGACGGCTGGCTCGCCGTCGTCCCGGACATCGAGACCGACCTGTCCCGTATCGAGGTCGACGAGCACGCCCTGTTTCTCGTCTGCGAGAGCGTCGAGAAGCCCGGCAACCTGGGTTCGATGCTGCGCACCGCGGACGCGGCCGGTGTGACCGCCGTGATCTCGGCCAACCCCGTGACCGACTGGGGCAACCCGAACGTGATCCGGGCCAGCAAGGGCACGGTGTTCGCCGTCCCGATCGCCTCGGCGGGCTCCGAAGAGGTCATGAACTGGCTGGCCGAACACGCGGTCAACGTCGTCGCCACCACCCCCGACACGGACGTCCTGATGGCGGACCTCGACATGACCGGCCCCACGGCCGTCCTCGTCGGCAGCGAGAAGTACGGCCTGTCGGACCGCTGGCTCGCGGGCAGCCACACCAAGGCGAAGATCCCGATGTTCGGCCAGGTCGACTCCCTCAACGTCGCGGTCTCGGCGGCCCTCTTCACCTACGAGGCCGTACGCCAGCGCATGACGTCGCGCAAGGGCTGAGCCGCCCGACGCCGGGAGCGCGGACGAGAGGGCCTAGCCCGACCGCGCCACCCCGAGCAGCCTCAGTGCCGCCTCCGGCAGTTCATGGCCCTTGAGCCACACCGCGTGCAGCAGCCTGCGCAGCGGGACCGCCGGATCGACCTCGACCTCGACCAGGCGGCCGTGGCCCACGTCCTCCTGAACGGCCAGTGCGGAGAGCACCGCGGGCGCCAGGCCTCGGGCGACGGCGCTGCGCAAGGGCGCGGTGGAGCCCAGTTCGAGGACCGGCACGGCCACACCGTCGTACGGGCGCAGCGCCTTCTCCAGGGTTTCGCGGGTGCCGGAGCCGGGCTCGCGCAGCAGCAGCGGGGTGTCGGCGAGTTCACGGCCGCTCAGCGGGCGGCGGCGCCGAGCCCAGGGGTGACCGGGGGCCACGACCACGGCGAGGCGGTCCCGGCCGACCACGGTGCGGTGCAGGTCGTCCGGCACCCAGGGGCCCTCGACGAAGCCCAGGTCGCAACTCCTGCGGCGCAGCGCCTCGATCACCCCGGAGCTGTTGGTGACGGTGAGCCCGACATGCGTGTCCGCCCCCTCTTCGCGCAGCGCGACCAGCCAGCCCGGCATCAGTTCCTCGGCGATGGTCAGACTCGCGGTCACCAGGAGCCGGTGATCCTGCCGGGAGCGCAGCGCGGCGGCGCCCGCGACCAGCGCCTCGGCCTGTTCGAGCAGGGAGCGCGCCCAGTCGCCGACCACGGCACCGGCCGGGGTGAGCCGGGAGCCCGAGGGGGAGCGGTCGAGCAGCCGCAGGCCCAGGCGCCGCTCCAGCGTGCGTATCCGGGCGCTCGCGGAGGGCTGGCTGATGCGCAGCCGCGCGGCGGCCCGCCCCAGGCTCCCGGTCTCGGCGACGCAGACCAGCAGTTGCAGGGCGTGCAGATCGGGGAGCGGTCGCGGATGCGCGTCGGAGGACTCAGGGACCAGGGCCATAGGGGAACTCTATGACCTGCCCACGAGATCGCGTCTAGCGAGCGGCGCACGCCGGGCGCAGGCTGAAAATCATGGTCTTCGCCGGTCCCGAACGCCGCACGCCCGATGCGCGCCCCACCCCGCTCCCCGCCACCCCGCGCAAAAACGGCGCCGTGCCGGGTCTCGCGCTCGCCGCCGTCGGCGTGGCGGCGGCCTTCGGGGTGCACGCACTGGTGCCCGCCGTACCGACGCTCACCGTCGCCGTCGTGCTCGGTGTCGTCGCGGCGCATCTGCCAGGCGCCGCTCCCCTCGTACGCGGTGTCGCCCGGCCCGGCCTCTCCCTGGCGGGCAAGCGGCTGATGCGGCTCGGCATCGTGCTGCTCGGCCTGAAGCTGAGCCTTGGCGACGTGGCCGGGCTCGGCTGGCAGTCCCTGGTCATGGTGGTCGCGGTCGTCCTGATCACGTTCTTCGGGACGCGGTGGATGGGCCGCAGGATCGGCCTCTCCGACGACCAGTCGCTGCTCGTCGCCACCGGCTACTCGATCTGCGGCGCCTCCGCGATCGGCGCGGTCAGCGGCGTGCTCGGCAAGGACAAGGGCGACGCGCGGCACGAGGCGGAGGTCGCCTCGTCGGTCGCCCTGGTGACGCTCTGCGGCACGCTCGCCATCGCCGTACTGCCGCTGCTCAAGGCCCCGCTCGGCCTGGACGCGACGCAGTTCGGGCACTGGGTCGGCGCCAGTGTGCACGATGTCGGACAAGTCGTCGCCACCGCCCAGACCGCCGGACCCAAGGCACTGACCGAGGGGGTCCTGGTCAAGCTGATCCGGGTCGCCATGCTGGCGCCGCTGGTCGCGGGGGTGGCCCTGAGCCGCCGCCGCAAGAACGTCGGACACCCCGCGAACGGCGACGGCAGCCGACCCGCCCTGCTGCCCCTGTTCGTCGTCGGCTTCCTGGCGATGGTCGTCCTGCGCAGCACCGAGTTGCTCGGCAGCGAAGTACTCGACACCGCGAACACCGCGCAGGAACTGCTGCTCGCCGCTGCCCTGTTCGGGCTCGGCAGCGCGGTGCACCTGCCGACCCTGGCCCGCACCGGCGGCGCCCGCATGGCACTGCTCGGCCTGGGCTCCTGGCTGGTCGTCGGCGCCGCGGCGTACGCCGGGGTCATGCTGACGACCTGAGACCGCCGAGCAGGACGGGTACGCCGGGCCCTCCGGTATCAGCGGCGGTCGGCGTGACGATCGGGACCATGGTCGAAATGTCGAGGGACGTTCACCTACCCGCCCGCTTGATCGCTTATTGATAACGGGTCTAGCCCAACGCGCGGGGTCGCTGTCCCACATCCCGCGCGACGCCGAAAGGAAAGACCGTGGACCGAAGATCCCTTCTGAGCGCGACCGCTGGAGCCCTGGCGCTCGGAGGTCTCGCCCAGGCGCCCGCCGAGGCCGCACCGGCCGCCACCGGCAATGGCGGCAAGCTTGTCACCACGTTCAACGTCATCAGCGACATTCAGGGCGACCTCAGCGACTTCACCGAGGCGCTCAAGGACATCAAGGCCACCAACCCGCACTCCTCGGGCATGGCCGTCGCCGGGGACATCACCCCGCGCGGCTACGACTTCGAATACGCCGAAGTACAGAAGGCGTTGGACCAGGGCCCCAAGCCGCACAAGGTCGCCTGGGCCATAGGCAACCACGAGTTCTACGTCCCCAAGTGGGCCGACCCGGACACCCTCGCCCAGGACACCTGGCCCAACGGCACCACCGAGGACTCCCTCTTCCGCAGCTTCTACCGCTTCGCCAAGCGTTCCACGATCTACGCGGAGACGACGTTCGGCGGCATCCCGGTCCTGACCATCGGCACCGAGCGCTACATGAAGTACCACGACAACTCCCTGTGGGACGAGGTGTGGATCAGTGAGGCGCAGTTCCAGTGGCTCGAGGACCGCCTGCAGTACTGGGCGCGGCGCCGCAAGCCGGTCATGGTGATCACCCATCACCCGCTGCCCAACACCGTCTCCGGTACCCGCAGCAAGATCTACATGAGCGACTACCTCCAGCCCGACCGTCTTCTCGGTCTCCTCGGGCGCTACCGCGACGTGTTCCTGTTCAGCGGCCACACCCACTGGGACCTGACCCTGTCCGACTGGTATGTACGCCGGGTCGTGCCGGGCACCGCCAACATCGACGGCTTCTCGGTGATCAACACCGGTGCGGTGCAGACCGGTTTCGCCGACAACGGCCAGGGCGGCGAGGTCACGGTCCCCGGACACTTCAACCAGGGACTCCAGGTGGACGTGTACCGCGATCGCGTCGTCATCAAGGCACGCGACTTCGCAACCGGCAACTGGATGAAGCAGATCTCCGTCCCGCTTGCCACACAGATCTGACCCCGGGCCGGGCAACGCCGCCAGGGCCCGGCGACGTTGCCCGCCTGTAAGGCCGATCAGCCAAGGAAACACGAAAACCCCAGCTCAGACACTGTCCGGGCTGGGGTTCGGATGGAGCCGCCTTCGGGATTCGAACCCGAGACCTACGCATTACGAGCTCAAGATCGAAGGTGACTAGGAGGTTCAGGCCATGCCGCCCTATGACGGAA
>NZ_JBVJNF010000016.1:0-77201 GCF_055583785.1 Streptomyces sp. NPDC104371
AAACGCCCGGTTACATTTCGAACCCGGAAGCTAAGCCTTACAGCGCCGATGGTACTGCAGGGGGGACCCTGTGGGAGAGTAGGACGCCGCCGAACAATCTTTGGAGGACCTCTGGTCCCAGCGACTCGCTGGGACCAGAGGTCCTTTTCGTTTTTCCGGTGCGCGCCGGGTGCCCGGATGCGCGAGAATAGATTTTTGCAGTACCGAAGACAGGAGTCCCCGATGTCCCCCAACCCTGCCGACGAGCGTCCCGAGCGCGATCAGCGCCGACGGGACAGTGGTGACCGTGGCGGCTACCGCGGGGGTCCTCGCCGGGACGACCGCGGCGGCTACGGGGACCGTGGCGGCTACGGCCGTCGCGACGACCGCCGTGACGACCGTCGCGGTGACGACCGTGACCGTGGCTTCCGCCGCGACGATCGCCGTGATGACCGCCGCGAAGGCGAGCGCGGTGACCGCGGCGACCGCGGTGGCTTCCGCCGCGATGACCGCGACCGGGGCGGGCGTCCGGGCTTCCGCCGTGACGACCGGCCCACCGGCGGCCCGCGCCGCGATGACCGCGGTGGCGAGCGCGGTGGCTTCCGCCGTGACAACGACCGTCCCTCCTTCCGCCGCGACGACCGCGGTGGGTTCGGGCGCCGCGACGACGACCGTGACCGTGGGTTCGCCCGCCGCGACGACCGCCGCGATGACCGTCGTGGTGGCGACCGTGGGTACGGGCGTCGGGACGACCGCCGCGATGACCGGCGTGACGACCGTCGCGGCGATGACCGTGACCGCGGCTTCCGTCGTGACGACCAGCGTGGTGGCTTCGGCCGCCGCGACGACGACCGTGGCTTCGCCCGTCGTGACGACCGGCGTGATGACCGCCGTGACGATCGTCGTGGTGACGACCGTGGGTACGGGCGTCGCGATGAGCGGCCCGCCGGTCCGCGCCGCGACGACCGTGACCGCGGCTTCCGCCGTGACGACCAGCGTGGTGGCTTCGGCCGCCGCGACGACGACCGTGGCTTCACCCGTCGTGACGACCGGCGCGATGACCGCCGTGACGATCGTCGTGGTGACGACCGCGATCGTGGGTACGGGCGCCGGGACGACCGTCCCGGATACGACCGTCGTGACGAGCGCCGTGACAGCGACCGTGGTGAGCGTGGCGGCTTCCGTCGCGATGACCGTCGCGATGACCGCGGCGGCGAGCGCGGTGGCTTCCGCCGTGAGGACAGCCGTGGCGGCGAGCGCGGTGGCTTCCGGGGCCGGGACGACCGTGGCTCCCGTGGTCCCCGTCGCGACGACCGTGGCGGTCGCCCCGGTGGCTTCCGCGGGCGTGACGACCGGCGCGAGGGCGGCCGGTTCCGTGACGAGCGGGACCGCGACCGTGACCGCGAGCCGATCAAGCGGCTGCCGATCCCCGAGGACGTCACCGGCGAGGAGATCGACAAGGACGTACGGCAGGAGCTGCAGAGCCTGCCCAAGACGCTCGCCGAGGACGTCGCCAGGAACCTGGTGATGGTCGCCAAGCTCATCGACGAGGACCCCGAGGGCGCGTACGGGTACTCCAAGGTGGCCCTGCGTCTCGCGTCCCGTGTCGCCGCCGTGCGTGAGGCGGCCGGCTTCGCCGCGTACGCCAACCAGAAGTACGGCGAGGCCCTCGCCGAGTTCCGGGCGGCCCGGCGGATGACCGGCAACATCGAGCTGTGGCCCGTCATGGCCGACTGCGAGCGCGGCCTCGGCCGGCCCGAGAAGGCGCTGGACATGGCCGGTGCGCCCGAGGTGCACAAGCTCGACAAGGCCGGTCAGGTCGAGATGCGGCTCGTCGCGGCCGGTGCCCGGCGGGACATGGGGCAGCTCGACGCCGCCATCGTGACGCTCCAGAGCCCGGAGCTGGCGTCCACCTCCGTGCAGCCCTGGACCGCGCGCCTGCGGTACGCGTACGCCGACGCGCTCCTTGCCGTCGGGCGGGAGGACGAAGCCCGCGAGTGGTTCGCCAAGACCGTCGAGTCGGACCGGGACGGCAGCACCGACGCCTCCGACCGGCTCGCCGAGCTGGACGGGGTCGAGTTCGTCGACGCGCTCGACGAGAACGACCAGAGCGACCAGGACGAGGACAGCGCGACCTCTGAGGCGCCTGAGACGTCTGAGACGCCTGAGGAGTCCGCGAAGTCCGAGGCGAAGTCCGAGAAGTCCGAGGCGCCTGAGGCCGACGCCGAGGGCGACAAGAGCTGACGCTCACAGAACACCTGAAACAGGGGCGGGATCCGTGCAAGGATCCCGCCCCTGTTCGCGTTCACAGCGCCCGCAGCACCAGCCCCGTAGCGGGCTTCGGGCCGAACGACGTCGACTTGCGCGGCATCGTCACGCCCTGGCGGGCCAGCTCCCGTACGACCTCCTCGCGGACCGGATGCATCAGCACGGCCGTGCCCCCGTCGCGTTCCGCCTTCTCGACCGTGGCGGCCGTGTCGTGGATGTAGGCGATGTGCTCCGGCGAGTCCTCCGGGATGTGCCACACGTTCTCCAGCAGCGTGGCGTGCAGGACCGTCGCGTCCAGCGTGCGCCAGGCCTCCGGGTAGGTCGCCGGGATCGTACGGGCCAGCAGATCGGGGTTCGGACGGTCGACCAGATGGAAGGTGCCGTCGCCCGCGAGCAGGAAGGCGTTGCCGACGGCGGCGGCCTCCGCGAGCATCTCCAGGGCCTTGGTCAGCGGGACGTGCAGATCGCGGACGCGGAACAGGCCCGTGAGCGAGGCCAGCGCCTCGGCCACCGGGAGGCGGTGCAGCAGGCGGTGGATCGCGCGGACCCGCAGCGGATAGCGGGCGGTGTCCACCAGCAGGACCAGGCCGTAGTCCCAGGGGCTCGGCGAGGCGTGCTCCGCGCGCAGCCGCCGATAGGTGGCCCAGCGGTGGTGGCCGTCCGCGATCAGGGCCTGGTGCCCGGCCAGATCCGTCTGGATCTCGGCCAGGTCGGCCGGGTCCGTGACCGCCCACAGGCGGTGGCAGAAGCCGTCCTCCGTGGTGGTGCGCAGCAGGGGCGTGCGCGCGGCGGTGCGCTCGATGACGGCCGTCGTACCGGTCTCGGCACCGTTGCCCCGGTAGGTCAGGAGGAGCGGTTCCAGATTGGCGGACGTCGCCCGCATCAGGGCGGCCCGGTCCGCGATCACATGCGGCATCACGTCCTCGTGGGGGAGGACCACGCCCTCCGAGGGCTCCGAGACACGCAGGGCGCCTATGACTCCGCGCTGGAGCAGCCCCTCGCCCCGCTGTTCGTAGACGTAGAGGCCGGGCTCGGCGTCGGCCGCGAGGACGCCCTCGGACAGCCAGCGGCGCAGGGTGTCCGCCGCCTGCTGGTTGCGGGCCGCGGGGGTGGTCGCCTGGGGGAGTATCAGCCGGACGATGTTGTACGGGTCGGCGGACTCCAGGTGGAGCAGTCCGTCGGGGCGTACGACGACGTCGTACGGCGGGGAGGTGACCGCCGCCAGGCTGCCGACGCGATGCGGGTCGTAACGCAGTCCCCGGAAGGGGGCGAGGTCCAGGCCCATGCGCGTCGTTACGTCCCCCGAGACTCCAGTGTCCATTGGTGCATCGTAAGTGTGTCAGTGCCATGAGCGATGATCGGGGAAAGCGAAGAATCAAGGGAGCGATCGTCATGAGCCAGACCGTCAGGACGAGGCCGGCCGCGAGCGCGCGGCCCCTGAGCGCGGCGTACGACACGGCGCTGCTCGACCTGGACGGGGTGGTGTACGCGGGCGGGAACGCGATCACGCATGCCGTGGAGTCGCTCGGCACCGCCCGCGCCGGTGGGATGCACCTGGCGTACGTCACGAACAACGCGCTGCGTACGCCGGACGCGGTGGCCGCGCATCTGACGGAGCTGGGGATACCGGCGCTGGCCTCGGATGTCGTCACCTCGGCGCAGGCCGTGGCCCGGCTCATCAGCGAGCAGGTGCCCGCCGGGTCGCGGGTGCTGGTGGTCGGCGGTGAGGGGCTCAGGGTCGCGCTGCGCGAGCGGGGCCTGGTGCCGGTGGAGTCGGCCGAGGACGATCCGGTGGCCGTGGTGCAGGGGTACGGCGGGCCCGAGCTGCCGTGGGGGCGGTTCGCGGAGGCGTCCTACGCCATCGCACGCGGGGCGCGCTGGTTCGCGTCGAACACCGATCTGACGATCCCGGGCGGGCGCGGCATCGCGCCGGGGAACGGGGCGGCCGTGGAGGTCGTCCGGATCGCGACCGGCGCCGAGCCGCAGGTGGCGGGCAAGCCGCTGCCGCCGATGCACCGCGAGACGATCCTGCGGACCGGGGCGCGGCGGCCACTGGTGGTCGGGGACCGGCTGGACACGGACATCGAGGGGGCGTTCAACGGCGAGGTCGACTCCCTGCTCGTCCTCACGGGAGTGACGGACGGCGCCCCGCTCCTCGCCGCGCCGCCGCATCAGCGACCCGCGTACGTCGACGCGGATCTGCGCGGCCTGCTGACCGGTCAGCCGGAGATCACCCCGGTGGGCCCCGGCTTCCGCTGCGGAGGCTGGACGGCGACGGCGGGCGAGGAACGGCTGGACCTGACGGGCGACGGCGCTCCCCTGGACGCCCTGCGAGCACTGTGCGCGGCGGCCTGGACAGCGGCCGGAGAGGGCTCGTGCCGACTGGACGGGGGGAAGGCGCTGGCCCGACTCGGGCTGTGAGCCCGCGCGGATCGCGCCGGCCCGGAGGGCCCGCGGGACCGGGGACCGTACCGGATCACCCACACGGAGTGAGGTTAGGCTAACCTAATCGCGTGTTGGTCGACAGTCCTCCCGAACCGCGCGTGGCGAACGCTCCCGCGCCCCCGAACCGCCGGGCGATACGGGCCTTCGGGCTTCTCGTCTCGGTCGCTCTCCTGGTGCTTGTCGCGCTGGCCGGTATCGCGGTCGGTGCGAGAGAGCTGCCGCTGGACCAGGTCTGGCACGGCCTGTTCCACGACTCGGGGACGTACGCCGATGTCGTCGTCCGCGACCGGCTCTCGCGTACGGTCCTCGGGGTGCTCGCCGGGACCGCGCTCGGTGTGTCCGGTGCCGTTCTCCAGGCGCTGACCCGCAATCCGCTGGCCGACCCCGGGCTGCTCGGCATCAACGCGGGCGCGTCCGCCGCCGTCGTCACCGCCATCACGTTCTTCGGTGTGACGAGCCTGAGCGGCTACGTGTGGTTCGCCTTCCTCGGCGCGGCCCTGGTCGGGGCGCTGGTCTGGCTGCTCGGCGGCAGCCGGGGCGCCACACCCGTACGGCTCGCGCTCGCGGGTATGGCGATCAGCGCCGCGCTCTACGGCTATCTCCAGGCCGTGATGATCATGGACGGGGCGGCGCTCGGCCGGATGCGCTTCTGGACGGTGGGCTCGCTGACCTCGGCCACCGACAGCACCATCCGGCAGGTGCTGCCGTTCTTCGTCGTCGGCACGGTCCTCGCGCTGGCCCTCGCCCGCCCGCTGAACGCCATGGCGATGGGCGACGACACCGCCCGCGCCCTCGGCGCGCACCTGAACCGCACCCGCGCGCTGTCGATGGCCGCCGCCACCGTGCTGTGCGGAGCGGCCACCGCCGCCTGCGGGCCGATCGTGTTCGTCGGGCTGATGGTCCCGCATGTCGTCCGCTCCTTCACCGGGCCCGACCTGCGCTGGATCCTCCCGTACGCGGCCGTGCTCTCGCCCGTCCTGCTGCTCGGCGCCGACATCATCGGCCGGGTCGTCGCCCGGCCCGCCGAGGTCCAGGTCGGCATCGTGACCGCGGTCATCGGCGGCCCGGTCTTCCTCTTCCTCGTACGACGGCGCAGGACGGCCCAACTGTGAAGACCACCCGTACCACCCTGCGCACCCGCGGCGGGCTGTCCGTCCGGCTCGACCCGCGCACCCTCACGGTCGTCGCCCTGCTCCTGCTGATCGCGCTCGCCGCGAGCGTCGCCCTCATCGGCACCGGCGACTACTCGATCCCGCCCGGGGACGTCCTGCGGACCCTGCTCGGGGACGGCGACGCACGACAGGAGTTCATCGTCACCGAACTGCGGCTGCCGCGCGTGCTCGTCGGGCTGCTGGTCGGCGGCTCGCTCGGGCTCGGCGGCGCCCTGTTCCAGTCCATCTCCCGCAATCCGCTGGGCAGTCCGGACATCCTCGGACTCGGGCAGGGCTCCACGGCCGGAGCGCTCGTCGTGATCGTGCTGTTCTCCGGCGGCGCCACCCAGGTCGCCCTCGGCGCGCTGGTCGGCGGCCTGGTGACCGGACTGGCCATCTATCTGCTCGCCTGGAAGCAGGGCGTGCACGGCTACCGGCTCGTCCTCGTCGGCATCGGTGTCTCCGCGATCGTCACGGCGGTCAACGGCTATCTGCTCACCAAGGCCGACATCGTCGACGCGACCCGCGCGATTGTCTGGATGACCGGTTCGCTGGGCGGCCGTGACTGGGAGCAGGTCTGGCCCCTGCTCGCGCTGTGGGCCGTCCTCGTCCCGCTCGTTCTCGGCCAGGCACGCGCGCTGCGGGTGACGGAGATGGGCGACGACGTCGCGTACGCGCTCGGGGTGCGCGTCGAGCGCGTACGGCTGCTGCTGATGGTCGCCGCGGTGCTGCTGACCGCGGGCGCCACCGCCGCCGCGGGCCCCGTCGGGTTCGTGGCGCTCACCGCGCCCCAGCTCGCCCGCCGGATGATCCTTCCCCGCCGCCGGGGGAGCGCGGGAGCCGCCCCCCTCTCCGGACCCCACCTGATGACCTCCATGGTCATGGGCGCCACCTTGCTGGTCGTCGCCGACTGGGCGTCGCAACAGCTCTTCGGCGCCGACCAGTTGCCCGTGGGAGTGGTGACCGGCGTCCTCGGCGGCGGCTACCTCCTCTGGCTGCTCGTCACCGAGCGCCGGGCGGGCCGCATATGACCACCGCGGGCCGCACATGACCACCGGACCCGGCACACCGCCGGACAAGAACGACCTGAGGAGCATGGTGAACCGTCTCTCCGCAAGCGACGTCACCCTCGCCTACGACCAGCGTGTGATCGCGGAGCAGCTCTCCGTGGAGATCCCCGACCACTCCTTCACCGTGATCGTCGGCCCCAACGCCTGCGGCAAGTCCACGCTGTTGCGCGCCCTGTCCCGGATGCTCAAGCCGTCCCGGGGGCAGGTGCTCCTGGACGGGCAGGTCATCCAGACGCTGCCCGCCAAGCGGGTCGCGCGGACCCTCGGCCTGCTGCCGCAGTCCGCGATCGCGCCCGACGGGATCACCGTCGGCGACCTGGTCGGCCGCGGTCGCTATCCGCACCAGGGGCTGTTGCGCCAGTGGTCGGAGCAGGACGAGCGGGTCGTACGGGAGTCGATGGCGCACACCGGCGTCGCCGAACTGGCCGACCGGTACGTGGACGAACTCTCCGGCGGCCAGCGGCAGCGGGTGTGGATCGCCATGGCGCTCGCCCAGCAGACCCCGCTGCTGCTGCTCGACGAGCCGACCACCTACCTCGACATCCAGCACCAGATCGACGTGCTCGACCTGTGCGCGGAACTGCACGAGCAGCAGGGGCGCACCCTGGTCGCCGTCCTGCACGACCTCAACCACGCGGCCCGGTACGCCACTCACCTCATCGCGTTGCGCGACGGCAGGGTCGTCGCCGAGGGCCCGCCGAAGGACATCGTCACCGCCGAACTGGCCGAGGAGGTCTTCGGGCTGCGCTGCCAGATCATCGACGACCCCGAGACCGGCACGCCCCTCGTCGTACCCGCCGCACGCACCGCACGCGCGCGTGCGGCCCAGCGCCTCGACGCGCCCGCCGGGGCGGCTACAGGAGCTTCCTGAGCCGGAGCAGATCCCACAGGCCCGCCTCCAGCTTCACCCGGCCCGCGCCCCAGGCCTTCGCGAAGTTCAGCTCGCCGTCGACCATCGCCACCAGGTCGTCACCGGTCATGGTCAGCCGTATCTGGGCCTTCTCGGGCGGCGGCCCCGGGAGCGTGCGCAGCACCTCGATCCGGCCGCCCTTGAGACGGCCGACGAAGGTGACGTCCAGGTCGGTGATACGGCAGGTGAGCGAGCGGTCCAGGGCCGCGGCGGAGCGTACGTCCCCGTCGGCGCCCGCCAGGTTGTCCGAGAGCTTGTCGAGTGCGCTGCGGCACTCATCGATCGTGGCCATCGGGAGCGACGGTACCCCAGCGCTTCGGGGTAGCGTCGAGGGATGAGCGACTCTGTGCCCGGGGTGAGAGCCCCGGCGGAAGCAGTGGTTCCGGGACCGGACGAGCCGGAGTGCGACCCCGGCGCACCCGCACCGGCGAACGAGCCCCCGGCCGTTCCCCTGGGCGTGCCCCGGACCCCCACCGGCCACGCCGCCGTCGACGCCGCGCTGGAGCGGCTGGCCGACGCGGACCACCTCGCCACGGACGGACACCTCGAGGTGTACGAGGATGTACACGAGGGGCTGCGTGACGCGCTCACCGCGCTCGACGCCCGGCCGGGACCTCCGGCGCCCCCACACCCTCTGGTACTCGGGAACAGGAGCTGAACCGAACGTGGCAGGAGTCGCACGCCGCCGTCTGGACGCGGAGCTGGTTCGTCGGAAGCTGGCACGCTCACGGGAGCATGCCAGCCAGCTCATCGCGGCCGGGCGGGTCAGTGTCGGCAAGACCGTCGCGACCAAGCCCGCCACCCAGGTGGAGACCGCCGCCGCCATCGTGGTCACCCAGGACGACAACGACCCCGAGTACGTCTCGCGCGGCGGCCACAAGCTGGCCGGCGCGCTGACGGCCTTCGTACCGCAGGGGCTTGTGGTCGAGGGGCGGCGCGCCCTGGACGCGGGCGCCTCCACCGGCGGCTTCACGGACGTCCTGCTGCGCGCGGGCGCCGCCCATGTCGTCGCCGTCGACGTCGGCTACGGACAACTGGCCTGGTCGCTCCAGAGCGACGACCGTGTCACCGTCAAGGACCGCACGAACGTACGGGAGTTGACGCTCGACGCGATCGACGGCGAACCCGTGGACCTGGTCGTGGGCGATCTGTCCTTCATCCCGCTCGGCCTGGTGCTGCCCGCCCTGGTGCGGTGCACGAAGCCGGACGCCGACCTGGTGATGATGGTCAAGCCGCAGTTCGAGGTGGGCAAGGAGCGCCTGGGCAGCGGCGGTGTCGTCCGCAGCCCGCAGTTGCGCGCCGAGGCCGTGCGCGGGGTCGCCGAGCGCGCCGCCGAACTCGGCCTCGGCGTGAAGGGCGTGACGGCGAGCCCGCTGCCCGGCCCCTCCGGCAACGTCGAGTACTTTCTGTGGCTGCGAGCCGGCGCACCCGCACTGGACCCGGCCGACGTAGACCGTGCCGTAGCGGAGGGGCCGCGTTGACACAGAACCCAGCTCGTACTGTCTTCCTGCTCGCCCACACCGGGCGGCCCGCGGCCATTCGCAGCGCCGAACTCGTGGTCAAGGGGCTGCTGCGGTGCGGAATCGGCGTACGTGTCCTGGAGGCGGAGGCGGCCGATCTGCCGCTGCCCGAGGAAGTGGAGCTGGTCAAGGAGGCCACGCCGCGCTGCCTGGACGGCTGCGAGCTGCTCATAGTCCTCGGCGGTGACGGCACCCTGCTGCGCGGCGCCGAGTTCGCCCGCGCCTCCGGGGTGCCGATGCTCGGCGTCAACCTCGGCCGGGTCGGCTTCCTCGCCGAGGCCGAGCGGGACGACCTCGACCGGGTCGTCGACCGGGTGGTGATGCGGGCGTACGAGGTCGAGGAGCGCATGACCGTCGACGTCGTCGTGCACCGCAACGGCGATGTCGTGCACGTCGACTGGGCGCTCAACGAGGCCGCCGTGCAGAAGGTCTCCGCCGAGAAGCTCCTGGAGGTCGTCCTGGAGATCGACGGGCGGCCGGTGACCGGGTTCGGCTGCGACGGCATCGTGTGCGCCACCCCCACCGGCTCGACGGCGTACGCCTTCTCCGCGGGCGGGCCCGTGGTGTGGCCGGAGGTCGAGGCGCTGCTCATGGTGCCGATCAGCGCGCACGCGCTGTTCGCCAAGCCGCTCGTGACCTCGCCGGACTCCGTGCTCGCCGTGGAGGTCCAGCCGGACACCCCGCACGGGGTGCTCTGGTGCGACGGGCGACGGATGGTGGAACTGCCGCGCGGCGCGCGCGTCGAGGTGCGGCGGGGCGCGGTCCCGGTCCGCCTGGCCCGGCTGCACCACGCGTCGTTCACGGACCGCCTGGTGGCCAAGTTCGCGCTGCCGGTGTCCGGGTGGCGCGGACGCCCCCACTAGGGCCTGTTGCGAAGTCCCGTCTGGGCCACCGGGTCAACGTGCCGGTGGCCCAGGGGTGACGCCCGGCCTTCCGTATCTCCCCGCTCACCAGCGGCTTCGCCCGTGAAGGTGGGGGCGGCGTCGCGGCGTGCGGGGAAAACCTCGTATGGTCATGGGCGTGTTGGAGGAGATGCGGATACGGTCACTCGGAGTCATCGATGACGCGGTCGTCGAGCTGTCGCCCGGCTTCACCGCCGTGACCGGTGAGACGGGTGCGGGCAAGACCATGGTCGTCACCAGTCTCGGTCTGCTGCTCGGCGGGCGCGCGGATCCGGCGCTCGTACGGATCGGGTCGAAGAACGCGGTCGTGGAGGGGCGGATCGCCGTGCGCGAGGGCGCCTCCGCCGTCGTACGCGCCGAGGAGGCCGGGGCCGAGCTGGACGACGGGGCGCTGCTCATCAGCCGTACCGTCTCCGCCGAGGGGCGCTCCCGGGCGCATCTGGGCGGGCGTTCCGTGCCCGTCGGCATGCTCGCCGAACTGGCCGACGAACTGGTCGCCGTCCACGGCCAGACCGACCAGCAGGGGCTGCTCAAGCTGTCCCGGCAGCGGCAGGCGCTCGACCGGTACGCGGGCGACGCCGTCACCGCGCCGCTCGCCCGGTACACCGAGGCCTACCAGCGGCTACGGACCGTCACAGCCGAGCTGGACGAGATCACCACCCGCGCGCGCGAGCGGGCCCAGGAGGCCGATCTGCTGCGCTTCGGGCTCGACGAGATCGCGGCCGTGGAGCCGCGGCCGGGTGAGGACGGGGAGCTGGCCGAGGAGGCCGAGCGGCTCGGGCACGCGGAGGCCCTCGCGTCGGCCGCGACCGCCGGGCACGCCGCCCTGGTGGGCAACCCGGAGGACCCCGAGGGCGTCGACGCGGCCACCCTGGTCGCGGGCGCGCACCGGGCCCTGGAAGCGGTCCGCTCGCACGACCCGGCGCTGGCGGGCCTCGCCGACCGGATCGGGGAGATCGCGATCCTGCTCGGGGACGTGGCCGGGGAACTGGCCGGATACGCCGACGATCTGGACGCCGACCCGCTGCGGCTGGCCGCCGTCGAGGAGCGGCGCGCCGTGCTCACCGCGCTGACCCGCAAGTACGGGCCGGACATGGCCGCCGTCCTCGCCTGGGCCGAGCAGAGCGCCGCCCGGCTGGGCGAACTCGACGGCGACGACGAGCGGATCGGGGAGCTGACCGCCGAGCGGGACACTCTGCGCGGTGAACTGGGCGGCCTCGCCCAGGCGTTGACCGACGCGCGCGCGGAGGCGGCCGAACGGTTCGCCGCCGCCGTGACCGCCGAGCTGGCCTCGCTCGCCATGCCGCACGCGCGCGTGTCGTTCGAGATCCGGCAGAGCGAGGACCCCGAGGGCGTCGAGGTCGGCGGGCGCGTGGTCGCGTACGGGCCGTCGGGCGTCGACGAGGTGGAGCTGCTGCTCGCCCCGCACCCCGGCGCGCCGCCGCGGCCCATCGCCAAGGGCGCCTCCGGCGGTGAGCTGTCGCGCGTGATGCTCGCGGTGGAGGTCGTCTTCGCGGGGACGGACCCGGTGCCGACGTACCTGTTCGACGAGGTCGACGCGGGCGTCGGCGGCAAGGCGGCGGTCGAGATCGGCCGCAGGCTGGCCCGGCTCGCGAGGACCGCGCAGGTCGTGGTGGTCACGCATCTGCCCCAGGTGGCGGCGTTCGCCGATCGCCAACTGCTGGTGGAGAAGACGAACGACGGGTCGGTGACCCGGTCCGGGGTGAAGGTCCTGGAGGGCGAGGAGCGGATCCGGGAGCTGTCCCGGATGCTGGCCGGTCAGGAGGACTCGGAGACGGCCCGCGCCCACGCGGAGGAACTCCTGGCCACGGCACGCGCGGACGGCTAGGGCGTGTTTCGAAAGTCCCTCCCCCAGCCTTCGGCCGGGAGGTGCCCCCAGCCCCGCGACGCCTGGCACGGCACCTCGCCGCGTTGTCGGGGTTGCCCGCGTACATCCAGTACGCGGGCAACCCTCCGCCTTGCGATGCTCCCCCACTGCCTGAAGGGCGTGGGAGGTGCCCCCAGCACCAGACGCCGCGGGGCCCGCCCTCCGGGCGAACGACGCTACTTTCGAAACACGCCCTAGCGAGGTTCCGGGGCCGTGCCGTCAGCGTTCACCCGTGTGGGTGACCTTGTGCGCCCCGGACCTCCTGCTCCGCCGTACTCGCACACCCTCGGCGGTGCCCCAACACCCGTACGTCCTGGCATGCTTGAGTCATCCGCGAAGCGACCGGTGCCTCGACAGCGCGGTCCATGCCCCCCGCCCGATCCTTCTGTACGTTTCTTCGTGACCGTCCGACGCCGAACCAGGAGCCCCGGCCACGTGAGCCTTGCGACCAGCCCCTCGCCGTACGGCCGGACGTCGCTGCACGCCGTGCAGGTGCTCGGCGGGGGCAGCGCGGGCAGTAGCACGCATGTGCGGTCGCTGGCCTCGGGACTGGCCGCCCGGGGCGTGCGCGTGACCGTGTGCGCGCCCACCGAGGCCGAGCGGCTCTACGACTTCAGGGGCGTCGGCGCCCAGCACGTCTCCGTGCCCCGCAGCGCGGAACCCGCCTGCCTGGCCGCGCTCCGCCTCACCTGCGCCGACGCGGACGTGGTGCACGCGCACGGGCTGCACGCGGGCCTGCGCGCCGCCCTCGCGCTCAGCGGGCGCCGCACCCCTCTCGTCGTCACCTGGCACATCCGCGGCCATGCCGAGGGCGCCCGCGCCCGGCTGCTGCGGGTGCTCGAACGCCGGGTCGCCAAGGCCGCGTCCGTCGTGCTGGGCACCTCGTCCGACCTGGTCGACCGGGCCCGTCGGCACGGCGCCCGCGACGCCCGGCTCGCCGCCATCGCCCTGCCCGCACCCCGCGAGGCCGCCGACCGCGACGACCCCGACCTGCGGCGCCCCAAGCTGCGCGCCGAACTCGGCGCCGTGGACCGGCCGTTACTCATGGCCGTCGGCGCCCTGGAGCACCACCGCGGCTACGACGTGCTGCTCGACGCCTGCCGCGCCCTGCGCCACTACGACCCGGCCCCGCTGCTCGTGATCGCGGGGGAGGGGCCGCTCCGGGCGGAGATCGGACGCCGTATCGAGGCCGAGGACCTGCCCGTACGGCTGCTCGGGCGGCGGGACGACGTCCGCGAACTGCTCACCGCCGCCGACCTCGCGCTGGTCCCGAGCCGCTGGGAGTCCCGCTCCGTCCTCGCCCAGGAGGCCCTCCACGCGCGCGTGCCGCTCGTCGCCACCGCCGTCGGCGGAATGCGCGAACTGGTCGGCGACGCGGCCGAACTGGTCCCGTACGGCGACGCGGACGCCCTGGCCGCCGCCGTCGTCCGCCTCCTCGACGACCCCGTACGCCAGGAGCGGTTGAAGGACAGGGGCGAGCAACAGGCCGCGACCTGGCCGACGGAGGACGAGACCGTGACTCAAGTCCTCAGCATCTACGACGAGTTGACCCAGGTATGGCCGTTCGGCCAGGCCTGAACCAGTGCCGGGGCGCTACCCCACGTGGCGGCGGGCCCGCAGGGCCAGGCCGAGGGCCAGGACCGTCTGCGGGTCGTCGAGGTCCGTCCCCAGCAACTCCCCTATCCGGGCAAGCCGGTTGTAGAGCGTCTGCCGGTTCAGATGCAGTTCACGGGCCGTCTCCGCCTTACGGCCCGCATGCGCCAGATACGTCTCCAGCGTCGGCAGCAGCGGCGGCCGGGAGCGGCGGTCGTGGTCGCGCAGCGGGCCGATCGCGCGCTCCACGAAGGCCGCGAGATCCGGATGGTCGCGCAGCCGCCACAGCAGCAGATCGATGTCCAGCCGACGCGCGTCGTACCAGGGCAGCTCCGGCAGCCCCTGCGCCGCCGTCGCCGCCTCCGCCGCATGCCGCAGCCCGGCCGACGCCGCCGCCCAGCTCCCCGCGACACCGACCACCACGACCGGCGGCGGCGCGCCCGGCCGCCGCATACCGGCCCGCTCCACCCCCGCCCGCAGCGCCGCGGCCACCCGGTCGGCGACCGCCGAGCGCTCCGCCTCCGAGCGCAGCCCCAGCAGCAGCGGGACCCGGCCCTCCACCGGCCGGACGCCGAGCAGGACCGGTACGCCCACCGACGCCAGCTTCTCCGCGACCGCCCGCGCCAGCACCGCCCAGGCCCCGCCGCCCGGCGACAGACCGTCCGCGAGCCGCATCACCACCGGCAGCAGCGGGCTGTCACCCGGCTTGAACCCCAGCACCCGGGCCTGCGCGGGCGCGTCCTCGGCGGCGATCCGGCCCGCGGCGAGGTCGCTGAGGAAGTCACCGCGCCCGCGCGCGGCCAGCTCCTCCTCCTGCCGGGCCTGCATCAGCACCACGGCGAGCACGTCCGCGGCCCGTTCGGCGGCGATCCGGTGCACCGGGGCCACCGCCGTACTGACCGGCAGCAGCACCAGCCGGGCCCGTACGGAACCCGTGCCGGGACCGCCGCCCGGCACGTCCACGAGGACCGTCCCGGCGGGCGGCTCGTCCTTGTGCTGGCCGCGCAGCCCCTCCCACACCTGGAGCGGGTCCGTGTCCGCCGGACCGGCACCGGCGGCGTACAGCAGTTGCCCCTCCGCGGTCTCCAGGAACACCGGGTTGCCGCTGAAGTCGGCGAGGATCCGCAGCACCTGGGGCACTCCGCCGCCGCCGAGCAGCGCCACGGTGCAGCGGCGGTGCACCTCCTCGGCCCGCTGGAGCAGCGCGTAGTGGCCGTTGACGATCTCGGTGTGGATCTCCTCGGTGACCGTCACGAACGGCACCTCGCGGTGCAACTGGACGAGCGGCAGCCCGGCGGCGCGGGCCGTCTCGACCAGGGCGGCGGGCAGCCGGGTGAAGCGCGGGCCCAGCTCCACGACCAGCGCGGCGATCCCCCGCTCGGCCAGGGTGCGGACGAACGCGCGCTGGTCGGCGGGCCGGGTGCCGAGCCCGTAGCCCGTGGTCAGCAGCAGCTCGCCGCCCTTGAGCAGCGACGCGATGTTCGGGACCTCGCCCGCGTGCACCCAGCGCACCGCGCGCTGCAACCGGTCGGCGCCGGCCAGCACCTCCGGGAGCCCGCTGCGCAGTCCGGGCAGCTCCAGCGCCCGCTGCACGGTGATCCCGGCGCCCTGGGTACCGGAGGAGTCGAAACGGCTGTCCATGCGGTGACGCTACCTGCGCGGACGCCCCGGCCGCACCGTCGGTCCCCGCTCAAACGGGCCGGATGTTGTGGTTGAACCTGAACATGTTGTCCGGGTCGTACCGCCGCTTCACGCGCGCCAGCCGGTCGAGGTGCTCGGCGGTGAGCCCGGCCACCACCCGGTCCCTGCCCTCGTCCCCGACGAGGCGCACATGAACCGCGCCCGTGCGCCAGGGCCGTACGTCGGCGCGCGCCTCCTCGACCCAGACCGGCACCCGCGCGTCGTCCGCCGGATCGGCCCAGACCCCGCGGGGGCACACGGCCCAGGTCGCGTCCGCCCGGGGGTCCGGGTACGCGGCGGGCGCGGCGGCGAGCGGCCACAGCGCGTACCGGCAGCCGCTGGGGACGGGCAGGGCGCGGGCACGGGCGCAGAAGACGTCGACCAGTTCGTCGGGCAGCGCGGTCAGATACTCGGTCGTCCCGTGGTGGCGCAGCCCGCACGGGGTGTCGAACATGCCCTGGACGTCGGCGTACGGCAGCGCGGCGAGGACCTCCGAGACGTGCGGCAGCGCCAGCAGCGGCCGGACGAACCCGCGCAGCCCGTCCGCGCCGCCGACGTAGGTGACCACCACCAGGCACAGCAGGGTGCCGACCAGATGCCCGGGGACGAACGGCTCGGGCCGCGCGGTCAGATACAGCACGGCGCCGCTGACCTCCGGCGGGCCGGAGGCGACGATCTCGCGGAAGGCGCGGACCGCCGCGGGGCCCGTCTCGGGCCGGAAGCCGAACAGGGCGACGGAGAACTCGGGCAGCTCGTACAGCCGGAGCGTGAGCGCGGTGGCCACGCCGAAGTTCCCGCCGCCGCCGTGCAGCGCCCAGAACAGCTCGGGGTGCTCCTCGGCGGTCGCCCGGACCGCGGTGCCGTCCGCGGTCACCAGCTCGGCGCCGAGCAACTGGTCGACGGCGGGGCCGAAGGCCCGCTCCAGCCGGCCGCTGCCGCCGCCGAGGACGAAGCCCGCGACCCCGGACGCGGAGTCCCGGCCGCCGGTGGTCGCGAGGCCGTAGGGCCGGGTGGCGCGGTCGAGGTCACGCGTCAGGGCGCCGCCCTCGACCCGGACCGCGGCGGCGCCGGGGTGGACCGTGACCTGGCGCATCCGGCGCAGATCGATGACCACGCCGTTGTCGTTGACCCCCATCCCCGCGACGCTGTGACCGCCGCCGCGCACGGCGACCCGCAGATCCAGCTCGCGGGCGAAGCACACGGCCCGCACGACGTCGTCCGGCCCCGCGCACCGCGCGATCACGGCGGGCCGACGGTCGACCCGCGCGTTGCACACGCGCCGGGCCGCGTCGTACCCCGCGTCGCCCGGGGCGAGGACCTCACCGGCCAGGTCCGCGCGCAGCGCGGCCAGCGCCGTACGCGCCGTGGCGAAGGGGGGCATGGTGGCCGCCCCCTTCCGATCCGGGGGACAGGACTTCTCCCAGCGTAAGCGGCCACCCGCCGTCGGTCTCAGCCTCCGTACGCCCCGGACGCCGTCAGCCGCAGGGCCGTGTCGATGAGGGGGACATGGCTGAACGCCTGCGGGAAGTTGCCGACCTGGCGTTGCAGCCGGGAGTCCCACTCCTCGGCGAGCAGGCCCAGGTCGTTGCGCAGGGCCAGCAGCTTCTCGAACAGCTTGCGGGCCTCGTCCACCCGGCCGATCATCGCCAGGTCGTCCGCCATCCAGAACGAGCAGGCGAGGAACGCGCCCTCGTCACCCGGCAGCCCGTCCACGCCCTCGCTGCCGCCGAGGGTCGGATAGCGCAGGATGAACCCGTCGGGCGTGGACAGCTCGCGCTGGATGGCCTCGATCGTGCCGATCACCCGCTTGTCGTCCGGCGGCAGGAAGCCCATCTGCGGGATCAGCAGCAGCGAGGCGTCCAGCTCCTTGGAGCCGTAGGACTGGGTGAAGGTGTTGCGCTCCTTGTCGTAGCCCTTCTCGCACACATCGCGGTGGATCACGTCGCGCAGCTCGCGCCACTTCTCCAGCGGGCCGTCCGCGTAGCCGGACTCGATGAGCTTGATCGTGCGGTCCACCGCGACCCAGGCCATCACCTTGGAGTGCACGAAGTGGCGGCGGGGGCCGCGCACCTCCCAGATGCCCTCGTCCGGCTCGTGCCAGTGCTGCTCGAGGTAGCGGATGAGCTTGAGCTGGAGCAGCGAGGCGTAGTCGTTGCGGGCCAGGCCTGTCATATGGGCCAGGTGCAGGGCCTCGGTGACCTCTCCGTACACATCGAGCTGGAGCTGGTGCGCGGCGCCGTTGCCGACCCGTACCGGCGCGGAGTTCTCATAGCCGGGCAGCCAGTCCAACTCGGCCTCGCCCAGCTCCCGTTCACCCGCGATGCCGTACATGATCTGCAGGTTCTCGGGGTCGCCCGCGACGGCCCGCAGCAGCCATTCGCGCCAGGCGCGGGCCTCGTCGCGGTAGCCCGTGCGCAGCAGGGAGGACAGGGTGATCGCCGCGTCGCGCAGCCAGGTGTAGCGGTAGTCCCAGTTGCGCACGCCGCCGATCTCCTCCGGCAGCGAGGTGGTGGGCGCGGCCACGATGCCGCCCGTCGGCGCGTAGGTGAGCGCCTTGAGCGTGATCAGGGAGCGGATGACGGCCTCGCGGTAGGGGCCGTGGTACGTACAGTGCCCCACCCACTCCCGCCAGAAGTCCTCGGCCGCCTCCAGCGACTGCTCGGGCTCCGGCATCGGCGGCTGCTCCTTGTGCGAGGGCTGCCACGAGATCGTGAACGCGACCCGGTCGCCCGGCGCGACCGTGAAGTCCGCGTAGGTGGTCAGCGCCTTGCCGTAGGTCTCGGCCTGGGTGTCGAACCACACCGAGTCAGGGCCTGCCACGGCGACCGTGCGCCCCTCGTACTTGTGGACCCAGGGCACCACCCGTCCGTACGAGAACCGCATGCGCAGCATCGAGCGCATCGGCACCCGGCCCGTGACGCCCTCCACGATGCGGATCAACTGGGGGGCGCCGTCACGCGGCGGCATGAAGTCGATCACACGGACGGTGCCGCGCGGGGTGTCCCACTCGGACTCCAGGATCAGGGACTCGCCGCGGTACGAGCGCCGGGTCGCCGCGGGCGGCTCGATGTCCGCCGCATGGGCGGGACCCAGCCGCCAGAAGCCGTGATCCTCTGTGCCGAGCAGCCCCGCGAAGACGGCATGGGAGTCGAAGCGGGGCAGGCACAACCAGTCCACTGTGCCGTCCCGGCAGACCAGCGCGGCGGTCTGCATGTCTCCGATGAGTGCGTAGTCTTCGATGCGCCCGGCCAATGCAACTCCAGTCGAACGGCCACGTCGCCCCGAGGGGCGGTTGCTGTTGCGGTCAGGGGGTCGGTGAGAAGTCGTCGCTCATCGACCCGTGTGTGATGAGGCAGTCGATGGTCAACGAACTGACGAGCCCTCGTGGTTCCGGTGGACGGGCGGGGGTGGTGCCGTTGACCGGGAGCGCTCGGCAGCGAGTGTCCGAGCAGGATATGACGTACGTCGATGATCCGCTTGCCGCTTCGGACAAGGGAAGTGCCCCGAACGGGTGAGGCGGAGGTGAGCGGCGCGAGAGCGTCGCTCATGGGTACCCGCGCGGATGCGGAGCGTGGCCGGGAGCAGGCCCTCTTTCGCGCTGATACCCTGGTAGCCCGTGGACCGGTGGGCACGAAACCCCCGAACCGCAGCGACGGCAGCCCCCGAAGATCGTTCGGAGGACTACGCCGCACCGCTTTCCAGACCGCGACCACGGGAGCCCCCTCTTGGCCATGCCGCCCGCTGCTTTCCGAAACAGCACAGCCACGACGACCAAGCACATCTTCGTCACCGGGGGTGTCGCCTCCTCGCTCGGCAAGGGCCTGACGGCCTCCAGCCTCGGCATGCTCCTCAAGGCGCGGGGCCTGCGGGTCGTCATGCAGAAGCTCGACCCGTATCTGAACGTCGACCCGGGCACGATGAACCCGTTCCAGCACGGTGAGGTGTTCGTCACCAACGACGGCGCCGAGACCGACCTGGACATCGGCCACTACGAGCGCTTCCTCGACCGCGACCTCGACGGCTCCGCCAACGTCACCACGGGCCAGGTCTACTCCGCCGTGATCGCCAAGGAGCGCCGCGGTGAGTACCTCGGCGACACCGTGCAGGTCATCCCGCACATCACCAACGAGATCAAGCACCGCATCCGGCGCATGGCCACCGACGCGGTGGACGTCGTCATCACGGAGGTCGGCGGCACGGTCGGCGACATCGAGTCGCTGCCGTTCCTGGAGACCGTCCGCCAGGTCCGCCACGAGGTCGGCCGCGACAACGTCTTCGTCGTCCACATCTCGCTGCTGCCCTACATCGGCCCCTCCGGTGAGCTGAAGACCAAGCCGACCCAGCACTCCGTCGCCGCGCTGCGCAACATCGGTATCCAGCCCGACGCGATCGTCCTGCGCTGCGACCGCGAGGTCCCGACCGCGATCAAGCGCAAGATCTCGCTGATGTGCGATGTCGACGAGGCCGCCGTCGTCGCCTGCCCCGACGCCCGCTCGATCTACGACATCCCGAAGGTCGTGCACACCGAGGGCCTGGACGCCTACGTCGTGCGCAAGCTCGACCTGCCCTTCCGTGACGTGGACTGGACGACCTGGGACGACCTGCTCGACCGCGTCCACAACCCCGACCACGAGGTCACCCTCGCGCTGGTGGGCAAGTACATCGACCTGCCCGACGCCTATCTGTCGGTGACCGAGGCGCTGCGCGCCGGCGGCTTCGCCAACAAGGCCCGCGTGAAGATCAAGTGGGTCACCTCCGACGACTGCAAGACCCCGGCGGGCGCCAAGAAGCAGCTCTCCGACGTGGACGGCATCTGCATCCCCGGCGGCTTCGGCGACCGCGGTGTGCTCGGCAAGGTCGGCGCCATCCAGTACGCCCGCGAGAACAAGATCCCGCTGCTCGGCCTGTGCCTGGGTCTGCAGTGCATCGTGATCGAGGCGGCGCGGAACCTGGCCGGTGTCGAGGACGCGAACTCCACCGAGTTCGACGCGGCCACCGCGCACCCCGTGATCTCCACCATGGCCGAGCAGCTCGACATCGTCGCGGGCGAGGGCGACATGGGCGGCACCATGCGCCTGGGCATGTACCCGGCCAAGCTGGCCGAGGGCTCCATCGTGCGCGAGGTCTACGACGGCAAGGAGTACGTCGAGGAGCGCCACCGTCACCGCTACGAGGTGAACAACGCCTACCGCGCCGAGCTGGAGAAGAAGGCGGGCATCCTCTTCTCCGGCACGTCCCCGGACGGCACGCTCGTGGAGTACGTCGAGTACCCCCGTGACGTCCACCCCTACCTGGTCGCCACGCAGGCGCACCCGGAGCTGCGCTCCCGCCCGACCCGCCCGCACCCGCTCTTCGCGGGTCTGGTGAAGGCCGCGGTGGAACGCAAGACGGGCAAGTAACACAAGAGTTGTACGGTGGCCGGGGTGCGTGTCCCATGTGGACGCGTGCCCCGGTTGTCGTAGGTACGTGGGAGGAACAGGGCGAGATGGCGATCAAGGACACCCCCGAGGAGTGGGAGGTCAGGGCGAGCGACACCCCGTTCGTCGGCAACAAGACCTCCGTCCGCACGGACGACGTGGTCATGCCCGGCGGCGCGGTCGCCCGCCGCGACTACCAGGTGCACCCCGGCTCCGTCGCCGTCCTCGCCCTCGACGACCAGAACCGGGTCCTGGTCATACGGCAGTACCGCCACCCGGTACGCCACAAGCTCTGGGAGATCCCGGCCGGTCTCCTCGACATCCCCGGCGAGAACCCCCTGCACGCCGCCCAGCGCGAGCTGTACGAGGAGGCGCACGTCAAGGCCGAGGACTGGCGCGTGCTGACGGACGTGTACACCACACCCGGCGGCTGCGACGAGTCCGTGCGTGTCTTCCTCGCCCGCGAGCTGTCCGAGGCGGACGGGCAGCGCTTCGAGGTCGAGGACGAGGAGGCCGACATGGAATGGGCCCGCGTCCCCGTCGAGGACCTCGTCCGCGGGGTGCTGGCCGGTGAGCTGCACAACAACGCCCTCGTCGTCGGCGTCCTCTCCCTGGTCGCCGCCCGCGACGGCGACGGCCTGGACGCGCTGCGCCCGGCCGGGGCGCCCTGGCCCGCGCGCCCCTTCGAGGCCTGAGAGCGCACACATCCGCGCACCCGTCCCGCCGGTCGTACGATCGCCTGATCCGATCGAGGGATGGGTGAGCGGTGCTCCTGAGGGGATGTCGCAGAGCGTGAACTAGGCTCTGCAGACGACCCGCTCAAGGCCCGGCGGGCCGGTGTGCGCAGTGGGACGGGAGCGTGGCCCGTGACGGATCAGGCGGTGGCGGCAGCCGACGGCCGGCTCTCTCGAAGCGACCGGCGTCCCGCCGCCACGACCCCTCAATTCCTCGGCCGCGCAAGGGAATTGAAGGAGCTTCAGGCCGACATCGAGCGCGCGGGCCTGGACACCCTCACCGGCCGCAAGGCCCCCCGCGCCCGGGTCCTGCTCATCGCGGGCCGCCCCGGCTCCGGCCGCACCGCCCTCGCCGAGGAATTCGTCCGCCAGGTCGCGGACCGGTACGCGGACGGGGTGCTGCGCGCCCGCCTCAGCGAGCCCGACGGCACCCCCGTACCCACCGAACGCACCGCCCGCGAACTGCTGACCGCCCTCGGCCTGCCCGTCCTGCCCGGAGCCGCCGAGGACGAGCTGAGCGAGGCGGTGCGCGCCGCCCTCGTGACCCGGCGCATGGTGCTCCTGCTCGACGACGCGGTCTCCGCGGAGCAGGTCGACGCCGTGCTGCCCGAGACCCCCGGCTGTCTGGTCGTCGCCGTCTCCACGGGCCCGTTGACCGGTATCACGGACGTCCGCCCCTGCACCCTGGGCGGGTTGGACACCCGGTCCGCGCTGGCCCTGCTCACCCGGCGCACCGGATCCGTACGTGTCACCGTCGACCCGCGCGCCGCCGAGCGGCTCGTGGAGGAGTGCGCCGGTCACCCCGCCTCGCTGGTCCTCGCGGGCGGCTGGCTCGCCGCCCGCCCCGAGGCCGCCGTCGCCGACCTCGCCCAGCAGTTGCGCGCCGGGACCGGCGACGGACCGCCCCCGGTCCGGGTCTCCCGGCTCGCGTACGAGGGACTGGCGCCCGCGGCCCGGCGCACCCTGCGGCTGTTCTCCCTGGCCCCGGCCGGGCTGCTCGACCCGCACACCGCCTCCGCGCTGGCGGGCTGCTCGCCGACCGACGCCCGCAGCGCCCTCGATGACTTCACGGCCCTCGGCTTCCTGCGGCGCGTGGACACCGAGCGCGCGCGCTACGAGATCCCCGGGTGTGTGCTGCCCCCGCTGCGCGCCGCGGCCGAGGACGAGGACCGCCCGGCCGAGCTGCAACTGGCCCGCGCGCGCATGCTGGAGCGGACCGTGCGGCTGCTGCACTCCTGCCGCGCGATCACCGAGACCGACAGCCCGCAGGCCCGCGAGAAGCTCCACGGCCTGCCCTCGGCGCTGCGCTTCCCGGACCCGAGGGCCGCCGAGGACTGGCTGCGCACCCGGCAGCCCGCGCTGCTGGCCGCGGCCCGACTCGCCGTCGCCGACGGCACGTTGGACACGCTGGCCCGCCGCCTGATGGCCGCGCTGGTGCGGGCCCTGGTCGCCCACTTCGGCACCCGCGCGGCAGCGCCCGAGCTGTACGGCATCCACCGGCTCGTCCTCGATGTCGCCGACCGCGCCGACCTGCCCCGCGAGAAGGCGGCGGCCCTGCTGAACCTCGCCGACCTGGACGCGCGGAGCGGCCGGACCACGACGGCACTGGCCCGCTACCGGGCCGCGCTGGACGCCGGGTGGGAGGCCGACGATCCGTATGCGACGGGCCGCGCGATGGAATCCGTAGGCGGCGCCCACCAGGAACTGGGGGACTACGACCGGGCCGCCGACTGGTACGGCAGGGCTCTGTCCCAGCGCCTGGCCCGCGACGAGCGCGCGGACGCCGCCCGGCTCTACGGCCGTATCGCCGCCGCCCTCACGCACGCGGGCCACTACGAGGAGGCCCTGCGCAACTGGCGCGCGGCGGCGGCGGGGCACCGCAGAACGGGCGATGTGGCCGCCCACGCAAGGGCGTTGGGCGAACTGGCCCGCGTCCAGGACCTCGCGGGCCGCCCCGCGGAGTCGTTGCGTACCTGCCAGGAAGCGGTCGAGTGGGCGCGCCGTGCGGAGGACGTACGGCTGGAGGCCGCGCTGCGGCTGCGGGTCGCCGACGCCCTGGAGCACCTCGGCGACCCGGCGGGCGCCCTGTCCCACCGGGAGGCGGCCGAGCATCTGCTGGAGGAAGAGCCCCAGGACAACGCGGGTGCGGGGGACGAAGGCGCCAACGCCTACGAAATCCGCAGTGCAGTCGATAAGGATTAAAGCAATGAAAGGCTAGACAGCTCGAAATCCTTCATTAGACTGGCTTTGCCGCCGGTTCTCCTGCGGTGTCTCCCGGTACGTTCACCACTGCCCGGGTATGACAAGCATTGACCGGGCTTGCACTGCCCCGGCATGCACAGCCCTAGAACCCCCTCTGAGTCAAGGACCGTGATCGACGTGAAGGTCGGCATCCCCCGCGAGGTCAAGAACAACGAGTTCCGGGTGGCTATCACCCCCGCCGGCGTGCACGAGCTGGTGCGCAACGGACACCAGGTCGTCGTCGAGCGGAACGCCGGCGTCGGCTCCTCGATCCCGGACGCGGAGTACGTGGCCGCCGGGGCCGAGATCCTGGAGACCGCGGACGAGGTCTGGGCCGCCGCCGACCTGCTGCTCAAGGTCAAGGAGCCCATCGCGGAGGAGTACCACCGCCTGCGCAAGGACCAGATCCTCTTCACCTACCTGCACCTGGCCGCCTCCAAGGAGTGCACGGACGCGCTGCTGGAGTCCGGCACCACCGCCATCGCCTACGAGACGGTCGAGCTGCCGAACCGCGCGCTCCCGCTGCTCGCCCCGATGTCCGAGGTCGCGGGCCGCCTGGCCCCGCAGGTCGGCTCCTACCACCTGATGCGCGCGGCCGGCGGCCGTGGCGTGCTGCCCGGCGGTGTCCCGGGTGTGCTCGCCGCCAAGGCCGTGGTCATCGGCGCCGGTGTCTCCGGCTGGAACGCCGCGACCATCGCCATCGGTCTGGGCTACCACGTCACCCTGCTCGACAAGGACATCAACAAGCTCAAGGAAGCGGACAAGGTCTTCGGCACGAAGATCCAGACCGTGGTCTCCAACGCCTTCGAGCTGGAGAAGGCCTGCCTCGAGGCCGACCTCGTCGTCGGTGCCGTGCTGATCCCGGGCGCCAAGGCCCCGAAGCTGGTCACCAACGAGCTGGTCTCCCGGATGAAGGCCGGAAGTGTCCTTGTCGACATCGCGATCGACCAGGGCGGCTGCTTCGAGGACTCCCGTCCGACCACGCACGCCGAGCCGACCTTCAAGGTCCACAACTCGGTGTTCTACTGCGTCGCCAACATGCCCGGCGCCGTCCCCAACACCTCCACCTACGCGCTGACCAACGCCACGCTGCCCTACATCGTGGAACTGGCCAACCGCGGCTGGGTCGAGGCGCTGCGCCGTGACCCCGCGCTGGCCAAGGGCCTCAACACCCATGACGGCAAGGTGGTTTACCAGGGCGTCGCCGAGGCGCTCGGCATGGAGCACGTGGAGCTGAACTCCCTGCTCGGCTGATACCACATCGGCGCGGGTTCGAACAGCCCCGCGCCACAAGGCGACTGGTCAACTCACGTCGTCAACACGACCTGCCCGGCCGGACCTTGCCCGACAAGGTCCGGCCGAGTGTGTGTATGGTCACTTTGCGACACTCGTTCAACTCGCCTCGAACGCAACCCTTTCACCGTTTCGCACACTGGTGAAACCTGGCGAACGACGTCCGGACACCCTTGACAGCGGCATGTTTCATTGCCGACACATCGTGCCGGGTCCGGCGGATTGTGTTGCTGCGGACCGCCGACACGCCATAGAGTCGCCAACCGTCGGCATGGTGCCACGCTGACCTATCTAGAAGTTTCCTGGTCACCAAGGAGGTAAGACGACTTGTGAATGAGTCGACATTTGCTCCCGGGGGTGGTCAACCAGGAACGCCTGCGCGGGCCACGGGCCCCACGGGGCTCGAGGCTGTCGGCTCCGTCGCTGTCCGTACCTTCGCAGCCCACCAGAGCCAGCACCCCCACCTGGCTCCGACAGCACACCAGATCATGGATGGCCCACACGTGAACGCCATGGCCGGCAACGGGAGAGGCGGGGTCCACAACAACTTCGCCGACTACGACGAGCTGCCCGACGGGCACTTCTACGACCCCGACGCCGAATACGAGCCCGATCCCGAGTACGCGGCCACGCTCGCACCCGACGCGGCACGCCAGCGCCGTGAGCGCATCGGTCCGACCGGCCGCCCGCTGCCGTACTTCCCCATCCCGGGACCGCTGACCGACCACGGCCCCGCGAAGATCATCGCGATGTGCAACCAGAAGGGCGGCGTCGGCAAGACGACGTCGACCATCAACCTGGGCGCCGCGCTCGCGGAGTACGGGCGCCGGGTGCTGCTCGTCGACTTCGACCCGCAGGGCGCCCTGTCGGTGGGCCTCGGCGTCAACCCCATGGAGCTGGACCTCACCGTCTACAACCTGCTCATGGAGCGGGGCATGTCCGCGGACGAGGTCCTGCTGAAGACCGCGGTCCCGAACATGGACCTGCTGCCGAGCAACATCGACCTGTCGGCGGCCGAGGTCCAGCTCGTGTCGGAGGTCGCGCGCGAGTCGACGCTCCAGCGGGCCCTCAAGCCGCTGTTGCCCGACTACGACTACATCGTGATCGACTGTCAGCCCTCGCTCGGCCTGCTCACCGTGAACGCGCTCACCGCGGCGCACAAGGTGATCGTGCCGCTGGAGTGCGAGTTCTTCGCGCTGCGCGGGGTCGCGCTGCTCACCGAGACCATCGAGAAGGTCCAGGAGCGGCTCAACCCCGAGCTGGAGCTGGACGGCATCCTCGCCACGATGTACGACTCCCGGACCGTGCACAGCCGTGAGGTCCTCGCGCGCGTCGTCGAGGCGTTCGACGATCACGTCTACCACACGGTGATCGGCCGGACCGTGCGCTTCCCGGAGACCACGGTCGCCGGTGAGCCGATCACCACGTACGCCTCCAACTCCGTCGGTGCCGCCGCATACCGCCAGCTCGCCAGGGAGGTGCTCGCCCGGTGTCACGCCGAGTGAGTCTGCCGGGGGCCGACGAACTGTTCCGTACCACCGGGGGAATGGCGCTCCAGGCGTCCACCCCCAGGCGCCAGGCGGGCGGCGAGCCCCGGGTGCCGGCTCCGGCGGGTGAGAGCGAGGCGACGGCCGCGGAGGACGCGCCCGCGGCGGTGCCCGTGCAGGGCGGCGACGGCGAGGGTGACGAGCATGTCGCGGCGGACGCCGCGGAGGCGGGCGAGTCCCGGACGCGGGCCGCCGCGGAGCGGCCCGCGCGGCGTCAGACGACGCCGGACGGCACCGCCGTGGCGCCCGCGCAGCGCAAGCGGGGCCGCGCGGCCGGGCGGCGGCCCAGCGGGCGCGAACGGCACGACGAGAAGATCACCGTGTATGTGTCCGCGGAAGAGCTGATGGACCTGGAGCACGCCCGTCTCGTGCTCCGGGGTGAGCACGGGCTCGCGGTCGACCGCGGGCGCATCGTGCGCGAGGCGGTCGCCGTGGTGCTGGCGGACCTGGAGTCCCGAGGGGACGCGAGCATCCTCGTACGTCGGCTCCGGGGACGCTGAGCGGATAGCCTGCGACGGCCATGACCTCGTACGACGGCTCCGTCCCCGCCACCGGCCCGGCCGGCCGTCGGCGTGCGCTCGGACGCGGGCCCGGGGGCGCGCCCGCACCCCCTGCTGTCGTGCGGGAGCAGGACGTCGGGCACGCCGAGGCCCCGCGGCCCGAAGCCGAGCCCGGTGACGGTGTCTTCACGGTCCGGCTCGCCAACTTCGAGGGGCCCTTCGACCTGCTCCTCCAACTGATCTCGAAGCACAAGCTCGATGTCACCGAGGTCGCCCTGTCCAAGGTCACCGACGAGTTCATGGCGCACCTCCGGGCCCTGGGTCCGGACGGCGACCTCGACCAGACGACCGAGTTCCTCGTCGTCGCCGCGACCCTGCTCGACCTCAAGGCGGCGCGGCTGCTGCCCGCCGCCGAGGTCGAGGACGAGGCCGACCTCGCGCTGCTGGAGGCCCGCGACCTGCTGTTCGCGCGGCTGTTGCAGTACCGGGCGTACAAGCAGATCGCGGAGATCTTCCACCGGCGCGCCGAGGACGAGGCCCGGCGCCACCCCCGTACCGTCGGCCTCGAACCCCACCACGCCGAGCTGCTGCCCGAGGTCGTCATCAGCATCGGCCCGGAGGGGTTCGCCCGGCTCGCGGCCAAGGCGATGCGGCCCCGGCCCGAACCGCAGGTGTACGTCGAGCACATCCACGCCCCGCTGGTGTCCGTGCGGGAGCAGGCAGGGGTCGTGGTCGACCGGCTGCGGGAGCTGGGCGAGACCAGTTTCCGCGTCCTCGTCCAGGACACCGACGACACCCTCACGGTCGTCGCGCGCTTCCTCGCGCTGCTGGAGCTGTACCGCGAGAAGGCCGTGGCGCTGGAGCAGGAGGCCGCCCTCGGCGAGCTGGTGGTGCGCTGGACCGGCGGGGACGGCGAGGGGGCGCCGACGGTCACGGACGAGTTCGACCGGCCGCCCGAGCCCGCCGGGCACGACACGACAGCACAGGAGAAGGCGTGAGCGAGGAGACCACCGAGGTTTTGGCGACCGAGGTTCCGGAGGGCTCCCCGAGCGCCGTGGCCGGGCTCGACCTCAAGCCCGCCCTGGAGGCCGTCCTCATGGTCGTGGACCAGCCCGCCACCGAGGAGCACCTCGCGAAGATCCTGGAGCGGCCCCGGCGCCACATCGCCGACGCCCTGCGCGAACTCGCCGACGAGTACACCGTGCAGCGACGCGGGTTCGAGCTGCGGTTCGTCGCGGGCGGCTGGCGCTTCTCCACCCGCGCCGCGTACGCCCCCGCCGTCGAGCGCTTCGTCCTCGACGGGCAGCAGGCCCGGCTCACCCAGGCCGCCCTGGAGACCCTCGCGGTGGTCGCCTACCGCCAGCCGGTCAGCCGCAGCCGCGTCTCGGCCGTCCGCGGAGTCAACTGCGACGGGGTCATGCGCACCCTGCTCCAGCGCGGTCTCGTCGAGGAGGCGGGCACGGAACCCGAAACAGGTGCGATCCTGTACAGGACGACGAACTACTTCCTGGAGCGGATGGGCCTGCGCGGCCTGGACGAACTCCCGGAGCTCGCGCCCTTCCTCCCGGAGGCGGAGGCGATCGAGGCCGAGACCCAGGAGGGCGTACTGTCGTTCGACCCGGACGCTCCCGATGCGCCGGACGCAGACGACGATCACACGACGAACACGACGACGGAACTTTGATGCGAAGCAGCGGCAGCGGCAAGAGCGGCGGGCGCGGTAACTACCGCGGTGCCGGCAACGACAGGGACCAGAGGCAGGGGCAGGGCCGCCCCCGCAAGCCCCGCCCCGAGGAGCGCCGCTACGACGTGGGCCCCGGCGCCACCCAGGACGGTCCGAAGTCCGGGCGCGGCGCGAGCGCGCGCGGCGGCGCCAAGGGCGGCCCCCGCCAGTCCGAGCAGCGCGGCGGCCGTACGGCACCCGCGCGCTCGCGCGAGTACGACGCGCGCGCCGAGGAGCGCAACCGCGCGCGGTACGCGGGCAAGAAGGACGTCAAGCTGCCCAAGACCTTCCCGGGCGCCGAGCAGGAGGGCGAGCGGCTCCAGAAGGTGCTCGCGCGGGCGGGCTACGGCTCCCGGCGGGCCTGCGAGGAGCTGATCGACCAGGCCAGGGTCGAGGTCGACGGCGAGATCGTCACCGAGCAGGGGCTGCGGGTCGACCCCGAGAAGGCCGAGATCAAGGTCGACGGGCTGACCGTGGCCACGCAGTCGTACCAGTTCTTCTCGCTGAACAAGCCCGCCGGTGTCGTCTCCACCATGGAGGACCCGGAGGGGCGCCAGTGCCTCGGCGACTACGTCACCAACCGCGAGACCCGGCTCTTCCACGTCGGCCGGCTCGACACGGAGACCGAGGGCGTCATCCTGCTCACCAACCACGGTGAGCTGGCCCACCGCCTGACCCACCCCAAGTACGGCGTCCGGAAGACGTACCTGGCGCACATCGTGGGCCCGATCCCGCGCGACCTGGGCAAGCGTCTCAAGGACGGCATCCAGCTCGAGGACGGGTACGCGCGCGCGGACCACTTCCGGGTGGTCGAGCAGACCGGCAAGAACTACCTCGTCGAGGTGACGCTGCACGAGGGCCGCAAGCACATCGTGCGCCGCATGCTCGCCGAGGCCGGCTTCCCGGTCGACAAGCTGGTGCGCACCGCCTTCGGCCCCATCACGCTCGGCGACCAGAAGTCGGGCTGGCTGCGCCGTCTGTCGAACACCGAGGTCGGGATGCTGATGCAGGAAGTCGACCTCTAGGACGGCGCTCCACGGCGACGGCCGGTTCCCGCTGCGTTCCTGCGGCGGAACCGGCCGTTCGGCGTCGAAGACCGGACGGCCGCGGCGGTCACGCACCCCGTCTCGCCTGCCGGGCGCGGTGCGGGGTGACCTCCGGGGCTGACTAGGCTGGTGCGATCAAGAGGGACGAGAGGGATCCGCAAGCCCACGAGGATTCCGCAGAGCAGCTCGTTCCGCAGACCAGCTAGGAGCATCGTCGTCCAGTGAGGACCGCACTCGTCATCGGTACGGGGCTGATCGGCACCTCCGCGGCCCTGGCGCTCGCCGCGCGTGGGGTCGCCGTGCATCTCGCCGACCATGACCCCGAGCAGGCCCGTACGGCCGCCGCGCTCGGCGCCGGGATCGACAAGGAGCCCGAGGGCCCCGTCGACCTGGTGGTCGTCGCGGCCCCGCCCGCGTATGTGGCCGCCGCGCTCGCCGACGCCATGCGGCGCGGCCTCGGACGCGGCTATCTCGACGTGGCCAGCGTCAAGGGCGGCCCCCGCCGCGAACTGGAGGCGCTCGGCCTCGACCCGGCCCTCCTGGCGCGCTACATCGGCACGCACCCCATGGCCGGCCGCGAGAAGTCCGGACCGCTGGCGGCCAGCGGCGACCTCTTCGAGGGACGCCCCTGGGTGCTGACGCCGACGCGGGAGACGGACACCGAGGTGCTGAACCTCGCGCTGGAGCTGGTGTCGTTCTGCCGTGCCGTGCCGGTCGTCATGGACGCCGACGCCCATGACCGGGCCGTCGCCCTGGTCTCGCACATGCCGCACCTGGTCTCCACCCTGGTCGCCGCGCGTCTGGAGCACGCGGAGGAAGCGGCCGTACGGCTGTGCGGGCAGGGCATCCGGGACGTGACGCGGATCGCGGCGTCCGACCCGCGGATGTGGATCGACATCCTCTCCGCGAACCCGGGCCCGGTCGCCGACCTGCTCTCCGAGGTCGCCGCCGACCTCGACGAGACGGTGCGGGCGCTGCGCGCCCTCCAGTCCGCCGACGACGCCGAGCGCCGCGCGGGCACCGACGGGGTCGGCAAGATGCTGCGCCGCGGCAACGCCGGGCAGGTCCGGGTGCCCGGCAAGCACGGCAGCGCCCCGCAGGTCTACGAGACCGTGTCGGTACTGATCAACGACCAGCCCGGTCAGCTCGCCCGGATCTTCGCGGACGCGGGTGTGGCGGGCGTCAACGTCGAGGACGTCCGCATCGAGCACGCGACCGGGCAGCAGGCGGGCCTGGTCCAGCTCACCGTGGAGCCGCAGGCGGCGCCCGTACTGACGACGGCGCTGCGGGAGCGGGGCTGGGCGATCCGGCAGTAGTGGCCCGCCCGCCCGTCGTGCCGGGCCTCCGCCAGTCATACCGGGTCCGGCGAGCCAGTAACCTTGTGCGGGGCGCCCTCGCGTCCCGCACACATCCGCCACTCCCGCACCAGGAAGGTGTTCCCACCGTGGAAAACGGCGCCGCCCGGACCGCCCCGGCAGTGATTGTCGCCATCGACGGCCCCTCCGGCACGGGCAAGTCCAGCACCTCCAAGGCCGTGGCCGCACAGCTCGGGCTGAGCTACCTGGACACCGGTGCCCAGTACCGGGCGATCACCTGGTGGATGGTCACCAACGGCATCGACATAGCGGACCCCTGGGCGGTCGCGGCGGTCGCGGGCAAGCCGGAGATCGTCTCCGGTACGGACCCGGCCGCGCCCACCATCACCGTGGACGGCACGGACGTCTCGGGGCCGATCCGCACCCAGGAGGTCACCTCCAAGGTCAGCGCGGTCAGCGCGGTGCCCGAGGTGCGCACGCGGATCACCGAGCTGCAGCGCTCCCTGGCCGCCTCCGCGCAGCGCGGCATCGTCGTGGAGGGCCGTGACATCGGCACGACGGTCCTGCCGGACGCCGACCTCAAGATCTTCCTCACCGCCTCCCCGGAGGCGCGTGCCGCACGCCGCAGCGGCGAGCTGAAGGGCGTGGACATCCACGCCACCCGCGAGGCGCTGATCAAGCGGGACGCCGCCGACTCCACCCGTAAGACGTCCCCGCTCGCGAAGGCGGACGACGCGGTCGAGGTGGACACCACCGACCTCACCCTCCAGCAGGTCATCGAGTGCGTCGTGACCCTGGTCGAGGAGAAGCGGGCCGCGAAGTGACCGAGGCTCCCTCGATACGGAGCGCCGAGGTCGGGCGGCGCATCGGCGTTCCCCTGATGTACGGGCTGTTCAAGCCGCGTGTGCTGGGTGCCTGGAAGGTCCCCGCGACCGGCCCGGCCATCCTCGCGGTCAACCACTCCCATATGGTCGACGGTCCGATGGTCATGGGCGTGGCGCCCAGGCCGACGCACTTCCTGATCAAGAAGGAGGCGTTCGTCGGCCCGCTCGACCCCTTCCTGCGCGGTATCGGGCAGCTCAAGGTGGACCGGGCGAGCGTCGACCGCCAGGCCGTGACCCGGGCGCTCGGTGTGCTCGAGAACGGCGGAGTCCTCGGGATCTTCCCCGAGGGCACCCGCGGCGAGGGCGACTTCGCGTCGCTGCGCGCCGGGCTCGCCTACTTCGCGGTGCGCAGCGGGGCGCCGATCGTGCCGGTCGCGGTGCTGGGAAGCACCGAGCGGCAGGGACGGTTGATACGAGGGCTGCCGCCGCTGCGCAGCCGTGTCGACGTCGTCTTCGGCGACCCGTTCCAGGCGGGCGACGGCAGCGGGCGGCGGACGCGCAAGGCGCTGGACGAGGCGACCCTGCGCATCCAGCAGCAGTTGGCCGCGCACCTGGACAACGCCAGGCGCTTCACCGGGCGCTAGGCGACACTTGAGTAGTGGATCACCGTAGGGCGGT
The DNA here is from genome assembly GCF_055583785.1 of Streptomyces sp. NPDC104371. Classification (NCBI taxonomy): domain Bacteria; kingdom Bacillati; phylum Actinomycetota; class Actinomycetes; order Kitasatosporales; family Streptomycetaceae; genus Streptomyces; species Streptomyces sp. NPDC104371. The sequence goes on from NZ_JBVJNF010000016.1 coordinate 32,726, forward strand.
GCGCCACCGATCACCACGATGAACGAGGTACGGACTTCATGAACGACCAGATCCAGCCCGACGGCTCGGCAGAGCACGCGTACGAGCACGGGGCGCTCGGCGACGCCGAGTACGCGGAGTTCATGGAGCTCGCCGCGGAAGAGGGCTTCGACCTCGAGGACGTCGAGGGCGCCATCGACGAGGCGGGCCATGGCCCGCTGCCCGTCCTCGCCGTCGTCGGCCGCCCGAACGTCGGCAAGTCGACCCTGGTGAACCGGATCATCGGCCGCCGCGAGGCGGTCGTGGAGGACAAGCCGGGCGTCACCCGCGACCGCGTCACCTACGAGGCGGAGTGGGCGGGCCGCCGCTTCAAGGTCGTGGACACCGGCGGCTGGGAGCAGGACGTCCTCGGCATCGACGCCTCCGTGGCCGCGCAGGCCGAGTACGCGATCGAGGCGGCCGACGCGGTCGTCTTCGTCGTGGACGCCAAGGTCGGCGCCACCGACACCGACGAGGCCGTCGTACGACTGCTGCGCAAGGCGGGCAAGCCCGTCGTGCTGTGCGCCAACAAGGTCGACGGCCCGAGCGGCGAGGCCGACGCGTCCTACCTGTGGAACCTCGGCCTCGGCGAGCCCCACCCGGTCTCGGCCCTCCACGGCCGCGGCACCGGCGACATGCTGGACGCCGTCCTGGAGGCGCTGCCCGAGGCGCCCGCCCAGACCTTCGCCGCCGCCCTCGGCGGACCGCGCCGCGTCGCCCTGATCGGCCGCCCGAACGTCGGCAAGTCCTCGCTGCTGAACAAGGTCGCGGGCGAGGAGCGCGTCGTCGTCAACGAACTCGCCGGAACCACCCGCGACCCGGTCGACGAGCTGATCGAACTCGGCGGCAAGATCTGGAAGTTCGTCGACACGGCCGGTATCCGCAAGCGGGTCCACCTCCAGCAGGGCGCCGACTACTACGCCTCGCTGCGCACCGCGGCGGCCGTCGAGAAGGCCGAGGTCGCCGTCGTCCTGATCGACGGCTCGGAGAACATCTCGGTCCAGGACCAGCGGATCGTCACCATGGCCGTGGAGGCGGGGCGCGCGCTCGTCCTCGCCATCAACAAGTGGGACACCCTGGACGAGGAGCGCCGCTACTACCTGGAGCGGGAGATCGAGACCGAGCTGGGCCAGGTCGCCTGGGCGCCGCGGGTCAACGTCTCGGCGCGCACGGGGCGGCACATGGAGAAGCTGGTCCCGGCGATCGAGGCGGCCCTGGCGGGCTGGGAGACGCGCGTGCCGACGGGCCGGCTCAACGCCTTCCTCGGCGAGCTGGTCGCGGCCCACCCGCACCCGGTCCGCGGCGGCAAGCAGCCCCGCATCCTCTTCGGTACGCAGGCGGGCACCAAGCCCCCGCGGTTCGTGCTCTTCGCCTCCGGCTTCATCGAGGCGGGCTACCGCCGCTTCATCGAGCGACGGCTGCGCGAGGAGTTCGGCTTCGAAGGGGCGCCGATCCATATCTCGGTGCGCGTGCGCGAGAAGCGCGGCAAGAAGAAGTAGCGGCAGGCGGCGGTAACGCGCTGCGGCGTCATGGGCGAGGGGCGGTCTCCCGGTGGGAGCCGCCCCTCGTGCGTGCGCCGCTCACGGTCGTGCGTGCCGCTACAGTCCCTGGCGCGGCGCGGGCGGCAGCGCGGGGACGTGGTGCATCCCCCGGGCGTGCCGGGCCACTTGCTGCCAGACGGAGGACGCCGGGCCCGGGTGACCGTGCGGGGAGCCCAGGGGACCGGTCGCGTGCTGGGGGACGCTGTGGCCGCTCCCGTACGTCCGGGCGCCGTACGGGCCTCTGTCGTGCGGCGAGCGGGAGAAGGCGGTGAAGCCCAGCTCCTCCTCGTCGCTGCGATCGCCCGGGAACGCCCGGAACGAAGCGACGTACTCGGCGTAGAGCGCGTCGTAGATCGGCGTGGCCTGTGCGCTGTCCTGGGCCGCTCGCCCGGAGGGGAGCGGCGCGTAGGACTGGCGGGCGGGGACGTCATATGCGTGCACGTAGGTGCCAACGACCCCGCCGCCCAAGAGATGCGGTCGATCACTGAGATGCGCTGATCAGGCCCGCGGCCCCGCGCCGCCCCGGCATTGGCCCCGGTACGGGCTCAGGTGCCCGCCAGCGGCAGGGCGGCGGCGACCAGTTGACCGTTCGCCGCCGCCTGGTCCAGCGCCCCGCGCAGCAGGTCCTCGCGCGGCTGGCGGCCGATCGAGCCCACCGGCGCCGCGAACATCAGGACCTGCTGGTGCTTGTTGGCCGCCGCGCGCCAGCCGTCGGTGACCTGGAGCGGCTGGTGCGCCTGCCACCAGGCCACCGGCTGGCCGCCGGTGCTGCTCGGTTGCAGCACGGCGTGCAACTGGCCCACCGCGAGCAGGACCGACCAGCCGTGCAGGACGGGCGGCATCGACTCGATCGTGGTCAGCGGCATGAAGCCCTGCTCGATGAGCAGGGGCAGGAAGTCGTCGCCGACGCCGACCGTGCCCGGCCGCACGATGGGCGCGGTCGGCTCCACGACGAGCGCGGGGTGCAACTCCCCGGCGATCAGGACGAGTCCGCTCGTGACGCCCAGCACCGCCTGCTCGGGGACGTCCTTGGCGGCCCCCTCGTCGGCGGTGATGGAGCGTACGGCGCCCTGGAGTTGCTCCTCGGTGACCTGGACGACCTGGGAGGGCAGACAGGTGGAGTGGGCGAAGGCGAGAACGGCGGTCTCCTCGCCGACGAACAGGACGGTGCTGGTGCGCTCCTGCTCGGAGTCGCCCGGGGTGCGGCAGGAAGTGCAGTCGTAACTGCCCGGGGCGTTGACTCCGGCGAGCAGCCGGTCGGCTTCTTCGTCGCCGATCTCGGCGCGTACGGCGTCGCTGACGTCGAGCATGCGCGGCACGGGTGGCTCCCTCGGGATGCGGTGCGTGACAGTGCCGGGCGGCTCCCGGCCCATGAGCCCGGGGGGTCCCCGGCCCATGCAGATGACAACGGGCGATCTATGGCCCAAGTCACGCCCGAAAGCGATCGGAGTCGCGGCATCCGGAGCGGGGGGCGGGGGCGAGGGGGAGTGGGGTTCCTGGGCATCAACTACCCCTGTCGGACTGGTAGTTGACCCATGTCGAGGGCCACGTGCCGCCGGGGTCGCTGATCGATATATCCGGAAATCAGCGAATGAATGGGTGGCTGGGAAACGCCGACTCGTGGGTGACAGGGGCTGACGTGAACTGACGCCGACGGACGGGGCGTTGCCGGTCACCGTCCGAGCCCGGCCGGTTGTCCCGGTCCGCCGTCCCGGATGCCTCCGCGCGGCCTCCGTGCCCGCGCGCGTCGCGCCCGTCGCGGTCCGGGGCCTCCGCGGACCCGCGCTCCGGTAGCGGCGTCCCTGGATTCCCGTGCCGAAGACGCGCGTTTCACGGCCGGAATCAGGCCGCAGCGCTGGGTATTCCGGAATCCAGAGGGAAAGGGCCGGAACGGCCCCGGCGCGGGTAATTCCGCCGGGTAATACGGAGCGTCACCCGCCGCTTCCCGGCCCGGTCCCGAATTGCGTACGGGGAAGTGTGCGACACGTCGGGAACCCCTCGTACGTGTGACGCCGGTGAGGCGATACGGGTGTCGTGGTTCTGTGACAGAAGCGTGACCGGAGGGGGAGGTGAGGCCGGGACGGCCGGTCTCGACTTCCGTGGCCGGGGCCCGAGGCCTAACGTGGCCGCATGGCACCCATTCCCACCCCTGGCGCAGACCCCGAGGACCCGCCGGAGGCGTATGTCGGCCTGGCGGCCCCCGCCGCCGAGCGGCTCGCCCGTGAGCGCGGCTGGACCACGGTCCGCTCGCTGCCGCCGGGCGCGATCATCACCCTGGAATACCGCTACGGACGGCTGAACTTCGAGGTCGAGCACGGCCGGGTCAAACGCTGCTGGAAGGGCTGACCGGCCCTCTGTGACGGACCGTGAAGAAGGCCCCGGCTCACCCGAGCCGGGGCCTTCGACGAGCGGGCGCGTACCGGAGCCCGCAGGGGAACAACCGCTCAGCCGCCCGCTACGGGCCGGGCCGAGGCGGTGCCGCGCGGGACTCGTTCCGTGTGCGGCGGCCGGCGACTGCCCACCGGGGTCAGTGGGGTGCGCTCCGAGCGGGGTGTGTACGGCCCGGGGGTCAGATAGCCGTGCGACCGGGACGTACGGGCGGCGGCGGCCGGCTTCTGGGACGGTGACTCCTGGTCCATGGCCCCGGCCACGCGCGGCGGGACGACCGTCGCCGGTGCGCCGACGGGGACCGCGACCGGCGCCGTGGCGGCACGGCGGCTGCGCAGACGGTCCCGCAGCGCGAAGACGCCCACCTCGGCACGGGCGATCAGCGGCTCGAACCAGGGCAGCGCCAGCAGGACGAGCAGCCCCGCGGCCCAGCCGAGGAACACATCGCTCAGCCAGTGCGTACCGAGGTAGACGGTGGTCAGGCCGACGCCGAGGGAGATCACCGCGGAGAGCGCGGACAGCCATCGCCTGGCCCGCGGGGTGGACGCCAGATAGGCCAGGATGCCCCAGGTCACGACGGCGTTGGCGGTGTGGCCGGAAGGGAATATATCGCCGCCCTGCCACAACTCGTTCGAGCCGATGACCGTCGCGTAGTGCGGTCCGAGGCGGCCCATGCCGTACTTGGCGGCGCCCACCGTGGCGTTCAGCAGCAGCAGCGCCGTGCCCAGCGAGAGCAGCGGGCGCAGGGTGTGCTGCCGCCAGGAGCGCCAGCCCAGCCAGGCCGCGACCATCACGGCGGTCGGGCCGCGCTGGCCCAGCACCACGTAGTAGTCGAGGAACGCGTGGACCTGCGGCCACTGCTGGTACGGCCGGAAGAACATGACCTGCCAGTCGAGCCGGACGAGCCAGGAGGAGATGACCACCGCCCACACGATCGCCCCGTAGAAGGCCAGGGTCGCCGAGAAGAGGACCACCCGGTGCCGGCTCATCCTGGGCACGTCGATGTGGGCCGGTCGTTCCGGCTCACGGTCCAACCGGGCGAAGACCCGGTCCAGACGGCTCAGCTTGGTTTCGGTACGCACGTCAATCGACGTTACAGCGGGTGAGCAGCCCGCCCGGTCGATTCACCGGATTTGTAATGACGATGTGATGTGGGATTGCTCTCAAGGGCAAGTCGATTTCCGTGAATTCGGCAATGGACGGCGACACGGCTCCTTCATTCCCTTCACCGCGGTAACTCCCATGACAACTCACGTTCAGGCTCCGTACCTATTCCTTCACCGAATACCGAGGACCGGAATTCGCTCACCGCTCGCCCGCTTCGGCGATATGGATCATGGCGGCCCCGACCCGTTCAGCCAGAACGCGCCGTAGAGGGCCGAGACGGCCGTGGCGGCGCCGAGGACCGTGGCCGACCTGGGAAGACGTACTCGGGCGAGGGCTCGGGCCAGGGGCAGCAGCAGAGGGAAGGCGGGCAGCAGAAGGCGGGGTTTCGAGCCGAAGTAGCTGGACGCGCACAGCGCGAGCGCGGTGACCACCCCCGTGTACACGAGCAGCGGCAGCGGCTGGCGCTGCCGTACGCCCACCCCGTACAGCCAGAGGACCAGGACGACCCCGGCGATCAGGCCGACACCGGCCAGGGCGGCGGGGAAGGAGGTGAACTTGCCCGCGATGAAGCGGGCGAAGGCGTAGCCGCCGTCGAAGCCGTTGCGCCAGCCCGCCTGGACGTCCAGATAGCCGAGGAGACCCTGGCCGGTGCGCCGCCCGACCCACAGGACGTACCCGGCGGCGCCGAGGGGAGCGAGAAGCATGCCGACGGCGGGGAGTATCGATCGCGCGCCCCCGCGCGTGCGCCGGTCTTGCAGGTACGAGGTGAGCGCGGCGGCCCACACGGCCGCGACGACCGCGGCCCCCACCGGCCGGGTCAGCCCCGCCAGCGAGGCGAGCAGACCCGCCGTGACCAGGCGGCCGGTCAGCACCGCGTACAGCGCCCAGGCGGCCAGCGCCGTGAACAGGGACTCGCTGTACGCCATCGACTGCACGACCCCGACCGGCAGCGCCGCCCACACCAGTACCGCGCAGACGCCCACCCGGCGGTCGTACACATGTTCGGCGACGGCGAAGATCCCCCAGGCCGCGGCCAGGGAGGCGAGCGTGGTGACGAGGAGCCCCGCGTCGGCGTACGACAGCGGGGTCAGCGCCGCGCCCGCCCGCTCCAGCCAGGGCAGCAGCGGGAAGAAGGCGAGGTTGGAGTGCACGTCGCCGTTCGGGAGGCGGACCTCGTAGCCGTAGCCGAGTTCGGCGACCCGGGTGTACCAGAGCGCGTCCCAGCGCGCGGTCAGCAGTGTGTGCGCGCTCGTGCCCCGCGCCGCGCTCCACAGCGCGAGCACGACGAGGCCCACCGCGCGGACCGCCGCGTACCCCGCCAGAGCGGGGGCGGCCCGGCGCACGGCACCGGCGCGGGACGGCGGCGCCAGGCGCGTTTCAAGATCGGTCACGCGCTCGATTATCGAGGTCGCGGGGGCTCGGATGCGCCCCGCGGATGTGGCGGTTCCGGGGAGGCGTGGTGCATGCCACACCCGCTTCCCGTGGAACATGAGAGGTCCGCCACGCGACGGCCGTCGGAACTCGCGTACGCTGGCGACTCACTCGCATCGTTGCGTGGGCCACGGAGTACCGCTCCTCCCGGCCGCAGCCGCGGGGTCGTCCCCCTCCCGTGGATCCGCTGAAGCGAGGGATCATCTGGGAGGTACGTACATGTCCGGGACGACCACGGCCGCCGCCGCATCGCGCCGTCGGGAGACCGGGGCCGGTGCGCGCCGCTGGGTCGTGCTCGTCGTGCTCTGCGTCAGCCTGCTGCTCGTCGCCGTCGACGCCACCGTGCTGCATGTCGCGGTGCCCGCCGTCAGCGAGGACCTCAAGCCGGGCGCGATGGAGCTGCTCTGGATCGTCGACGCCTACCCGCTGGTGTGCGCCTCGCTGCTGATCCTCTTCGGCACGCTGGGCGACCGGGTCGGGCGCAGACGGGTCCTGCTCGCCGGATACGCCCTCTTCGGCGTCGCCTCCGGGGTGGCGGCCCTCGCCCATGACGCCCACGTACTGATCGCGGCACGGGCCCTGCTCGGCGTGGGCGGCGCGATGATCATGCCCGCGACCCTGTCCATCCTGCGCCATGTCTTCCCCGACCGCCGTGAGCGGGCGCTGGCGATCGGCATCTGGAGCGCGGTGGCCGCGGTGGGCGCGGCGATCGGACCGCTGCTCGGCGGCTTCCTGCTGGAGCACTTCTGGTGGGGGTCGGTCTTCCTCATCAACATCCCGCTGATGCTGGTCAGCCTGCCCGTCGGGCGGATGCTGCTGCCGGAGTCGAAGGGCGAGCGCGACGGTCCCTGGGACGTGGTCGGCGCGCTGATGGCGGCGGCCGGTCTCTTCCTGCTCGTCCTCGGCGTGAAGCGGCTCGGCGGCGAGGCGCCGTTCGGCCTGTGGACCCTGCTCTTCCTGCTGACCGGCGGGGGCCTGCTGACCGCGTTCGTGCGCCGTCAGCGCCGCCGTACGCACCCGCTGATCGACCTGCGGACCTTCGCCCGGCCCGCCTTCAGCACCTCGGTGGGGTGCATCGTGCTGGCGATGCTCGCGCTGGTCGGTCTCGAACTGATCGCCGCGCAGTATCTGCAACTGGTGCTGCACCTCTCCCCGCTCCAGACCGGGCTGCGGCTGCTGCCGCTGACCTTCGCGGCGATGGCGGCGGGCCTGGCCGGCCGCAGCGTGCTCCAGCGCTTCGGCCCGCGCCGCATGGTCGTCTCCGGCTTCTGCGTCACGGCCGCGGCGGTGACCCTGCTGACCGCGATGGGCACGAAGGACAACTCGACTCTGCTGCTGTCCGGCTTCGTCCTGCTCGGCTTCGGCCTGGAGACGACGCTCTTCGGGGCGTACGAGTCGATGCTGAGCGAGGCGCCGCAGACCCAGGCGGGCGGGGCCGCGGCGGTCGGCGAGACGTCGTACCAGCTCGGCGCGGGCATCGGGATCGCGCTGCTGGGCAGTGTGATGAACGCGGCCTACGCGCCCGGTCTGTCCTCGGTGCGCGGCGTCCCCGCGTCCGCCTCCAAGTCCGCCGCTCATTCGCTGGGCGAGGCGTACGAGGTCGCCGACCGCCTCGGCGGCACGCGCGGCGCGGCCCTGCGCCAGGCCGCGCGGGAGTCCTTCGTGCACGGCCTGCATGTGACGCTGTTCGTCAGCGTGGGCCTGCTGCTGCTCGGCGCGGTCATGGCCCTGCGGCTGCCGCGGGTCATGACCTGCGAGCCGCCCGCCCCGGAGGACACCCCGGCGCCGCCCGCCCCGGACACCCCGGCGAGCGCGGTCCCGGCACCCCGCGAGGCCCGCCACGACGACAGGAACACCCGCATCTCCGCGTGACCGCGGCGCGCCGCCCCGTCACCGGGCCCCGGGAGTGGACGCACCGCGCGACCGCCCCGTAACGTCGCCGTGTTAGCGCTGCTAGTTTTCAGTGTCACGGAGGCTGCCCATGTCCGCGTCCCCGACGATGCCGTCCTTCGACCCCACCGATCCGCTCGGGCTCGACGACCTGCTGGACGCCGAGGATCTCGCCATCCGGGACACCGTGCGGAGCTGGGCGGCCGAGCGCGTACTGCCGCACATCGCCGACTGGTACGAGCGCGGCGAACTGCCCGAGATCCGGGAACTCGCCCGGGAGCTGGGCCGTATCGGCGCCCTCGGGATGTCCCTGACCGGGTACGGATGCGCCGGGGCCGGTGCCGTGCAGTACGGGCTCGCCTGTCTGGAGCTGGAGGCCGCCGACTCCGGGATCCGCTCCCTGGTGTCCGTGCAGGGCTCCCTCGCGATGTACGCGATCCACCGGTTCGGCAGCGAGGAGCAGAAGCAGCAGTGGCTGCCCCGGATGGCGGCCGGTGAGGTCATCGGCTGCTTCGGACTCACCGAGCCCGACCACGGCTCCGACCCGGGCGCCCTGCGCACCTACGCCAAGCGCGACGGGTCCGACTGGGTGCTCAGCGGCCGCAAGATGTGGATCACCAACGGGTCCGTCGCCGGAGTCGCCGTCGTCTGGGCGCGTACCGACGACGGGATCCGCGGATTCGTCGTCCCCACCGACCGTCCCGGCTTCGCCGCCCCCGAGATCAAGCACAAGTGGTCGCTGCGGGCGTCCGTCACCAGTGAGCTGGTCCTCGACGAGGTACGGCTGCCCGCCGACGCCGTCCTGCCCGGCGTCGTCGGACTCAAGGGGCCGCTCGGCTGCCTCTCCCACGCCCGGTACGGGATCGTGTGGGGGGCCATGGGCGCCGCCCGCACCTGCTTCGAGACCGCCGTCGAGTACGCGAAGACCAGGGAGCAGTTCGGCAGGCCCATCGGCGGCTTCCAGCTCACCCAGGCCAAGCTCGCCGACATGGCGGTCGAACTGCACAAGGGGATCCTGCTCGCCCACCATCTGGGGCGGCGCATGGACGCGGGACGGCTGCGCCCCGAACAGGTCAGCTTCGGCAAGCTCAACAACGTCCGCGAGGCCATCGAGATCTGCCGCACCGCGCGCACGATCCTCGGCGCCAACGGGATCTCGCTGGAGTACCCCGTGATGCGGCACGCCACCAACCTGGAGTCGGTGCTCACCTATGAGGGCACCGTCGAGATGCACCAGCTCGTGCTGGGCAAGGCACTCACCGGGCTCGACGCCTTCCGCTGACGGATCCCCGAGCGGGCGGGGCCGGTTGAGCGGCCCTGCCTCAGCTCTGGTTGAAGAAGCCCTTGTCCCGTCGGCTCCCGGCCTCGCCGCTGACGATCTCCGTGTGCGCGGGGGTCAGCAGGAAGACCCGGGTGGAGACACGCTCGATCGAGCCGTGCAGGCCGAAGATCAGGCCCGCCGCGAAGTCCACGACGCGCTTGGCGTCGGCGCCCTCCATGCTCGTGAGGTTCATGATGACCGGGACGCCGTCCCGGAACAGCTCGCCGATGATCCGGGCGTCCCGGAAGCTGTCCGGGGTCACCGTGCCGATCCGCCGGCCCTTGTCCGCCGCCGTGTCGGACGCGACCTGCACACGGGGGTCGGTCACCCAGGCCTCGCCCTGCTCCTGGCCCTCCGCGTAGTCGTCTTCGTAGTAACGCTCGTCATCGTTGTCGTCGACGAGGCCAAGCCAGGCACTCGCCTTGCGCACCGATCCCATGGACGCCTCCTCTCACAGCGGTCTTCACGCCCTGCGCCATCCCATGGTCGTTCATGATGCGGATGCGGCGCCAAGGGGATAGGCGCCGCGCGGGGGTTTCGTGACGGTACTGGTGCACAACGCGTCCGTCGAGGGCCCGCTTCCCCCAAGGGGCTTGGGGCGTACGGCTGCTGACTGTGAGTGAAATATGATCTACGACGGCGGATGGGTGACGGTCGGTGCGTACGGGTGAACGAGGGGGCAGATACGATGCCGCCGCTCAACGTCGTACGAACCATGGGGGAGTGTCGTGTTCGGCATCGTGCGGCCCTGCCGTCACCGGCTGGGAGAGGGCCTGAGTGCCCAATGGATGGCGCATCTGTGCGGGCTGTGTCTCGCGCTGCGCGAGGACCACGGACAGTTGGCCCGGGTGGTGACGAACTACGACGGGCTGCTCATCTCCGTGCTGACGGAGGCTCAGGTGGAGCGGGCCGACGGCGGTCGGCGCACCGCGGGCCCCTGTCCGTTGCGCGGGATGCGCACCGCCTCCGTCGCGCGGGGTGAGGGGGCGCGGCTCGCCGCCGCCGTCTCGCTGGTGCTCGCCGCCGCCAAGGTGCGCGACCACGCGGCCGACGGGGACGGGCTGTTGGCGCGCAGGCCGGTGGCGGTCGCCGCGCGCCGGGTCGCCGCGAGCTGGGGCCGGGCCGGGGCGCGGGGCGGCTCGGCCGTCGGCTTCGACACCGCCGTGCTCGTGGACGCCGTGGACCGCCAGGTCGGCATCGAGACGCTCGCCGGGCCCGGCACCTCGATCCTGACCGTCACCGAGCCGACCGAGACCGCCACCGCCGCCGCCTTCGCGCACACGGCGGTGCTGGCCGGGCGCCCCGGCAACGCCGCGCCGCTGGCCGAGGCCGGGCGGCTCTTCGGGCGGCTCGCGCATCTGCTGGACGCCGTGGAGGACCAGGAGGCCGACGCGGCGGCGGGCGCCTGGAACCCGCTCACCCACACCGGGACCTCGCTGACGGAGGCCCGCCGCCTGGCCGATGACGCCCTGTACGGGATCCGGCTCGCGCTGCGCGAGGTGGAGTGGGGTTCCTGCGCGGAGGGCGAGGACACCGGCCGACAGCTCGCGCATGTGCTGCTCGTGCACGAACTGCGGCGCTCGGTGGACCGGGCCTTCGGCACCGAGTCCTGCTCGCACGGCGCGGAGGGCGCGTTCGGCCCGCCGCCGGGTGGTCCGCAGGCCCCGCAGGGCCCCTACGCGCCGCCCCGGCACCCGTACGACCCGGACGGTCCGCCGGGCGGCGGCCACCCCGGCGGTGAGCCGCCGCGCCCCGGCCGGGGCTTCCTCGCCGGGTGCGCGGTCGCCGTCGGGCTGTGCTGCACGTGCAAGGTGTGCTGCGCCGATCACTACGAGGGGGCCTGGTCGCGGCAGCGGCGCGAGGGCTGGTGCCGTGACTGCGCTGACTGCTGCGACTGCTGCGAGAGCTGTGGTGATGGCTGTGACTGCTGCAGCAACTGCTGCAGTTGCGACGGGTGTGACTGCGGCTGCGACTGCTGAGCCACGGTCCGGTGGGCCCGCCGGACCGCAACGCACCATGATCTCAAGGGAGTTGAGGGTTCTACGGCCGAAAGGCACCCTTGCGCCGTTCGGCCGTACGCCCGAATACTCCCCGTAGTGCTTGTCAGGAGCACGGCATGTTCGCAATCCGGGCATACCGCTCCTGACTGCGCCTCACGGGCCCCAACCCCACAGCGCGGGCCCCCGAATTCCCTTGGAGGGAACGACAAGTGAGGATCAAGCGCACCACCCCCACACGCACCGCCACCAGATGGACCCGGCTGATCGCCGTGGCCTCCGGATTCCTGGCCGCGGCGGCGTTCGCCGTCCCCACCGCGAACGCGAGTGACGCACAGACCTTCAGTGCGCAGCAGCTCAGCAGTGTGAGCGACTCGGTGCTCAAGTCCGATGTCGCGGGCACCGCCTGGGCCGTCGACCCCGCGACGCACCGCGTCGTCGTCACCGTCGACAGCAGGGTCTCCGACGCCGACATCGCGAAGATCAAGGAGGCGGCGGGCAGCAACGCCGACGCCCTCACCATCAAGCACACGCCGGGCAGGTTCAGCAAGCTGATCTCCGGTGGTGACGCCATCTACGGCGGCTCCTACCGCTGCTCGCTCGGCTTCAACGTGCACAGCGGAAGCACGTACTACTTCCTGACCGCCGGGCACTGCGGGGCGGTCGCCTCCACGTGGTACTCCGACTCCGGTCACGGCACGGTGCTCGGCACGAACTCCGGCTACACCTTCCCGGGCAGCGACTACGCGTTGGTGAAGTACACCAACTCCTCGATCTCGCACCCGAGTACGGTCGGCAGCCAGACCATCTCCAGCGCCGCCACCCCGAGCGTGGGGACGACCGTCTCCCGGCGCGGCTCCACCACGGGCACGCACAGCGGCACGGTCACCGCGCTGAACGCCACCGTCAACTACGGCAGTGACGGCATCGTCTACGGCCTCATCCAGACCACGGTCTGCGCCGAGGGCGGCGACAGCGGCGGTCCCCTCTACGGTGGTTCCGTGGCCTACGGTCTGACCTCCGGCGGCAGCGGCGACTGCACCTCCGGCGGCACGACCTTCTTCCAGCCGGTCACCGCGGCCCTCAGCCACTTCGGCGTGAGCATCGGCTGACCCGCCCGGCCGCCGTTCCGCAGTCGGCGGCACCCGAGCCCCCGTGCGTTGACGACGCACGGGGGCTCGTGCGTGTCCGCACCCCTTCGGGGGCCGCCGAGCAATCGATGCAGAAGCAACTCCCGCACCCCATTACCCTCATGGCCCCGCACCCCGAGACGATGAGATCCGGACAGGACTAGACCTCGCAGGCCGCGCACGGACGGTCGACCGTCAGTGTTTGCGATGGGAACAGCGCGGCGACGACCAGGCGAGGCTCAACCCTTCGCGACCGTAGGTTCGTTGACGTACACGCGTCCTGAAGTCGACCTTGTGTGCGCCCTGTCGGCCTCGGAATAGTGGGCGCCGCACGGCGGGTTCGGACGCGGCCCCCAGCAGTTACGCCGCCTCCGTCCCCGTACGCCTTCCGGCCGCGACGGTCCCCACATTCCCCGCGCGGCCGGACCCCCCACAGGAGGACGCGAGTTGAAGCACCGACACATACCCAAGCGGCGCGCGGCGCTGGCGGGCGCGGGTGTCACCGCGCTGATCGTCGCCGCTGTCACCTTCCAGAACGCGAACGCGAGCGAGGCCCCGAAGACCGAGGTGCCCCACACACTCTCGGTCGGCGCGGCCGGAAAGCTCGCCTCGACGCTCGGGAAGGATCTGGGCGCCGAAGCGGCCGGAACGTATTACGACGCGAAGACGAAGCACCTCGTCGTCAACGTGGTCGACGCGCAGGCCGCGCAGACCGTCCGGGCGGCCGGGGCCAAGGCCAGAATCGTCGAGAACTCCCTGACCGAACTGGCGGGTGCCCGCACCGAGCTCACGAAGGACGCCACCATCCCCGGCACCTCGTGGGCGACCGACCCCCGTAGCAACAAGGTCGTCGTCACGGCCGACAGGACCGTCTCGAAGGCCGAGTGGGCGAAGCTCAGCAAGGTCGTCGACGGTCTGGGCGGGCGGGCCGAACTGCGCAGGACCAAGGCCGAGTACAAGGCGTTCATCGCGGGCGGTGACGCGATCACCGGGTCCGGCGGGCGTTGCTCGCTCGGCTTCAACGTGGTCAAGGACGGCGAGCCGTACTTCCTCACCGCCGGGCACTGCACCGAGGCGATCTCCACCTGGTCGGACTCCGACGGCACCGAGATCGGCGAGAACGCGGAGTCCAGCTTCCCGGGCACCGACTACGGGCTGGTCAAGTACACGGCGGACGTGGACCACCCGAGCGCGGTCGACCTCTACAACGGCTCCACGCAGACCATCACCAAGGCGGCCGAGGCGACGGTCGGCGAGAAGGTGAGCCGCAGCGGTTCCACGACCCAGGTGCACTCCGGCACCGTCACCGGTCTGGACGCCACCGTGAACTACGCGGAGGGCACGGTCAACGGCCTCATCCAGACCGATGTCTGCGCCGAGCCCGGCGACAGCGGTGGCGCGCTCTTCGACGGTGAGAGCGCGATCGGCCTCACCTCCGGCGGCAGCGGCGACTGCACCTCGGGCGGCGAGACCTTCTTCCAGCCCGTCACCAAGGCGCTGTCGGCCGTGGGTGCCGAGATCGGCTGACCCGTCCCGCACCGAGTGAGGTCCCGCCCCGCGCACTTCGGGGGCGGGACCTTCGCCTGTCCGCCCGCCCGCCTTTCCGCCCGCCCGTCTATCGCATGGCCGAGGCCGGCCCCCGAGGGCCGTCGGCCAGCGTGGCGGGGTGCACGGCGCCCGAGCCGAAGCGGCGGCGGGCCTTGTCCGCGGCGGCCTCGGCGGCGCGGGCGCGGTCGTCGCCGGGGTCCAGGGAGAGCTGGCGGTGCGCGGCACCGGCCGGCAGCAGAGCGTCGGCGCGGAACGCGAGGGCACGCACCCGCGCCCGTTGCAGCCCCAGACCGGTCAACAGGCCGAGGGCGGCGGTGGCGAGGGCGGGCGAGTGGTCGGTGGCTTCGGCCAGCTTGCGTGTCCGGGTGGTCGAACTGCGGTCGGCGTAGCGCACGGTGAGGGTGATACGGCCGGTGACCTGGCCCTCGCCGCGCAGGCGGATGCCGATCTGCTCGGCGAGGCCGAGCACGGCTCGGTGGTGCTCCGCCGGGTCGAGACAGTCCCGGTCGAAGACGAGATCGGCGGTCAGTTGCGCCGCCGGTTCCAGCGGGGCGACCGGGCGGGGGTCATGGCCGCGGGCGCGTTCGGACAGCAGCCGGGCCTGGCCGACCCCGAGGAGGCGTTGCAGGGTCGCCGGGGGCAGGTCGGCGATCTGGCCGATGGTGTGCAGCCCGTAGCGGTGGAGGGTGGTCGCGGTGACGCGGCCGATCCCCGGCAGCGCGATGAGCGGACGGGGGCGCAGCCATGCGGCGGCCTGCTCGGCGGGGACCCAGGTGGTGTCTCCCGGCGCCGACGCGTCGGCCGCCATGACGGCCAGCATGCGGTTGCCCGCGAGCCCGGCGCTGGACTCGATGCCGTAGAGGGCCTTCAGCCGGAGCATCGCCATCTGGACCATGTCGTAGGGGGACTGCTGGAAGTACCGGAGCGCCGAGGTCAGATCGAGCTGGACGGCGCTCGGTGGGACGGCCTGGACATGCGGCGTGATGCCGGACATCAGCTCGAGGATGTCGGCGTACGTGTCCTCCGTCAGCGCGGCGTGCAGATGGAGGTGGGCGATGTGCCGCTGCCGCATGGCCATTCCGCACCTCCCGGGATTCACCGGGCGCCCTGTCTCTCGCGGGCGCTCCGTGTCTCCACCGTAGACCTTGTTCGAATATTTGTGCGACTCCGTGAAGTCCATTGAGGTGGACACGTAACGCTGCGGAAACGTATGTTCCGGAGGCTGTGTGTGCGTCTCGGGGAGAGTCGCGCACGGCGTTTCCATGTCTGTGCCTGTCTTGTGCGCCTTTCCGGGGGGACCCGCATGCTCTGTGCCCGCTGTCACCGCGTCGCCGCCGTGCCCGGCGGCACTCTGTGCGCCCAGTGCGCCGTCACGCCCCCACCCGGCCCGGCGTACGGAGGTGCCCCCGGCCCCTGGCTGCGGTCGCCCGTCGGGCTCGGCCGGGCCGCCGCCGCCATGCTCGGACTCGTCATCGTGGCGGACCTGTTCGCCGTCTGGGCGGACTTCCTGCAACTCGACGTCACGGGCGACCTCATGGACGGCGTCTACGGCGCCGACGTGACCCGGCGCGCCGACCACTCCGACAACGTCTACTCCCTGGCGGGCGTCGCCCAGGTCGCGACGCTGGTGGCCAGCGTCGCCGTGTACCTCTGCTGGTTCTACCGGGTGCGGGTCAACGCCGAGGTGTTCGACCGGTCCGCGCACAGCAAGGCGCGCGGCTGGGCGATCGGCGCCTGGTTCACCCCCGTCGTGAACCTCTGGTTCCCGCGCCGGATCACCCTCGATATCTGGGACGCCAGCACCGCCTGGGGGGCGCGCCGCTCGCACGGGCTGGTCAATGCCTGGTGGTCGCTGTGGATCATCTCGCTCCTCGGGGGCCGGGCCGCCTCCCGGTCGTACTCCCGCGCCGAGACCGCTTCGGAACTGCACGACGCGTCCCGGATGATGCTGGTCGCCGATGTCCTCGACGCTGTGGCCGCGGTGCTCGCCATCGCCGTCGTCCTGGGGCTGACGCGGATGCAGCACGAGAAGGCGCTGGCGGGATCGGCACCTCAGCCCGCCGAACCGGGGCTCGTGTAGCCGAGCTTCTTCAGATCGGCCGAGCGGTCGCCCGCCGGGAGCAGATCGGCGTACGGGTGCAGCCGGGCGCCCGTCGTGCCGTTGGCCAGAGTGCGCTGTGGCTGGGCCGGGGTCGGGTGCGGGCGGTCGGCGCCGAGCAGGGCGAGGGCGGCCTCGGGGCCGTGGTCGCGGCGGGCGGCGGCGATCCGCTCCAGGTCCCAGGCCATGGTGCCGACGACCGTACGGCGCGTGCCGCGCACCTGGACCGTGCCGCGTACCAGCAGCAGTCCGCTGTGGAAGACGGTGTGCGCGCAGGCCGGGTGCGAGTCCTCGAAGAACGCCAGATCGACCAGGCCGGAGCCGTCCTCCAGGGTGACGAAGATGATCCGCCTGCCGCTGGGGATCGGCGGGGTCTGGGTCGCCGCCCGCACCCCGGCGACGAGGACCTGCCGCCCCGGGCGCGCCCCGGCCAGATGCGCCGCGTCGGTCGCGCCGATCTCCCGCAGCAGCCGGTGGTGATGCTCCATCAGATGCCGGGAGACATCGATACCGAGGGTGCTCAGCTCCGCGCTCAGGGTCTCGCGCCCGGTCAGCTCCGGCAGACCGCTCGGCTCCGACCCGCCGACCGCGCCCGCGTCCAGGGGCAGTTGGCCCGTCCCCGCGGACCGGGTACGGGACTGCCGGTGCACCTCGGAGATCTGCAGCAGCAGATCGCGGCGCGTCAGACGCCCGTCGTGGAGAGGGGCCAACGCGCCGATCTCCGCGAGGTGTTCGGCGACGGGCCGGCTCGGGTGGGCCCGCTGCCAGAAGTCCGACAGCGATCCGTACGGCCGGCCCGCCTCGATCCGCGCGCACTCGGCGTCGCTGATGCCGCGCACCGCGGACAGCGCGAGCCGCACACCCCACCGCCCCTCGTCGGTCCGCTCCACGGTGTGCCGCGTCCCGGAGCGGTTGATGTCGACGGGCAGGACCGGCACACCGCGGCGACGGGCGTCCGCGACGAGGACGCGCTTCGGCCACATACCGGGGTCGTGTTCGAGAAGACCGGCCAGCAGGAACGCCGGGTAGTGCGCCTTGAGCCAGGCGCTCTGCAGGGCCGGTACGGCGAAGGCGACCGCGTGCGCCCGGCAGAAGCCGTAGGAGCCGAAGGCCTCGACGGTCCTCCAGACCTCGTCCAGGACCTCGGGGGCGTACCCGCGGGCGCGCGCCTCGCGGTG
Source organism: Streptomyces sp. NPDC104371 (assembly GCF_055583785.1). Classification (NCBI taxonomy): domain Bacteria; kingdom Bacillati; phylum Actinomycetota; class Actinomycetes; order Kitasatosporales; family Streptomycetaceae; genus Streptomyces; species Streptomyces sp. NPDC104371. The sequence continues at coordinate 50,373 of NZ_JBVJNF010000016.1, forward strand.
GAACCAGTCCCTGACCCCGGGCAGCCGCGCCTTGTCGCCGAGCGCCCGCCGGGCGACCTCGGCCAGGGCGAGGTCGCAGCCCGTCAGCACCGACAGCGTCTCGATGATCTGCTCGTGCCAGATGGTCACGCCGTAGGTGTCGGCGAGCACCGGTTCCAGGTCCGGGTGGGCGTAGGCCGGAGCGTCGCCGTGGCGCGCGGCGATGTACCGCTCGGGCATGCCCCCGGCGACCGGTCCGGGACGGAAGAGGCTGATGTCGGCGATGACGTCCTGCGGATCGCGGGGCTGCAACCGGGAGAGCAGGTCCTGCTGGCCGGGGGACTCCAACTGGAACAGGCCGAGGGTCTGGCTGTCCTGGATGAGCTTGAACGCGAAGACGTCGTCGAGCGGCACCTGCTTCGGGTCGTCCAGATCGATCCGGTCGCCGGTCGTCCGCTCGATCTCCGCCACGGCATGGGCCATCGCGGACTGCATCCGTACGCCCAGGACGTCCAGCTTGATGTTGCCCAGCGCCTCGGTCTCCTCCTTCGCCGCCATCGCCATCGGGTACCGGCCCTGCGGGGTCGGCTGCACCGGCAGCCGGTCCAGGAGCGTCGCGTCGCTGATGACCACACCGCAGGGGTGCATGGCCATGCCGTGGATCAGGGAGTCGAGCCCTTCGGCCAGCTCCCACAGCGGCCCGAACCGGTCCGCCTCGGCCGCCAGTTGCCGCAGCTCGGGCAGTTCGGCGAGCGCGCCGGTGATGTCCGCGGCCCGCAGGTGCGGGAAGCTCTTGGCGATCCGGTCGACCTCCGCGGGCGCGATCCCGAGGGCGAGGCCGGTGTCCCGCAGGGCGCGGCGGGCCCGGTAGGTCTCGGGCATCGCGGTGACCGCCACCCGCTCCTTGCCGAACCGTTCGAAGATCGCGTCGTAGCACTCGAGCCGCCGGGCGGACTCCACGTCGATGTCGATGTCGGGCAGCGAGGCCCGGCGCACGCTCAGGAAGCGTTCGAACAGCAGCCGGTGGTCGAGCGGGTTGGCGGTGGCGATGCCCAGCGCGTGGCACACCATCGACCCGGCGCCCGAGCCGCGGGCCGCGACCCGGATGCCCTTCGCCCGGATGTCGGCGACGACCTGGCCGACGGCGAGGAAGTACGCGTCGTAGCCCAGCCGGGAGATCACGGCCAGCTCCTCGGCCAGCCGGTCGCGCGCGGCCCGGTCCCGGTCCAGGCCGCGCCGGGCCAGGCCCTCCGCGCACCGCTGCCGCAGCAGCCGCGCCGCGCCGCCCGCACCGGGGTCGGCGCCGAACACCTCCGGCTCCGGCAGATGCGAGGTGCCGAGGCCGAGGTCCGCCACGGGGTCGAGCGTGCACGCGGCGGCCGTGGCGGCGGTGTCCGCGAGCAGGCGGCTAGCCCGCCGGGCGTCCGCTCCGGCGCAGTCCGCGACCCTCCGCGCGAGGTCCGCCATCCGGGCCTCGTCCTTGAGCCAGCGCTGCCCGCTGTCCAGGCGGCGCCGGTCGATGGGCCGCAACAGCCGCGCGGCGTCCAGGACATCGGCGAGGCGGTGCTGGTCGGGGTCGGCGTAGCGCACGGCGTTGGAGAGCACGGCGGTGGTGCCGGTGCGGTCGGCCAGCGCCAGGGTGCGGGCGGCCAGCCGGAGCGAGCCGGGCCCGGTGCCGTACCGGTGATGGGCCACGGCTTCCAGCCGGGCCCCGGTCCCGAAGATCTCCCGCCAGGGCGCCAGCAGCTTCACCGCGACGTCCTCCCGGCCCGCCGCCAGTGCCCGTACCGGCTCCGCGAGCGGTCCGAGCAGGACGGTCAGACCGGGACCGCCGTACGCGCGCAGCGCCTGCCAGGGCACCACCGGCGCCCTGCCGTCCAGGGCGTCGGCGTGGGCGGCCGAGGTGATGCGGCAGAGCCGGGCCCAGCCCGCCCGGTCCTGGGCGAGCAGCACGATCCGCAGCGGTGGCTCGACCACATGCGCGCCACCGCGCGCCGGGGTGCGGCGGCGTGGGGCCGGGGGAGGGGGCGCGAGGGCCTCCACCGCGAGGTCGACCCCGAACAGCGGCCGGATCCCGTCCTTGGCGCAGGCCTCGGCGAACCGTACGACGCCGGTGACGGTGTCCCGGTCGGTGAGCGCGAGCGCGCGCATGCCGCGCTCGGCCGCCCGCCGGACGAGGTGCTCGGGATGGGCGCCGCCGTACCGGGCGGAGTAACCGGACGCGACATGCAGATGAGCGAAGCCCGCCATGTCGCACCTCCACTACTCCACCCCATTTTCGACCATTCGCCCAACATGTCTGTCGTACGTTCGTTCGATTACTGTAACTCCAACGGGAAGGGTAGGGAAGCGCGGAAGTTTTACCGACGCGTAACTTCCCGTCTGCGCTACGCGTTCGTAACTTGGCGAAAGAACAGCATCCTCGTGATCCGGATCACAGGACGACCGACCGTCGCACCCCGTCCGTGAGTCGCAAGGAGATCACCCGATGCTGCCGTGGAAACGCCTGCTCAGACCGCTGGCCGCGCTGCTGCTGACCGTCGCGGCCGTCCTCGTCCCCGTCACCACCGCCGGGGCCGCCACCGCCGAACCCGCCGCGTCGCACCAGGGCTGGAACGACTACTCCTGCGAGCCGTCCGCCGCCCACCCCCGCCCCGTCGTCCTCGTGCACGGCACGTTCGGGAACTCCGTCGACAACTGGCTGGCTCTCGCGCCCTACTTGGTGAACCGCGGCTACTGCGTCTTCTCGCTCGACTACGGTCAGTTGCCCGGCGTCCCCCTCTTCCACGGGCTGGCCCCCATCGCCGACTCCGCCGGGCAACTCCAGGCCTTCGTCGACCGGGTGCTCACCGCGACCGGCACGGCCAAGGCCGATCTCGTCGGCCATTCACAGGGCGGCATGATGCCGCGCTACTACCTCAAGTTCCTCGGCGGCGCGGCCAAGGTGAACTCCCTCGTCGGCATCGCGCCCGACAACCACGGCACCACCCTGAACGGGCTCGCCAACCTGCTGCCGTACTTCCCCGGCGCCGAGGACCTGCTCTCCCTCGCGGTACCCGGCGTCGCCGACCAGATGGCCGGTTCGGCGTTCCTGACCAAGCTCAACGCGGGCGGCGACACCGTGCCCGGCGTCCACTACACGGTCATCGCCACTCAGTACGACGAGGTCGTCACGCCGTACCGGTCGCAGTTCCTCAGTGGCTCGGACGTCCACAACGTCCTGGTGCAGAGCCTGTGTCCCGTCGACCTCTCCGAGCACCTGGCAATAGGCCTGATCGACCGGATCGCCTTCCACGAGGTGGCCAACGCCCTCGACCCGGCCCACGCCACCGCGACCACCTGCACCTCGGTGTTCGACTGACCCCAGGTGCTGTGCTGATCCCAAGTGCCGTGCGCGCGAAGGAGGTTCAGTTGTCAGGCCACCAGACGCGTGCGATGTCCTTGCGTACCTCGGAGCGTTCGGTGGTGCGCTCGTCGGCTTCCTCTCGCTCCCGGCGGGAGGCGGCCCTCTTCAGGGGCTTGTGCACGGTCACTCGGCGCATTGCTGCCTCCTTGTCATGACCTGACTGTCAGCGGCGGCTGTCACTGTGGTGGCATGACCAGGTACATGGCCAAGAAGAAGGGGGCCGAAACCTCGGCGGCCCCGAGTGTGGACGTGAACTGGGACGCCGAGGCGGCCACGTTCGACGACGAGCCCGACCACGGGCTGCGCGATCCGGCGGTCCGCGCGGCCTGGGCCGCCCGGTTGGCGGCATGGCTTCCGGAGCACCCCGGTGACCTGCTGGACCTCGGCTGCGGCACGGGCAGCCTGTCCCTGCTCGCCGCCGAACGGGGCTTTCGGGTCACGGGAGTCGACCTGTCGCCGCCCATGATCGCCCTGGCCCGCGCCAAGTTGGCGGACCGGGACGCCGTCTTCCATGTCGGTGACGCCGCCGTACCGCCCGTCGGCGAGCAGCTCTTCGACGTCGTCCTTGTCCGCCATGTGCTGTGGACGCTGCCCGAGCCGGGCCGTGTGCTGCGGCACTGGCGGGGGCTGCTGCGTCCCGGGGGACGTCTGGTGCTGGTCGAGGGCGTGTGGGGGACGGTCGATCCGGCCGGTATCCCCGCCGACCGCCTCACCGGCCTCCTCGCGCCCCTCGTCCGGGACGTCCGCGTGGAGCGGCTGTCGGACGACGCCCGGCTGTGGGGGAAGGAGGTGGCCGACGAGCGGTACGCCGTGGTGGCGGTGGTCTGACCGCGGCGCCCCGGCTCAGGCGAGCAGGGTCTCGAAGTCGCCCTGACGGGCGAGGAGTTCGAGGGTGTCGAGGGCCTGCGTGGCGGCTGCCGCCGCCCGCGGGTCCGTCGTCGCGAGGCCGCTCGCCGCGAACTCGTCCTCGTCCAGGCGCAGTACGGTCGCACCGTCGGAGGAGCGCCACAGGTCCAGGTCGAGGTCCTCGACCACGAGTTCGCCGCCGTGCAGCATGGCCGGGCGGGTGATGTCGCAGTACCAGCCTTTCAACTCGCCCTGTCCGTCACGGACTTCCTTCACCGCGTACCACCGGTCGCGCCAGTAGTACTCGGTGAGGACGTCACCGGGCTCGAACCGTACGAAGCCGAAGTCGCGGACGCCGTCGCCCGCCCAGGGGGCGCGTACGGTGATCCGGGTGCCGTCGTCATGGAGCAGCTCGGCGGGGTAACGGATCTTCGTACGCCCTGCCTTGACGAGCACCACCTCCAACTGAGCAGGAGTCTCAGCCGAGTTCGCGGACATGCCGGACCTCCGTCGCGCAGATCTCGTACCCGAACCACTTGTTGATGGCGATCATCGGGCCGTTGCCCGCGTCGTTGCCCGTGAACGCCTCGGTGGATCCGGCGGCGCGGGCCCGGTGCAGCGAGTCGTTCTTGGCGAGCTTGGCGAGGCCCCGGCCCCGGTGGGCGCGCAGGGTGCCGGTCATCGCGGTGACATAGCGGCCCGTGTCGTCCGTGTAGGCCACGCTGAAGGCGGCGGGACGGCCGCCCACCATCGCGACCGAGGTCAGTTCGAGGTTCAGGAGCGGATGCTTCCAGTACTCCTCGACCCAGGCCTCGTAGTCCGTGAACTCCGTGGCGATGTCGCCCGGTTCGTCCTGCATCGCCTCCGCGTCCAGCTCGAACAGCGGGCGTGGATCGTCCGCGAAGTCGGCGCCGGTACGCAGTTCGACACCCGGGGGAGGGGTGCCGAGCGGCGGAAGCGCGGTCTGCGCCAGGTCCAGGCGCAGGAAGTGGGCGGAGCGGCTGCCCCGGTAGCCGTGCCGCTCGGCGAACGCGCGGTTCCCCGGCTCGTCCAGGACCCAGGCGAACAGCTTGGTCGCGCCCAGGGAGGCCAGATACTCCTCCGCGGCGCGCACGAGGAGGTCACCGGCGCCGCGCCGGGTCCGGCCGGGGTGGACATAGGCGTTGAGGTAGCCCTGGCCCGGCTCCGGGCTCTCGTGGACGAGACCGACCTGGGCGGTGCCGATCACCTCGCCGTCCTCCTCCGCGACGAGGTGGCGGCGGCGGGCGTCCGGGTGGCTGTGCGCGAGATGGTGGCGGACGGCGTCCGGGGTCCACAGCATGTACGGCAGAGCGAGGTGACGGACACGGGCGAAGTCCTCGACGTCGTCGGGTACTTCGGTCCTGAGGTCGCGCACAGTCACAGTCATGGGCGCGCACGTTACGCGCAACAGCACCCGACCGCCCCTCATTTTCCCGTGGAGTGCGCGACAATCGCCCCGTGACTTTGAAGATCCACATCGACGGGAGCGCGCCGCCCTACGAGCAGGTGCGGACGCAGATCTCCGACCAGGCCCGGTCGGGGGTGCTGCCGGTGGGCTACCGGCTGCCGACCGTGCGCGGTCTGGCCGAGGCCCTCGGCCTCGCGGCCAACACGGTCGCCAAGGCGTACAAGGCGCTGGAGGCGGACGGGGTGATCGAGACACGGGGACGCAACGGCACGTTCGTCGCCGCCGCGGGCCCGGCCGCGGAACGGGAGGCGGCAGCCGCCGCGCAGGCCTACGCGGAGAGGGCCAGGCGGCTCGGGCTGGACGAGGCCGGTGCGCTGGCGGCGGTACGGGATGCCCTGCGGGCGGCGTACGGGGACTGAGCAGTTCGGGGACTGAACGTTCGCGGACCGAACAAGAGTCGTCATCGCGTCACACGCGCCGTCATCGTGTCGCGTCCGCCGAGATCGGCAGGTGTGACGGTGTGCGGGTCACCGGGAGGCCCGCTGTCGTGGCCGTGTGGGCGAAGGCCGTCGCGTCCAGGACCGCCGCCGCGTACAGGTCGTTGTTGAAGTAGGCGTAGACGTCCGCGCCCTCGGGCCACGTCTCGGCGACGCGCTGGACCCAGGTCGTCAGGGACCGGCGGCCGTAGCGCGGCCACGGCCGGGCGCGGCCCGCGTGGAAGCGGACGTACCCCCACCCGGCGGTCCGCCACAGCGGGGTGACCGGGCGGGACAGCACGTCCGCCCAGCACAGCGCCGCGCCCCGGGCCTCCAGCACCCCGCGTACCCGAGGCGTCCACCACGAGTCATGGCGCGGCTCGACCGCCACCCGCGTGCCGGAGGGGAAGCAGGCCAGACAGTCGTCGAGGAGGACCGGGTCCGCGCGCAGCGTCGGCGGCAGTTGCAGCAGGACCGGGCCCAACCGGTCACCGAGACCGGCGGCGTGGCTCATCAGACGGCGCACCGGCTCCTCGGGATCCCGCAGGCGCTTGATGTGCGTCAGATACCGGCTCGCCTTCACCGCGACCACGAAGTCCCGCGGCACCCGCTCCCGCCAGCTCTCGAAGGTCTCCCGCGACGGCAGCCGGTAGAACGCGTTGTTGATCTCGACCGTGGCGAACCGGGTCGCGTACTCCTCCAGCCACAGCCGCATGGGCACACCGGCCGGGTACAGGACGTCCCGCCAGTCCCGGTACTGCCACCCCGAGGTGCCGACCAACAGGGTCATACGTCCATCAAACACCCGGGTGCTTACAGATACAGCCCCGCGTCCGCCCCCGGCCGCTGGTCCGGCACCGACGCGGGTGTCGTCCCCCGGCGCAGCGCGTACAGCTCGGCCAGGGTCGCGCCGTCGCGGCCCACGCCCTCCTCGCGGCCCAGCCAGCTCACCGCCTCCGGGCGGGTCAGCGGACCGACCTCGATGCGGGCCAGACAGCGGCCGGGGCGGACGACGGCCGGGTGGAGGCGCTCCAGGTCCTCGTTGGTCGTCACCCCCACCAGGACGTTCCTGCCCTGGCCGAGCAGGCCGTCCGTCAGGTTCAGCAGCCGCGACAGCGCCTGGCCCGCGGTGTGCTTGGCCTCGCCGCGGATCAGTTCGTCGCAGTCCTCGAGGAGGAGCAGCCGCCAGCGGCCCTTGCCCGTCGCGTCCTCCTCGCCGATCGCGATGTCCATGAGATAGCCGACGTCCGAGAACAGCCGCTCGGGGTCCAGGACGCAGTCCACCTGGCACCAGTCCCGCCACGAGCGGGCGAGCGTGCGCAGCGCGGAGGTCTTGCCCGTGCCCGGGGGGCCGTGCAACAGCAGCAGCCGGCCCGCGATGTCCTGCGGTGTCGTCTTCATCAGCCGGTCCATGGCGTCCGCGACCGGCGCCGTGTAGTTCGGGCGGATCTCCTCCCACGTGCCCGCCGAGATCTGCCGCGTCGTGCGGTGCGGGCCGCGCCTCGGGGACACGTACCAGAACCCCATCGTCACGTTCTCCGGCTGCGGCTCCGGTTCGTCCGCCGCGCCGTCCGTGGCCTGCTTCAGCACCTGTTCGGCCAGGTCGGCACTGGTCGCCGTGACCGTGACGTCCGCGCCGCGGTTCCAGCGGGAGACCAGCAGCGTCCAGCCGTCCCCCTCCGCGAGGGTCGCGCTGCGGTCGTCGTCGCGGGCGTAGCGCAACAGCCGGGCGTCGGGCGGCAGGAGCGTGGCCCCGGGGCGTACGCGGTCGATGTTCGCCGCGTGCGAGAACGGTTGCTCTCCCTTCGCGAAGCGGCCGAGGAACAGCGCGTCGACGACGTCGGACGGCGAGTCGCTGTCGTCGACGGTGAGCCGGATCGGCAGAGCGTCGTGTGGGTTCGCGGACATGCCGCCATGATCTGTCACTCAGGCGCCCCGCGCACCGGATTTCCACGGCCTGTCCCCGATCCCGCGCACGGCGTACGGGTGGGCCTGCGCCCGGAGGCGCCTCGCGTGTGGTCCGGTCGGCGGGTGACGGAATCTGTCGCGGGCGGATTCCGGCCGATACTGTTGTCCTTGATGCGACGCCATGGGGGGAAATCAGAGGCGCGGTGGGCACGGCGGTGGCGTCTCACCGCACTGCTCGGTGCGGCCGCGGCCGTACTGGCCCTGCTGGCGACCTTGATGAACACCCTGCCGGGCGGCGGCTCCGACGGCGGGGGCACCACCCGCGACGGCGGCCAGGTGCACGGCACACCCGCCACCCCGCGCGGGGCGCCGAGCCCGGATGTCGGCTGGGGCTTCACCCACACCCAGTACAGCGCCGACCAGGGCAGCGCGAAGGCCGTCGCGCGGGTCGAGGGGCTGCTCTCGCGGGCGGGGCTGCCGCAGAACCAGCACATCATGGGCTGGGGCGCGGGCAACCCCGAACCGGTCAAGGGCCGTTACGACTTCGAGGAGATGGACCGCCGGATCGATTTCGTCCGGGCGTCCGGCGGCACCCCCGTCGTGACCTTGTGCTGCGCCCCCGACTGGATGAAGGGCGGCAGGCCGGGCGACCGCACCGACTGGAGCCAGTCCGCCCTGGAGACCGCCCCGACCCCCGCCCACTACCAGGACTTCGCCGCCCTCGCCGCGACGGTGGCCAGACGCTATCCGGACGTACGCCACTTCGTCGTGTGGAACGAGTTCAAGGGCTTCTGGAACAACGCCGGGGGCCGCTGGGACTACGAGGGGTACACCCGGTTGTACAACCTCGTGTACAAGGCGCTGAAACAGGTCGACGACAAGATCATGGTCGGCGGGCCGTATCTCGTCATGGACAGCGTCGGCCCGGGGGAGCAGAACGCCGCGGCGAGCCCGCGCGGCGCCTGGGGCGCCATGGACCAGCGGGTCCTCGACGCCTTCGACTACTGGAACGAGCACAAGGCGGGTGCCGACTTCGTCGTCGTGGACGGCTCCAGCTACACGAAGGACGACACGCTGCTGCCCGACGAGTTCGCGGCCACCGACAAGTTCACCGACGTCGGAGCGTGGGTGCGGCGGCGGATCGGTGACCTGCCGCTGTGGTGGGCCGAGTACTACGTCGAGCCCGCCGACGACAACGACGACCGCAAGGGCTGGAGCGAGAATCACCGCGTCGCCGTGCAGGCCACCGGGATGATCGCCATGGCCAAGGGCGGCGCCACCTCCGGCTTCTACTGGAACCCGGAGGAACGCGAGGGCCCCGGCTGCCCCGGCTGTCTGTGGACCCCGACCGACAGCGCCGACGGCGGCCGGACGCTGCCCCTGTACGACCTGATCTCCCGCTTCGGCCTGGAGTTCCCGCCGGGCGCCACGTACCGGACCGTGTCCGTCGCCGAGGACGACACCCCCAACGTACGGGTCCTCGCCACCGACAGAACCGTCCTCGTGGTGAACACCCTCGACCGCGGGATCAGCGCGAAGGTCGACGGCAAGCGGTTCGCCATGAAGGCGTACGAGGTGAAGTGGCTGACGCGCTGAGCCACTTCACGCCCGTACGCCTGGCGTGCGCGGGTCAGCCCTTCCCCATCGTCAGGAACCGCTGCACCAGCGAGGCCAGCAGCACCGCCAGCAGCGGCAGCGAGAACCAGAAGCTCCCCCGCACCCACCGCAGACGCCGCGGGCTCGGGCGCACCGCGACCCGTACGATCTCGCGCGCGGTGAGCAACAGGACCAGCACCACGGCCGCGAGCCCCCCGGCGACCGACCACGGCGTCCAGGTCACCCGCGGTCCGATCGGACCCGGACGCGGCTGCGGGACCACGCCGCCCGGCGGCTCGCGCAGCGTGTACAGGGTCGCGTCGTCGTTGACGAAGACCTTCTTCAACTCCTGACGCGCGTCCAGGTTCCGCAGGAGGCGTGTCCGCCAGGTCGCCGAGTAGCCGACGTCCATCTGGAGATACGTCACCTGACTGCGGTTGACCATGAGGTAGGAGTTGGGGCCCGCGTCCCTGAGCGAGGTGACCAGGTCCGACACCAGGACCGGGTCGGGGGGCGCGAGGGTCGGTACGTACTGCACCTTCTCCATGTCCTTCGCGCCCCACGGCATCGCCGGCGTCACATTGGTGACCGGGTCATTGCTCAGCCACAGCAGCCGCACGGTCGGGTCGTCGTGCGCGTACACGTAGTCCATGGCCGTGACCTCGCCCGGACGGATCCGCTCGAACGGCTCGTTGCCCCAACGGACCACCAGGAAGCCGCACATCAGCACCAGGCCCGCCATCAGGGCCGCCACCGGGGCGAGGCTCACCCGGTCCTTGTCCCGCTCCTTCGCCGTGGCGCCGGTCCGCGGGAAGAGGGCGAGCGCGGCGAGCAGGGCCGCGCCCGGCAGCGCGAACATGAAGACCCGCAGGGCCATCTCGCCGCCGTACGACTGCATGCCGAAGCCCAGGAACGGCACGAAGGTGAGCACGAGCAGCGAGCGTTCGCGGTACTTGTGGTCGCGCCGCCGCCACCAGCCCCAGCAGGCGAGCGCCATGACCGTCCCGGCGAGCAGCACGCGGGCGTAGAGCACGAGCTTGTGGGTGGAGTCGCCGCCCTGGATGCGCCCGGAGACCGAGGTCGAGACATTGCTGCCCACCCCGCCGACCCCGCCGAAGAGTTCGTCGAAGTGCCCGGACCAGTACGGCTCGGCCATGAAGCCGAGCCAGAACGCGACCAGCACCGCGAACAGGACGGGCAGGCCGCGCAGTTCGCAGCGGCGGATCAGCACGAGCGCCGCGAGCACGCCCAGCATCACGAACGGGGTGAGCTGGTGGGCCGGCACGCTCGCCGCGTACAGGGCGATCAACAGCGCGAGCAGGACGGCCCGTTGGCCGCGTCCGGCGCGCTCCGGCTCGGCCTCGCCGGGGCGGGCCGTCGTCCAGATCAGGTGCGGGTCCCGGAACCACACCAGCAGGATCGCCACGAAGACCAGATAGAACAGATAGGTGAAGCCCTGCGGGGAGAAGTAGTCCTGGCCGACCCAGCCGCTGAGCACGAAGAGCCACAGGCCGGTCCACTTGGCCCGCCAGCCCGCCCGCAGCGAGCGCAGCAGCAGGAACATCGGTGCCAGATAGAGCAGTTGCATGGTCAGCGGCCACCAGCGGATGACCTCGGTGAGGTCGCTCACGCCGCAGGCCTTCGCGACGAACGCCGCCGCCGCGAAGAAGCCCGGCCAGCTCCAGCGGGCGTCCAGGTCCGGTACGGCCGACCCGGTGCGGTCGATGTAGTCGAGGAAGCCCAGGTGCTGCCAGGCCGTCGCGAACCGCGGCTCGGTCTCGATCACCGCGGGCAGCGCGTGCAGCGACACGACGGTGGCGAGCAGGGTGAGCAGCAGCAGCCCCTTGTGCTCGTGGCCGCGCCACAGCAGCGCCGCGAAGACCACGACCAGCAGCGCGGCCCCGACGAGGGTCGGTAGCGGCAGCACCGAGATCAGCCCGAGGCCACCCATCCGGTCGAGGGAACGGTCGTTCAGCGCGAGCGCGGGCACCCAGTAGAGGAGCAGGGCGGTGACGAGCAGGCAGGCGAGCAGCACGGCGCCGCGACGGCCGGGGGAGCGCGGCGGAGGGCGGACCGGTTCGTCGGCCGTGTCCTCCGCGCCGTCCGTCTCGACCGTGGCGTCCGCGTCGGGCACGGCCTCCACAGCGTTCGTGTCGTTCGTGCCGTTCTTGTCGTCGGCCCAGGACGGACGGTTCTTCGGTACGAGGACCTCGCGCGTCCCCAGGTCGGCCAGGTCTCCGTCCGGTGCCATGTCCTCGGGCAGCGCGCGCGGTGGGGCGCCGCGTACGACCCTGAACAGCCTCGGCGCGGCGATCGACGCGATCACCGCGAGGCTCGTGACCTCCGCGACGCCCGCGCCGGTCAGTCCGATGCGGGGGAGCAGCAGCAGGGTCAGCCCGAGTACCAGTACGCACAACAGGCCCTGCAACCAGGCGAGTCCGGAGGTACGGCTCTCGGCGCGCAGCACCGCGAAGTACGTCTCGATGACGACCCGCAGCAGCGCGCCGACCGCGAACCAGCGCAGCAGCGGGGTCGCCGCATGCGCGTAACCCGCGCCGAAGACATGCAGGATGAACGGTGCGCCGAGGAACAGCACCGCGCACACCGGAAGCATGATCCGGGCCATGCGCCGCAGCGCGGCCCGGGTGTTGGCGGCCAGCCGGGTCGGGTCGTGCGCGCCTTCGACGGTGAGCGAGGCACCCATGTTGATGGCCAGCAGGTCGACCGTGCCGCCGATGGTGGTGGTGATGTAGAAGTAGGCGTTGTCCGCGGCGCTGACCTGCGCGGCCACGATCACCGGCACCAGATAGACCACGGCGAGCGAGAACAGCGAGCCGGTGTAGTCACCGGCCAGGAACCGGCCGATCTCCTTCAGCGACGGCGGCCTCGCGTGCTGTTCGGTCGCCTTGATGTGCCGGGGGACCAGTCGCCGGAACACCAGCCAGCCGAGCGGCAGGACGGATGTCGCGATGGCCGCGACCCAGGAGACGAAGACGCCGGTCGTCGGGATGGCCACCGCGAGCCCGACGAGCAGCGCCAGCTTCACCCCGGAGAAGACGGAGTTGCCGACCGGGACCCACAGCGCGCTGCGCAGCCCGGTCAGCACCCCGTCCTGGAGCGTGAGCAGGTTCCAGGCGATGACGGCCACGACGAAGCCGAGCCCGTTGACCGCGCCGTGCAGGAACCGGTACGACGGCCCCCAGTGGTCCAGCGTCACCAGGAAGACGCCCGCCCCGACCGCCACGACCAGCGAACTGATCGCGTACGTACGGGAGATGAGGCGTCCGGTGGCGCGCCCGGAGACCGGGATGAAGCGGGCCAGGGCCCCGGTCAGCGTCACCGCGGTGAGCCCGGCGAGGAACTTCATCGCGGCGATCGCCGCCGAGCCCTGGCCGACCGCGTCGGCGGAGTAGTAGCGGGCCGCGACCAGCCAGTAGCCGAGGCCGAGCACCGCCGAGACGCCGGTGTTGAGCATCAGCGCGTAGGCGTTGCGGAAGAGCGGGCTGCCGCCGCCGCTCCTGCCCCGGCCGGGCAGGCGCAACCGGCGGCCGGGCCGCTCGGGTGCCGCGGTCGTGGAGGACGCGGCCTGGGCTGTGGTCGTGTCAGACACGGGAAGCGATGGCCTTCCGGCGAACCTGTCGTGCTCTTCGGACCATGGCGTACCCCTTGGTCAGGACGCGGTCCCTGGCGAAGGCGCGGGCGATCGCCCGGCCCTGGACGAGCCGTTCGAACTCCGCGAGCCCGGTGGTGCGGCGCACGGTGACCCGGCGCAGCGCGTAGGGGCCCTGGCGGCGGTGCGCGAGCGCGTTGCCGACGGCGAGCGACTGGCGGTAGCCCGCCTGGCGCACCGACTGCCGCACCCGGCGGCTGGAGTAGCCGTAGGGGTAGGCGAACGAGACCGGGCGGGCGCCCAGTTCGCCGGTGATGATCTCCGTGCAGCGGCGCAGCTCGTCCGTAAGCGCGTCGTCGGTGAGCTGGTCGAGCTGCGGATGGGTGTGGCTGTGTCCGCCGATCTCGACGCCGGACGCGGCCAGTTCGCGGATCTGGTCCCAGTCGAGCATGGTGTCCAGGCCGCCGCCGGTGTCATGGTCGCCTCTGATCCATCCCGTGGAGACGAACAGGGTGGCGGCGAAGGCGTGTTGGGCGAGGGCGGGCAGGGCGTGGCGGTGCACGCCCTCGTAGCCGTCGTCGAAGGTGATGAGGACGGGCCGCTCGGGCAGCGCGCCGCCCTCCCGCCAACTGCGCGCCAGCGCCTCGGTGGTGACGGGCGTGCACCCCAGGTCCGCGAGCAGCGCCACCTGCGCCGCGAAGGCCTCGGGGGTCACGGACAGGGCGCGGGTCGCCCTGGTGGGGGCCGTCGCCACCGAGTGGTACATGAGGATGGGCACCGCCGGGTCGTTCATACGGCGTCCTCCTCGCGGTCCGGGATCTCCACCACCGTGAACGAGGCTCCGCGCGGGCGGGTGCGGAGGCTTCCGGCCAGGTAGCCGCCCGCCGCCGAGAGCACCCCGGCGACGATCGCGCCCGCCCGGCCCGCGCCGCCGGGGCGGGCCAGCAGGGCGTCGCGCAGCCCGCGGGCGACCCCGGCCGGCAGGACCCGGGTGGTGTAACGGCGCTCCGACTCAAGGCCCTTGCCGGAGCCGACGCTTTGGGCCACGCGCGCCTTGGAGAGCCCCTCGGCATAGGTGCGGGTACGGAAGTACGCGAAGTGCTCGCGCGGCTTCGGCACTCGGTGGTGGATCACCGCGCGGTCGTCGATGAGCAGGATCGCGTCCGGCCGGGCCCGGGTGAGGCGGATGCACAGTTCCGTCTCCTCGCCGCCCAGCGGGCGCTTGTCGCCGTCGCGCCCGATGCCGGTGGCGAAGCCGCCCGCCGCCTCGAAGGCGCCGCGGCGGAAGGAGGCGTTGCCGCCGAGGACGTTGCGCACCCGGACCCGGCCGGGCGGCAGCCCCCTGTAGGTGCAGCCCACCACCCAGTCGAACTCCTCCGGGAACCAGGCCGGGCGGCGGCCCGACGCCCAGACCGGCTCCGTACGGCCGCCGACGGCCATCACCCGGGGGTCCGCGTACCCGGCCGCGAAGTGCTTCAGCCAGTCCCGCTCGGCCACGGCGTCGTCGTCGAGGAACGCGATGATCTCCCCGTACGAGGCGGCGATCCCGGTGTTGCGGCCCGCCGACAGGCCGCGCGGGCCCGCGTTGGCGAGCACCCGGACCTGACCGGCCGCCTCCTTGTATTGCGCGCTCAGCCGTTCCCGCAGGGCCTCGTTGTGGTCCACGACCAGCAGCGTCTCCAGCGCCGGGCAGGACTGCGCCCGTACCGAGTCGACCGCCGCGAGGATGTCCTCCCAGCGGTCCTCGGTGTACACGCAGATCACCACGGAGATGTCCGGGATGCTCAAGACGCCTCTCCTCGCGCGGAGTCGAGCGCCACCGTGTGCGGACGGCGGCGCAGCGCCCGCCGGTTGGAGCGCTCCTGGAGGATCACCTTGAGCACCCTGAACCCGTCGTGCACTGCGCGCAGATTGCTCGCGCCGTGGATGCGCAGATACTCGTGGCTCGGTATCTCCTGCACCTTGAGCCCGGCCTTGACCACCCGGATGTTCATGAGCGTCTCGACCTCGAAGCCCGTGCAGTCGAGGTCGATCTCGTCCAGGCACTTGCGCCAGAACGCGTTGTAGCCGTAGCACAGATCGGTGTAGCGGGCGCCGAACTTGGCGTTGACCAGTCCGCACAGCACGCGGTTGCCGAGCTTGCGGATCGGTGTCATGTCGGAGGTGCCGCCGCCGTTCGCGAACCGCGAGCCCTTCGCGAAGTCGGCCCCGGACACCAGCGCGGAGACATAGCTGACGATCTCCTGGCCGTCCGCCGAGCCGTCCGCGTCGACCATCACGATGATGTCCCCGGTGCAGGCCTCGAAGCCGGTGATCAGGGCGTCGCCCTTGCCCCTGCCGCGCTGCTCGACGACCTTCACCTCCGGCCACAGCTCGCGGGCGACCTCGACGGTGTCGTCGGTGGAGTTGCCGTCGACCAGCACCACTTCGTGGATCCAGTCGGGCAGCGTCTTGAAGACATAGGGAAGGTTCTCCGCCTCGTTCATGGCGGGGATCACCACGCTCACCGGCGGTGCGATGGCCAGATGCGAGGAGACCGGCCGGTACTTCCCGTACGTCCCCGGTATGGACGGATCGTGTGCGGATACAGCCGAGTGCAGAGCAGAACTCATGAGTCTGGTCCCTCTCGTCCGGTGGACCGCCCGCCCCTGGGCGGTCCGGCTGTGTGTCCGGTTCGAAAGGGGGGTTCTCATCCGGGCCGCCCTGGTCTGCGGGCATGCCGGAAGAGCTGGAATTGCTGTCCGGCCGCCAGGAGTTCGGCAGCCGGCCGCGCGGCACGGCCCGGTATCACAACCGAGCACGGCACCCCCCTACCGCGCTCCGCACCGGATTCACCGCGGTCCCTGAGCCCTCCCCTGGAGCCGCCTGAGAGTGCACCGATGCGAGTAGAAGTATGACGGTATTGACGGTTGAGTCCTTATGGCAAGCCCTGAGACGTCTCCCTCGGTTTCGTTGATTTGGCCGTAACTCAACCCCTGGAGCGGATTCGTCCCATCCGTTTGAGCAGTCGATCGGCCGGTTCGAACAGCTCCGGTCGCGCCAGCACCGCGTTGCGCAGCGCCCGGACCGGGGCGCGTCGCGCCCGATGCCCGTACGCCACCGGGTGACGGCGGGTCACCCACCCCTCGGACACGGTGATCTCCCGTGTCTTCAGGGAGTCCTTGTATTCCTTCTGGCCCCGCCCGAGGTCCAGGTACGCGATGCCGTCGGCGGCAGCCGCCTCGGCCATGCGCAGATGCAGGACCAGCCCGGGGGAGTACTTCGCGAACTCCGTGTCGTACGCCGGGAACCAGCAGGCGAGCACCCGCTCGGTGCGCAGTCCGAAGTGCGCGGCGATCGGCCGGTCGCCCGCGTAGAGCACCGAGAGGATGCCCGCGAACGGCTCGGAGCGGGTGTGGAAGAGCTGATGCGTCAGCTCGTTGATCCAGGGGTGCGCGAAGCGGTCGCTGCGCCCGGTCCTGCGGTACTGCGCGGACTTCCAGGCCATCAGCGTGTGCAGGGCGGTCTGGTCGCGCTCGTCGTGGACGTAGCGCACCTCGCCGACGTCCCGCCCTAATTTACGCTCCTTGGCGAGTGTGGTGCGGGTGAACTTCGGGGAGCGCGCGCAGAGTTGGCGCAGGTAGGCGTCGTAGCCCTGGTCGACGTCCATGACCGGTGACGGGAAGGTGCCGGAGGCCGACGCCTCGAACGGCCGCTGGCCTTCGGCGAGATGGTCGAACTCCCAGACGGCGAGGTGGCAGGCGCGCAGCAGTTCCTGCGCGTCCCAGGTGAAGCCGGGGCGGTGCACGAGGCCTTGGCAGTCGGAGACCCCGAGGCCGACGGCCCGGCCGACCCCGGTGGCGGTTCTCTGGAACGGGAAGAACGCGGCGGGCTCGTCGCCCTCGTAGACCACCGCGATCCGGGTCCCGCGTCTGGTGCGGCCCACGGCGAGCGTGAACTCGGGGGCCAGGAAGGGGTTCGCCAGTTCGGGCGAACCATGAAGGTGGGCCTTCGCCTGCAAGGCCGTCCACGCCGCCCGGTCGGCGGAGCTGAGGTCGCCGGGACGGAACACCCTGATGTCCACGTTGTCAGGCCCGTCTTCTCGCCGTACGGCCGCGCCGGTGCCGTACCAGTACCAGCAGGAGAACGAGGGAGCTGAGCACGGTCACCGCGACGACGCCGCCGTGCACCGACCAGCGGTGCACGGCCAACATCCCCTGGGCGACGAGCAGATCGACCGCGAGCGCCCCCGCGACGGACACCACCGCGCGGGCGAGGGGATCCAGGCCCCGCAGCGCGGCTCCGATCGCCGTCGCCGGCGCGGCGAGCAGGAAGAACAGGGTCAACGGGCCCCGCAGCGGCGTGTGCTGGTCGCCGAGCGCGAGGAGCGCGCCGACCACCGCGATGGCCACGGCCGCGCCCATGAGCAGCGGTAACAGGTCCCTCCCCGAACCCTGTCCCGGCCGCCCGTCCTCACCTGGTGAAGATGGCTTGATCCGTAAGGTCTGCATGGGCGACTTTGCCCCCCGAAGCGCCGGATGCCGGGCTTCAATGTCGCGCAGGCGACAGGGGTCCGTCAAGACACAGATGTCGCACTTACGTGTTCTTGGCTTGGTCTTGCCATGGGCTCCAGGGAGGGTGTCGAGGGGCAATGCCAAGAGGCCCGGAGCGCGATCTTCCGCTCAGGGCTGAGAGAAGAGTGATCCAACCTGACCAGGAATTCAAGGGGTTGGAACGCACCTCTGCGGCGGAATCGAACGAGTGGTGGATGCGGGGAGAAGAGATCGGGGCTGACCCCGAAATCTTTGGCATGGACACTTCCGGTCAACGCGCGTAGCTGGTACATCAGTTGCGCACCGTTCCTGCCAAAAGGAGATTCCCGTGAGACGTCCCCGCCTTGTGGCGTACGTGACTTCGCTCTTCCTCGCCATCGGCATCGCCCTCACTGGGGCGGCCTCGGCCCAGGCCTCGACCGGGGCCTATGTGGCCCTCGGTGACTCCTACTCATCCGGTGTCGGCTCCGGCAGCTACATCAGCTCCAGCGGCGACTGCAAGCGCAGCACCAAGGCCTACTCGTACCTGTGGCAGGCGTCCCACGCCCCGTCCTCGTACAGCTTCATGGCCTGCTCGGGCGCCGTCACCACCGACGTGCTCAACAACCAGCTCGGCGCCCTCAACTCGTCCACGAGCCTCGTCTCCATCAGCATCGGCGGCAACGACGCGGGCTTCGCCGACGTCATGACCAACTGTGTGATCGCCACCGACAGCGGCTGTCTGTCGAAGATCGCGACGGCCAAGGCGTACGTCGACTCGACGCTGCCCGCCCGCCTCGACGCCGTCTACAACCAGATCCGGGCCAAGGCCCCCTCGGCCCGCGTCGTCGTCATGGGCTACCCCCGCTTCTACAAGCTCAACACGACCCTGTGCCTCGGGCTGTCCGAGACCAAGCGCGCGGCCATCAACGGTGCCGTCGACTACATCGACACCGCCATCTCCAAGCGCGCCGCCAACCACGGCTTCGCCTTCGGTGACGTCCGCTCCACCTTCAGCGGTCACGAGATCTGCTCCAGCGACTCCTGGCTGCACAGCGTCGACTGGCTGAACATCGGCGAGTCGTACCACCCGACCGCGGCCGGTCAGTCCGGCGGCTACCTGCCGGTGCTCAACAGCCTGGCCTGACGGTCACTCGACGGTCACTCGTCGGAAGGGGAGGCCCCGCCTGTCGGGGTCTCCGTTTCGCAGGTCACCGAGAACGGCACCGAGCCGGACGTGACCTGTACCGGACCTCGTACCTCCACACCGATCCGGTCCCGCACCGGACTGTCCAGGTCGTAGGCCGTGACGACGACCCTCCGCCGCGCCGTCCGCTCCCCGCCCGCAGGGAGGGACAGGGTCTCCCAACCCCGCTGCGCGACCTGCCCCGTACGCGCCACCCAGCGGTAGGACACCTCGGTCGGGACCCTGTTCACCAGGAACGTCGCCGTGAACGCGGGCGCCTGCGCCGTCGGCGGCGGACAACTGCCCGAGTAGTCGGTGTGTGTGCCCGTGACCGTCACCGACACCGAAGGGGCGGGCGGGCTCGGGGTGTGACTGCCCTCGCTCGTCGGGGTGGTCGGGGTGGTCGGGGGAGAGGAAGGGGCGTGCGTGGGCGAGGAGTTCGCGCCGGTGCTCTCCGTGGTGCCGCGACGGGTGGCCGTGCCCGACCTGTCGCCGCCCGTGTCGGTGCCGTGCGTGGCCACGTCGCCCGTCTTCCCGTCGCCGCCACCGCCGTTGTCGCGGTTCACCAGCGCGTACGTCAGTCCCGCCACGGCCAGTACGAGCACGGCGAGGCTCGCCACCAGGACCGCGACGGCACGGCCGTTGCGCGGCGCGGGCTCGGGCTCGGGCGGCGCGGGGGCGACGGGCCCCGGTGCGAAGTCGGGCCCGGGGGCGGGCGGACGAGCGCCCGGGGGATCGTAGACGGAGACCGTCACGGTCGACGCGTACGAGGTGGCGCCCCTGCGCGGCGCACCGCCCGCGCCGATGAGCCGCAGGTCCCGCTCGGCCTGCGCGGCCGGGAGGCGCTCGGCCGGGTTCTTGCGCAGCAGCCCCTGGATCACCCCGGCCAGCGGGCCCGCCCGCAGCGGCGGCGGCAACTCCTCGTCCACGACCGCCCGCAGCGTGCCGAGCGGAGTGTCCTGCCGGAAGGGCGACCAGCCCTCGACCGCCGCGTACAGCAGCACACCGAGCGACCACAGGTCGGCCTCGGGCCCCGGCGCGTGCCCCAGCGCCAGCTCGGGCGCGAGGAACTCCGGGGAGCCGACGACCTCGCCGGTCATCGTCAGCGCGGCGCTGCCCTCGACCCGGGCGATGCCGAAGTCCGTGAGCACCACCCGGCCGTCGCTCGCCAGCAGGACGTTGCTCGGCTTGACGTCGCGGTGCAGCACCCCGGCCGCGTGCGCCGCGCGCAGGGCGGAGAGCACCTCGGCACCGATGGCGGCGGCCCGCGGCGGCGTGAGCGGACCCTCCGCGTCCAGCAGATCCGCCAGGGAGATGCCGCGCACCAGCTCCATCACGATCCAGGGGCGGCCGTCCTCATGGGCCACGTCATGGACCGTCACCACGTTCCGGTTCGCCACCCGGGCCGCGGCCCAGGCCTCGCGCTCCAGCCGTGCGTACAGCCGCTCGACCTCCGCCGCCCCGAACCCGGCCGGGGCCCGGACCTCCTTGACGGCCACCTCCCGGTGCAGGACCTCGTCACGGGCCCGCCACACCGTGCCCATACCGCCCTCGCCGAGGCGGGACAACAGGCGGTAGCGCTCCGCGATCACACGCTCTCGGCCGGACTCTTCGGACACGGGTGCCCCCTTCGCATCCGCGCGATGTATCCACTCCGCGTGATTTCTCCCCCAAAGTAGCTCAAGGCAGTGCGATTGCCGCCCCCTTGAACACCAGTCCGGTGCCGGTCGGCGCGCAAGGATCACGACGGCGATCAGGGGGCGGCCCGCTGCGGCCGTACGGCCCGCCGCCACCAGCCGTTCCGCGCGTCAACTCGCCCTGTACCGAGCCGGATTCGCGTGATGGCCGTCAATCCCCTTACGCAGAAGGTGAATCATGGGCCCGCGATACACGAGTGCCGCCAGGGGGCGATAGGGTTACTCTGCCCGGGGCCGGGCGGAGTCGTAGCGGGTGGGGAGTGCCATGGAACAGATAACAGTGCGCAGCAGGGCAAGGGTCCCTGCCATCGTCTGCGGGAGCAGTGCGACCAGCTCGCGCCTGGACCGCCATCTCTCGGTGCTGGCGGGCCCCGCGCTCCCGCAGCGCGAGACGGCCGAGGCGACCTTGCTGATGCGTGAACTGACCGCGCGGAGGCCCGCGTACGACCACTCCGGCAGGGGTGCGCGCGTGAGGGGCGTCTCGCTCTTCGCGCCGCTGCGCCGCCTGCGGCGTTCGCTGTTCGGCGGACGCTGAGCGACACCGGCGTTCCTCCCGCCGCCCGCGAGGCGGGCATTCCGCAAGGGCCCGCGCCCAGGCCGTCACACCGTCCCGGCACCGCGCTGCGATCTCGTCGTCCGTCATCCCCACGGCACGCCGCAGCGCCTCGGTGTGAGTCTCGGGCGCGGGCACAACTCCCCGCCCCACGCCCCATGGCGCCCTGCTAGAGCAACGCGAACTGCCCCTCAGGTCCCTCCTCGTGGTGGTCCAGCACCGAGGCCGGGCGGCGCGACGCATCCGGTACCGGGAGTACGCCCGCCGTGCGCAGCTCCTCGGCCGTGACGAGGGCTGTCGGCGCCAACTCGGCCTGCTGCGGCGCGAGTTCCGCCAGCAGCGCCAGGACCGTGATCAGTTCCAGCAGTTCGGACGTCCAGGCCTGCGGCCAGACGGCCGGGCGGATCGCGGCCAGTGTGCCGGGCTCCGGCTCGGCGGTCCGGGCCGCGAGCCACTCCTCCAGCACCCGGACCCCACCCGCCTCGAAGTCCCAGGCCCGCCGCGGCACCGGGGCGATACGGCCCCCGTCGAGATGGAGCGCCTCCTCGTCCCGGTCGTAGTGGAGCGTCACGGGGCGCGCGGGCAACGGCGCGCGCACGTACGGGCGACGGCCGCCGGGCAGCTTGGGGCGCTCACCGTCCCGGCGCGTCAGCCACAGCATCCGGCGCCCCAACTCGACTCCGCGCGCCCACAGTTCACCGTCGGCCGTGAGCGGGACGGCAAGACCCCCGGGGCCGGACCGTACGGTCGCCACACTCCAGGCGAGGACGTCCACCGGCTCCGGACGCTGCCCCAGCCGGTCCGCCAGATACGTCAACAGGCCCGGCGCCAGGTTCGGTTCCGTGCCGCCGGGGCGCCGGTACAGCGGGCGGACCCGGCCGGCCCTGAGCGTCGGCAGCAGTGACGTCACCAGCAGGCAGGGGCCCGGGGAACCGGCCGCCGTCTCCACGGCGAAGATCTGCCGCGCGTCCGCCACCCGCCACAACTCCGGGCGCGCGGCGTCGATCAGCCGGGCGTCCGGGATCAACCACTGCTCGTCGAACGGCCCGTGCAGCACCCGGACGGGCCGCGCACAGGGGCCCGAGGCGCGCAGCAGCCGCCCCGTGCCCCCGGTCTGTCCCGGCAACTGGCCGACCGACGTCCGCAGCGTGCGCGCACGCGTGGGCTCGAACAGCGCCTCCCGCGCGGGCCCTTCGGCCCGTATCAGAGCGTCCCAGCGGGCGCTGAGCGCGTCCGCGTCGGGTGCGCACGGCCAGGTACGGCCCGGCCGCACGGGTGCGACGGACCACGGCAGGAGATCCGCGAGCAACGGAGCGTCGTCGTACGGCACGCCCGGCATCGTACGGTCAGGTGGCCTCGAGGGTGACCGTGAACGAGAAACGGTCCCCGCGGTAGTGGATCACCGCCACGTCGAGCGGTCTGCCGTCGGCGTCGTACGTGATGCCCGTGTAGTGCAGGATCGGGCTGAGCAGCGGCACCTGGAGCAGCCGCGCCGTCTCCGGGTCGGCCAGCCGGGCCTCGACGGTGTCCGTGATCCGGCTGATGTCCGCGCCGACGACGTCTCGCAGCACCTTGGTCATCGGCCACCGCGCGAGATCCTCCCGCTCGATGTACGGGGCCAGTTCGGGGCGGACGTAGTTGCGGGCGTGGTTGGTCGGCTCGCCGGTCTTCTCGTCGCTGCGCAGCCGGTGGTACGCGGCGACCTCCGTGAGATCCGGGAAGTACTCGGCGAGGCCGACCGGCACCGGCACCCGGCCCTGCTCCAGCAGTTCGCTCGTCATCCCGGACTGCTGGGCCACGATCGCGTCCACCGAGCCCAGCAGCCGCACCGGGGTGCCCCGCCGCGCACTGGGCTCGATGAACGTGCCGCGCCGCCGATGGCGGCTGATCAGCCCCTCGCCCTCCAGTTCCTTCAGTGCTTGCCGCATGGTCAGCACGCTCACCCCGTAGTGCCCCGCCAACTGCTCCTCCGTGGGCAGGCGCAGCGGGTCACCGGGCGAGCGGCCGAGTATCGAGGCACGGAGCGACTGCGACACCTGGTACCAGAGCGGCAGCTTGCGGTTCAGGACGATCGAGTCGGGGGCGAAGGAGGACACGGAGCTATGCGTACCGGTCGGCGGCGCTCAGCGCAACGGGCGGAAGTGGCGTTCGAGGCCCTGCCACACGTCGTCGTACGCGGGTTGCAGATGCTCCGCCGCTGCCGCGTGCGGGGTCAGGGTCAGCGGCCAGCGGGTCTCGAACATGAACGCCAGCCCGTCGTCGATCTTCTGCGGCTTCAGCTCGGCGGCGCTGGCCTTCTCGAACGTGTCCCGGTCCGGGCCGTGCGCCGACATCATGTTGTGCAGCGAGCCGCCGCCCGGCACGAAGCCCTCCGCCTTGGCGTCGTACGCGCCCTCGACCAGGCCCATGTACTCGCTCATCACGTTCCGGTGGAAGTACGGCGGCCGGAACGTGTCCTCGCCGACCAGCCAGCGCGGCGCGAAGACGACGAAGTCGACGCCCGCGAGCCCCGGGGTGTCGCTCGGCGAGGTCAGCACCGTGAAGATCGACGGGTCCGGGTGGTCGTAGCTGATGCTGCCGATCACGTTGAAGCGGTGCAGGTCGTACACGTACGGCACGTGGTTGCCGTGCCAGGCGACGACATCGAGCGGCGAGTGGTCGTAGCGGGCCGTCCAGAGGTTGCCGCAGAACTTGTTCACCACCTCGACCGGGCCCTCGACGTCCTCGTACGCGGCCACCGGGGCGCGGAAGTCCCGCGCGTTGGCCAGGCCGTTGGCGCCGATCGGGCCGAGGTCGGGCAGCCGGAAGGGCGCCCCGTAGTTCTCGCACACATACCCGCGGGCGTCGTCGTCCAGCAGCTCCACCCGGAAGCGCACTCCGCGCGGGATCAGCGCCACATGGCCGGGCTCCGCGCGCAGCAGCCCGAACTCCGTGCGCAGCAGCAGCCCGCCCCGCTCCGGGACGATCAGCAGCTCACCGTCGGCGTCGCTGAACACCCGGTCCATGGACGCGTTCGCGTGATACAGATGCACGGCCATGCCCGCGCGCTGCGTGACGTCGCCGTTGCCACCGAGGGTCCACAGGCCCGCCAGGAAGTCCGTGCCCGCCGCGGGCTTCGGCAGCGGGTTCCAGCGCAGCCGGTTCGGATCCGGCACGGTCTCCGTGAACGGCCCCGAGCGCAGCGCGCCGTTGTCCGTGCGAGTGAAGGCCGGGTGCGCCGCCGAGGGGCGGATGCGGTACAGCCACGAACGGCGGTTGTGCGCCCGGGGTTCCGTGAACGCCGCGCCGCTCAACTGCTCCGCGTACAGCCCGAGCGGCGCGCGCTGCGGGGCGTTGCGCCCCTCGGGCAGGGCGCCCGGCACCGCCTCGGAACTGTGCTCGTTGCCGAACCCGGAGAGATAGGACAGCCCCTCCGCGATCTTCCTCGCGTCCCCGTTCATCGCCACTCCCTCGTCGCTGATTCCTATGCCACACCGTAGGATTCGGGGGTCGGGTGCGCAAGGGGCGCGAAGGAGCGGATGAGCACCCGTCAGATCCGCCCGGACGCGCCGGACCACCCCGGACGCGCCGGATCGCCCCGGACCGGCCGAATGCGCCCGCGTGCGCGAGAACCCCGCCCGCAGGGGGATCCGCCCGCACGAGGGGTGCCCTACCCTCCCCGGTATGTCGTGGACGCGTGGACCGCTCGCCGTGCTCGCGATGGCCGCCCTGCTCGGTGGCGCGGCGGGCTGCGGCTCGGGCGACGGACCCGAGCGGGAGCGGGAGGGCGAGGTGACGGTCTCGCCCGTGGGCAAGGTGCTGGACCACACCGACGAACAGGGGCGGCACTACCGGGAGATAGGCAAGGACGGCGCGCCCGAGGTGACCGTCGAGGTCCAGCCGGACGAGGGCGACGGCTGGGAAGTGCGCCTGACCGTCCGCAACTTCCGCTTCTCGCCCCCGAGGACGCGCCCGGTGGCCACCGCGGGCCACGGCGTCGCCCTGCTCTACCTGGACGGCCACCGCCTCGCCCGCCTGCGCACCGGCGAGCACCACCTCTCCGGCCGACAGGTCCCCCGCGGCACCCACCAGCTCACGGCCCGGCTCTACGCGGACGACCTGACCGTCTGGGCGGTACGCGGCACGGCGATCGAGAGCACGGCCGACATCACGGCGTCCGCGCCCGGCGCGCCACCGGCACCGGCCCCCTCGGGCGCGGGATGACCCGCGGACGCCGGGCCGCCCCGCGGACGGGCCGAACACGGGGGCGAGGTTCACCGCTCCCCGGCGGAACGGCATGATGAGGCCCGTGCCCCAAGCGAGTCCGCTGCGCCGCCCACCCGTCCAACGCCGAAGCGCCGAACGGCTGTCCAGGATCCTCGACGCCTGCGCCGACCTCCTCGACGAAGGCGGCTACGACACCCTGAGCACCCGTGCCGTGGCCCTGCGCGCCGGGGTGCCGATCGGCTCCGTGTACCGCTTCTTCGACAACAAGCGGGCGATGGTCGACGCCCTCGCCGAACGCAACCTGGAGCGCTACACCGAGCGCGTCACCCGCCGCCTGGCCCGGACGGCCGGCGAGGGCGGCTGGCGCGCCGCCATGGACGCGATCCTGGACGAGTACCTGGACATGAGACGCACGGCCCCCGGCTTCGGTCTGGTCGACTTCGGCAACCAGATCCCGGTCGGCGCCCGCGCCGAACCCAACCGCCGCGTCGCCGACCGGCTGACGGACCTTCTCTCGACGTATCTCGACAGCACACCCGACGACGACCTGCGCCGCGTGTTCCTGATCGCCGTGGAGACCGCCGACACCCTGGTCCATCTGGCCTTCCGGGTGGACCCCGAGGGCGACCCGAAGATCATCGAGGAGACCCGCACGCTGCTGCGGGGGTACCTGGGGCGGGCGTTGACTTGACGTGCTCCCTGGCCTGAAGTCCAGGGATTCCGGTCTGGGTCGTCTGACCCTTCCGGGGGCTTCCTGCTTCACCGCGCTGTGCGGGCACGTGTGCCCGTCTTACCGGCGCTCCACAGGCGTTTAGCGTCTCCGCCCGTCCGGCGGCGACGATTCGGCGTCCCTCGAAGAGGACGTTGCGGGCTGCGTTGTGGTCGCGGTCGTGCATGGTCCCGCAGCCCCTGCACGTCCACTGCCGGACGTGCAGGGGTTTGGGGCCGTCCCGGTGTCCGCAGGCCGAGCAGATCTGGGAGGACGGGAAAGTACGGTCCACCTTGGCGAAGGTGCGGCCGTGCAGAACCGCCTTGTACTCCAGCATGCCGACGAACGCGGACCATCCCGCGTCGTGCACGGACTTTGCGAGCCGGGTCCGGGCGAGGCCGGACACCGCGAGGTCTTCCACGAACACCGCTTGGTTGTCGCGGATGATCTGTGTGGATACCTTGTGGTGCCAGTCCCGCCGCCGGTCCGCCACCCTGGCATGCTGGCGTGCGACCTTGATACGGGCCTTGGCCCGGTTCTTCGAACCCTCGGCCTTACGGGACAGCCCCCGCTGAAGGCGCCTGAGCTTCTTCTCCGCCCGGCGCAGGAAGCGCGGGCTGTTGATCTTCCGGCCATCGGACAGGACGGCGAAGGCGGACAGGCCGAGGTCGATACCGGCGTCGGTCTCCGCCTCGGGGAGGATGTCGGGCTCGGTGT
>NZ_JBVJNF010000017.1:0-53191 GCF_055583785.1 Streptomyces sp. NPDC104371
GGGAGCGACGCGACGACATCCACGAAGCCTTCCTCGGCCTCGCGACCTGCCTGATCACCTACCGCCACGTCCGACGCCTTTGTTAGGACCTCTAATGGGCAGGCCGGAGAGCTGCAAGATGGGATGTGCGGGCCCGGGCTTTTGGGGTGTCGGTCCACCATGCATTGAGGCGGTGGAAGTTCATCGCGGTCGCGGTGAGTTGGTGTTGCAGCCGGGCCTTGGGCAGGCCGTGATACCGGCATCGCCGCAGGCCGAAGGCTCGTACTCCCTGGGAGATCGTGCCTTCGACATCGGCCCGGTGTGCGTACTGCTCCTTCCACTCCGGGGTGTCTTTCTGGGCCCGTGCCTGCTGGATCACCTCCTGCTCCGCCTGCGGGCGGAGGGTGATCCGGCGGCCCATGTCCGACTTGTTGTTGGAACGGGTGCACTGCTCTCGCGCCTTGCAGGGCCGGCAGGCAGCCGTCGGGAACCGTGCCCGGACCCCTGCCGCCCCGTACTGGGAGCGGTCTTCCCGCCAGTTGCTGGTGGTGATGGCAGGTCACCTGCTGGCTGTCCCAGTCGATGGTGAAGTCGGCCTGCGAGAAGCCGCCGCCGTCCTTGGTCTGCCAGCTGGTCGACGCAAGGATCGGCCCCACCAGGCCAACACCGTGGTCCCGGCGGGCGGTGACCACTTCGCGGGCCGTCGCGTAGCCCGCGTCGACCAGGTGCCGGTCTGGCAGCAGGGCGCGCTCAGCGAGATGAGCGTGGATCGGGGCGACCAGCCGCACGTCCTGGACGGTGGAGTCGGTGGTGGCGACGTGCGTGATCAAGTTCGGGCGGTCCGGCTCGCAGGTCTCGGTGAGGTGCAAACAGTGCGGCAGAGAGCGTCGCCTCGGATATGTCCTTTTCAAGGTCGGCCAGGGCGATCTCAGAGTTCAACGCGCTGACGATTGTGTCGGTCAGCGGACGCGAGTCAAAGACATGACGAACGGCCTCCAAGTCGACCGGAGCCTCGTGGTAGTCCTCGGCCCACCGCTGAAACGCCTCCGCCGAGCGGTCCACCAGCAACTGGAACAAGTACCCGGCGCCGTCCGGGTCTCCCACCATGTCCGCGGGAAAGTCGATCACCCCGGTCTTCCATGCATCGTCCTCCGGCCGTCTCCACATGCACGTCGTGACGACCGGCATCCCGTCCTCGTCAGAGAAGGCAGGTTCCTCGACACACGACTGGAAGACGCTGGGAACTTCATCGAGTACACCGGGCCATGGCCCGTCTGCCGCATAGGGACTCATAGGCGATTCGTGAGCGAATCCGCGGACATAGGCGCCAGCTGCTGAGAAGACGATCGAGTACTCGTCACCCGACCCGTTGCGCATCGAGGCCATCGACTCTGTCTCAGACCAACGGACATCGAAGGAGTAGTAGCGATCGGCCCAGTCAGGACTGAGGACTGCCTCCACCATGGCCATGGAGCGACAGTGATCTCGGAGGACAGCTATCTCGGGGAGCTGTCGAGCAATGTCATGAACGGTCACGCGCACATCCAATCGCACGCCTCTGACACTCGGGAGTCCCTGCCTGCAGTCTGTTTCATGAGACACCGAAACGGTGGAGAACAGGTCATGCATCGGCTCGTTTCCGCGGGCGTGCTGCCGCGCGCCCCGTCGATGTACCGGCTTCAAGATCCCCGACAAGGCCCCTCGGGACCGTTGACACTCTGAAACAGCGCGAGTAGCGTCACTGATCAACAGCTCTGATAATACGTATTATCAAGATGGCTTCAGTAGCCTCCGGAGGATCCCCCCGTGTCAAGGATCACGCAGCGTGACATCGCCCGCCTCGCCGGCGTGAGCCAGGCGGTGGTCTCGCTCGTGCTGAACAACAGGACCGATGCAACGACCCGCATCGCCCCCGAGACCCGGCAGCGCGTCCTCGACGTGATCCGGGAGACCGGGTACGCGGCCGACCCGGTGGCCCGCCGGATGGTGCGTCAGCACAACCAGATCCTCGGCGTATTCACCTACGAGTCGGTGTTCCCGAGCACCAGCGCCGACTTCTACTACCCGTTCCTGCGTGGCATCGAGGAGTGCGCCGAGCAGCTCAGGTGCGACCTGTTGCTGTTCACCAGCGCCCCGGTCACCGACGGGCGCCGCAAGGTGTTCCACGAGAACAACCGGCTGCGGATCGCCGACGGCTGCCTCCTGCTCGGCCGGGACATACCGCACGACGAGCTGGCCCGGCTGAACCGCGAGAACTACCCGTTCGTAGCAGTCGGCCGACGCGACGACGCAGGTGGCCCGGTGCCCTGCGTGGGTGCGGACTACGTCGCCGCCACCCGGGAGTTGGTCGACCGGGCCCGGCAGCTCGGGCACCGGGAGTTCGCCTACGTCGGGGCGGGGGAGGGAGCGGAGTCCGCCGACGACCGGATGAACGGGTTCCGCGCCGGTACCCGAGGGACCGGCCGGCACGAGCGGACAGCCGGGCGGTCCGCGGGGGAGACCCTGGACGCGCTGCTCGCTGCCGGGGTGACCTCCGCCGTGGTCGAGGGCCACGACGACGGGGTCGCGCTGATCCGGGCGGCCCGGGAACGCGGCGTCGACGTGCCCGGTGACCTGTCGGTCATGGTGACCGGCGTACCGGCCGAGTCGGCGGACACCGACATCGCGTGCACCGGCTTCCGTATTCCGCGTCGGGAGATGGGCTGGCAGTCGGTGGAACTCCTCGCCGCCCTGCTGAAGGACGAGTCGACCACCACGCTCCAGCGGCTTCTGCCGTGCCACTTCGTCGAGGGGAAGACCCTCGGCGAACCGAGAAGGGACCGTTCTTGACCGAGATACACAGCGATGTGCTGGTGGTCGGCGGAGGGCTGGGCGGCGTCGCCGCCGCGCTCGCCGCGGCCCGCGCCGGCCGGACCGTGGTGCTGACCGAGGAGTTCGACTGGCTCGGCGGGCAGCTCACCAGCCAGGCAGTGCCGCCGGACGAGCACTCCTGGGTGGAGCAGTTCGGCATCACGGCCAGCTACCGAGCCCTGCGCGACGGCATTCGCGACTACTACCGCAGGCACTACCCGCTCACCGAACGGGCCAGGGCCCGCCTCGACCTGAACCCCGGCGGGGGCTGGGTGAGCAAGCTCTGCCACGAACCGCAGGTCGCGCTGGCGGTCATCTCGGCGATGCTCGCACCCCACCGCGCCAGCGGGCGGCTCACCGTCCTCCAACCGTACCGGCCGACCGCCGCCGACACCGACGGCGACCGGGTGACCGCGGTGACCCTGACACACCGCGACACCGGCGAGAAGATCCACGCCACCGCCCCCTACGTGCTGGACGCCACCGAGACCGGCGAACTGCTGCCGCTCACCGGCACCGAGTACGTCACCGGCTTCGAGTCCGCCGCCGACACCGGCGAGCCGAGCGCCCCACAGGTCGCCCAGCCGCTGAACATGCAGGCCGTATCGGTGTGTTTCGCCATGGACCACGTCGACGGCGACCACACCATCGACAAGCCCGCGGACTACGACTTCTGGCGGTCCTACCAGCCCGACGTCTGGGGCGGACCCCTGTTGTCCTGGCAGTACCCGCACCCCAGGACGCTGGAGCTCGTCAAGCACGACTTCAGCCCCAACCCCGGCGACGACCCGCTGGCGGTCAACGCCGACCAGCGGGTCAATCCCGGCAACGCCAACCTGTGGACGTTCCGCCGGATCGCCGCCCGAGGCACCTTCACCGACGGCGCCTACGCCAGTGACATCACCCTGGTCAACTGGCCGATGATCGACTACCTCGAGGGCCCGGTCCTCGACGTCCCCGACGCCGCCGACCACCTGCGCCGGGCCAGGGAGCTGAGCTTCGCCTTCCTGTACTGGATGCAGACCGAGGCGCCCCGCCCGGACGGCGGCACCGGATTCCCGGGACTGCGGCTGCGTGGCGACATCACCGGCGGCACCGACGGCCTGGCCCAGGCCCCGTACATCCGCGAGGCGCGCCGGATCAGGGCCGACTACACCGTCGTCGAGCAGGACCTCTCGCTCGCCGTCCGCGGGGAGCGAGGCGCCGTGCGGTATGACGACTCGGTCGGCCTCGGCATGTACCGGATCGACCTGCACCCCTCGACGGGTGGCGACACCTACATCGACGTCGGCTGCAGCCCGTTCGAGATCCCGCTGGGCGCGCTTCTCCCGCAGAGGGTCGAGAACCTCCTGCCTGCCGGCAAGAACATCGGCACCACCCACATCACCAACGGCGCGTACCGGGTCCACCCGGTCGAGTGGAACATCGGGGAGGCCGCCGGCGCGCTCGCCGCCTTCTGCCTCACTCACGGCACCCGCCCCCGCGCGGTCCGGGAGACCCCCGAGCTGCTCTCGGCCTTCCAGGACCAGCTCACCGCGGCCGGCGTCGAGCTGCGCTGGCCCGACATCACGGGCTACTAGGAGGTGTCTGACACATGCCTGCG
This sequence comes from Streptomyces sp. NPDC104371, assembly GCF_055583785.1. NCBI lineage: Bacteria > Bacillati > Actinomycetota > Actinomycetes > Kitasatosporales > Streptomycetaceae > Streptomyces > Streptomyces sp. NPDC104371. The sequence goes on from NZ_JBVJNF010000017.1 coordinate 4,433, forward strand.
GCGTCCCGCACTCATGTGTCAGACATCCCCTAGCCACTCCCGGCAACGTCTGCCCCGTCGCGCCGCCCGTACTTCCCCGGGCTCTCGGCTCCGCTCGAGCAGGGGAGACCGCGTTGCTCGCGGCGTCGGCCGAAAGCCCACGTAGCCCTTCCCGCGCTCTCGACTCCGTTCGAGCAGGGGAGACCCCGCCCGAGGACGCTCCGGCGCCTTGCGATCGCATGCGCCAGGCGCCGCTCCTTCCGGGCAGACCTTGCCGGTCACGGCACCAGACCTCCATGCACCACCGAGGGAGAACACCATGTTGATACGAAGAGGGTTGGCCACGGCCGCCGCTGCGATGTCCGCAACGCTTGTACTGGCCGCGTGCGGTGGAGGCGGCTCGGGGGACGACAGCGGTCCGGTGACCCTGCGGATGACGGTCTGGACGTCCAACAAGCCGCACCTGGAGCTCTTCAACGAGATCGCCGCCGCATACAAGAAGAACCACCCCGAGATCAAGGACATCAAGTTCGACCCGCTGCCGTTCGACACCTACAGCACGGCACTCACCACCCAGATGACCGGCGGCAACGCCCCCGACCTCGCGTGGGTCTTCGAGACGGACGCGGCCGACTTCGTCGGCTCCGGGGCCCTGGTGCCGCTCGACGACACCCTGAAGCAGACCAGCGGTTACCAGTACGACGACCTGCTCCCGAGCACCACCAAGCTCTGGAAGAGCGACGACAAGCTGTACGCGTACCCGTTCTCCACCTCGCCGTTCGGCGTCTTCGTCAACCGCGACCTGCTGAAGAAGGCTCACCAGAAGACGCCGAACGAGCTCGTCAAGGCGGGCAAGTGGGACTGGCCGACCGTGCTCGCCGAGGGCTCCGCGGTGCACCGCTCCACCGGCAAGGCCGGCATGGTGATCCGTGACTTCGAATACAAGGACTGGAGCAACCTGGCCGCCTTCTGGGGCGGCTGGAAGGCCGAGCCCTGGAGCGCCGACGGCAAGACCTGCACCTTCGACAGCAAGCCGATGGTCGACGCGATGACCACCCTGCACAAGGGGATCTTCGAGGACAAGGCGATGCCGGGCCCCGGCGAGAGTTCCGACTTCTTCACCGGCGACGCCGCGATGACCATCACCCAGATCAGCCGGGCGTCGCTGCTGGAGAACGCCAAGTTCGCATGGGACCTGGTGCCGCTGCCGGCCGGGCCGAGCGGCGACTACTCGGTGATCGGCCAGGCAGGCATCGGCGTGGTCAAGCAGGGCGGCCACACCAAGGAGGCCAAGGACTTCCTCGCCTACTTCACCAACCCGCAGAACTCCGCCAAGCTCGCCGCCTACTTCCCGCCGCCCCGGGCGTCCCAGCTCACCGCTGAGAACCTGGCCAAGACCAGCCCGCTGCTGAAGAACGACCAGCTCGACAGCGTGGTCGTCGACGGCGTCAAGAACGGCGTGGTCAAGCCGGGCCACACCGGCCAGGCCGAACTCGCCCAGCGGGTCCGCGCCGGACTGGACCCGCTGTGGCAGCCGAACGCCGACGTCAAGGGCGTTCTCGGCGACCTGTGCGGCAACATCTCCCAGCTGCTGGAGAACTGACCATGTCCGTCTCCCCGCGAACAGCGGTGGCGGACCCTCCCAAGGACGGGTCCGTCCCCGCGGGGCAGCCGACGCGACGTCCGTTCTGGACCCGGCGCCGACGCGACCAGCTCGCCGGTCTCGCGTTCGTCTCCCCCCAACTCCTCGGCAGCGTCGTGTTCGTGCTGCTGCCCATCGCCCTGGTCGTCCGGTTCAGCCTGCACGAGTGGAACGTGCTGGCCGGCGAGTTCCACTACACCGGCGGCGACAACTACACCAAGCTGCTGGACGACGCCAACCTGCCCCAGGTGCTGAAATCCACGGCCCTGTTCTCGGCCGGCCTGGTCGTGCTCAACCTCAGCCTGGCCCTCCTGCTCGCCGTCCTGCTCAACCAGAAGCTGCGCGGGATGACGGTGTTCCGCACGCTGTTCTTCTCTCCCGTCGTGGTGTCGCTGGTCGCCTGGACCATCGTGTGGGGCTTCCTGCTCCAGGCCGACGGCGGCATCAACGGACTGCTGCGCACCGTCGGCGTCGACGGACCCAACTGGCTGCGCGGCGAGGGCTCCGCCATGTTCTCGGTCGTCGTCGTGCAGGTGTTCAAGAACGTCGGTCTGAACATGGTGCTGTTCCTGGCCGCGCTCCAGGGCGTGCCCAGGGAGCTGTACGAGGCGGCACGGGTCGACGGTGCGGGCGCGTGGACCCGGTTCCGGTCCATCACCCTGCCGCTGATCAGCCCGACGATCCTGCTGACGTCGGTGATCACCATCGTGGGCTCGCTCCAGGTGTTCGCGCAGATCGCGGTGCTCACGCAGGGCGGCCCGAAGCTGTCCACCACCGTGCTCGTCTACTACCTCTACCAGCAGGCCTTCCAGTTCCATCACTTCGGCTACGGCGCGACCTTGTCCATCCTGCTGCTGCTGATCGTGCTGGCGCTCACCGTGCTCCAGTGGCAGTTGCGCAAGAGGTGGGTCTTCTATGAATCGTAAAGTCCCGCTGCGCGCCCGAGTCGCCCTGTACGGCCTGCTCTGCGTGCTCGCGATCCCCTTCGTCTTCCCGACCTGGTGGATGGTGACGTCGTCGTTCAAACCCGTCGGCGACATCTTCGCCTACCCGCCGCAGCTCCTGCCGACCAACCCGACGGTCTCGGCCTACCGGGAGGTCTTCGAGGGGCGCCCGTTCGTCCGGCAGTACGTCAACAGCGTCTACATCGCCGCGCTGGTGACGGTGGGGACGATGATCGTGTCCTCGCTCGCCGGGTACGCCTTCGCCCGTATCAGGTTCCGCGGCCAGAACGTGCTGTTCCTGGTGGTGCTGGTGGGCCTGCTCATCCCGAGCGAGGTCACCATCGTCCCGCTCTTCCAGATGTTCAACGACCTCGGCCTGATCAACACCCACTGGCCGCTGATCCTGGTACCGATCTTCGGCGCGCCGAGCGTCCTGGCCACGTTCATCATGCGGCAGTTCTTCATCAGCCTGCCCCATGAACTGGAGGAGGCCGCCCGGATCGACGGCATCGGCTACTTCGGCACGTTCTGGCGGATCGCCCTGCCGCTGGCCAGACCGGCGCTCGGCGCCGTCGGGATCTTCACCTTCCTGCAGAGTTGGAACCTCTACCTGGAACCGGTGGTCTACCTCTCCTCGCCGGAGAAGTTCACCCTGCCGCAGGCACTCACCCAGTACATGGACGCCTACGGCGGGCCCATGTGGAACGTCCAGCTCGCCGCGGCGTCGCTGACCGCGATCCCCGTGCTGGTCGTGTTCGTCGTCGCCCAGAAGCAGTTCATCGAGGGCCTCGCCCATACGGGGCTGAAGTGAACGCCACACTCGGCATCGACATCGGCGGCACCAAAACGCTGGCCGCCCTCGTCGGACCCGACGGCGCCGTGCTCGACCAGGCGCGAGCCGACACCCCGGCCGCGCAGGGCCCGGACGCGGTGCTGCGGACCGCCGCCGACCTGGCCCGGCGCCTCGGCGGCACCGGTCCGGTCGGCGTCGGCGCCGCGGGCGTCATCGACCCGGCCACCGGCGTCGTCCGGTATGCCACCGACTCCCTGCCCGGCTGGGCCGGCACACCGGTGGCGGAGGCGCTGGCCCAGCGCATCGGCCGGCCCGTCGTGGTGGACAACGACGTCAACGCCGCCGCCCTCGGCGAGAGTTGGGCCGGGGCCGCCCGCGGTCACGCGCATGTGCTGCTGGTCGCGGTCGGCACCGGCCTCGGCGGCGGCCTGGTCCGCGGCGGCGCCGTCGACCACGGGGCGCGCGGCGGCGCCGGAGAGATGGCTCATCTTCCGGCGCCGGACGCCGACGAGCTGACCTGCGGCTGCGGGCGCACCGGGCACCTGGAGGGCGTGGCCTCCGGCACCGGGCTCGCCCGCGCCTACCGGCTGCGCACCGGGGCGGACGTCACCGGCCGTGAGGTCGCCGCCCGCTGCTCCGCCGGTGACGCAGCCGCCGCGGAGGTTCTCGCCACCGCCGGACACGCCCTCGGCCGGACGCTGGCCGGCCTGGTGGCGCTGCTCGACCCGCAGACGGTGGTGCTGGCCGGCGGTGCGGGCAGAGCCCTGCTGCCGCACACCCGCCGTGCCTACGCCGCCGAACGGCTGCCCCTCCACGCCGACGTGACGCTGGTTCCGGCCGCGCTCGGTGCCGCAGCGGTCGCCGTCGGCGCGGCCAGGGCGGCGATGACCCGGCGGTCCACGCGCCCGTCGGCCGATCCCGAGCCGGTCGATCCCAGCGGCCGGCCCCGGTCGGTCACCTTCCCGTACACCACCGAGACGGAGCCCCAGTGAACGTTCTCGACACCCTCCGCGGCGGCCTGGTGGTCTCCTGCCAGCCGCTGCCGGACGAACCCGCCGACCCGATGCGCGACGCATCCGTGCAGGCGAGGGTCGCCGCCGCCGCGGTCCTCGGCGGCGCGGCCGGCATCCGCGCCAACGCCCCCGACCACATCGCCGCCGTGCGGGCGGCGGTGGACGTGCCGGTCATCGGTCTGTGGAAGGACGGCCCCGGCCCGGTGACGATCACACCGACCAGCAGGCACGCCCGAGCCGTTGCGCAGGCGGGGGCGCACCTGGTCGCCATCGACGCCACCGACCGGCCGCGGCCCACGCCGTTCCAGGCCGTCGTCGCCGCCGTGCACGCCGTCGGCGCCCTCGTCCTGGCGGACGTGTCCACCGAGGCGGAGGGACACGCCGCCGTCGACGCAGGCGCCGACGCCGTCGCCACCACGCTCTCCGGCTACACCCCGCACTCCCCGAAGACCCCGGGGCCCGACCTCGGCCTGCTGGAACGCCTGGCCACGCGGCTGGCCGTGCCGGTCTTCGCCGAGGGCCGCTACCGCACCCCGGACGACCTGCGACGCGCCTATGCCGCCGGGGCACACGCCGTGGTGGTGGGCAACGCCATCACCTCACCCCTGTACCTGACCAGGGAGCTGGTCCGGACAGTTCACGCGCACGCCGACGCGAACGGAGAGCACCCCTGATGAGAAGACGCGCAGTCCTCACCGCCGGAGCGGCCGTCCTGGCCGCCCCGTTGCTGGGCCTCACCCCGCAGGCCGCCACCGCGGCCCCACGTCCGAGCCGCCGGATCGCCCTCGTTCCTCTCGACGACCGGCCTGTCAACGTCTACTGCCCGACCATGACCGCCGCCGTCGCCGGTGTCGACCTCGTACTGCCGCCGCGCAAGGCGCTCGGCCGGTTCTTCCAGCCCGGGGACGGCGCGGCCGTCGCCCGCTGGCTGGGCTCGGTCGGTGCCGACGCGTACGTGATCTCGGTGAGCATGCTCGCCTACGGCGGCCTGATCGCCTCACGCACCGGCACGCCCACCCTCGAGTCGGCGCGGGCCAACGTCGCGGCGATCCAGGCGCTGCGGGCCGCCCGGCCCGACGCGCAGATCGTGGTCCACGACACCATCCAGCGCCTCGCGCTGACTCCCGGCGATCCCGACCTCGAACAGTACGTGGCTCCGCTGGTCGAGTGGGCCAAGCTGTACGACCAGGTGGAGAACCTCGGCCAGGAAGAGCTGCGGCCCCGGCTCGAGGCTGTCCGGGCCACCATCCCGGACGCGGTGGTCGACGACTACCTGACGGCGCGGGCCCGCAACCATCAGGTCAACCGTCAGATGGTCGAGTGGGTCGCCGACGGCACCATCAGCCATCTGGTGCTCTCCGAGGACGACACTGCCCCGGTGGGCCTGGCCCGAGCCGAACGCGTCGAGCTCGAGCAGTTGGTCGAGCAGTTGGGGGTCGGTCGGCGGGTCGAGATCTTCCCCGGCGCGGACGAGGTGGACGCGCTGCTGGTCGCCCGGCTGATCGCCGCAGGGACCGCGCCCGCCTACCGGGTGGAGTACGCCGGGATCTCCGGCGAGCAGTGGACGGCGGACCTGGAGGGCATCCCGTTCGCGGAGAACATCCGCCGACACGTGAAGTCCGTCGGCGGCACCGTCGTCAACGGCCGTGCCGACCTGGTGCTCATGGTCAACACCCCTTCGGCGAGCGGGAGTCAGCGGGCGGCCGACCTCGCCGCTTTCGCACGCCGGGCTGCCGCACTGACGGCGGCCGGGGAGTCGGTCGTCGTGGTGGACCCGGTCTTCGTCAACCGCGCCGACCACGACCTGGTGGCCGAGTTGGAACAGCGGGTCGACCTGGCCGCGCTGCTGTCGTACTCCGGCTGGAACACCGGTGGCAACGCCCTTGGTCTGGCACTGGCCCATGCCACCGCCCGCTGGGCGTTCCTGCACCGCTCGACCAGCGGACTGGGGATACCGGCGCTGACCGGGCCGGGCCGGGCGCACGCGGAGTACCTGCTCTACCGGTTCGTCAAGGACGACCCCTGGAAGAACGTCATCCAGAAGGCCGCCTACGCGGAGGCCACGTCCAAGGGGTGGAACCCCATGAACCTGACGGCTGAGCAGAAAGCGTTCTTCGACGGCTGGGTCCAGGACCGCCTCGCCCCGGTGACCCGCCAGTACTTCACCGACCACTTCGCCGGCCACCACCTCCTCCTCGGCCGCCGCGGCGCGACCACCCGCACCGCCAAGCTCGCCGACGTCACCGGCATCCGCATCGAACTGCCCTGGGACCGCCTCTTCGAGGTGACCCTCGAGCCCCACCTCACCCTGGCCTGAGAGGAGAATGAACGATGCAGCACAGCCCCCGTCGCCGCAGCATCCTTCTCGCCGGTGCCGTCGGCCTCGCCGGTGCCGCCCACCTCACCTCCACCGCCGCCGCGGCCCCCGCCCGCACCGCCCCCGTCACGCCGCCCGCGCCCGCGCTCATCCCCAAGCCCCGCTCGCTGCGGATGACCGGCGGCCGGCCGTTCGAGATCACCGCCGACACCGCCGTCGTGGTGCGCCACCGGGCCCGCGAGGCCCGCCGCACTGCCGAGTACCTGGCCGCCTGGCTGCGCCGGGCCACCGGTCATGCCGTCCCGGTGGTCACCTCCGGTGCCGCCCCGCAGGCCATCACCCTGGCCGACGACGACGAGACCCCCTCTGCCGAGGGATACCGCCTCGACGTCACCCACGGCGGCGTCCACCTGCGTGCCGCCGAGCCGGCCGGCCTCTTCCACGCGACGCAGACCCTGCGCCAGTTGCTTCCCGCCGCGGCGGAATCCGCCACCCCGCACGCCGGTCCGTGGACCATCTCCCCGCTGCACATCGACGACGCCCCGAGGTTCCCCTGGCGCGGGGCCATGCTCGACGTGGCCCGGCACTTCTTCACCGCCGACGAGGTGAAGCGCTACATCGACATCCTCGCTCTGTACAAGATCAACCGCCTTCACCTGCACCTCAGTGACAGCCAGGGCTGGCGCCTGGAGATCAAGAGCTGGCCCCGCCTGGCCACCTACGGCGGCTCCACCGAGGTCGGCGGCGGCCCCGGCGGCTACTTCACCCAACGGGAGTACGCCGACATCGTCCGCCACGCCGCGGAGCGCCACATCATGGTGATCCCCGAGATCGACATGCCCGCCCACGTCAACGCGGCCCAGGCCAGCTATGCCGAACTCACCTGCGACGGCGTAGCACCGCCGCTCTACACAGGCGAGACAGGCATCCCCAACTCGCTGTGCATCGACAAGGACCTCACCTACCGGTTCATCGGCGACGTCCTCGGCGAACTCGCCGACCTCACCCCCGGCCCCTACCTGCACATCGGCGGCGACGAGGCGCTGGTGACCAAGCCCGAGGACTACCGTTTCTTCATCGGCCGCGCCCAGCAGACCGTGCACGGCCTCGGCAAGCGGATGGTCGGCTGGGAGGAGGTCGGCCTCGCCGACATCGCTCCCAGCACCGTCGTCCAGTTCTGGGCCGACGCCGCGAAGGCACAGGGCGCGCTGGCACAGGGCGCCAAGCTCGTCCTCTCGCCCAGCAAGAAGGCGTACTTCGACATGAAGTACGACGCCGACACGCCCTACGGGCACGACTGGGCCGGCTACACCGACGTCCAGGACGGCTACACCTGGGACCCGGCCACCTACATCCCCGGCGTCGCCGAGAGCCAGGTGCACGGCGCCGAGTCCGCGCTGTGGACGGAGCGGGTGGCAACGTTCGAGGAGGTGCAGTACATGACGCTGCCGCGGCTGCCCGGCCTCGCGGAGATCGGATGGTCGCCGGTCGGCGGGCGGGACTGGGAGGAATACCGGGTACGGCTTGCCACGCACGCGCCGCGGTGGTCCCGGCTCGGGTGGCGATACCACCGATCGGTGGAGGTGCCGTGGGGGTGACCAGGTGACCAGGTGACCAGGTGACCCAGGGATCGCTACTGGACGTCGCCGCGGCCACTGCCTTCCTTCTCACCGAACACATCAACCGCCTCACCGACGCCCCGCGCTTCGCCACCCGCATGGTCTCGCAGCCCCTCTCGGACGTCCCCGCGCGCACCTCCTACGCGCAAGACAACTGACCCAACGCTGCGGGGAGGGTGGGCAGTCGGGGCGTCGGGCGTGGTGTGAGCCGAGGCGGAACGGATCGCGGGGCCATGTGGCCCGGTGACGGCCTGGCCCGGGACGCTCCTGCCACGGCTGTGTCGACCTCGCTCATCTAGGCCGGCGTCGATCTCGATCTTCCCCGCCTGTACCGGGCCCGCGCCCTGTCTGAGTCTCTGCTTCAGGCCGCCGGGCGCTGCAAGCGCGACGGCCGTGATGTGGTGACGGCGGCGAGATCTCGTTCGAGACCGTTGACTTCGAGACCGTTGGCGAAGGCGTGGAGACCGGGCAGGCCGTCGGCGCGGACCGCTTTGATCCACTGCGGGAGCCGGTCGCCCTGGAGTCCGGATGGGGTACGAGCGAGTCGCGGACACGACCTGCTCGGCGACACCCCTCACGGATAGGGGCGGTGATCAACGAGGGCACGACAGCCACCTGTCCTCCTGCAAGCACGGAAATCTTCCCGGCCCGGGGCGGCGTCGCAGTCTGGTCAGTGAGCGGCGTTCTCGGTGACTGGCATCTCGTCGACCGCTGGACGTCGCGCTGGGGCGGGGGATCGCAGCAGGGCTGCGGCGAGGAGGAGAGAGACGGCGACGAGGCACGCGCCGATGCGGAAGGCGAGCTGGTAACCGCCTGTGAGTGCCGAGGCGGTGCTGACCCCGTCACCCAGCAGCGCATCGGTGTGCGCGTTGGCGAGCGTGCTGAGGACCGCGAGGCCGAAGGCGGCGCCGATCTGCTGCATGGTGTTGAACATGCCGGAGGCGGTCCCCGAGTCCTCGGGTGTGGCCGCCGACATCGCGAGTGTGGCCAGAGCCGGCATCGCGAGGCCAAAACCGATGCCGAGCGGCAGCAGCGCGGGCAGGACATCCACGGCATAGCTTCCGTCGGCCGGTATGCGGCCGAGCGCGGCGAGACCTGCCGCAATCAGCGTGAGTCCTGGAAGGAGTACGGCGCGGGAACCAAAGCGCGCGATGATCTTGGGCGAGTGACCGAGGGACAGCGCACCGATCGCGACCGAGACCGGGAAGATGCCGAGGCCGGTGTGTATCTCGTCGAAGCCGAGCACCTTCTGCAGGTAGAGGACGCACAGGAACTGGAAGCTGAACATCCCGGCGACCATGAGGGCCTGGATGCCCATCGCTCCCGAGACGTCGCGTGAGCGGAACACACGCAGCGGCAGCAGCGGATAGGTCGCCTTCGCCTGGCGGGCGACGAACGCCACAAGCAGAGCCAGTGCCACGGCGCCGAAGCTCAGCGTGTGTGCCGAGGCCCAGCCGTAGTCGGTGGTCTCGACGATCGTGTAGGCGCCGAGCATCAGCGCGGAGGTGACCAGTAGTGCGCCCAGCACGTCGGTCCCCTTGCCGAGGCCGACACCCTGCTCGGACGCGAGCACGCGACAAGTCGTCAACACGGCCACGATGCCGATCGGGACGTTGACGAAGAAGATCCAGTGCCAGCTGATGGTCTGTGTCAAGGCGCCGCCGGCGAGGAGGCCCATCGAGCCCCCGGCGGACTGGACGAAACTGTAGACGCCGATGGCCTTGGCCCGCTCTTTCGGCTGCGGGAACAGGGTCACGACCATGCCGAGCGTGACCGCTGAGGTCACCGCGCCGCCGACGCCCTGGACGAACCGGGAGGCGAGCAGCATCGCCGGGCCCTGGGACACACCGCACAGCAGCGAGGCAGCAGTGAAGATGCCCAGGCCCGCGATGAAGACGCGCTTGCGCCCGATGAGGTCGCCGAGCCGTCCGGCAAGCAGCAGCAGGCCGCCGAAGGGAACCAGGTAGGCGTTGACCACCCAGGCCAGGCTGGACGAGGAGAACCCGAGGCTGTGCTGGATGGACGGCAGTGCCACACTCACGATGGTCCCGTCGAGGATGACCATCAACTGCCCGGCACAGAGCACGGCCAGTGCCGACCAACGTGATGTATCTGCTGATGAGTTGGTTCTCCGCACGGGAACCCCTTCCAATGGTGCACGACTTGTTACAGCGGCCATACTCTGTAACCATGACGCGCAGCGGAAGGAGGCACTTTCATGTCCCGCAGTCACACCGATGTGTCCGACCAGGTCAGCAACGAGGCATGCCCGATCACCGAGGTCCTCGACCACGTCGCGGGCAAGTGGAGCATCGGAATCCTCGTCGCCGCAGCACACGGACCAGTCCGGTTCACCGAGTTGGAACGCACCATCACAGGCATCAGCCGACGCATGCTCACCCTGAACCTGCGCAAGCTGGAACGCGACGGCTTGCTCGTTCGGACCGTCTACCCCACGGTGCCGCCCAAGGTGGAATACAGCCTCACACCCATGGCCCGCGAACTCCACGCAACCCTCAGCGGGCTCGTCGGCTGGGCAGAACGCCATCGAGCCGACATCACCACTGCCCGCGCCGTCTATGACGCCGCCACCGCAGCAGCCGCTACCTGACGCTTACGCAAGATCTGGAGGCGTCTGAACGATCGCCTACTGGCGGACGCTCTAACTGCCCCGTGCGCTTCTGACGGCGCGTAACTCTGTACTTCAGGCGGTACGCCGACGCGGGCCTACGCCATCAGGCCGTCGAGCGCAGCCGGTCCAGTTCGCTGCCGATCGCGTCCCGCAGCTCGTCGTGTTGGGGGCCGAGCTTGAATCTCTCGTCATTCCACCGCTCGCGCGGATACAGCCATACCGGTTTGCCCACCAGCTCGGCCGGCTCCCACTCGAACCGCGGCCAGACGTGGGCGTGCAAGAAGGGGTCCGTGTTGCCGAGGATCTCCAGGTTGACGCGGCGGAAGTCGGAGTCCAGCCGTCGGCAGGCCCGTTCAACCGCTTCTCCGAGTTGGTCCATGTCGGACAGAAATGACAGCCGCTTGGTCCTGGGCAGGTCAGACAGCCGTTGAACATCCGGGTCGTCCGTGAGGAGGACTGAGTACCCGGGCAGAAACTGAACGTCGCCGATCACCGCGAAGCCCGACTCAAGCCGCCGCAGCACGGTCGGGTTCTCGCCCCGCAGGGCGGCTCCGATCCGGTCCATCCGCCAGTCACCGGTCATCGCTTGAGCCTACCCGCAGGCGATCAAGACCTGATCTTCGCTCCCCACCCTCCCCACCGAGGATTTCTCAGTGACCGCGACGTTCAATTCGCTCGCCAGTCGGCACGTCCGGCTCTACTCTCGCGAGGATCCGGGAGCAGCGAAAGGGCAAGTATGGCCAGTCACGGCACAGTCGAAGCCATCAACGGACTGACCGCACGTTGGGCCGCGACTCTGCCCCAGAAGGGCACGGTTCTCGCCGCAGCCGGGGTGTGGCCGTTGCTCGGTTTCCTCGCCGACGGAGCCGCAGGTCCCGCCCGGCAGGAACTCTCGGATGCACTCGGCATTCCGGCGCACGGCGCCGCAACGGCAGCCCGAGACCTGCTCTCCACGCTCGGAGCGACGCGTGGCCTGAGCACGGCCCTGGGACTGTGGACCCGTGGCGCCCTGCCCGTCGAACCGGCCTGGCTGGACCAACTGCCCGCCGACGTGCACGGGCAGCTCACCGGCGCCCCCGACAACGACCAGTTGCACCTCGACGCCTGGGCGGCCAAGTGCACGGACGGGCAGATCGACGCGATGCCGGTCACGGTGAACGATGGGACTCTGCTGGTGCTGGCCAGCGCCCTGACCCTCCGCACCGACTGGATCCGGCCCTTCACCTCAGGCGGTATGGAAGCCGCGGCAGGGCCCTGGCGGGACAGGGACCTGGCCGGCCTGCACCGAACCACCGGTCTCCTGAACCGAGTCGGCATCGCGGACACGGCAACCGGCCCCCTCACCGAACTCCAAGTCATCGGCACCCACGGCATCGACGTCCACCTGTACCTCGGAACACCTGAGGCAACGGCAGGCCAGGTACTGACTGCCGCCGTGGGCACACTCCACAACCGCCGGGCCATGGTCCCCGGCGATCACCTCCCCTACGGCACCCCGGGCCCCGGGCTGTGCGTGACTCGCGTCCCCAGTGTCGACGGCGAACCCACGCTCCACGTGTCCACCGTGCCGTTCACCATCACAGCCCGGCACGACCTGCTCGACCCCCCCGACCTGTTCGGCCTGCGCACGGCGACGGACGCCTCAAGAGGCCACTTTCCCGGCATCAGCGCCAAGCCACTTGCCGTCCAGGCCGCCGCACAGGCGATGACGGCGACGTTCGGCGCGCGCGGCTTCCGCTCCGCGGCCGTCACCGCCTTTGGTGCGGTGGCCGGTGGCGTCCCGCGCTACCCCTTCCGGGCCCGCGAGATCGGCGCCTGCTTCGACCGACCGTTCGGGTTTCTCGCCCTGCACCGCACCTCCCGACTCGTCCTCAACGCGGGCTGGGTCACCGACCCCGACACCTTCGAGGAAGCCTCCTGGGACTGGTGAGCGCCCCATCAGAGGCAGGGCCGCAGGGAGCTCGGCCAGGCACTGAGAATGTGCAGTAAAGATCATTTCCAATGGCCGTCGAGGACGAGGGCGGCGCGGGCGATGTCGCCGATCCGGCTCGGGCTGAGTGTGACGTGCTTGAGCGCACGCCAACGTTCCTTCAGTTCGGCGGCGGTCCGCTCGCCAAGTGCACGCAGGTCTCTGATCAGCATGTTCTTGGTGCGGGTATCGGCGTGAAGTGCCCGTTCGGATTTGCCCTTCGGGCGGCGGACCGGGATGCGGATGCCGATGCCCGCACCGAGGTAGCCCTTGTCTGCCAGGGTGCATGCCCCAGGGCGCGTATCGGGTTGTGATCGATCGGTGAGGTACGGCCTCGTGGGAGCTGATCTGGTAGATCATCTTGCGTCGCGCGGCGGGGCCGCAGTTGACGGATGCTACATGGGTTGATCGAGCAAGATCTGTTCCGTGAGACGCGGAAGCCTGCTTCAGGTTTCGGTGAGGCGGGATCTGACCGGCCCGTACTCCAGCCAGACGTCCTGCAGGAAGTCCTTCTGGCGGGTCGCATGCGCGCGGTTGCTGATGCGGTAGTAGAGCATGCGTCGGGTCTGGTCGGAGGCGAAGTTGCCGCCGATGTTGTGGCCGAGTAGGTAGTGGGCCAGGAGCAGGTCGCCGGCCCGGCCGGTGATCTGTTCGGGCTCGGGGAGGGGGATCGGGGGGTAGGCGCAGTACTTGCCCGTGCCGTGTTCGCGGAAGTAGGCGGCGTGGGTGCGGTGCGTGCCCGGCCAGACCCACAGGTTGCCGGAATCCTCGGTGAGCTGGTCGGTCAGCAAGACACCGGCCAGCATGGTGAAGGTCCCGAACTCGGGATCGTCGACCGGCTCGGCGTTGGCTGCGTCGATGTGCGGGATGCCCGGGCGGTGCGAGAACGGCGGGATGTTCAGTGCGACCTGAACCTGCCAGGGGACCCCCAGGGTGCCAGGACCGGCCAGCTCCTCGGTGTACCCGAACGCCGGGCCGCCGGTCAACGGCGCCAGCAGATCCTCTTCCTCCTTGGTCTCCAGGAAGTAGAAATGCGGCCCCACCTTGCCGGCTTCCGGCGGCTGCCCGGCCACCAGTCCGTCGACCCGGCGGTTCGCCCGATCCAGAAGCTCGCCCGGCACTGCCTGTGGGATCACGACGAAGCCGCGCTCAGTGAACTCATCCAGCCGCGTCTCGCTCATCACCCGGGCGACGGTAGATGATCACCAGCCCGAGGGGCCAACGGATTTCGCTCCTTGGACGTGTATCAAGTCGTGATCGACGGGTGCCTGGTGAGGTCCTTGATCCAGATCATCGAGGCCCGTAGGTGGAGGCCGGCGAGGTAGCCGGCGGGAGTTCCGTCGTAGCGGGTGGCGATGCCCCGCCAGTCCTTGAGTTTGTTGATCAGCCGTTCCACGGTGTTGCGTTTGGTGTAGAGCCCGGCGTCATGGCTGACGGGCCTGCCGCCCCCGCTGCACTTCTTTCCGGTTGGCCGCCTGGTCCTTCCTCTCTGGGATGACCGCCTTGATACGGCGTTTGCGCAGGTAGACGCGGTTGCCGCGAGACGCGTAAGCCTTGTCCCTGGCGACCGCGTCCGGCCGGGTACGGGGACGGCCGACACCCCGGCGTCGCGCCACTGCCGGAAGCGGTTGTGGACGGTCGACCAAGCGCCGAACTCCGACGGCATCTCCCGCCACTGCCCGCCCGTCTTGAACCGCCAGGTCACGCCCTCGAACTGCTGCCGCAGCCGCTCGGGGTACGGGCCGTACTCGCCGATCGGCAGGTACGGCTCGATGAACGCCCACTCCGGGTCAGTCAGTTGCACTCGCGTCACGTAAGAGGGTCTACCGGACCGGACCACGCCACCAAGGCGCATCCCTCCGATTGATCACGACTCGATATGCGCCCTAGTCGGGCTGTGTGTTCGGGTAGGTGGTGGTGTAGTCCTTTACAGATATGGCCCTGTCTGTGGCGTAGTCGGCTTGTGCCTGGCGGTCTGCGTCGGTGATGTCGGGGTGTACCGGGGGTTCTTGGGGTGCGCGCCAGAGCTGGATGAGGTGGCGTTCTCCGCGGTCGCCGATGCCGGGTTCGGGGTTGTCGGCGTGGCAGCGCAGGCGCATGCGCACCCAGTCCTCGCCGTCGGGGGAGGGCGGGATCTCGAGGATGGGTTCCTCGTCCGGCCAGGCGTGCAGGATGTCGCCTTGCTCGAGGGTCGCGAGGCAGAGGGTGGGGGTGTCGGCGTGCAGGCTCATCTCTTCCGCGGGTTCCCAGTCACTACTGGTTTCGGGGGCGGGTGGGGTGTCGTGGAGCTGGATGGTCAGGTGGAGGGGGCCCGTGTCGGTGGTGGTGAGGACGACGGCGCTTTCGTCGGTGGCTGGGCCGCAGCGTCGGCCGAAGGGGAACTCGTCGGGGTAGTCGTAGTCGTCGGTGAAGCCGATGAGGTAGCCGTTTTCGCCGAGGGCGACGGTGAAAGAGGACTCACGGACCAGCACGAAGGGGGCCTCCTTGAACGGGCAGGGTGCCCCTTCCCGAACGAAAGTTGGGAAGGGGCACTCCTGTTGGGGCGGGGAGTGTAGCCGCGCTCAGGCGACTACGCAGAAGGGTTCGCCGTCCATGACGTACATCTGGCCACGCCACGCGGTGATCCGTGCGTACCGGGTTCTGTCCTCCTGGACCTTGACCCAGATGATCTCTCCCTGGCTGGTGGGGAGGCGGGCAGGTGGGTTCCACCATCCTTGTCGGAGGCGAACGGGTATTCGTCGTCACACGAGGTGCGGCCGACGAGACGCATGGTCGGCGGTCCTACGACGGCAAGGTCCTCACCGCCGCCAGCCAGGCCGACATCGACCACGTCGTACCTTTGGCCAATGCCTGGCGCTCCGGGGCAGATCAATGGGACGCCACGCTGCGCCGGAAGTTCGCCAACGACCTCACCGACCCGCAACTGCTGGCTGTCTCCGCCTCATCGAACCGGCGCCCGGCGTCGCACCTGCGGGGTCGGCGCGCACCGGGCGCCCGGGCCTGGCCCGCCGCCCGTTGGCGGTTCAGGGGGACGGGTGCTTGGCGCGGGCGGTGAGGCGTTCCCAGTTGCGGTGGCCGATGTCGGCCTTCTGCTCGTCGGTGAAGGGCGAGTTCTCCAGGAAGGAGCGGGCCGCACCGTTGCTGGTATCGACGTAGGGGAAGCCGCCGGGGCGGAAGCCGTAGGTGAAGGGGTAGTCGGTGGAGTACAGCATCCGGTCGGTGCCCATCACCTCGGCGGTCCAGCGCAGGTAGCGGGGGCTGTTGGTTCCGCTGCCAGCGACCCAGAAGTTCCCCGTGAAGTAGTCCGCCAGGGGCTGCCGCAGACCTCCCGCCTTACCGAAGAAGCCCGTGTGGTCGAGGTAGAACAGCACGACTTCGCCCCAGTGCCCGGCGATCACCTGCAGATCGGGGAACCGGTCGAAGACTCCCGAGAAGATCATGCGCAGGTACTGGACGCCGAGGTCGTAGTACCAGCCGAGTCCGGCTCCGGCAAGCAGGGGCCCCATGGGGCCCGGGAGGTCGGAGTAGTAGGCGTCGACGACGGGCCGGGGCGGTGTCTGCGGGTGGAAGTGCAGCGGCACGGCCAGTCGCTCGGCGGTGGCGTACAGCTCGTCGTTGTCCGGGTGGTCGGCCGGCTTGTCCCCGGTCCGTCCGTACAGCATCGCCCCGGGGAAGCCCAGCTCGCACACCGCGCGCTCCAGTTCGGCCGCGGCCGTGGCCGGTGACTGGGTGGGTATCGCGGCGAACGCCTGGAAGCGGTCGGGCCGGGAGGCGACGATCTCGGCGAGCTGGTCGTTGGCGTCGCGGGCCACCGCGACGGCTTCGGCCTCCGGCAGGTCCTGCACGCCCGGGGACGACAGGGACAGCACCGCGACATCGATGGCCGTCGCGGAGGAGAAGGGGCTCCTCCAAAGGGGCAAAGCGCCCCGATAGACCCGCCTGGCGAAGGTGACGATCAGGCGGCGCGTGAGGAACGCCGCCGCACGCGTCGACGTCGCAGAGCCCGGCTCCGCGCGGCCGAACTCGGCCGCTCACGCGGCGGTTTGACCACCAAGACTCACCTTGCAGCTGACCGCTGGTGCCGACCGCTGTCGTTCGTCGTCACTGCGGGGCAGGCCGCCGACAGCCCCCGATTCGCCCCGGTTCTGGAGGGCTTCAGAGTCCGCGGACCCATCGGCCGTCCGCGCACACGGCCCGGCGCGGTCGCCGCCGACAAGGCGTATTCCTCCCGCGCGAACCGCTCCTGCCTGCGGCGACGCCGCATCCGCAGCGTCATCCCGGAGAAGTCCGACCAGGCAGCCAACCGTAAGAAGAAGGGCACGTGTGGGGGCCACCCGGTCGGACACGATCCCGACTTGTACAAAGACCGCAACACTGTCGAACGCTGCGTCAACAAGTTCAAGGAGTGGCGGGGTCTGGCCACCCGCTACGACAAGACCCCCACCAGCTACCTCGCCGGACTCCGCTTACGCGGCGCCATGATCTGGCTCCGCAGCCTCCGACCCGTCACATGATCTGAACCTGGAACAGTCCGTGGTGCCGCGTCGCGTGTCGGTGGCGGGCGGGCGGCGGGTCGTTCCGTCAGGCCGGGTTCGGTTGACCCCGCCGTGCCTCCGGCCGGGCGAGCACCGTGGCGTCGGGCCAGGTGAAGCGGAGCTTGGCGGGGGAACCGATGAGCCGGGACGAGACTCCGCCGGGGGCCGCCACCGCGGCCCGTTCCGTGCAGGTGCCTCCCAGGGCCAGGTAGAACTCCTGAGCCGCGGTGTTCTGCTCGAGCACCCACAGGTACAGCGCACCGCCACGCGCGCGTTCGGCGACGGCCTCGGCGGCGCGGGACAGCAGTTCGGTGCCGAGTCCGGTGCGACGGCGGCGCGGGCTGACGTGCAGACCGTCGATGAGGCTGCCCCAGCGTCCGTCCTCGTCGAAGACGACATGCACGAGTCCCACGAGCCCGGCATCGTCCTCGGCCAGGACCGTCGAGGTACCGCCCGGGCTGGACAGACGCGAGGACCAGGCAGCGCGCCACTCGGCCACCAGATCGCCGTCCAGGAACGTGTCGGAGAACGCGCCGCGGTAGTGGCGGCGCCAGTTGGCCACCTGCAGCCGTGCGATGGCATCGGCGTCGCCGGAACCGGCCGGCCGAAACCGCGGTGGCGCCGGAGGCGAACCCGTGAAGTGCGAGGACACTGACGGCTCCGGGGCCGCCGCGTTCCTCCTGCCGAAGTTGCTCTTGCTCAACCTGAACTGCTCCCTTCGCTGTGAGACATCAAGGGCTGCCCGTACGACCAGTACGAAGCGCCGCTGCGCGGGCCGAGCAGCGGCCGAGGATGGCCGCGAGGCCCGTATTGCCATTGCCCTGAGTCGGTGCGGGATGCGGGGATGCGGCCGGGCCCTCGGGCCGGCCCCGGCGCGCTCCGTCCGGGGCCCGGCGCTCGGCGCCTCAGTCCTCGAACAGGAGCCAGGCGATATGCAGTTCTTCCGCGCCCGGGCGGAAGATCCGCAGGAGCTCGGCGCGCTCGGGGTCGCCTTCGGGGAGGTACTCGGCCAGCAGTGCCTGCGCGGCGATCGTCTGCGGGCGGGCGCCGAGCGCGGCGCGCAGATGGAGCGAGCGGCGCAGCATCGCCAGCCGCTCCGCGGGCTCCTTGTGCGGCGCGAGGTGGCGGATGATGTAGGACTCGAAGAGCCCGTCGCCGGACTTCGTCGCGACCTCGAGCGCCGTCTCGTACCGCGGGAGAGCGCCGGCCGCATCTTCGTCGATGTTGTCCAGCAGGACGGCCCAGTGGTACTCGGCCCAGGCGCTCAGCATCTCGTCGCCGTCCTCGGCCGCCGCGCGGTAGGCGGCCTCAGCCGCGGCGCGGTCGTCGGCGCAGGTGTCGCGCCGGAACAGCAGGCGGCTGTAGGCAAGCCGTCCGGTGAGCAGTTGTGCGATCGGTGACGCGGGATCAAGTGCCGCTACCGCCTTCTCGGCCTCCTCGTGATTTTGCCTCTGGAAGAACCACCGGTCGACGGCGATCTCCGCGCGCAGTTCCGGCGCGGCGTCCGGGCCCAGGACGGCGAGCGCGGCGTCCCACTCCCCGAGCAGATGCAGACGACTGGCCATGTAGGCATCGTTGGATATCATGGCGCCTACAGTATGAAGGGACCATGTAGGGGGTCAAGTGCAATACGGTGACTACATCGGGAACGTGGCGCGGCTGGCCGTCGAGCTGGCCAATACCGGAACCCTCGACCAACACGGCGAACTGGTCGCCGCGTTCTTCGCTGAACACGAAATCGTCCCGCCACCGGAGGGTGACTACGGCGACCTTCCCGAGCTCGTACGCACGGCCCTGGCGCAGTTGGTCGACGGCACCGACCCCGACGCCGTACACCGACTGCTGCGCGACTATCCGCCGGAGATGCACCTGTCCGACCATGACGGCCTCGGCGGCTGGCACATCCACTTCAGCCGCAACGGCGCCCCGGCCAAGCGCTGGGTCGGCCAGCAGATCGCCGCTAAGTTCGCCCTGGTCACCGCCGGGGATCCGACGGTGACTCTGGGACGGTGCGCCGCGGTCGGGTGCGGGAACTACTTCGTGGACCAGTCACGCAACCGCACGCGGCGGTTCTGCTCCAACGCGTGCGCGAGCCGGACGACAGTCGCGGCCTATCGGGCCCGCGCGGCGAAGAACTCCTAGTAATCCAGCAGCGGTTCGTGTCCTGAGCTGGTAGTTGTCCGGGTGTGATACTGGTGGGCTCGCGTATTCAACTGTCGCGAGTATTGCTGGCAAAGCGTCGGTGTAGTCACTGTGTGTTGGGGTGCCGCAGGTCATGGTCTTTGCTGGCAGCCCCTCGCGTCCTGGCCGTTGGTGGATAACCTGCCTCCATGCCGCTGAACGTCCCCAAAGAGATCAAGCGCGTGAACAAGCAGGTCCTCGTAGAGCTGAGCTCGAAGAGCGAGCGCCTCAACCTCGGCAGGGGACGCGAGCCTGGATGGCTGGATCAGTACCTGGCCAACGATGCGACGGGGTCTCTGCGAGCGATCCTTCTTGAGCGTCCTCCCAAGCCCTGTTATCGCTGCCTCGTTCTGATCAAGCGGGCCGACCGGGAAGTCGAGCACTTCCTGCTCGACGTGCTGCCGGAGGATTTCGACCGGCTTGAGGACATCGCCGGCGAGGATCTGCTCATGTTCACGCGCTGGGCGTTGTCCCAGATCCCGTTGAGTCCTCTTCCTGCGGAGTAGAAGGTTCATTCGGCCGACCGCAGATTCAGGCGTTGCTCTGTGGGGTCCAGCCGGGTGGTGACCGCCAGTGGTCTCCGGTGGCGTATCGGCTCCAGGTGCCTCCGGCCTCGGACGCGAGCTTGGCTGTGGTGACCCGGTGATAGCCGAGAGCCTCAGCAACGACCGGCGCGGGCATTTCCAGAACGTGTTGCCGGATCGCGGCTGTGCGGCCAGCCGTGGTCGGGATGCCGATGTCGTTGATGAGCGAGGCAAGAGCGTCGGGGTGCATCGGTTCCCCGGCCCGGCGGCCGGGGAACAGCCACCGGGAGGCGTGGTTGGTCGCGGTGTTCATGTTGTCCCGACTGCTGATCCAGCGATGTAGCAGTTCCGCGAGCGGTTCTGGCACTGGGGACGGCGGTTCGCCGAGGCGGAGAAGCGTCTGGTCGTTGCTGTGGCCGATGTCGTCCAGGGTGAGGCGCACGACTCGGCTGAGTGGTTGGGCATAGAGCAGGACGATCACGCCCGCGACCCGAGTGCGAAGCGGTAGGTCCGGGTCGGTGAGTAGGTGCCCGATCAGTTCCAGTCGTTCGGGCTGCGGCATCGGGGTGGCCCGGCGGATGTGGACCGGGGGCAGCCGGAATGCCCGGGTGAGCTTGCTGGCCGAGCACCACAGCAGAAAGGCTCGCATGGTGTTGCGGGTGTACTCGTTCTGCTCGGTGTGCCAGGCATCGATGCCGGTCTGGCCGCAGGTGCCAAGGGTGTGATCACGGGCGGTGAGCCAGGTGAGGAAGGCTGTGGCCTGCTTAACCTGGTCAGCGGCATGTCGACGGGCTGCCGGTGTGATCGCCTTCTTTTGGCTGCTGGTCCTCAGGCGTGGGAGCACTTCCCAGGTGGCGAACCGGCGGATGACCTGAGCGTGGTCGGGGTCAGGAATGTCGGCGAGGTGGCCGATGAGTCATCGTTCGAGCGAGCAGATCCGCTTGTCGACGGCGGGTAGGACACCGCAGGACATGAGGAGTTCCCGCAGATGGGCGGCGGCCCGCCAGGGTTCGAGGCTGTGGAAGGCTTCGTGGGTCAGCTCGATGTCGCCGGTGGCGAGTCGGCGTAGCCAGTCGGCGGTGGAGTCGGGGCGTTCCTTGTTCCGGTCGAGCCAGGCGAGGCCGGACAACGGGCTGTCCATGGTGCGGAGCGAGTCGGCCAGCGGAACGAGTTCGGGGCGGATGTGGCCGGTGCCGTCGTCCAGTAGCTGGGAAAGCCGGTCGGCAACGGTGCAGCGGGTGCAGAGCCGACCTCTGTGCAGCTTGCCTTCCTCTCCGCAGCGGGAGCATCGATAGGACATCATGAAGCCCGCGCAGTCGGAGCAGATCGGCGTGCGGTCGCCGGGCCGTAGACCGGGAAGAGCACGTTCGACTCGGCATTCGGGACAGGTTCCACGAACGCAGAGAGCTTTGTCGTGGCAGGTGCGGCAGACATAGCCGTCGGGCCAGCGGGCGGCGAACCAGCCGTGGCGCTGACAGCGGGCGCACGTCCTCTTGTGCCAGCGTTCGCACTCCTCGGGGGTGTAGGCGGGGCTCACTCGTCAGGAAGGATTCGGGCCGGTCGGGGCCGCAGCTTCGCGACCGCCGTCGGCAAGGCAGGGAGATCACCGGTCGCGGTCTTGCGGACTCCGGCGTTCTCGGCGGTCGTGGTGACCAGGTCTGCCGGCGTGCAGGAGAAAATGTCGCAGAACGCGGCCAGGACCTGGAGCGACAACCGCTCGGGGGTGCCGGAGACCAGTCGGTGGACCTGGGAAGCTGACAGTTCGATGCCGCGGTCGCGTAGTAGCGGCACCAGCTCGGTGGTGGTGAACATGCCGTGAGTACCCATGAGTTCGCGCAGCTTCCACGTGTAGCCGACCTTGCGTTTCACCTCTGCCTCCCGGCCTGGCTCTTCAGGGCGGCGGCAATGGTGCCGTCCAGATGTCGGCGGAGTGTGCGGGTGCGGAAGTCGGAGCTCACACAGGTGTAGATCGCGGTGGTGCTTGCGTGGTCGTGACCGACCTGCTCCTGGACGAAGCGCGGGTCCCAGCCGGCCTCGATCAGATGGGTGACGTAGGACCTGCGGAAGGAATGGAAATCCAGTCCCTCGTCCAGGCCAAGGGCCTGACGGTAGGTGATGAACCGGGAGTTGAGCCGCTGGCAGCCGATCCGCAGCCCGCGCTCGGAGGGCCAGGCGGCCGGGTTCCCTTCGCCTCCGAACAGCGGCCGGACCTCGGTGAACCACTCATCCAGAATGTCGGGGGCCCAGTCCCAGACGGTCAGCACTGTGCGTCGCTTGGGCGGTGAGCCCTTCTTGGCTTTGCCGAACCGGACGCGACACAGACCGAACTCGCCGTACTCGGCTCCGTGAGGGTTGCGGCCGAAGTCAGCCGCGTCCAGCATCCGTGTTTCGTTGCGTCGCGTGCCGAAGGCGTACGCGGTCTTGAACAACGTCGCGTCGCGGAACGCAGGCAGCCAGCCCTTGCGGCCGAAGGCCCGGATGCGGGCCACCTCGTCGTCGCAGTGAGCGAAGAAGGCGTGCAGCTCGGCCTTGGTGAAGGCGCGCTTCTTCGCATCGGACTCGTTGTCCTGGACGTGCACCGCGGTGTTCCACTCGTGCACGATCTGGACCGGATGGGAGCCGAACCGCTCTTCACAAGTGGTGGCCCATTCGTAGAGGGGGTCGGTGGCGAAGTGGCAGAAGGAGCGGATGGCCTCGGAGTACGAGCGGATCGTCGAACGCTTCAGATCACGCAACGAGCGCAGGTCACCGAGCCATTCATCCACTGCCAGGGAAATGCGTTCACGTAGGCCGTGAACGCCTTCACCGTGTTCTCCCGCCCCTCGACAGTCGAGCGGGCCAGGTTCCGTGCGAGTTGCTGATTGGCGAATCCGCCCAGTATCGCGGAGAAGACCTGTTCCTCCGGCCGCAGCAGTGCGACGCCGTCCGTCAGGTGCAGTCTCGCCGCCCCCGGGACCGTCCCGTTGAACCTCACTGTCCACCACTCTCCGTAGCTCGCATCCAATGCGAGAAAACCGCATCGGATGCGAGTCGGGGGCGAAACCGCAGGCCGTCCATCCGGACGAGTGACAGCGGCTGGCCATCGTGGCTCGCCAGCCGTTACCGTCGCACGACATACCGGAGCCTGACCTCCCTGTTCAGCGAGGTGTCGTCCGCCCTTGCTGGTGCCGACACATCAACTGTCGCCAGTTCGCACCCGATGCAATTGGCGGCGCTTGTAGTTGAGGTACAGGAAATCCCGGTGAGAACGATCATGGTCGTCTAGCACACGTGATCGGCCTGGTGCGGGGGTTCGGAGGAGGATCCTCAGATCTGCACGGTCCGCTACATCGGCCGGTTCCTGGGTGAGGACCCACTCGCGGTGCCGCGGGAGGCCGTGGAGTACCTGGCCGGGCAGCTCGGCATCGCCGACGCCTCGTGCATGAAGCGGTACCCGGAGCGCCGATCGACGGTGTACGAGCACGCGGCGGAGATCCAGAAGCGGTTCAAGTACCGGGACTTCACCGATCGGAAGTGGGGTCGGGAGTTCCGCGGCTTCCTGTACGGGCGGGCGTGGACGCATGCCGAGGGGCCTGTGGCGCTGTTCAACCACGCGGTGACGTGGCTGCGGAAGAACCGGGTGCTGCTGCCCGGCGTTTCGGTGTTGGCCCGGCAGGTGTCGGAGGCCCGGACGGTTGCCGAGCGGCGCTTGTACGAGGCGGTGGCCCGCGCCGCGTTCCGGGCCGCTTCGCGGATATCTCCTCCAAAGACCTACGAGGCCGAGGATTCAGACATGGACTTCGACCCGGGCGAATAGCCCTCGTCTTACACTGCCCCACCCTGCCTACCAGGCCGCCACCGCCGACGGCGACACCCTCACCGTCCACCCGACCACCGGCCGCCACTACACCCTGGCCCTCACCCCAGCCGCCTGACCTCCGGCCCGCACGCAACGGGCAGGGTCCCCGGCATCGCAACTCATTCAATTCCGGGGGCTTTGTCATGAGTGCTTGTCCGATGCGAGCGGAGGCGAGGCGCCACCCGCTGCCCACGCGTGGCCTGTGCGTACTGCGACGTCGAACCGTGTGGGTTCGTACGGATATTCGCCTTCAAGGGTGGAATCTCCATCCTGTTGGGGTCGGCTGATGTCGAACGCCAGCGCGATCTCGCTGTGGCGCGGCACACTGTCGCCGGAATCAGCTCTCCCGCACCCAGGAGCCGTCCCCGTGGCCGAGCGAATCGTCGTCCCCGACCTGTGGGCTGGGCGCTGCCAGTGTGGCGCCCACATGTGCGAGGCATCCGGCATCCCGGACGATCCACACCTGTGCCTGCGAGCATTGCCGGAAGCTCGGCGGCATCCCGGTGACGTGGTGGGTGGGCTTCGCGACGGTCACCTGGACCGGCGAGAGCAAGCCGACCTGGTGCGAGACCTTCGAAGGCGAGGCGAAGTGCGGCTTCTGTCCGACCGGTGGCAGCCGCGTCGCGGCGATCGACAGCGACATCCCGGAGACCGGCATCAACGTCACCGCCCTTGACGACACCAGCGGCACAGACCTCTGCGTCTCCAGAGCCCTGATCGCAGCCAGCGCGTTCGTGGCGTCCATCATCATCACGCCAGCATCGACACAAAGCCGACGGATGCCGCAGGGTCTACCTGGTCAACGCGGGTCTATCAGGATTGATTCATGACACTCCATCCTCATTCGTTTTGGCCCGGGCGTATCCGCGGATCGGGGAGGAGGAGTAGCTCGGCAGGACGTGTAGGGGCCTGTGCTTCGCGGTTGGTCTCGGATGTGTGTCCGGTGTGCCAAGGCCGGTGTGCGTTTCGATCGTGCCCGTTTCACGCTCGCCGCGCTGGAGGGCGGGGCGCCAGTGACCGGTTGCCGGCGTACCGCAAGATCATGCTGCTGCGACAGCAAGCTGAAGCATGGCCATGCGCAACCGCGTCCACCTAATTTGGAGATCACATCCCAATGCCCGCCAGGCGCGGGCTTGGACGAGCTTCAGGAGAGAATGTGAACTCGACCAAGAAGAGATTGAAAGTAGGCGGAGTTATCGCGTTTGCGGGGGCCGCCGTCATGGCCCTGCTGGGGCCGGTGACAAATGCTTCCGCGGGCGAACTTCCCTGCGGCGACCACACCGACTACCTGAAGATCAAAGCTCGCAGTGTCGCGTCTGATTCGTGGTATGGCACACGCTGTTTTGCGGGCCCGAACACGTACGGAAGGGTGGAGGGGTGGCTCGACGAAATCTACACGGGCAACAACGTCGCCTGGATTGATGACGTCAATGGCACCTATACCGATTTTGCGAAGTGGACCTGGACCGTATTCCCGAACCGTCCACCTCACATTCACGGCGTGGGCATTTACTGAAATAAGATCCACTAGGGCGGCAGCCCCGGCTGCACGCGGTTGACCTGGCCGCCGGTGCGTAAAGCCAAGCGACCACGGCGGCTCTCTCGCCTGGCGTTTGCTGGAGACTTCGCTGGCTGTGAGCCCCCTGGCGGGGCCGCAGCCAGCCGAGGTCTGTTTCCGCACCAGGGCCCGGAAAGCCGGCCCCGAAGCGCCGTAGAGGTTTACCCGCCGTCAACACGGGCCGCGAGCTGGGCGTCGTGGCCGTCTGTGAGCAGATGCGAGCCCGGTCACGTTGTTGCCCTTCCCGAAGAGGTACTTCCCGCATGGCATTCACCAGGGTCCCGCTCGCCGCACGGCGAGGAGCAAGACGCTTTGCCGGTGTGGCGGCGACGATTGTTGTCTCCGGCCTGCTCGCCACCGCCTGTTCCTCGAACCTCGAAGGCAGTGCGGCAGGCGCGCCGCCGGTCATCACGGCCTCGCCGACAGCGCCTGCCAGTGGGTACGACGGGCTGACACGGCTCCCGCTATCTGCCTACGGCACTTCCGAGCAAGACGACGACCTGCTGTTCAGGACGCGAAAGGCCTTGGTGGTCCGCTGTATGAAGAGCAGAGGGGATAAGACCTACTCGGGCCAGAACATGATCCGCGTCGCCGCGAAGAGCAGTGAGGAGAGCGAGGCGGTCCGCCCGGTCGGCGCCTGGGGTTACATCGGCCGCGCAACAGCCAAGAGCAGGGGCTTTCACACGGCGGTTGCACTTCCAAGCGGCGCGGGAGGTGGATCCGGGTATTCGCAGAAGGACTTCAATGCTTGCTCCGCCGAGGCGGACAAGCAACTACCGGGTCTGGCAAACACCGACGGCTGGAAGCTCGTCCGGACCCTTTTCGATCGGTCATTCCAGCAGACGGGTACGGACCAGCGAGTGGTCACCGCCCGCAAGCGCTGGTCCGCATGCATGACCGCAGCGGGACATCCCGCCCAGGATCCCGAAGAACTGGCCGCAGGGCCCTGGAACACAGACCGGCCGACTGCCAATGAGATCGCCGCGGCCACGGCCGCCGAATCCTGCACCGGCTCCTCGCGTCTGGCCGCGGTTTACTTCGCCGTACTCACCGGGTACCAGCGGCAACTGATTTCCGCCAACTCCACCGCCCTGACCGCCTACCAGAAGCAGGTCGCCGAAAGCACCAGCCGGGCAGCGCGCCTCCTCGCGGGCTCTTCCGGGAGTTGATGCGGTGGTTCATGATGTCAGGCACGGAGAGTCCCTGCGCGAGCCGTTCCGACGTCACTGGACCGTCGTGCACGGCGAAGAGATGCAGAACTGCCGGCCGCCGTACGACATCAGGGCGGTTGACCGCTCTCGGGCGTCTCCTGGCGAAGACCGCCCGAGAACGCCCTTCGGAGAGCTACTTGGCAGTCGCCTTGCGGTAGGCGGAGGGCCGGACACCGACCTGGCGCAGGAATGCCGATGACAAGGCGCTGGACCCGGCGAAGCCGCACCGCTGGGCGATCTGCTCAAGGGTGAGGTTGGTCTCCGCCAGAAGTCGCTGGGTTGACTCAATACGAAGCCGGGTGAGATATCGATATGGTGTTACGCCAGCGGCATCCCGGAAGACACGGACGAAGTGGTACACGCTGAGATGCACTTCGGCCGCGATCTCGGCGAGGGTGAGCGGTTCTGCCAGGCGATCCTGCATGATGCTAATGGCGTTGCGCACTGCGGCGTGCTCATGTCCAGGCATGCGAGGAATCCGGCCCCTGGACATGAGATGTGCTGCGAGGAACGCCGCGGCTGACTCGGCGTACAGGTCCCCCGCGTCCCGGTTGGCCGGCAAGGACCGGACGATGTGTTCGACGACCGGGTCGCCCACGCTCAGTTCGGCGGACAACTCCTCGAAGTCGGCAGCGGGCTTCTTCAGCCCGTGCGCGGCCTGCTCGATATCAGTCCGTCGTACATGCACCTGGATGGTGGACATGATCGACGTCGCTTTGTAGCTCCACACTGTCGACTGGCCGGGCACCCTGAGCTCGAGTCGACCGGGACTCCAACGACGCCTGGTCGATGTCCCTTTGGAGCTGACCCGCATCATCGCTTCTCCCTCAGTGCACAGCACGAGATGCAGGTCGGACGTTCCAGGCAGCAGGAAGTCCTCGACTTGGCGGACATGCACAAAACTCTGCACCAGCAGCGATCGCCAACCCGCGTCACTCCAACTGCAGTAACCACGTTGTACGAACTGATCTTCATCGATGTCGGCATACGGTGCCAGATCGAACGCGAGGGACGCGAACACGTGAAATCCTCTTGATGTCGGCGGAGGACGCTCGCTGACGTCGACAGCGCGGTGTCGCCGTAGAACAGTCGGCGGTCCCGAAGGAGCATCGTGATCTGCCCCGGGGACACGATCAGAACTGTCGTTCACCTGGGGCCTGTCTTTCGGAGCAGGCCGGCCCGGGCCGATGGCGCCTCACGGCCGGCCTTGGTGATCGCGGCAGCAGGACGGGGTCGACACGCGCGGCCCGTCCGGCACCTCGCGAGTGGCGGACGGGCTGTCGCCGGTACGGACTGAGTGCGTCGGCGCAGCAAGGTCGGTACGGCCGTTCTGCGCCCTTAGGGCCCGGACGCGACGGCGGAGGGCACTGGACGCGGGACGGTGGAGGTAGGGGCGACGGTGGGGGTGGAATGAGCCTCCGCCAACTTGAAGACGCAGGTCAAAGGGCTGGCGTGACGGTCGTCCCACGTTCTCACGCTGGTCGGAGGCGGCAGTCTCCGGACCGCCGGTGTCAGGACCAGGCGATCTCGCCATGACGGTCGACGAAGCGTCCGGTGCCGGCACCGGGCCCCTCGGTGGCGAGGGCAACGATCGCGTCCGTGCCCTCGGTGACGGTCTGGGAGCCGCTGTGACCGTTTATGTCGGTCGCCGTGTAGCCGGGGTCGGCGGCGTTGACGCGCATGCCCTTGAGCCCCTTGGCGTACTGCGTGGTCAACATCGTCAGCGCCGCCTTCGAGGCGGCATACAGCGGCACGGCGACGAGCGACTCGGACCGGCCGGGGTCGTGGGTGAAGGCGAGAGAGCCCATGCCGCTGCTGACGTTGATGATCACGGGGTCGTCCGAGCGGCGCAGCAGCGGCAGGAACGCGGTGGTGGTGCGGACGACACCGATGACGTTGACGTCGAGGACGGCGCGGGCGTCGGCGGCGGTGAGGTCGCCGGGATCACCGAAGGGACCCTGTACCCCCGCGTTGTTGATCAGGACGTCGACCCTGCCCTCGTGCTCGGCGACGTCCGCGGCGGCGGCGGCCACGGACGCGTCGTCGGTCACGTCGACGGGGACGAAGCGTGCGCCCAGCGCGGCGGCTGCCTCCTCACCCCGCTCACGGTCGCGGGCTCCCAGGAGAACGGTGTGACCGCACGCGATGAGGCGGCGGGCGGTCTCGCGGCCGATGCCCTTGTTGGCTCCGGTGATGAAAGTGATCGTCATGCCTTCGATGGTTGCCTGGGCGAGGGAGCCGGACCAGGGACGCTTCGACGGTGGGAAGACCAGTACCACCCTCGCGCCCCCGCATGTGATCGGGGATGCAGGAGGATGAAGAGCATGACGACGACACCCCCCGGGGCCGGACTGGGCGCGATGATCCGCACGTGGCGGAACCGGCTTCCTCCGTCGGCCGCCGGGCTGCCGGTCGTCCGCAAGCGCCGGGCTGTCGGGCTGCGGCGCGAGGAACTGGCTGACCTGGCCGGAGTGTCGGTCGACTACGTCGTGCGTCTGGAGCAGGGGCGGGCCACGACACCCTCGGCGTCGGTGGTGGCGTCCCTGGCACGCGCCCTCCAGCTGTCCACCGCCGAGCGGGACCACCTCTACCGGCTGGCCCAGATCGTGCCGCCGGCGGACGGCACGATCCACGACCATCTCCCGTCCGGTATGCAACGAGTGCTCGTCCGCCTCGGAGACGTACCGGTTGCCGTGTTCGCGGCGGACTGGCAACTGGTGTGGTGGAACCACGAGTGGGCCGCCCTGCTGGGCGACCCCTTGGCCTCGCCGCCGCGGATGCGCAACTTCGCCCGCGACAGGTTCCCGGTGGGCGCCGATCACACCCCCCTCGTGCTGTGGCCGGTCACCGATACGGACCCCGACACCACCGACGCCGCCCTCGTCTCCGACCTGCGCCGCGCCACCGGCCGCTTCCCCCGGGACAGTCGCCTGGCCGCGCTGGTCCGCGATCTGAACGCAGGCAACGAGAGGTTCGCCGAGTTGTGGGCGACGGGAGAGGTGACCGCGAACCGCGAGGTCCGCAAGACGGTCGACCACCCGTCGGTGGGCCCGGTCACGGTGGACTGCGATGTCCTGACCGACGGCGACACCGAGCTCAAGATCGTCATCATGACCGCCGCGCCGGGCAGTGAGGACGAGACCAAACTCCAGCTCACCACCGTCGTCGGCCCACCGGCCAGCACGCGCAACTGATCCGCCCCGCCCATCGGCCGACCGACGCCTTACGGTCCCCTGTCAATCGCTTCGCCTCGTGGTGAACATTTCAAGCGGCCAACTCCACGGAGGGGACGGAAACGCACAGTGATCCCCGTGCCGCTGCACAGTGCGTCAGCGACCCACTGCACTCCCAGCACACCAGGGAGCACCTACACTCTGTGCCGCGAGGCATCCGACACCGCATCGCCCGCAAGGGCATCGAGACCTCGCAGCGACTCGGACGACACCGGTGGACGATCGAACGCACCAACGGCCTGGCTCGCTGGCTGCCGCCACTGCACTCGGCGCCGTACGCGTGCGGCTGCTGCCCGCCGATGACGAGAACGAGTCGTGCATCACCATGCAGGACGTCGAGGGCAACGAGTTCTGTCTCGACTGCGTACTGCACCGTACGGCCCTGGGCGCGGACATGGCCTGCGTCATGGAACAGGTCGCCGATCAGGGCGAGTTCGGCTGGTCGGACTCCGATGCCGCGCCGCCTCTTCGTGCCATGACCGGACCCAGGAGGAGCGCCGCGGCCAGCAGCGCCAGGATGCCGATCGCCAAGGCGGTGCCGGGCGGGCCGGGCGGCGGTATCGATCACCACCTCGTCGCTCAGGCGCGAACCGCAAGGCACCGCCGGGCTCGATCCGCCGGCATGTGGCCGGTCATCGCCCGCGTCTCTGTCAGCGAGCCGGGGCGGGGCCAGGGCATCCATTGCCATACCTCAGGATCCGAGGCGGACGGAAACAGCGCCTCCGCGTGATCGACGGACAGGGAACGAGACGGACACTCGGCCGGGGGAGAGGCGTTGGTCACCACCGCACCGTAGCTGCGGGAACGTTGCCTCATAGTTGGGTTGGAGATCACGTTGCCTCCGTCACGGGGCGGGTAGTGGCCCCTCGCCACTCCTGAACGACGGCGCTACCCGGCATCGTTGCGCTTCATGGCACGGACCAGCGGATCTCCTTCTTTCGTGTGCACGTGACCGGCCTTCTCCCCCAGGGCCCCGTCGGCGAGCCGATAGTGATCGAGCCGCCGGGCCCGGGGTCCGGCAGCGTACCGCCGAACATCACTTACATCAGAGGTGACACCATGCCCACCACCGAGGCGAACGACCGCGTCCAGCTCGTCTTCTCCCTGTTCGACGCCAACGGCAACGGCGTTCTGGAAGCGGACGACTTCGACCTGATGGGCAAGCGAGTCGTCGCGGCCGTGCCCGAGGCCGGTGACGGCACACAGGGCAGGATGCTCGACGCCTTCCGGCACTACGGGGAGACGCTCGTGCGCGAGCTGGACGCCAACGGCGACGGGCAGATCAGCCCTGAGGAGTTCACCGCGATCGTGCTCGATCCTCGGCGGTTCGACGCCGCGGTCGACAAGTTCGCGGATGCCCTGGCCGCCATGGGCGACCCGAACCGCGACGGGTTCGTCGAGCGTCCCCACTTCATCGCCTTGATGCTGGCCATCGGCTTCCAACGCCCCAACATCGACGCGCTGTTCGACGCCTTCGAGCCGGTCGACGGCGACCGTATCCCCGTACGCACCTGGGCGGACGGCATCCGGGACTACTACCACCCGTCGAAGGCCGGTATCCCCGGCGACCATCTCACCGCGGGCTGGAAGCGATGAACTCGCACGCCGTCCCGATCCGGTGACCTCTTGGCGGAGTCGGTGGGTGAAGCGGCGCAGGAGGTCGGCGTCCCGTTACTCGCACTCGGCCTCGTCGGGCAGTCCCTCCACCAGGGCGTGTCGGGGCTTGTGTGCGAACACCCACCGGTTCCCCTCCAGCGCGTCGTTCGGCTCGGGGAGGGGGCCGCGTCCGTGTCGGTGGGTGAAGTCGAAGGGGGTGTGTACCGAGGCGGACCAGCCCTTGGCCGTCAGGGCGCCTGCGGAGTCGGGGCGTGGTCCCTTGTCGAAGAGGTGGAGCAGGTCGATGCCGATCTGTTCTCGCGTCGTCGTATAGATCGCGCTGGTGCGGTACTTGAGCAGGTCCTTCTCCAACTTGACCTCGAAGGCCAGCGCGCTGCCTTCGGTGGCCAGCCCGTCCACCGTGTCGATGAGGTGTGTCTCGACGGGGCTCGGCAGATAGAAGAGCAGCCCCTCGGCCAGCCAGACGCTCGGGGCTGCCGGGTCGAAGCCTGCGGTGGTCAGCGCGGTGACCCAGTCGGCGCGCAGGTCGACCGGTACGGGTACGCGCTTCGCCTTCGGGGTGGCCGACAGGTCCGTGAGCACCTGGTGCTTGAACGCCAGCACGCCCGCCCTGTCCATCTCGAAGACCACACAGTCGGCCGGCCAGTCCAGCCGGAAGGCGCGGGTGTCCAACCCGGCGCCCAGCAGCACTACTTGGCGGGCGCTCGTACGGACCGACCGGAGGAGGAAGTCGTCGAGGACCCTGGTCCGCAGACCGAAGTAGCGGGAGAAGCGCCCCCACAGCGGGTTGCT
This sequence comes from Streptomyces sp. NPDC104371, assembly GCF_055583785.1. NCBI lineage: Bacteria > Bacillati > Actinomycetota > Actinomycetes > Kitasatosporales > Streptomycetaceae > Streptomyces > Streptomyces sp. NPDC104371. Next base: position 36,830 of record NZ_JBVJNF010000017.1, read on the forward strand.
GTCCCCGTCCGGAACCTGCTGGATGCGCACCGGCCAGTCCGCGCACACCGGGGCGGCGCGCACGAAGTGTTCCGCGTAGACGTCCTGGGCCAGGCTGTCGGGGCGGTGGGTCTCGATCGCCCGTGCCGTGGCGACCAGGAGGGCGGTCAGACCCACGCCTGCGTCCACGCCTTCCGCGTCCGCGTGCTGCGGCGCCGTGTCGATCATGTTTCCTCCGTTGGGGAGTGGGGACTGCGAGGTGCCTGCTTGTCGGGTGCGGTGAGTCCGCGGCGCTGGTGCCGATGTCTCGCTCATCGGCTGCCGGTGCCGCATGTCTCGCTCAGCGGCTTCTCCTCTCCGGAAGCAGGACGGGTTTGACCACGCGGCCCGCGTCGCAGTCGCGTTCGGCCTCGTTGATGTCGGCCAGCGGGTAGGTGCGGATCAACTGGTCGAAGGGGAAGCGTCCGGCCTGCCACAGCCCGGTCAGCCGCGGTATCAACAGTCCGGGTACGGCGTCCCCTTCGCAGATGTGGCGGATGCTGCGGCCCCGGTCCAGCGTGCCCGGTTCGAGCGGCAGCGCGGTGTGGAGCCGTGCCACCAGGCCGAGGCTGCCGGTGGGGCGCAGTGCCCGGAGCGCGTCGTTGATGAGCGGGGACGATGCCGTGGTGTCGAGTGCGTACTGCGCGCCGCCGTCGGTCAGCCGCCGGATCCGCTCCGGCAGTCCGACCGTTTCGGCGGGCAGCGGGATCGCGCCGAAACGTTCGGCCAGGGCCAGCCGGCCGGGTTGCCGGTCGACGGCCACGGTTAGCGCGCCGGCGGCGGTGGCCGCCATCACCGCGGCCAGGCCCACCGCTCCCGCGCCGAGGACCACGAGGGTGTCGCCGGGCCCGGCGCCGAAGGTGTTCAGCACGGCTCCGGCGCCGGTGAGGAAGCCGCAGCCGAGCGGCCCCAGCAGTTCGACGGGCAGTGCGGGGTTGACCCGTACGGCGTTGCGGGCCGGGACGAGCGCGTACTCGGCGAACGAGGACTGGCCGAACCACCGGGGAGCCAGCGCTCTCCCGGTCGCGTCGGTGAGCGGTGGCTCGTCCTCCTCGCGTCCGCCGAAGAGGTTGAGGGAGGCGAAGGAGTCGCAGTAGGCGGGGGCCGCGCCGCGGCAGTTCCGACAGTGTCCGCAGGAGTCGAAGCTGAGCACGACGTGGTCACCGGCGTCGATCGCGGTGTCCGGGCCGCCACCCGTCCGCACCACGACCCCGGCTCCTTCGTGGCCGAGCACCGCGGGCAGCGGGCTGCGGCCGGCCGATCGCCGGACCGTCAGATCGGTCCGGCACATCCCGCAGCCCGCGATCTCGACCAGGATCTCGCCGTCGGCGGGTTCCGTGCGCAGGGTCACCTCTTCGACCGTGAACGGGTCCTCGTACGAGCGCAGTACGGCGGCCTGGAATCTCATCGTCATGCCTCCTGCGGGCGGTGGACGACGAACGGCCGGAGGTTGCCGTAGAGCCCCCACGGTCCGCCCGCGACGCCGACACCGCTGCTCTTGATGCCCGCGAAGGGCTGGGCGAGGGACAGTTCGGCATGGTGGTTGATCCAGGCCGTGCCGCATTCGAGCCGGTCGGCCACCGCCTCGGCGCGGTCGAGATCGGTGCCCCATACGGAGCCGCCCAGTCCGAAGCCGGTGCCGTTGGCCGCGTCGACGGCTTCGTCGAGGCTCCGGTACGGCAGCACCGGCAGGACCGGTCCGAACTGTTCCTCGGTCACCACCGGACTGCCGAACGGGACATCGGTGAGGATCGTGGGAGCGAAGAAGTAGCCCGGCCTGTCCAGCCGCCGGCCGCCGGCCGCGGCCCTGGCGCCGTCCGCCAAGGCCCGCTTCGTGACCTGCTCGACCCGGGCCAACTGAGGGGCGTTGTTGACCGGGCCCAGTCGGGTGTCCGGGGCGAGTCCGGGCCCGATGGCGACGGTCCTCGCGCGCTGGGCGAGGGCTTCGACCACCTCGCTGTGGAGCCGGGCCGGGACGTAGACACGTTTGACCGCCATGCAGACCTGCCCGCAGTTGCGGAACGCGGCCCAGAACAGCCGGTCCGCGATCCGCTCCACCTCGACGTCGTCCAGCAGGACGGCGGCGTCGTTGCCGCCCAGTTCCAGGGTGACCCGGGCGAGCGAGGCCGCCGCCGCTTCGGCGACGGCCCGCCCGGTGGGCACCGAGCCCGTGAAGGTGACATGGCGGATGCCCGGGTGGGAGGCAAGGCGGGCACCGAGGGGTTCGCGGCCGGTGACGACGGTCAGTACGTCCTCGGGCAGCGTGGTGGCAAGGACGGAGCCGAGCAGCCGGGTGGCGAGAGGGGTGAACGGGGACGGTTTGAGGACCACGGTGTTGCCCGCCGCGAGCGCGGGCGCGAACTTCGCCGCCGCGAGTTGGAGGGGGAAGTTCCACGGGACGATCGCGGCGACGGGTCCGAGGGGGCGCCAGCGGATCTCGCTGCGCACGGGCCTGCCGTCGGTGATCCGCCGGGTTCTCGGGGCCAGGTCGGCGAAGTAGCGTAAGCGGGCCGCCGTACGGGCGATCTCCGCGTACGACTCGGCCAGGGGCTTGCCCTGTTCCCGGGTGAGCGACCGGGCGAGGTCGTCGTCGGCCGTCTCCACGGCGTCGGCCGCCGCGCGCAACGCGGTGGTGCGGGCCGCGGGGTCGGCGCGCCAGCCGTGCCAGGCCCGGTGGGCCCGGTCGACTACGGCGTCCAGCTCGTGCGGCTGCTGGTCGGGGGCCTCGCCGAAGGTCTGCCCGGTGGCCGGGTCGGCGACGGCGAAACCCGCGTCTCGGCGTCGGGGGACGCGGCCTGGCTCGTCCGGCTCGTATATCGGCATGCCGGTGGTCAGTTCGCCGCGGGGACGTCGGCCGCGTGCTCCCGGGCCTGCCGGTCCATCTCCGCCCGGAAGGCGGCCACCAACTGAGGCTGAATCCTTCCGGCATTGCGGTCGCCGCCCTCGCAGACCGCTCCACGCACACCCACGATGTCCGTACCGATGCGGGTCAGCGTACCGAGATCGGTCTGTTTGACACTGCCCGCGAGGGCCGCGAGCAGACGGGACGCGTGGGCCAGCCGGACGAACTCGGCACAGACGTCCGGCGGAACGTGGTCGAACAGCCGTGTCCCGTCCTTGATGGCGGTGTCGAGCATGGCCGCGTCGGCGCCCGAGCGGGCGGCGATGTCGGGCACGGCGAGCGGGTTGACGCAGCCGATGCGGTGGGCGTCGGCGTAGCCGGAGGCGACGACGAGCGCCTCGGGACGGTGGTCCTTCACCGCGCGGACGACCGCCCGCATGACCTCGATGCCCTGATCGGGCGTCGTGCATCCGTAGAGGCCGACCTTGATGTACGTGGCTCCGGAGACGACCGCGCCGAGCGCGGCCTGGGCCACCGTGCCGGGCTTGTACGGGACGTCTCCCACGGTGGCGGACACCGGCTTGTCCGCGGGGACCGCGTCGCGGATCTCTCTGATGACCCAGGGGAAGTTGGCGCCCAGCGAGCCCTCGTCGGGCTTCTTGACGTCGACGATGTCGAGGTGCTCCGCCGCCTTCGCACAGTCGAGGGCTTCCTCGACGCTGTCCGGGGAGATGAGAAGCAACACCATGGGCTCCTTCCGCCGCATGTCCCCCTGGCCGAGGCACAGAGGTGCGGATCGCCTGATTCATGTGCGGTGCGCTCATCATCTTTTCCGTCACCCGCGGGCACCGGTAGAGCGTGCGGAGTCCCCATGGGGCGCTCGCGCCCACGTACAGCGCGACACGCACACCGGCGTGAACCGGCGCGAACCGTCGTGATGCCAGCCGACTCGCGCCCCCTGCCGGATGGTGGTTCTCGAACGGGGCGACTCAGTCCGCGGCTGCCCGCTCTCCGGCCGGGCGCCTGCGCCCTGCACGCTCGGTGAGCGAGGGCGGCTGCCCGGTGCCGGTGCGCGAGCAGCCCTCGTCGCCGCCATCCCGTCCCGTGAGCGCTCACGGGACGGGCAGCAGGTCGGTCAGGCGGCGGACGGCGCCGTTTCCTTGAGCGGCATCGGCGAGTCGGCCGTGTCGAGGTCTTCGGGCCCTCGCGAGTCGGGGTGGAACGGGCGGCGGCGGAGTACGACGTTCAGGATGAGGCAGAACGCGGTCACACCGAGCGCGATCACGGCCAGGCCGCCGAGTTGAGTGATGAACCAGCCGTAGTTCGCGTTCACGACGACCCAGCCGGGCATGGCGATGAAGCCGTAGATGGCGCCGACCGACATCGGGGTCAGCAAGATCATGGCCGCGCCGCGCCATCCTTTCAGGCGGTCGCGGTACCGGTAGGCAAGGGAGGAGGCGAGGAAGACACCGGCGGAGTTGCACGGCATCCACCACCAGGGCATGTTGATCGACAGGAGCAGGGGCTGGTTGCCGTAGTAGTGGTAGACGCCCAGCTGCAGGAGCAGCTCTTCGAAGACGAGATCTCCGATGGCGGCCATGCCCCAGAACATCCACAGCTGCTTCGTCTTCGGCCGGGACTCGAGCAGCTTGTATTCGAAGAACATGAACGCGCCGTAGCCGAACCAGCCGGTCAGGACCCACCACGGCATCTCACGGCCGAGGATCGTGTAGGCGAGGCTGTGCTCCGACCACGGGTAGTAGACATCGCCCATGAGGTCGAAGAACACCTCGGGGAACGCAATCATGGTCCCGCTCAGCGACAGCCAGATCGGCAGGGCGTTCTTCGTCTCGACGTAGTTGCGAATGCTGAGGCCGACACCGGTCAGCCCGACGGCGAGCAGGCAGATCGAGGCAATGATGTTCCCGGAGCTGGAATACGGCGTGTCCACCGGTATCTGCGGGACCTTGGAGAGCGGATCGAAGGTGAAGTCGGCACTGCCGACCTCCGGGCGCGAGCGCAGGTACGTGATCAGCAGCGCTGCGGCGACGCCGAGGGCACTCAGCGTGACAGCGAGGATCTTGGCTCTGCGGCTCAGACCCCGTTCGGGATCGAGGTGAACCTCGGCTTGCGACATGAATGAATCTCCCATTTCGCGACTAATCGGTCACCAAGATGATAGTTTCTATCACTTAGCATCGTAGAGAATACACACATGAGTGCACCGAAGACCCCGACCGCGCGACGCAGAGACGCCGCCTCGAGCATCAGCCGAATCATCACTGCCGCCCGAAAGCTGGCATCGCGGTCACCTTCGATCGAGGAGGTCGCGCAGTCGGCCGGCGTGGGCGTCGCGACCGTGTACCGCCATTTCGGCACCCGGGAGCGGCTGCTACAGGCGGTCGCAGCCCGCGAGGTCAGCGACGCACTCGCCCCCCACGTCACCGATGCACTGGCCGACCCGAGTCCACGTGACGGCCTGCACCGGCTCTCCCTCCACCTCGTTCGGCTGGCCATCCGGGAGGCGCAGACCACCCGGCACGAGACCAGCGCCCTCGCCGCCATCGTCACCGAAGTCACGACCCGCTACGGCACGGACATCGAAGGACTGCTGAGTCGTGCCCAGAAGGCAGGCGAGATCCGCGACGACATCGACGCCGGTGACATCACTCCCCTCCTCGGCGCCACACTCGTCGGCCTCGCCTTCCCCGCCGGCGGCCTCGCCGCCCAGGAGCGCTACATCGCACTCACCTTCGAAGCGCTGCGCCCCGAAGGCGCCAACCCTCTACCGCCACGAAGCCGAACCTGACTGGCTGTTGTCGGTCCGAAGGGCCCCTGGAGGTCGCGGTCTGATCACGAGGGTCTGGGAGAGATCACGCAAGTCCGTGATGTGACAGGCTGGCCGGAGTTCAGTCCTGGGGCCTTGGGCGGCCCGGATGTGCGGGCATGGCAGACAAGGAAGGCGCACCCGCCGAGACTCGACTGCCGGGGCTCAGCCGTTGGCCAGGGTGCGGTCCAGGAGAGGGAGCGGGCGATCCCAGTGGCGCTTCAGCCCGGAGGCGCTGAACGCGTCGGTGTCGGACATGGCGAAACCGTGGACGGTGCCGGGGTAGATCTCGGAGGTGCGACTGACACCTGGGGCGTCCAGGGCCTGGTTGAGTTCGCCGAGGGCCTCGGGTGTCATGTCGGTTTCGGCGTGGCCGAGATGGACCTCGGCGGTGAGCTTGGCGAGGAGGTCAGGCCCGTCGGCGCCCACGGGGCCGTGGTATCCAGCGACGGCCGCCACCAGGCCAGGGTGGGCCGCGGCGGTGCGCATCGCCAGAAGGCGCGGGCCGCAGAGGAGACGGCCCGCGTGACTCCTACCGCGAGGCCCACCCGGATCCGGTTCAGCACCCCGGCCACACCTGGCCGCAAATCCACCCCGTGCACGAGGAAAGCAGCGGCGCGGCGAACCACAGGACCGGATCGACGACGTCCTGCACCTGACGCAGCGTCAACACGCCGCTGTGGCACACAGTGGTTCCGACAGCAGACCATCAAGGAGAAGAGCGGGCGATGGCGACGGAGTTGAACGGGCGGGTACGGGAACGGCTCGAGGCACCGAACTTCTGGTACGTGGCCACGGTGACCCCGGACGGGGCGCCGCATGTCACGCCGATGTGGGTGGGGCTGGAGGACGGGCTGATCGTCTTCAACACCTCGGTCGGACGCATCAAGGAGGAGAACCTTCGTCACAATGCCCGGGTCCACCTCTCGCACGCTGACGCCGACAACCCCTACGACCGGGTCCAGATCTCCGGCCGCGTGGTGCGGTTCGTGGAGGGCGAGGAGGCCGAGCGCGGCATGGGGCGGCTGACCCGTAAGTACCTGGGTCTTGACGAGTACCCCTGGCTGATCGAAGGCGAGCAGCGGGTGCACGTCCTGGTCGAGCCGGAGCGAGTGCGCCACATCGTCGGTGTCGAACCGTTCCGGCCGGGCGTCATCCCCTCGCGAACCTGACTTCCTGTGGATGGGCCAAACGTTCAGTGGACCGTCCAGCCCCCGTCGACGGCCAGGGCCTGGCCGGTGACGAAGGAGGAGGCGTCGGAGCACAGCCGCACCGCTGCTTCGGCAATCTCCTGAGGGGCGGCGAGTCGGCCGATCGGCTGCCTGGAGGAGAGTTCTTCCTCGGTGGTCATTCCCGTTCCGATGGCGTCGTCCAGCATCGGCGTGCGGACAGCGCCCGGACAGATGGCGTTGACGCGAATTCCCTTGCGGACATACTCCAGTGCGGCGGCGCGGGTGAGACCGACGACTCCGTGCTTCGACGCGACATAGCCCGAAACACCGATGGGGAGACCGACGAGTCCGGCGGCGGACGCGGTGTTCACAATGGAGCCCGTCACACCCTGGTCGAGCATGTGGGAGATCTCATGCTTGAGGCACAGCCATACCCCTGTGAGGTTGACGTCCAGAACGTCATGCCAGTCGTCTTCGGTGTACTCATGGAGAGGGCGGGCCGGTCCGTCGATGCCAGCGTTGTTGACGCAGCAATCGAGGCGGCCGAACCGCTCGACAGTCCTCTTGGCCATCTCGGCGACGCACGGGGCGGACCGCACATCGGCTTCGACGGCGAGCGCCTGCCCGCCGTCTTCCGCTATCGCGGCGGCGTTCTCTTCGACACCGGTCAGATCGATGTCCACGAGGGCCACCCGCGCTCCGTGACGTGCCATCAGCTTCGCGGTGGAAGCGCCGATCCCGGATGCCGCACCGGTGATCAGAGCAACCTCTTCCGCCAGTAACTGGCCATCCATACAGGTCACATCGCTTCCGAAGCGTACGCGCCGTCCTACCGCCGTGATACTGCCCGGTGGTGTGTGCTTCGACAAGACGACCGCCCGGCTCCGGGAAGCCGTTGCGGCAACGAGCCGAGCCGCCCAGAGGTTCGTGAAGACGAGGCGGCCCGGCAGTGGTCGGCCGTTCGGTTCGACCACTGCCGGGCTTCGTGTCGCGCCGGTCCCGGTCCCCACGGTCCGGCGCGGCTTCCAGGGACGTCGGTCCGCCCCTTCGATCGGCCTCCCCGGGGCCTGTGTGGGAGGTGACTCAGATCTAGATCCGAACCGTCTCGGCTTCCTCGTCGTGGGCCCGGGATCCGGCCTCGGGATGTTTGACGAGGCCCTCGCCGGTCAACCCCGCGTGGCGTCCTTCGTCGAGGACCTGGTCCAGCGTGTCCAGCGAGGTGTGGGACATCTCGCTGAACTGCACGTTGTAGGAGACCACGACATAGGCGGTGGTGCCGTCCTGGCTGACGGCATGTGCCGTGAACGGGTCGAGGGCGGCGGCGACTTGTCGGTTGTCGCGGCCGAGTTCGGCCACGGCCGCCTCGACCGTCTTCTTGTTGTCCGAGGCGGTGATCTTCTCGCCCGCCGGGGCACGGAAGACGATGTTCGCCTGAGCGCCGTCCGCGTGCATGTCCGGGAAGCGTTCGTCCAGCAGGTCGAACGCCTTCTGCGCCTCGGTGCCGGGGATGGAGAAGGTGTTGCCGGTGGTGTTGGCGCTGACCGCTGCGGAGCTATGAAGTCGGTAGCGGGGGTGTCTGTTGTTGGCCCGCGCGGGTGTCAGCGCTGTGTTTGTGTTAAAGCGTTTTGGGGCGTTCTGGGGTCGTCCTGTTGAGTAGGTTGTTGATGTGTTGTTGGGTCTCCAACTCGAGGTCGTGGTCGAGGGTGTGGTTGATGTGTTGGATGCGTGTGATGGCGGTGTGGAGTCCGGTTCGGTTGCGGGCTGTTGATTCGATGGTCATCCAGTCCCGGTAGAGCAGTTCGGCGGTGTCGTCTGCTTCGAGTCCGGTTGTGATGGCTTGTCGTGCGGCGCCGGGGTGGTGGTGTGGGCCGGGTGGGGTGCGGTGGACGGCGATGGTGTGGGCGATGTCGGTGATCCGGGTGATCATGTTTTGTTGGAGGGGTTCGGCCCATGGCAGTGGCCGGGTACCGAACGGGCGGCCGCGTACGAGGGACAGTGCTTTCTCCAGGTCCGGGAGGCCGGCCGCGCCGAGGGGGAGGGCCCGCTCAGCGAGTGCAGTGAACAGGGTCCAGTCGCAGCGTACGGCGGGGGACAGGAGGTAGGGGTCGTCGCCTGAACTGCGGCGTGGGACGTAGGGGTTGCCTTCCGGGTCGTTGCCCAGGGCGCGGCGTAGTCCTTGCAGGCGGGCGTTGAGGGTGGCTGGTGACCAGGGGTTGACGGGGTCCATGTCGGCGCAGAGTGTGTCGGCGGTGCGGCCGGGGCGGAAGTACATGAGCGCGGCGAGCTGGGCGATGCGCGGGCCGTGACCGGTCGCGCCGACCCGGTCCACTTCTACTGGTCCCAGGACCCGGATCTTTGGCGCGTTCGGGTCGTCTTCAGCGGTCGCTGACCGTGTACCTCCTGGGGCCTTCTTCGGCGGTTGTCCGGTTGCCAGGCCAGGTGTTTCGGCACGGTTGCCGTTGGTGGTCTCGCTGCGGGCCGGGACTGTCAGCGAGACTGGGGTTGCAGCGGCTGCCAGCAGGGCCGGGAACACATCGCCGTCTCCCATGTCGGTTTCGGCAGACACTGGTGTAGACGTGTCGCTTGCGTCGTCGGTTCCTGGGGAGGTGGTTTCTGCTGCGGGTTCCGGCTGGGGTGGTGCCTCGGTATCGAGTTCGTCGGGGACGTTCTGCCAGGGGCCTTTGGCCTTCTGTGGGGGTTGTCCGGAGTGGGTGAGGGCTTCGGTGATCTGCTGGTAGGCGGTGTGTTCGAGGCGCTGCATGGTGATCTCGGTGCCGGCGTAGTCGAATTGCTGGGGTGTGTTGAGTGAGGCGTTGAGGATCTCCGCGTCGGGGAAGTGTGCCGCGGTGGTGGAGGCGGGGGCGATGAGGGTGACGGGGAGGCGCCCTGCTTTGTCGAGGGTGTCGGCGAACTGCCAGGCGGTGTCGGGGTTCATGGTGGCCGCACACAGCAACACGTAGGGCTGGTTGGCGGTGTCGGGCATCTGGTGTGCTTCCAGTAGCCGTTCGGCCAGGTCCCTGAGTGCGTGTGCGGGTTGTCGCATGTGGGCGATGCGGCAGGTCGGCAGTAGCTGTGGCAGGTCCTGGCCGAACCCGATCGTGACGACTTCGACGTCACCTGCCCACGGGCTCATGCCCAGTTCCAGGGCCAGTGAGGTGCATACCTCTGTGATGTGGACGGGGTTGCCGTCCAGCAGGAGGGCGGGTAGTTGGGCGAGGTTGGCCAGGACGAGGTCACCGGATTCGGTGCTGCCCACGGTGACCAGCCCTGGGTAGGGTGCGGGCACGTTGCGGGCCGCTTCGGCGTCCAGGAGTTCGGCGTCGGCAGGCAGCGTCCACCAGCCGTCCTGCCCGGCCGTGAAGGGCTCCCGGGGTTTCTGGGAGAGGTCTTCCGGCAGCACTTCAAGTGACCTTGTCCCGATCCGAGCAGCCCGTAGCGGGGGCACGTCCTCCCGACCGGCCTGACCGGCTAGATGAGCCAGAGTCCGCAGCGCGACGCCAGGCGTGCAGCGCCGGCTGGTTCGGCGATTGCCGCGAGTTTCGCCTCGGCGGGTGAGGTGTCCGGTGCGATGGCGATCGTCTGGCCTGGCTTGCGGCGGCGGCGCTGCAGGAGCCGGCGCACAGCGAGCGCCCCGGTAATCGCAGCCGCCAGCAAGGCACCAGCACCCGCAGCGGTACGCAGCTGCAGCGGGCTGTGCGCCGTCGTTGGCGCCGGCGCCATGGAGATGGTTGCCGTGGGGGAGGGGCCGCCGACTGCGGGCGATGCAGGTGTGTTGGTGCTGGGGCCTGGTGTTGCGGGTGGAGCATCGTCGTGCCGGTCCTGGGTGGTGCTGGCAGTCGGGGTGGGGTGGCTGACGGGTTTGCTGGGCGCGGATGACGTCGGCGTGGGTGTGGGCGTCGGTGGTGCGGGTGTGGATGATGCGTTCGGGGAGGGAGCCGACGCGATGTCCTCCCGGCCCTGGTCTTGGCGCGGGTTGCCCGTGGCTGACGGCGTGTGGGGCCGCCTGTTCGAGCCGTCGGCCTGGCCGTTTTGCACGAGGCGGTTGTGCTGGCCGGATGCGGCATCGGGGACCGTGATCTGCTGTCCTGCATAGATCACATCCGGGTCGGTGACTTCGGGCAGACCGTCAGGTTGGGGCCTGCCCCGGCTGGCCTCGAACAGAGTCGGCCAGGCATTGCCGTCACCGAGTTCGGCCTCGGCGATCTTCGACAGGCACTCACCCGAGCGCACGCTGACCACATGCTCACCCAGACTGTCAGCGGCCTCCTCCCTCTCACCCAGCAGCGTACGAACCCCACCGATGGTGGCCTCGGCCACCGCGTGACCCAACGACGCCTCGGGCATGGCGAGTTCCCAGCCGGGCTGCAGGAAGCTGCTGGCCCTGAAGACCTGGCCGTCAGCCATGATGCGGCCCTCGTTGAGGGCAGCGATCTCCCGCCACCGCTCGCCGTCGCCCAGCTCTCTCTCAGCAATGCTCCACAGGCTCTCTGCCGGTCTTACGTCCCGCACTGTGTAAGTCCGGGACTCCGTCCCCCTCACAGCAGCCGCCCCCCGATCCGCACCAACAGTCTGCTGCGCCAAAGTCTGTCCGGGCACCAGGGCTGCGCTCGCGGACGGAGCTGCCAGGGCCGGGGACGCCAGCGCCGAATTGGCAGGCAGCAGAACCAGAATGCCGCCGATCAGCGTGGCCGCTGCGCGCTGCGATGTTCCAAAGCCTCGAGGCGCGTGCCACGCGAGGCCGCGCGCCTGCGCGATTAGCTCGCATACGACGCAGAACGTGAAGTGCGCCCATGCGGTCCAGCCCACCGCGACGAGCAGCAGCAAGAACACCGACCCGGTGTCCTGTCTGACCAGCAGGTGTGCGAGGTCGTCGTGGCTGGAGGCCCAGACGACCGGGGTGACCCATGCCAGCAGCAACGGAAGCCCGACGATTGTGGTGGCCAGGACCAGCAGACTGCCTGCGGCCTGCAGGACCCGGGTTGGAGCGGAGCCTGCAACAAGGGAGTGGGGACGCATCAATTTCCTTCTGGTGCGGTGACGCCGTGCAGGAGTGTCGCCTTGCCGTGACCGGCCACTGACAACGAGCCGATCCCGACCACGGACAGGAACTTCGTGTCGTACGCGCTGGTGACGGTGACCGTGAGCGTCTTGCTGTCGCCAAAGACGCCGACCTTTCCGGTAGCGCCGATTGAGTGCAGGTATGCCTGGGCGGCTACCTGCGCGGTGCGTGGGTCGACGACGATCGCCTTCCCGGCGACGGCTAGAGCAGGGTCGATGGCCTGCCCGCCCGCCCGAGCAGCTTCACCGGCGATGTAGTCGGCACGCTCGGTGGCGCGCATCTTGCTGTCGCCGTCGACGGCGATGCCGATGATCCCGATCAGCGCGACAACGCTCACGGCAACAAACACCGTGACGCCTCCCCGATCGTCTGCACCGAGATTCGCCAGGCCGCCCACTTTCCAGGAACGGCGCCCGTGCCGCACGAACAGACTCGCGACGGACCACGACGGACCACGACGGACCGTCTGCTTGGCTGCCGCCGCCGACTCGCCCGCACTCGCACCCGCACCCGCACAGATCACAGGCTCAAGGCGGGCTGTGCAGGAGTGCTTCCAGGTCACCCAAGAACGAGTGCGGCGTGGGTGAGTACGAGGCCCGTCGCTACAGGGCCTTGTCGGTGCGGGCTTCGATAGCGCGCAGTACGGCTGCCATGTCCGAGTCGCCGTGCCCGAGTTCCGCCGTCTCGCCGTACAGGGTGTGGCAGATGTCGAGCAGGGGTGAGGCCAGGCCGGACGCCCTGGCCTCCTCGGCGATCAGGCGGTTGTTCTTGAGCACATCCAGGATCGCGGCCTGGGCGGTGAAATCGCGGGCCAGGAGCTTGGCGGCCTTCGTTCGGGAGACGCTGCTGGCCAGCGGTCCTCCTTCAAGCACGTCGAGGAACCGCTGGTGGTCGAGCCCGTGCCGGTCGGCGAAGTGGAACGCCTCGGTGAGGCCTGTGACCTGGGTGATCAGGAAGAGGTTCACCGAGAGTTTCATCAGCAGTGCGTTGGGAACCTCGCCGCAGGTGAAGGACTGGTGGCAGAGCGGGCGAAGCAGGGGGCGCACATCGGCGACGGCCCGCTCCTCTCCGGCCAGCATGGCGACCAGCCGCCCTTCTCGTGCAGGGTCGCGGGAGCCGGAGACGGGAGCTTCGACGTAGCTGCCGCCCGCCGCGCGGATATCGGCTTCGAGGCCTCGCGAGTAGCCGGGCGAGGTGGTGCCCATGTGGACAATCGTCCGCCCGGCGGTGTTCGCGGCGAAGTCTGGGGTACCGCGGGCCAGAACGGCGTCGATCGCGGCGTCGTCGGCCAGCATGAGGATGACGATCCGGGCCCGCTGGAAGATCTCGGTGGGCCCGGACGCCACCATGGCTCCCGCTGCGCGCGGTGCCTCTGCCCTGGCGGCGGTGCGGTTCCAGACGAGGAGCGGTGTGCCGCTTCGTACCAGGTTGAGCGCCATGGGCTGTCCCATGATGCCGAGGCCGATGAATCCGACGAGGCCCTCGTCCATCCTGCACCGTCCTGTCAGGCAGCCCGCCGTGACGGCTGCCGCTCCGTCACCGATTATGACAGCGGTCATAGTAGCCCGATGGCTATGACCGCTGTCATAGTGGGGCCGCAGGGTTCGAGGGAGTCGGCTCGGGCCGGCCGGGACGGAGATGTTCCTGCGCTGACGCGTTGACAGGCGGGAGAGCGGCGATGGCTGGCGGCGACCGGGGGCCGCGCGAGCGGATGGTCTTCAGCGCTGCCCAGCTTCTGCGGCGCGACGGTGTCGCGGCGACCGGTATGCGCGAGGTGGCCGCTCAGGCCCAGGCGCCGCGCGGATCGCTTCAGCACTACTTTCCCGGCGGCAAGGAGCAGTTGGTGAACGAGGCCGTGGCCTGGGCCGGTCGCTACGCCGCGAAACGCGTCGCCCGCTTCGTCGCCGCGATGGACGAACCGTCACCGAGCGCACTGTTCACCGCGATGGTGCGCCAGTGGGCCGACGAGCTGGAGGCCACTGGTTCCCTGGCGGGCTGCCCGGTCGCCGCAGCCACGGTGGACTGTGCCGGCGGCGTCGAGTCCACCAGGGTCGCCGCAGCCGAGGCGTTCGCGTGCTGGAGGTGGCCGGTGGCACAGGCGCTGACCGAGATGGGCGTGCCGAAGCCGCGGGCCGAGGCGCTGGCGACCTTGATGGTCAGTGCTCTGGAAGGCGCCGTCCTGATCGCCAGGGCCGAGCGTGACGCCCGCGCCCTGACGGCGGTGGCGCAAGAACTCGCCCCGCTGCTGGATGGAGCCGTGGTTTGAACCGACGCGCGCCACAGGACGCACCGGACGCCGTTCCATGACAGGTAAACGTTGCCTGCCGTGCCATTACGACCTGGGGAGCAAGGAAGCGGCGTCCGGCGCAGCCGCTCCTTCACCCGCTCCCTGGCTCCCCAGGTCGTAAGAGCTCTACCGGGTGCAGGCGATACACGCGCCTGGACGCCGAGCCGACGCGGCCCATGCTGCCGTCGGTGCCGCGTTCCCGTAGCGGGCCGCGGCCGTCCCCGCATCCTGGGTACGTCATCACCGGCTGGCCGAAGCCGAAGCTGATCATCCATCACCTTCGGCGGCCTTGCGCGCCAGTCGGGAGACTTCGTCAGCGGGGCGGTCATCGCCATCGTTGCCTGTCTCGAGCGCCAGGCAGACGGCGAGGCAGTCATCGGTGTCGCAGACGGCAGCCACTCCTGAAGGCATGCGTTCCCCTCCTCCAATGCGGCACGCACGACCGGGATTTCGGACGCAGCGCCTTCGGTCGTGCCCGGCATGACCATCGTGCGGCGTCGGTATGCCTTCACACGGGGATTCCGGCGGCACCTGCCGAAACAAGGCCGGCACCGGCCCCTGCCGGGCCGCAGGCGAGCGGCAGGGCCCGCTGCCGGCGTTGGCCTTGCCCGCCTGTCTGGCTGCTGGTCAGGTTCAGGAGGCTTCGTCCAGGAACTGGGTGATGCTGGTTTCCAGGTCCAGTGCCTCGGTCTCCCGGTCGGCCGGCACCAACCGGTACGTGCGAAGCAGCCGGCGCTCGACCGCTGTGAGTGCGGCGGTCAGGTACGCGGACCCGTGCGGAGAGGACAGGACAAGATGCAAGAGGGCCGGCGGGCCCGTCCCTGTCGGCCAGACACGCACGTCACCGTCGCCGCTGGGTGTCAGCATCCCTGTGGCAAGCAGTTCGCGTGCGAAGATCCACGGAACGGGCCCACGCACGATGTCATCGAAGAGGAATTCCACCGAGAGCGGGTCCTGTGCCCTGTAGAGCAGGTGGGTTGGCACCACTACCCGCTCGCCTGTGGGCGACACGAGCTCCGTGTGGAGCAGGTCGTCTACGCAACTGGTCATGGCTCGATGCGTCTGTGGGGGTGGTGCGGTGTCGGCCCCGGACAGCACGGCACAGCGCTGCCGGGGGCCGACACCTTTGCGGCCCGTGCGGTCAGCGGAACAGGCCGTTGCCGGCACGATGCATGTCGTCGGTCACGCGCCACTCACCGCGGTCCCACCGGTAGAAGCGGTGGCCGTCGTAGCGATAGCGGACACCGTGGTCGTCGCAGTACCAGAACCGGCCATCCCGCTCCCAGCTGCGGCGGCCGTCCCAGCGGTGGTCGCTTCCGTGGTGGCGGCTGCCGTCCCGGCTGTCCCGGCGGTGGTCGCTTCCGTGGTGGCGGCTGCCGTCCCGGCTGTCCCGGCGGTCTCCTCGGTCGCCGTGCGTGGCGGTGCCGGAGTGATGAGACACCACAACTGCAGGGTGCTCGGATGCATGGTTCGGAGCCGCCGAGGCGGCACCACCGGCTGCCAGCAAGGCGCCGGCGGCAGCGGCGAACGTGACAGCCGCGGTGGCGACTCGACGTCCGGAGGTGAGACTCATGATCTTTCTCCTTGATCTCTGCCGGAGCCATGTGGGTCTTCATGGCTCGGTGATGTCCCGAGTTTGTGGGACGGAGGCGACAGTACTCCTCATTAAGTTGAATGTTGAACATCATGGGTGTGATGTATTGCATTGCGCTTTGCCTGCTTTGGGTTGCCGGTCGACGCTTGGAGCTCGGGTTACGAAGAAGCCTGGGCTTGCGCCGTCTCCACCGCCCAGGCCGCAGACCGGAACTCGCCGAGCTTGCTCTTCGTGCCGTCCGAGGCCGGCCGGACCCACCGACGACCCGGGCCGCCCGGGCTTACGGTGGCCTCGCCCGGGTAGAGGTCGGCGATCTGCCGCGTCGTCAGGCCGGGAGTCGGGCGACGCGGCAGCCGGTGTCACGGGCTACGGTCGCGCCCCATCGCGATGCCGGCCTGATCCCGGCCCGTATCGTGCGAGCCGGGCGCGGCTCGTACGAAGCGGTCACCGACGCCGGAATCCTCCGTGCGGGGATTCCGGGTGCCGCGGGTCAGAAGAATCCGCTGTCGCCGCCGTGCACGGGTGACTGGGCTGCCCTGCGTCCTGCCACCACCAGTCACGGA
>NZ_JBVJNF010000018.1:0-52731 GCF_055583785.1 Streptomyces sp. NPDC104371
TCCGCACTCCCGCGGAGCGGGTCCCTCCGGGCTGCGCCCGTCACAGCGAGCCGGGTCGCTGCGCTCCCCGGCCGCTCCCGCTCCGCGTGAGCGGATGCGGCTCGCTCCGCTCACCGCCGGGCGGCACGCGCTCCGCGCCCGCCACCCAAACGCAGGGCAGGCGGCCCGCGTTGCGGGCCGGGGCCGGCCTCCGGCCGACCCGTGGCCTCCGCTGCGCTCCAGCCACCCCCGGGCGCGCCCCCAACTCCCGTGCGGGCCAGGCGTGCCACGCTCCGCGCGGCCCACCCAACGAGACTCGGGCCACAAGCAGCAGCAACAGGACGGGGTGGTGACGGGCGGTCGGGACGGGTGAGGCGTCGAACGCAGATCGGGGGCAGTGGATCGAGCCCTGGGGGCGCGTGCTTCAAAGATAGCGGCTAGCTTAAGACTGGAATAACGCTACGCCACCCCTGACCTGGAGAAAGAGGGTTCGCGGAATGCTTCGATTGTACATCAGGTGATTAGAGAGAATTCACGCGAGGGATTACCGAATAGCGGGCGTAATGACGGCCGGTGAAATGCCGGAAATCGTGAATGGGTGCGTGCGTAGGTGATTGGTCGAAATGGTCCGAGTGGCGTTCGAGTGCGTGGGGCAATGAGGAATGCGCGCGGAGGGTTGCCGGTAGGGCGTGCCGTCGGTGCCGGGTGGCCGACCCCCGGTGCGGGTGGCCGTCGGGACGCGGAGGCCCTCGGTGGCTCGCCTCGCGCGCGCGTGTGCGTCTTACTGATAAAAGGGGCCCACGCGGAAACGGCCTCTGACCTGGGGTTTTGCGGGAGGCGATGTGTTGGCCCTGACACATCGACCTGCGGTTTTGTGCCTCCTGCGACACAGCATCACAGGATTTGGTCCCGCAGAGAGGGACAAATTCCGTTCCGCCTGCTCAGGGCTGCATTCGATCGTCAGCGCCTCGGAGGCGGTGTGTCGGCGTCGACACCAGGGGGCCACGCCGACAGGGACAAAGGTCCCTCTGGGCGGGGACAATCTCGGCTAGGGTCGCGGGGACCACACGAGATCGAGCAGCAGGAGCCAGGGTGCCCGGGGACGCGAGTCGCTCCACCAGCAGAGGCCGGCGGTCGGTGGACCGCGGTGAGCCCGTGACGTCGCCGCTGGCGGACAGCTTTGCCAAGGCCCTGGACCGTACGCCGCCGAAGGCCGGTCGGCCGGTGCGGTCGGCCAGGGTCGACTACACCTACCGGGCGCCGCATGACGCCTGGGGCCGCAGCGGCTACAGCATGGTCAGCAACGCGTTCCTCTCCGACGTCCTGGCCGTGCTGATCGCCCGGTACGGGATGTCGCCCGTGCAGTCGGCGGTCCTGCTGTTCTGCATGGGCCGCCAGGTCGAGGGCCGCCTGAAGATCACGCACATCAAGGTCGCCAAGCACCTCGGAGTCGAGCGCGCGAACGTCACCCGGGCGCTGGGCAGCCTGGAGAACTGGCACATGCTCCAGCGCCGGACCAACTCGGTGATCGTGGTCAACCCGCTGATCTGCTTCAAGGGCAACGGCGACCTCCAGCAGGAGGCCCTGGAGCAGCTGCGCCAGGACGCCAGGGCCGCGCTCCGGAAGCACTTCCCGGAGATGCGGGAAGATGTGATGGCGCTGGAGAAGGCGGCGAGCGAGCGCTTCCCGGAGTTCACGGCCCCGGCCGCGCCGGCCCCGCGTACGCGGCAGCTGGCGTTCGGCGACAACGATGTGGAGGAGCAGGCATGCTGATCCAGGCCACCCTCGGGTACGCGCAGCTGCACAGTCTGGAGCTCTCCAAGGCCAACTACGACCTCCTCAGCGCGATGTCGGAGGTCCAGCGCCCCGGCGGCGAGGTGAACGCCTCACAGGCCGAACTGCGGGCGCGGGTGGGCCTCAGCAAGAACCGCACGTCCATCGCCATGAACCAGCTGGTGGAGCGGAACATCGTCCTGCGGCCCGAGGGCCGCTACCGCAGCTACTTCATCCACCCGTACTTCGCCGGGTACGCCACCGTCGAGGAGATGGAGGAGGCGCTGCGCGACGCGGTCGAGGCGATCCGCGCCGGCGAACTGCCCGAGCCCGCGGTCCCCGCCCCGCAGCGACACCTGTCCGCAGTGCCGGCGCGCCGGACCGCGTAGTCGAGCAGCCCGAAGCCAGCGGCGCCGCATCCTCCCGAGGGGTGCGGCGCCGCTTCGCGTCGTGGGCCGGGTGTGTCAGATCGGTGCACACGGTTCCCGCAGGCGGGAAACGTGCAGGTCGCAGCCCCGCGAAAAGAATCATGAGCGGCCCCCTTCCCTAGGTGTATGACTTTCCATACAGTGTATTGAAAGTCATACACCTACGGGAGGATCCGGCCGTGTTACTTGCCCTCGTCACCGCCGCCATCGCCGTCGTCGGCACGCTGCTCGGCTCGCTCATCAGCGGCCGCTTCCAGGAGCGGGCCGCCGAACGGTCCGTCCGCGTGAACCACGGCGAGACGATCAGGCGGGACCGCCTGGAGGCCGTCACCGCGCTGGCCTGCGCCGCCAGCGACCACCGCCGCACCATGTGGGCGCGCGGCGACGCCATCCTCAAGGGCTCCGGTGCCGAGCTGATCCAGTCGCTGCGCCGGGAGAGCCACCAGACCCGCTCCCAGGTCACCCGCCCGCTGGTCGCGATGCGCGTGCTGATCACGGACCCGGCCGTGCGCACCGCCGCCGATCACATGATCACGCTGACGTACGCGATCCGGGACCACTTCGGCAGCACCGAGGAGCTCACCGCCGCGCGCGAGGCCGCGATGGTCGCCCACGACCAGTTCGTGGACGTCGCCGCCCGCTACCTCGCCCAGCACGCCTGACCGCTGCACCGCCGTGCTCGCCGGGCGCCGGCCCCGAATGTCATCGCTCTCCGGCACGCACTCCTCCCTCACCACCGCCACCCTCCCCCGCCCACCGCGCACCCGATCGGAGTCCTCATGGAGCAGCAGTCCAAGGCCGTCGCCCGGATCGGCCACATCGAGACGGGGGTCGAACGGACCGCCACCACCGCCGGCGGCGAGGACCTGGCCGTGCTCGCCCCGGCCGCGGCCGCCGCGCTCAACCTGCTCTCCGACGCCGTCCGGCGCGGCGGCGCCGACCACGACGACATCGTCCAGGCCCTCAAGGCCGCCGGTGTCCACGAGGCGTTCGCCGGGGTCTTCGACGCTGCCTCCGAGCGCGTGATGGACGCGGCCGACGACCCGTACGACTTCGACGTGCGGCTCCACGCCGACAACCTCGCCGGGGCCGCGGGCGACGTCCGGCGCGCCTTCCAGTGGCTCTGACCCCCGCCCGCACCCGTCACCGCCTCTGAGAGGACCCTCGATGCCCGCCGTGGCCATCACCTCGTTCGGCTACCTGCACGGCCCGCAGCCGGACGCCCGCGCCTGCTACGACCTGCGCCACCAGTTCCGCGACCCCCACCTGCGCCCGGAGCTGCGCTACCTCACCGCCCGGGACGCCCCCGTGCGCGAGGCGGTGATGGCCACCGACGGCGTCCTGGCGCTCGTGCACGCCATCGCCGCCACCGTGGACGCCTACCTCGCCGGGCCCCGCCAGGACGAGCCGCTGACCATCGGGCTCGGGTGCGCCGGCGGCCGTCATCGTTCTGCGACGGTGGCCGACGCGCTCGCCGCCGTCCTGTCCGGCGACACCGAGACCGCCGCCGCGTACCGGGTCGCCGACCTGGCCGACCGGTACAAGGACCGCGGCCTGGCCGTCGACGTCCACCACCGCGACCTCGCCAAGGACGTCGTGCACCGCTGAACCCCGCCCCGTCCCGCACCACCAGGAGGAGAGCCCGGTGACCACCGAGCCCGAGCACACCGACCCCGTCCCCGCCCCCGACCTCACGATCCCGCTGTCCGCCGCCGACGCCCGAGCGCTGGGCGACGACGTCGGGCAGATGGCCATGCGGCTCGGTGCCGTCCTGCACGGCCTCGCGCAGCTGCGCGACGGCGGGGCGAGCACCGACGACCTCGCGACCACCGTGCTGATGTCCAACGGGCTGATCACCCGGCTGGAGGGCATCCGGGACGCCGCCGTACGTCAGCACGCCGCCCGGGGCGGCTCCTACGGCGCGCTGGCGACCTCCATGGACGTCACCCGGGCCACCGCGCAGTCCCGCCGCGACACCCTGCTGAGGAAGGACCCGAGCGAGATGGAGCGGTGGGCCACCGACGGCGACTGACCGCCGCGCAGCAGGCGAGCGGCCCGGTGGCAGCACGGCCCCGCTGCTCGTGCAGCACCCGGCCTGCTGCACGAGCAGCACCCGTGTGCCGCCTGGCCGCCGGCCTCGCCGTGCAGCACCCGCCGACCGCCGTGCAGCAGACACAGCAGCGCCCCGGACCGTCGTGGTCCGGGGCGCTGCTGCACGTGCTGCTCAGGCTTCGACGTACGCGACGATCGTGATGGTCCGCAGGGCGGTGACGTAGTAGATCACCCGGACGCCGTCGACCTCGTCCGCGTAGTCGCGCAGCAGGGTGCCGGGCACCTCGGTGCCGAGCTCCGGGTTGACGCTGATGGCGACGATCGCGCGGTCCAGGCGGTGCGTCTCGTGCGCGGTCAGCTTCCCGAGCTGGGTGAGCGCGGGCTCCACCATGACGACCTGGGAGCGGCGCGCTCCGTGCTCAGGCGACACGGGGCTGCTCGTCCGCGAGGCGGGCGAGGTGGGCGTCGCGGGCGGTCTCCCACGCCACGCCGGACTCGGGCGCGGGGTAGCCGTTGGCGGCGATGTCCTCCAGGACCGAGGCGAGGACGTCCGTCTTGGCGCGCTCCGCGGCCGCGTACGCGAGGACCGATTCGGCGGCGTGCTCATCGAGGGGCTGGCGGGCGGGCGCGGGGGCCGGCTGCTGGCTCATCCGGGGCTCCTGGGCTTCTCTCTGGCGTGTGTCACCACGGTATCGCCGGGGCGGGACACCGGACCCCGGTACGGACGAACCGGACCGGTGAGGGCTCTGCAGGGCGCGGGGCCGGCCCTTCCGGCTCGATGCCGCCCGACACGGAACGTGATCACGGGCCGGTGGGGTGTCACGCTGTCGCGCCTGTCACGCGGAAACGGCCCGGAGGGGGTTTCCAGGCCGTTTCCGCGCCGTAATGCCCGAATTGATGGGCTTTCGGGTGGGGGCTGTCACGCGGTCCTCCGGCGACGTGACAGGGGGCGTGACAGGGCGGCGTGACAACTGGCTATAACTCTCGGTGAGCGTGACAACTGATTGTCAGGTCTGGAGCGGGGGCCAGACATGCGGGCCGGTGCACTGCCCGCAGGCGGCGCAGCCGGCGCACTCCAGGCAGAACTGGCGCGGGAGGCGCGGGCACGAGCAGATCGGGTTGTAGTCGGGGTCGTCGTCGCCGGGGTAGAGCGTCTCGCCGAAGGGCGGCTCGGTCCAGGCGATGACCGAGCCGTCGGCGAGCAGGTCCTCGTAGTGGTGGCCGATCTCGCTGTGCTCGCTCCAGGTGGCCACCACCACCTCGTCCGCCGCGCTCACGCCGTGCCGCCCTTCACCGCGGCCGCGTTCTCCAGCCACGCGGCGAGCGCGTTCGTGGCGGCCGGGTCGGCCTGGGCGAGACGGCCGACGAACTCGAGGCCGTCGTCGACCGGGGCGCCGGTGCGGGCGAGGGCGGCGAGCAGCGCGGCGCGGGCGCGCACCGGAACGGGCAGGGAGCCGACGGCGGCCGCGCGGGCGGCCGGGTCGGCGTAGTGGCCGGACTGGTCGGCGAGGGAGCGGGCGAGCCAGGCGTCGACCTTCGGGGCGCGGTAGTCGTGGTTCTCGTCCAGGAGGTCGCGGGCCGCTTCGTCCCCGGCCCGGCTCGGCACGCTGCGATCGAGTCGGCCGGCCCCGCCGAGCCGGGCGAGTTCTTCGGCCCGGTCGGCGAGCTGCTGCTGCTCCTGGCGGCGCTGCTGCTCGGCTTCCTCGCGGCGGCGGTCTTCGGCGAGCTCCCCCTGGACGACGACGTCGGCGTCCGGGTCGTACGGGCCGCCGGTCGCGGCGAGCAGCTGCACGACGCGCTGCCACTCAGCGAGCTCCGCAGCACGGCGGCCGCCGTCGTCGAAGGCGGATTCGTCGCGGCGGTCCAGGTGCGCCTGCTGCTCCGCACCTTCGAGCGCCGCCACCGCCTCGCTGTGCGTCATGCCCCGCGCGCGGCGGCGTACCGAGGACCGGCCGATCTTCGCGTAGTCGATCGGCGTGCGCGGGGCGCCGGCGCGGCCGCGGGCCTCGGGGACACGGCGCGGCCGCCACCCGTCGTACGTGGTCATCGGGACTCGCTTTCAGGTCGGAAACGGAAATGAGGGCCCGGCCGGTAATGCGGATGGGGTGGGCCCTTCCCACAGGTCTACCGCACGCTCGAATTACGCGCTGCTAGAACGTGATGTTCAACCATTCCACGTCCGCGAATTTCACCTCCAGGCCCGCGCGGCCGCCACCGCCTTGACGGAAATAGGCGTCCGCGATGGCCTCCGCGACCGCGTCGTGCAGATCGTCCTCCGTCGCACCCTCCTCCTGCGCGGCGATGATGACGGCCGCGTGGGAGGGGCTGACGGCGACCGTGATGTCCCGTACGCGGCCCGCGTCTGAGGTGCCCTCCGGACCGAGTCCGAAGTACGCCCGGCAGGAGATGACCAGCCCGCCCGAGGACGCCGCGCGCTGCCTAGCCTGCGCCCTGACCTGCGGTTGCCACTCCGACTCGGTCTCTTCCACCAGCGCGGCCTGGAGGCGCTTGTTCGGCTTGGTGGAGGCGCCCGAGAGGTAGCGCTGCACCGTCTTGCGGGAGACGCCCAGCCTCGCCGCCAGGGACTTGGTGGAGCCCTTCTCCCGCGTGCGAAGGAATTTCATCTGCGCTCGCGCGGATTTCGGTGCGGGCCGGGTGAACAGGGCCCGCTCCGCGCGGGTGAAGCCCTCCAGGATCCTGGCTCGGGTCCGAGCGCGCTTCACGTCGTCATCAGTCATGTGATCATTCCGCCCGGCCGGGCCTGTGGACAGAGGCCGACGGCGGGGCGCTCCGCGGCCGGTCTCCACCCCTACGGGTGACGCGCCCTGGTGGGCGCCGACGCCGGGCCGCTACGTTCCCCTGGACTTGATGATCGAGGGGGAGGGCCAAGGGATGAGCGAGCGCCGCGCGTTACGGGAGCTGCGGGTCTTGATGTGGGTGGTCATCGCGATCGAGGTGCCGGTGTACCTGGTGTGGCTGGTCCAGGTCGGCTACCTGACCGGGCAGGAGCTGCCCCGCGGCGACGTCGCGCGGTGGGCGCCGCCGGTACTGCTGCCGCCGGCGGCCGTGCTGTTCTGCGTGATGGCGGGCTGGACCTGGTGGCTGAGCGTGGTGGCCGGCACCCGGTCGGCGCTGCGGGAGCGGTGGATCGTCGCCTCGCTGGTGTTCGTCGCCGCCTTCTCGGTGTTCTGCGGGGTGGCCTCGGTCGACGACCCGTCGGTGTCGGTGGGCCTGCTGAGCGCCGCCGTGACCGGGCTTGGCATGACCGGGCTGTTCTTCATCCCGGCCGCCGCCTCCCGCGAGCTGCCCGACGTCATCCGCCGGCGCTCCCGTCGTACGGCGGGAGCGCCCGGCGAGGCGGACCCGGACCCCCAGTAGGTCCGGCCGTCGGATTGCCCGGGGCGCCGTGCGGCGGGCATGCTGCGCGTTCTGCGAGGAGAAGGGGAGAGCGTGTCCGAAGACGACGACACCACGGCGGCGGAAGCGTCGCTCAGGAAGGCCGTGGAGCAGCTGTGCGGCGACGGGTCGGGCGACGGCAGCGAGGCCGCCCAAGAGGCCGTCCAGGCGCTTGCTGACGGCTCTGGGAGAGCCTGGACGCCCGAGCAGGAGACGCAGATCAGGGCCATGGTGGAGCAGATCCGCAAGCTGCGAGATCTGAATCGGCCGGGCGGTGGCTGGTGGCGTCGGCGCCGGGAGTGGCGGGCCCGGGAGCGGCTGGTCGACATGATGATGGCCAGCGGCCCGGAGCTCCTGAACGAGGCGGAACTGCGGCACTGGAAGAGCCAGGCGATGGTGGAGTTGCTGCTGAAGTTCATGGACACCGCGATGAAGAAGGACGACACGGTGGAGACCCTCGCCCGGATCGAGGCGCTGAACGCCGTGACGTACGAGGACTACCAGCAGGCCAGGAAGAAGCTCGCCGAAGAGAAGGCCGCCGCCGGCTGACCCGGCGTCGGCATGTGACAGGGGCCCCGAACCGGCGCACGGTTCGGGGCCCCTTGTCGTGGGCGGGTGATCACAGCTCGATGTCGAGCCGCTCCACGTCGGTGAACTCCACGCCCAGGCCGTGGGCCCGGCTGTTGTTGGCGCGGAAGTACATCCGGGCGAGGCCGTCGGCGGCGATCTGCCGGAGCTGGTCCTCGGTGGCTCCCTGCTCGCGTGCGCTGAACAGCTGGTCGGCGTACTGAGGCGGCAGGGCCTGGGTGATGTCCCGGATCCGGGCGTCGTCGGTCGTACCGCCGGCGGCCTCGAAGCCGAAGCGGGCCCGGGTGGAGACGACCAGCCCGCCCGTGGACGCCGCCTTCTTCCGCGCCTTCGCGCGGATCTGCGGCTGCCACCTCTTCTTCACCTCGCGCTCCAGGCGGCCCCGCAGGTCCTGCCGGGGCCGCTTGAGCTTGCCCGAGACGTACCGCTCCACGGTGCGCTGGGAGATCCCGAGCGCCTGGGCGGCGGCCTTGGTGCCCTTGAGCTGCTTGACCAGGTACTTCATCTGCGCCTGGGCGCTCTGCGGGATGCGGCGGGTGAACGCCCCCTCCAGCGCGCGGTCCAGGCTGTCCCCGAGCGAGTCCACCACGGCCTACTCCCCTTCTCCGGCGCTCTGGTCGGTCTTGATGAGGTTGGAGATGTTGAAGACGCCGCCGCGCTCCTCGAACTGCTGCTCTGCCCACAGGACGGTCTGCGTGCCCTGGTGCTTGACCATCCCCGGCGAGACCCCGAGCCGGAACGTGCCCGGCGCGGGCTTGCCCTCGGGCGTGTGCGGCAGGACGTCCAGCGGGGACGGGCCGGGCGAGGGGTAGACGATGGCGTCGGTGCCGATCGCGACCGGGTAGAGGTCGGCGGCGGCCGCCGTCTTCATCAGCTTGCGGTGCAGGCCCACCCGCTGGTTGGCGAGCACGGCGGCCCGGATGTCCGGGCGCCAGTTCACCCGCTCCAGCGCCGGGTAGGGCTCGTAATACGGCACCTGGCCCCGCGAGCGCTGGCGCAGCTTGCCGATCGCGCCCTTCGCGGTCGCCTTGATCGCGGTCTCCAGCAGCGCCATCGTCGGGTCGACCTCCTTGCGCCGCGCCATCGCCTCGAGGAACTCGCTCTCGGTGAGACCGGTGGTGACGCCCATGTCGGCCATCGTGTCGACGTACGCGTCGCGCAGCCGCTTGTACCAGGAGTCCAGGTAGCGGCCGTTCTGCGTGCGCACGTACGCCTCGATCGGCGCGACGTCGAAGCCGAGCTCCACCGCGTAGGCGACGGTGGGCGTGGCGTACCAGGCCGGGCCCTCGGGCCGGTCGCCCTTCGGTGTGAACGGGCTCGGGAGCCGGGAGCCGTCGACCGTGCGGCCGTTGACCCGTACGCGGGACAGGTCGACGTGGGAGAGGTCGACCAGCCAGGAGCCGGGCAGCGCCGGGTCGAAGGCCGGGTTGTTCTCCAGGTGGGTCGGCCCGCTCAGCCCGACCGCGAGGCCGTTCGCGGCCGCGGCGAAGGACATGTTGAGGTCGACGACGACCAGGTACGGGTTGGCGCACTCCTCATCGGTCAGCGGCCGGCACCAGTCGTAGGGCTCCTCCATCAGCATCTCTGCCGGGGTGCGCATGTGGTGCCGGGCGAACTGGCCCTTGAGGATCGGGTGTTCGTCGGGGACCTCGCACGGCACCACCGGGTAGAGCTGGGTGAGCGCGTCCTCGTTGTACGCCCGCTCGAACTCGCCGGTCGCCGGGTTCTTCTCCGCGCGGGTCGGCGGGCGCAGCGCGGTCATCAGTTCCAGGCCGGTCGTCGCGGTGGAGCCGCGCGGCGTCATCACCCGGGCCGCGTACAGCCCGAGGTACTGGACCAGGTCGGCCGGGTGCATCGTCAGCAGCAGCTCCGGGTCGTCCTTGCGGCCCCACTCCCGGGTATCCAGGGCGTTCCAGGGCAGGACGCACAGCTGGACGCAGCGCCGCCGGGAGCCTTCGGGATCCCGGTAGAGGCGGGCCCACGGGCCGAAGCCGCGCTGGGTCATCTGGAGGCCCGCGCGCTCGATCTGCTTGACCACCTTGTGGCCGGCCGGGAGTCGGCCCGCGTGCCGCTCCTCCTCCGAGAGAGCGGCGGGCAGGCCGTAGCGCTCCAGCGCGGACGCGGTGAGGACGAGGATCGGGTCGGCGTCGCGCCCGTTGCGGTGCAGGCGGGCCTGCCCGAGCCGGGCTTCGGTCAGCGTCCAGTCGACCAGGGCCGGGATGCTCTTGGCGGGCACGTCCAGGACCAGGCCGCCGATGCAGTACGCCGACACCTGCCCGTCGGCGTCGGCGTCGATGACCGCGAGCGGCCCGTTCTCGAAGCGCGGGTCGACGGCGGCCGCCGACGCCGTGGTCTTCTTCGCCACCGCCTTCTTCGCACCCGGGCGCCGCGACGACGCGGCGGGCTTCGCGGCGGGCGCCGGGCGTACGGCAGCAGCCGGGGCCGGGGTGGCCGGCGCTTCGGCCGCCGGGGCGGGAACGGGCGCGGGGCCGGTGAACGCCTCCGGGACCACCGGCGCCGGGGGCGCGGTGGGCGCGTCGGGGGCCGGGGCGGGGAAGCGGGCGGCGAGGCCCTCCAGGAGACGGGCGTACGCGGCGCGCTTCGGCGGCCGCGGCTCGGTCTTGCCGGTCTCCCAGTTCCCCACCGCCTCCCGGCGGGCGTCCAGTGCCGTGGCGATCTGCGCCTGGCTCAGGCCCGCCGCCTCCCGCAGACGCTTGCGCTCCGCAGGGGTCGGCAGGTCGTCCTGCGCGACTTGCTCCAGCAGCGCATCGACGGCGCTGAACAGCTCGTTCTCAGTGGACACAGAGGTCACCTCCAATAGACAGCATACCCGATCGCGCATTGATTCGCGCACTCAATCGCGCACGAATCGCGCACAGGATTGGAGTACAACACGCGGGCGGGTAAGCCGCGCAACAGCTATCCGTGCAGGTCAGGGCTGCAACACGAGTTCGGCGCAGCCCTTCTGTTGCACGCATGCCGTCGCGTCAGGACGGCGTGAGCCCACATCAATGGGCAGGCGGCTGGCCTGGTGGTTAGGGGAACTCCGCCCCATCCGAGATGGGGGGTCGGCACACTGGCCCGGTGACTTCCTGGCTGCACCGCCGCTGGTTCGGGCTCTGGTCCCGTCTGCACCGCGACTTCGACGGCACTGACCCCAGCGCGAAACGGACCGCCCGCGCCATCTGGGCCCTGCTGACCGGGGCAACTTGCCTGGTGCTGGGCCGCGCAGCCACCTGGGCATCCCGGGCCGCGGGCGCGTCCCCGACCCTGACCGCGTGGCTTGCCGTGTGGCTCCTGGTCTCCGTGTTCACCGTCGCGCTGATCGCGGTCGGTGCCGGACCGGGCCGCACCCGTCGGCCGGCGCTGACCGCGATCATCCTCGTGACCGGCGTTGTCCTGCTGACGGCGCTGTCCTGGCCGTCCTGATACCAGCCCCGCACAGCTGCCTGCCCAGTCAGGCAGAGGGGCGTCGCTTGGTGCCGCCGCCGCTGCCGTTCAGCGGGATCAGGGTCTCCAGATGAGCGCCTTTGACCCAGGAGCCCAGCAGGTCGCGGTGCAGGGCCACGATGTCCTGGCGCAGGGCCAAGCCCAGCGCGTCCCTCGTGAACGCGCGGCAGGTGGTGACGAACAGGGCGACATCCGCGCCATGCTCGAGGCGGGCGGTGCCGACGAACTTCTGCATGTCCTGCGAGGAGACACTGCGGTGCGGCGCGTACTTCTTACACTGGACGACCAGCTTGCGGCCGTCGGCCAGGTAGCCGACGACATCCGCGCCCAGGTCGCCGCTCTTGCCGCTGACGACGACCTTCGTGCAGCCGTCCCGTCGGCACAGCTCCGCAACGTACGTTTCGAACTCCTGCCACGACAGCGCGTCGACCTCGGCCATCGACAATTCCCGCGCCCTGGCCTCCTCCTGGGCCCGCCACGCGCGGTCCTGGCCGACCGCGCGACGGTGCGCTCTCAGCAGCGCCCAGCTGGCCCCGCCGACCACGGCCGCGGCGAGCAGGGCCACCAGGACGGGCCACACCACCGACCAGTGCCCGGCTACCCACACCATGGCGGCCAGTGCGACCACCGCGCCCCAGCCCTGCAACTGCCTGCGTGTCTTCTTCTTCAAGCGCCGGCGTCGTCGACGTGCCGCCATCACTTCCCCACTCCCCCAGCCCGTTTCCCGCCGTACGCACCGACGGGCGCCGTCCATCCCTCGCGTGTGCGGGAGTTCATCGGCCGGCCTGGGTGACGCCGCTCGCAAGCTGTCCCAAGATGTTCAAGATCCCCTGGCCCGCCGGGGTGGGTGCGATCAGGACGCCCAGCGTCAGGACGATGACGACGGTCAGCTTCTCGTCGAAGCGGCTACGGGCCTCCGTGCGCCGCCGCAGCCGCCAGACGACGATGACTGCGAGCAGCAGCGTCACGTTGATGGTCAGCAACCGTTCCGACCTCCCCCACACGACCGGCCATCACCACGCAGGGACGGCAGCCTGTCACCCCAGCCTCCTTATGTAGCCGGGCCTCAGTGATGTTGGGGCCAGGTTGCCGACGAATGGCACGAAGCCATCGGACCTGGCCGAATACCGCACGCTGGCTGATCATCCCGCTGACATGGCCTCAGCCCCCGTGACAGGGTGCGGTGATCGGATCACCGGACGGCAGGGGGCTCCCGTGGAAGCACGGATGTGGAACGGACTGATCGGCGTCGCGAAGGAGACGTACACCGCCTCGCTGGGCGAGGGAGTCGTGCCGCGCCCGCTGATGATGCCGCTGGTGCGCGGCGAGCTGGTCGGGCTGATCTGGGTCCGCCCGCTCAAGGTCGGCCAGGACGCGCTCGCCGGGATCGCCGAACTCGCGAACATCGCCGCGGCGGCCGGCGCGGACGAGGTCGTGCTCGCCTGGGAGACCCACGACGTCGCCACCGCCTGCGAACTGCCGATCGTCGGCCCGGCGCCGTGCCTGAACATGGTGCTCGCCACCCGCGACGGGCACGTCCTGCACCAGTTCCCCTACAGCGAGCAGCTCCTGTCCCGCAGCCCCGAGGGCTGGGCGTCGGTCGCCCCGGACTGGAGGCCGGCCCCCGCGCCGCAGCCCGGCGGCGAACTGGCGCCGCCGATCCAGGCCGCGGTGAACTTCTCCTTCACCCCGATCGAGCTGGACCACCCCGATCCGTTCGGCGTCACCGTCGTGCTGATGGAAGAGGACGGCTACCGCATCAGCCTGACCGAAGCGTTCGCCCGCTGATCCCATGGCCCGCGATTTCGACGACGACGCGCCCCGCCGGATCGGGGACGCGGACGAACTGGTCCTCGCCCGCCAGCGGGACGCCGACGAACGGATCTACGTGGTGACCACCAACCTCGTCATCGACGCCCAGGAGAAGCTCGCCCGGCGCCGGCGGCTGGACCGCATCTGGCGCGCCGGGGCGGCCATCAGCTGGCTGTCCTTACTCACCGCCATCACCGGCACCGGCATCACTGCGCTGACCACGGGCGACCCGGCGCGGTTCGTCCTGGGTGACCTGATCTGCGGAAGCCTGCTCCTGATGTCCCTGCTGGCGCTGGTCGGCGTCCACTTCGCCGGGCGGGACGTGCCCACCCTCCAACGCCTGGAGGCACAGCTCGCCTCCGCGCAGGAGTCGCTGTGGAAGCAGAAGGTCAAGAACAACCCGGACCTGGACGCCCGGCGCAAGCTCTACCGCGAGGAAGTCACCACCGCGATCGAGCAGTACCAGGCCGACAGCCGCAAGTACCGGCGCATCCACAACAGCCTGCAGACCCTCATCATGATCGGCTCAGCCTCCACGACCACGATCGCGGCCCTGGACACCGGCAAGGAGCTGACCTGGCAGAGCGTCACCCTGACCGCCATCAGCTTCGCGATCACGGTCGCCGCGATGTTCACCGGCTACTACAAGTTCCGCGAGCGCAGCTACTTCCTCCAGCAGACCGCCGACGCCATCGAGGAGGAAGCCAACGCCGTCCGGCTCGGCATCGGCCCGTACAGCGAGTACGGGCGCAATCAGGAAGGCGAGGCGCTGAAGAAGTTCACTCAGCGCGTCGAAGAGCACCGCAACGAGCAGCGGCGCCGCCAGCAGCAGCTGGACCAGCCCGCCGACCAGGCCACGCCCTCCAGCCAGCCGCCGGCGGCCTGACCCGGCCTCACCCCCGGCGCCGCCCTCCTCTGCGCTCGGACCGCACGGGCACCGGCGGCGCGCCGGTCGGGCCCCGCGTCCCGCGCCCCCAGGGGAGGAAGAGGGCCAGCGCGGCCAGGACCTGACCCAGGCCGGGAAGGATGTGCTGTAAGTCCTCGGGCCGCGCCTTCGCCACCACCGCCCGCGCGACGATGGCGACCACGGTGAGCAGCACGACGATGACCGCGAGCGCGGCGAGCAGAACGTAGGCGGGTACGGCAGAAGCGAGTTCCGTCACGGGGACCTCCGGACATAGGGAAAGCCCCGGCGGCTGCCGGGGCGTTCGGACACGGGACAAGCAGGTGGGTGGGCAAACAAAGAGACCCGCGCCCGGAGAAGCCGGGCGCGGGTGTGCCTTCAAGCGGTGGAGCCAGCGAGGGATTTGGTCGATCCATCAACCTCGCCTTGGTGCTTGCACCGTCGTGAGGGAGCTCGGGCTCCACCTCGATCCGCCGGTACCTCTGTATGCGATTGTGGGGCGGCATCGTTGCAGCGTCGGTGACGTCCGGTCAAACCGGGTGGTCACGGGTCCCGCGCCGAATGCACGACGAAGCGGTTTGGTGCTGGCGGTGAGGGAGTTTGGGGAGCCTCTGAAACCTCTGCCGTGGTGCAGGGCGCCATCCTACGCGGTCTTCGCGAAGGTCTGGGGCACCGTCGTGCCGGACGCTGTACCTGCCCGCTCGGCTCGCGCCCGGCGCAGGGCAGCGGCATGGGAGGCGTCGGCCACCCGCCGCCGCTCGGCACGCGCGTCCTCGAGGGGAGCCGGGCCGCCGTCCGGGGCCGGCTCGGGATCCGGGAAGGCGCGGCGGCTGAGTTCGCGCATCGCCTGGTTCTGCCGCTCGATCGCCTCGGTGACGCCCGAGCTGACGTGCTGGACGCGCGGGACGGCCTGGTGGGCGGTGAGCGCGCGGTGAAAGCCGGGCGGGGCCATGTCGCGGGTCTTCACCGGCGCCTCGGGCGCGGCCGACGCCGGAGCCGTGACCGCCTCGCGGGGTGCTGGGGCCGCCGCGCCCACGGCCAGGACCCGGACGGTGCGGACGGCCTGGGTGCCGACCGCGTCGTTCGCCGCGGCGACGATCCGGGAGCTGATCAGGCGCAGCTGCGTCGCGTACGCGGGCGAGTCCGGGCGCAGGTCCAGCTGTCCGGTCTCCGCGTGGAAGGCGACCGCCTGGACGTGCGCGGCCAGCTTCGGGGAGAGCGTGGCCGCGATGTCCGGCCACTGGTCCAGGATGCTTCCGCCGGCGGCCGGGACGTCCCAGGCCCGGTCGGCCATCAGGCCCTGGAGCACGGCGGCGAACCCGGTCGGCTCCCGGCCATCCCGCCGCACCGTCGTACCGGTCCGGCGCTTCGCCTTGCGGGTGCCGCCCTCGCCGCGGGCCTTGGCGGCCTCGCGGGCCTGGTGCAGCGCGACCCGGGCCAGGTCGACGCCCGACAGTTCCGGGGCCGGCTGCTCGCTGCTGGAGCTGGTGGTGGTGTTCGGGGTCTCGGTCATCACGGCCTCCTACCGGCGTCCGACGTTCATCAGCGAGCTGCTGCTCGCCAGCTTGCGAGCGCGCTGCACCAGGTCAGCGCCGAAGATGTGCACGGCGGCGGCCGGTCCGAGGGCGTCGTACGTGGTCATGACGAGCGTGGTGTCGCCCGCCATGAACTCGCCCCACCCCGTGGCCTGCATGTCCGCCCGGTCCTGCTCGCTCAGGTCCTCGACACCGCCCAGCTCGGGCAGCGCCTCGCCCGGGGCGTAGGGCTGCGCCTGCGGGGCGAACGCCTCAGCGACCATGCGACGGACCGCCATGCTGCGCGGCGCCTGCCAGGCGCCCTCCCACTCCTGGTGGCGGGCCTGCTCCGCGCGCCGGGAGTCCCGGTACGCCTGGACGGCGCGCTCCCGGCCCTCCTCGGTCGGCCACAGCGCCACCGCCCCCTTCAGCCGCCCGGCGAGGAACCCCGACGGGCGGTGGACGATGCCTGGGGCGTCGCCGCAGTCCAGGAACGCGATCACCTGGTCGGCGGTCCAGCCCGCGTCCGCAACGTCCTTGAGGATCCAGGCGATCCGGGGCACCGCAGCGCGGCCCATCCACGGCACCTGGCGGATCAGCTCCGAGGCCAGCTGGAAACGACGCCCGACGCTGTTGAGCTTCCGGCGGCCGCGCTTGACGTTCTTCGGGGTGGGGGAATCGCTCTGCCCGCTTGCGAGCTTGCTCTCAGGGGGGAAGGAAGTAGTTCCCGCAGAAGAAACACTGCGGGAACTACCCCCCATTGGGGTGCAACGGACCTCATCCGAAACAGCCGTCACAGCACCCTGGTCAGCACCCTTCCGGGCACCCTTCGCCGGGGCCTTCGAGGACGACTTCGCCCGCCGCTTGCGGACCTTGCGGGCCGCCTTCTTCGACAGCGCCGCCATCAGCTCCCGGCCGGCCTCCGCGATCCCCGTCATCCGCCGCCCGGTGCCCTCACCGGCCGTACGGACGCCCAGCGCCACGTCGAACTCCACCGGCACCATCCGCGCGAACTCCGACGCCTGCGCGGCCGCACCGCGGATCCGGGTGCCCCGTACGACGTACGCGAGCAGCCCGGCCTCCCGCAGCATCCCCAGGTGGTACTCCACCGACCGCTCCGACAGCCCGGTGCGCCGCACCAGGTACTCGATCCCCGGACGGCACGGGAACAGCTCCGCGAGCTCCTGGGCGACGCGCACCGTCGTCGGCCCGAAGCTGCGCGGCCCGTGCGACCGGTAGCGGCGCGGCTCGTACAGCCCGGACCCGGCGACCCAGTGGACCGCCTGCATCCAGGAGTAGCCGTCCAGCGCGATCCGGCCCGTCGACGTCGACAGCCACTGGCTCGCCTCCGGCACGTACAGCGCGGGCAGCACCGAGACCGCGTCACCGTCGACCGACGAACGCGGGGCAGGAATCAGCACGGCGACCGGTGCCGCCGCGCCGCTCATCGGCCCACCGCCCCGGCCGGGGCGGTGAAGATCGCCTGTGTCGTCATCGGGCCGGTGTACACGCCAAAGCGGACACCCCCCTCAGCAGGCAAAACGCGTGCTTCGTGATCCATCCGCCGACCCTGCACCAGGCAGCCTGTGGACAGAGCCCGCTCAGCCCGGATCACCCCCCGCGCTCCCGCACGGCGGGCTACAACTTCAGATCGCGTCCCGCCACACGGGAAGCCGTCCTCGAGGACGCTTCCGTCGACGGAGTTGCGGACGACGTCCGCGAGCGGGTGCACGAGCCGGACGGCCGGCGCCGCGACCGAGCCCGGCGGGACCGCTCCGAAAGCACCGCGCTTGTAGCTTCCTACCGGAAATTCAACTTCCGGTACGGAACGGAAAAAGAGGGGCGAACGGTACGCCGATCCCGTCACACGGGAAGACCGCCGCGCCTGAACCGGGGTGAAACGGACAAGGTCAAGCTGACAGGGGGACACCACTTCGGGCACTATGAGAAACGACCTGCCTTCCATATAGCTGGACCGACCGAGCCCCTCGGGGCTGGACCGACCTCCATCTGTGCGGATGTGTCAGGGGCCGCCCCCTTCGTGAGAAGAGGGCGGACACCGATCGGGCGGGGGGAGATTTCTCCGTCCCTCCCGGTCCTGCTGAACCGCGTGGCCCCTGTGGTGGGGGCACCCGCGGGTGATGCGGGGCGGTACTGATCTGGCTGTGGTGGCCGTGGTTAGTGGCCGGTGGTGCAGTGGCCCTGGTTAGGGGCCGAGGTGAAACGAGCGGCTCGGTGAGCCGCAGCTCAGGACCAGCTACGAACTGGGACCTGAGCAGCCGACGCGGGTGGTTATTCCGGTCGGTAGACGGGCCGCGCGAGGCCAGCGGGAGGTTAGTCCGCTTCTTGGCACGCGCGGCCGATGGCCACTAGGTCATCCCGACCCCCTGGATTCAGAGGCCGGCGTCGGCATGCCCGAATCCGCCTTCGCGGCTGCGGGGAAGCGCTCCGCGAGGCGCTTGAGCAGGTGGATGTAGGCGTCGCGCTGCGGGCGCCGGGGGTGACTCTTGCCCAGCTCCCAACGCACCACGGCAAGGCGATTCACGCCCACCGCGTCCGCGATGTCCTGCTGCGTGAGGTTCGCGGCGAGGCGCAGTTGAGCGCGCACGTGCGGCGGCGGGAGGACGTCGTCCAGGCCGTCCAGCAGGGCATCGACCTGCTTCAAGCGGTCCGGGTCGGACATAGCGCAGCCTCTCAAGATCGATCGATCCCTGAAACATACACCATTTGATCTCTGGCGGGGTTCTGATACCTGCTGCGTCGTCACGCCAGCTTCCCCAGATGCGCGTTAACGGCCTTCGCGGCCGCCATCAGCTCCGACAGTTCCACCACGGTCACCCCGGCTTCCACCAGCTGCTCGTAGCCGACGCAGTCGTCGACGAACAGGCTCGGTTCGCGCCAGGCGATGACAACGCGCGGAATGCCGGCGGCGAGGATCCGCTGCGTGCACGGTGTGCGGGACGCTCTGCGCTGGGAGCAGGGCTCCAGCGTGCTGTAGATCGTCGCGCCAGCGAGCCGCGGGTCACCCTCGGGGAGTTGAGCGAGGGCGACCTCTTCGGCGTGATCGCGGGGGCCGGTCGCACGGGAGTAGCCGGACGCCAGCTCGGTGCCGTCCTCGCCGACGATGACCGCGCCGACCGAGTAGGCCCCCGTAGCCGGAGGGCACAGAGCGGCGAGGTCGATCGCGCGCTGTATCCAGCGGAGGTCCTGGTCTCGGTCGGGCGCGTACATCAGCCGCGCTCCTTCGGGGCGTAGCGGACGAAGACGACGTCGTCGATCGCCCTGACTTCCAGCACCTTCATCCGGGCCGTCGATCCGCCGGGGTAATCGGCGGCGCCCAGGAAGCGGGCCGCCTCCGGCTGACCCACCAGCAGCGGCGCGATGGCCAGGTGCACTTCGTCGGCGAGGTTCGCGGCCATCAGCTGGGTGTGGATCGTGCCGCCGCCCTCCACCATGAGCCGGCCGACGCCACGGCGCCCGAGCTCATCGAGGACCAGGCCCCAGTCGAGGTCCGGCCCGACGCTGACGACGTCGGCGAGGTCCCCCAGCGTGGCGCGCACCTTCTCCACCGCATCGTCGACGGTGACGACCAGCTTCTCGCCGCCGTGGTGCCAGAAGTTCAGGTCGGCGGACAGGTCCCCGGTCCGGGTCACCGTGACCTTGAGCGGGTAGGCCGGCTTGCCGTCGGCGACGCGCTGAGCACGGCGCTCATCGCTGTTGACCAGGAGGCGCGGGTTGTCCTTCCGCATGGTCGTCGCGCCGATCAGGATGGCGTCGGACTCCGCGCGGACCTGGTCGACGCGGTCGAAGTCGGCAGCATTGGACAGGCGCAGCCGCTCGGGGCTGGCGTCGTCCAGGTAGCCGTCGACCGACATAGCGGCGGAGAGGATGACGTACGGACGCGTGGTCATGAGTGGTGGGATCCGTTCTTCTCAGGATTCGTGGGCGAGTAGGCCGTCGAAGTGCGCACGGAACTCCGCGACCTCGGGCTGGCGCTGCCAGGGGACCAGCGCCTTGTCGAGACGCGTGAGTTCTCGGACGATCCGGCCTGAGCCCGTGTCGTTGGCTACGGTCAGGGCCTGGAGGCCGACCGCGGCCGCCTCATCGGGGGCGCCAGCACCAGCGTGGGCCACAGCAGCCCGAGCCAGGTAGACGCCTCGGTCGCGGTGGTACCCCTCGGGCAATGCCCTAATGGCGCTGGTGAAGACCTCCGCGGCCTCCGCATGCTTGCCCAGCACCTCCAAGCCCTGCGCCCGGTGGACCTCCACGTACTGCTCGTTCAGCCACACGCCCCAGGGGGTCGTGTCGCCGGAGACGCGATCGAGAGCGTTGCGAACGTCGTCGATCGCGCGCTCGCTGTCGGTCGATTCGCCCCGCAGCGCGTGCCCGTACGACTCGTAGGTCCGGGCGACGGCAGCCAGTCGGCTGCGGGGACGGGCCATGCGTTGCGCGGCT
The DNA here is from genome assembly GCF_055583785.1 of Streptomyces sp. NPDC104371. NCBI lineage: Bacteria > Bacillati > Actinomycetota > Actinomycetes > Kitasatosporales > Streptomycetaceae > Streptomyces > Streptomyces sp. NPDC104371. The sequence continues at coordinate 20,352 of NZ_JBVJNF010000018.1, forward strand.
TCGGCGAGGTCGACGACGTCGACCAGGTCGCGCATCTCGCCAGCGAGCTGTGCTTTGCGGGCCATCACGTACGAGGTCAGGTCGCCGTCCCCGACGGTGTGGCTCCACTGGAACGCGCGGTCCAGCCAGAACTGCGCGCTGTCGAAATCGCCCAAGTCCTGGTAGAGCCAGGAGGCGAATTCCGCGTACTGCGTCTGGAGCTCCATGAGGGCGTGGCGGTCCGTGCCCTTCGCGTCCTGCCGAAGCTGCTTGATGTCCTCGATGTGCTGGCGGGCGGCAGCGATGGCCCGGCCGGGGCCGAGGAGGTTGTCGTTGTCGATCAGCAGTCGACGTGCACGCTGGAAGTGTTCCACCGGCGTGCCGCTGTAGGCGGCAGCCGACCGTGCAGGCCGCGTCAGGCCCGGCAGGGAGCTGGCAGCCGCTGGCGTTCCGGTGCCCAGCGCAGCAGCTGCGCCGAGTCCCATTCCGCCACGCAGCATCGCGCGTCGATCCAGCGCCACGAATACCACCGATCCATCCCGTAGACGAGCGGGGACAAAGATCCCCTCATCGTCCGACGTTGCCCGCTGGGACGCGGCCATGGCCAGGTCCACCGATGATTCGGACACATGGAGCCCTGAAACGGACACATGGCCCCGAGGGGAATCATCCGAGCCGATGCGCTCCCACAGCTCGATCAGCAGGCCGTGGGCGTTGAGCACACGGTCCAACTCCTCAACCTCGGAGCGGTACTTCGGGGCGCGCTTCGCGTTCTCCCATTTCCACAGCTTGGAGTACGAGCAGAAGGTGGCTTCCGCAAGGCCGCGCAAGCTGAGGCCACGCCGCTCGCGGAGGTCGCGCACCGTGTAGCCGAAGCGGTCCAGGGGCGATGCCTCCGGGGTCAGAACGTTCGGCTTCTGCCCCACGCTGATCCCCCTCCATGTCTCCTATCGGTGTGTCCAGCGGCTGGACACATGTCAGACCTAGAACCAGCTCCGTGGTCGGGCCTACAACTTTGCTAACGAAGTTGGACCGGCCAGGGAGGGACGAACATGCGCAACGGGACGCGAGGAAGGACGTCAGTCGCTTCGGCCCTTCTCGATCCGTTCGAGGCGGTCGGCGAGGTCGGCGACCTGCTCCTCAAGTGCCCTGAGAGCGCGGGCAGTCGAGTCCTCGCTGGACTCGGAGGCGGTCTCCGTGACGAAGGAGCCGCGCCCTTGGTGCGAGTAGATGAGCCCAGCCGTGCGCAGCTCGGTCAGGGCTCGCTGGACGGTGCCGGCCGCGACGCCGTACTCCTCCGCCAGCTCCCGAGTGCTCGGCAGTTTCGTCCCCGCGGTCAGGCGACCGGAGCGGATCTTGTCGCGGACATCCTGAACGATTCGCTGGTACGGCTGCACGGCCTCGTTGCTCATGAGCGACATCGTAGGTCGACCCCCTCGCCTTAGCTAGCTTCCATAGCTTCCTCAATCAAGCACTTGACACGCCCCCGACTGTATCAGCTAAGTTAGGTATGCCGACAAGGTGAGCGGGGCGGCAAGGCCCCCACCTGCCACTTCCTGGGATCACGTAGAGCCCGAACTCGAAGGGAGCACCACCCCATGAACACCACCAGCCGCCCCACCGCCGGCCTCGCCACCGAGAACTTCGACGCTGAGACGCTCGCGCTCCTGGAGGCGGTGGAGGTGCCGCTCCCCGACTTCGGCGACCTGGACCTGGACGTCGCCTTCGGTACGCCGCTGGAGATGTTCGAGGCTGGCACCCTCCCCCACGAGCGGCTGGACGGCCTGGACATCACCGCCGCCGTCGCCGCGATCGAGGCCCGCGAGAGCCGCATGCTCGCCGCCCGCGACATCGTCGCCACCGACCCGACCGCCACCGAGCTGGTGCGCGAGCGCCTGGTCGACGTGCTCCTTCCCTACGCCGCGCAGCTGCGCATCACGCGGCCGGCCTCCGCGGCGCCCCTGCCGATCGCGGCCTGATCCTCCCCGCACCACCCGCCGGGTCTTCGGACCCGGCTCCCCCACCCGGAACCGCCCCCGCGGGCGGCGCCGGATGAGGGAGCCGGACACGGTCCCCGCCAGCACGAGACGCCCTGGGCGAAGCCCTCCACCTCGGTGGGGGGTGGGGTTCCCCTCCACCTCGGTGGGGGGCCTAGGAGTGGCTGTTCCTTCTCAACTGAATCAGCGAACATCCGGCGCTACGACTAGCCGGCACTCCCGAGCAAGAGATCTGCGGAGGGGTGCCACCAGGTGAGTCCTCTGGTTGAACCGGCCCAGTCCGCAGGGGATGCGGACCGCCAGCCCGCAGGCGAGATGCGGGACAGGCAACAGCGACAAGCCAGCCCTGCCGCGTGCGCAGCGTCGACTGCGATCAGCTTCCGCAGCACCTTTTCCCATGCCGCCCTCACGGGCGTACAAGTGATCCGACCGCGCGGTGACACAAGGGCGAAGATCGCGGGCCCCGCTGGAAGTACCACGACCGGTTCGAGTCCGGTCCGGGGCACTGCGGCCCACGTGCCGCTCGGAGCCGGGCATCCGCCCCGCGTCCGAAACGACGACAACCCCAGGGATCGGACCCCCGGGGCTGTCGAGGACCTGCATGGAGGCCCTGTTGAACTCCCTCAGCGTCGCACAGAACGACGACACCACCGACCCGATCATCGAAGAGGCCTTGCGCCGGGCCCGCGCCGGGAAGTGACCGCGATGGACTGGCGACACAACGCGGTCTGCCGCGAAGAGGACCCCGAGCTGTTCTTCCCCATCGGCAACACCGGCCCGGCGCTCCTGCAGATCGAGGAGGCCAAGGCCGTCTGCCGCCGCTGCCCGGTCATGGAGCAGTGCCTGCAGTGGGCGCTGGAGGCCGGCCAGGACGACGGCGTCTGGGGCGGCCTGTCCGAGGACGAGCGCCGCTCCATGAAGCGCCGCGCCGCCCGCAACCGGGCCCGCTCCGCTGCCTGACCCCGCCAACTACCCCTGGAAGAAGGCGACATGCGGTTCCTCTACCTGCTCGGCATGGCCGGGCCGTTCATCGTCCTCGCCGCGGTCCTCCTGGCCCGCTGACCCCGCTCCGCTTCCTGCGTTGCCCAGTCGCCACCGGCCCGCCCCGCGCGGTCCGGTGGCGGTGGAGAGCGAAGGAGCACCCGCCCCTCAGCTCGGTTCGGCCCTCGCGGCTGGAGAGCACTTCCCCGACTCCCTGTCCCTGGAGGACCTCGTGATTGCACTGCCCCTGTTCCTGCTCGCCGGTGGCGCCCTCTGGCTGTTCTGGCGCTCCGACATGCGAGCGGGCGTCATGATCGCCGCGCTCGTGTGTGGCTACGCCCTCGCCACGTCCCCGCTCGCCGGGGCGATCAACGGCATGGGCCACGGCATCGGTACCGCGATCTCCAATGCCAACGACAACAGCGCCGCCAGCAAGTGACCTTGTGCCGCTTGCCCGTGGCTCCGCACCGCGAGGTGCGGGCCCGCGGGGAGGTGACAGCCCCCGACCCGTCCGCACAACCCCCGAACTGGAAGGAACCCACCCCGACATGAGCGACAGCGACAGCGGCGAGAAGCTCGGCTCGAACCTCTCGGAGCTCATCAAGCAGCTGGAGAAGATCGAGTTCACGAGCGACCGCGACCTCTACCAGTACGCCCGGATCCTGCGGGCGATCGGCCTGGAGCTCCACATGCGGATCGGCATGGACGCGGACATGGTCGGCGCCATCCTCGCCCAGTACAAGGGCAAGTGGTGGACCTTCGGTGCCCAGTCCAAGATCCGCGCGAAGCTCGTGTCCGCCCACCTCAAGGGCGGCGCCTCCGCCGCGAAGGTCCTCGGACTGAGCGGCGTGAAGATGTACGCCTCCTTCGTCAAGCACTTCATCCAGCCCGAGATCGAGGCTGAGCGGAAGGCGCGCGAGGGCAAGGGCTCGAAGAAGCCCGGATTCTCCATCGGTGACAAGCCCAAGGGCGCCGCCGGGCGTCCGGGCGAGGCCGGAAGGGCAGCGTGATGGCTCGCCGTATCTCCGCACGAGCGAAGAAGATCGACACCCGTACCGAAGAGGAGCAGGAGTCCTCGAGGAAGGCATGGGTCACCTACGGCGGGCCGTGGGGCATCAACATCGGCGGCTGCATCGTCGCCGAGACCGCCCACATCATGCTCGCCACCACCCCGGCCTCCCTGGCGCTCGCCGCGCTCGGTCTGGCCGGCACCGGCGCGGCCCTGTCCAAGCTGATCAACCACATGGACCACAAGGCCAAGCGCGAGAAGGACGTCCGCATCCTCCACCAGGTCAACTCCATCGCCACCACGGCCGGGGTCACCCTCGGCACCGTGGTGGGCCTCGAGGGCGCGACGCTGGGCACCTGGATGCTCGCCGGGTCCGGCCTGTGCATCGCCAACCACCTCTGGTCGGCGCTGTACAAGAAGGGCTCGGGCGAGAAGGCCGACGGCAAGTGGGCCAAGCTGGAGTCCGAGATCGGCCTGGCCAAGCACGAGCTCCAGGAGGCCAAGTCCAACGGCAAGGGCACGGTCGTCGCCAAGATCGAGGCGAAGGACGGGGCCACGGCGGACGAGTTCGCCCGCCGTATCCCCGCCATGACCTCCGCGCTCAAGCTCGGGCAGGGCCGCATCACCCACACCGTCGACGACGACGACGCCTCGCTGATCACCATGCGGGTCCAGGTCGCCGACCTCCTCAAGGAGGGCTTCGCCTGGCCCGGCCCGTCGGCCTTCGGCGCCGGGTTCGGCGACATGCCGATCAACCTCGGACGGTACGAGGACGGCGAGACGCTCAAGCTCAACCTGCCCGGCATCCTCAACGACCCGCAGGAGGTCAAGGGCGGCGAGAACGTCGAGCACTGCGTCGCCCAGGGCGTCAACGGTGCGGGCAAGACGGTCGGCAACTCGATCATCGTGACCGAGGCCGCCACCCGCACCGAGGTGTCCGTCATCGTCATCAACTGCTCGAAGTTCATGCAGGACTACGGGCACGTCCGGCACGCCGCCGACATGGTGATCACCAACGAGAAGGACGCCCGTCGGTTCTTCAAGCAGATGCACACGGTCATCAAGGCCCGCGGCGAGTACCTCGCGGCCAAGGGCCTGGCCAAGTGGAGGCCCGGCTGCGGCCTGAACTTCCTGCTGATCATCGGTGAGGAGGCCGCCGACTTCGCCGACGGCGACGCCTACGGCAAGGTGCTGCGCACCCTGCGCTCCACCGGCGGCTGGTTCCTCTCCTCCATCCAGCGCGCCACGCACGACCAGATGGACACCACGGCGCGCTCCAACCACCCCGCCGGCATGGCCTACGGACTGTCCGACGGAGCGGAAGCCCAGTACGTCCTGCCGCCCGAGGCGATCGACGCCGGCGCCTTCCCCGGCTGGGCGAACAGGAAGCCCGGCTACCTGTACGCGGCCGGGATGGGCATCGCCGAAGACCGCTGGGCGGTCACCGCCCGCACCTACAACGCCGACCGCCCGACGCTGGCGGCCGCCGTCACCGCGGGCATGAACGTGCGCACGCCCATGGACGCCACGACCGCTGAGGCGTTCGGGGCGCTGTGGACCAACCGCACCTTCTACACCACCCCGCTCCTGGAGGGCGACGCCGACGGAAGCGGCGCCTTCCCCCAGCAGCCGGCCGCCCCTGCCGCCCCGGCGGCGGACCTGGCCTCCGAGTACGACGCCGACGACGAGTACGAGGAGGACGAGGACGTGGAGATCGACCCGGACCTGCTCGCGAAGGAGACCGAGGACTTGGACGAGGAACTGCGGCAGATCCTGGCCGCCGACCCCGAGCCCGGCGCGTACGACCACCTCAGCGTCGAGACCGAGATCGAGGCCCCGGCCGACGACGCCCCGGTCTTCCAGCTGCCCGGCGCGGTGGCCGACGAGGAGAAGCTCTCCCCCGAGGACACCAAGGTCGCCATCTTTGCTCGCCTGGATTCTTGGGTGCGCGAAGGTAAAGACAACTTCGAGCCCAAGGAGCTCAACGACCTGTGGATGCGGGTCAACAAAAAGGGCGCCCGCGACTGGTGGAACCGCCTGAAGAAGCAGCTCCTGGACGACGGGGTCATCGCCAAGGACGAGTCCGAGGAGGGCTACGGATCGTACGACCTGATCCGCTCCCCGCTCGAAAACGGCAACTGAGAGTCACTAATCTTGGGAGGGGCCGCACAGCGCACACCGCACTGTGCGGCCCCTCCCTTCCCTTAGGGAATTTCCAGTGTGCAGGCCCGCACACAGGTGATTGATCCCGGTTTGCACCCTGTGCAGTGTGCGCCGCACACTCGCCCCGCACACTACGGAAGGTAATCAATGAGCGCCCCGACCGCTCCCCGGCCGAAGCAGGCCGGGCCGCCCAAAACCGCCGCGCCCGTCAGTGCGGACGACGCCAGCAAGGCCCGGAAGTCCATCGCCAAGCTGGACGAGGTCCTGGCCATGGTCACCAAGGCGCTGCTCACCCTCGGGGGCGGCGCTTTGATCTTCACTTGTGTGAATGTGACCCGGTTCGGCGTCTCCCATGAGATCCCCTGGTACATCGCCTGGATGCTGGACCCGCTGGCCAGCCTCGCCCTGATCACCGTCCTGTACGTCGACGGTGTCCTCGCAGAACACGGCGGCGACTACAAGCCCGGCGGCTGGCCGTTCCTGCTCCGCTGGACCGCTGGCCTCTCCACCTGGGTGATGAACTGCTGGACGTCGCTCTACCCCGACGGCCACTTCCACTTCATCCCCCAGAAGCCGGACGCTGGCGGCATCCTGCTCCACTCCGTCGCCCCCGCGCTGCTGATCCTGCTCGCGGAAGCCGCCACCGGCTACCGCAAGTACGCGACCCGGCGGCGCGGCGAACTGACCGCGATCATCGCCCAGTTCGAGACCGCGAAGGCCACCGAACGCGAGGCCGCCGAAAAGCGAGCCCGCGAGGAAGCAGAACGCGAGGCCGCAGCCAAGCGCGAGGAGGCAGAACGCGAGGCCGCCGCGAAACGTCAGGAGGCAGAACGCGAGGCCGCCCGGCGCGAACGCGAGGAAAACGCGAGGCTCGAAAACGAGCGGCGGCAGGCAGAAATCGAGGCCGCCTCCCGCACCCGCCGCGAAGAAATCGAGGCAGAACGCGAGCGACTCGCACTCGCCGAGCGCACCGCAGAAATCGAGGCGACCCGCCTCAAGGCCGAAGCCGAGATCGAGGACCGCCGCCGCCGCGAGCAGTGGGAGCGGGACCAGGCCGAACGGGACCGTGAGGCCGCCCGCCAGGCCGAGATCGTTAAGGCAGAAGCGCAGGCAGAGGCGCTGCGCAAGGAAGCCGACGCCCAGGCGGAGGCGCTGCGCAAGGAGGCCGAAGCCGCCGCTGAGGCTGAGCGGATCAAGGCGGAGGCTGAGGCCCGCGCCCTGGAGGAAGCCGAGAAGCTCAAGCGGCAGCGCGTCCTGGAGCGGGCCGCCGCCAAGGCTCGCGGAACCTCGGAAAGTGCAGGCGCCCGCGCCTCGATTTCTTCCGGCCGCCCCTCGGAAAGTGGGGTCGCGCTCAGCGCGGTGCCCGCCCTGACCGCCTCGGAAAACGGCGGCCGGATCCCTCGCGAAGTGCGCGAGAAGCAGCGTGACGAAGCCGAGCGGTACATCGCGAAGTGCTCGCTGTCCGGCATCACGCCGGACCTGGAGCGCCTCGCGAACCAGTACGGCAAGGGCGAGACGTGGGTCGGAGACCGCGTCCGCGCGGCCAAGCGCCGCCTTGCGGAAGAGGACGGATTCGAGGAGTCGGTCATCGCCGACGCCCTGGACGTCTTCGAGGACGACAGCGACAGCGACAGCGCCGGTGCGGCATGACCCACCGGCCCGAAGAAGAGGAAGAGGACACCGTGGACACGGACTTCGAGTTCGACTTCACCCACCTGGGCACCGAGCCGGTCGCCCTGCTCCCCAAGGCCGGCCCCGAGCACCCGCCCACGATCCTGCTGCGCCGGGACGCGCTGCTGCCCACGCGGTGGCGCCAGCTCACCGACTGAGCGGCGCACCCACCGAGCTTCGACGGCTCCACTGGCCTCCGGGGATGAAGAAAGCACCCCCGGAGGCCGGTGAAGAGGCCGAAGCCTCCCCGGGCGAATCTCACGCCAAATGACACCGCCCGAGCTCCCCAACGAGGAGAGGTCCCATCATGCCGTCTTACGGCGAGCAGCCCCAGCCCACCTACTACCCGACGCCGCTGCCGCCCCAGTACGGGCAGGCGCCCGTCCCCGCGTACGGCCAGCAGGTCGTCCCGCTCCCCCAGGGCACGGTCGTCTACCCGTCGACCGCCGGCATCGACGGCGTCGTCATGGTGCCCGGCCCGAACGGCCAGCACGTCGCCTACTACACGGCGCCGCCCGCCCCGGCCCCGCAGCCCTACGTCTCCCCGCTCCTGGTGAAGGCCGCGCTGGTCGCCTTCATCCTCGGCATCGGCGGCGTCGGCATCTACTTCCTGGCCGCCGCGTTGATGGAGCTCGTCAAGGCGCTTGTGCTCCTGGGCGTCGTCGTCGTGGGCGGATTCGTCCTCATCAAGATGCTGGTCACCGGCCCCGGCAGCGGGCGGTCGATCAACGTCAACGCTCGGGGACGCGCCAAGGTGCAGGTCCACACCGGCCGCGGACACAACCGTGGCCGCCGCCGCTGAACTTGCGTCCCCGCCGGCCGTCCGGGACGTCGACCTCTACGCCGACCCCACCGGCGCCCTCCCCGTTTTTCGCTGGAGGCAGGCACCGAAAGGGCTCGCCACCCGGCGGCAACTGCGGGAGCGGCGCTTACGGCCCGGCGGCCAGGACCCGGTCGCCGTCATCGAATGCCGGGGCGGCAAGCGCAAGGCGTGGCTGTACGAGATCGACAAGGCCAAGCCGATACGGCCGATGACCTTCGCCAAAGAGGTCGCCCTCGACAAGGCCATGGCCAAACGGCAGACCTGCCCGTCGTGTTCGAGGCGGTACTACCACTGCCTACCGTTGCGCACCCTCGGCTCGTGCCTGGAGTGCTACGACGGCACCCCGGCCGCGCCCGGCAGCTACATGCGCCCGCCCGGCGAGCACCTCGCCGCCGCGGCCTGAACCCCCTCCCGCGTCTGCCGGTTGCCTGATCCACCCGCCGTTTGCGGGTGGTGAAGGGGAGTCGGTGAGCCCGGCCCGTCCACGTTCAGCACCACCTCGTCCACGCCGTCGACCACCGTGAAGGAGAACCCGGTGAGCGAGCCCGACAAGCACGAGCCCGACCCCGCCATCCCGCCGCTGGACACCATCGACGACAGCCAGCGCGTCCCGCCGCCCCGGAGGCCGGCCCCGCCCCGGCCGCGCCCGATCAAGGCCGCCGACGACATCCCGCCCGGCGCCATCGCCGCCTTCGGCGTCGTCGGCCTGGTCGCCCTGCTGCTCATCCTCAAGTGGGGCATCCCCAAGGGCATCGACTGGTACCACCACCAGGACTGGGCGTGGTTCACGCAGTGGACCGCCACCGTCGCCGACCCCGTCCACGCCTACCTGAGCGCGCACACGGTCGGCCTGCCGCTGACGGCGACCAGCGGGTTCGTCATCTGGCAGGGCGTTGGCGCCGCCTCCCTGCTGCTGTCCTGGTTCACCGGCGCCGTCGGTGCCCGGCTGACCTGGACGGCACACGGCGCCTGCTCGGTCTTCATGGTGTGGGACGCCGCCCCCGCCGCCGGCCGCCCCGTCGCCGCCGCCCTCGCGGTCCTGGCCTGGACGATCGGCAGCCTCTTCGCCCTGCGCGGCCTGTCCCTTCGCCCGCTGATCCACCTGCACAACCACAACCACCCGGCTCGCTGATCTGACGACTGCCTGATCCACCCGCCCCACACACGCGGGCCGGGTGGTGACGGGGAGCCGGACAGCCCGGCCCGGATGGGAGTCGCACGTGACCACCGCCCCCCTCACCATCAGCGGCGACCGGAATCTGGACGCCGCCTGCGCCACCGTGAGCAGCGAGATCGCCCGCACCGACAGCAAGGCCAGCCTGCTGCTCGCCTTCGACGGCGCGGTCCTCGCGGGTCTGGCCAGCGTCGCCGACAAGGACCTGCCCGTGTTCACGAAGGTCGTCGGCGCCCTGGCCGTCCTCGCCCTCGCCGCCGCGGCGGTCTTACTCCTCCTGGTCGTCAGGCCCTGCCTGAGCGTGCCCGGCCGCCCTGCGCCGGGCACCTTCCCGCAGTGGGCGCGCCTGGAGGAAAACGAGCTCCAGGAGGCGATGGGCCAGGACCACCGCCCCGCCCGCGTGAGGGCGCTGTCGATCCTCGCGGTCCGCAAGTTCCAGCGCCTGGCCCTCGCGGTCGACGTCATCCTCGCCGCGCTCGCCCTGCTGACCGTCGCCGCGATCGGGGTGCTGGCGTGAGCACCGCCGCCAGCTTCGTCATCAGCTACGCCAGCCTCGCCGGCGCCCTCGCCATCCCGTTCGTGATCGCCGCCGCCCGCCGCACCGCCGCCCGCATCCACGCCCAGGCCGACCAGAAGGAGCAGTAACCCATGGCACTCACCCTCTTCTCCCGCACCCGCACCGCCGACCCGGAGTTCACCCCCGAGCCGTGGCCGGAGATCGGCGAGACCTGGAAGCCCGAGGGCGTCATCGTCTCCCAGCGCTTCCTCGGACTGGCCGGTGCCGTCGTCCTCGTCTACACCGCCGACGCCGGGGTCAACGGCACCTACTTCGCCGTCGCCTGCCTGGGCTGCTCGTACCGCACCCGCTCCAAGACGGACCGCGACGACTACATCTCCTCCGAACAGGCGGGCGGCAGGATCGCCAACGCCCACGCCGCCCAGTGCCGGGCGCTGCCCCGCGACCTGCCCGCCCGCCCCGACGACGACACCGCCCGCGAGATCGTGCTCCGGCGGCTGAACTCGGAGCGCCGCTCCGACTACGACTCCACGGTCTACCTCACCAGCTTCCACCTGGACCGCCTCGCCCTCCAGCGCTCCACCGAGTGGATCGAGGAGGAGCTGCAGCGCCTCGCGGACGAGCAGCCGGAGTTCCTCACCGCCAAGCCGCGCACCTACGGCACCGGCACCGAGTTCACGATCCTGCGCCGCCCGAAGCGCTGACCGGACGCTCTCCGTACCGGCCCCGCCCGCCGCACACCGGCGGCCGGGGCCGGGCGGTGTCCGCCCGGTCAGCCGAGACCGGACGACCGGCCCTCCCCCGGAGGCCACCGTGTCCCTCGCCCGCCGCTCCCTCATGGAAGTCGCCGCCGCCCGCTTCGGATGGCGCCGCGCCTACGGCACCACCACGCAGGTCGACGCGCTGCTCACCGAGCAGACCGAGACCGCGTACAACGAGGCCGCCGACCACGCGCAGCTGGCGACCGCCAAGAACGACGACGTCCTCGCCGTGCAGCCCGGCGTCCTGGACGTCCGCGGCCGCGTCCTCGCCGACGTCCTCTACCTCGAGGGCGTCCTGACCGGCGCCCGCAACCGCGGCCTGCCCCCGGAGCTCATCGAGCGCCTGGAGGACGCCGTCGACCACGGCCACGAGCTGACCGTGCTGCTCGCGGACACCGTCCGCACCACCGCCGCGCTCCACGCGGCCAGTTGAGCGCCCGGGGCGGCCGCAGGCGTCGGGCCCGGCCGCCCCGGAGCAGTCCCTCCCCCTCCCAGAGCGCATCGAGAAGAAGAAGGAGCTCCATCATCATGACCGCAACCCTGCGCCAGACGGCCACCACCGTCGCCAACTCGATGATCGAAGGCGCCAGCATGGCGTCCGCGCTGATCGGCGGCGCGGCCGGTGCCTACCTCGGCTACCAGCTCGCCCCCACCGGCTGGACGGACGGAACCCGCATCCTGTTCGCCGGGGCGGTCGCCGTCGTCGGAGCCGTCGCCATCGACGGGCTCGCCGAACTCGTCCTCGCCCCGATGCGCCGGCTGATGCGGACGCGCAGCCCGCTGAACGTCTCCCGGGCGTCGGCCCCGGCTCCGGCCGACAACCTGGACGACGCCCTCGCCCAGGTCGCCACCGCCACCGAGGCCGACGCCGCCCACCGCGCCGCCGGTGCCGCCTTCCGCATCGACCAGGGCGACAACTTCCTGCGGGACGAGGACCGGTGGCGCGGCTACGAGGACGGCGAGGCGTCCTTCTACCTCGCCCCTGGCGTGGTCCTCCACCACCGCGCTGAGGTCGGCAAGTACGGCCGCGAGCACCACTTCACGCTGCTGACCGGCGACGGCGAGCAGCCGGTGGCCATCACCGGCATGGAGCAGATCCGCCACCACCTCGCCGCCCGCGCCGCCGGACTCCCCGCCGGCCCGGCGACCGTCGCCACCGAGGACGGAGACGACGAGCACAAGCTCGCAATCACCGAGCTCGACAACCACCTCAAGGCCCTCGAAGCCTGACGGGCTACCCGTTCCGTCCCGGCCCTTCCCGGCCGGGGCGGTGCGGTGGCCAATCAGCCCACCCCCGTGATCCCCCACCGAGAGGACCGCATCGACCATGCCCGCGACCAGGAACAGGCCCTCCCAGCTCAGCGTGCTGCGCTACGGCGCGTTCGTCTCCCGCACAACCGAACAGCGCGTCACCTCCTACGCGCCGACCGTCCGCAACCTGGTCCACGACCACTTCGGACGCCGCCCGCTGGGCGCGGTCACGATCATCCTGACCAAGCCGCGCCTGCTGCTCTCCCTCGCCAACGAGGCGCAGGGCGAGGCCGCCGGCGTCCCGGAGAACACCTGGAAGTCCGTCGGCGTGCAGCAGAGCATCATCGGCAAGCCCACGGACTTCCGCGTCGCCACCGTGATCGCCCCCAAGGGCGCGATGTGGATGCTGATCAACGCCCCGAAGATGCGCGACCCCAAGCAGCTCAAGCTGAGCCTGCTGCGCGGCTTCGTCGAGGTCGACCAGCTCATTCGCTCCGGCGCCCGCGACAACCGCGTCGCCTGGGTCCGCCACGAGATGAACGTGGCACCGCTCAGCAAGCGGCAGGCCAACAAGCTCCAGGCGCAGATCCTCGCCGACGGAGCCGAAGCCGAGCGCATCACCACGGACCTCGCCCGGCGCCTGTGACCTGACGCGCCGCCGTGCCGCCCCGGCCACCCCGGCCGGGACGGTGCGGGGGCACGTCAGCCCACACCTTCCTGACCGACACGGAGGAAGTCATGGCACCCAGCGCCCGGCCCGTCGTCCACTACATGGCGACCCGGCCCGACGGCACCGTCCCGCCCACCTGCAACCACCTCGCCCGCTACTACAGCGGCCTGGGCGAGACGATCCCGACCGTCAACCTCGCCGACCACATCGGCGAGACCATCGACCACCCCAGCCCCGGCGAGAAGTGGTACACGGACAAGCCGTTCTCGTACTTCCACATGTACACCCGGCCCGGCGAGATCTTGGAGCGCCTGGAGGTGGAGGAGCGCTGGCCGGTGAGGCTGTGGGAGGTCGAACCGCTCGGTGAGACCGGCAACTGGGGCAACGACTTCGCCCCGTACTGGCTGATGTCCCACCAGATCCGCGTCGTCCGCGAGGTCGAGGCGTGGCGTGCGTTCGGGCACCGCGGCATGCAGGTCCTGGCGGTCCTCGCGCAGCTGCCCGACCTCGCCCGGCAGTGGGCCGAAGAGTGGGCCGCCGACCCCGAGGGCACGCGCCGCACGTACAAGGCGTGGGAGAAGCGCGTGGACCACACCCGGGCGCTGACCGGCTGGGCGTCCTGCCGGGCGCAGTACTCCCGCCGCGAGGCTGGCCTCCAGACGGCCAACGAGCTCGCCGCCGATGCCGCCGGGCAGGCTGCGATTGCCGCCGGTGCCGACCCGCACGCCGTCGCCCTGATCCAGCTGCGCGCCCGCTGCCTGGTCGCCGGTCAGCTCATGTTCGACCGGATCCGCACCGGCGAGTACGAGCAGTCGATCCGCGGCCTGCTGCTCGGTGCCGGGCTCGACACCCCGGCCCCCGTCCCGGCCTGACCACCCGCGACATCTCCCAGGCCGCCCCGGGCGGGGCGGCCTGCTCCATCCTCTTCGAGACCAGGAGACATCTGGTGATCACCGACACCACCGACGAGACGATCCGCTACACCGCCGACGTGGTCCTGTTCGCCGCCGGGCACGTCCTGCTGATCGAGCGGGGCTGGGACCCGTTCAAGGGCCGGTGGGCGCTGCCCGGCGGACACGTGGACAAGGGGGAGAGCAGCCTGGACGCCTCCGCGCGCGAGCTGGAGGAGGAGACCGGCATCACCGTCCCGGCCGCCGGCCTCCGGCAGGTGGGTGCCTTCGACGCCGTCGGCCGTGACCCGCGCGGCCGGTACGTCAGCGTCGCTTACTCGGCCACCCTGCCCGAGCTGGTCGAACCGACGGCCGGGGACGACGCCACCGCCGCCCGCTGGTGGCCCCTGGACGCGCTCCCCGACCTCGCGTTCGACCACGCCGAGATCGTGGTGGCGGCCGCCAACCGCTGATCCCCTTCCGCGCGAGCGCGGCGTTCCTCCGTGCCGCCCCGGCCCTTCCCGGCCGGGGCGGTCGCGGTGTTCCGCCACGACCAGCGAGAGGAAGGAGAGGGCGTCATGCACCTGGAGTTCTACGAGGTTGACGTCCCGATACACGACACCACCCGGGCGCTGCACGGTGTGCACGTCTTCACCGGCAAGGCGTCCTCGGTCACCGAGGCCCTGGCTCGCGCCCACCAGGTCTACGACGCGGCGTTCGCCGCGCGGCAGGCCGGGCTTGAGATCCCCGGGCAGCAAGACGGCGGCTGGGGAGCGCGCGGGGTCCGCGACGGCTGGGAGCTGGACTGGGCGGCGGCGAAGGCCGGCCGCTGGTCCAACCCGAACGACTGGACCCGCAAGAAGCCCTACGAGCTGTAGATACGCCCCGAGGCAGGCGCACCAGGTGTGGAAACCGTCGCCTGCCTCGGGCCACCCATCCCGTACAAGACGAGAGGGAGAGACCAGTATGGCCTCCACCGTGCGCGTACAGGCCCCTTCGGGTAATCGCGCCCTGTTCATCACCACGCTCGCCGTGCCGCTGACCGGCTGGACCGTGCACGCGGTCAGCCTGCACCGCAAGCTCGCCGCCGCCCGGAAGGACCCGCTCACCGGGCTGCTCGGACGCGACGGCTACACCACCCGGGCCCGACAGATCACCGACCGGTACGGCGACGCCGCCCTGGTCGTCCTGGTGGACCTGGACCACTTCAAGCAGATCAACGACGGGCCCGGCGGGCACGCCGCCGGCGACCGCGTCCTGGCCGCGACCGCGACCCGGCTCACCGCCTGGGCGGGCAGCCGCGGGGCGGTCGGCAGGCTCGGAGGGGACGAGTTCGCCGTCACGGTCCGGATCGGTCCGGCCCGCCGCGAGCTCCGTCTCGCCCAGCTCACGCAGCTACTCGCCCAGCCGGTGGAGGTCGAGGACGGCGTCCTGGTCGACGTCGCCGCGTCGATCGGCGCGGCCTCCCCCGACGTCCTCGGCACGACGGACCTGTCCGTGCTCCAGCGGGCCGCCGACGCCGCGATGTACGCGGGCAAGCACACCGGCCGGGCGGTCCTCGCCGGGCCGCAGCACGCCACGGTGCCCTCCATCAACGGCCGCCGCGCCGGGCGGCCAGGCACCCACACGCTGGGGCGGGCGGCATGAGCAACACCACTGCCGACCCCGGCACCTGGATCCGGGGCATCACGATCCGCCAGCCCTGGACGACCTGCATCCTCGCTGGAAAGGACGTGGAGAACCGTCCGGCCCCCTGGTCCTGGCGCGGCCTGGTGCTGCTGCACGCCGGGCAGGCCACCGAGCGGGCCCCGATGCGCGACCCGCTGGTCGCCACCGCGATCCGCGGCCGTGCCCTGCACACCCGGGCCGTCATCGGCGTCGCCCGCCTCACCGACTGCCACCAGGACGCCGCCGGCACCGCCCCGTGCTCGAAGTGGGCGCAGGCCGACGCGTTCCACCTGGTCCTCGCCGACGTCCAGGAGCTCGCGCTGCCCATCCCGTGGCTGCGCGGACAGCTCGGGCCGTGGCGCCCCACCCAGGACCTCGTGGACCAGGTCCTCCTCCAGCTCCCCCACCTCGCTCCGGAGGGCACCTCATGAGCGGCAACCGCACCGGCGTCCCGCAGCCGCCGACGTTCATCGCGGCCGACGACCGGATCCCCTTCCCCGAGACCGACCAGGTCCTGCGTTGCCGTACGAGCCCGGACCTGTTCGCGATCGAGGACATCCACAACACCGACAAGGAGCCCCGCGCCCGCGAGAAGGCGCTCGCCCAGGCCAAGCACGCCTGCTCCGGCTGCCCGATCGTCAAGGACTGCCTGAAGTGGGCGCTGGCCAACCCCGGCCTGACGAAGACCGGGGTGTGGGCGGCGACCACCAAGCGCGACCGCACGCAGCTGCGCAAGCAGCTCGTGGCGCGGCTCGGTGAGGACTGGGTCGGCGTGGTCGCCGAACAGGACCGCCTCCGCAGGGAGCGGCAGCGCGCGGCCCGCGTCGTGCCGCCGACCGCCCGCGAACTCGCCCTCGCCCGGCTGGAGCTGGAGGGCATCCCCACCCGGCCCGCGCCGTACAACCGCTGGAAGGAACCGATCACCCCCGCACAGGCGGCGTCCAACCTGCGCGTCCTGGCGCTGGTCGCCAGCGGCAAGGCCGCGTGATGTTCACCGACTGGACCGAGGCCCTCGAAGCCGAGTCGCTGCCCCTGGACCCGAACCCGGCGCAGCAGCTCGCCGCCGCGGCCCGGGTCACCGCCCGCAGCTCCCGCGACAAGGACGACATGGCGTTGCTCCTGGACGTCCTCGGGCTGCCCACCGACACCGACACCCTCACCGCCCTGCTCCCCCTCATCCCGGAAACCGGAGACGCACCCACCATGACGAACACCCCCGCCGCCCCGGCCCTGTCCGCGTTCGAGGCCATGGCGATCTCCATG
Organism: Streptomyces sp. NPDC104371; assembly: GCF_055583785.1. Taxonomy (NCBI): domain Bacteria; kingdom Bacillati; phylum Actinomycetota; class Actinomycetes; order Kitasatosporales; family Streptomycetaceae; genus Streptomyces; species Streptomyces sp. NPDC104371. The sequence continues at coordinate 37,169 of NZ_JBVJNF010000018.1, forward strand.
CACAACAACGGCGACTCCGAGCAGGCGATCCGCGAGGCCACCGGCCTGAGCGAGACCGAGCTCAGCGACCTCATCGCCAACCAGGTCCTCGGACTGCCCAGCGAGGCCGTCAACGCCCCGACCATCGACGTCCCGGTCGTCGCGCTGCCCGTCACCAACGCCGTCCAGGAACTGCTCGACTGGGCGGCCGCGCACCCGGCCGCCTCGGTCCGCAGCCGCGCCGCCCGCATCACCGCTGACCTCTCCGAGCTGTCCGAGCGCCGCGACTCGGAGGCCGCGCAGCGCGAGGCGGAGGAGAAGGTCGCCAAGGCCAAGGCCGAACTGGAGAAGGCGCAGGAGGAGCTGCGCACCGTCAAGGCCGGCACCCGCACCACCGCCACCACGGCGGCCGCCACCGCGCCCACCCCGATCCGGGCGGGCCTGGGCAGCGGCCGCACCCGGGAGGAGCTCGCCGCCATCAGGACGTGGGCGCGCGCCAACGGCCACCAGGTCGCCGACGCGGGCATGGTGCGCAAGGCGGTCCTCGAGGCGTACGACGCCGCCCACCAGGCGCCGGTCCGGAAGGCCGGCTGACCCATGGCCGCCGACGACGCGATAGCCCTGGACGGCTTCCTGGACGAAGAGACCGTGCCCGGCGACGTACACGGCAGCACGGCGCGGTTCCGCCTCACCGTCTCCCCCACGGACGAGCGCACGGACGAGATGATCCTGCCCTGCAGCGTCGCCGACTCGGAGCTCGCGCACGCGGTCATCCACGACCTGGTCCCCGGCGACAAGCTCCGCGTCACCGGCTACCTCCGGCTGCCTCGCACGCCGGACGAGCCGATGTGGCTGGTCGTCACCACCCTCGCCGTGCTGGAGACCGCACCGGAGCTGTCCGACCCGGCCGCCGTCGCCACGGCGCTCATCGAGCGCTACGGGCCGTACGTCTGCTGGTTCGACGCCGACACCACCGACGTGGAGGTGTTCACCGAGGGCGGCACATGGGTCGGCACCGTGCCCGAGCCGAACGACCTGGGCGAACTGCTCGAAGCCTTCGAGCACCGCCAGGCCGCCGGCGGCGAGCAGTAGCGAAGCCGCCGTGCCCATCCGTCCCGAGAACCTGCACCGCTACCCGCGCGACTGGAACGAGATCAGCGCGCGGATCCGGTTCGAGCGGGCCGGCGGCCGCTGCGAGTGCACGGGCCACTGCGGCCTGGAGCACCCCGGCGGCCGCTGCCCCGCCGTCCATGAGGAGATCCACCCGGACACCGGGTCCGTGGTCGGCCTCACCACCGCCCACCTCAACCACACCCCCGAAGACGTGCGAGAGATCAACCTGCTCGCCGCCTGCCAGCTCTGCCACCTGCGGATCGACCACGGACACCACCGGGTCACCCGCTCGCTCACCCTCGCCGCCCGCGCGGCCGCCGCCGGCCAGCTCGGACTCCTCCCCGAGACCGCGCTCACCCGCACCGAGCCGCCCACCCCGCCGCGCCCCACCCGGGGCCGCACCCCGGCGGCCGCGCTCCACCAGCTGCCCTTCCCCGAGCCCGACCAGGAGACGAAGCACATGGCCCGCATCAGCGTGAAGATCACCCCGCTCCACCCGGACGGCACCGAATGCACCCACGCCGTCCGGCCCTCCGGCAAGCCCCGCGACGCCGACTCCGGCTGCACCGGCCGCCGCAACTACGCCGTGGTGTGCAGCTCCTGCGGCCGGGTCGGCGAGCCGCACGGCCTGCGCGTCCTCGCCGAGCCGGCGCAGAGCGCGCACCGCGACAGCCACAAGGCCGCCCTCACCCCGGCCGCCCGCTGACCCCCACCCGCCCGGTCGCCGGGACCACCACGGTCCCGGCGGCCCCGTCGAATGTGAGGGCCGATGCCCACCACCGTCTTCGACCAGTTCACCCGCCGCACCGCCGACGTCACCGCCCAACTCACCAACCTGGGCATCCCGCTCACCGCGCCGGCCCCGCCGCCCGCCGACCTCAACCCGGCCGACCCGTGGGCCAGCAGCTACGCCGTCCCGGTCGACCGCTCCAGCCTCGCCTGGTGCACCGCCGTGACGATGCTCGCCGACCACCACCACACCGGCATCGACCGCCAGGTCCTCGCCGCCGACGCCCTGCTGCGCGAGCTCGGGGTCCGCGGCCTCGCCCAGCTCCAATCCGACCTCCACCACGGCGCGCCCGTCGACTTCCGCTTCACCCGCTGCCCGTACTGCTCCGGCATCGGCGAGGACCCCACCCAGCCGACCTGCGGTGAAGTCGGCTGCGCGCCGTGGTTGGAGTTCGCTGGGCACGATCACGTGTGCCCGGTCTGCCACGGCGACGACTACCAGCCCGAGTGGTTCGCCGAAGAGCAGATGACCGAGCTCGAGGAACTGCTCGCCGGCGCCATCGAGGAGCGCGAGGAGCGAGCCTCCCTCCGCTACCGGATCCGGGCCCGGCTGTACCGCCGGACGGTGCGCTCGTGACGGCCCGCGCGGTCGACGGCACGCCCTGGACCGGGCGCATGCGCACCGCGGCGCTCCGGCGGGGCCTGGTCCGGCCTGCCGAGTTCTCTACGTGGGCCGGTGCTCGCCGGTACCACGAGCGGCACGGCCGGGACCGCCAGGTGCTGGAGAAGCTGCGGGCCTCGATCCCCAGGGACGGGGTCCGGGAGCCGCTCCTGCTGGGTGTCCGCGCAACTGACCGGCTCGTCTTCGTCTTCGAGGGGCATCACCGGGCCGTCATCGCCCTCGAACTGGGGGTGCGCTCCTTCCCCTTCCGGTGGTTCTGGGACCCGGACGTCCAAGTCGTGGAACACGAGCCGTTCCCGCACCACGCGCTGGGCAGGGATGGGCAGACGTGGCTGTGCCACCAGGAGGCGCGCTCATGACCGCCCGCTTCCGCAGATGCGGACACGGCAGCGGGCCGATGCACCCCGGCGACCAGAAGGCCGTCGCGGAGTTCACCGCCATGCTCGCCGCCCGCCAGAGGCCGACCCCGTGGACCGGCCGCGGCGACGTCGCCGTACGGATCGGCGAGCGCGGCCTGGAGCGCGGCCGGCCTCTCCCCGAGCAGCAGCCCGACATCGACCCCCTCGCCCTGGTCCTCATCCACCCCGACACCGAGACCGCCCTCACCGGCACCCTTCGCTGCGCCAGGGCGCGAATTCACGGCGCGTGGACCGGGCCCTACCGACTTGTCACCCACGCCTTCGCCGGGCGTGGCCTCCCGGTCGACATCGACCTGAGCACCTGAGCACACGAAGCGGCCCCCGCCGTCCCGGACTCGATCCGGACGGCGAGGGCCGCTTTTTTGCGTTCTACGGCGAAGAACCAGTCCTTGGGGCGAACACCGCACGGGCGTCCCACAGTTCTGATCCCTGCTCTCCCTCGTTCGGGTTGTCCCGTGCCACGGCCCCCGGCGCTGCTCCTGTCGACACCGTGCACGGACGGCTTGGCGTCGGTAGAGCAGCGCTATCGTGCCCGTCATGACCGAACCATTCCCGTCCGAAGAGGACGCCCCGGTGCCTGCCGAGCCCGTGGGTAACCTGCCCATCCCCAACACCCACCCCGACGGCGGCCCGCGCAGCATCGTCTTCGTCAACGAAAAGCCCGGCACCGCGAAGAGCACCTCTGCAGTCCTCACCGCGCTCGCCCTCCACGAGGACGGCCAGGACGTCGTCCTCATCGACGGCGACGTCAACGGCAAGTCCGTCATGGGATGGCACAACGCGATCGGCGGCTTCCCGTTCCGCGTCTTCCAGATGCCGTCGGTCACCCTGCACCAGGACATCCCGAAGACCTTCGCCGACCCCAAGACCCGCATCGTCATCGACGCCCCGCCGCTGGAGAACCAGCCCGGCATCGCGCGCTCTGCCATGCGGTACGCAGACCTCAGCGTCATCCCCGTCGCTCCGTCGTCCATGGAGACCGAGCGGATGGGTGACATCCGTGACGAGATCAACGACCTCGGACCGCTGACCCTCAACGGCATCTGCGCCCGAGTCCTGCTCAACCGCTGCATCCCCCAGGCCAAGCGACACAACCGGCTCTACCGGAACATCCTGGTCTCCGGAGGGTGGAACGTCTTCGACACCGCCATCCCCATGGTCACTGAGTTCCAGGGCGCCTGGGGCAAGACCATCGAAGCCGGAGGCGGCGAGTACGACCAGCTCCTGGTCGAACTGGGCATCCGGCAGACCCGTGACGACACCTACGACGAGCTGGTGTCGTACCTGACGAAGGCGCGGGAGAACAACGCGTGACTGAGAAGGACACGGCCGCGCCCGCCGCGCCCGCCGCGCGGCGCGGTAGCCGCCGACGCCGACCCGACTACAAGGCTGACGAGGCCGCGGCGAAGAAGGCCGTAGCCACTCATCGCCCAGGCGGCCGTCCCAAGAGCCACCAGAACCCCGTCTTCCTCTCGCCTGAGTACGACCACGGCACCCCGGCCGAGCGGCTGGCCAAGCTCGAAGCGCTCATCTCCGCAGCGCAGTCAGCAGCCGAGACCAGCCTGATCGTCGCTCACAACGAGTTCGTCATGCAGGCCGGCCCCGCCCTCATCAAGATCAAGGAAGACGATCTGTGGCAGGCGGGCGGGTACACCAGCTTCAAGGACTACTTCGAGAAGAAGTGGAAGTACACCGAGCAGCGGGCCTATCAGCTCATCAGGGCCGTGCCGGTGATAGCGGCCCTCAAGGGTGTCGCCACCGTGAAGATCAATGAGGGGCAGTGCCGCGAGCTCGCGCCGGTCGCCCGCGATCACGACGCCGCCACGGTCCAGAAGATCTGGCGTGCGGCTGAGTCCAAGGGTAAGGTCACCGCGAAGTCGCTGGCCGCCGCTCGCGATGAGCTCAACATCAAGATCGCCGTCGACGACGCTGAGCGGGTGGTGCCTCGCAGCAGGAAGGCGCCGGCGCCGGTCGATCCTGTCCAGCGGCTTGCCGGGTACGTCGGCCACGTCGAGACCTTCGCTCAGCAGGTGCAAGGGCTCGCTGACGTGTACGCCGACGCGGTGAAGAAGGATGCGCCTGCAGCCGAGAAGCTGCTCGCGGAGATCCGGGGACACATGGCCGCCGCCGCTGCTGCGTTCCCCCAGCAGTCCCCAAGCGACTAAACAATTGTTCAGTCGCAACGGCCCCGCATCGAGGAAGGATGCGGGGCCGTTGCGTTGAGGGTACGGCTGGTTGAGGAGCCGCGCGCCTCTGGATCAGTCTTGGAACTCCTTGCTCTTCACGCCGTAGAACGTGGGCTTCGCGGGCCGGACCTCGGACTGCGCCATGCTGTCGGCGAGCGGGGCGAAGGTCTCGCTGCGCCGGACGACGTCAAGGAACTTGCCCAGCGCCTCCTTGTCCTCCCACAGCGCCGACGCGGTGCTGATGATCAACGACTTCAGGTGCTCCGACTCGGTCACGGTCTCGTTCGCTGCCACGCGGGGTCCCCTCCTGGTGATCGGGACGATCAGCCAACCAACTGGCGACCCGGGCCCGCAAGACGGCCTTCGGCCAGGGGGTGGTCCAGGATGCTGTGGGTCCCGATCCGGTGCCACACGATGTGGGGGAGCCCAGCGACCACCACCCGGCCGTACGACCACGTCGCGCGCCCGTCCGGCGCCCAGGTGAGCTCATAGACGCCGGGGGAGCGGCGCACGCCCTTGATCCGTAAGCCGGGGCGGAACTGGCGGCCGGTGCGCAGGTCGGGCACGAAGGTGTCCAGGACGACGCGGCGGAAGCGCCGGCGCTGGTCTGGGCTGAGGTGCTGGAGGTCGGCGGTGAAGCGGGGGAGGGTCTCGAAGGTGGGCACGGTGGTCTCCTCCGGGCAGCACGACGAAGCCCCCGACGGATGCCGGGGGCTGCTGTAGGCGGTGCTCGTTCCTTGGCGTGTGGTGATGCTCAGTGGTGCTTGTTGGTGTCGTTCGGGTCGTGATGTGCGTGCTGCCGGAGAGCGATGACATTCGCGTCCGGCCCGGGGCCGCTTCCCGTCTGACGGGCACCTGAGAAGAAAGTCGGGCCGCTGCTCCCGCCCGGCGGGACGTACGGCTGATCGGCCTTTTCTTGCAGGTCAGGCCCGTGTGGCGTGGCTCTATGACAGTGGATATCAGGGTCGTCCGGGCCGGTCAGATGTACCGCTACTACCTGCGCCAGACCGTGGTCGGTGACGGCCGCCGCCCGGCGCGCACGCCGCTGCGCGCCGCCCAGGAGCAAGCCGGTGTCCCGGTCGGGCGATGGATGGGCCGCGGCCTTGCCGTGCTCGGGCTGACGCCGGGTGAGGAGGTCACCGAGGCGCAGCTGCGGAACCTGTTCGGCGAGCGGGGACGGCACCCGTACGCGGACCGGATCGAGGCCGACCGGCTCGCCAAGGGCGACTCCCCGAAGAAGGCGTTCAAGGCCGGCGCCCTCGGGCGCCGCGTGACGGTGACCGGGGTCGACTTCGTCTTCCGGCCGCAGCCGACGATCTACCTGTTGTGGGCGCTGGGGGATGAGGAGACCCGGCGGGTGATCGAGGCCGCGCACGAGCGGGCGATCGAGCGGGTGCTGGAGTGGATCGAGGACGAGGTCGCGGTGATCCGGTACGGCAAGGACGGCATCTACCGGGTGCGGCCGCCCGGCGGTCTGGTCGCCGCGCGCTTCCGCCACTACGAGGCGCGCTCAGGGCGGCCCTTGCTCCATGACCATCTGCTGCTGTCGGTGAAGGGGCAGCGCCTGGACGGGAAGTGGGGCTCGATCCACACCACGGCCCTGCACGAGAACACCGTGGCCGCCTCAGCGCTCTACAACGAGATCGTGGCCGCTGAGGTCTGCGAGGCGCTGGGGCTGGCGACCGAGCCGCGCATCGTCACCCCGGGGCGTCGGCCTGTGATGGAGATTGCCGGGGTGCCGCACGAGCTGATCCGCTGGACCTCCCGGCGCAGCGACCAGATCGCAGCCTGCCTGGAAGAGCTGGAGCACGAGTACGTCACCGCCGTCGACGACGACGGCGAGCTGAAGTTCCTGCCCGTGGTCTCTGAGCGGGCCCGCGCCAAGCTGAACCAGATCGCCGCCCGCAAGACCCGCCCGCCCAAGCAGAAGACCCAGCCGCTCGCCCAGCTGCGCGCGTGGTGGAAGACCAGCGCGATCCTCACCTCCGGGGTGGCCGTCGACATCATCAACTCCCTCCTCGAGTACGCCCGCGCCGCGGCTACGGCGATCCGGGCCCGGGTCGCCGCCGTGGTCGACGTCGCCCTGGCGGCCGTCGACGTCACCGCGACCGTGTTCGTGATGAACGACGGCGGCCGCTTCCACCGCCGCCACCTGCTCGCCGAAGCCCGCCGCCACCTCGCCCTCGTCCTGCGCGGTCGCCGCCGCGACCCCGGCCTGGACGACCAGATCGTGGCCGCTGCCATCGCCACCCACTGCCTGGACATCAGCGAGCCGAAGACCGTACGCGGCCTGGAGTCCGGCTACCGCCTCTACACCGCCCGGTGGGACCTGGCCGACCTCCCCGCCCGGCCCCGCCCACCCACTCCCGCGCCCGACCCGGACCGGCAGCCCCCGGCCGATCCCGGCACTCCGGCTGCGCTCCGGCCCCCGGGCCAGGATGCGGGGGAGTGGGAGATACCCCGCATCCCGCTCCAGTACGACCGTGCCGTCCTCGCCGGTGTGGTGGTGCGGGAGAAGCTGCGCACCACCACAGCCGTGCGGGGCCGGGCGTACGACGTCGTCGCCCACCAGCAGGCGGCGATGCCCGAGCAGCTGCTCGCGCTCCCAGCCGCCGACCCCGAGCACGACGACCAGGAGCAGAAGCCCGGCCGCCAAGAGGCGATCGACATGACGGCGCTGCGGGCCCTGCGGGAATCCCGCACGGACGTGGAAGCCCTCGACCTCACGGCCGACCGGCTGCGCCACCTCCAGGAGGCGTTCACCAAGGCGGCCGACCACTCCCGCGCCACCATGCACCGCTACGCCGGACAGGACGATGCCGACGCGGTGCGCCCGGTGCGGCCGGACGACCAGCAGGCGCACCGCCCGCAGGAGCCCGGACCGCACCGCGGCCGAGAGGCCGGCCACTGAGTGCATCCGATGCCGCGCATCCGATGCTGTGCATCGAACCGGCGATGCCGCGCATCCACTCCACCGAGTGGAGTCCACCGGCCGGGAGTGGTCGACACCGTGCTCGGCATCCACTCCACTGAGTGGAGCCCACTCGGTGGAGTGGACGACATCGTGCGGGAGTGGACGACATTGCCGGGGACGATGCCGTGCATCCACCCGGTACGCACCCGCCGCATTTCCCCTTGACCTCGGCCCGTGTCAAGGAGAAATGCGCCGCCCTCAGCTGGTCCACTCCACCGCATCGACCCCACCCGACGCGCTCCACTCCCGCGCGCCGGCCACACCGGATGGACTCAGTGCGGACCGCACGGTGGCGCGGTCACCGGTGCAGAGCCACCACGTTCTCCACCACCGCACGGGCCCGCGCCACCTGCTCATCGCGCAGCGCCTGCAGCGCCCGGACGGCGTCCGTCGGTGCGTCGGCGAGGACCTGGCCGACGAAGTGCGCGATGGTGCGGGCGATCCCCGGCGCGGTAGCCGCGGGGGCGTGCGTGGCCCACTCGCGGATCGCCATCAGGTAGATGACGCCGACCTCGTCCAGGACGAAGGAGTCGGCGCAGGGGTCGGTGTCGTCGGACAGCGCGGTCACGGGGAAGACGATCAGTTCCGCGATGCCCGGCAGCAGTCCCGGCAACTGCTGCACCTCGGGCGCGAGCCGCGCAGTCTGGACGTCGTCTCCGGCCTCCACCGCCAGGACGTAGTCGAAGCCGAGCTGGACCAGGTGCGGGGGCAGCGAGGGAACGATCGGGGACATGGGCAGCTCCTGACGTACGGTCGCCGTGCCGATCACGGCGACGTCCCAGCAGGGTCGGCCCGCCAGCCTGTGGACAGAGGCCAGAGAACTCTCCCCCTCCGCCCGGATGGGATGAATCGGGGCTGCAAGGGGTAAACCCGGCCCCCTTGTCCAGCGTGGTCGGCCCGACCACGAGCCCGACCATGACCCCCTTGTCCAGGTCTGCTACCGCCCGACCACCGCCGCGCTTCCCCTTGTCAACGCCCGCTACCGGCGGCCGTCAGACCGCGGACAAGGGGGTCTTATGCACGCTGCTCCCTCGATCGCCGCCTACCAAGGGCGGCTCGAAGCGAAGGAGCACCGCGATGACCACGCATCGCCTACCGGCACGCGCCCGGCGCGCCCGCCCCGGCCATGGGCCCGATCGGGACAGGGCAAGCCGAACCAGGCTCCTGCGGGGCCCACTTCGGAGGGCACTTGGGAACCCCCTTTGGGGCCCGGCATCAGGGGCCTGGGAAAATCCCCTGGTCAGGGCCGGAAGCGGCGCGAAATTCGCACCGTCACAACCCTCTTCTCTACTCCTGATGTCAGTAGTGGAGGAGATCATCGGGTTCCGGGGGGCCCGGACGCCCTTCCAGGCCAGGCGCGGCCGACGCCCAGCCGGTGGCAGGTCGCGAGCAACGAGGGAGCAGATCTGATGGCGGGGAAACGGAAGACGAACCCGGCGGGGTCGACGAACAATTTCCGCGGTGACGTGCTGCGCGTGCTCGGAGCGCTGAAGGTCGCCACAACGGATCAGATCCAGCGGATCGGTGCCCCGCACCTGACCTTCCGGCACACCGACAAGAAGACTCCGTCCGAGCAGAAGACCGCCCGTACCGCCTCGCATACCGGCGCGCTCTCCGACATGCGCAAGCACGGCCTCGCCGAAACCGGTGGCTCCACCGAGACGGGGGAGAGGCTGCGGAACCTGACCACCAAGGGCTTGGAGGCCGCCTCCTACGAGCTGCGGCGCCCGGTGACGGAGATGGGCTCCACCGCACGCGGCGCGGGCTCCTCCGGGGCCTCCCACCCGATGGCCGTCAACGAGACCGTGATCGCGATGCTGCGCCCGAAGCCGAACATGGCCAAGCTCGCCGAGGATCCGCCCGAGGTCCGGACCGCCGCCCAGGCCGCCGTCGACGCACCCGACGGCATCGGCACCATCGCCTCGTACTGGACCGAGGTGCCGCTGCCCGCCACCGGCACGTGGAACGCGCCCGGCAAGGGCGGCGCCCAGGCCGACATCGTCCTGACCGCCCCGCAGGACCAGGTGCCGCTGTTGTTCATCGAGGTCGACAACTGCCACGAGACCGCTGAGGAGCTCGCCGACAAGCTGGAGAAGTACGCCCGGTTCTTCCGGCGGAAGGTGAAGGACACCGACGGCAAGGAGCGCCCGATGTGGCGCACCCGCTGGAGCGCTCCGGACGTCTGGTCCGGCGACAGGACGTACCCGCCCGTCCTGCTGGTGTTCAACCGCATCGGCGAGCGCAACCCCAACCGCACCGTCCCGCGCCTGCAAGAGCTGACCCGTCACCTGTGGCAGGGGCAGCGGCAGAAGGGTGGCTTCCACGTCTACGACGGCAGGGTCCCGATCATCGCGACCGGCCTGAAGAACCTGCGCGAGCACGGCCCGGAGGGACCGGTGTTCCTCCGCTTCGGACGCGACCACATGCAGCCCCTGCGGGAGGCGATCGGCAATCCCCGTCGTGAGGTGGCCGATGCCCGTGCTCGGGAAGAGGCCAAGGTCCGGCAGGAGGAGTACCAGGCACAGGTGCGGCGGGCAGCCCAGGAGCAGGCGGCGAAGCAGGCAGCCGAGCGCGAAGCCCGCCGCCCTGTCTGCACCGGCTGCGGGGCGAAGTTCACCGACGAACGCTGGGAGGCGGCCCACGCCACGGACTGGGGTAAGCCGAAGGACTCCCACCCCGGCCTGTGCGACGGCTGCAAGCAACGGGCCATCGCCGCCGAACGCCACGCCGCTGCCGGGCAGGAGCACCAGGAGCCGGTGCGCCGTGAGGCAGGGCAGCAGAGTTTCCAGCGTTCGCCTCAGCGTCCTGTCTGCACCGAGTGCGGTTCCTCGTTCACCGACGAACGGTGGCAGGCGACCGAGCGCGTCGGCTGGGGCACGACCCAAGAGCCCCGCCCGTCTCTGTGCGGGGACTGCGACCAGCGGCACGAGACCGACTGGGAGCAAGCCTGGCCGGGCGCGATGCGCCAGGAGCCGGAGCAGGACCAGGCCGTGCCCGAGCAGAAGGCCACCGGCTGGCTCTCGCGCCTGCGCCGCTGAACCGGGCAAGCCGCCGGCGGGCACGGGCAAGCCCAAGGCCACCCTGGGCAAGCCCGCCTCGCCCGACGACAGCGGGGCCGGACAGGATCACCTGCCCGGCCCCGCCGCTCGTTCCCGGCTGCTCACCGGCTGAGACGGATGCGCGGCCCCCACGCGAACTCGAGGTCGTCCAGGAAGACGTCCTCCAGCTCCTTCTCCCACCGGCCGCGCAGACCGAACGGGTTGGTCTCCATCCGCTCCAGGATGACCAGGGTCTCGGGCTGCCCGATCAGCGCGTACCGGCCGTGCGAGGCGGGCCGACTGCCCGGCCCGTACGCCCGCAGCAGCTCCTCCAGGCGGGCGCGGTGCTGCTCCACGAACACCTCCAGGCGCTCGATGTACCCCTCGCGTTCCTCGGTGCGCACCGCGCTCAGCGCGACGTCCAGAAACTCCCCGTCCGGCCAGTGCCGCTCGCCCGGTGCGGCCAAGGCCCACGGGAAGCGTTCCGCGGCCGCCAGGACGTCCTTCGCGTCCAGCGCCGGAGCCGGGCCCGGGTCCTCCACCGGAGTCTCCTGCGGGGCGGGGGAGGCGGGCTGCTGAAGGTGGGCCACCAACATGGCGCTGGAGGCGGCGCGCCCCCGCTGGGCGGTGGCGGTGGTGTCGGCGATGCGCAGCAGATAGCTGGCGACGTCGCGGACACCGGCGAACCAGCCGTCCTCGAATCGCGGCTCGGACCCGTGCGGGGGGCTGCTCTCGGAGATCCAGGTGTGGGCGCCGGCCACCGCCCCGGCCTCCAGCTTCGAGACGATGTCGTCGGCCTGCTCGTGCCCGATCCCGACGGCGGCCAGGGCCTGGAAGACCGTGAACCGCGCGTCGGTGGCCTCGTGCTGGTGGTGGCTGATGCGGGCCAGCTCCTGGCCGTACGCGTCGGCGTCGTGCTGCTCGGTGCTCACGCGGTGCCTCCCTTGTCGTGGCGGGTGCGGTTGGCGACCCAGTCCGGATCGCGTACGGGCGCCGGAGCCCGCGTCTCGGTGGCCAGGGCGCGCATGATGCGCCAGCTGGTGCACGGCGCGGTGACGACGTGGACCAGGACGACGACGGCCTGGCGGCCGAAGCCGCCGCGGACCCACGGCCCGGTGAAGCGGACCTGATCGGCCGCCCAGTCGCCCGCACACCGCCAGAGGCGCAGCCGCCCGAGGAGATAGCCGGCCGCGAGCGCGGCGGCCGCGGTGACGACGATGCCCATCACGCCCACCGCATCCCGACCTCGGACAGCTGCTCCACCCGCTCCGGGGACAGCGTGGCGGCCCTGCTCCGCTGGTTGCTGACCCATGCCCCCAGACGGAACTGGAGCTCCCAGCCGTCCTCGGAGAGCACGGTCTCGACATGCTTTCGAGGCACCTTCAGATGGCCCTCGCGCTCGAAGAACTGCCGGGCGGCCGCGAGGTTGGCGGTCCACTTGTCGGCCTGCGTAGGGCGCGGCTTCGGCTTCTCGTCCTCACTCGCGGGTGTGATCCCGAGGACCTGTTCGCACATCCACTGCTGCACCGTCGTCAGCTTCTCCCAGCCCAGCCGCTGCGCCTTGACCCATCGCCCGAGGTCTTCGCCGCGGTGCATGACGACGCCGGGTTCGGTAGGCAGTTCGCCGCCGATCTCTTCCAGGTGCTGCCGTGTGAGGTGGAAAGCCCGCTGCCACTCCACCGGCCAGGTCGGGCACCAGGACGGGTCGATGTCCTCCAGTTGCTCGCGCCGTTCCGGCGACAGGGCGCCGGCCCACGAGTCGACGGGGAGTCCTTCGGCCTGGCGCTGTTCGAGCTCCTGGGCACGCCGGGCGGCGGCGCGGGCGTTCTTCAGCCAGATGCCGACCTTGTAGCCCTGGTGGGCGGCGTCCAGCGGGGCCAGGAGGTGCCCGTGTTCGACGGCCCACCCGCGGGCGGCGCTCAGGCCCTCCTCCCACGCGACGTCGAAATGGCTCCAGACCATGCCCAACTTCTCCAGCTGCGCGATGCGGTCCTCGTCCATGTCGCCGCGGGCGTAGAACCGGCGCGCGTCGGCGGTCCACTGCCCCAGCGGGAAATTCGCCAGCGAGGCCGGCCACCCGACCCCCTCGGCCTCCTCGCCCTCCGGCACGCGGTACGTGAACGGCACCCGCAGGTCGCCGTGCACACGGGCGAAGATGACCGCGGCCTCCACCCCCCGCCGCCAGTGCTCATGCTCAGGGTTGAGGACGCGCAGGTTGATGAACGCCGCCAGGGCGGCCGGGTCGCGCGGCGTGGAGAACTTCAACAGGGCCTTGGCCGGGGCACTGACGCCCCCGGAGCCCTCACCGCTCCCGCCAGTGCCCTTCCCGCGCTCGTCCTTGCGGACGGGCTTGTAGCGGCTCGGGGCCTGCTGCTCCGCGAGGGTCTCCACGATCCGCGCGTCGTGCGCCCGCAGCGCCTCCAAGAGCTTGGCCAACCCGCCGAACGCCCGGGACGTGAGCATGTTGTCCGCCGTCTCGCCCGGCCCGAGCAGCACGGGCACCACGAGCGAGGCCACCTTGCCCTCGCCCGGCTGCATCCGCAGCGCCCGCCCCACCGCCTGGACCAGGTCCGGCATCGAGCCGCGCACATCCGCCCAATAGACGGAGTCGCAGTGCTTGGTGTCGACACCCTCGCCCAGGACCTTCACCGAGCACAGGAAGCACTTCTCCACGACCGTGCCGTCCGTGGCGATCCCGTCGGCGAACTCGCCCAGCAGACGCCGCCGGTGGAGCGGCTTGTGGTCGCCGCAGAGCCAGTCCGCCCAGATCGCCTTGGGGTACAGCTCCGGGTCGGCGGCGTGCAGCTGCGCGGCGACGTCGGGGAGGCCGGCCGCGAAGGCTTCGGCCTCGCGGATCTGATGGTGGAAGACCAGCGTGCGACGGAAGCCCTCCTCGGCCGACGCCTTCACCAGCGCGGTCTGCAGAGCGGCGAGCCGGGCCCCGCGCACCTCTGCCGAGCGGCCCTCCGCGCCCAGGAGCTGCGCGGCCTGGAGCGCGGTGTCGGTGACGTCCACGCATACGACCTGGTAGGGGGCACAGATGCCCCGGTCGATGGCTTCCGAGAGGGTCAGGGTGAACGCCCTGCTGCCGAAGGGCCCGTCGGGGTCGTCTTCCATGCTCGCGACCAGCTCGCCGGGTGCGCCGGCCTCGTCCTCGTCTCCGAGCTGCCACAGCCGGGGCGTGGCCGTCATGTAGAGGCGGCGCAGGGAGGGGATCTTCTGGTTGTCGTGGACGACCGCCCAGGGCTTGCCGATCCGGCCCGAAACGCGGTGGGCCTCGTCCACGACGATCAGGTCCCAAGCCGCCAAACCCGCAGCGTGTGCCCGCTCCAGCGTGCCCAGGCCGAGGCTGGCGTACGTGGCGTACACGGTCACCTTGTCCAGGCCCCGCGTCCACTCCACCAGCTCGTCCACGTCCGTGGTGTTGGGGAAGGACACCTCCTCGCCCCGCAGGGAGGAGACCCCGATCATCGGGCCCCGGCGGCCGCCCTCGCGCCACGCGGCCTCGGTCTGCGCCAGGAGGTCCAGCGAGGGCACGAGCACCAGCACACGGCCCGCGTGGAGCTCCTCCGCGCTGCGGACCGCCACCCGGGTCTTCCCGGACCCGGTCGCCATGATCACCTGTGTTCGAAGCCCTCGTTCGGGCACAAGTGATCTTGCAGGCAATTCGAGGGCGCGCACGACCGCGTCAATGGCTTCTCGCTGGGCTGCCTCGCGCTGGTCAGCGCGGTCTGTGCTCGACATATTCGCCTGCCTTATCCTGGGTGCCGTCCGGTTGATTCGAGCGGCGGGAAACGGGAAACCTGCACGTAGGGGAGCCACAAGGGCTACGGTTGGACTGACGCGATCGGCTGGTTGCTCTGCCTCACCGGAGCACCGGCAAGGCCGTGGGATGGATCTTGATATCCCTCCGGAGGGGTCCGGGGTGGCGTGCTCTGAGTCCATAGCTTATCTCGGTCTCAAAAATGAAGCACCAAGAATCCAGGGATTCCCTCTAACGTGGCCGAAAGCTGTTAGCCTTGCCTTATCGCAAGCCCAATCCGGAGCCTTGACGCCCCCTCAGTCCGCTCCCCTTCTTCGAGTGGCTGGCCCGTCACTTTCCCGACCACCCGTCACCTCCCCTCCCTGTTGCTGCTGCTTGTGGCGTGAGCCCCGTTGGGTGGGCCGCGCGGAGCGTGGCACGCCTGGCCCGCACGGGAGTTGGGGGCGCGCCCGGGGTGGCTGGAGCGCAGCGGAGGCCACGGGTCGGCCGGAGGCCGGCCCCGGCCCGCAACGCGGGCCGCCTGCCCTGCGGTTGGGTGGCGGGCGCGGAGCGCGTGCCGCCCGGCGGTGAGCGGAGCGTGCCGCCTCCGCTCACGCGGAGCGGGAGCGGCCGGGGAGCGCAGCGACCCGGCTCGCTGTGACGGGCGCAGCCCGGAGGGACCCGCTCCGCGGGAGTGCGGA
>NZ_JBVJNF010000019.1:0-37845 GCF_055583785.1 Streptomyces sp. NPDC104371
CTCGTAATGCGTAGGTCTCGGGTTCGAATCCCGAAGGCGGCTCAAGGAAAGTCCAGGTCACATAGCCCGTGACCTGGGCTTTTTCTTATGCCGGGACGCGGCGGGGGCGGAACTCGATGATCTTCGCGCCGTCCTGCGTGCCCGTTGCGTGCCCATCGTGTTCGGGAGCTGCTTCGGTCGGCCCGGCAAGCTGCGCGAGTGCCATCTGTGCGAGGTCCTCGACCGGGCGGCCGTCGCGCTCGGCGGCTTCGACGATCTGCGCGACGAGATGATCGAGAGCCAACTGCGCGACCTGCTCGACGCGAGGCTCGACGGTCGTCTCGGGCGGCGTCGGTTCCGGGCGTCGAGTCCCGCCGCGCGGCACCACGGCGGCTGTCGCCTCGGCGGCCTCGCGAGCAGCCTTCGGCATGACGGACTGATAGATATCCCGGGTGATCCGGCTCTCGCTGTGGCCGAGGGTCTCAGACACGATTTTGATGTCGACGCCGGCGGCGAGCATGAGCGAGGCGGCGACGTGCCGCAGATCGTGTAGTCGGATCGGGGGAAGGCCCGAAAGCTCGACGAGGCGCTCGAAATAGTCGGTCAACCATCCGGGGTGGATGAACGACCCGTCGTGCATGGTGAACATGCGGCCCGAGTCGACCCACGCCTCGCCGTACGCGATTCGCTCGGCATCCTGCCGCGCGGCCTGCTCGTCGAGTACCTCGTCGGTGTACTCGTCGAGGTCGATAACGCGCTCGCCGCTGTCCGTCTTCGGAGCGTTCTCTACAACCTCCCATCCGTCTTGCACGAGCTGTGTCGCGATGGTCAGTGTTCCCGCGGCGCGGGCCCGGTCCGTGCGGCGCACGCCGCACGCCTCGCCGCGGCGCAGACCTCGGAAGGTGATCAGGTGGAACAGCCCGTACAGACGCTCGCCCGTGTCGGCGAGGAAGTCGAGGAACTGTCCGGCCTGTTCCGGGGTCCACACCATGACCGCCGACGGCTTGATACCGGTCCGCAGCCACTCGGCGATGCGCTCGTCGGTCCACACCAGCGCTTTGGGGCGCCGAGCGGCTTCGAGCTCCACATGCTGAGCAGCGTTGAAGATGATCAGTCCGCGGGCGATGGCGGTGTTCAGTGCAGCGCGCAACGTCGCCTTGATGTGGTGCTGCGTCGCAACGCCCGTGATCCGCCGGAACGGGGGCATCGCGTTGATGGTCTCTTTGATCGCCTTGCGGCGGCGACGGTTCTCAAGTCCCTTCCACGGAATGAGCTTGAGCTCGTCCAGGGCGGTGCGACGGAGAATGTTCGCGTCGTTGATCTCGATGTTCGTCTCGGCGATGCCGGCGAACATCTCGTCGAGGTGCTGCACGGTGAGTCGATCGAGGCGTATGTGCCCGACTCGCGGTATGAGGTGCACGCGGAGATCGGTGTCGTACCGGTTCTTCCCGCTCGTGCGCAGCCCCTTCTTACCGTCGAGCCACAATTCGAGCCACTCGCCGACCGTCATGTGCTGCGTGAGCGACTGGCCGGTGCTGAACTTGCGCTTCGTCTGGTCGTAGTCGGGAAGCGGGTCCTTGCTCGCCCCGACGGTTTCGAGCATGTCGCCGAGTCGGCGTCGGCCTTCCTTGTCTTCCTTGCCGGCGATGTTGAGCAGGGCGCGGACCTTGTCGAGGTCGCCCTGCGCGTCGGTCTTGGTGTCGTAGCCGGAGCGGCGGAAGAGCCGGCGTTCGCCCTCCTTGTTCGGCGGCAGTTCCTGCCGCACGGACCACACTCCGTGGGTGCGCTGCTTGAACTTCGGGCAGGCGGTGCCCAGTGGCTTGCCTGTCTCCTCGCTGCGGCAGTAGCAGCGTTTCGTCGTGGTGCCGTTCACTCAGTACCTCTCGGGTGAATGATGGTGGGGTCGGTGAGGATGTCGAGCCCCTGCATGTCTTCGATCAAGTCCGGTCGGAGCTCCGGGATTTGGAGGCCCGCGCGGGCCATGTCTTCGATGTGGTAGGCGAGTTCTTCGAGACGTTGCGTGTAGTCGGTCCATGCTTCGGTGTGGCCCTTCTTGTCGGTTCTGCGTTTGTCCGCTGCTTCGGCCCGTAGGTACGCCCTGTGGACTGCCTGGCGACGTCGCTCGAACTCGGGGTACAGGGAGGCCGGATAGGCGCTCTCGGCCCACGCGGCGGACCATTTCGGGCCGTCCTCGCCGATTGGCTGGGTCTCGGGCACGTACCGCCCGTCGATGGGTCCGCCGAGCGTTGGCGTCTCCTCGCCGGTCCACCACTTCCACACTGTGTACGGGTCGCGGGGGTCGCGGTCCGGGACGGTGGGCACCTGCTGGTCGCTCCCGAGGGGGAGCACGAGCAGCAGCGGGGGAACGGCGAGGGCGAGGCCGAGCACGAGCAGCTCGTCGACGGTCACCTCGCGGCGGCGGCTCCCGTCCGGCTTCCGGCGCCCTGATTCAATGCTGACGATGGCGGCGTACGTGAGGCCGGTCGCGCCGAGGCGCTCGCACTCCGCGGCGAGTTGCTCGCGGGTCATCCCGCGGCGGGATCGGTGGCGCCGGACTTGGGCGGCGATGGTGTCGCTTGCCGTCTGGTGATTGTGCATACGGCACAGTCAACTTTGCGTGTTGCACAATGTCAACCGCTTCCGTTACGTTGCTGATCTCGAACAGAGGGGTTGAACATGAGCAATGAAAGAGAGATGACGCACGGCGAGTTGATGGCCCTCCCGGTGACGATTTCCCTGGAGACGGCCAACCGAGCGTTGATGCTCGGCAGGACGACCGGCTACAGCCTCGCGAAGCGTGGGCAGTACCCCGTTCCGCTGCTTCCCCGAGGGCGGGGGTACGTGGTGTCGCGCTACCACCTGCACCGGTACCTCGGCGTCGAGGTCGTCGGCCAAGACGCGCCCGACGCTGCATGACCCGGGCGTGATTCCGCCCGCCAGGCTGTGAGGCGCTGGCGGGCGGAATCGTGAGGCGTGCGCGGTCAGAGGTTCCAGCGCCGCCCGGTGGGGATGTGCCAGACGCGCGCAGCCCCTTCGGGCTCACGGGCATACCCGAACCGGTCGTGCGCCGGGCGGCCCTGCTCGTTCCACCATTGCCATGCGGCCTCGACTGTCTGCCAGAGATCGACCTCGCCGCCGTACGTCACCGTGGCGTCGCCGGCGAGCGGTGACCGGGCCCACGTGCCGTTGGGACTTTGGAACTGGAGCGACATGGTGCCGTCGTCCGCACTGTTGTAGACGATCTCAGTGTCGGGCAGTTCGAGCGCGAGCAGCAGCCGGAAGGGGTAGTTGGCCCGGATGTCCGAGGCCGTGACCGTGGTGGAGCGGGTCTCGGTCTCCGTGGCGTACGGCGCCCGTTCCTGTACCGGGTAGGTGCTTGCGTCGGTCCGGGCGGCCATGAACCGGCCGGATGTCGCGGTGAAGTGCCCGTACGCTCGCCCGTCACCGTCGACGGACACTCGGACGAGTCCGCCCTCGATGCCGAGGGCGATGTCGGCGACGATGATCCCGTCGGGGTTCGTCTGATCGATCCATGCGGCCGGCAGGTGGCGATGCACTGAGCACGTGGCGATGATGCGGTCGAATCGCTCGCCTGTGGGGTAGCCGGCCTGACCGTCTCCGGGAACGAGCTGCGGTTCGTAGCCGATCTCTGCGAGGCGGTCCTGCGCAGCCTTGACGAGTTTGGGGTCGATGTCGACCGTGTGCACGAGGTGTTCGCCGAGTCGGGCGCAGAGTAGAGCGGCGTTGTAGCCGGTGCCGGTCCCGATTTCGAGTACGCGGTGCCCGTCCTGAACGTGTAGATCCTCCAGCATTCCCGCCATGAGGCTCGGCAGGGTGCTGGACGAGGTGGGCACACCGGTCCATGCGTCGGTGTCGACCTTCTCGGCGGTGTGGGGGTCGAGGGCGGTCACGAGGGTGATGTCGCGGTAGACCTTCGGCAGATTGCCCTCTTGCTCGGGGTGCTGCATCCGCCATACCGAGATGCCCTTGTCGTTCGTCTCCATCTCGTACCAGGACGGCACGAACACGTGCCGTGGTACGGCGGAGAACGCTTCGGCCCATCGTGCGGACCTGATGGCCTCGGCCTTCTTGAGCTGCTCGACGAGGGCGGCCAGGTGCGGGCCGGCGACGTCGAGAGGGGTGGTGCTCACTCGGTGACTCCTAGAAGTTCGTCGGCGATGCCTTCGGCGATGGGATGCCCGGTGGCGTGCTGTATCCAGTCCCATTGCCCGCAGGGGTTCACCTCCAAGAACGTCCATTCACCGGTGGGCGAGACGACGAAGTCAAGTGCGCCGAAGCGCAGTTCAAGTCGACGCATCAGTGCCCGCACCTTCTCGACGATGTCCGTCGGCGCCTCGGTGGGCTTGTAGGTGAGCGACTTGTAGTCGCTGCGCCAGTCCGTGTATCCGGCTTTGGTGTCCGAGTGGACCTCGGCCGCGAACGGTCGGTCGCCGACCATAGTCAGGCGTACCTCGTGCGCCTTGTCCACCCATGCTTGGAACAGGTGGGCGGTCGTCTCGATGCCGGTGAGGTCGCCGAGGTCGTCCTCGGTGAGAACTCGCGTGTAGACGGTCTTGAGCTGGTCGCCCTCGATGAACACGGGACTCGCGACGGGCTTACAGATGATCGGCCCGGGGATCTCGCCGGCGAACGCCTTGACGGCGTCCGCTCGGTTGGTGATCAGGGTCGGGGGGATGGCGAGGCCACACTCGCGGGCCGCGGCGAGCTGGTAGGGCTTGTACTCGGCGCGGGACATGGCCGAGGGGTGGCTGACCCATCGGCAGTCGAGCGCGGTCAGGATGCCACCGAACCCCGCGCGTGCCTGTGCGGCGGCGAAACGCCGTTCGGCATCGGACATGCCCTCGGGGAAACGGAAGGGATTCGGCGCGCGGAAGTAGCAGGCGCTGACGTCTGCGAGGCCGAGTGCGCGGTGTGAGGTGACCACGCCTCCGGCCCACGCGTGCGAGTCATCGATGCGAGCGGAGAGGCCGGCCTCTCCGGGGAACTCTGCTGCGTCCATCCGGAAGACAGTCGCCCCGCGGTCGTCCAGGGTTTTGACGACGCGGTCGGTAGGCCAGTCGTCGCGGGCGGCGATGACGAGGACAGTCGGCATACCGGCCTCAGTCCTTCGTGCCCTCGTCGAGCGGCGGGGGGTTGGTCGTGCTGCCGTCCGGGATCGTGGGGGAGTGCGTCTGCATGAACGGCAGCAGGTCGGTGTCGACGCCGACGGAAATCTGCCGGTCCTCGTCGTACAGGGCGGGGGGAAGCGCGACGGCCTGCTGCGAGTCGGGGAGCATCGCGTAACGAAGAATCCACGGCCGGGTGTTGGCGCCGGACGGCTGCTCGCTGCTGCGCGGGATACGGCCCCCCTCGGGGGCCAGGGGGAAGGCTTCGCGCGGGTGTGCGATGGGATGCATCGGGATTCCTTACTGCCGAAGCTAGTGGGATTTGGTGCACCGCCCCCGTGCCGGGGGAGCCGCCCTGTTGGCGCGGGGGCGATGGTCTGGGGGGTTAGCGTTCGGGCGGCTCGATTCGTCGGCACCGCCGTTGTCGGCGGTCACACGCCAAGTCGTCACGGCAGAAGACCTCTGAGAACCAGCCGGCCTCATCCTGCGTGCGCGCGCAGATCACGTCATCGGCAGATGCCGCGACGTCGCACAACATGCAGCGGTAGAGCATGGCGTCGGTGGTTGGCTCTACTCCTCCCGGGACACGGGCGCCGACGCGCTGCCAACGGTCGGCATCCGACGCTCGCGCAAAGCAGGCGATCAGGTCTCGGCACACCGTTTGCTCGTAGTAGCGCAGGGTGTTGTCGGCATCCCTCGCGCACCAGAACGAGCGAACGCGAACCGTGTGCAGATCGACCCAGCAACCACACAACGAGCAGTCCACGAGGGGCCGTTCGGTCATTTCGGCGGCCCTCCTGACGTGACAGAGTGGTTCCCCCTCCATGTGCCAGACGTTCAACAACGGAGGGGGCAACCTTCGGGGGATCTCCCCCAACCGGAGTCAGAGCAGGGAGAGTTACGGCGCAGTTTGGTACCGGTCTGGTCCAGGGATCGGCCCCGGAACTGCGACGCACCGCGACCGTAGCGCCACGCGACACGCGCCTGCAAGTGTGTACCGGTACACACATGCAGACTGGCATATGCAAAAAACCCCCGCCCAGGTCAGGCGGGGGGAACGCTTGCAGCGCGCGGGGGCGCTTGGTGGGGCGGCTAGTTGACGAAGTGGTCGAACTCGCCGTTCTTCACGCCGGCGATGAAGGCGGCCATCTTCTCGCGGCTGGTCTTGATCGTGCTGCCGGGCTCGTCACTCTCGCGCATCATGATCTCGCCCTCGTGCAGTGCGACCTCGACGCAGTTCTCTCCTCCGCCCCCCGAGAAAGAAGACTTCTGCCAGTTGATCGGGTCGGTACTCATGACCTTGTTTCTCACATTTCTCGTGCGATGTGGTGGATAAGTTGCCGCGACTCTGTTTCGTCCATGGAGGCGCGTTCGGCGATGTCGATAAGGGCGCTGTACTTTTTCAGCTCTGGCTCTGCGTCGAGGAATCTCCCGCCGAATGCCGCGTCGATCTGCACCGTGTCAAGTTGCGGCACGATCCCGGATGCGTACATGACGGGCTGAGTTACCTCGATGAACTTCTCGTTCGTGAAGGGGATCACGCGGACGCTCACGGATGGCATGTGTGACACCTCGATGAGGTATTCGAGCTGTTCGCGGGCGACTTTCCTCCCGCCGAACCGCATCCGCAGGGCGGCCTCGTGCAGGATCGCCTCGTATGGCGGCGGCGACGGGCGGTCGAAGATGCCTCGGCGCTTGAGCCGGTGCTCGACGCGGGCCTCGATCTCGTTCGGCGGAAGGGTCGGAGTCACCCCTTCGAAGAGGGCGCGCGAGTAGTTCTCGGTCTGGAACGGCCCGGGCATGGTCGTGGACTGCATCGACCGGAGGGCGGTTGCGTGCATCTCCAGTTCGGCGATGTCCAGCCATCCGGGAGCGAGGATTCCTCGGTAGTCGTCGAACCAGTGTGTTCCCCTGCGCTCTGCGGCTATGGCGCACAGGGCATCGATCAGAGGTTCGTCGTCACATTGGTAGAACGTGGCCAACCTTCGGATGCGCTCTTCGCTGATCCCGAGGCGACCGGCCTCGATGTTGCTGATCCTGGCCGCGTCGGTCGAGAGTAGGCCGCCGGCGTCGCGTGCAGTCTTGCCGGCGCGTTCGCGCAGCTTTCGCAGCTCGGCGCCCATGCGGATCTGTCGGGCGGTCGGATTGTCCCTCGGCGGCATGTGTCCCTTCCCTCGTCACCCATGAGTTTGCCGGTAACGGCGTCATGGGTCCACCGCCGAGCGGATCATGGGTACATGGTTGTACCGGTACAGCCTTTTACCCTATGGTCCTGGCAGCACCGCGCAGCACGCCGGGAAGACCCGAAGTGCAGTCATCTGCGCGCCCGTTGAGGGTGCCCCGGGGGATGACCATAGCCACGGATGGCAGTGCAGCCGGCGCTCACGTCACGTTGGGAGACATCGACATGAGCCATGCAGCACCACCACTCAGAACCTCGGCAATCCGGTTCGTCATGCCGAACTCGGACCGCACCCCCAAGATCATGCGGGATCTCGTCGCGACGCTGCTTCTCGCGACCGGACACCCCAACCTCGTTGACACCGCACGGCTCTGTGTCAGCGAAGTAGTCACGAATGTGCGTATTCACACCGTTACGCGCTTGGTGTACCTCGACGTCACCCTGCGTCCGGGACGGGTCTCGGTCGCCGTCTGGGATGACGAGTGGGAGAAGCGACCGACAACCGCTGTGCACGACTTCCACAGCGACGAGGAGCGGGGGCGCGGCCTCCTGCTCGTACAGTGCCTGTCCGCCGACTGGGGCGTGACGTGGCCGGCGGACGGCGACCCGTCCCATAAGCGGATCTGGTTTGCCCTCGATGAGCGGGCGGTCGGGGCGGTCGCCGCATGACGAACGAGACCAAACCAGACGAGGAACCCGTGTACGTGGGGCGCGCGAGCGGCCCGGGGGTGCGGCTCCACTTCCGCAAGGCGGGCGGGTTCGAGGAACTGTCCGAGGAGCGCGCCCGACGCCTCGTGTACGACCTCGCCGAAATCCTCGGCGTGAAATCAATCGATCGCGCGCTGCGCGGGGAGGTGGCTGAATGATGGACGGTTCGCAACGCGCCGCCCTCGGATTCGTGATCATCTGCGTCTGTGTGGCCCTACTCGGCCTGTTCATCGTCTGGGCGTTGATCCCGGGGCCGCACCGCGCCGAGACTGCTTTGCCCCTCGACAAAGAGGGCTTCTCGTACCGCTGTTACTGCTGGCGAGACCCGGTGACGGTGACGATCCGCACCGAGCAGGGCGAGCAGGGTCGGCGCCGACATGCGCGCGATGAACGTCGCGCGCCCTTACGCCACCGCATCCGCCTCTTGTCGTCTCCCAACGTGGGGGCGGAGTGCGGACCGGGGGGAACTCCCGGGTCGGTGGCCGCTTAGGCGTCCGGTCCGGTGAACCCCAGAGGGGCCCTCGACGATTCTCCTCGTCGAGGGCCCCCTCGTGCTGCAACGCAAAGAGCGCCCCCTGCTCACCGGCGCGAGGCCGGTGAGCAGGGGGCGCAGTGCGTTCTATGAGTCGTCGGTGTCGATGATCTGCCGGGTGCGCTCGTCGACTCGGTCGACGGCGTCGCGCAGGCTCGCGCCACTGTTGGGGTGCAGCTCGTGCTCGACGCGGGCGAGGCGGTCCTCGATGGCGCCGAGTCGGCTCATGACGCCGGGGCGGCCGGGTACGCCGGGGCGCGGGTCGGTGCCCTGCCAGTCGTCGACGAAGTCCTCGACCTTTCCGCCGATCCGGCGGAACGAGCGGGTCGCGCGCCATGCGAGGGCGAGGGCACCCGAGATCGCGACGACGACGCCGGACCAGAGCACCAGGGCGTCAATCGGGCCGACGCCGGTCGTCGCAGCAGTCACTCGGCGCGGTCATCCTTCCGGTGCAGGGCGAGCAGCTCGTCGTCGCCGCTCGGCTCGGCACGCACCCACGAGGGCAGCAGGCCCTCGACAACGGGGAGCGCCATCACGCGCGTGAGTCCGCCGGCGACGGCGAGGGCGACACCTACGCCGGCCGCGGTCTGCGGGATGCCCGCGGCGTCGATGATCAGAGGGAGTCCGGCGGCGAGGCCGAGCACGGTCTGCACAACGGTGCGGATCGTGCGGCGGGCGGCGTCGGTCATGGGGCAGTACCTCTTTCCACAGAGTGGGGACAAGGGCGCCCGCCCGCGGGAGTGCGGGCGGGCGCGGGGTGGGGTGCGGTCAGACCTTGGGGACCTTGAGCGCGTCCCACTGCTTGCGCCCGGGCCATCCGTCGCAGAACTGCGGGGCGTCGCCGAGCTTCTTCTGCCACTTGCGGAAGCTGTCGCGGTCGGCAGTGGTCCACTGCGGGCCCGGGCCGGACGCGTAGGCCGAGCATCCCTCGGCGACGAGGCGGCGGCCCATGGCGGTCACGATGGGCGAGCGCGGATAGCTCTTGAAGAAGTCGACGCCCGGGAACGGCTCGAACTTCGGGGCCGGTACGGGCCTGCCCGGCTTGGTGCCGAGCCGGCGGTCGACGCGCTCGCGCATGGTCGTCATGGAGAGACCGCGCGGGTCGACCTTGGTGTTCGTCCACTCCTTGTGGCCGATGACGCTCGCGGCGTTCCATCCGTGTGCGCGGCAGATCGCCGCGGCTACGCGCTCGATGGCGTCGAGCTGCTCGGCCGGCCACGGGTCGGCGCCGTTGCCGAGGTTGACGCACTCGAACCCGTAGAAGTGCCCATTGCCGTCGACGTTGTTCTCGTTGGTGGTTGGCAGCTTGCGCTCGGCCACGACCGCGGCGAGCACGTCGTAGTCGCCGAGGCCGGCGTGATTGGCTCGGCCGTTGCCGACGAGGTAGACGTCGCCGTTCTTGGCGATCACGCCGTGACACAGCGGGCCGGGCAGACCGGCGTAACCCTCGTAGCAGATGCGTACCGACGCGTCGGTGCCGCTGGTCACGGTGTGGTGGATCATCACGCCGTTGAGCGGGCCCCACGCGCCGTGTCCGGCGCGGTTGTGGGTGCGCCACTTCCCGTACTCGATGACCTTGACTCCCTCGGCGCGCAGTGCGGCGACGAGACGATCGGCAGTCAGAGGGGTTGCCATGGTGGGTGTCTCCAGACATGAAAAAACGCCCCGTGGCGTCTGCCGGGGGCGTGCGGTTGAGGGGAGGGTCAGACCATGGCGAGCGCCATGATTGCCGGGTCGAGGCCGACCTCGCCGGTTGCTTGGTTGACCGTGGCCGGTAGCGAGGACTGCGAGTTGAGGCACCACGCGCGTTGAAAGGCGGTGCCGAGAAAGAAGTTCGCCGGTGCCGAGGGCGACTCGTTCTGTATGTGCGTGTAGTAGAAATCCGTGGCGCTGCCGGCGGAGAGCAGGAACGCCGCCCAGTAGCGGCCCGGTTGCAGGGTGGCGGTTGCGGTCAGTGGCACGGGGACGGCGCCGATGTGGTTGTTCAAGGCGCCCGGTGCGGTCCCTGCGATCTGTCCGGCCGCGGGGAGGCTCGATACCTGCCCCGAGGTAGCGACCCTGCTTCCCGCCTCGTTGTAGATGCCGGCGTAGAACCGCGCGGCGGGGACATCGGAGGAACCCGCCCAACCGCGCGCGAAGATCACGACCCGGTTTACCTGCGTCGGCTCCGTGATGTTGATCCCTGCGAGGTAGATGCGCTGGAGTACAGCGGCCTTGATGGCGGTCGGGTTCGAGACATGGGCGGGGTCACATGACCACGCCTGAAAGCCGAGGCTCTGCGGCGTCCACGCGTTCTTGGTGACCGCCGCCGGTAGCTGTGTGATGGGCAGACGTGTCGAACCATCCAGGCTCGCCACGCCGTTCGCCGCACCGCGGGTCGTAGCGGCGAGCGCGCCGACGTCGCCGGCGGCGAGCGTGACGGCGCCGGTCTTCCCGGCCACGGAACGCACGGGGATGTCGGACGGCTGGACGTACCGCGCGTCGCCGGCGTTCTGGTCGAGCGCGCCGACATCCGACGCGGTGAGTACGACGGCGCCCGTCTTGGTGTTGACCGACGTCACGGCGCCGCCGCCCGAGCTCGGCGGGAGCTGCGCCGCGGGCACCTTTCCATCTGCCCCCAGTGTGGCGACCCCGTTCGCTGCGCCGGCCGCGGTGGTCGGCAGGGCGCCGACGTCGGCCGCGGTGAGAGTGACCTCGGCCTCGGCGTGGCCGTTGACGGACTGGACGAGGCCCGGGGCGCCGGGCGTACCGGGGGCGCCATCCTTCCCGTCCTTGCCCGGCACTCCCTGTACGCCCTGTGCGCCGGTGGCGCCGGTCGTACCGCGGGGGCCGACGAGGCTCGCGAGCCAGTCGGCAGGGGTGCCGCTGAATCCGCCGGCGACGGCGACCTCGTACGCGCTCGCGCCGGCGGGGCCGCGCGGTCCCTCGGGGCCGACAACGGGAATGTAGTTGGGCTTGCTCGGGTCGGTGGGTGCGATGTCGGCGAGGTCGACGAGCGGCTGCTCGGCCGGTAGCAGGACGTTGTACGAGCGGCCGGTCGGGATGCCGACGAGCTGTTCGGCGACCGCGTACGACCAACCCGCCGGGTCCATGTTCGGGGCGTCTGTTGCTGGCAGGGTTGCGCTGATCTGTCCCTGCGCGTCGAGCTGCGCGACGACAGGGCCACCGAGGATTACGTCGGCGTCGGGAAAGGTGATCTGCGCCGGCGCGCGAAAGGTCACGCTGCCGGACAGGGGCCGGCCGTCGGGGGAGAGGAATCGGCCGGTGATGGTCACGGTGGGGATGGACTCGGGCAGCACGTGCTCGGTGTCTCCTTACTCGGCGATGGTGTGCAGGCCCGGCTCGGGCGTCGGCGACGGCGGCGCGGGCTGCTCGGCCTCGGAGAACGGGGCCGGAGCGGGGAACGGCGGGGGGACGTGCGGCGGGGCGATGCCCTCGCCGGGGCCGGCCTCGTCGGCTACGGCGGCGCGCAGCGTGCGCGCGGAGGCGAGCGTCGAGCGCGGGGGCTCGGGAATCTCCGAGGGGCCGTATGTGCGGCGGGTGTATCCGCCGAGGCAATTGCACAGGGCGCCGCCGCTGCCGGACTTCTGGCGGGCCTGGATGCGCACGAATACGGCTTGCTCGAACTCGGCCCGGTTCAGTGGCCACGTGAACCACGTCGTCTTGTAGACCGGAGAGGATGCAGGCGCCGCGGCGCTGACGGTGTCGGTGCCGACGTTCGTCCAGTTCGTTTCGCTGCCGAGCCGGTACTGCACCTGTACCTCGGCCGTGGCGCCCGGGGCCGCGGCGAACTCCAGTTGCACGACGGCGACAGGGTTGTGCGCCTGGATGCTGGCGAACCAGCAGTTTTGAAAGGTGCTCGTCTCGATGGGTTCGCCGCCTGCGGGCAGTTTCTGAAACGGCATGGGCAGCGCCGGCGAGCCGACGCCGCGGCCCGAGGTGGTGTCGTCGCCCATGACGATGTGCCCGGATCGGTCCCAGATGCTGACTGCCTGTGTGAGGGCGCCGCCGGCCCCTGCGGTCGGACTGGCCCGGATGGTGAAGGCGGTCGATCCGTCCTCGCGCTGCATCATCAGACCCTGTTGCGGGGAGCCGTCGGGATGATTCCAGTACGAGCCGAGTTGCCCGACGCCGAACAGGCCGGTCCCGTCCGGGGCGAGGACCTCAAGCGAGCCGCCCTCGGCGATGGTCACCCGACCGTGATTGATGCGGTTCAGGGCCGGCCGGATCTGCGCGCGGCCGGTGAGCTCGCGCACCTGCCGTTCGAGCGCGCGGACGCGGTCGAGCAGGTCCTGCGGTACAGCAGCCACTAAGCGGCCTCCAAGTACAGGCGGGCCGACTCAGACCGGCCGCGCTCGGGTGGGGATATGGCCAGACCGACCACGCGATAGCGGGCGTTGAGGGTCTCGGGGTGCCACAGGTCGCGGATACGCAGCCGCACGGTTGAGCCGAGCAGCGCCGGCGAGACGGGCGTGCGGGTCATGTCGACGGTGATCTCGGGGATCACCGTTCCGGCGCGGGCGGCGTCGAGGTCTGCCGCGGCGTGGGCGTCGAGGGTGGGCTGCTGGTTGACGGTCGAGTAGTCGCTGCTGCCGTCGAGGCGCGGCCATCCGTCCTCGATGTCCTGCTCGGCGAGCTGTAGCGCCGACATGAGCGGTACGGAGTCGGCGGCCTGGTTGTTGTTGTCGCTCGCGCCGCGGGACTGCCATGCGTTGGCGCGCACGGTCGCGTCGACGGGCCATGTGTACGAGAGGATCGGCCCGGGGTGGTCGAGGACAATCTCGCTGTGCCCGGTCCGTATCTGCGGGGAGCCGAGTTGCAGCCGCTTGATACGGCGCCCGTTGGTGTCGCGGTACGAGGCGATTCGCCACTCGAAACCGGCCTCGACGGCGCCGAGTTGGTCGAGCAGGTCGCGCACGCCGGGCAGGTCGTAGCGGCTGTACGTGCGGTCGCGCAGCACGCCCGAAACGGCGGTGTCGTACTCGATGCCGATGTCGCCGCCGCGGGTGTTCTGTACGTAGTCGATCAAGCCTCGGGCGATGTCGAACTGATCGGTCCCTGTGGCCGTGAGCGTGTCGTACAGCAGCCGGTGCGACAGGTACGTATCCCACGTGCCGGCCTGTACCTGTACGCCGAGGAACCCTCGGGAGTCCGAGACGCGCGAGGCGGTCCACAGCACGCCGCCCCACCAGATTTCGCGCCCGCGTTCAAGCCACACAGCGGTGCGCCCCGGAACGATCGCAGCGCGGGCGCGAGCGGCTATCGCGGCATTCGGTACCGGGATGGTGCCGGACATGGCGCCGGCCTTGCCGATGTAGTCGTCGAGGCTGAGCTGCTGTACGGGCAGGGAGTCGAGGACTTGATCGCTGCGCAGGTCGCACAGCAGCAGCCGGTACGGGGGAAAGATCACCTGCACCCCCTGTCAGTCGGTGGCGTAGGTGACGCCGTCGAGGCTGATCCACGAGGGCAGGTCGAACCCCTCGTAGATGCGCAGCAGGCCCGACGAGGTGATCTCGACTCGGGTCACGGCCGGCCCCTTGCTGCTCTGGTCGCGCGGTGCGGCCCAGGCGAATTCCTTGCCCCCGGCGGGCCGTATCGCCTGCGGGAGCGTGGCGAGGGTGGCGGCGTTGGCGATCGTGGCGTTCGCCTTGGTGGGGCCCAGGCGCCCGCGCAGTAGGACGAGCGAGCCGAGCTTGCGCCAGGCGGGGACGGTGCCGTGCCCGGGGTTGGCGTAGCCGGTCGCGAGCGTGAGCGTCGTCCAACCGCTGTCGGGCGGGTACTGCTCCCATCGGGCCGTACCGGCGTTCCAGCGTTGCAGTGCGCCGTCGACGTCGCGGTACTGTCCGTCGTAACTGCCGCTGAACGAGGACCCCCAGCCGCGGGGGATGATCCCGCCGTATGAGCTCGTGAAGCGCCGGCGGTCGGCGAGCGCACTCGTCCAGTTGATACCGCCCGTGCCGGCCGAAGCGCCGGCGGGAACGGTGATCGACCACAGACGCAGCGATGCCGCGGGCAGGTTCGGCTCGACAGGTGAAGGGCCCGGGGCCCCGACGAGCAGCTCGATCGAGACGGTTGTCTGTCCCGGTGCGTTCGGGTCGAACAGCCCGTCGCGCACGCGCAGGATGACGCTGTCGACGCGGGGGTTCTGTGGGTCGCCGTCGGTGACGGTGAGCGTTTCGGGAACGGTCACGGCGACGGGGTAGGCGCCCTGCGCGGTGGTGCCCTGCACGAGGGCGCGGCCGATGCCGAGCTGCACCTGCATGGCGCCGACGCCGCTCGCCATGAGTGGAGCGCCGCCGGCGATCACGCCGTCGCGGGTGGTCAGCTCGCCCTCGGGCGCCATGGTGCCGAGAGGGGCGAGGCGGGTGTCGGTGCGGGTCTGCCCGTTCGGGGGTCCGGTGAGCAGCCACGCGGCGCGCACGGTCAAGTCGGCGCCCCTCCTTACCAGTAGGCCGAGCGCCACCGGACGGTGACGGACGCGGCGGGGTCGGATGATCCGGGCGCGGCCCGGTACGCCAGATCCGCAGTTCCGGGCCAGATGACGAACGACTGCTCGGGCACGCTGCGGGCGGTGGCGGTGTAGAGGCGGGACGTCGTTGCGTTGAGCGTCACGGTGCCCTCGGCGGTGTCGACGGTGAGCACGTCGCCCTCGGCGAGGTCGAGGTCGTATTCGAGGACATCGCCGCTCGTGACGTTCGTCAGGCTTGGCATGGAGACCGGGCCACGGAACTCGACGAGGGGGTGTGCGGGTGCATTGCCCTCGTTGCGAGCGGTCAGGGTGCCGGTACTGCCGGGGGGCCCGAAGTCGAGGCCGGTCTCGTTGTGGAAGTCGAGGCCGGCGTCGGGGCCGCCCTCGGTGCTGTTCCAGTCGAGGCCCGGCTCGTCGGTGGGGAGGGCTGCCCGCGCGCTGCGTTCGAGTAGGTCGTACCGGCGCGGGTCTGATGCGGTGAGTTGCACCGCGGCGCCGGTGATGGTGCCCACCCGGTACCCGAGCTCGACGGGTACGGCGCGGTTGGTCACGCGCACCCATGTGAGCAGCGGGCCGCGCTCGTCGAGCTGGACGACGAGGGGCTGCTCGTCATCCATGACGCCCGTGGCGGCGCCGAGCTGGTGCACGACGCCGCCGATTTCGTCCGGGCGGGCGCGAATCACGATGCCGTCGAGGGTGACGACGCGGGGCTGTGCGAGCAGCCGGCCGAGTATCGCGCCGTGCCCGTCGGCACGGTTGACGCTGCCCGAGTCGAGGGCGGGAAGGTCTTCCCACCCGGACAGGGAACGCCACCGGTAGGGGGTGCCGCGCCCGAGCAGCAGCTCGCCGAGCTGCACGTGCCCAGGCTCGGTGACGCGGTCGCCCATCGCCACGGCGTCACCCCCTTGCCTTCATGCGCCACTGCAAGGCGGCGGCGTTCTCTTCGGGGGTTTGGTCGCCGCCGTGCCAGTTCTCGATGTGAACGGCAGGGCCCCAACCCGCGCCCCCCGTAACGGAGTTGGCCGGGGGAATACCGCCGACGCTGAACTGCGGGGCGGCCGGGGCCGACACGAGATTGCGCATCGTGCGGTCGACCGCCGGGGCGCCTGCCTTGATTCCCTCGACAATTCCGGCAGGAATGAACTTGCCGATCCGGTCGCGCATGAGGCGTGACGGTGAATGAATTCCGAGCGCCTTAGCAATCGGACCCGGAATCAGATTCTTAACCCAAGACATAAGAGTCGACTTCAGCCACGAGCCCATACTCTTGATGCCGTTCCACAGCCCTCGAATCAGATCCCGTCCCTTGTCGACCAGCATCGAGCCGAAATTTCCGAAGAATCCAACGATCTTGCCGGGTAGGCTGCGCACGAACGCGAGCATTTCGCCAGCCTTGCGCGCTGTTCCCGTCTTGATTGAGTCCCAATGCTTGATGATCAATCCGGCGAGGGTCCAGTTCAGGAAGAAGTCAACGACCTTCCGGGGGATTGCCTTGATGAAATCGACTACCGCATTCCAGACGCGCGCCGTTCCGGACTTGATCGCGTCCCAATGCTTGATAATCAACCCGACGATGGTCCAGTTCAGGAACAGGTCGAGCAGGAACTGCCCAATCCCCTTGATCTTGTTCCAGACCCAATCCCATGCCGTTTTCGTGGCGGAAACGATCGTGTCCCAATTCGCGACGATCAGAGCGACGATGCCGACAACTGCGGCGATTACAAGGGCGATCGGGCCCATGGCGAGCAACCAAGCCGCAGCCATGCGCGCGCCCTGGGCAAGGCTCTGCGCCCCCATGAGCACCCACGCACCCACCACGCGCGCCGCGGCAGCGACGGCGCCCCCACCTTGGGCAATCCAGCCGGCCAGGATTACGGCGTTGGAGGCGACGAACCTTGCCGCGCCGGTCACAGCGGCGGCGCCCTGCGTCGCCCACCCGGTGACCGTGGCCGTTGTGGTCACGTACGCCTGAGTGGCGAGGCCGACCAGGGCCGGCAGCATGAGCGCGGTTATCAGGCCAGCCGCGACAGAAAACGCGACCGAGTGCTGCGAGACAAACCCCGTAGCCGCGCTGAACGCCGTGCCGAACACGCCGAGGTAATCCGCACCCTTCGAAAGGGCGGGGACCACATACGAGCCCAGCACGGTGACGACCTTCTGAGAAAGTCCTCGCTTGAATGCCTCGAACTTCGTCGCGGCATTGTCCCGCATGGCGTCACCGGCTTTATCGGTGGCACCTTTCACGTCGCCGAGCGCCTTAACGGCGGTCGAGGGATTGAGTTTAAAGAGGGCGCCTTGCAAATCCTCGGCTTTTGTTCCGAAGAGCGCGACGGCGGTTGCATTTCGCTCCGCAGGGTCTTTAATCGCCTTGATGCGTTCTAGAACGTCGCCGAGGGCTTTCGAAGCTGCGGGGCCGCCCTTGGTGAATACCTTCGCCATCGTGTCGGCGTTAAGGCCAATGTCCTTGAACGCGTCGACGCTCGTCGTCGACATGTCCTTAGACCTGATGGCGAACTCTTTTAGTGCGTCGGCGACGGTGTCGGCATCGCGCGCGCCACCTTGTAGACCCTGCTGCATGAGGCCCATCGCCGTTTCGGCGTCGAGCCCCAGGTCGCGGAATTGTGTCGGGTATTCCGAGAACGTGTCGAGGAGATCCTCGGCGGCATTTGCGCCCTTTTGGGTGCCCTTTACGAGCACGTCCATAGCCTCATCCGCAGATTTGGCTACGCCCGACTTGAGCATGACGCCGACGGCGCGGCTCACCTTGCCGACGTCCTCGCCCATGACCGAGGCCGTATCGGCGACCTTCCGGCCCATGGTCTTGATCTGGTTCTGCGTGGCCTCGGGCGGGAGAAGCCCGTTTTGGGCAATGCCCTTGATGGTCTCGGCGCCGTCCTCGACCGAGTCGACGATCGCCCCGGAGTACAGGGCACCCGCGACCTTGCCGTACTTGGCCGCTACCGGCCCGGTCGTCCCGAGCTGTGCCTGCAACTTGCCCGGGATCTTGCCCTGTTCGAGGGCCGAGCCGATGCCGGACATGAGGGCGGCGCCGATCCCGGCCCCTACCGCCGCGGCGGCGAAACCTTTCAGCGCGGTACCCATGCCCCGGGCGGCGCGGTCGCCGCCGTCGGCCGCGCCGGCGGCGAGGCCGTCGCCGAGGTTGTCGCCGGCCTGCTGCCCCGCGCGGTCGGCGTCGGCGGCGATCCGGTCGCCGCCCGACTGCATGGCGGCGCGGGCGCGCTGGACGCCGGCCGCTGCTCCCGAGTCGTCGACGGTGATCGTCGCGGCCAACTCGCCCACCATGAGGGCCATATGTCACCCCCTGCGGGAATCGGTGCCGCGCTGAGCGGCGGGCGGTTCAGGTGGAGGGGTGAGCACCCGGGCGAGGCGGGACTCGGCGGAGAGTAGGCCGAGCACGCGCACGCGCAGCCATCGCCACGAGCGGGAGCGCAGCAGCCCGGGGGCGCCGACGTCGATCCCGTAGATTTCGTGCAGATCAGCCTCGACGAGCGGCCACTCGTCGAGGATCTCCGCCCAGCTCAGCGCGCGGTCTTGGCCTTCTTGGCCTTTCCGCGGGCGGGCGCCTGGCGGGTACTCGTACCACTCGTAGAGCCCCGATTCTTCGTCGAGTTCGCCGCACCCGACTGGCGCCGCGCTGCTCGATTCGGGGCCAGGCGAGAAGGGTCGCCGGCCGCATTCCAGAAGCGTTCCGCCGCTTCCTTGTCCTGCGCGATCCACACCATGGACGTGATCGCGGCGTGCTTGAGCGCGGGCCACTTGACGCCGTCGGACACCATCTCGTCATGAGCGGGGCCGAGGACGTCTCGGTACAGGTCCCGCTCGGCGGCGTCGCCGAGCACCTGCTCGTCGACCTTGCCCCCGTCGGCGGCGACCGCTGCGGCGTTGATCAGGGACTGCGTCCGCAGACCGATCTCGGCCGATGGCGCGGGCACGGTGTAGACCTTGCCTTTGATGGGGAGTGGCAGCGTCTCGTCGAGCAGTTCGTCGAGCGCATGGAACGGCACTACGCCTCACCCCCCGACGGCTTGAGCGTCTTCGTCTGCGCGGACAGGGTCGAGGCGCCACCGTCGGTGGCCGGGTTGTCGATGGGGACGAGGGGGCCGGAGCCGGTAAGCGTGACCTTGACCGTGTCGACTTCGTCGGGGCCGCCTCCGTCCGGCTCCCACGTCACTAGGGCGGTGCCCTGCTGCGCGTCGTCGGCTCCGTTGCGGTCGTAGTAGCGGACGGTCACGTACGAGGCGGCGCCGAACGACATGGAAGCCTTGCGCAGGAACTCTTGCGCGGCGTTGAAAGCGCCGGTTGTCGGGTGCGCGCGGTGGGCGATCGTCGTTTCGACGGACCACGCGAGCATGGTTACGGCCTGCTCGCTCCAGCCCTCGGCGTCGTAGGTGGTGACGTCCTGCTGTGTCGGCTCCACCTTCGGCGTGAACTCGGTGACACCGGGGACGAGGGTCCACGTCGGGGTGCCAGTGGTGCCCATGTCCAGCTCAAGGCGGTACCGGCGGGCGAGCGCGGTAACCGTCTCTACCGGGGGCGTCGGGGTGCTCAAGGGGCGCCCTCCTATTCGAGGTTGGTGTGCGCCCGGTGGGCGCGGGCGTAGTAGTTGGCGGTCCGCTCCCAGCGCCCCGACGCGTCGGCGCCGATGGGCGAGGCCGATACGCGGTAGAGGAGTTGCACCGGCACGTCGCCGAAGCGGTGCGGGCCGGATGCGTGCAGCACGTCGAGCACGGCGTCGTCGAGGTTGTCGACCTCGCGCGGATCGGTGGCCGCGCGGGTGCGCACCTGAATGCCGGTCGTCGTGTCGGTGAGGGCGGGGGAGTCGAGGACCGGATACGCCGACAGGCAAATGACGCGGTCGGGTGCCGGGGGGAGCGCTGCGACGGTGATCGCTGTATCGCCCTCGGCGTACGGACCGTCGGGGCGGTAGACACCGACGCCGTTCTCGGCGAGCAGCCGCGCGAGGCCGTCGACCAGGACGCGGGTGTACGACATCAGCGCAGCGCTCGCCGCACCTGCGCGGCGATCAGGGCCTGCACGTCACCGGAAACCGTGGGGAGCACGCTTTCGAGGTACTTCGCGCTGCGCCCCGGGGAGTGCCGGGCGGTCAGGTCCTCATGGACCCGCCGGGCGTACGGGGTGTCGTAGGAAACGGCGGCGGTCATCTGCTGCTCGTCGACCGATGCGGCGCCGCTGCGTTCGAGGGTGCCCTCGGCGATCGGGACTTTCTTGCGGGACTCGGCGAGCAGGTGCTCGGCGCCGAGCAGCAGTCCGCGCACCGCGCCTTGCCGGGCGCGGCCGAGGGCCTGCTCGCCGTTCCAGCGGAGTCGGGCGCGGCTCATTCGGTTGTCACCTCCGTACAAGCGGGGACCGGTAGGCCCGGGGCGGTGTGGCGGGCGACGGTGGTCGCCGTCGCGGTGCGTCCGTCGGGCAGGGTGATGCGCGAGCCGAGCGGGCAGTCGAGATCCGGGGCGGCGATGAACGTCGCCGCAGCGGTGAATTCCCGTCCGTCCAGTGCCCGGGCCATGCGCGGTGAGGGGTCGACGAGCGCGGGCACGGCCTCGATGGCGGGCCCGTAGCTGGGCCCGTACGCGGTGTCGGCGAGGTACGGCTCGATGCGGATGCGGTGGCGCAGCAGGACCTCGGGGACGCGGGTCACCATGCGATCACCTGCCCCGGGGTGAGGCCGGCGCGGCGCAGGGCCCGGGCGGCGCGCGGAGCGAGGTCGACACCGGTCGTCGCCGCGGTGGTTGAGCTGCGCCCGGACAGGGATACGGGGCCGATGCTGACGGAGTCCCACCGCCCGCCGGCCCCGGTGCCGTCATCGCCGGCGGCGAGCTGGAACTCAACCTGTGCGCACGTGGCGTCGCTCAGTGCGGCGCGCACGGTGGGGTCGGTTGGGTCGCCGTCCTCGTCGACGGCGTACACAGCGGTGAGCAGCGCCGAGTCGATGTCCTCGCCGGCCCGGGCGAGCAGCCGCTCGGCGTCCGCGGGGGCGGGCTGTCCGGTCCAGGCTGTGAGTGCTTCGGGGGTCGCGTAGGGCTGGCGGGCCACAATCACCCCCTCTTGCTGCGGGCAGCAGAACGGGCCGTCGGCTTCTTCGCCGGCGGCCCGGTGCTCTGCTCGTCTTCGGTTGTCTGCGCCTCGTCCGCGCCCGGGGAATCGTTTCCTCTCCGGTGGTAGCGGCGGAGCATCATCACGCCGCCCCGCGGGTGGTGACAACGACGATCCCCTCGTCGTCGAGGCGGTGCGTCGCGAAGTGAACGTTCGTGGTGACCACGGTCGTACGGGCGAGGATGTCGCGGTCGGTCTCGACGATCGGGCGCCGCTTGTAGAGCAGGCCCAGGGAGCCGCGGCGCACCATGAGCGCGTTGTACGTCGCCGGGGCGCCCTCGGCGCCCGGGGTGGTGGTGACGCGGTCGGAGACGTACACGTTCACGCCGCCAATCTGGCCGATCACGCCGCGCGGGATCACCGCGCCCGTGCCGAACTTGTCGGCGCTGATGAAGTTCGGGTCCTTGTAGATGCTCGCGCGCTGGAGCGAGTGAATGACGATGCCGGCCATGTTGTCCGGCTCCCACTCGTCCCCGAAGCGTGCGATGCCATCCACAAGCACATCCCACGACAGGGGCTTGTCGGCGGCGTTGACGGTGATCGCGCCGGCGGCCTCGGCCGCGGCCGTCAGATCCTTGTCGATCTTCCGGGCGATCAGTAGGCCGAGCTGCCGCTGCGTCTCCGCAAAGGGGTCGCCGAACGCCACAAGGCGGGCCTTGTCCGTGATCTCAACCGCCTTGCCCGACTCCTTGATCGTGGCGGTGTTGCCCGGGTCGGTGCCGAGCTGCTCGGGGGTCATCGGGGCGCCCTCGGTCAGGTCCTCGGCATCCGTAAGTGCCTTCCACTTGGGGAAGTTCACGGAGTCGCCGGGCTTGCCTTCGAGGGTGGTGTCGTTGAGCGCCATCGTGCCGAGCACAAGCGCGCCCTTGAACTTCGCCTGAACCATGTCGGCCCAGACGTCCGGCACGATCATCTGTGCCGCGGTGGTCTTTCCGGTCGCCATGCGGCGGCCTCCTTACTCGGATGCGGCAGAGAGCTGCCGGTACAGATCGGGGTCGGACTGGTGGAGGTCGACGCGCTCGGCGTAGGTCAGGCGCGCGAACTGCTCGGGCGTGACGGTCGCCGGGGCGCCGGGGGTGAAGTCGGCGCCGCCCTTGGGCGGTCCGGCCGGCGCGCTGCCCTCGGCGCGCAGCAGCGGGTTTGCCTCGACCGCGGAAGCGATCACGGAGTCGAGTCGCTCGGCGAACTTCGCGTCGCTCGGGTCGAGGGCTTCGAGCTGCGCGGCCACCGAGCGGGAGTCGAGCAGCCGCGCGGGGTCGGCGCCGCCCTTGTGCGCGGCCTGGTGGGCGGCGAGCTCGACGCGCAGCCGACGCGCCTCGGCGAGGGCGGCGTCGCGTTCGGTGGCGGCGTGCTCGGCGAGCTTGGCGGGGTCCTGCTCACCGGCCGCGCCGGACGGGTCGAGTACGCGCCGCAGGCCGGCGAGCAGCTCGTCGCGTTCGGTGGCGGCCTGCTCGGCGGCCGGGTCAACCGCAGGCGCAGCCGGGGCGGCCGGCGCGGTAGTGGGGGCCGGCGGAGTCGCGGGCGGGGCGGTCGTCGTCTGGTCGGCCGGGTCGGTGCCGGGCGCCTCGGTCGAAGGTGCGTCGGACATGGGTAGGTGCCTCCGTGGCGGTATGCAGGCATGAAAAAAAGGGCCCGCCAACTGGCAGGCCCTATAAGGGAAGTTGAGCGTCGGGGCGCCTACTCCTCGTCGGGAAGTGGGCGGCCGGCGGCGTATCCGCGTACCCATGCGGAGCGGCGCAGATCGCCGGCGGGGAACGGGCAGGATGTCACCGGAGCTCGGTTCACACCGGCCTCGCGGCCGGCGTTCATGGCGCGCACGAGGTCGCCTCGACTGCCCACTGCTGCCCCCTGGTTCATAGCCGGTTCTGCCGGTCGTCGCGCGCTTTGCGGGCGGTGTCGGCCGCGGCGTCGCGTACTCCGGTGACCTGCTCGGTGTACTCGGCAAGCGTAGTGCGTGGGTGGTCCTGCCACCAGCGAATGAGGTCCTCGGACGCGCGCGAGTAGGCGACGTGCGCGGGCCCGGTGAACAAGCTCGCCGGATCGACGCCGGCGGCCCGGGCCTTGCGGTTGAGGAGATAGCCGTTCGTGGCGTCCTCGGCGGCCATGTACTGCGCCCACACGTGTTCGCGGTACATCTCGCGTATCTGCTCGCGGGTGTACGCGGTGCGCTGCGCTTGTGCCGCTTCCTCCCGCTCTGCGATCCAACGCTCAGTGGCGCTCATGCCGGCGTACGGGTCGTGATCGAGAGCAAGCGAGCCCCACCCGTCCGGCTCGGCGGCCGGCGCGAGGACCTCGTCGAGGGCGTCCCGGTCGGCGAGCTGCCCCTCGACGGTGTGCCCGCCGGCGGCCTCGGGCAACGGGGCCGGCGGGTACCGGCGGTCGAGCTCGTCGGCGATGCGCTCGACGTCGTCCGGGCGCGCGTAGCGGATCGCCCACCCGAGGACGTCGTCGCCGAGGGCGGACAGGTCCTCGGCAAGCCGTCCGCCGGGGAACACCTCGGCGAGCAGCCGGCGCCGGTTGGCCTCGGCCGTGATCGCGCCGCGCTCGCCCTCATCGGCGTGCCGGGCACGCGTGGCGAGGTCACGGTCGGAAAGGCCGATCAGATCGCGACGGGCGGCGGGCAGAGCGGCGTCGAGGTCGCGGCGGTCGAGCTCGGCCGCAACGCGCAGCAGCTCGTCGTCGCCCAGGTGCGCGAACGCGGCGGCGAGCTCGTCGTCGCTGAACTGCGTGAGGGGTTCGGCGAGCTTGCCGTCGGGGCGTAGCCGCGCGAGCAGCTCGGCCTCGTCGCGCCGGTCGGCCTCGGCTCGGATGCGGCCGAGGTCGCGCTGATCGAGCACCCCGGGCCGGATAGCGGCGCCGAGCTGCTCGTCGCTCATCTCGGGCAGGGTGCGCTCGTCGCCGGCGCGCACGCGCGCGGCCTCGAACGCATCGGAACCCGGACCGTCGGGGGTGCCGGGCCGGCCGGCGGTGCCGTCCGGACGCGGGGGAAGATTCCCGGCGCCGAGCTGCTCGCGCTCGCGCCGGCGGATGAGCTCGGGGTGTTCGGCGAGGTGTCCGCGCATCCGGCCCTGCCAGGCGCGCACCTTGGCCTCGGCCGCGCGCTTGCCCTCCGGGCTCGTCGAGGCGGCGGCGCGGTTCTTCCACTTCCTGATGTTCCGCTCGATGGCGCGCTGCTTCTGCGTTGCCTCGTACCCGTCGGGGTCCTCGGACTGCTCGACGGGCGGAAGGGTCATCCCGGGCAGGTAAGCAGCCACGCTGTGACGACAGTTGGGGTGCTGGAACCCGTTGCGCCGGGCGCCGTCGAGGGAGCCGGCGACGTGCACGCGCACGGTGCGGCCGTCCTCGGTGGCGTGCTCGGCGTCGACCTCGCGTGCCCCGTCGGGGCCATCGATGCTCAGCACCTTGCCCTCGTAGGGCTTGCACACCGGGCACTCGTGCGGGGCGTTGCTGACGATGACGAGGGACACGTCGGCGGCGCGTAGTCGGTCGGTGTGTCCCTCGACCGCGGCCCGACCGACCGCGGTACGCGTGGCCATTTCCGCGTAGCTCGTCATCTGCCACGCGCGCCCGCTCTTGTCGACGAAGGTACGCAGACCCCGGTCGGCGAACCGTTCCATGGCGCGCTGTGTGGCTTGGCGGCGGGTGTCGATGCCCAGGATCGGCGTTGCCGATACCTCGCTGATCACCTGCCGGTATCCGTCCTCGACGCCGCGCAGAATGCCGCGGTGGGTCTCGGTGACGAGGTCGACGGTTTCCTGCGCGAGGCGGTCGACGGCGCGGGTCGCCGGCGTCGACTCGGCGATGCGCAGCCGGTCGTCGTCCCCCAGGGCGCCGAGCTCGGCGAGGCCGGACCGGGCCCCGGTGTTGTACGCCTCGGCGACGACGTCCCACACCTCAAGGTCAACAGCGGTCGACAGGGAGTCGACGACCTGCTGCGCCGCGCGCCGTAGCGGTTGGATGTCGGCGAGCTTGGCCACGGCCCACCCCGGGGCGTCGTAGCCGGCGGCGAGTTGCCGCGCGACGATGCCTAGCAGCCGGGCCTCGGCGTCCGCGTAGAGGGCGGCGACGCCGGCGGACAAGTCCTCGACGAGGCCGGGGTGAATCGGCACGGCGCCCCCTTCCTTGCGTCAGGCGAGGGCGCCGGCCTGCATGGGATCGGGCACGGCCTGCCCGGTCTCGACGAGGATGCGCTCGACCTCGGCCTGCACGCGCTCGTCGTGCCAATCGGGGTGCAGGATGCGCACGCGCGTGTCGACGCTCGTGGCCTGTGCCTGTGTCAGCAGGGAGAGGGTTTGCGCGACACTGGTCGGGTCGTCGCTCACCGCGGCCCCGAAGGTGACGCGGGGCCGCTCGGGCACAGTGGTGCGGGAGAACAGGACACGGTCGAGCATGAGCTGCACATGCAGGATCTCGGCGAGCTGCGGCGTCCAGTAACCCGCCTTCTGCTTGCGGGTGGTCATGCTCTTGCGCTGCCGGGCCTTGACCTCGGTGGCGGTGACCGCCCCCGTGTCCTCCATACCGAACGTGGCAACGGAGTAGCCGGCGGACTGCACGGCCTGGCGCACGATCCGGTCGGCGGTGCTGTCGTGTTCTGCGACCCTGATCGCGAACTGCGACAGGGTGATACCGGCGCTTTCGGTGGGCGGGATTGCGAGGCCCTGCCAGATTTCCCGGTCGTCGTCGAACGAGGCGCCGCGGCCGGGGCCGTGATCGCGTAGGTAGGAGTCCGGCACGATCAGCCTCGCCCGGGCTAGGCGAATGTCCCGCATCCAGCTCGACCATGTCTCATCGAGTGAGTCCATGAGGTCATGAATCGGGGCGTCGTAGTCGCTGCGCCCGAACATCGAGCCGCGGTGCGTCCGGCTTGGCAGGTTGGGCACGTAGACCGCGGTAAGGGCGTTGATGCCGGTTGCAATGGCGTCGCCCTCGGCGCCGAGCGACCCAGCAAGGCCGGCCGTTTCGGGGTGCTCGGTGAGCGGCACGCGCCGGCCGAGCGATTCGGGGGTGCCGGAGTAGAGGGCGTGCAGGATCTGCCCGCGCTCGTGCCGTTCCAGGTGGCGCCATACGGTCGCGGTGTCGCTGCCGTGCAGCTCGCGCCAGAACGTCACAGCGCACAGCACCCCGTACGAGAACTCGGGCGCGGCCCGGTCAGGCTGCATGACGGTGAGCAGCGGCCGGTCAACCAGATCGGTATCCCAGGTGCACCGCAGGTACGCCCCGCCCAGGGCGGCGCAGACCT
Organism: Streptomyces sp. NPDC104371; assembly: GCF_055583785.1. Lineage (NCBI taxonomy): Bacteria > Bacillati > Actinomycetota > Actinomycetes > Kitasatosporales > Streptomycetaceae > Streptomyces > Streptomyces sp. NPDC104371. The sequence continues at coordinate 26,368 of NZ_JBVJNF010000019.1, forward strand.
CGGCGGCTTCCAACAAGGTGTTGGCCAATCCGCCGGCCTCGGCGAGCTCGTCGAGGCGGTCCTGAGTGCCGGTGTCGGCCACGGCCAGGGCGAGCGGCTCGGAGAACAGCAGCGCAGCCGAGGCGCTCGCGATGTCGCCGGCGAGGGGAATGTGCAGCCGGCGGTCGGGCTTGCCCGGGTGCGGCTGTCGGTGGCGTCCCCACAGGCGGCGCCGGCCGTCCTCGCGGCGCTGTGATCCGTGGCTGTAGACGTTGGTCAGTCGGTGGTGACTCCCGCTGTACCAAGCGTCGTTGATCTTCATCTCGCGGTACGGCATGGCGAGGTGCGGCGGGGGCCACGGGGCGCCGTTCTCAGGCAGGGGCACAGTGCACCCCCCGCCGGCGAAGTTGTGAGCGCTCGCGCGCGGTGGCACGGCAACGACGGCACTTGCGGGTGCCGTTGCTCGCTCTGTACGTGTTGGCGGTGTCGAACCGGTGACCGCGGATGCACGCGACCTGTCGAGCGCGCGCGGCGGCGTGCGACTCGCCTCGCAGCACGTTGACGCGCTGCGTCACGGCGTCGAGGTGAGAGGGGTTCACGCACCCGCGGTTGCGGCACAGATGGTCGATCACCAGGCCGTCAGGGATCGGCGCGACGAACGCCTCGTACGAGACGCGGTGCGCGTACTGCCGCTCGCCGTCGACGCTGATGCGCGCGTACCCGTTGGGCATGAGGTAGCCGGTCCACTGCCAGCAACCGCCCGGGGCGTCGGTAACGGTGGCGAGGAATCGGTCGGCCCAGTCAACATGCATGGTGCGCCGCCCCCCTTCATGACGAGGCCCCGAGCGCCAACAGGGGCGGCCGGGGCGGAGGTTGGAGGGCTATGCGGCGTGTGCGAGAAATCCTCGCCACTCGTGCGCGGTGCTGTGGATGACGTAGCGCAGGGCGTCGACCGAGTGATCGTCCTTCTTTACGGGCTTGTCCTCGCCGCGGGCGGCGGCCTCTTCTGACCACACGTAGTTGGGCAGTTCGGCGAGCAGGCCGGCGCACGAGCGATGGATGCGCAGCAGACCGGAGTCGAGGGCAACCGACACACTTCTGATGCCGTCGATCACCTCGTTCACGGCGCGCGTGACGCCCGGGTGCCCGTCCTCCCAAAGCTGCGTGGAGTAGCTCGTGGCCGAGGGGTCGATGAACGTCCACTCGGGGACGACGTCCAGCTCGGCGAGCCAGTCGCGCACGGCGCGGCTGTATGCGGCGTCGGTCATCTGGCGGTGTGCGGCGCGGGCGTCGTGGCGCCATTCGCTGACGACGTACAGCCGGTCGTCGTCGCCGGCGCCAAGCAGCAGTGCCGAGAACGGGTTCGACGTGCCGTAGTCGATGCCGACCCAGTACCGGCGCATGGCGGGCAGCTCGTCGACGACGTGCTGCTGCTCGTCGTAGGCGTCGTAGATCGCGCCCTCGGCGACAACCCACTCGCCCAGGATCATGCGTCGGCGCCACAGTCCGGTGAACTCGGCGGCGAGCGCGGCGACGTACGCCTCGGTCAAGCTGGGGTTGTCGGCAAGCTGAAAGTGAAACTGCGCGAGGTCGAGCTCGCCGGCCCGGTCGAGGTAGTCGGTCCGCAGCCAATGCCGCGGGCTGTCCGGGTTGGTGGTGCCGATCAACTTCGCCCCGGCCACGGAGAGGCGGGCGAGCAACTGCCGGAAGAACGCCGCGGGCAGCAGCGTGACCTCGTCGGCGTAGGCGAGCGCAGCAGTCATGCCGCGTAGTCGGCCCTCGGCGCGCGCGTCCGCCGCGCCGACGAGGTGCACAACGCGCCCCATGATTACGGCGGTTGTGGCGCCGCGGGTGTGGCGTACCTCGGTGGCGAGATCGCCGAACAGGGTCGGGTCTTGCAACACGTCGAGGCAGTTGCGTTCGATCGTCTGCAACGACCGTCCGACGATGACGATCAGGCCCGAGGCCGGCGCCCGGCGGACCATGAGCAGGAAGGCGACGAGAGAGGCGATCGTCTTCCCGCTGCGCACCGAGCCGTGCCAGATGTTGATACGGGCCGTGGCGCCGCGGATGGATGCGAGCTGCTTGTCGGACAGGGGGAGAGGCGGGGCCATTACACCCCCCCTGTCAGTCACACCCCGTGGGCCCGAGCAGGGCGTCGGCGAGGCGGTCGAGCATCGCGCCGCCGCTGCTTCCGGTACCGGTCTGGCGAGCGAGCTCGGCGACGCGGGCGTGCACTTCGGTGAGGGCGCGGGCGGCGGTGGCGTGGTCGCGGGCATCGCGTGCACACTCGGCGCCGGTGGTCTTGGTGACTTGGTCGAGGGCGCCGTCGAGGGCCTCGTCGGCGAGTTGCTCGCGCCGTGCGGCAGCGTCTGCTCGCCGTGCCTCGGTGGCTGCGGCGACGCGCGCCCCGCCGGTGAAGGCGAGCCCCTCGTCGGCGGCGATCTTGGAGACGGTGGCGGCGCCGCGCCCCAGTTCGCGTGCGATGGCATTGCGGGACTTGCCCTCGGCGTGCAGGCGGCGCACGGCCTTACGGTCTCGGTCGGTGATCGGCTCGGCCACGGCGGCGCTCACCCCCCGACATGCCGACGACCCGACAGCGGTGTGCTGCCGGGCCGTCGAGACATGGGTCAGTTCTTCGGGCAGAGGTGGGTCTGCACGGCGGTGAGGATCTGCTCGGCCTGCGTGGTGTTGAACTCCGTGGCTCCGCTGAAGCGTTGACGGGTGATGTCCACCTGCTTGGCGTGGTCGTTGGGGAAGCTGTGGACCGTGGCGCAGGTGTCCCGGCCACGGCTCACCGCCCGGTCCTCCTTGCCGTTGACGATGTCCGGCGAGATCGCGTTCAGCGCGCCGATGTACTTCGCCTGCGTCGCGGCGTCGGGCTTGGGCGGAATGCCCGCCGCCCGCTGGGCGTCGGCGATCCCCTTGCTCGGTGCGGGGGAGGACGCGGGCGCGCTCGGCGTGACGTCGTTCGAGGCCGGCTTGCTGTCGTCGTCCGAACTGCCGCACGCGCTCAGGGCGGCGGCCAGGATGAGGGCGGCAAGGGTGGTGGTGGCGGTGCGCTTCACGTAGGAACTCCCGGACGGATAACGGCTGATACAGGTGTGATCGCCGGGAAGTCGTGAAGGTTGTGTGACCGTTGCGCCTATGGCGCAAAAGCGACGACACCCCACCTGGGGAGCGGTGGGGCGTCGAATTGCTGTGGGGATTCCGGGCACGCCGGAGGCGCTCCCGACTTTAGGTCACGAACGGATAACGGCGCAAGTCTCTATCGGGAAGATCGTTCACTGAAAGAGCGAGCCCTGCTCGACGTCGTCGCCGAGCTCGAACAACGCTTCGCCAGTCGGCGCCGGCTTGGCGGCGATCCACCCCTCGCGCCATGTGCTCGCGGCCTCTGCCTCGTCGGCGTTGCACTCCACGCATGTGTCGGCCTGCTGCTCGCTGTCGCGGTGCTCGACGCACAGCAGGTCCCACAGGTACAGCGGGTCGCCGACGGGGGCGTCTTCCTCGGCGTTCATCTCGGCGGCCCGGTTGGCGGCCTGCACGGCGCAGTCGTACGTCTCGGCGCACCCCTCGTCGCTGAATACGCCGGCTTCCTGGTTGGGCTGCTTGCGGGCGCACGTCTTGATCGGGTCGCCGGACACGTCAGCCCGCGGGGTGGCGCGGTGCACGCACGCGAGGGCCTCGGCGGCGGCCGTCTTCTGAGGGGCGGGCGCGCCGATCTCGCGGGCGACCTGCTCGGCGAGCTCGACGGATGCGACGTACTTCCCGTCGTCGATCGTCCGAGGGTCGGTGGTGAAGGTGTGCAACTCACCGTGGGCGGTGGTGATGGCGCCCGGCCATGCGTCGCGCAGGAACCCGACGACCGACTCGGACGCGATCACGAGTACGTCGCCGTCGTGGACGTCGTCGCGGCACTGCGTTGCGTTGTACGCCTCGGTCGTGTCGTCGAAGTGGTGCACGGCGGGCGCCTGCTCGATGAACGCGTCGAGGTCGGCGCCGAACTGTGCGATCTCGGCGGCGAGTTCGTCGAGGTCGGAGCCGGCCTCGGCCATGTCGGCGATCAGCTCGTCGGCCTCGACGTGGAGCTGCGCCACGTCCGCGGCGAGGGCGTCGAGCCGCTCGTCGCGGGTGATCACGCGCACGCCGTAGCGGGCGGCGCGCTCGATGCACTTGCGGCAGGTGGCGTTCCCGTCGACGTCGCCGCGCTCCAGCTCGTAGAAGTCGGTGGCGGGGCGGCATAGCGCGTCGCCGGCCTCGCGGCGCAGCCGGCCGTAGAGGGGAGCGTCGAGCACGATGTGCCGGGCGAGCTTGGCCTGCTCGGTGCTCTGGTGCGGGTGGGACGACTGTCGCACTCGGGCGGTGACGGTCTCGCTCATGAGGGTTGCTCCCTTGTGTCGGATGGTGCGCTGTCGGGTGGTGTCCGGCGGCGCATCACCATTTATAGGGGGTCTAGAAAGAAGGAATCAAGAGGGTCTAGAAAAGAATCTTGGATAAGCCCTTACGCTGCTCCCATGAACACGACTGACGATGCCGAGCAGCAGCGGGCCGAGCTGCGCGCCCGCATGGCCGAGCACCTCGACGCCGCCCTCGCTCCCCTCGCGGAGATCGCCGACCCCGTCGAGCGGGAACGCGCGGCGCGCATCCTCGCCGACGATCTGCTGCCGGACGCGGTGAAGCGGGTCAAGGGTGTACGGGGCGACACGGTGCGGGGGATGCGGGAGAACCTGACTCTGCGCGAGGTGCACGAGCTGACCGGGCTTTCGATCGCGCGAATCGACCAGATCGCCAAGGGCAAGTAGCGCGCGGCCCGAGAATCCCTCGGGCCGCGCACCGGCCGGCGACCTAAGCCGCGGTGGCCATGTCCACCCCGAGTGCGGCAATCAGCTCGGGAAGGTCGGCCCACTCCCACACGCGCGCCCGTTCCACGTGGTCGAGGGCGACGGGTGCCGAGCAGGCTCTGCCGCCCGAGCAGGTCACCCTCGGCGCCTCGTCCGGGGCGGTGTGCAGGGTGAGCTCGCCGCCGCACCACGGGCACGGCCGGTCGGGCACGGGCGTGGTGCGCTGGTCGAGGCCGAGGGTCCGCAGCAGCCGGCCCTCGGCGATCCGCGCGGTACGCCGTGCCTCATGCAGCAGATGCGGGGGCAGGGGCGCGAACGGCGGCGCGGCGGGGGTGCCGTCGAGCTGCTGCTCGGGCTCGGTGTCCTCGTCGAGCACGCGCCCCTCGACCCACACGCACGCGAAGTGCAGCCCGTGCCCACGCGAGCCGGCCGCGCCCCGTGCGTCTGCTGCGCCCGGGTCCTGGAAGTTCCAACGGCGCGGGTCACCGTGGCTCGCGTGTTGGACGGCGGCGGCGAGGGTGTCGGCGAGGGCGAACACCTGCCGCTCGATGGCGAGGCCGGTGTCGAGCGCGTCGACGTTCAGCGGGGCGGGGTGCTCGCGCAGCACGAGCGGCGCCCGGTCCTCGACGACGAGCGGCTCGTCGTCGCCGGCGCGCAGGGTGTGCGCGAGCTGCCGCGGTGGCCAGACGTCCGCGGGCGGTGTCTCGATGGCGAGTAGCAACTCGGCCCACTGCGCCCGGATGGAGCGCAGGGCGGCGACGGTCTCGTGCACGGCGGTGGCGTAGTTCATCGGCGCCCCTCGACGGCGTGCGGGCGCAGGGCCTCGGCCTCGGCGGCGTATCGGTCGCGCTCGGCCTCGGTCTCGACGAGGCACTGCTCGGCGGCCTCGATCCGCTTGTGCAGGCGCATTGCTGCTGCCTGCTGTCCGCCGGCGCTGCGGCGGTGCGTGTCGCCCTCGGTGATCTCGGCCTCGACGTCGCCGCGCAACAGGGCGGATTCCTCGGGGGTGAGCACGCCGCGGTCAGCACGGGAGAGCAGGACGCGCAGACGAGCGCGGCGGGCGTCGCGCTCGACCTCGCGCTGCTCGCGACGGCCTCGACGGGAATCGGTACGGGTACGGGCGTTCACGGGGTCGGTTCTCCGTTCGTACGGGCACGGCGAGTCAGGTGAGCGACGAGGCGCCGAGCGCCGCGGGTCTCCCGCGCGCGAGGCGCGACCGGTCGCGCGTGCCTGGTGGTGTTGATCTCCCATCCCTCGATGGCGAGGCGGTCGAGCAGCTCGGCCGCGGTGAGTGTGGCGAGGTGGGGGTGCACGTCGAGTGCGTCGGTCAAGTGGGCGGCGATCACTGCGCGCGCGGCTGCGGGAGTCATCGGCGGTTTCCTCCCGAGGTGTGGCGAGCGCGGGTCTCGCGCGGGGCGGGTGGCTGGCACATGAGGCGGGCGAGGCGAACCTGCTCGGCCTCGGTCTGCTCGTCGTCGGTCGGGTCGAGTTGGGCGATCAGGGCCTCGACGCGCGAGGGGTGAACGCCGGACAGGGAGCGGCGACCCTTGCCGTTGCGCCGGTATCCGCTCTGGCACGGCTGGTCGGGCTGCGCGTGGCAGTGCGGGCAGCGAACGCCGAGCGGGTCGGGGATGCCCTCTGCGACGATCGCCTCGCGGTGGGCCCGGGCCGGCCGATAGGCGGCGAGGTCACGCGCGACGTGCTCGGGCATGTACCGGCGCGGGCCGTTGCCGACTCCCGACATGAGGGCGGCGAGACGTTTCTGCCCTGCCGAGTTGATCTCGGCGCGGTACTGCGCCGGCGGGGTGTGGCCATGGGCGACCGCGGCTCGGGTGCCGAGCAGTTCCTCGCGCCATGCCTGCGGGTCGTCCGGGTCCGCGGCCGGTACGGGGTCGGTGTGCCGGTTCATGAGCTCGCCGCGGTGCGGGGCCCATGCGGCGAGCACGTCGTGCGGCTCGACGGCGCGGAACTGCGCGGACCGGTCGCCGGCGCGCTGCTCGTAGTAGCGGCGCACGGCCTGCGAGGCGTCCCAACCGGTGTCCGGCAGGGTGGCGGGGACCTCTGCGAGGGCGGCCGTCCAATCGGCGATGGTGCGGGCGGACTGCTGCGGGTCGGCGAGGGCGCGGCGCACGCGGGAGTCGAGGCGGCCGGCGTAGGCGAGTAGGGCGGCGATGTGTTCGTCGATCACGGGGTGCCCTCCTTCTGGGCTTTCAGCAGGGCGAGGCCGGCGGCGAGGTTGTCCGTGTACGCGGCGGGAGCGGCACGCAGCGGTACGACGTTGGGACCGGGTCGGGCGGACGGCGCGCGGTCGAGGTCGCCCCACACGCGCAGCCAGTAGCGGGCCGGTTTCGGCTCGGTACCCGGTTGGGTGCGGCGGGCGGCAAGCTCGACGAGGGCCTCGACGCCGTGCTGCTCGATGAGTCGGAAGACGTCGCGCTGCTCGCCGAGGCCGAGCGTCCAGCGGACGGCGACGCCGGCGGCGGCGAGGGCGTCGCCGAGCGGGTGCAGTTCGGGAATCAGCGGGGACCGGGCGGGGGTGTTCGCGCGCGGCTGCTGCTGTGCTTCCTGTTCTCTCTTGTTCTTCTTGTTCTGGGGGCCGGATTCCGGTCCCCCTCGGGTCGGATTTCGGCCCCCCTCCGTACCGGATTCCGGCCCCCCGGGGGCCGATTCTCGGCCCGGGTCAGATTCCGGCCCGGGCCGGTTTCCGGCCCCCTTCGAGCAGGGGGTCGCGACGACGAGCGGCAGGCAGTAAACGGTCTCTCCGCGGGGCCCGGTGGCGTCCTCGACGACGGCGAGCTCGCCCGAGCCGAGCAGCGCGTCGACGGCGTCCCGCACGGTCGAGCGGGCGGCGCGGGTGCGCTGCACGAGCATCGCGGTACCGGCGTAGGCGATGGCGTCGACGTTCGCCTTATCAGCGATGGCGAGCAGCACCGTTCGAGCGGTACCTCGGGCGGTGGCGTGGTCCCATACCCAATCCGTCGCGGCGCGGCTCAACGGTCCGTCTCCTTACTGGTGTTGGCGATCCGGGGGCCTCGGGGCGCCCGGACAGGGCGGCGGGGGTGTGCTGGGGGCAGCGGTAGCCGGTGAGGTAGTGGCGAACGCCGTCGGGGGCGCGGCAGTGACGGCCGGCGGCGCCGTCCCAATGCCCGCAACGGGGCGGGACGGCGGGCCCGTGGCTCACTGTGTGGTGTCGGCCGTGACTGGCTCGGCGGCCTCGGGCCATCCAGAGAACTGCGAAGGCACGTCCTCGACGGCCGGCTGCTCGGCGCCCTGTGGCGTCGGCTGCGGCACGGTCTCGCCCTCGATGTAGTCCCCGGGCACGTCGAGCCCCTCGGGCGACGCGTCGCGCCGCACGGTCTCGTCATGCGCGACCGCCCGAGCAAGCTCGGCGCTCTTCGGAATGATCTTGAAGAGTTGGCGAATGGCAGTCTTGCGGGCCATCGCGTCGTAGTCCGTCGACCACGGCCCAAAGTCCTTGGCCCGGCTGCGCTTTCGGATCGTCTCGACGTCGTCGACGTCGAGCACGACGAACGCGCTACCGCCGTTCGACAGGCGAGCAACGGCGTAGTAGTCCGTCGGCCGGCCCTTGGCCGAGCCGCGGGCCGGCCGGTGCGTCAACCGCGGTTCGAGCCCGTACTCGTACTCGAACTCGTCCCCCTCGTACACCGTGTGCGCGTCGAGGCCGGCGGCGAGCGGGTGCTGCCAAAACAGCTTGATCATGCCCTGATAGCCGATGACGAGCTGTACCTCGTACGCCCGAACCTTCTTGTTCCAAAAGGGCAGCAGGTACGCCTCGCCGGACACGCCGCCCGGTTCGAGGCCGAGCGCCGAGCAGGTCATCAGCGCGCCGGCGAAAGACTCTTGCGTGCACTCGGCGAGGTGATCGACGCGCCGCAGTTCGGTCAACGCGATGCGTCCGATCCGGTCGGCGCCCCCGACGTGCTCTGGTAGGGCACGCTTGATTTCCGGGAGCAGCCGTTGCACGAACTGCACCAGCGTTGCCGGTTGTTCGGGACGATTGGGCTGGGTGGCAAGGGAGCGTGCCCCATTGCGCTTGGTGGCGACGCGCTCGGCAAGATTCGTGGTCACGCTGCGGACTCCTTCGGGACGACGAGGCGTCGGGCGCGGTGCGCCCGGAACTCGTCGGGGTGCTCGGCGGCGAGGCGCTTGGTATCGAGCGCGTCGACGCGGTGCGTGTACTGCTGCGCGAGGTCCGGGTGCGCGGCGGAGAACCGTTTCGTCGAGAGCGGGCCGTTCTGCTTCCACGTGAAGGCGACGGCGCCCTGCGTCTTGACGATCTCAGCCTCGCCGGCGACCGCCTTCAAGCGGTTGTCGACCTCGCGCAGCTCGTCGGCGGTCCTCGCCTCGCGAGCCTTGAGCTCGCGTCGGCGTTCCAGCAGCGGCGCGACCTCGGACGGGTCGGCGACGGTCACGGCCTCGGCCTTGACCGTGTAGAGGTGGCCGAGCAGGTCCTCGGTCGCCTCGGACCCATCGACCGGGGGCGGGGTGCCGTCGAGCACGCCCTGCCAGAACTCACCGACCAGGGCGACGAGGTGCTCGACGAGGGCCTCGTCGCGTTCGACGCGGTGAATCAGCAGCCGGTTACCGCCGAGCAGCGCGGCGACGTGCGCGTGCGAGTAGCCGGTGACGGCGAGGTACCAGTGAGTTTGAAGGGCCGGCCCGTCCGGCACGCTGTCGAGCCACTCGTCGAGCTGATAGGCCGAGCGCGTCTTGATCTCCAAGAGGCTGGAAGGCTGCGCGTCCTCGTCGAGCACGTACCGGTCGACGTTGGCGAGCATCCAACGGCGCTCGAAGTGCGCGAGCGTCCCCGGGCCCTCGACGACGGCGAGGCCGGAGCGCTCGGAGAACACGCGGGCGATGGTCGGCTCGTGTTCCAGTCCCCAGAACGCAGCCTCGGCGAGCTCGGGGTTTATCGGGCGGTCGAGCGGCAGCTCGCCCCGCTTGTCGAGGTAGACCTCGTGTGCCGAGGTGTACTTGCTCATGCCGAGCACCGCGGCGACTTCCGAGCCGCCAATTCCCGTGCGACGCACGGCGAGCCACTGCTCGCGGTCGAGGTTCGGCGGCGCCACGACGATGCCCGTCGGTGTCACGGTGGCCGGCGCGGCGGCGATCACTTCGCGCCCCCGACGTACCGGGCATACACACGATGCTCGACGACGCCGTGCTCAACGACCGTGCGGGCGACCGCCTCGAAGGTTCCGGCCGGAAGGTAGGCGGAGAGCCGACCCCGGCGAATCGCCTGTGCAGCCGACGAGGCGCGGGCGATGTTGGCCGACTTCTGTACGACACCCCACGACCCGGGGTGCGACTGGAGCTCGCTTGCGATCAAAGAGTGCTTGGTGTTCTTGCTGCGCGGCGGTGGGCCGATGAAGTCGACTGCCACGTATCCCCCTCGGGCTTGTCGTCGAATTCAAACAGGCAAGGGGTGCGGCGCACCCTACAGGCGCTTTGCCTGTATCTGTTCTCGAACAAGAACAACCGTAAGGAGTCGAGATCTGCACGTCAACGCCGTTGTCTGGGTGCGTCAAGGGGCGATGGCTGCTTAGATGAGACTGTTCGTGTTCTGCGACAAGAACGGAGATGAGAACCGTGTCGGAGAACGACACCTCCACCGAGGGCGCCGAGCCCACCCCCTTCGCCGACATCGTCCGTGAGGCATTGGCAGTCAAGGGCGAGACCTTGAGAAGCCTCGCCGCGCGCTGTGTCGACCCGGTGACGGGGAAGGCGGTCGGGCACTCCACGCTGTGGAAGATCGCCGACGGGCAGAGCTACAAGAACGGGCCATGGCTAAAGCGAGCCGTTGCGGCGGGGGTCGACCGCGATTTCGACGAGGTCGAGAGGGCGGCGGCGGCCGAGTGGGCCGGCCTGATCGTCGGCGACCCGCTCAAGGCGAGCACGAGTGAGACCAAGGTCGTCGTCGTGTACTCGTCAGACGCCACACCGGAAGACCTCCCGATCCTTCAAGAGAAGCTAAAGGAACTTGGACTCGGGAACGCCCAGCTCGTAAGCGGAATCGACGGTAACGCCGAGTCGTAAGCGCGTGACCTGCGGTGTCCGTGGGAGTAGTGTGGATCAGGCTTTGCCTCGGACACGTGTTCGATGGCAAAGGTCCGGCCATGCCACGAGGGGGGCATCTTGTACCGCGTCACCCGAACCCGACTCGACGACAAAGCAACAGCGGCCGGCGTCGCCAACGGCGACGACCGGCACGTGATCTTGGACGACCGCTCCATCACGAGCACGGGCGCCCTGGCGCTCGAACTCGTCTTGAACGCGCTTGCCCCCCACAGTGGCGATCAGGAGCAAGTGCAGCACCGCGGAGAGCCAAAGCCCGAGCCGGGCAAGCGACAAGAGTGAACACAGGAAGGGCCGCGCGGATCGCTCCGCGCGGCCCCTCTTGCGTCCCACTCAGGTTGCCGAAACCGCAGTTCGAGCGGCCTGTGCAGCGCGCCCAATGCGTGCCCAATGCGTGCCCACACTGCCTTGGAACGGTTGGCACGGCATGGCACCTGTTGTGCCGGTGAAGTCCTCTGACCTGCACGTTCCGTCATAGGGCGGCATGGCCTGAACCTCCTAGTCACCTTCGATCTTGAGCTCGTAATGCGTAGGTCTCGGGTTCGAATCCCGAAGGCGGCTC
>NZ_JBVJNF010000020.1:0-33860 GCF_055583785.1 Streptomyces sp. NPDC104371
CCCGCGCGCGGGTCCGTAACCGGCTTCGCCGGTTACGCTAGGTGATCGGCTTCGCCGATCACCTGACGGCGTTTCACGCCGTCGGTGTCCGGGCCCCCCGCTTCGCGGGGGTGGTGATCCGCTTCGCGGATCAGTGTTTGGCCCGCTTCGCGGGCTGGGAATTCCCCCGCTTCGCGGGGGCTGGGAGCTGACTAGGTGTCAGAAATTAGTTCTGGCAGATTCGTTGTTCCCCTGGCGCTCGTGATTCAAGTGCGGTATCTTATTTCTTGTCAGGGGTTAGCGGCCCCGGACACCACGGAAATACACCGAACAGAGAAGGGACCCAAGGAATGGGAACCGAAATTCAGGTCGGAACGCGCGACCCCAAGTCGTTCGTCTCGTCGGAGGTCTGGGCGAAGGAGATCGCCCTTCTCATGCGGGACTTCCCGTTCGACATCGTCATGGCTGAGCGGATCTTCGGGCAGGCGGTCGCCTACCTGATCACTGCCATGGAGATGCGCGGGCGCGGTCTCGGCATGGGCCCCGGTGAGCTGGTGGACCACGGTGTCCACGTGTTCATCCTGGACACCAAGAACTACCGCGAGTTCTGCGCGGCTCACATGGACGGGGGCTTCCTCGACCACATCCCGGAGGTCGAGCGCAAGGGCGATGGCTCCGTGTTCAACACGGCGAAGATCATCGAGGCGAACGGCTTCGCGGTCGACTGGCCGCTGTGGGAGAAGGACGCCATGAAGTGCACCCCGTGCCGACCTGGGGAGGACGGCCACTAGGCAAGCGATCCAGCCGCCCCTCGCGCCGTCACAGTCAGTGACGGCGCGAGGGGTCGGGCGCAGCACGGGGCGGGGCGCGGCGTGCCCCGTGCCGTGGCCCCTGGCGCAAAGCGTCAGGGCAAGGGCCGCGACAGCGCGGAGCGAGGGAGCTGGGGGCGCGGAGCGCGCCCAGTGACCGGCTGTCGTGGCCCGCAGCGCGTGAGGGTGCGGAGCACCCGGCCGGGCTGTCGCGGAGCGACAGCCCGGCACGCGGCCCGGTGGGCGGCGTAGCGCAGCGGAGCCACCCACCGGGTGGCACGGGGCACGCCGCGCCCCGCCCCGTGCTGCGCCCATTCGGTGGGATGACTGGGCCGTGAGGTGCCCGGCTTGGCTGCGCCCCGATGACAGTGCCCCGGAGCGCCGCGCCCTTGTCCGGGGGTGCTCCGCGGGGCCCGTCGGTGGGGTGTGAGGGGACGGCCGGCTCCGCCAGGTGGGCGGCGGAAGGGTTAGCGGCCCGCTACCGGCCGTCGGTGACGTCCGGTCCCACGAGGCAACACCTTGCCCTGACCGAACGCCCGCCTGAATCGTAACTCCCCTGGGATATCAAAGAGTCAGGGTGTAGCAGACGTGCTGTGAGTCCAGAACGTGTTCCTTGACCGTGGTCCACCCGTGGCACAGCTCTTCGACTTCTTCCGCTGTCACTCCGATACTCCGTCGTGAAAGCGGGAGCCTGTCGGCGTGGGGTGTCATGACATGGAAAACCCCTCCGGGCGAAAGGTGGCCCCTGACATTCTTCAAGAATTCTGTCTTTTTTTGAACGAATGCGTAACTGAGGCGGCTTGATATCAGGTCGTAGGTGGGGAGTTTCCCCCATTCCCGCCCCTCTGCGTTCCAGTAGTGGAAGGAGAGTCCGGGAGTTTTTGGGTATGCGGAATTAGCCAGCGAAATAGCTGTTTCCGCGTAGTCGACGCCCAGCACGGTGTATCCCTGGTCGCTGAGGTACTTGGCGAACCCGCCGGTTCCACAGCCGACATCGAGAGCTGTCAGCCCGTCACCCGTGCCGACATTCCGTTCGAACACCGCTTCTTCTTCGCCGGTGACAGGGCGGAAGCCGCGCCCGGCCGCGTAATGCGTGTCCCACTCGTCCGCCGCGACGATCGTGCGCACCTCAGTCCTCCTGTGTCCTGTCAGCGTTCCCGACGGCCCTGCGGGCGGTTCTTCGCACCGCGGCCGGGTAGCCGAGCTGGTCCGCGGCCTGCGTGAACGAAAGCGTCGGGTCTGCCTCCATGAGCTGGGCGATGCGCTCCCTGCGAAGCCGGGCCAGCGCCCGTTGGGCTGTGGCGGGCGCGACCCCGAGCGACTTGCAGACATCGGCGATCGTGATCGTCGGCAGCATGTCGAGGAGCGCGGCCACCTTGTCGCGCAGCTCACCGCTCGGTACCGCGTTGGCGCTCCCCTTCGGCCTGCCGGATGCGCCTTCCTTGCCTGGGCGCGCCGCGCGGAAGGCGTGGATGATGCCGCGCGGCCAGTGCTCCACTCCGCAGACCTCGACCAGGTGCGGCGCGATACGGGAGTCTGTTTTGTAGCCGTCCCACGTCCTGGGCGCCACCTTCAACTCGGCAGCGGCTTCCTGACGGTCCAGGAGATCCCCGGCTCCACCCGCCGCCGGGAGCTCGGGGACCTGCTCGCCGGCAAGGTAGGCGGCCGTCTGCTCGCCGTCCCACAGCAGCACCCGGGCACCTTCCGAGCTGATCGGCGCGGGAAAGCCTGGTGTCGTATAGGGCTTCTTGTTACGGAACGTCCCCATCGACATGCCCATGTCCCGGGCCAGCAGCTCCCGGGTCCGTACCAGGCCCCTGCGCTCAGCATGGATCACCGTCTGCTTCTCCTTCGAGGTATCCGGCACGAGCAACGTGAGGCATGCCCGAACTCAACCGTTCCGCCGGCGGCAGACCCTCACGGCCGTACAACACGCGGGCACACGAACGTGATGAGGGGCGCCCCACTCACACAAAAGATACTGCACTTACGGCAAATCGCACTAACCGTACATCAGCACCGGCCCGCAGACTCTTTGGCGACCACCCTGGAAATGAACAACAGCAGGGTGTTTACGGTAAGTAATCAAGGCGCCGATACTTCTCGTGTACGACAGCCCGCGCCCACGCTTCCTCGAAGGCATCGGCGCACGGCTCGGCCGCTGCCGGATCCACGCTGACCTTCCCACCGACAGTGGCGCCATCACCGGTGAAGTGGTTCCAGCGGACGAGGCGCCCGCCGATGAGCCAGACGTCGCTACCCGGCAGCGCGAGGACCGAGGCACGCCGACGCGACAGCCACCGCACTTGGACGCGCGGCCGGCCTCTCCTCAGAGCAGAGGCACGGCAGCACAGCATCGGCCGCTGCTTCCCCCACATCCCATGCAGGCCACCGCGGCCCGGACCCGACGGTCCGGGCCTTGTCAATGACACGCGAATCCTGCCGCTCAGTTTGGAGTGCTGACCGCGGCTCAAAAGGCGAGGACGCCGATTTTCGCGAGACCGCGACATGCGCACCCAGCTCCGGCCACTGTGCTGCTCGACCGCACAGACACGACAGAAGAGGAGCGCATTGATGAGCACCCGCCACACACCCGTGCCCCCAGACCGGCCGTACCCGCCGCGCCGAAACCGTGGACCAGTCGCGGCAACGCATCGCCATCGGCGGCCGTCCGACGCAGGGTCAGCCGTCAAAGGGCCTACAGGCGCGCCATTCAAGAGCCGGCCACAGCAGGTTCCAGGTATCCGGCGAGCGAGAGCACCCGTCAAAAGGCCAGAGCGGCCAGGAAGTTGCAGATCGGCGCTCTCGAATACAAGCCCCGGAGGTGAAAGTGTCCTCCCCGGCTTTGGCAGTTGCGCCGCTAGCCACCCGTCTTGTCATCGTGGCCGCCCGCACCGCACACCCCGCCCTGGGGCCATCTACGCCGCCCCGCCGCCCAGCATCAGCGCCAAGGGACAGCGACAGCCTTCAGCCCTCATGTGCGCCCGCCAGCCCCCAGCCTCGTTCCAGGAGCCCTCGTGACCACGTCCCACCTCCCCGACTCCCTCAGCAACCTGCTGCCCGGCAGCCTCAGCGCCGCAGTCGGCATCCCATGGCCATGGGCCGTACTCCTGTTCCTCGTCTATCTACTAGTCCAGAACGTGCCGACACTGGTGAGGGCCCGGAACGAATATCGGCTGGGACGCCAATTCGACCGGCGACTGTCCGAGGTCCCCGCAGAACAGGCGCTGGAATACATCAATCAGGCATGGCAGGCCAACAGCGGGCCGCCAGGACCGCAGCCCGAGCCGCCCCCGCCCACGCCGCAGGCCCCCGACGCAGAAACGGGGTAGGCAAGGTGGCCTGCCCCGCCTCTGGTTGCCGCTCGGCTGCGGAGAGCCGAGCAACGGCACTGTCAGGGCACCCGGTTGAGGAACACCGGCCCGCGACGGGGGCACGGGCCGGTATCGGGCTGTGCCCCCGCAGCGGGCGTTCACGTGTCGCCGGCCGCGATGCGCTCCACGCGAGTGCGCGTCACCTTCAGTCGTGCCGGGTCCTCGACCGGCCACTCCTCACAACCGGCTGCGCGCAACCAGAGGACGCCGCTGCGTACGTCGGTGACGATCGCGCGGGTACGGCCGTCCAGTACCTCGTCGCCAACGCCGGGACGCTGTCCGGTCGTCATCGGCTCACCACCAGCTCAACCCATACGCGCTTGCCCCAGGGCCGGACACCGGAGCCCAACAGGTCATATCCCCACCTGTCGGCACACTCCTCGACCAACAACAGCCTGCGGCCACCGACGTCGTCCAGGCCGGGTGCGCGCAGTTCCGGCAGTCGGCGCGGGGCACGGTCGATCACCGCGAGTCGGACGCGGTCTGTTGCGGGGCGGTCAACATGGATACGGACCGAGGGACCCCAGGCATGCCGCACCGCGTTCGCTACGAGTTCGGACGAGTACGCGAGGAGACGGTCAAGCGCTGCTGGCGAAACATGGCGAAGCGCGGCCTGATCGTCAAGGGGGACCAAGCTCTTGTTCGGCACTACCGGGCCGACCGACGCCCGGTCGTCTATGACCTGCTGATCCCCTACGACTGGTTCAGCAACATCGACCGGATCAACGCCGAGCGCGAACGCCTCGGGCGTCCCCCTCTCACTCGCGCCGACCGCCCGCCCATTGCCCCCGCTCCCGCGAAGAAACAGCGAGCCGACAAGGGCAAGCCACGGCCGAAGAAGGAGACGGTCACCGACCCGGAAACATCGCGACGGGGGAACTCTCAGACCCCCCGTGACGAGACCTCACGACCAAGCCACGGGGGAACTACAAGTCGTCGACGGGGGAACTTGAAGACCCCCAATACAGTAAGAACAACCCGTCAATGAATACGGCGGAGGGGGATCCCGTCCGTCCGTCCGTGCAGGTAGGAGACGCGCGCGCACGCGAAACGGACGGAAGGACGGACGCGGTCGGGCCCCGGGAAGAGCAGGCGGCAGGGCGGCCGGAACGGGGTGGTGGTCCGGCGGCAGCCGACACCGCGCCGGACAGCGGCAGCGACGAGGGGGCGGCCGGTACGTCGGTCGCGGGCGGGCGGGAGACGACGCCCGGCATGGAGGTACTAACGCCTCGTACGGCCGCACAGCCACGCGGGGGACGTTTCGTCGTACCCGGTCACGATGCCTCGGGTGCCGCCTCAAACTTGTATTCGTAGCCGACGGCCATCCGGTAGGGCAGACACCACTCGCCGTACTCGATGACCCCTTGGTCGTCCCACAATCGGTGAGCACCCGCGAGGATCGGGGAGCCGACCCGTAGACCGAGGTAGTTGGCTTCTCGAGCGTCCGCGTCTCGGCCGTGGATGTCGTCACGGCCAGCGATGACGCGGCGTCCCGTGGCCTGCTGGATCTTCAGCAGGAGGCCTGGTGAGGACTGCCGGGAGGTAGAGAGCAGCTCAGGTACAGCCGCGGCGAAGTGAGCTGGATACCAGGTGACGCACAGGCCGGTCCGTTGCTGACCTTTGCCGGTGTGCCACTGCCGACGTACCACCTGGTCGCCCTCGTTGAGGTCGAAGAGTTCGGCGACGTACTGCGGCGGTTTGAGCAGTTCGGCCGCTGTCACTATCAGCGTCTCACCGTCGGCGAGGACCGAGCCGGTACGCAGGACGCGGGTGATCCGGTCGTAGCTGGACAGCGTGACCTCGGGCGCGTTGGCGACGAAGGTTCCCTTACGCGAGGTGGTGATGTAGCCCTCGACCTGGAGCTGATCGAGAGAACGGCCGAGCGTGGCAACGGAGACACCCTCTTGCTTGGCCAACTCCCTTACAGGCGGAAGTTTCTCCCCCTCCTTCAGGACGCCATCGAGGATGCGCCGCCGGATGCGTTCAGCGACCTGCATGTACGGGTGGTCGGTGTCAGGCATGACATCTCCTGGAGTGTCCTAGGGCACGGCCGACTGTACTAGGACACGGTTAACCCTGGCAGGTGGAGGCATGTGGATTCCCTAGCATCCTGTCCTAGGTCACGCTACGGTCTGACCTAGGACAGTTCTGCGGACACCCCCGCGACCGCGCGAACGGCCCGGGGGCATGGCCACCTGATGAGAGCAGGTCAGCATGAACGAGGCTACAGACACCGTCTCCACACCGGGGAGGGCCGCACTGCCGCTCCCCGGCGTGGGGGACTTGAGCGAGCAGCAGCAGCGCGGCAGCGCGTGCGTATGGTGCGCAAGGCGCCTCACCACGGAAACAGCCGTTGACCTCGGAGAGCGACGCATCCGGGTCCTGGACAGCTATGTCACGGCATTCCCCCGCGGCTGCCACCCCTGCACCGCAACCGCCGCACACCGCGCGCTCCTCGACCACGCCCCGCTGTGTGAGCAGTGCGTCGACGAGGCAGGAAATTGTGTGGTGGGGCGTGTCCTGTACCGGCTGGTCCGGGAGGGGCGGCGATGACGAACCCCGCCCGCTCGCCGCAGGACGAGCGCGAAGAGCAGCGGTCCTTGGCAGCCGGTCGCGCGGCAGGCTACTGCTGGGTCAAGAACCCGACCGCTCGCGGCCGGTGCACATGGTCACCCGGCCACGAAGGCCCGCATCAGGACCGCTACGCGCACACCGAGTGGCCGCAGGCGGCGTCCCAATGACCGAGAAAACGACCACGATCCGGGCGGTGCCCGGCCCTGGGTTCGTCGCTGGATGCACAGTGACGACGTGGCTTGACGACGCATCACCAGCGGGCCCGGTCGCGTACCTGCTGATCGGCCACACACAGCCACGGCGCCCCGGCGAGACGGCCGAGTCGGTCGAGGTCGGCCTGTTGGGCATGGTCGACGCGATGCGCCTTCGGCCAGCCGCTGAGCGCGTGCCGACTGTCGGCAATCGACTCGTGATGCGCGGTCCGTATGTCGCCCTCGACTACGGACACCCCCACTTCTTCATGCGGGTTCCGTCCTCGGGAGCCAAGTGGCGGGCGCACCTCGTGTACGGCGGGCAAGCCTGCGTGGCGGTCGGCCTCGACCCAATCCCGCTGGGTGCTGGCCCTGATGCCATCGGGGTTTATCTGAAGCGCGTCGTCGCCACGAACCGCGCCTTCATGGGTGCGACGGCTCTGCGGAACCGGTGATGGTCGACGAACGGCTGGTCCCGCCGCCGTTCATGTGGGCCTGCGCCGAGTGCGCGCGGTGGCTGCTGCAGCTTGCCCGCGAGTGGGACAGTCCTGCGGGCTGTTTCTGGGAGCAGCTACAGGTGACACGGCACATAGCCGAGGCGCACCCCAGCGACGTGCCCGCCAAGCGTCTCGACGCTGCGTGCTGTGCCAGCAGTACGCGCGCAGGGAGGACGGCGACGTGGCGTGGGCCCAACACCGGGTGCGCGACCTCTTCGTGCCAGCATCGATCGCCCGCCTGATGTGAGCAGCTAGCACCGGGCATCCCTTTTTGCCGCTCGCCGCTTTTCGCCCCCGCAGGGACGGCGAGGTCCTCAACTCACGAGAGCCCGGCACCTGGTGGTCGCAGTGCCGGGCTCTCGTCTCGCCCGCCGATGGGCGGGGCAACCCTCTCTGCAGAAGGCACTCAAGGCCTGCAACGAAGTCTCGGACCTCGTGCGCGCGATGGGCACCGACGAGCTCCACTTCATCGGCGACCGTCTTCTCCGAAGGCCGAGGCGTCACCGATTCGAAGGTCAACAGCGCAAACACGGTGGCTACTTGAAGCGTGATCAGGCGTGTGTCCGGCGCTACGCCGTACAAGGCGTAATCTCACCTGTACCAAAAGTTAAAGGCCCACCGTGGCTCCACGCGGGACTGGCATCCCGGAGTGGCGGCGGGCCGACCCCGAATCAAAGGTCTCCGAATCAAAGGTCTCTGCGAAGTGTACCCGCGGGTGCACTTCGCATGCGGCTGCGTCGCGCGGAGACCGGAAAGGATGGCCGGTTTGTCCGGCGAGTACGACGAGAGCACCGACGACAGCCAGCGCGCGGAACTGTACGGCCCCGAGAACGACGGCTACTACAGCAGTCAGTTGCACGACTGGATCCCGCTGTGCCCCCAGCTCAAGGACAGCGCGGTGCGCCTCTACTGGATCTTGCGGGCGCTGGTGGTCGAGAAGTACGGCCCTGTCCGTAAGGTGACCCTTCTCCAGCTCTGTTACCTACTGCCCGCCAAGCCGGTGGAGCCCGGCGAACCCGTGAAGCCGTCGAGTCTGGCGCGCATCCGGTCGTTACTGGCGGATCTGTCCGAAGTACGGCTGGTCAGCACTCCCGAGGGCGGGCCGGTGAAGACATCCAGTCGGGCGAGCGCGTCCGGCTCCCCGCTGCGCATCCGAATCCATGACCGGCCCCAACGCGGCTACTGCGGCCCGCGCAACGCGTTCGCGTTGCTGGACGCGGTACGCAAACCGGCGGCCGATGCCGCCGAGCGTGCGGTGAAGAAGGAGCGGGAGCGCGCCGCGCAGAAGCGGGCCGAGAAGGCTCCCACAGGGGCGGGCCAGATTTCTGGCCCGGACGAGACGGGCCAGATTTCTAGCCCGCGGGGCCAGATTTCTAGCCCGCGGGGCCAGATTTCTAGCCCGGATTCCCGTGCTGACCTGCAAGATCACGACCTCCCGCTCAGTCTTTCCGCTCAGTCTTTCCGCTCAGACAACGACGGGGGTTCCGTCCGTCCGTCCGTGCAGGTAGAGGACGCGCGCGCAAGCGAAACGGACGGACGGACGGACGCGACCGGCCCCCAGGAAGAGCAGGCAGCAGTGCGACCCCCGGCGCGGGACAGTGATCCGGCGGCGGCCAACGCCACGTCGGACAGCGGCAGCGACGAGGGGGCAGTTCCGGGCGCGGCAGATTCGTCGGTCGCGGGCGGACGGGAGACGACGCCCGGCATGGAGGTACTCACCCGCGTCGGACAGCGGAACGAGAGCCTGACGCTGTCGGGCAAGGTCCTGTCGGATCAGGCGTGGGAGTTGGACAAGCGGATCGCGGACTCGGAAGCCGCGGGGGAGCCGTGGCGCCTGAGCGATCTGGTGACGATCCTGAGCGCGCCGTTGAACGGTCCGATCCGGATCAGCGCGGGCGCGGTGATCGCGGCCCGGATCCGGCGACTGCCGCGCACACCCCGTACGGCGATGCTGCCGACGCAGGCGAGTGCCGAGGACCGCGGCCCCGTCGCCGCGGCGGGCCGGGACCGGCTGCCCTCCCCGACGCCGGCTTCCGAACGGGACGTCACCGAGGCAATCACCCGGCGGACCCGCGGCGAGTGCCCCGAATGCGGCGCGGACTCGCCCGGCGACGCGCTGTGCGGGGCCTGCCTGAACTGGCCGGTGTGCGAGGGCGGATGTGGACGCCGACTGGAACACGGCGGAGCCTGCGCCTCGTGCCGGATGCGCGCCCGTCACGAGGCGATCGCCGCCCAGGCACGCGAGGACGGCACCTGCCCCGGCTACGGCGGTGAGCCGTGCGGACGGCCGGTGCAGACCCTCGGCCTGTGCGCTCGCTGCCGGATCAAAGCCGAGGACGCCAAGCACGCCGCCGACGCCGAATGGAAAGCCACTGCGGCCCGCACGATCGCCGCGGTCGAGGCGACCGAGCGGGCCACCGCCCCGCTGTAACGCCCATATGCCCCTGGGCGCGCCTGTGGGGGCCGATCATCCGTTGACCCGTCAAAACCCCCGTGGGGGAGGGAGATCATCGCTCACAGGGCCGTACAGCCGTTTTCGTTCGTCACCGTCGGGCTCGAGGGGACCGGACTCCCCTGCCGCGAGACGCTGTTACGTTGGCCATGTCGCCCAATGCAATCCGCCCCGAACCGGGGCAGATTCGCCCAAATTGAAAGGGCCGGCGGAAGGTCACCCAAGGGCGACCCGGCACACCACCGGCCCTCACCAACGGTCCTGCAACGAAAGCAACAGGACAAACCCCAGCTTACAAGCGGTGACCATCTCCATGACAGACAACTCAGAGGAGTGACACAGCGTGATCCCGCACGGCCGTCCCGTCATCAATGAAACCGACATCGCTCAACACGCCGGAGTCCCGTTCGGCACCTGGCGACGGCGCGACGCCCCCGCCTTCCGCCAACGCGTCCCCACCCTCTTCCCCAACAGCCGCTTCCTGATCTACGACTTGGAACAAGCCACCGCCTACCTCGCCGGCAAGCCCATCCCCGACCTGCCGACGAAGGAACACCCCGACGACCAACTCAACGACAAAGAATCCGCGAGCATCCTCGGCATCACCCCGAGCACCCTCCGCACCTACGCCACCCAGGGCTACCTCTCACGCGGCGAGACCGTCTACGGCACCCGAGTCTGGCGGCGCAGCGAGATCGAGAACCGGCGCGACAACCCTCCCGGCCAGGGCAAAGGAGGCGGACGCCGCGCCGGCGAACCGCAGGGCCCCCGCAAGGCCCACCCCTACGCGGGCGACCCGCGCCTGCGAACAGCCGCCGACGCCCTCACCGCCGGCAGCGACGCTCCGATCAGCCGCATCGCAGCCGACCTCGCCGAACAGCACGGCGGATCGCCCCGGACCTGGGAACGGCTCCTGAACCAAGCCCGCCAGACCCCGTCGACGTAGGGCTCACCCTCACGCCGCCGCTCCCCTTTCGACCCAGTGAACGACATCGCGGGCACGCTGCGCGCCGTCCTCGTTCTGCAGCGTCACCAGGAGCGTCAGCACCTGGTCAGCCATCTCCCGAGCGAATTCGGGATCCTCCTCCGCGAGCCTCCGCCATGCGGCGTGCGCGTTCCTGATCAGACGGGTGGTGTCCTCCTCCGGCTGCGCCTTGACCTCCTGGCGGCGCTGCGCGGTCTCGACGAGGAGCTCGACCGTCTCGGCCCATTCCGCGGTGCGCAGCGCCAGCCATGCTCGGACGGTCATCAGGTTGACGGTGTGCGGGTGCTCGGGGCCGTACTGCTGGGCAAGGGCTGTTTCGAGGTGGTCCGCGGTCACGACGGCGTCCTCGAGGCTGCCGGTCCCTTGCCTTACGGCGTGCTCCTGCGTGCAGAACCGCCCCCACAGGAGACGGAACGACGCCGGCAGGGGGGCCGACCACTCGGCCGCCACCGGCACCGCCACCGGCCCGTCAGTGATCCAGACCTGGGCCAGATCCCGCGGCGTGGGCACGGTGGACTCACCCGCGTCCGGGACGCTGGGGACCGGCGGGGGCGGTGCGGGCACAGGGGGCGGGGACGGGCGCGGCGCGGGGGACGGCGCCGGTGCAGGGGTCGGCGCGGGGTGCGGATGGTCAAGAGTCGTCACGGTGCCGTCCACCGCCACGATCAAGGGCCACGCGGACCCGTCGGGCTCCTTGGCGAGAGCGCGGACGGGGCGGCCGTGGAAGGCGGCCTTGATCCGGACCTCGGCGAGGGCGGCGACGCGGGCCGCGTTCGGGTCGAGCCCGGGCCTGGTGACCTCCTCGCCGTCGACTGCCGCGGCGCCGTTCGAGCTGATGGTGATGGTGTAGATCGGTGTTGCGGGTATCTGGTCCGGGTCGATGATGCTCATTGCGAGTATTTCTCCGATCTATCCACCCTTGGGGTAATACGGTGGCGCCCACCCCACATAGGTTGCCCCCCATTTGGATTCAATGTCCGTTGCCGGGACGATATCGATATAACCGGGACGAAGAATGTCATTGCTCGCTATTTTTCCGTCTCCGACATACACGGCAACGTGGCCCGCCCGATGGCCCGTTTCCCAGTACATGAGGGCACCCGGCGGCGGGTTTCTGTCCTTGTCATGTTTCAGGGCCAAGGGCATGTTCCGGTAGTGGTCGATGGCGTAATGCTCTCCGGAGTAGCTCCAGCCGTACGACCGAGCCGTGAACGCGAGGCAAGCCTGGTACCAGTCCTTGCCACCGTTCTTCGCCTCGTTCTTGGCCCACTTGATCGCATCCGCGGTGCTGCGGGGGTTCTTCACCTGATGCGGCCACGGCGCATCACCGTCATGGAAGGGCGCACCCGGCTTGCCGACGGGTTTGTCCTCCGGGTAACAGTGCGCCTCGACGTCGGGCTGATCGGTGGCATCACCGCTACCAGCGCCGTTTCCGCCATCGGTGTCGTCGCCGCTACCGGTGTCGTCGGCGCTGCCCCCCTTGCCCGAGCGTTCGAGGTCGATGCCGGCCTCATGGGCTATCTGTCGCGCCTCGCTCTCCTGGCCTGCGTACAGGTCGGGGAACGCGGAGACCTGGACCGCTTGGGCCGCGTCACCAAGAGGCATGGTCTCCCAGCCCTTGATATCGGTAAGACCCCTGGGTGACCCGGACTTGCTCCCGAAGAAGAACATATGGGCGCTGTACTTCGGGTCCATGATCTGCGCCGGGGTGCCCCAACCCGCCGAGGGGCGTTGCTGGAACAGTCCGAGCGAATCTCTGTCGCCGTGGTCGAGGTTGAGAAGGGTCGACTCCTGCAGGGCGGTCATGAGGCCGATGAGGGTGGCCCGCCCGGAGAGGCCGCCGTCCGCGGCCACGCCGTCGATCGTCTTGGCGTTGCCTATCTGCTTCTTCCGGAGGCCGGAGCCGGCCGTCTGACCCTTCCCGGGTTCTCCCCCGCCCGTATCACCGTCCGAGCCGTCGCCGTAGTCGGCACTGGGCTGGCCGCGTTTACCGCACGAGTCGGCGTACGCCTTCCCGCCGACGCCGGCACCGAAGATGCCGACGACGAACAGGAAGATGAGGAACACCACGGCCGCAACGGCGATGACCTTGACCTTGAGTGCTGTCCCCCCGACTCGACCCAGGGCGCGGACGGCGTCGCGTGCGTCCACCTACAGCCCCAGTATTCGAGAGATCCGCCACCCGCCGCCGTTGCTGGTCATCTCGACCTGGAGAACGGTGGTCTCGGTGGACTTGGTGTATCCCTCGACATCGACTGTCGCGGTGGCCTTGCGCCAGACCCGCAGAGGGGTGTCGACGGGGAGCCCCTCGGCGGCCGGCCCGACCACGACCGTGCGCACGGTGGCCACCCCGCCGTTGCTGACGAGCTTCTCCCAGGCGGGGTCCTCCTGGCCGGCCAGGTTCTCCACGAGCGAGGGCGTCATGTACGGCGCGGCCCGCAGGACGGAGGCCGAATGCTCCTCGTCCTCAGGGGGGTTGCGGGTGAGGTAGAGGCGGACGGCCTCCTTCGCGACGTGATCCGGGTCGCTCAGGTCGGCTTTGGCGGACGGAGACGAACTCGGCGCCACCGAGGGCGTGCTCGGGCCGGCGGCGGGAGTTTCGTTCTGCACGCCGGGGGTCGGGCTCGCGGCGGCGGTGACGTGGTCGCTCTTCCTGTGGCCCTCGCCCAGGAGGCCCGGCCACAGGAACCGGGTCCCGAGGCCGAGGCCGAGGATCACGACAACGATGACCAGGGCCCCGGCCGGGCGGATGGGATCCCGGCGACGCTCCTCTCGGATCCATTGCGTCGTACGTCGGCGAACATCCTCGCGGTGGACGCGTTTGGCCTCTCGGCGCTTACGGCGGCCCTCGGTCTGCCTGACCTCCTCCGGGTACGTGAACGAGGAAAGGATCTCCCGCCACTCCTCAGGGCTCGGGTCGTTCTTCGGCATGGCTTACCCCCTTTGGCCGTTGTCGGGATCCGGAAGCGCCGGAGGACTCACCGGCGCGGTGATGCGAGGCGGCGGCTGCGTGCTGCCGGTCGGCGCCGGCCCGTTGGGCGTGCTGCGGATGACCGTCGCCCGGTTGAGCCTGGGTTCACCCGGCCTGGAGGGCGCAGGAGCCTGCCGGAACGCGAAGTTCGGCGCTCCGCCGTTCTCGGGCCGCATCACCGGAGTGGGGCGGACGGTCGGGCGGCTCGTCGTGGCCGTTGCGGTGGTTGTGGCACCCGCCCGGCCGCCAGGCAGCGCGGGGCGCGGCCCGGACGGCTGCGAAGGCAGTGCGGGGCGGACCCTGCCGGTGGTGTCGGGACGCTCGCGGTCGAGGGTGATCACCGGTGCGTCAGGGCGGGCGCCGGGCGCCGGCCGTGACGAGGAACCGGGCGGCAGCGCGGGATCTGACCCACCGCCAGGAGCCCGGACCGGCCGCAGCGGTCGCCTCGGTCGCCTCGGGCCCGACCCGCCACCGGGCGGCCGTCGGGTCGAGGAGCCGGGCGGCAGCCCTGGACCCGACCCGCCACCCGGCACCGGTCGGGGCGGTGGCGCCGGGGGACGCTGGCGCCGTACCCAGGTGAAGGTGAAGTCGGGCCTTCCTCCACCGCCCCCGCCTCCGCCTCCTCCGCCGCCGTTGGGAGGCTGCGGCCCGTTGCCACCCCCGCCGCCTCCGCCTCCGCCCATGGCGCCACGGAGACGCCGGGCGCGGCCGACAAGGCCGGGGCGTGGGCGTCCGCCGCCGCCTCTGTTTCCTCCTCCGTTGAGGAGCCTCGCGGCGAGCATCCCGCCGACCATGCCGGTCGTGGTGCCGCGGACGCCGAAGATCTGGGCGATGACGGAACGGAAGTTCATGCCGACGATGGCGGCGGCGATGCTCAGTCCGCTGGTGGGGAGCCATCCGTAGTGGCCGAACATCTGTGTCGTGGCGGCCTGTAGGGAGAGGACCGCGCCGAGGACCATCGTGGCGATGAGGCTTTCAAGGGTCCGGGCGAGGAGCTGGTCGAACCAGGCGAGGCCCCATTCACGCGGCCTGCCCGGGATCACCCAGAGGCACGCGAAGATGACGCCGGTCAACAGGAGCATGAGGGCGCCCAGGAGACTCGCCAGGGATGTGAAGGCGAGCATCAATATCAGGGCCGCGAACAGGATGATGGAGATGAGAGCGGGAATGGTGACCATGATCCGGCCGACGGGGCTGTGACCCTGCCGCCATTTCACGGAGTCCTTACCGATCTCGTCCTTAGTAAGGTTGTCCTGCATCCATTCCAGGCGATCGGTCCCCTGATCGAGGACGTCCTTCCCGTGCTTCTTGCAGACCTCGAAGCTTCCGAAGTTCGCGACACACCAGGGAGTCGCGACGTACGCGCGCCACACGGCATCGCTGGACTTACGGAGGGAATCGTCCCGGG
The DNA here is from genome assembly GCF_055583785.1 of Streptomyces sp. NPDC104371. NCBI lineage: Bacteria > Bacillati > Actinomycetota > Actinomycetes > Kitasatosporales > Streptomycetaceae > Streptomyces > Streptomyces sp. NPDC104371. Next base: position 15,241 of record NZ_JBVJNF010000020.1, read on the forward strand.
CGTTTCCGCTGAACTTCGGTTCGTGGTCGAGCTTGAACGGGAAGTCTCCCGATCCGTCGCCGAGGCCCTGGGACGTCGCGTTCATGGTGATGCTCGAACCGATCTGGCGGGCGCTGTCGACGCCGCCGACCCAGGTCTGAGGGCTGGTCAGGAGCGATACCGACACGACTCCGGCGATGAACACCCAGGCGATCTGCGACAGGCCCCCACCGCCGCCGCCCTTTCGGTGCTGGACGAAAGCGACCAGGCCACCGACGGCGAGCGCGCTCGGGAGAAGTGTTTCGGTAAGGCCCTTGGCGGCCCCTCCGATGCTCTTGGTGATGGCGTCCTGAAGCTCTGGGATCGAGGTGAGGTTGAAGATCCACTGAACGATGACGATGCACGCCTGACCGAGCACGATGATCAGGCCCATGCAGATATCGGCGATGGCCTCCGCCATCGGATCGAGGATGTCCCACTTACCGAAGTCGGAATCGAGCTGCCACAGCGCGGGATTGTCGTACGTCTCGTAGAGGGTTTCTCCCCCCTTGGGGATCTTGGAGTCCGGCGAGGGCATGAGGTCGCCGATTCCGGTGGGTTTGATGTCTTCGGCGTGCGCGTGCCCGGCGAGCACCATCAACGTGGTGAACGCGAACAGGAACAGAATTGCCCCGGTTCGCAGCCGTGGAAATCTGCAGTGGAAGTAGATGAGCACTCTTACCCCCGTGACAGGGCGGCGCTGACCGGTGAGCCGTGGCCGTGGTCGCCCTCCTGTACGTCTTCGGACTGGTCGACGCGCCAGGCCCCGCCCTCCTGGATCAGGCGCAGCGCGCGACGGTCGGTGTCGGCGGGCTCGCCGGGCCACTTCACGCTGAAGGAGACCATCACGCCGTAGCCGGCCGGGTGGTCGTCGAACGCGGGAACCTCGACGGCGTTTGAGACCTCGACGGGGCCGTCGTCGGCATACTCGGGTCCGGTGGGCGTCTTCGACGCTTTGGGCTGGGGTGTCGAGCCGTCGGCGTACACGGGCGGCGAGAACGACGGCGAGGGGCTCGACCCGGACGGTTCGGGTGTCGGCTCATGGGGGGTGTTCCGCTCGGCGCACTCCTTGACCGTGCCGTGACGGTACGCGGCCGACTCAAGGCCGCACGCGGCATGCCAGTCACGGCGGTTGGCGGCCTCCTGGTAGCTCTTCGCCACCTTCACGAGCGCGTCCTGCCGACTGGCGCCCGAACCGCTGCCCTTGGTCCCGCCACCGCTGCCCGAGGAGGAACACCCGGCGAGAGCGAGGGTGCCGGCGGCCATGACGGCGGCCGTCGTCTTACGCATCATGCGTCCGCCTTTTCCATGCTCACGCGGGTGTCGTCGGTGGCCTGGTCGGCGGCCTTGGGAGAGGTGTCGAGGAGGGTCAGGAGCTCGGCGCTCGGGATGTCCCACTGGACGGTGGCGCAGGAGAAGCGGCGGTCCCGGATGACGCAATGGCCGTGGCGGATCTCGCCGTCGGGCAGGAGACCGACGGACTGGATCAGGGCGCGGGAGTGAACGTCCTTGGGCAGGCTGAGGAGTTCGGCCAGGGCGTCCTGCTGCTCGCGGGTGGTGAGCTGGAAGCCCGCCACGGTGGTGAGCTGCTCGAGGACACCGACCATGGACACGAGCGACTCCGGGTCCTGCGTGTCCAACAGGAGCGACGTCGCCAGCGCGCGGCCCACTCGGGCGATGTACTGGAGGAAGCTCGACCCCTCCCGGGTGGCGGTCAGGACGTGGACCTCCGGCACGGCCACCACCTTGCGCAGACCGCGCAGGTCGCGGCGGCCCGCGGTGGTGACGCCGAACGCGAGCATGGAGTGCATGAGAGCGACCGAGAGGCGCTTCATGGGCGTCCAGTCGCGGCGGCCCTCCTCGGGCTGCGGCAGGGACAGGCCCGGCATCTGCACGACGAAGATCCCCGGCTCGGGGCTGATGGGCGAACCGTCGCCGGTCGGGCGGCCCATGAACGGGGCACCCAGAGCGTTCTGCGACAGCTCGTAGAGGGCCGCGCCCGCCTTGCGGCCGACCTCGTCGTCCATGGTCCGCAGGTACTCGATCACCTTCCACGTGGCGGGCTCGCCCTGGGCGATGACCTCGTTGACCGCGCGGGTGATGGGCGTCTCGGCCCCGGCCTCACGCAGCCACTCGGGGATGGCGATGGACAACTGCGCCGGCACTTCACCGCGGGCGACGTCGACACCCTCGTGCGCCAGGAGCGCGAAGAGGTCGACGGCCCCGGCGAAGCGGGGGCCCGTCTCGATGAGATGGGCGTTCAGGCCGTAGCGGCGGGCGGCGGTGACCAGGCCTCCGAGGTCGCCCTTGAAGTCCAGTGCCAGGGCGTAGGAGCCGCGGAACCCGGCGTCCAGCAGGCTCAGCATCATGGCCGTGGTCTTGCCTCGGCCGGACCTTCCGACGAACGCCGTCGTCGTGGCGTCGCCCCTGTCGCTGCCCGCGGTCACGTCGTTGCGGAACACGCCGGGCGTCGAGCCGGTGAGGTACCCGACGATCGGGCCGCGGTCGTCGCCGACCTTGGCGCCGCCCCACCACCAGGAGCCGGACAGGGCCGTCACGTCGCGTACGTGGCCGAGGTCGGGGACGCGCAACTGGTCGCCCGGCTGCATCTCGAGCCAGAGCTCGCGCTGTTCCTCCTCGCCGACGTTGACCTCGATCCCGAACCCGCCGTAGTGCGTGATCACGGCGTCGACCCGGGCCCGCAGGTCCTCGAGAGACGACTCGCTCGTCACGATCAGTCGCGGGTGGTCCTCGACGAGGGTCACGTCCTCACGCCGCATGTCGCGGGTGAGTTCGGCCATGACGTCCTCGGTCTCCTCGATGTCCCGGCCGGGATCCTCGGCCGAGGCCTTGGAAGCGCTGCGGCGCTGTTCCTTGGCCAGCCGGCGGGCCTCGTCCACCTTCTTGAGCGCGTCCCGTTTCGGCATCACACGGAACCGGACGGACGCCTCGGGGCTGACGGGCTGGATGAGCTCGGCCGGATCGAGATCCGGGTCGAGGTCGGCCTCGTCGACCTCCGGCACGTAGTTGATCTCGGACAGGACCCGCAACCACTCGCCGCTTCCCGGGCTCTCCATCTGTTCGGGGAACCCGGACATGGTCAGCACCGAGACCCAGGCCGACACCTCGCCGTGGGCGTCGACCACGCGCAGGTGGTCGGGGTGGGGCAGGATGCGCCCGCGGGTCAGGGCGGCGAGCTTGGCACCCGCGATGACGCCGGCACGAGGAGCGGGCAACGGCGTCCCGCGGTGCTGCTCACGGCTGATCATCCAGGCGAGCATCTCGACGGACGCCGGCTGCGCCTTCCAGGGAGTGGACTCCAGCCGTCGGCCCAGACGGCGCATCTGCGCGTCCAGGCGGGCCAGTTCGCGGGAACCGACACTTGAGGAGTTGAGGCCGAGACTGCCCTCGACGCCCCGGCGGCCGAGCTTTTGCGCCTGCCCCGCGCGTTCGGTCAACCGCACGCCGAGGACGAGGTGACGCGAGGGCAGGGCGATCTGCTCGAGGCGGCCGATGCGTATCTGCGCCCACTCCTGCCACTGTCCGGCGGCGAACATCTCGGCCGCCTCGGCGGCGTAGTCCTCGGCGTGCAGCGGGGACCACAACACCCGTAGCTGGCAGTCGTATCCGGCCAGGGTGCGCGCGAGAGCACTGTTGGCGGCGTCGAGTTCTCCGTCCCTCGCGGTCTCGCTCATGAGGTCGGTGTTGGAGGAGGCGAGGACGTACCAGGCCTCTGTGTGGCTGTCGGTGATGACGAGGCCGTCGGCCAGGGCGACGTACTGCGGCGCCGTCGCGGAGCGGTCACCGCCCACACCGAGGAACGTGCCGATCTTCTGCAGAACTTTCACGACGTCTTCCCCCTGAACTGCTGCATTGCCTTGCGGCCGTACGCCTTGCCGACGGCATCGGGGCCGTACAGGCGGGGGCGTGCGGCGAGTCGGACCGGGGCGCCGGCACCGGGCGAGGCGGACTCCTCGGAGCCGAGCCAGCGCTCGACGAGAGGCCCGAGCGGGGACTCGGCGAGAATCTCGGCCTTGCCGGACCAGCGGGCGCGGCGGCTGATCCACTCGCTTCGGCTCGCTGCGCGGCGTCCGGAGCTGATGATCGGCCGATGTCCCAGGACGAGGTAACGCACCCCGATCGACCAGCGGGTGATGTTCCATCGACGCTCGACGGCCTGCGACCGCTGCGTGCCGTAGACGGCGGTGATCAGCGGCGGCAGGAAGTAGAACGTGAACGTGATCTTGCTGGGGAGGCCGAACAGAAGCAACAGGGTGCCCGTCCACAGCGCGTAGAGCGCGAGACCCAGGACGAGGGCGCGCCGCGGCGCGCCCTCACCGAGGTCCACCCCGAGCAGTTCGTGCTGTCTGGTCTCGAGGTCGAAGTGGCGCGTGTAGGTGTGGCCGGTACGCGCCATCAGGCGGACCCCGAGACCTTGTCCCACACGCCCGTCAGCAGGCTCTTGACGGCGTCGGGGGCCCAGATGACGGCGGCGACGGCGACGGCGGCCACGAACAGGGTGACCATCTCGCCCCATTCCTTCTTGAGGAAGTGGCCGAGAGCCCGGATCGCGAGGAACGCGGCGAAGAGGTTCCCCACCACGATCAGGATCCAGTCCTTGAGCTGCGCCCCGGTGGTGAGCGGAGCGGCGAGTTCGACGAGGTGGTGCACGGGTACCACGGGGTTCCCCCTTGGAGGTGAACAGGCTCAATGCGGCCAGGGTTTATGACGGGTGCTCACGGTGTGTGAGCCGGGGATGGAGGGTCAGGCGGATCCGCCGCGGACGCCGTCGACCTGCCAGCGGTGGGCGTCCGGCGTGGAGACCCGGGTGATGGTCACGCGGTAGACCTGCTCGACCGTGGCCCCGCCCAGGGACCACGAGACGGAGGCGGTACCGGTGCGGCTGTCGCCGCTTCCGGTGTCCACGGACCAGGAGAGAAGTCCTTTGAAGGCGATCCCCTCCGGGAGCGGCGGCACGCTCGAGCCGGGCGCGGTCACAGCGTCGGGGTTGCCCGCGGCGTACGCCTCGAAGAAGCTTCGAACGGCGCTCTCGGTCTGTGTGCCCAGCTCGGGGTCGGTCTGGGTCGTGGGCAGGTCCGGCGCCTTGGGGCCGGACCTGGGGATGCCGACGAGGCCGGGACGCCCGGTGACGACGACCCGCCCGGCGGTCTGGACGACCGGGATGTCGAGGCCGATCCAGTGGGCCGCCGCCTTCTTCCCGTCGGCGGGTTCGGCCCCGGACTGGACCAGGACGTCGACTCGTACGCGCGCCTGCTTGTCCTTGGTCGTGGTCACGGCGCCCGGCTGGACGGCGAGCACGTCCTGATGACCGTGCCCGTCCCATCCCATCGCGGTGTCGGAGTCGGCGGGCAGGACGGAGGCAAGGAGTTGTTCGCGCTCGTCGGCCTTGGCCTCGTCCCATCCGAGGTAGGCGCGGGCGAACCGCGCGGCGACGGCCTGCGCCTCCTGGTCGGCATAGGCTGCCTCGGCCTTGACGGTGGGGGCCTTGGGCGCGGGTGCCTTGGGGGGGACGATCCAGGCCCGTACCCCGGTGACGGCGGCGAGGATGAGCACGCTCCAGAGCAGCCCGCGGCCGAGGCGTCGTGCGAACACGGCGCCCGACCGTTCGTCCTGCGGCACCCAGGGGGTGCCCGAGGCGGGGGCCGACGGCTTGGGCAGCGGGCCGGTCTTGCTCGTGGCGGTCTGCTGCTTCAATGCCGCGCCCGCGGACTCCCACGGATTCACCGGCTGCGGTGGCGCCGCTTCGTCCTGTCGGGGGACACCGGCCGGCGGTTGCTCAGCGGATCCGTTCTTGCCGGTCGGCTCCGGTAGGCCCATGACCTTCCGGGCTATGACTCCCAGCGATACCACTTCCCCGCAACCTCCCCCGCAACAGGCCCACTTGACCACTCACGGGGCACATCATGGGTGACCTTATGTCGCTCCAGAAACAGCGTCAAAAGAGTTGGTAACCAGTTCACATGGGTCTGTGACTTGCCTGTTACAAAGGGCCCGCGACGGTGAACACGGCGGCTAGAGTGCCGACCCACACGGCCGAACGAGACGAGGGGACAAAACGGTGCGCATACACCGTGAGCGGTTGCGGGACCTGCGCAGGAAGTGCGGCATGACGCAGTCTCAATTAGCCGCCGCTTTGGGGTGTTCCCGGAGCACGGTATCCACTTTGGAAACAACTGGACGAGCACCCCGGCCGAACCGGCTTCTCCTTCTCGCGAACGTTCTCGGCGTGCCGGTGTCCGACCTGACGGAGGACTGCGAACCGGCCTCTCTCCGCTCTCTCCGCATCGCTGCGGGGATGCAGCAGCAGGACGTCGCCCGCGTACTCAAGGTTACGAAATCGACTTACTGTCATGTCGAGCGCGGCCGCCAGAACATGCCGCCCCGGTGGTTTCCGATCCTTGCCGAGGCTTTCGGGGTTCCTTTGGGGTCCCTGACACCTTTCGGTAAATCTCCGTCCACCACACAGGACGGCGGGGGCGTCGAATAGTCACTCCGACGCCCCCGCAGATTCCGTTTCTACTTGCTGATGAGCCGCATAGTAGGTTTTCCAATCCTCCGCACAGCGCCACTGGATGGCATCGACACAGGCACCGGCCCCGCGTAGAGAATGACACCGTGCGGCTCGGGTTCGGTCCGCAGAGAAACCATTCACAACAGGTTCTCGGCGTGCTCGGCGGTTTCGGAGATGAGATGTTCGCTCGCTCGTCGTCGACAGGCGGGATGGGCCGGTGTATGTGCCGACCGTTAGCGACGAGGACGGAGCGCGTCGGCTTGTTCGACCGGCGAGTATGCCCGGATGCGCCCGTGCGCGAGGTCGATCGAGGGGAAAGCAGCCTTCCCTTCCTTCAGGGCGTCGCCCTCTTCGGCGAGGTAGTCGCAGAGAATCTCTTCGCGCTCGAAGAAGTCACGCACTCGGCACCCCTTCGGCCTCCTTGTCCTCGGGGCTCTTCCGGGGCGGCGTCGTGGTGTTGTTCTTCTCCTGCCATGCCTGCCACTCCGCAAGCCACGTCTTGAGTTCCTCCTCGGTGTAGAAGGAGGTCTGTCCGTCCGTGATGCCTTCCGGGATCTTGATACCGCGCTTCTCGCCACGCTTGAAATAGGTTCGAATGGTGCTCGGCTTATGAGGGATGATCCCCCGCTCGAAGGCCTGCGCGAGGCTGTACGTCTCGACGACGTCCTCGACCTCGGCCGGGACGAACTCGGTGCCGGCACCTGTCGCATTCCCTGTCGCAAGGGCTGCTGTCGTCTGCTGTGAGCTGGGCGAACCACCCTCGATCACCCTCCCGTCCGCTGGGCCGACAGGGGGCAGCGCCGGTGGACCGTACTTGCCGCCGGGCAGGAACGCGGCCGTCGCCGCGGTCTCGTTCACCTCGTCCAGGACGTCGGGGGTGATCCACGGCGCCATGGCGCCCGCGTCGAACCACGCCGGAGCATTGGGGCACTGCGAAAGGAGCCGCCCGACATCGGGCGTGATGTAGCTCGGCTGGATCTCCCGGACGTACAGGTAATCGGCATCGGGATCCTTGCGCTGGTCCGAATAGGCGCCGCGACCCTTGATGTCGGTGTTGTATCCGAGAACCGGCGTGCTCTGCCCGAAGGCGACACCCCACGAAACACGGTCCTGCTGCCCGACAGCGATCCTGGTACCGATCTGGGCGCGCTCCATCGTGCCGCCGAAAAATGCGTTGGCGAATTGCTGTGTGCCGACGACGACACGGTGATTCGACGAACGACCCTGCAGAAGAATGATTCCGAGCCAGTCGAGGAAAGGCGGCGTCCCCTTGCCCTTGAGCCCGTATCGCCACCACGTGTATGCGAGCTTGATCAACGTCGGCAGCTCATCGACGACAAGTGTGCGCGGAACGAGCTGGGCGCGCAGCGCCGGATCCGCACCCTTTTGCATGGCCGCCTCGGCAGCCATCATCGAAGTAAGGAATTCAGCGAACGCGGCAATACATTCCCGTACGGTCTTGTGGACGCGGACGCCCGAGAACCCTTCGGCTTCGGCAAGGCTGTTCCGCTTGGTATCGAGAATGTCGATCAGTTCGCCGTTCTGGCGGCCATGGACGACAGGTATGTAAAGGACTGTGGACTTACCCGAGCCGGTGGCACCGGCCACGCCCCAGTGCGGCGTAGCGGTCCGGGTCTCGATGACGGCGTCGACAATCGTGTCCCGCTCGATCGCCAGCCCGAAGAACACGCGGCGCGGGTCTCCGGTCGACTTCCACGGGACGTAGTCGGGAAGGACAGGCTTCGCTTTCGGCTTCGGTTTGGGCGTCCACTGGACGTAATGCTCTTTCCCGGTGCGCTCCCAATGAGGCACCCATTCACCGGGAACCCGCTCCTCGATGATCCGCTCGATCGCTCCGACGGCTTCGGGGCCACCGATCCAACTCGCCGGTATGCGCAGCACGATTCGGGCGCCTTCCGTACGAAAGTCATCGGGAACCGAGAGCCATCGTGAGCGCGGTTCGGTGTCTTCCATACGCAGGATCTGACGCACGGCCACCCAGACACCGGGGCCGTAGATCTGTCCGTCTTTCCATGCGATCCGGATACGCCACCATCCGAGTCCGGCCGGACCGGTGAAGGCGGCGACAAAAGCGGCCGACGCGACGGCGGCAAGGGCGAGTTCGGTCTCGGCGGGGAATCGCCACCATCCCCACACCAGGGGGATCGGCGCCAGACGGACCGCTGAGCGTGCGGCGCGCGGCCACCGGGGCCAGACACCCAACACCCGCCACAGGCCCGCGAGAGCACCGAACAGGACCCGTATCGGGGCTGTGACAATGCGGACCAGCCGTTGGGCCCGTCCGGGCTTGTCGAACGACACTCCCGCCCCGGCGACCCCCGCCATGCCGAGCTGGTCGACGGGCGTCTCGGTGGCCTTGTCGTCGGGCAGGGGGGCGCCCGCCTTCCACCACGTGGCCTCACTGCGGGGCTGGCCCACGAGCTCTCGTCCGCTCACGTACCGGCCGATACCGGCGACGGCGTTGCCGATGAACTGCTCGATACCGCGGTTGAACTTCTCGCGGTCCCCCGGCGTGCCCTGGTTGGCGAGCACCGCGACGACGATCATCGCGGCGAACAGGCCGCCCCCGCCGAGGCCGAGCGCACCTCCGGGCAGTCCGTCGACGAGGTCCCTCGGGTTCGGTAGGGCTCCCACGTCTCCCCCTCTCTGTCCCGCACGCCCTGCGAGGCGTGCCCTAGTGATCCTCGCGCACGGCCCTTACGGGGCGCGGTGGGGTCCCTTCCGGGGCGCAGCACAACTGCGCCCGGCTCCGGGGGAGTCGGGCGCGCGGAAGGACGGGTTCAGGATGTCGGCAGGGCGTCGAGCGCCTGCCGGTGGGCCGCCAACTGCCGGGCGGCCCAGGCCGTGGAGACCGTACGGGAACGCGAAGAGCCCCGCGGGGCCGACTCGGCCGCCGGGGCTCCCGTCGCGGTCCCACGCGTCAGGGCGGCGGGCGTGCCTCACGCCGCGGCCTTGCCGCCCCCGCCGCTCGCCGCCGTCTTGGCGGCCTTGCGCTCCTCGGCGGCCTTGGCGAGCCATCCGGGGTGCCCCCTCTCGATGAGGTCCCGGAGGTACTGCGAGGCGATGCCGGCCTCCTTGGCGACGGCGGACAGATGGCCGTACCGGGTGGACTTCATCGCTTCCTCGACTGCGGCGGCCAGCAGTGCGGCCTTGTCCTTCTCGGCCTGCCTCTCCGACGCTTGGGACTTCTCGCGCAGCTTGGCGAGCGGGGATGTAGCAGTCATGCCACGAGGATGACACGAACTCAGATTAGCTACAAGCACGACTTGTAGTTGAGCTGCAATAGTGGAAGAGTGTCCTGCGGCCGGCGCCGCTCATTCCGCACCGGCCTACCTGGCGTTATGAGCACAACTCACTAATCGTGAGGAAAAGACATATGGGGAAGTTCGCGAACCTGGGCACGACCGAGGCCATGCTCCGGGTCACCGTCGCGGCCCTGATGCACGCGGCCGGCGAGAACCAGACCGACCTGGCCCGAGGCCTCCGGCTGACCCAAGGACAGGTCAGCCGGAAGCAGACCGGCACGGCAGCGTGGTCCCTGGGCGACATCGACGCACTCTCGAACCACTACGGCATCCCGGTCCCGGATCTCCTGTACGGCCCGACACACGCCGTGCAACAGCTCCCCTACGCCCGGCACGCCGCGCTGACCGGCAGTTCACCAGAGGCCGTCTCCAGCCGATGACCACAGGCCCTCGCGCCTGTGCCCGACTTCCCGACCCTGAACACGCGAAAAGCCCCTCCGGGGTTCCCCGGGAGTTACCAGCTCCCGGCCCGTCGAGGCTTCCGCGTTGACCCTGCTCATAGGTCTGTGGCGGAGTCTACCCGCGCACCTTGCGGGGCAGAACACCGCAGAGGCCGGAAAGGCCGACCCGTGGCTCCACACCGCGATATCAGCCCGGACGACTGCCCCAACTGCCGGAAGGTGTTCGCGGCACTCCAAGATCACCAGCTCGCCGTCTCCCGGACATGGCTCACCACCGAGGCCATCGGGAAGGTGGTCGGCCTCAAGAAGCGGGCGACACAAGACCATCTCGCCCACCTGTTCGCGCACTCACGCATCGACGCCGACCGGCGCACGCCCCTCACGGGCGGCATCGGGCAGCCGGTGCTGCCCGGCGCCCAGGAATGGGCCGCCGGCGTCGTCGCCCCCGACCCGACCTGCGCCAAGTGCCTGATCGCACTCGCCGGTTGGGGCTGGGAGGGACAGGTACGGATGGACGAACTCGCCAAGGCCGCCGGGGTGTCCCTGCGCACGGTCCAGCGCCACCGGCCGCACCTGGTGAACGCCGATCTCGTCGTGTTCCGCCCCGTGGCCGTCCGGGAAGCCGACAGCGGGTTCGTCACCGGCCGACGGCCGGACCGTTTCCAGCTCATGAGCGGACTCACCGCCCCCAGACTGGAAGGCACGGCATGGGACGAGGCACCGGCACGCGCGGCGGCCGTCATCGAGCGGGTGCGCTGGTTCGTTCCGGCCGCCGACCACACGAGCACGTTCGAGGAACAACGCGAACTCGCGATCCGGTCGGTCACCTGGTGCCTGCGCAACGGGTGGCCCGAAGAGGCCCTCTTCAAAGCGTTGGACGAGAGCCAGAACCGCAACGCGTACCAGCCGGGCGGATACCTCTCCAAACTCCTGCGGAAACTGCCCGTCGAGTACGTCGTCCCGGCCCGGGAAATCGTCCGCGGCGAGAGCCCGCAACGAGTGGCCGAGTGCCCCATCTGCAACCGCCCGTTCAGGACGCGGATGCCAGGACGCGTCCTGTGCGGCGGCGCCGTCTGCCTCGCCCCTGACCAGACCCTGACGGCCGCATCCGTCTTCAAGATCGCCTGAAAGAGGCCGCCCCCATGGGAAAGCTCATCGATGCCATGCGTGCACGGTTCCAGACACGCGACATCCCCAAGACGGCACGAGGCCAGTTCAACGCCCTCATGCGCCGCGAGAAGGGGAACACCGCACGGGTGGCGGAACGGCTCGGCGTCTCACGCCGCACGGTCCAGCGGTACGTCAAAGGCGACCGGGACGTGTCCAAGACCAAACCCGAGGTCCTCGACCGCCTCCGCAACGAAGTCGCCAAAGACCACCAGCCGCGCGTCACCGTACGCGCCCAGAGAGAAGCCCAGCAGCAGGGCATGAGGATCGAAACACGGGCACGTTTCGGGTTCACCTCGGAGGCCGGCAGCACCGACGACCCGCGGATGCGACGCCTCACCGAGGAAGTCCCCGACCACCTGATCCCGGACGTCTTCGAAGCCCTGCGCAACAACGACGAGGACAAGCTCGCACAACTCCTCGGCCAGGGCCTGGCCGAGGAGTACTTCCGCACCCCCGGCACGGAGGCCGAGGCCCTGGACGTCGAGTTCAAAGACATCGACTACATCGAGCTGGACTACCGGTGATGACCATGACCGACCACGCCTACACCGCACCCCTCGTCGTCCTCGACCAGGCCGACGGCGCCCTCGTCGCCCACCGGCCCGACGTCCAGCGCATCGACGTCCCAGAAGACGTCGTCGACCTGGCGACGGCCGCCGAGTGGGCCCTTGCCTACGGCCTCGGCGCGCCGAAGCTCTCCAAGTACGGCGAGGACACCGGCCCCCTGCTGGTACTGACCGAGTCGGCGGCGAAGGCCCTCGGCCTGCCGGCCGGGCTGGAGGACCGCAAGAGGCTACGGGTGCCCGAGGACCACCCGGCGATCACGGCGCTGACCGAGGCGGGCTGGACGCTCTCCCGGGCAGGCCTCGGCCCCTGGTCCTTCCTGTTCAAGGAGCGCCTCGAGGTTCATGTCGCCGTCGTCCCGTGGGGCGCCTTCGCCGATCACCTTCGCTGGGGCGGCATCGAAGAAGTCGCCACCGACCCAGGAGCGCTCGCCTACGCGCTTGGCCTGTATGCCGAGCGCGTCATCAGCCCGACCGGCTCGACGGCCGCATGCAGCCTCGCTCTGATGACCGCCGTCCGCCCGCCGACACGGGTCCAGTTCGAACGCGGCACCGGCCGGATGCGACGGGTACCGGTCGAGGGCTCCCTCTCGGTGCCGGTCGACCCGGCCCCGCCCGAGGCCCCGGACGAACACCCCATCGCCGCCGACCGGACCCGGGACCAGGCCAAGGACCCCGCACACGTACTCGCCGAGGAAGCCCTCGCCTGGTACCGCGAACCGACCCAGCCCGAGACCGCCGCACCGTACGTGGTCGGCCTCGACATCAACACCGCGTTCCTCGCCGCGGCGAGCCGGCTCACCGTGGGACTCGGCGAGGCCGTCCACACCGACGGGCCGCGGTTCGACAAGAAGATCCCGGGAACATGGCTGGTCGACCTGTCCGGCGCGGTCCTGCGCACGAAGGACCTGCGCACCAAGGAGTGGAAGCAGCTCCCGGAGCACTTCCCCTCACCGTTCACCCCGGACGGCAGGCAGCCCACCGGCCCGGCCTGGTACGCGACACCGACCCTGGCGTACGCGGTCGAACTCGGCATCGACGTGCGGCCCATCGCCGCATGGCTGCGACCGGAGGCCGGCGGATACCTCGACCTGTGGCACAACCGGCTCAGGGCGGCCTACATGGACACGCTCACCGACCTGGGCGTGAGGGAAGACATGGACGAGGAGACCTTCCTCGCGGCCATGGCCACACTCAAGGAACGCGACCCCGAAGCCGTCGCCCTGCTGTCGGCGATCAAGCAGACGGCGAAGGGCGGCATCGGCAAGCTGAGGGAACGCCCGCAGGGCAAGCGCGAGGGCCGCAACGCGCCGTGGGCGGCGCTCAAACGACCGACGTGGCGGCCGGACATCCGGGCCGCGGTGATCAGCGCGGCCCGGGTCGGCACCCACCGGAAGATGACCAAGACATGGAACGCCACGGGCCTGGTCCCCCTGGCCGTCCTGTCCGACTGCGTGATCTACCCGTCGGCGTACCCGACGGCCCGCGCGGTGGTGCCGCGCAAGGAGGACGGCACACCACTGCCCGGCGGGTTCCGCCTCGGCCCGAACCCGGGCTACTGCAAGGAGGAAGGCGTCCGCGACATGGCCTGGTACCGGGAGATGGTCGCCAAGAAGGCGAACCCTGCCCGGTTCATCAAGGAAGGCCGGGACGCCTTCCGCGAAGGCGAGTAAGACACGACGCACGGCCGGGGGCGGGGTGCTGCGGGTGGCTCCGATTTTCCGCGGAAAATTCTGGTGCCCTCCCTCCCCCAACGCATCGCGTCGGTCGCCAGCGTGAGTCCTCGTCATGCCGCAACCGGCCGTGCTGCAGGCGGCTGCGATTTTCCGCGGAAAATTCCGACGCCCTGCCGCCACGAACCGGCGGCCACTGACCATCTGGGATGCTGTCCACGTCCGCCGTCCCACGCCAGGAGCGGCAGACATCCGGAGTACCGGGCGCAACCGCTCGGGAAGTCATCGGAAGAACGGACAGCATCCATGCAGTCATCTGTGCTCGTCGTCTCCACGGACCCACAGGGCTCCGCGGTCGACTGGGCGAACAAGGTAGGTGACAGACTCCCCTTCGACTTCATGGCGGCCCACGACAAGGCCGACCAACTCATCAAGTTGAAGAGCACGGGAGCGAAAATCCACGTCGTCGCCAACCAGAAAGGCGGCGTCGGGAAAACCACCCTCACCGTCAACCTCGCAGCGTGCGCCTACGACGTACTCGGCGACGCCGAGGGGTACCGGCACATCTTCATCGACACACCAGGGACGTTGAAGGACGAGGAGATCCTCGAAAAAGCCCTCGACATCGCCGACGACGTCCTCGTACCCATGGTCACGGAACCGCTCTGCTACAACCCAACGGCCCGGACCATCCGGAACGTGATCGAGCCTCTCGGCGTCCCGTTTCACGTAGTCATCAATGGATGGGACCCGCGCGACGGCAAAGCGGACCTCGATGACACACGAGAGTACGTCGAGAGGAAGGGGTGGCCAGTGGCACGTACGGTCATCCGGCGGTACAAGATTCACGCTCGGGCCGTCGCCGAAGGCACGGTCGTGACGCACTACAAGGAAAGCGGGACGGCCTACAGGGCCCGGGAGGACTTCTTCCGTCTGTCCCTCGAACGCGGATACGGGGGTATCTGATGGGCCGTCGAGTGTCCCTTGCCGACCTGGCTGACGACACGGTCGAGGACGAGCCGGGCGTCGACCCCGGCCCTCCCGCCCGCTGGATGCCTCTCGCCGAGTGCATCCCCAACCCCCGCAATCCGCGCAGCAAAGAGAACATCGATGACCTGTCCGACCTCGAGAGCATCAAGGAACGTCAGCTTCAGAGCTGTCTAGCCATCACGACGCAGGCCTACCTGCGCCTGTGGCCGACCGATCGACGGCTCTTCGAAACCGCACTGTCCAACGTCGTCATCATCAACGGCAACCGCCGCCGGCTCGCCGCCGAGAAGTACGGACGCACAGACCTCCTCGTCGTCGTCGACGACGGCATCGCTACGTCACAGGCCGCGGTGCTCCGCGCGGCATACGACGAGAACACCGCGCGCAAGGACTTCGACCCGATCGAAGAAGCATGGGCCGTGGTGGGGATCGTCGCCCAGTACGCCACCGCCAAAGAGGCCGCAGAGGCTCAGGGCTGGTCTCAGCCGTGGATCTCCCAGCGCAGAAACCTGCTCAAGCTGCACCCGGATCTGCAGCAGGAAGTACGCGCCAAGGCACACGGCGGCGACGGCATTTCGATCAACGTCGCTCGACGCCTCGGGTCCGTCAAGGGCATCCAGAGCATGAGCCTCGAGGAGCAGCGACAGGCCCTCACCGACATCCTGGACGCGGACGCCGCGGCGAGCGCCGCCAGGAGAAGCGTCTGGCGCAAGGTCCGCGAAGACCTCACGAACCCGGAGACGGGGTCGGAACCGGACCCGGATTCGGCTCTCCCTTCGGAAAGAAGCACGGCAGCCGAGACCGACAGTGCCTCGAGCCCAGAATTTTCCGCGGAAAATTCAAGCACCGAGGTCCCCGCACAACGCTCCATGGCACCCGAACCCGACGCCAGGCCGACCGAAACCGGACACCACCCGGACTCAGCCAGGGCGCTCGGAGCCCCGGAAGGCAAGCTCAGCACCGGCGGAACGCCTGACTGGACAATGCCGCAGAGCGCCGTTCACGAGTTCTCACGCCTGTTCGCCAAGCTGGCCAACGCGACAGGCAGCACTCCGGAGGAAGTCTCACTCCTCGCGTTCGATCTCGTACGGAAGCACTTCGGCGTCACCGTGGACGACTTCCCTGTGGCGTAGACACCGGCGTCTCCACTGGGGCCCGGAACTCCGAAGAGTTCCGGGCCCCAGTGCGTGCGGCTGAACACCACGCCCGTACACACCCCTGGCAGGCACACCGAACCCGCCAACCCGTGCACCCCTCTCCACCCAACTATGCCCAATCCTCATCACTCATGATTGATGCGCACACCCGCACCGATGTTCTCGTATGAGACCGGGTGTGGCCTCGCCGGCCGAGGCTTCACCGATCCGGCCGCCGACGAGCGACGGCAGGCCACACAGGAACGAAAAGCCCTTCGACCACTCAGCGTGACCACCTTACCGGCGGTCATTTCCCAGGTGGTCGCCATGAAGCCCGCCGGCGGGCTGCCGGTCCGGGGCGATGCCGCCGCCGGATTCATCGCCGACGGATAGCGGTGCTACGTGTCCGACAGGCCGGTGCAATGCAGGTAAGGCACCCAACGGCAGCTCGCCGCACGGCCGTTGCAGCGGAGGCACACAGCCGTCGTCGACGTCAGAGGCAGGCCGTACACCCACATCAAACAGGAAGGCGCCCGGAAGGGGCCCGGTTCGGTCGGGCGCCGGTGCAATGAGGGCAGGCGGCTCCACCGACGATCGGCACCCGTGCGCCCCTTGGGCTTGCCGCCGGGGCCGGGCCGGTGCTGCTCGAGCCAGTGGTCGAGCGGCACGCACTCCTGGCGGGACAGAACGCCGGCGGGAACCAGCCGGGCAACGACGTCCGCGACCCACCCCTCGGCCACGGCCCCCCGCTTGCGGCGCCGCTCCTCCCACATCCACATCAGCTCGGCAAGCGTGACAGCTTCGGGATAGACCACGACCGGCGCGGCACGCCGACGGTGCCGGGCCATTCCGAGGGCGTCCTCACGCGCGCGCCAG
Organism: Streptomyces sp. NPDC104371; assembly: GCF_055583785.1. NCBI lineage: Bacteria > Bacillati > Actinomycetota > Actinomycetes > Kitasatosporales > Streptomycetaceae > Streptomyces > Streptomyces sp. NPDC104371. The sequence continues at coordinate 31,926 of NZ_JBVJNF010000020.1, forward strand.
ACCTCGGCCACGCCCCCTTCGGACTCGCGGCCGGCGCCGCGGCGGCGAGGGATGGACACCCACCACCAGAGCATGACCTGATGCGCGTCCGCCAGGAGGGCGTCGCCGACCGGGCCCAGGCGGTGAACGAGTTCACGATGCCTGTGCAGCGCGCGAGCGAGCTCGGGAACGGGACCGGTGTCGACGAGGTATCCGCCGTCGTCGCCGGCGAGCCACCGACGGCCGCAGGGACACGGCCGCCACCGATGCCCCTGCGCTGCCAGCCACGCCCCGGATTCCATGCACAACGGACAGGCAGGCAGGGGCGCGCCGCCGAACCCTTCGGGCCACGGCTCGATGCGAACGGTCCCGACCGCGGCAAGCCGACCGGGAAGAACGCCGGGAAGCGTACGGGACAGTTGCGCGGAGTCGCGGTCGACCAGGACGGCGAGCCGCTCGAGGGCCACGGCGGGGAGAAAGACCTCCTCGCGCCGCGGGTCGAGACCGCCGGCCGGGGTGGCGAAGCTGTCGTCGAGGGCGCCCAGAAGCGTGGGGAGAGCAAGGCCGTTGGCGGTGGCGGTGCGGGCGAGGTAAGAGGCGACAGTCTCGCCATGGATCAGCGGGACACGGATCGGAAGCTCGGCGGCCGTGAGCGGCGCGGGTCCTGGGCCGGTGTCGTTCATGCGGGCACCGTGGCATGCCGCGCCAGGTTGGTCGGGGGTGGTCGCGCCCGTGTCGTGAACTTGTCAGGATCATGTCAAGTCTAGGGATTTCGAAGGCGATTGCGGTCGGAGCGGGCCAGGAGGCGCCGGCTCTCCTCGCCCGGGTTCGGTCCGCGTCAGTGCCGGCCCGCACCCGTGTACCCGTGCACGGGCGAACACTTCGGGGGTGCACGGGTGCGGGGGTGCACGGGTGCGGGGGTGCACGGGTGCGGGGGTGCACGGGTGCGGGGGTGCACGGGTGCGGGGGTGCACGGGTGCACGGGCGCGGGGGTGCACGGGCGCGGGGGTGCGGGGGTGCACGGGCGCGGGGGTGCGGGGGTGCACGGGTGCGGGGGCGCGGGGGTGCGGGGGTGCACGGGTGCACGGGTGCGGGAGTGACTGTCGCGCGGGGGCTGTCGCGTCAGGTGTCGCGTGGCCGGTTGTCGCGTGCTGTGACCTGCGGGGATACCCGTGACCCCCAGGTGTCCGGACCATGCGACAGGGGCCCCTGACAGGGACGCGCACCGAACCCGCCATAGAGCGCGGGTGCCCCGTGGCGGGGCGCGAGACCGAACCCGCCACGGATGGCGTGTGGCGCACCGAACCCGCCACGGATGGCGTGTGGCGCACCGAACCCGCCACGGATGGCGTGTGGCGCACCGAACCCGCCACCGGGGCGCACTTGACCGGTAGGTGGTGTGGGCCGATGGCGGCCGTCACTCGAACGGTCGGGCGCGGCTGTGGCAGGTTGTTTCCGCTGGTCGTTACCGAACCCGCCATACCGTGCACACCCCCCCCGGTCGTTCGATTTGCTCCTGTGGATAAAGGGTGCACGGTATGGCGGGTTCGGTAAGGCGCTCCTTACGGCCCTTGAGTCCTGATACGGCCTCAAAACAGGGCTTGACCTGCACAAATGACGATGCATCAGGGGGGTGCACCGTTTGGCGGGTTCTACCTAGTAGAGAGATCATCGGAAGCCCATAGGCATGATCCGCGTCGCGGATCACCGTGGCCTGCGAAGCAGGCCACTATGGCTAGCAGTCGGCGCGAAGCGCCGACCTGTGATCGGCGAAGCCGATCACTGTTTCGGCGCGTGCTTTTCGTTGGTCCCCTTGGACGCCCCTCCGGGGCGCAGCGATGCCGGGCCCCTGCGGGGCCCTTGGACGCCCCTCCGGGGCGCAGCGATGCCGGGCCCCTGCGGGGCCCTTGGACGCCCCTCCGGGGCGCAGCGATGCCGGGCCCCTGCGGGGCCCGT
>NZ_JBVJNF010000020.1:33954-35911 GCF_055583785.1 Streptomyces sp. NPDC104371
GCCCTTGTTGCTGAGTGGTTGGGGCGGGGGTGGGGGGAGACTTTAGGCAGCCACCATGGGGCGAGCCTCGAAGATCATGGCCCCAACGTCGTGCTTTACCGGGCAGGTCCACAACCTGCCCGACTCGCCGTGAGCTTACGGGGCCATGATCTCTCGCCCCATGGCAGCTCCAGCCCAAAGTCTCCCCCCACCCCCGCGCGGTTCGGCGCGCGTGTATGTGATGGGGGTCACAGATCAAACCCGTGGGTGCGATTGACCATGAGCATGAGATGCCGTAATGTTGTGTCTGTCGGAAGGGGCGGCACACCCCACCGACACCAACGGTCAAAACGACGAAAGGCATCACGTGAACAAGCACGAGACCGCAGTGGGGAACACGTTCGCCACCGCCGCGAAGTCCGCTGCTGGCTACCTCGACGAGGGTACGAACCTCCACGGTGACGAGAAGATGGGGCAGGTCCTCACCGCGCTCACGCGAATCACGACCGACGCGGCGCGTCTCGTTGAGATCGGCCCCGGCGGCGGTGCCGCCCTCCAGTACCTCACCGACCGTCTCACCCGCACCGCCGACCGGCCCCGCACGCTGGACGTCACCCTGATCGAGTTCCCCGGCGTCGAATCCGAGGCCCGTGACCGCGCCATCGACAGCTACAACGCGACCGACCTGGGAACCTGCACCCTTGTTCCCGGTCTCGCGCAGGACCTCGCCAAGATCCTCAAGGTGCCCGCACACGTCATCCTCGCGTCCGCGCTCTTTCACGAGGTCTTCTCCTACGGCGGTGGGTACGCGGCACTTCAGGAGCTGATGCGGGACCTTGCTGCCTTCTTGGAGCCCGGCGGTATGTTCGCCTATCGCGACATCTTCACCGTCAACGCCGCGACCCTCCACGAAACGGTCACGCAGACCTATACCCATCGCGTGTGGCTTCAGTTCATCCGCAAGTTCACCCCGCAGTACCTGAGCGAAAGCCGTCACCCCTACCACCGCTTCGGGGACGAACTGACCGTCCGTCAGAACTCCCGCATCGTGCGGTTGGAGAACATCGACCCCAGGACCCCCGCCGTCATCACCGGACCGATCGGCGTGTTCCGTGAGATTCAGCGCCACTTCATCACCTTCCGAAAGGACGTGTGGCGTTCCGGTGTCCTGGGATTCCGTCCCCTCGAAGGAGAGTTCTCCGCCGACTGGATCGACGCGGCAGCCGGTCACAGGCGGGTTCACTTCAAGCTCACCGGGGCCGGAGGGTTCACGGCGTCGATGCTCAAGGCCGCCAGCGAGCCGTACGGCGACCACTACGCCATAGACGGCGACCTCTTCGACATCTACACCGACTCGGCCATCAGTGAACTTCTCACGTCCGCCGAGAACGGCGACGAGCAGAGCATGGACGTGTGGCACGGCTGGTTCGACAGCGAAGGCCGTGAAACGTACGAGTACTGCACGCGGGGCGAACTCCTCGCCGCCTTCGCCACTACGTCGGCGGAAGGGAACACGAACACGGTGATGATGCCTCAGACGATTCATGACGTCGTCACCATCGAGCGGGCCTCCTACACCCGCTATCTCCAGAACCTGCCCAACCCCCTCTCCGACGGCAAGCAGTTGGTCCTCTTCACCAACATCCCTGCCGACAACACCGAGGCACTCACGGCCGGAATCGAGACCCTTCGACCGCTGTGCAGCCGAGAGGCCATGGCCCGACTCCACTCCGCCATAACCCAGATGAGGTGACCCGCCCACCCCTGACGGCCAGGTAACAGCCGCAAACGCGGGGCCCCGGACCATGACCGAGGGCCCCGCGCCCGGCACCCGCCCACGTGATCCGCGCAGCGGATCACCGGCCCCCCGCGCAGCGGGGGGCCCGGACCCTGACGACGGCGTGAAACGCCGTCAGGTGATCGGCGGAGCCGATCACCTAGCGTAACCGGCGAAGCCGGTTACGGACCCGCGCGCGGG
>NZ_JBVJNF010000021.1:0-32686 GCF_055583785.1 Streptomyces sp. NPDC104371
TCAACCCACCCACCACTGACACGGATCAACGTCGGCCGGTCGGCTGTCGGGACGGTGCCTCGTCGGGCCGTCCTGGCGGTCGGCCGGTCGTGTTTCATCGGGTTCTTCGATACGAGTAGAAAACCGGCGCGCGGGTTTGTTCTTCTGGAATGGAGGAATGACAGCCGTGAAAGGGCAGACATGTCGAATGACCGCATCCGCGTGGCCGTGATCCTGTCGAGTGTGCGCAAGGGCCGGTTCGGTCCTACCATCGCCAACTGGCTCATCGGGACCGCCGACCAGCATGACGACATCGAGGTCGATCTGGTGGACATGGCGGACTTCCCGCTGCCCACCGCTCTGACCGACGAACCGACGCCCGAAGTCGCCGAACTGCTCGGCGCGTTCTCGTCTCGGCTTCACCGCGCGGACGGGTTCGTCGTGGTGACCCCGGAGTACAACCACAGCTTCCCCGCCTCCCTGAAGGCGGCCCTCGACTGGACCCAGCACGAGTGGCACGCCAAGCCCGTCGGCTTCGTCGGGTACGGCGGCCTGGCCGGTGGTCTGCGCTCCATCCAGCAGCTCCGCCACATCTTCAACGAACTGCACGCCGTCACTGTGCGCGACACCGTCAGCTTCCACGGACCGTGGGAACAGTTCGACGCCGACGGCAAGCTGATGGACCCCGTCCACGCCGAGAACGCCGCCAAGGTGCTCTGGGACAGGCTCAGTTGGTGGGCGCTCGCCACCAAGGAGGCCAAGGCTCGCCGTCCGTACGACAACTGAGCAACCGACGTCACGCCAGGTTCAGTGACACCGCGTCGGGGCCACCGTCCCGGCCATGGGTGAGCGCGCCCACCACCCCCAGGTGCGCAGCCCCGTACGAGAACGCTCGTGGCACCCGTACACCGCGCACCACCCCCGTGCGGACCGGGTGCCTCCTCCCCAAGGACGCGGGGCCGCGCAACCCCCTGCCGTTGCCCCGCCACACCCCCGCCGGTACCGGCCTCCCCCTGCGGGTCCCGGCGGGGTGAGCGGGTGCCCGGGGTGGGCGCCGAAGGCGGGGCCCGGCAGATGAGGGACGGGTGGCCGGGCCTCCGCTTCCGCTCACGTGAGCAGCGTGTCCGGTGAGGCCGTCAGCTCGCGGCCGGTCAGTGCGCGCAGCACCGGGTAGGCGCGGGTGTCACCGGCCAGTACCCCGCCGAGCAGAGTGTGGCCGTCACGGTCCAGGACCACCTTGGCGTACGTGCCCGTTCGCCGGTCCTCGCGTACGTACTCGATCGCCCCAACCGTACGGGCGTGCGCGTCCCCGAACCCGGCCACCTCTACGCCGAGCAGCTTCAGTCGGGCGGAGGTGTCCGCGCCGGTGAACGCGTCGCCCTCCGTACCGAGCAGTTGCCGGGCCACGGTCTCGGCCATCCGGTAGCCGGGGGCGGCCAGCCCGTGGCAGCGGCCCTCGACGGCGGCGCACTCGCCGATCGCCCAGACGCGCTCGTCCGCGGTACGGCACCACCGGTCCACCAGGAAGCCGCCCCGCTCGGCCCGTGCGAGAGCGGCCGGACCGGCGAGTTCGTCCCGAGGGCGTACCCCCGCGGAGAAGACGACGAGCGAGGCGTCGAGCACCGTGCCGTCGTCCAGACTCACCCGTGCCGCGCGGCCGTTGACATCCGGCTCGATACCGCGCAGCACCGTGGAGCAGTGCACGCGCACCCCCAGCCGCGCGATCGCCTCGGCCAGCACGCGTCCACCCCCGGCGTCGATCTGCTGGGCCATCAGCCAGGGCGCCATTTCCACCACATGGGGACGCATGCCCAACTGCCTGAGCCCGCCTGCCGCTTCCAGGCCCAGCAGGCCGCCCCCGACCACCACCGCGTCCCGGCCCGGCCGCGCCGCCGCCCGGATCGCGTCGATGTCCTCCACCGTCCGGTACACGAAGCAGCCGGGCAACTCCCGGCCGGGCACCGGCGGGACGAACGGCCGTGAACCGGTGGCCAGTACGAGCGCGTCGTAGCCGAAGACCCTCCCCTCCGCGCACGTCACCGTCCCCGCCGCCCGGTCGATTCCGGTGACCGGCGAGCGCAGGTGCACCTCCACGCGCGGGTCGCCGAGGACCTCGGGGCCCGCCAGCGCGAGGTCCCGCGCGCTCGCCCCGGACAGCAGAGAGGACAGCGCCACCCGGTCGTAGGCGGGCCGGGGTTCCTCGGCGAGGACCACGATGCGCCAAGTGCCGTCCGCGTCAACCTTGTTGCCCGTGCGCATCTCCTCGACCAGGCGGTGACCCGCCATGCCGTATCCCGCCACGACCAGCGTGCGTGTCCTCACGAAGCCCCTCCTTGTGCCTGCGGCGGGGAGCCGAGCGTCGCGCACAGTTCGCGTACGACGCCCGCGCAGCTTCCGCATCCCGTCGTCGCCCTTGTCGCCCGCGCCAGCGCCGCCGGGTCGTGCGCGCCGCCGGTCCAGGCCTGCCGCAGCGCCGCGTGCGTGACGTTGTTGCAGTGGCAGATCACGGCGTCGTCGGGCAGGACGCCGTCGTCCGCGTACGTACCGTCGGAGCCGGTCAGCAGGGCGAGCCGGTCCTCGGGCAGGACGGCGCCCCTCTCGTGCAGGAAGCCGACCGCGGCGACCGCCGGGCCGATGACGACACCGCGCTGGATATGGCCCTCGCGCAGCGCCAGCCACGCGTACCGTCCGCCCGCCCGGTCCCTCAGCGAGATCGTCTCCTCGACCTCCTCAATTCCCTTGGCGGAGGCAGGCATCAGGGCCACCGCGTCGAAGTCCGCGATGCGCGGGCGCAGGATCTGGGGCGAGGAGCTGAAGCGGCGACCCGTCCCGGTGAGGATCCGGGCCAACGCGTCCGCCTGTTCCCACGCCCCGCTCACCGTGGCTCCCACGACGCCCGCGTGCTCCGCGCAGTCGCCGATCGCGTGGATGTGAGGGTCACTGGTGCGCAGCCGGTCGTCGACCATCACCCCGTCGTGCACCGCCAGTTCGCAGGCACGGGCCAGCGCGGTCTCCGGCTCAACCCCCGTGCACAGCAGCAGGGTGCCCGCCGCCACCACCTGTCCGTCGTCCAGGACCAACTTGCCCGGCACGAACTCGGTTGCCCGTCTGCCGAGTTGGACAGCGACCCCGCGTTCGGCCAGCAGATCGCCGAGTACGGCGCACGCCCCCGCGTCGAAGTACCGCTCCATCAGCTCGGGTTCGCGGTGGACGAGGGTCACCTCGTGCCCGGCTCGGCGCAGTCGGAGGGCCGACTCGACCCCGAGGATGCCACCTCCGAGTACCGTGACCGGTCCGGCCGGAAGGGGGCGGCAGTCGGCCGTCGTGCGTACGGTGCGTACGCCGTCGGCGAGTTGACCGCGCGCGGTCACCAGGCCCGGCACCCACGGCAGTCGCGGTCGGGCGCCGGTGGCCAGGACGAGGACGTCGTAGGCCAGTTCGCGTCCGTCGTCGAGGCGCACCGTGTGCCGTGCGCGGTCGATCGTACGCACTTGGGTCCCCGTCAACAGCCGTACGGTGGACGGCAGTGCGGGCAGTGTCAGTTGGCCGGGGCTCAGCGTGCCGTCGAGGACCGAGCCCAACAGGGCTCGGTTGTAGGGCGGGTCGTCCTCGGCGCCGATCACGGTGACCGTGCCACGGTGTCCGTACTGGACCAGGCGTGCGGCCAGCCGGTGCGCGGCCGGGCCGCCGCCGACCACGACGACGTCGGTCTTCATGGGCCCTCCGCAGTCGGGGTGATGCGCACCGCGCTCACCTTGAACTCGGGCATACGGCTGCGCGGGTCGAGGGCGTCGCCCGTGATCAGGTTGGCGCGGGCGGCGCCGGGATAGTGGAACGGGAGGAAGACGGTGTCGGGGCGCAGCGTCCGGGTGGTGCGCACGCGCGCCCGTACGGTGCCGTGGGCCGAGGTGACCTCGGCGAGCCGGCCGTCGGCCAGGTGGAGGCGCCGGGCCGTGTCCGGGTGGATCTCCACGATCATCTCCGGTGCCGCCGCGGTGAGTTCGGGTACGCGGCGGGTCTGCGCGCCTGACTGGTACTGGGCCAGCACCCGGCCGGTCGTCCCGTACAGCGGGAACGCGGTGTCGGGGGTCTGGGCGGAGGGACGGTGGTCCACCGCCACGAAGCGGGCCCGTCCGTCCGGGTGCGCGAAGCGGTCGAGGAACGGTCGTGGTGTCCCCGGATGCCCGCCCCGGCCGTCGTCGCCCGCGCCCTCGGCCGGGCACGGCCAGTGCAGAGCCTCGCCCGCGTCGAGACGCTCGTAGCTGATGCCCGAGTAGTCCGCGCGGCTGCCCGCCGAGGCCCGGCGCAGTTCGTCGAAGACGTCGCGGGGGCGGGTGGGGAAGCGGTGTGCGGGCTGGCCGAGTCGTACGGCGAGCGCGTGCAGGACCTCGAGGTCGGTGCGCACCCCGGGCGGTGGGCTCAGATGTGCCCGGCGGCGCAGCACCCTGCCTTCCAGGTTGGTCATCGTGCCGTTCTCCTCGGCCCATTGGGCCACGGGCAGGACGACATCGGCGAGCGCGGCGGTCTCGGAGGGGACGAAGTCGGCGACCACCAGCAGGTCCAGGGCGTTCAGGCGCGCGGTGACGTGGGCGGCTCGGGGTGCCGAGACGACCGGGTTCGAGCCGAACACCAGCAGCGCCTTCGGTCCGGTGGGTGTGCCGAGGCTGTCGAGCAACTCGTAGGCGCTGCGACCAGGTTGGGGCAGTGATGCCGCGTCCACGCCCCAGACCGAGGCCACGTGCGCGCGGTCCGCGGGGTCGGTGAGCGAGCGGTAGCCGGGCAGTTGGTCGGTCTTCTGACCCATCTCGCGGCCACCTTGGCCGTTGCCCTGTCCGGTCAGCGTGCCGAAGCCGCTGCCGGGCGTGCCGGGCAGGCCCAGCGCCAGTGCCAGGTTGATGAACGCGGCCACCGTGTCGGCGCCCTTGCTGTGCTGTTCGGCGCCGCGCCCGGTCAGGACGTACGCCCGACGGGCGCCGCCGAGCAGCCGCACCGCGGCCCGCTGGTCGTGGGCCGGTACCCCGGTGACCTGTTCGACCCGCTCGGGCCACCAGGCGACGCACTGCTGCCAGACGGCGTCGAAGCCGGTGGTACGCGCGTCGAGGTACTCCTTGTCGACGAGTCCCTCGGTGACGGCCAGGTGCAACAGGCCCAGGGCCAGGGCGAGATCGGTGCCGGGGGCGGGCTGGAGGTGCAGCGCGGCGCGCTCGGCGGTGCGGGTGCGGCGAGGGTCGATGACGACGAGGTCGGCCCGCGCGAGATGGCGCATGAGCGGTGGCATCGTCTCGGCCGGGTTGGCCCCGGCCAGCAGGATCGCATCGGCCTCGGCCAAGTCGGTTACGGGGAACGGCAGTCCGCGATCGAGCCCGAAGGCCTCGTTCGCCGCGGCGGCGGCCGACGACATGCAGAACCGGCCGTTGTAGTCGATCTGGCTGGTGCCGAGGGCCACGCGGGCGAACTTGCCCAGGGCGTACGCCTTCTCGTTGGTCAGTCCGCCGCCGCCGAACACCGCGACCGCGTCCGGGCCGTGCCGGGAGTCGAGCCACGCCAGGCGGTTGGCGATCAGGTCGAGCGCGTCGTCCCAGTCGGCCGGGGCGAGTTCGCCGTCCGGCCCGCGCACCAGCGGGGTGAGCAGCCGGTCGGGGGCGCCGAGGACGGCGGGCGCCGTCCAGCCCTTCTGGCACAGGCCGCCCTGGTTGACCGGGAAGTCGGGCGAAGGGCGTACGGCCACTTCGCCGCGGTCGCCCGACAGGAGGGTGGCGCACTGTAGAGCGCAGTACGGGCAGTGGGTGGTGCTCTCGCGGGTGCCTTCCCCTGCCTGTACGGCTCGGGTGCCGTGTCCGGCCCGTACGGTTCGGGTGTCTTCCCCCGCCCGTACGGCGCCCGGTTCAGCGGACATGGGACGCGTGGGCTTGCGGGGCGGTCGGCATCGACGGGGCCTCGCGGGCCTCGCGTTCGCCGCGCAGGTAGACGGCCCGGATCACCACGGCGCACAGGGCGTAGTAGCCGAGGAAGGCATAGAACGCGGGTTCCCCGGTGCCCAGTTGGCCGTAGGAGGTGCGGAACGCGAGGTTGATGGCGGCGCCGCCGAGCGCGCCCACCGCACCGGCGATGCCCATGACGGCTCCGGACAGGCGGCGGGCGAGGGCGAAGGCCGCGGTGGCGTCGTGTCCGGAGGTGATGGCGGTCTCCGCCTGCCGGGCGAACACGGCCGGGATCATCTTGTACGCGGAGCCGTTGCCGACGCCGCTCATCACGAACAGCGCGGTGAACCCGGAGACGAACAGCCCGAACGAGTGGGCGTGGGTGGCCACCAGGAGGACGCCGATCCCGGCCGCCATGCCGGCCAGGGACCACAGGGTCACGCGGGCGCCGCCCCACCGGTCGGCGATCCGGCCGCCGAGGGGGCGGGCCACCGAACCGAGCAGCGGGCCGAGGAAGGTGAACGAGGCGGCCTGTAGCGGTGTGGAGCCGAACTGGCTCTGCAGCACCAGGCCGAAGGCGAAGCCGAAGCCGATGAAGGAGCCGAAGGTGCCGATGTACACCAGCGAGATCCACCAGGTGTCCGCGCGGGCGGCGGCCTCGCGCTGGGCGCCCGGTTCGGTGCGGATCAGCGTCACGTTGTCCATGCGCAGCGCGGCCAGCAGGGACACCAGGGCGATCAGCGGCAGGTAGCAGGCGGCGACGTACGCGGGGTGGGTGTCTCCGGCGACGGAGATCACCAGCAGAGCGAGCAACTGCACCGCGGCGACGCCGAGGTTGCCGCCGCCCGCGTTCAGGCCAAGGGCCCAACCCTGGTGCCGTTGCGGGTAGAAGGCGGTGATGTTGGTCATGGAGGAGGCGAAGTTGCCGCCGCCGAACCCGGCGGTGGCGCCGATGAGCAGGAACACCCACAGCGGGGTGCCCGGCCGCTGAACGAAGTACACGGTGAGCGCGGTCGGTACCAGCAGCACCAGTGAGGCGAACACGGTCCAGTTACGGCCTCCGAACCAGGTCACTGCCCAACTGTAGGGAAGCCGCAGCAGCGAGCCCACGACGGTGGGGACGACGACCAGCAGGAACTTCTCGTCGGGGGCGAAACCCAGGCCGATCTTCGGGGACATGAACAGCACGAGGACCGACCACATGCTCCATACGGAGAAGCCGATGTGCTCGGACAGTACCGACAGCACGAGGTTGCGCCGGGCGATCCGCCGCCCGCCTCGCTCCCACTGGCGCTCGTCCTCGGGGTCCCAGTTCTCGATCCACTGTCCACGGGCTCGTTGGCGGGTCGTCATCTTCTCCTCGGCTCTCTCCAGGCGTTGTCACGGCATTCAGGGTTCGTGAAGGTTCCTCCCGTGCGGCCCGCCCACAGCGGGCGGGCCGCACCGGGGAGTGTCAGGACCGCAGCGCACGGTCCACCAACGCGGCAGCGGCTCCTGTGTAGTTCGCCGGGTCGCACAGTGCGGCCAGGTCGCCCGCCACCTCGTCCGGGAGGCCCGGACGTTGCGCGAGCACCTCGGCCAGGGGGCGCCCGGTGGTCTCGGCCGTGCGCGCGGCCTCGGTGAGCAGCGCCTTGGCGCGCGTTCTGCCCAGGGCCGGGGCCAGCCGTGCCGCCACCCGCTCCGAGGCGACTTGACTGCCCGTCAGATCGACGTTGGCACGCATCCGTTCGGCGCGGACCTCGATGCCCTCGGCCAGCTCCACCGCGGTGTGCGCCGCGCCGCCGGTCAACCGCAGACACTCGCGCAGCAGTTGCCACTCCGCGTGCCAGGCCCCCGCGGACCGCTCGTCCTCGCTGACCAGGCACTGCGTCAACGCGGCGGAGAGGGCGGGTACTTGGAGCGCGGCGCTGCGCAGCAGGGTCGCCAGGACCGGGTTGCGCTTGTGCGGCATGGCCGAGGAACTGCCCTGGCCCTCCCCGCCCGGCTCGGCGACCTCGCCGACCTCGGTGCGGGCCAGCGACTGCACATCGACGGCGATCTTGCCGAGCGCCCCGGCGGCGAAGGCCAGCGCGGACGCGAGGTCGGCGATGGGGGTGCGCAGTGCGTGCCAGGGCAGCACCGGCCGGGCCAGGCCGGTCTCGGCGGCGTACGCGTCGACCAACTGGTCCAGATACGCGCCCGCTTCGGGCCGTCGGCCGTCGGCGCCGACGGCCGCGTACTCCAGGTATCCGGCGAGCGTGCCGGCCGCCCCGCCCAACGAGACGGGCAGCCCGCCCTCGTGGACCCGGGCCAGCCGTTCCTCCGCGTCCAGGACCAGCGCCCGCCAGCCCGCCGCCCGCAGGCCGAACGTCGTCGGGACGGCGTGCAGGGCGAGGGTGCGGCCGACCGCGAGCGTGTCCCGGTGCCGGGCGGCCAGTTCGCCGAGGGCGCGCGCGGTGCGCGTGAGATCGGCGCGGATGATCCGCAGCACCCGGGAGGCCACCAGCATGGTGCCGGTGTCCAGGACGTCCTGGCTGGTGGAGCCCCGGTGGACGTACTCGGCGGCCACCGGGTCGTGCCGCGCCACCTCGGCGGTGAACGCCTTGACCAGACCCACCACGGGGTTGGCGGTCCGGCGGGCGGCCAGGGCCAGCGCGCGCAGGTCGAGCCGGTCGGCGTCGGCCGCGCCCGTGATGGCCTCGGCGGCCTCCTTCGGCAGGGTGCCGAGCGATGCCTGGGCGCGGGCCAGGGCGGCCTCGGCGTCGAGCATGGCCTGGAGCCACGCCCGGTCGCCGGTGGCCGCCTCGGCCGCGGTCCCCGCCCTGACCGGTGACAACAGCCCCGCGTCGGTGAGCTCGTGCGGGGAGTCGGTCACACGATCACCCCGGACAGGTCGCCCTCGGCGTTCACCGGCCGTACGCCGTCCGGCACATGGGCGACCGGGCCCAGTACGAGCACCGAGCGGGCGATCGCGTCGGAGTCGCCGAGGGTCACCGAGTCGACGCCCGGCCGGATCCCGGCCGCGGTCACCCAGTGCACCGACTCCGTGGGCACACCGAAGGCGAAGCGCCGCGGGTGGGCACGGCCCCGGCCGTCCAGCAGCCGGTAGGGCCGCTCGGTCACCGCGAGCCCGCCGGTCTCGTAGCCGGTGCCGTCGGCGCCCCGGATCCGGTACGGCGTCGCCTGGTCGGTGTCGAGCAGGTGCCGCAGCAGCGGGTCGTCGGTGCGGCGCAGGTCCGGCTCGGGCAGCCGGGCCTCGATGAGCACGGTGGCCCGCACCGGCTCGCCCGGCACCGCCGTCGACGCCGCGACGTACTCCCGGTCCGTGGTGTCGATCCGGACCTGGGTGCCCGGTCCGGTCACCGTCAGCACGCCCGCCTCGATCAGCGCGACCATCTCCTCGATACGGGAGGCGGGCGGGCCGATGGACAGGAACGCGTTGAGCGGGGTGTACCAGCCCTCCAGGTCGTCGCGGTGCGAGTTGCCGTCGAGGCCGCCGTGGTCGACCGCGAGCCGCACCTCGTTGCGCAGGTCGCGCAGGACGTCCAGGGCCGCCTTCAGCGGTCCGCTGAGGTTGCCGCGGCGGGACTCCTCGACATCGCGCCGCAGATAGGCGAGGAGCCAGCCGGTGAAGTCCGCGCGGTCGGCGAACACCCGCTCGCCGTACGGGCGCGACAGGCGCTCCCAGTCCCAGCGCTCGGCGGCCGTGATGCCGTAGGAGTCGAGCAGGGCGGCCGGATCGGCGTCCGGCTCCAGCGCCAGGTAGCGCTCGGTGAACTCCTCGCGCAGCACGTCGCCGCCGCGGGCGGCCAGCATCGTGGCGTAGTAGACGCTCTCCACCTCACGGGAGATCAGCGGCCACAGGTCCGTGGAGAAGTTGAGCGAGCCGCCCGCGGCCGACCTCTCGCGCAGCGTCCGGATGTAGTCGGCGGTCAGCAGCTTGGGGAAGTAGCGGCCGGTGGCGCCCTTCTCGTTCTCGCCGCGCGCGTGGTAGGGAACACCGCGCCGGGAGAAGGCGTACAGGTTCGGCTCCTGGCCCGAGCGACGGTAGACGAGCCGGCCGTCCACGCGCTCGAACCGCCCGCCGCGGCCCAGGGTGAACAGGGCCATGTGGTCGAAGAAGTTGAGGCCGAGCCCGCGCAGCAGCACGTTCTGCCCCGGCGCGATACCGCTGAGGTCCAGGTCGGCCGGGTTGGCCGGGGTGATGTAGGTGAGGTGGTGGATACGGGACAGGCTCGCGGTGCGCGCCTCGCGCGCGGACAGCCGGGCCGGGACGTGCCCCTGCGCCATCACGATGGCGTCCAGCTCGTTGAGCCGGGTGCCGTTCTCCAGCCGGATGCCCTGCGGGCCGCCGGGCACGCCATGGGTGTCGGCCGCGGCCACGGCACGCGAGCGGTGCACCCTGACCTCGACGTGGTCGGGCGCGCGGTCGACGATGCGCTGGAAGCAGTCCTGAAGGTAGTGGCCGTAGAACGCGCGCGTGGGATACGAGTCCGGGCCGAGCCGTTCGGCCTCGGCGAGCACGGCCGGGTCGTGGTCGGCGGGGTCCGCGAGCAGCGCGAGGCTCTTGGCCCACTCGTACAGGCTGGGGCCCGGCTCGATGGGCCCGTCGATCTGCGCGCTGTCGTCGGTGAAGACGGTGATCTGCGAGGCGACGGTGTTCATCAGCAGGTGCTGGGACTGCGCGGTGCGCCACACGGTGCCGGCGCCGGGCGCCGAGGGGTCGACGACGTGGACGGTGACGGCGCCGTGTGCGCGGGTACGGCGCTCGTTGGCCAGCAGCCGTTCCAGTACCGACAGCCCGCGGGGGCCGGCACCGATGATGCAGACCTCGAGGGTGCTGTGCATGCCAATTCTCCGTTCTGGGAAGAGGGTGACCGGCGGCCGGTCAGGAGAGTCGGCCGCCGGTTCCGCAGGGAGCGGGGGTGAGCGGGCTACTTGTCGGCACCGGCCGCCAGCAGGCGGGCCAGTTCCAGGCGCTTGATCTTGGTGGTGGCGGTCTGCGGGAGGTCCTCGAGACGCCACTGGACCGGATCGGCGAGGGCGGGCAGGTCGACCACCGCCGTCTTCCAGGACAGGTCGTCCAGGGGTGTGTCGTCGCGGGTGCACACCACCGGTACGGCACGGCCGTCCGGGCCGGGGATGATGATGACCTCGACCAGCTCGGGCAGCCGGGTGAACAGCTTGTCCTCGATCTCCAGCGTCGACTGCACACCGGGGATCTCGTCGACCTCGCGGTCCAGCAGGTGCAGACAGCCCAGCTTGGTGCGGTAGCCGAGGTCACCCATGCGCCACCAGCCGTCGCTGACCTGCTTCTGCCAGCGCTGGTGCTCACCGAGGTAGGTGACGATCCGGCCGTCGCTCCTGACCTCGATGAAGCCGGGGTTCTCCTTGGTGACGGGCGCGCCGTTGCGGCTGACCACGCGTACCCCGGTCATGCCCGGGAACGGCATGCCGACGCAGCGGCCGTTGAAGTCGGCCCCGTCCTTGAGCGAGTACGTGCGCGCGGCGATCGGGCCGACCTCGCTCTGCCCGTACGCCTGGGCGAAGCGCCGCCCCTTGCGACGGGACGCCTTGAGCAGCGTGTTGACGGTACGCGGGTGGATGGCGTCGAAGGTGCTGGAGAAGTACTTGACGTTGGCCAGCGGCCCGCGCGGATCGTCGGCCAGCTCCTCCCAGCGCAGGAACGTGTTGGGGTGGGCCTCGATGAAGCCGGGCGGGGTCTGGGCGAACAGCTCGCCCACCGTCTTCGGGTCGTCGTCCCTGAGGATGATCAGCGGGTGCCCCTGGAGGATCGAGATGGGCATGGCCGTGAACATCCGTGAGTGCACGAACGACACATGGACCGCGATGGGTTCACTGCGTCGCACGGCGGTGGCCACGACGGTGGCCTGCGGGCGGTAACGGGCCTGGAAGCTCATGCCGGTGTGCACGGCCAGCTTCGGGGTGCCGGTGGTTCCGGAGGTGTGGGTGATCAGGGTGGGGTGGTCGATGGGCATGGCGACCGCGGGCACCCGCTCGACACCGGCCAGCGCGGCGAACGAGGTGGCTCCCGCGTACTCGCCGCGGGCCAGCAGCACGGTGCGGGACAGCTCGAAGACCTCGGCGGGCAGGTGGTGTTCGAGCTTGTCCTGGTCGGTGACGAGGAACGGCCGTCCGACCCGGCGCAGCAGTTCGGCGACCGTCGCGCCGTCCAGCTTGGGGGACAGCAGAACCGGGATGGCGCCGGTGCGGGCGATGGCACAGGCGAGGAGGGAGATGTCGAAGCCGTCGCTCTTGTGTACGACGACATGGTCCCCGGGACGCACCTTGACCGACCACAGTCGGGAGGCGAAGTCGTCCACCAGGTCGGCCAGTTCGGTCAGGGTCATACGGCGGCCGAGCCCGGGGGCGATGTCCAGGTCGTGATCGAGGATCACGAAATTCGCCGGATGTCGGGCCGCTGCCCGGTCGAACAGCGTGCCGAGTCGTATTCCCTTGCTTCCTATTCGCTGAAGAAACATATAACCGATCTCTCGTCCATGGCTGCGGATTCATGAAGAGGGCCTGCGGTGACGCTGAATTGCCGTCGGTCTCGGATCTTCGTTTCGATCCCAGATCTTCGCGTCTGTCTCGGATCAGCTCGTCGATCTCAGATCTTCGCGTCGTTCTCGACGACGACCTTGATACGGGCCAGGGTGTCGTCGAGATCCCGCTCGAGCTTCTCCGTCCACTCGGTGACGAACCGCTCGCGGCCGTCCTCGTCGAGATCGGCGACGATCTTGTGGATACCGGCGGTGGCCTTGCCCATCCGGAAGTGGTGCACGAGCCAGCAGGCGCCGTCGCCGGCGTCCTCGACGTCGAAGCCCCAGATGGACTCCTGGTCCTCATGGGCGTGGGTGAGCATCATCCAGCGGAAGGTGCGGCCGGGCTCGGCGGCGACCACACGGGCCTCGGTGTACCAGGTGCCGCGCACCAGCGGGGCCCAGCCGACCACGTCCTCGCTGCGCAGGTTCTCGCCGCGGAAGACCGAGCCGACCGCCGAGGGCGCGCCCTCGGTCCACTCGCCGCCCTGGCACTCCGGGCTCCACTCCTTGCTGCGGGTCAGATCGCTGACCACGGAGTAGACCTGTGCGGGTGTCGCGGAAACACGAATACGGGCGTCGAGTTCGAAGAGCGGTGAATTGTTGATGATGGTTTCCGTCGTGGCTGTCATGCCGGTAAGCGTGCCGATGGCTCAGGAAGGCGAGCAATCAAGCCGTTCGGGGTCCGTCAAGTTTCAATTCAGGACAGCTGTGCGGAATCGGTGGACATAGTCGACAAGCAAAGTCGATGAATGGGGGTGGGGAATTGCGGGAGGGGGCCGGGGCGCGGGTGTGCGAAGGCGCCGCGGGCCGGACCCGCGGCGCCCTGGGGAATCCGGTACGGACGGACCGGTCAGTCGCGTACCCGCAGCACCAGCTTGCCGTGCACCTTCCCCTCGTCCAGTCGGCGGTGCGCCTGCTCGGCCTCGCTCAGCGGGAGCACCTCGGTGGCGCGCGGACGCAGCAGGCCCTGCGCCAGCAGATCGTTGATCCCGCGGGCCGCGTCGGCGAGTTGGGCGGTGTCGGCGTGCGAGATGGCGAAGCCGTGCACGGAGCGGTCCATCAGATACAGCGGCCCGACGGGCAGTACGGGGCGGGTGCGCAGGCCCGCCATCAGCACGACGCGGCCCCGGCTCGCGAGCAGGTCCACGGCCGTGTCCAGGTCATTGCGGCCGGAGGTGTCGACGTGGACGTCCACACCGCGCGGGGCGGCGGCCCGGATCCGCCCGGCCACGTCGGGGGAGCGGTAGTCGATGACCTCGTGGGCGCCCAGCGACCGTACGTACTCCGCGTCGCGACCGGAGGCGACGGCGATGACCCGCGCCCCGGCCCGGACCGCCATCACCACCAGCGCGCTGCCGACGTTGCCGCCGGCGCCGAGCACGGCGACGGTCTCGCCCGGCCGCAGCCCGCCGTGCGTGAACAGCGCGAGGTGTGCGGTCGCGGCCGGGTGGGCGAGGGCCACCGCGTCCACGGCGGCCACGCCGTCGGGCAGGTGGTAGAGGCGGTCCACGGGCACCACGGCCTGCTCGGCGGCGGCGCCCTGACGGCCGTCATGGCCCAGGCTGTTGCACCAGACCCGGTCGCCCACCTGGAAGCCGGGGGCGCCGGGACCGGCCCGGACCACCGTGCCGACCAGATCGCGACCGATGACGAAGGGGAACTCGACGGGGGTACGCCAGGCCCCGGAACGGACGAAGGTGTCCACATGGTTGACGGCGCTCACCTCGACGTCGACCAGCACATCGTGCGGTCCTGCCACGGGCGGCGGAAGCTCGCCGTAGCGGATGACGTCCGGGGAGCCGAGCTGAGTGATGTAAGCGGCACGCATGGTCGTCGAGTCTGCACCTCCGCGGCGGTAGGCAGCAGTGTGCGCGCCGATCGCGGGCCACGCTCCGTCAGGTCGCACCCGGGTGCGTCAACTCCCCTCCGGCGGGCGCCCCGTGCTCCTACCCTCTCCCCCATGAATCCCACGACGACCCTCACCATGACCGACGTACCGCCCGACGACCGACGGATGACCACGGACATACGACCGCTCGTCCGCGTCCTGCGTCCCGCGCTCACCGACGCCGACTTCGACCGGTTCGCGGCCGAGGCCCACCGGCAGGGGCTGGTGTTCACCGCCGCCTACGACCCCCACGGCCACTGTGCGGGCGTGGCCACGCACCGCGTGCTCGCCACCAGCCGCGGCCGGGTGCTCTTCGTCGACGACCTGGTCACCGACCCCGCCCGCCGCTCCGCCGGGATCGGCGCCGAGCTGCTGCGGCATCTCACCGCACGGGCCCGCGCCGCGCACTGCGACCGCGTCGAACTCGACTCCGGCGTCACCAACCAGTCCGCCCACCGCTTCTACCACGCCCGGCGCATGACCATCTCGGCCCTGCACTTCGCGCTGGAGGTCGGCGCGGACTGACGGACTGACGGGTTGGCGGACTGACCGGCATCAGCGCCCCTCCTCGGCATTGGCAGGCTCTTGGCCGCTCCTTGACCGGCCGCGCCGACGGTGTGCACACGCCGTACGAGTCGGTGGCGGCCCGCCGCCGACGGGAACGAAGGAGGCCATTGACCGTGCCCGCGAACGAAGGAGGCCTTGACCGTGCCCGCGACTGAGCCCGTCCCCGTCGACTTCTGGTTCGACCCGGTGTGCCCCTGGGCGTGGATGACGTCCCGCTGGCTGCTGGACGTCGCCGAACGGCGCGCCCTCGACATCCGCTGGCACATCATGAGCCTGGCCGTCCTGAACGAGGGCCGTGAGGACCTGCCCGAGCGCTATCAGCGGCTGCTCACCGAGGGCTGGGCGCCGGTACGGGTGGTGATCGCCGCCCAGCAGAAGTACGGTCCGGAGGTCACCGGCCGGCTCTACACCGCTCTCGGTGAACGCATCCACCGGCAGGGCACCGGCCCGAGCCGCGCGGCGATCACCGAGGCTCTCGAGGAGGCCGGACTCTCGCCGGATCTGATCCAGTACGCCGAACTGGACACGTACGACCGCGAGTTGCGCGCCTGCCACCAGGAGGGCATCGACCGGGTCGGCCAGGAGGTCGGCACCCCGGTGATCTCCCTGCCGGGCCCCGACGGCACGAGTACGGCCTTCTTCGGCCCGGTCCTCACCCCCACCCCACGCGGTCAGGAGGCGCTGCGGCTGTGGGACGGCCTGGTGCTGCTGGCCGCCACACCCGGCTTCTACGAACTCAAACGCAGCCGCACCCAGGGCCCGGTCTTCGACTGACGCCCGCGGTGCCGAACAGCCGGTTGACGCCAGCGTGGCCGAACGGCCGGTGTCGCCCGGCATGGTGAACGGCCCGCGCCACCCGACCCCGTAGGGGCGGCGCGGGCCGTGTCTGCGGGGCGGCCGGGGTGTGCCCCGGCCACCGGTGCGGCGGTGACGTCGTCAGGCGGTCGCGGTCGCCGCGGGCAGTCGCGCGGACGTCATGGCCGCCGACGGTCCGGGGACGCGCAGGGCAAGCAGCCCCAGTACCGTGAAGAACGCCGCCCAACCGGCCCAACCCGCCCAGTCCCAGCCGACGCTGGTGCTGATCAGAGGCGGACCGACGATCGTCGTCACCGCGAAGCCCAGGTTGAGCGCGGCGAGATGGCTGGTCTTCTGCCCCTCGGGGATGTGCAGCAGCGCCGCCCCCGTCGTCCCCACCGTGATCAGTACCTCGCCCAGCGACAGCAGCACCGCGGCCACGACCACGACCGCGAGGTCGAGACGCCCGCCGCCCAGCCCGGTCAACGGGGCCGTCAGCGCGCCGAATCCGGCCAGCAGCCCGCCGCCGCACATCAACGCCCGTGCGCGCGTGAGCCGTTCGGAACCCTTGCTGAGCCGTACCTGGAGCAGCACCACCAGGGCCGTGTTCAGCAGTTGGATCAACGTCACACTCCAGGAAGGGGCTTGCGTGCGCTGCACGATCCACAGGGGCATCCCGATGCCGAGCAGCAGCGCCGACAGGGTGAGCGCCCCGTACAGCGCGGTGATGCTCAGGAAGGCCCGGTTGCGCAGGATCCTCGCCCGTCCGCCCGGCCGGGCGGACGCCGACGCGGCCGTGTCCGGGAAGCCGCGGCAGATCGCCGCGCAGCCCAGGAACAGCACGGCCGAGGCCAGCAGCACCGCCCGGTACGCCCACGGCTCGTCGACGGCGATGGCGGCACCCGAGGGCAGCGCCCCGGCCGCGAGCCCGACGTTGCGCAGGGTCCGTACCCGGGCCAGCGCGCCCACGGCCTGGGCGTCGCGGACCCGGTTGATCAGCCCGGACTCGATCAGCGGCCCGATGCCGCGGCTGAGCAGCCCCGCCACCGCCGCCGCGCACAGCGCCTCGGTGAAGGTGGCGACCGCCGCCAACGCGAGGAAGGCGCCGCAGCGGACGAGGAACAGGACACACAACACGGCCCGGATACCGAACCGTTCGGCGGCACGGGCGATCGGCATCGCGCCCACCAGGGAGGCCACACCCGACGCGCCGAGCACCAGACCGATCTGATGGTTCGTCAGGTCAGCCGCCCGGTCGAGGAACAGCACCGAGAGCGACAGATACATGCCGAGGCCGATGGCGTCGCACAGCCCGACGGCGTAGAACCCGCGGACCGGCGCCGGTCGTGCCGCCTGTACCGGCGCCGGTCGTGGGGCCCGTTCCGGCGCGGCCCCGTCAGTCACGGTCCGCTCCCGCCGTGGCGTCGAACCCCGGCACCAGTCGGATGCCCAGAGCGCGCTCCACCTGGGAGGTGAGGACACGGGCCGTGGGCACGTCGGGGGCGTCCACCAGGAAGCTGGCCAGATGCAGGGTACGCTGCCTGTTCGCCTGCTGGCCCGGCAGGAAGCGCGGAGAGAGATAGACGAGTTCGGGGAAGGCGCGCAGCACCTCCTCGGCGGGCGTCTGCGCGGCCACCCGCCAGGACCCGGCCGGGATCGGCAGGAACCGCAGCAGCGCCGCCCGGGTGAACTCCGGCAGCCCGGCCGGCGGCAGCCCGAGGGAGCTGCGGCCGATCTCGGCCGCGTAGTCGTACCCGGCGGCCACCTTGAACATGGCGGGCAGCGGGCCCCCGGCGCGCGCGTTGACCTCGATGACCTTGGGGCCGTCCACGGTCAGGGCGACCTCGGTGTGCACCGCGCCGCAGGTCAGCCCGACCGCCCTGATCGCCTGGTCGGCGACGTCGACGACGGCCGCGGTGGTCGCCGCGTCCAGCCGGGACGGCAGCACACAGCCCTCCTCGGCGTACCCGTGCTCCAGAGGCAGCCGGTCGGTGACCGCCAGATGGTGGGCGGTGCCCGCGGCCAGCAGCGACTCCACGCTGCAGTACGCCGCGTAGCCCGCGTCGCCGTCCTCCTCCAGCGCCATCCGCTCCTCCAGCAGATACGCCTCGTCGGACTGGAGGAAGGCGGTCTTCTCGGCGCGGGCGGCGGCGAAGGCGTGGATCAGCTCCGCGTACGTGGACACGAGCCGGACGCTCTGACTGCCCGCGCCCAGCGAGGGCTTGAACACCCCGGGCAGCCCGACCCGGGCCGCCGCCGCCGCAAGATCCCGCTCGTCGATGATCACCTCGAAGCCGGGCGACGGCACCCCGCGCTCGGCGAAAACGAGGCGCTGGCGCGCCTTGGACTGGGCGACGGCCACCGCGTCGGGCCGGTTGCCCGGCAGCCCCAGCCGCTCGGCGATCTCGGCCTGGGGGCGCAGCAGCAGCTCGGAGTAGGTCACGACGCCGTCCAGCGGGTGGCGGCCGTCCAGGGCGACGGCGGCCTCGACCGCCTCCTCCAGGTCGGCGGCGTCCAGGAACTCGCCGCGCAGACCGCGCCGTTCCCAGCCCGCGCGTACCGGCGCGGACGGGCGCCAGGCCGTCACGTACACGACGCTGATGGTGTCGGTGACCGAGGACAGCGAGTCGAGGGCCTCTTCGGGGGCGTGGCCGCCGATCCCGGCGAGGAGCAGAAGGTGAGGGGAGCCCATGACGGTGAGGCCTTTCAACGAGGGGCGGATGAGGAAGAGTTGGACAGTGCGCGGGGCGGCGTGCGCAGCAGGGTGCGGGACGGCGCACGGGGCGCTGTGCGCACCGGGGGACGGAACGACAGCAGTTCGGTGACGAGGTCGTCGAGCCGCTTGTCGAGGAAGTCCCGCGGCGCGCCCGGTGTCAGGTCGGCGGCGGTGGTGGCCACATGGGTGGGTGTCGCCCAGCCACCCAACGCCCGTACGACGGTGCGCAGTTGATCGCAGGCCGTACCGGCGCCGCGCGGACCGCCACCCGCGGCGATGAGTCCGGCCGGACGCCCGGCCAGCGCGTCGCCCTTGAGATGGTCCAGCGCGTTCTTCAACAGGGCGCTGTACGAACCGTGGTAGACGGGTGTGGCCAGCAACGCGCCGTCGGCCGCGGCGACACGGGCGCGCAGCAGCGCGGTCTGGCTGCCGGGCGGCGGACGGTCGTAGTCCTCCAGGGCGTGGGCGCGCGGGAACTCCACGGCCAGGTCGACCAGTTCGAAGGCGACACCGGCCTCCTCGATGCGGGTGCCGGCGCGCAGCAGCATCTCGCGGGTCACCGAGTCCTTGGAGGCGCTGCCCAGGAAGCCGAGGATCATCGCGCCGCCTCCTCGTCCACCGGGCCCGTCACCACACGCACTTCGCGCTCGGCACGGGCCAGCAGCCGCGCCACTCCGGTGTGGGTGTCGTGGACGAAGACATGGGTGCTGATCCCGGTGCCGGAGAACGTCGACGCGGGGATGATGTCGCCGACGCGTGCCCGCACGGAGCGGACATGGGCCAGCGGCGCCACCGTCGAGTCGTCGTACTCCAGCAGCCGTCCGGCGCCGCTGTAGGTCTCGGTCCACCCGGCGTACGCGGCGACCGGCGCGCGGCGCCCGGTGAGCGGGTCCTCGCCCGCGTCGGCGAGGATCTTGGCGTGGCGCAGGTCGACGCCATGGGTGGCGAGGAACGCCTGGACGACACCGGCACCGCCGGGCCGGGCGGCCACCTCGCAGAACGTCAGATGCTCGTCGGTGACGAACGCCTCCAGGTGCAGCACACTGTCGCGGATCCGCCAGGCGTCCACGACCTGCGCGAGCAGCCGTCCGGCCGCCGCGCGCACCGCCGGGTCCGCGACCGTCGCCGACGACAGCGGGCGGCCGTGCCGCAGGGCCATGGTGTCGCGCGTGTAGACGGAGACGTTCCACAGCGGCTCGCCGTCGCGTACGACCGCGTCGATATGGCACATCGGGGCGTCGACGAACTCCTCGCACAGATGCGTGCCCGGGGTGAACTCCTCGCGCAGCCACCGCTCCAGAGCCGGGCGGCTCGAGAGCACCACCACGCCCTGGGAACCGGACGCGGCCCGCGGCTTGAGGACGATCCTGCCGTGGCGGTCGAACAGCGCCGTCACCTCCTGCGGGCTGTGCGCGAGCAGCCCGTCGGCGCAACGGACGCCGTGGCGGCGGGAGATGCGCTTCATGACGGCCTTGTCCACGAAGCGCCGTGCCTCCTCCGGCCGTTCGCCCGGCACACCCAGCAACCGCCGCAGCCGCGCGGCGGGTTCGAGCAGCCGCTCCGACAGGGCGGCCACCCGGTGCACCGGGTGCGCCGCGTGCACGGCCCGCGCGAGGTGGCCCAGCGCGAAGTCGTCGAAGGGGTCGGTGCGGACGACGAGATCGGCGGGCCCGGCCTCGGCGCCCGATGTGAGCACGCTCAGCCGGAACCGGTCGGCGGGCAGGACGGGCGCGGTGCCGTCCGCGAGGGTCCAGGCGGGCGCGCCGAGCCGGTCCACGAGCAGGACATGGGTGCGGTCCTGCGCGGCGGTGCGCAGCACGAGGGAGCGTTCGAGCCGCTCCGCCGCGGCACGGGCCCGCCGCCGGTCGGCCGCGACCACGGTGTGCCGCAGCCAGACGGTGCCCCCGTCGAGCACTTCACCGGCTCCGGTGAACACCTGCGCCCTGAACACCCCCCGCCGCGCGCTCAGTTCGGCGGCGGTGGGGGCCTCCACCACCCGGCTTCGGCCGTCCGGTGCGGGCACGGCGCGCTGCACGGCGACCGCGCCGCGAGCAGCGCCGCGCGGCGCCCGCCCGAGCGCGACCTCGGCCGCGGCGGTGACCAGACTCCGGGTGTGCGCGGCGTCGTAGAGGTCGATGGTCGACGCGTCCAGGCCGGGCAGCAGTTCGGGGGTGCTCGGATCGGCGGCGGGGAACACGCAGCGCACGATGCCCTCGAGCGCTGCCTCGCGTACGGCGTGCACAGCGCGTGCGGTGAGTTCGTCGGTCCGCCGCGCGTCCAGGCCGGAGGGGCACAGCCGGGTGCCGGGTTCCTCGTCGAGGACGGCGAGCGCCCGTACCGCGCCGCGGTGGGCGGCCACCACGACCGTGTGTCCGGGCGGCGGGCAGGCGGTGGGGTCCGTGGGCGGGGCGCCGTCGCGCAACTGCCGTGCGGCGGGGGCCGGGGAGAACGTCAGCAGGGCCCGTACCGGCTCGGCGGCGTGCACCGTCCGCGCGGCAGCCCGGATGCCCGGCCCGGTCGACGCGCCGTGCCACTGCCCTCGGCAGTGCAGGCTCCACAGCGCCCGCGCCTCCCGCTCGCCCTCCGGGCCCGAGGTCCACACGACGCTCACGCGGGTGGTCACCGCGCCGACGGCCGTCAGGATCCGCTCGACGGGATCGTCCGCGCCCAGCAGCAGGAGCAGGTGCTCGCCACCGGGTGGTTCCGCCTCCAACACGGTGTCGAGGGGCGTCAGTTCCAGTGAGGTGAGGATCCGCCGGGCCGCCGCTTCGGCGGTGTGCGCGGCCTCCTCGTCGCCGGGGCCGCGGGCCAGGACGTAGCCGATGCGGTCGCGGTTGGTGCGCAGCGCCCGTACGCGGTCGCCTGGGCCCACGGTGACCTGCGACTCGATCACCTCGGGCGAGAGCACCTCCACCGGCTTCGCCGCGCCGACCTCCGCGTCCACCGTGCTGTAGAGCTGGTGCAGCGCGATGACCGACTCGGGCGGCGCGGCCTCCCGTACCGGCTCGCCGACCGCGAGGGCCACCAGGTCGTGGGTGAGGGAGCGGCCCAGCGCGAGCGACATCTGGCGTGCCACCACATGTCCGGCGATCCGGCCGTTGATCTCGATCAGTTCGGGTCCGGTGGGGGTGAGCAGCAGCTCGGCGTGGACGGCGGACGCGCGCAGGCCCAGCGCGCGGATCACGTCGAGGACGAAGTCCCGTGCGGCGGCCTCCTGTTCGATGCGCGCCGGGAAGTGGCCGCCGAGTTCGGCCGCCTGGCCGGGCGGTGCGGGCAGCCGTGCGGCGAACCCGAGCAGCACCACGCGCTCGCCCTGCACCAGCAGTTCCGCGCTGACGTGCCGGCCGACCGCGTACTCCTCGACCAGCGCCTTCGGCGGTGCGCCGTCGCGGCCCGGCGGCGCACCGAGCACCTCGGCCAGCGCACGGGCCGCCTCCGCCCGGGTCCAGGCGATGGTCACACCCAGGGACCAGCCGCCCGCGGTGGGCTTCACGACGACCGGCAGCCCTATCGCGTCGACCGCGGCCAGCCCCTCCGTCTCGGTGGTGGCGACGCGCCAGCGCAGCGTGCCGACGCCGTGTTCGGCCAGGCGTGCGCGGACGGCGGCCTTGTCGCCGAGGATCCGGGCCGCCGCCACCGACTCGTGCGGCACGCCGAGATCCCGCGCGAGTTCGGCCACGGCGAACGGATACACCTCGTCGCGCCCGATCACACCGTCGGGCGGGGTGGGGCCCAGCCGCCCGCGCAGCCGCTCGGCGAGGTTCCCGGCGGCCAGGGAGGGCACCTCCACGATGCGTGCGGCACGCGAGGACAGTTCGAAGCCCTGCATTCCCTGATAGGCGTCGAGATCGCCGGTGACGAAACTGACCTCGATTCCGGAGTCCGCCATCTCCGCGACCATGTCGAATCCGCGGACCAACGTCGTCTCCACCAGAACTATGTGCATGCCGCTCATCTCCCTGGCCGGTCCTGAATTCCGTACCAGCCTCCGCCCGGAGCGCCCGGTTCCTCAAGGAAGCCGCTGGTAATGAGTCAAGTAGCGGGCGCACGCACCCTGTTCGCACCCGGCCCGCCGGACCTGTCAACAACAGGGCGTCGAATACCGGAAGTTGCCACATTTCCCTTCGGTGACTCGCCGTTCGTCATGGCATCCGCCTAATTTCAGCGCTGCCACAGAATTCGAAGAGAAGGACGAGACGGCGTGCGAACCATTGACCTTCCCCCGCAAGGACCAGGCCACTCCGCTCCGTTGACCCATGTGGAGTTCAGGCCCGACGGCAAGCGCCTGGCCAGTTGTTCGTACGACGGCTCGGTGCTCGTCTGGGACACCGCCGACCCGGCCCGGCCCACCCCGCTGGCCCGGCTGCGCCACCGCCGCCTGGTCAACGCCTCCGCGTGGAACCCGGCCGACCCCGAGGTCCTGGCCACCGCCTCGGCCGACAAGACGGTCGCGGTGTGGCGGGTGGACGACCGGGGCCGCACCACCCTGCACACCGTGCTGGCCCGGCACACCGACGACATCAACGCGGTGGCCTGGCTGCCCGACGGCGAGCGGCTCATCTGTGTCTCCGAGGACGGGCGTGCCACCTTGTGGTCGGCCGCCGACGGCACCTTCCTCGCCGAGGTCGGCGCGCACGAGGCGCACTGCATGATGGTGTCGGTCAGCCCGCAGGGCCTGGTCGCCACCGTCGGCGAGGACGGCCTGGTCGCCGTCAGCGACCCCGACGGCACGGCCCCGCCGCTCACCCGCCGCTACGACTCCTCCATCGAGGGCTGCGCGTGGTCCCACTCCGGCCGCCTGCTCGCCGTGGCCCGCGACGACGGCGCCGTCGATCTGCTCACCGCCGCACTGGACGTCGTACGCACCGTCGCCGTCTCCACCTCGGCCGCACGCGCGGTGGCCTGGGCCGAGGACGACACGTCCTTCGTCGTCGGCGCCTACGACGGCGCCCTGCACCACTTCGCCCTCGACGGCACCCTCCGCCACCGCGTCGAGGACCGCCGGGTGTGGCCGCGCTCGGTCGCCGTCGCCCACGGGGTCGTCGCGGCCGGCAGCTTCTGGAACGGCCCGCATCTGTACGACCTGACGACCGGCCGCGCACTGGCCGGGCCCGACGCCGCCACCCACGGGCCCAACGCCCTGGCCCAGCGCGGCGACGAACTTCTCATCGGCACCGACTCCGGCCTCGTCGTCGTCGTCACCGAGGGCGCCCCGGCCCGGCCGACCACGCTCACCGACGGCCCGATCCTCTCCCTCACCACCGACGGCGACACCCTCTACGCGGGCACCTACTCCGGGCATGTGCTGCGCCATGACGGCACCACGCTCGTCTCCAGCCCCGCCCTCGGCGCCCCCGTGCCCTCCCTCACCGTCCACGAGGGAAGCGTCGTCGCCGGGACCTACAACGGGGAGTTCCTGCTCCTCGACCCCGACACCCTCGACGTACGGGAGCGGATCGAGGCGCACGACGGCTCCGTGAAGTCCCTCGCCGCCGTCCCCGGCGGCTTCCTGTCGGCGGCCACCGACCGCACCGTGACCGCCGGAGGGCCGCACGACCGCAGCACGTTGTGGGAGCACGGCAACCTCGTCAATGCGGTGGCCACGCTCGGCTCCGAAGCCGCCGCCAGCGCCTCCCGCGACCACACCGTCAAGGCCGGACGCCTCACCCGCCTGCCCGACGGGAGCCTGCGCGCCGCACGCGTGCAGACCCTGCTCGGCCCCGACGAGTCCGTCAAGTGCGTGGCCCTGCTGGGCACCGCCGAACGCCCCGTCGCCCTCGCCGGCTCCTACGACTTCGGGCTGTACGCCTGGCACATCGACTGGGACGACTCGGCCGCCACCCTCGCCTCGGGCCGCGTCCTCGCCGAGTTCACCCAGGGTGTGTCCTGCATGCTCCGCCTCCAGGACGGCACGGTCGCCGTCGCGGGCTGGGACGGCCGCGTCCTCGTCGTCGGACTCGACGCCGACGGACACCCCGTCATCGAGCGCTCACTGCACCTGACCGACCTGCTCCACACCCCGACCGCACCCCCGACGACCGCGCAGGGCACCGCCCGCGCGGTGGAAAGCAGGGCCGCATGAACGTCACCGTCATGCCACAGACCACCTGCGCCGTCCGCGCCCGCGTGCCCATCACCCTGGAGCGCGCCCGAGGCCGTACGGCCGAACTGGTCACCTTCCACGACCTGCCCGACGCCCAGGAACACATCGCCTGCGTCCTGCCCCACCCACCGGGCACCGTGCCCCTCGTCCGCATGCACAGCGAGTGCCTGACCGGCGACATGCTCGGCTCCGCCCGCTGCGACTGCGGACCCCAGCTCGACGAGGCGCTCACCGCACTGGCCGACGAGGGCGGTGTCCTGCTCTATCTGCGCCAGGAAGGCCGCGGCATCGGCCTGTACAACAAGCTCGACACCTATGTCCTCCAGGACCAGGACATCGACACGTTCAGCGCCAACCGCCTCATCGGGCGCGGCGAGGACGAACGCGACTACCGGGCCGCCGCCGCGATGCTGCGCGCCCTCGGCCTGCACCGTATCCGGCTGCTGACCAACAACCCCGACAAGGTGGCCCAGTTGCGCGCCCTCGGCATCCGTGTCGAGGACATCGTTCCCACCGGCGTCCATCTCACCCCGGACAACGCCCGCTATCTGTCGGCCAAGGCGGGCAGCGGGCACACCCTCGCGCTGCTGACGGAGGCCGGGGCATGAACCTCGAAGACCTCGCGGACTCCCCGCACTTCAAGGAACAGGCGGACCTCGCCGACCCCGGACGCGTCCACCGCTCGCCCGGCCCGCACGCGCTCTCCGCGGACCGGCTGCGGCTGGCCGCCGCCGTCGAGGACCCCTCGCTGCCGCTGCCCGAACGGCTCGCCGCCGGAGGCACGTTGGCCCTGATCGGCGACCCGCGCATCACGCCCTCCCCGACCACCTGCTTCGTCCCCGGCGCCCAGGTCCCGATCGGCCTGCCCGCCGAGGAGGTCGGGTACGTCACCCGGTACTGGGCGGACAAGGGCGTCGAGGAGTCCTGGATCCTCAAGGAGACCCCCGAACACACCGTGGAGATCGGCGACTTCTGGATCTCCCGCTACCTCGTGACCAACGGCGAGTGGCGTGACTTCCTCGCCGACACCGGACTCGAGGACCGGCCCACCACCTGGTACCTCGGCGCCTACCCCTGGGACCGCGCCAACCACCCCGTCGCCGGGATCCGTCCCGAACACGCCGACCAGTACGCGCGTTGGCTCGGCGACCGCACCGGACACCCCTGGCGGCTGCCCACCGAAGCGGAGTGGGAGTACGCGGCCAAGGGGCCCGAGGGCCGCCCCTACCCGTGGGAGGGCGGGTTCGACCCGGACGCCGCCAACACCCGCGAGTCGGGCGTGCACACGACCACCCCGGTCGGCGCGTTCCCGGCCGGTCAATCCCCCTTCGGGGCACACGACATGGGAGGAAACGTGGAAGAGTTCACCGCCGACGACTACGCCCCCTACCCGGGCGGCGAGCACATCGCCGACCACCTCGTCCAGACGATGGGCACCTACCGCGTCGCCCGCGGCGGCAGCTTCGCCCGCTTCGGAGACCTCACCCGCACCCGCCGCCGGCACGGCGCCTTCCCCGGCCCGCTCTACCCCGTCGGCTTCCGCCTCGCCACCAGCGAGCGTCCGTCATGACCGCGCCCGTCATGCCGCTCCCGGCCACCGTCACGGCCGAACCGGGACGCGCCTACGCACCCACACCGGCCCCGACCGGCACCGGCCTCACGCACATCACGCGGGCCCTGACCGCGCGTCGCCCCGACCGTGACGCCCTCGAAGCCCCCTTCGGACCGCTGGAGCGGCACGCGACCCGCCTGCTGCCCGGCCTCGCCGCACTCCGGCCCGACATCGGCCACACCCCGCTCGTCCCCGTACCCAGCCGCGACGGCCGCGGCACCGTATGGCTCAAGGCGGAGGCCGCCAACCGCACCGGCACCGTCAAGGCCCGTACCGCCTATGCCCTGTTGTGCGCGGCCGTGGCCCGGACCGGCACCCCCCGGGTACGGCTCGTGGAGTACTCCGGCGGCTCCCTCGCCCTCGCTCTCGCCGAGATGTGCGCCCACCTGGGCCTCGATCTGCACCTGGCGGTCCCGCACGGCTCACCCGCCCGGCTCGTCGACACCCTGCGCCGCCACGGCGCCCGCGTCAGCCACGGACCCGAAGGCACCGGATTCCTCGGCGCCATGAACGAGGCCGCGCGCATCGCCGAGGACGAGGACCGGCACCTGCTGCTCCAGCACTGCGCCCCCGAGGCCGTCGCCATGCACCGCGAACACACCGGCGCCGAGATCATCGCCCGGCTCACCCGGGAAGGCGTACGGCCCGTCGCGTTCGCCGCGTCCGTCGGCTCCGCCGGTACCGCGGTCGGCACCACCCAGGCCCTGCGCGCCCGTTGGACCGGCTGCACCGCCGTGGCCGTCTTCCCCACCGAGGCCCCCTACGGCGACGGCCGCGCCCCTGGCGGCGCCCGCCGCATGAACGGCACCGGCGGCCTCGGTCACGGCCTCAAACAGCCCCTCCTGGCCCCGTACGAGGGCGACTTCGCCTTCGCCGAGGTCAGCTACCCCGAGGCCCTGGACGCGATGCGGCTGCTGCACCACACC
Organism: Streptomyces sp. NPDC104371; assembly: GCF_055583785.1. Lineage (NCBI taxonomy): Bacteria > Bacillati > Actinomycetota > Actinomycetes > Kitasatosporales > Streptomycetaceae > Streptomyces > Streptomyces sp. NPDC104371. The sequence goes on from NZ_JBVJNF010000021.1 coordinate 27,053, forward strand.
CAGCGGATCGCCGTCTCCAGCAGTGCCGCGGGCGCCTGGCTCAGCGCGTCCCGCGTCATCGACCAGGGGCCGCGAGGCCTCCACGCCGTCGCCATCGCCGCGAGCCGCGGCACACCGGAGGAGTGGGCCCATGCCACGGACCGCTGAACCCGCGGCGGACCAGCAGCTCGCGGTCGGCTATACCGCCTACCGGCGTGTGGTGGCCGACTCCTTCGGCACCTGGTACGGCCGCCGACGCGACTCATGGACCGGAACCGACACCAACGAGGCGGTCACCCGCTTCATCTGTGCCGAGGCCCCGGCCCCGCCCGCCGAGGGCCGCCGCCGCATCCTGGACGTGGGCTGTGGCCGCGGCCGTCAGACCACCGCCCTCGCCGAACGACTCGACGCCGACACCACCGGCCTCGACCTGCTGGACGTATGGGACGCCCCACCGCCCTTCTGCGGCCAAGTCCGCTTCCGGCAGGGCGACTTCCTCGACTTCACCGACGACAACCTCGACATCGTCGTGGACAACGGCTGCCTCCACCACCAGCGCCGCGCCGACTGGCCCGCCTGGGCGGCCCACGGCGCCCGACTGCTGCGCCCCGGCGGGGTCCTCGCCGTCAGCGTCTTCCTCAGCCCCGACGGCGCGATCAGCGAACTCCCGCTGGACGACGGGCGGTTGAACTGGTGGCTGCCCGAGGAGACCGTCACCGACCTGTACACCCGCGCCGGCCTCACCCCTGCTGGCCGCCAGGTGATCGACCGCGACTTCCAGTACCAGGGCCACTGGCTCTCCTACTTGGCGCTGTCCTTCCGCAAGGCGGAGGGATGACCGCCGACCGGGCCACAGCCCGACTCCCGTGAAGGGACCAGACATGCTCAAGGAGATCGATCTGCGACGGCCGGGCGGCCGGGAGCACCTGCGCGGCGCGCTGCGCGACGGGTTCTTCCTCGTCCGCAACACCGTTCCCGAGACCCTGCTGGACGAGGCGTACGCCTTCCTGCACGCCTTCTTCGCCCTGCGCCCCGAGGAGAAGAAGGCCTGCCGTGTCCCCGGCAGCAACGGCCAGGCCGGGTACACCCCACCCCTGACCGAGCACGCGGAGAAGGGCACGGTGCCCGACTGGAAGGAACTCTTCCACTGGGGAGCCCCGTTGCCCGCGCACCACCCGCTGCGCGTCCGCTTCCCGGCCCGCTACCCCGACCCGTACTTCCCCGACCACCTGGTGCCCGGCATCGGCTCGGCACTGCGCGAACTGCACACCCGTATGCTGCGCTTCCAGCACGATGTCGTCCGCACCCTCGCGGACGCGCTCGGCGCCCACCCCGACTACTTCACCGACATGCTGGAGGACGGCCCCGTCGTCAACCGGGCCACCTGGTACCCGCCGATGGCACAGGCCCCCTCCGACCGTCACATCTGGGCGGTGGAGCACCAGGACTTCGACCTGATCACCGCGCTGCCCCGGGCGACCGCGGCGGGCCTGGAGGTCCTGGTCGACGGGGAGTGGCTCGCCGTCGACGCACCGCCCGGACACGCCGTCGTCAACGTCGGCATGGTCCTCGACCGCCTCACCAACGGACTGGCCCGCGCGGCCGTGCACCGGGTGGTGGCCAGGCCCGGCCAGAGCGAAGGCCGCCTGTCCATCGTGCAGTTCTGCCACCCCACGCCTTGGACCACCCTGACGCCGCTGCGTATCCCGGGGGCGCAGGACAGCCCTCAACGCTTCGCCACGCTGACGGCGGACGAGCTGTTCCAGCGCACGATGTACCGGATCAGGCGGCTGGACGCCCAGCGTGTGGGGGCGTCGGGGTGATGAGCGGAACTACTGAGGGTGTGGCGGGGGTTGGGGGCGGGGCTGGTAATTCGGCTGCCCATAGGGGCAGTTGGGTCGACGGTGCGGGTATGGCGCGTAGGGGCGTCGCGGGTACGGGTGCCAGTGCCGGTTCCAGTGCGGGTACAGGTACGCGTACGGGTACGGGTAGGGGCCCTCGCGCAAGGTCCGCCCGCCGGTCTTCACCGGCGCCACTGTCCGTCCTGCGCCTGATCCGCGAGGATCTCCAGGCCGTTGTCGCCCGCGACCCGTCCTGCTCCGGCCGGGGGGAGGCGCTTCTGCACGCCGGTTGGCAGGGGCTGGCTCTGTACCGGCTCGCCCACCGCCATTACCTGCGCGGCCGTCGGCTGCGGGCCGCCGCGCTCACGCGGCTGGCCCGTCTGCTGACCGGCATGGAGATCCACGCGGGTGCCCGCATCGGCCGACGTGCCTTCATCGACCACGGGTTCGGTGTGGTCATCGGTGAAACGGCGGTCGTGGGCGACGATGTGACGCTCTATCACGGAGTCACTCTCGGCTCGCGTGGCTGGCTGCGCGACAGCGAGGCGGGCCGTCGTCGCCACCCGGTCCTCGGTGACCGGGTCCTGATCGGTACGGGCGCCTCCGTGCTGGGCCCGGTCACCGTGGGAGACGGCACCCGTATCTCCGCCCACTCCTTGATCCTCCACGACCTCCCACCTGGTCAGGGGTCGCGCGACGCCGGTCCGACAGGGAACGGAACGGCCCGGCCCGCCCGTCACACCCGCACCCGAAGGTGACGAACTACTCTTCGATCCCATCGAGTTCACGCTCTCCTCGCCCATGCTGCACGTGTTCCCGAACACCTGTCCCGCCCGGCGGGACCTTCACGTCCTGCATGGACGGAACGGAGAGTGATTCGCCATGCTCAGCAGGCGATCCCTGATACAGGCCTCGGCCGCCACCACCGCCGCGGTCGCCCTGACCGCGGGCAGCGGTGGCCTCGTCCTCGCCGCCGGGAGCGGCACGGTGCCCTGGAGCACCCTGCGCGCCGCGCTCACCGGCAGCCTCGTACTCCCCGAGGACGCGGGCTACGACACCGCCAGACAGCTCCAACTCGCCCAGTTCGACGCCGTTCACCCACAGGCCGTGGCCTACTGCGCCACCGAGGCCGACGTGGCGGCGTGCATCCGCTTCGCCCAGGACAACGGCCTGGCCACCGCCGTCCGCAGCGGTGGCCACAGCGCCGCCGGCTACTCCACGAGCCCCGGTCTCGTCATCGACGTCTCGCGGCTCAACCGCGTCCGTGTCTCCGGCTCCACCGTCCACGCCGGTCCCGGCTGCCAGGGCGTCGATGTCGTCAACTCCCTTGCCACGTACGGGCTTCAGGTGGCCGGTGGCACCTGCCCCACCGTCGCCATGGGCGGCTGGCTCCAGGGCGGCGGGCTCGGCTACGCCTCCCGTAAGTACGGCATGGGCGCCGACCGGCTCGTCTCGGCGCGGGTCGTCCTCGCCGACGGCCGTATCGTACGGGCCTCCGCCGACGAACACCCCGATCTGTACTGGGCGTTGCGGGGTGGCGGCGGGGGCAACTTCGGTGTCGTCACCGACTACGAGGTACGGCCCGTGCAGATCCCCGCCCTGACGCTCTTCAACCTCAACTTCCGCTGGGCGGACGCCCGTCAGGTGATCCTCGCCTGGCAGGACTGGATGGCCGACGCGCCCCGCGAACTGGCCACCGAGCTGATGTTCCTGTACTCCACCGACGCCCCCTCCGGCACCGAGCCCAACGTCATCCTCACCGGCGGCTACCACGGCTCCCAGAGCGACTGCGACGCGCTGCTGGACGCCCTCGTCACCGCGGTCGGGCAGCCCGCCACCAGCCGTGACAGCAGTGAACTGCCGTACGCGCAGGCGATGATGCAGCTCTACGGCTGCGGCGACAAGACCGTCTCCGAGTGCCACCGCGTCGGCTTCACCCCGGACGCCCAGTTGCCCCGCGACACGTACACCAGCGGTCGCAACCTCTTCTTCGCCCGGCGCTGGACTTCCGCCGAGGCCCAGAGCGCCCTGGACGCCTTCACCGCCGACGTGCGCCCCGGTCAGTTCCGCTTCCTCGGGCTGTTCCCCTACGGTGGCGCGATCAACGACGTGGCGCCGACGGCCACCGCGTTCGTCCACCGTGACTCGCTGTTCAACGCCGGGTACTCCGTCACTCTGTCCACCGCCGACCCCGCCCAGGCGGACCGCGACCACGCCCAGGCGTGGGTGGACGGCGGCTACGCGACCGTGGCCCCTTCCTCGAACCACGAGTCGTACCAGAACTACATGGACCCGGCCCTGACGAGCTGGCGCGAGGCGTACTACGGCCAGAACTACGCCCGTCTCCAGACCGTCAAGCGCGCCTACGACCCCAACCGCTTCTTCCGCTTCGCGCAGGGCGTCGACTGACCTCGCCGTCGTGCCACGATCCGAAGGGAACTCCGTGACCCGCATCGGCGACCCACGCGACATCATCGTCATCGGCTCCGGCCCCGCCGGTTACACCGCCGCCCTCTACACCTCCCGCGCCCAGCTCGCCCCGCTCGTCTTCGCCGGCTCCCTCCTCGTGGGCGGCGCCCTGACCACGACCACCGAGGTGGAGAACTTCCCCGGCTTCCCGGACGGTGTCCTCGGGCCCGACCTGATGGACCGGATGCGGGAGCAGGCGGAACGGTTCGGCGCCGAGATCGTCGACGACGACATCACCGCCGTCGACCTGACCGGCCCCGTCAAGACCGTCACCGACTCCACCGGCACCGAACACCGCGCCCGCGCGGTGATCCTGGCCACCGGCTCCCAGCACCGCAAGCTGAACCTGTCCGGCGAGGACGCGCTCAGTGGCCGCGGGGTGTCCTCCTGCGCCACCTGCGACGGCTTCTTCTTCAAGGACCGTGACATCGCGGTCGTCGGCGGCGGCGACACCGCCATGGAGGAGGCCACGTTCCTCACACGCTTCGCCCGGTCGGTGACGATCGTCCACCGCCGCGACACCCTGCGCGCGTCGAAGGTCATGCAGGAACGTGCCTTCAGTGACCCGAAGATCACCTTCGCCTGGCACAGCGAGGTCACCCGGATCCACGGCGAGGAGCGCCTGTCCGGCCTGACCGTGCGCGACACCCGTACCGGCGAGGAGCGCCCGCTCGATGTGACGGGCCTGTTCGTGGCGATCGGCCACGACCCGCGCACCGACCTCGTCAAGGGCCAACTCGCCCTGGACGACGCCGGTTACATCGAGGTCGACGCCCCCTCCACCCGTACCAGCCTGCCCGGCGTCTTCGCCGCGGGCGACGCGGTCGACCACAGCTACCGCCAGGCCATCACCGCGGCGGGCACGGGCTGCGCGGCGGCGCTGGACGCGGAGCGCTATCTGGCGGCACTGCGCTGAGGAGCAGGGGTGGCGAGGAGATACCTGCGAGCACCTGAGAAGGCCCTGCCGAGTTCCCGGAGGTGGACGGGACTCGGCAGGGCCTTCGGCGTGGCGTGCGCTGGCCTTCTCCGTACCCAAGACGGCCGCCGCATGTCACCGGGAGAAGCGGCGACAAGCGACGGCCGAGGAGAACGACGCGTAGCGGTCGGTCAATCGATGCCCTGAAGGATGTGCGGTTCGGCGAGGTCGTCCTCGTAGCCGGCCAGGCGGATCGGGGCGACTTTCGCCCAGACCTCCAGGAATCGGAGGTCCGAGGGTGCGGGGCCGCGCCGGGTGTCCTGCGTGGGGCCCTTGGTAGTTGGCTGCTCACTCACCCGTACTCTCCTTTCGCTCGGTCGGCTTGTCATTGATCTGTGTCAGTGGTGGGTGGGTTGTGGGGTGGGTTGG
>NZ_JBVJNF010000022.1:0-31231 GCF_055583785.1 Streptomyces sp. NPDC104371
GACCTTGCGCACACAACCGAACGTGCGGGACAGCTCCGCTGCCTGCGCGTCCGTGGGATAGAAGCGGTACTTGAACGCCCGCTTCACATGCGTCGCAGTCACACCTCACAAGCTAGTGAGGCTGCTCGTGAGAGCCAACTGCGGGTCAGAGAGCGGCCTTTCGCCTTAACAGCGAAACCCCACCCTTGCCCTGCTCCGCAGACGTTTCGCTTCCTCCCCCACCTGAAGGCGGGGGCGTCCTCGAAAGGAATCAGATGAACGGCCCTTTCACCTTTCGTGACATGACCCTCGACGACTGCCGACGCGTCAGCGAGATCCGTATCCGCGGCTGGCGGACGGCCTATCGGGGGCTGATACCGCAGTCGTATCTCGACGCCCTCGACATCGACGCGGACACCGCCCGGCGCCGCGCCCGGTTCGCGCCGGGCGGTGACGTGGTGAACCTCGTCGCCGAGCTGGACGGCGAGGTCGTCGGCTGGTCGGCGCACGGACCGTACCGTGACGGCGAAGTCCGCACCGCGGACGCCGAGTTGTACGCGCTCTACGTCGCGTCCGAGCTGATCGGCGCGGGCGTCGGCCGGGCTCTGCTCGCCGAGTCGGCGCGACGGTGCGCCGCGCGCGGACACCGGCGGATGTTCCTGTGGGTGCTCAAGGAGAACGCCCGCGCCCGCCGCTTCTACGAGCGGGCCGGTCTGCATGCCGACGGCGCCGAGGAGGCGTTCGACACGGACGGGGTCGCCGTGCCGGAGGTGCGGTACACGGGTGTGTTGCCATTGCCCGGTTGACGGTTCAGCGCTGTGGGGGCAAGCGCTTCAGGGCGTGTACGGCCGCCTCCGCGAGCGTCGGGTGCGCGAGCGCCTCGTTCAGTACGGGCCTGGCGCGTGGGTCGCCGAGGGTGCCGAGCCCCTCCACACAGGCGAGCGCCACCTTGCGGTACGGGTCGTGCGGGCGCAGCCGGCGCCGCAGGGTGGTGATCAGCGCGGGCACGGCCTCGGGGGCGCGCAGCTCGACGAGCAGGCGTACGGGGTGGAGGGCGTAGGCGACGCGGAGTTCGTTGGTGGCGAGGGCGGCTGCCGCGCGGGCGGTGCGTGGATCGCCGAGCCGGGCCAGGGCGTGGGCGGCCGCCGCGCAGCGCGGCGGGTCCCGGTGGTTGAGCAGCAGGACGAGCGCTTCGAACGCCCGCCGGTCGCCTTGGAGTCCGAGCCGGAAGGCCGCCGACTCGCGGGCCCACAGCGGCTGTCCGGGTTCGGTCAGCACGGCGGCCAGGGTGTCCGGGTCGCTGGTGGCCGCCAGCCGCTCGTAGGCCGGCGAGCCGCCGGACTCGGTCCGTAACCGTTCCGTGAGTGACCGCGACACCTCGTCCATGGAGCCGAGCGTACGGCCGCCCGCCGGTCGGCGGGACCTACATCACACATTCCGGGGGGTGGCGCGCTCGTTACCCGCGAGTTAAGCTCATTCGAGCGAGTTACCCACTCGTTTGACTTGCGGTGGCCTGGTGACGCAGCCACGGCAAGAAGCCATCCCACGCCCCTCGGGGCCGTGGGGCGCTGGTCGGTTCGGTACCTCAGGTACCCAGTACGACACGGCTTCGGGACAGAGCCGGTCGGATCACGTTCCGGACGTGTGCGCGTCCGCGGACGATGCCGGGCGTGTGCGCTCGTCGGCCCGGTGAACACCCGCAACCTCCGCACCGCGTGCGTCCGTTGACGCACCCAGGCGCATCTCTCAGTCGTCACCCCTTCATCTCTGGAGTCCCGCGATGGCCACTCCCTTCTCCGACACTCCTCTGTCCCCCCTCAAGACCGTTGCCGTGATCGGTCTCGGCACCATGGGCACCGGCATCGCCGAGGTGCTGACCCGGGCCGGCCGCGAGGTCGTCGGCATCGACGTCAGCGAGGCCGCGGCCACCCAGGCCGGCGCCGCGCTGGAGACCTCCCTCGCCCGCGCCGTCGGCCGCGGACGCCTCGGCGAGCGGGAGCGCGACGACGCCCTCGCCCGCTTCCGTACGTCCACGGATCTGGCGGCGGCGGCCGACGCCGACCTGGTCATCGAGGTGGTCCCGGAGTCGTACGAGATCAAGCAGCAGGTCTTCCGCGCCCTGGACGGCATCGTGCGGCCCGACACCATCCTCGCCACCGGGACGAACGCGCTGTCCGTGACCCGGCTCGCGGCCGACTCGGCGCACCCCGAGCGCGTCCTCGGGCTGCACTTCTTCAACCCGGCGCCCGCGATGCGCCTGGTCGAGGTCGTCTCGTCCGTGCTGACCGCGCCCGCCGCCGTCACCGCGGTGACCGACCTCGCCCTGGACCTGGGCAAGGAGCCCGTCGCGGTGGGCGACCGGCCCGGATTCGTCGCCGACGGGCTGCTGTTCGGCTATCTGAACCAGGCCGCGGCGATGTACGAGGCCAAGTACGCCTCCCGTGAGGACATCGACGCCGCGATGCGGCTGGGCTGCGGGCTGCCCATGGGCCCGCTCGCGCTGCTCGACCTGATCGGCGTCGACACGTCCCGTACGGTACTGGAGGCCATGTACGCCGCCTCCCGCGACCGGCTGCACGCGCCCGCGCCGATCCTCAAGCAGCTCAGCGAGGCGGGCCTGACCGGCCGCAAGTCGGGGCGCGGCTTCTACACCTACGAGGCCCCCGGCAGCGCGGTCGTGGTGCGCGACGCGCTGACCCCGCTGGACGGTACCGCCCTGGCGCCGGGCCGTGCGGTGCGCCAGGTCGGGGTCGCCGGTTCCGGCACCATGGCGTCCGGGATCACCGAGGTCTTCGCCAAGGCCGGGTACGACGTCGTCCTCGCCGCCCGTACCGAGGAGAAGGCGCAGGCCGCGAAGGCACGGGTCGGCAAGTCGCTCGCGCGCTCGGTCGACAAGGGCCGGATGACGGCCGAGACGGCCGCGCAGACGCTGGACCGGATCCGGCCGACGGGCTCCTACGACGACTTCGCCGAGGTCGATCTGGCCCTGGAGGCGATCGCCGAGGACCTGGCGGCCAAGCAGCAGCTCTTCGCCACGTTCGACAAGGTCTGCAAGCCGGGCGCGATCCTGGCCACCACCACGTCCTCGCTGCCCGTGGTCGCCTGCGCCCGTGCCACCTCGCGTCCCCAGGACGTCATCGGCATGCACTTCTTCAACCCGGCGCCCGCCATGAAGCTGGTCGAGGTGGTCCGTACGGTGTTGACGGCGGACGATGTCCACTCGACGGTCCGTGGACTGTGCGCATCGATCAAGAAGCACCCCGTCGACTGCGGCGACCGGGCCGGATTCATCGTCAACGCCCTGCTGTTCCCCTACCTCAACAACGCGATCAAGATGGTGCAGGAGCACTATGCGTCTCTTGACGACATCGACGCGGCGATGAAGCTGGGCGGCGGCTACCCGATGGGCCCGTTCGAACTGCTCGACGTGGTCGGTCTCGATGTCTCGCTGGCCATCGAGAAGGTCCTGCACCGCGAGTTCCGCGACCCGGGTCTGGCGCCCGCGCCGCTCCTCGAGCATCTGGTGGCCGCGGGCTGCCTCGGCCGCAAGACCGGCCGCGGCTTCCGCGAATATGCCAAGCGCTGACGGGCACGGCGACAGGCCCGGGGAGGGCGCCGACTGGGGCGGACTGCTCGACCCGGCCGCCCACCCCCCGCCCGCGCGAGGCGGGGGGATCCCCGGTCATGCACATCACCCGGCGCGCATGCAGTACGTTCGGGGCATGTCCCAGCCCGCCAAGTCCTCACGTACACCAGCCGCGTCCGACGCACCGGAGAGTGCCGCAGGCTCTCGCGCCGCAGCCCAACGGCTCAAGATGCGCCGAGAACTGGCTGCCGCCGCGATGGAGCTGTTCGCCGCCAAGGGATACGAGGCGACCACCGTCGACGAGATCGCGGCGACCGCCGGGGTCGCCCGGCGCACCTTCTTCCGCCACTTCCGCTCCAAGGAGGAGGCGATCTTCCCGGACCACGACGACACCCTGGTCCGGGCCGAGGCGGTCCTCAACGCGGCGCCCGCGCACGAGCATCCGCTCGACACGGTGTGCCGCGGCATCAAGGAAGTCATGAGGATGTACGCGGCCCAGCCGGAGATCTCCGTGCAGCGCTACAAGCTCACGCGCGAGGTGCCGACGCTGCGCGAGGCGGAGATCGCCTCGGTCGCCCGGTACGAGCGGCTCTTCACCCGCTATCTGCTCGGCCACTTCGACGAGCACGCGCATGACGACGACGCCAACGACGACCCGCTGCTCGCGGAGGTGGCGGCGTCGGCGGTGGTCACCGCGCACAACCACGTCCTGCGGCGCTGGCTGCGGGCCGACGGCCAGGGCGACGTGGAGACCCAGCTCGACCACGCCTTCGCGATCGTCCGCAAGACCTTCGGCACGGGGATCGGCGCCGGGCGCGAGGCCACGCCCCGGACGACGTCGGCGTCCGCGCTCACGCAGGGCGAGGTCCTGGTGACGGTGACCAGGACCGACACCCCTCTCGACGAAGTCATGCGCGCCATCGAGCAGGCCCTCAAGGACCGCTCGTAGCGTTCCGGAACCCCATCTGGGCAAGACCGTCCGACCCGCGGGCCGGTGGTGGCACTGAGTGCCACCACCGGCCCGTTCTCATGAGCGCTCCCCCAGTCACACCTTGATCGATCATCGCTCATTTGTAACGTAAAGATTTCATCTGAGAGCGAGTTCTGGCACCCAGTGCCTTGCGGGGTGACACGCCGTGCCATACCGTGAGGGTGTCCGGGCGGCCGGCGTACAGAGAACCTCCGTACGGCGGCTGTCCCCGCAAGCCCTCGGGCGAGCGCGCCCGGACGCCTGCGTCACAGGCACCCTCCGCGCCACCAAGCGTTGCCACAGCACCACCTCCGCCGAACCGACGGCACCCTCACCCGCAGCACACCGACGTAACCCTCAGCGTCTCCCTCAGGACTTCCCCCAAGCTCTCGACACCGCTCGACACCGTTCGACCGGGGAGACCCCACTTCGCCGGAGGCAACACCGTGAAGGACATCCTGGACGCGATCCAGTCGGGGACGGCCACGTCCGCCGACCTCGCCGCTCTGCCGCTCCCCGAGTCGTACCGCGCGATCACCGTGCACAAGGACGAGACGGAGATGTTCGCGGGGCTCACCACCCGCGACAAGGACCCCCGCAAGTCGCTGCACCTGGACGACGTGCCGCTGCCCGAACTGGGGCCCGGCGAGGCCCTGGTGGCCGTCATGGCCTCCTCGGTCAACTACAACTCGGTGTGGACGTCGATCTTCGAGCCGCTGCCGACCTTCGGCTTCCTGGAGCGCTACGGCAAGCTCTCGGAGCTGACCCGGCGCCATGACCTGCCGTACCACATCATCGGGTCCGACCTCGCGGGCGTCGTCCTGCGCACCGGCCCGGGTGTCAACGCCTGGAAGCCCGGCGCCGAGGTCGTCGCGCACTGTCTGTCGGTCGAACTGGAGTCCTCCGACGGCCACAACGACACGATGCTCGACCCCGAGCAGCGCATCTGGGGCTTCGAGACCAACTTCGGCGGCCTCGCCGAGATCGCGCTCGTCAAGTCCAACCAGCTCATGCCCAAGCCCGCCCATCTCACGTGGGAGGAGGCCGCCGCCCCCGGCCTGGTCAACTCCACCGCCTACCGGCAGCTCGTCTCCCGCAACGGCGCCCAGATGAAGCAGGGCGACAACGTCCTGATCTGGGGCGCGAGCGGCGGACTCGGCAGCTATGCGACCCAGTTCGCGCTCGCGGGCGGCGCCAACCCGATCTGCGTCGTCTCCTCGCCCGCCAAGGCGGAGATCTGCCGCGCGATGGGCGCCGAGGCGATCATCGACCGCAACGCCGAGGACTACCGGTTCTGGAAGGACGAGCACACCCAGGACCCCAAGGAGTGGAAGCGCTTCGGCAAGCGCATCCGCGAACTGACGGGCGGCGAGGACGTGGACATCGTCTTCGAGCACCCCGGCCGCGAGACCTTCGGCGCGAGCGTCTATGTCACGCGCAAGGGCGGCACCATCGTCACCTGCGCCTCGACGTCGGGCTACCAGCACGAGTACGACAACCGCTATCTGTGGATGTCCCTGAAGCGGATCGTCGGCTCGCACTTCGCCAACTACCGCGAGGCCTGGGAGGCCAACCGCCTCGTCGCCAAGGGCAAGATCCATCCGACGCTGTCCAAGGTCTACCCCCTGGAGGAGACCGGGCAGGCCGCGTACGACGTGCACCGCAACCTCCACCAGGGCAAGGTCGGCGTCCTGTGCCTCGCCCCCGGCGAAGGCCTGGGCGTGCGCGACGAGGAGATGCGCGCCCGGCACCTCGACGCCATCAACCGCTTCCGGAACATCTGAGGACAGCGAGGCACAATGACTGAGCGTCAGAACGCGCAGGAGCGCACCGAACGGGACCGGCCGTGGCTCATGCGTACGTACGCGGGCCACTCCACGGCCGAGGCGTCCAACGAGCTGTACCGGCGCAACCTCGCCAAGGGCCAGACCGGTCTGTCGGTGGCGTTCGACCTGCCGACCCAGACCGGCTACGACCCCGACCACATCCTCGCCCGCGGCGAGGTCGGCCGGGTCGGGGTCCCGGTCTCACACCTCGGCGACATGCGCCGGCTGTTCCAGGACATCCCTCTGGAGCAGATGAACACCTCGATGACCATCAACGCGACGGCCATGTGGCTGCTGGCGCTCTACCAGGTCGTCGCGGAGGAGCAGGGCGCGGACATCTCCCGGCTCCAGGGCACGACCCAGAACGACATCGTCAAGGAGTACCTCTCGCGCGGCACGCACGTCTTCCCGCCGGGCCCCTCGCTCCGGCTGACGACGGACATGATCGCGTACACGGTCTCCCACATGCCCAAGTGGAACCCGATCAACATCTGCAGCTACCACTTGCAGGAGGCGGGCGCCACACCGGTCCAGGAGATCGCGTACGCGATGTCGACGGCGATCGCCGTCCTGGACGCGGTGCGCGACAGCGGCCAGGTGCCGCAGGAGCGCATGGGCGAGGTCGTCGGCCGGATCTCCTTCTTCGTGAACGCGGGCGTCCGCTTCGTCGAGGAGATGTGCAAAATGCGGGCGTTCGGCCGGATATGGGACCGGATCACGCGTGAGCGGTACGGCATCGAGAACCCCAAGCACCGCCGCTTCCGCTACGGCGTCCAGGTCAACTCCCTCGGTCTGACGGAGGCGCAGCCGGAGAACAACGTCCAGCGGATCGTGCTGGAGATGCTGGCCGTGACCCTCTCCAAGGACGCACGCGCGCGTGCCGTCCAACTCCCGGCCTGGAACGAGGCGTTGGGGCTGCCCCGGCCCTGGGACCAGCAGTGGTCGCTGCGGATCCAGCAGGTGCTCGCCCACGAGAGCGACCTGCTGGAGTACGCGGACATCTTCGACGGCTCGCACGTCATCGAGGCCAAGGTGGCGGCTCTCGTCGAGGAGTCGCTCGCCGAGATCGAGCGGATCCAGGAGATGGGCGGCGCGCTGGCCGCCGTCGAGTCGGGCTACCTCAAGTCGCAGCTCGTCGCCTCGCACGCGGCGCGCCGGGCCCGTATCGAGTCCGGCCAGGAGAAGATCGTCGGCGTCAACATCTTCGAGACGACCGAGCCGAACCCGCTCACGGCCGATCTGGACACCGCGATCCAGACGGTCGACCCGGCGGTCGAGGCACGGGTCGTGGCCTCGCTCCAGCGCTGGCGCGACACCCGCTATCAGCCGCCCTTCAACCATCCGCGCCCGTGCAAGGCGCTGGAGCGGCTGAAGGAGGCCGCCAAGGGCACCGGCAACCTGATGGAGGCCACCTTGGAGTGCGCCCGTTCAGGGGTGACGACCGGGGAGTGGGCCGGGGCGCTCCGGGAGGTCTTCGGCGAGTTCCGCGCGCCGACCGGGGTGTCGTCCGCGCCGGTCGCGGTGGCACCCGAGGCGGGCACGGCCCTCGCGGAGGTCCGCCGCACGGTGGACGCCACCGCGCGCGACCTGGGCGTCGGCAAGCTCCGCTTCCTGGTGGGCAAGCCGGGCCTCGACGGGCACTCCAACGGCGCCGAGCAGATCGCCGTACGGGCCCGCGACGCCGGGTTCGAGGTGGTCTACCAGGGCATCCGGCTGACGCCCGAGCAGATCGTGGACGCGGCCCTCGCCGAGGACGTGCACGCGGTCGGCCTGTCCATCCTCTCCGGCTCGCACGCGCAGCTCGTGCCGGACGTGCTGGAGCGGCTGCGCGAGGCCGGTGCGACCGACATCCCGGTGATCGCGGGTGGGATCATCCCGAACGGCGACGCCGAACAGCTCAGGGCCGTGGGAGTGGCCGCGGTCTTCACCCCGAAGGACTTCGACATCACCGGAATCATCGGCCGTATCGTCGACGAGATCCGGAAAGCGAACAAGCTCGACCCTCTGGAGGTCCCCGCATGACAACGCCGGTCAACCGTCTGCGCCCGCGCCGCTCCTGCCTCGCGGTGCCCGGAAGCAACCCCCGCTTCCTGGAGAAGGCACAGGGCCTCCCGGCCGACCAGGTCTTCCTGGACCTGGAGGACGCGTGCGCGCCGCTCGCCAAGCCCGAGGCGCGGCACACCATCGTCAAGTTCCTCAACGAGGGTGACTGGACGGGCAAGACGCGGGTCGTGCGCGTCAACGACTGGACGACCGAGTGGACGTACCGCGATGTCGTGACGGTGGTCGAGGGCGCGGGCCCGAACCTCGACTGCATCATGCTGCCGAAGGTGCAGAGCGCCGAGCAGGTCGTCGCGCTCGACCTGTTGCTGACGCAGATCGAGAAGACGATGGGCTTCGAGGTGGGCCGCATCGGTATCGAGGCGCAGATCGAGAACGCCCAGGGCCTCAACAACGTCAACGCGATCGCCGCGGCCTCTCCCCGTCTTGAGACGATCATCTTCGGCCCGGCCGACTTCATGGCGTCGATCAACATGAAGTCGCTCGTCGTGGGCGAGCAGCCGCCCGGCTACCCGGCGGACGCCTACCACTTCATCCTGATGAAGATCCTGATGGCCGCCCGCGCCAACGATCTCCAGGCGATCGACGGCCCCTACCTCCAGATCCGCAACGTCGACGGCTACCGCGAGGTCGCGAAGCGCGCCGCCGCGCTCGGCTTCGACGGCAAGTGGGTGCTGCACCCGGGCCAGGTAGAGGCCTCCAACGAGATCTTCTCGCCGTCCCAGGAGGACTACGACCACGCCGAGCTGATCCTGGACGCGTACGAGTACTACACGTCCGAGGCGGGCGGCAAGAAGGGCTCGGCGATGCTCGGCGACGAGATGATCGACGAGGCGAGCCGCAAGATGGCGCTGGTCATCGCGGGCAAGGGCCGTGCCGCCGGGATGCGGCGCACCAGCACGTTCGAGATCCCGGAGGCGTGAGGACCATGCAGTTCGGACGCACCTACGAGGAGTTCGAGGTCGGGGCGACGTACAAGCACTGGCCGGGCAAGACGGTCACGGAGTACGACGACCACCTGTTCTGTCTGCTCACCATGAACCACCACCCGCTCCACATGGACTCCAACTACGCGGAGAAGACGACGGACTTCGGCAAGAACGTCGTCGTGGGCAACTACGTCTACTCCCTGCTGCTCGGCATGTCCGTACCCGACGTGTCGGGCAAGGCCATCGCCAATCTGGAGATCGAGTCGCTCAAGCACGTGGCGCCGACCTTCCACGGCGACACGATCTACGGCGAGACGACCGTGCTCGACAAGTGGCCGTCGAAGTCGAAGAACGACCGCGGCATCGTCCACGTCGAGACCAAGGGGTACAAGCAGGACGGCACGCTGGTGTGCGTGTTCCGCCGCAAGGTGATGGTCCCCACCGAGACGTACATCAAGGAGCGCGGCGGCGAACAGCCCGGCCGCCCGGAGCTGAAGGACCAGGAGAAGTAGATGAGCCGCCTCGCCCAGACCCCCGGTCTGACAGACGTCCAGCAGGAGATCGTCTCCACCGTCCGCGACTTCGTGGACAAGGAGATCATCCCGGTCGCGACGGAGCTGGAGCACCGCGACGAGTACCCGCAGCAGATCGTCGACGGCCTCAAGGAGCTGGGCCTGTTCGGTCTGATGATCCCCGAGGAGTACGGGGGTCTGGGCGAGTCGCTGCTCACCTACGCGCTGTGCGTGGAGGAGATCGCCCGCGGCTGGATGTCGGTCTCCGGCATCATCAACACGCACTTCATCGTGGCGTACATGCTCAAGCAGCACGGTACGCAGGAGCAGAAGGACCGCTATCTGCCGAAGATGGCGCTCGGCGAGACCCGCGGCGCCTTCTCGATGTCGGAGCCCGCGCTCGGCTCCGATGTCTCGGCGATCACGTCGAAGGCGGTCAAGGAGGACGAGGAGTATGTCCTGACGGGCCAGAAGATGTGGCTCACCAACGGGGGTACGTCGTCCTTGGTGGCCGTCCTCGTCCGCAGTGACGAAGGTCACCCCGAGGGCACGCCGCCCCACAAGTCGATGACGACCTTCCTGGTCGAGAAGGAGCCCGGCTTCGGCGAGGTCCGCCCCGGCCTCACGATCCCCGGGAAGATCGACAAGATGGGCTACAAGGGCGTCGACACCACCGAGCTGATCATGGACGGCCTGCGCCTCCCGGCCGACAGCGTCCTGGGCGGCACCACCGGCCGTGGCTTTTACCACATGATGGACGGCGTCGAGGTCGGCCGCGTGAATGTCGCCGCACGCGGCTGTGGCGTCGCTCAGCGCGCCTTCGAGCTGGGCATCTCCTACGCACAGCAGCGTCAGACGTTCGGCCGGCCGATCGCCCAGCATCAGGCCATCCAGTTCAAGCTGGCGGAGATGGCCACCAAGGTCGAGGCCGCGCATGCCATGATGGTGAACGCGGCACGCAAAAAGGACTCGGGGGAGCGAAACGACCTTGAGGCCGGCATGGCGAAGTACCTCGCCTCCGAGTACTGCAAGGAGGTCGTGGAGGACGCCTTCCGGATCCACGGCGGCTACGGCTTCTCGAAGGAGTACGAGATCGAGCGTCTCTACCGCGAGGCCCCGATGCTACTGATCGGTGAGGGGACCGCCGAAATCCAGAAAATGATCATCGGCCGCCGACTGCTCGAAGAGTATCGACTCCAGGGCTAGATGCACCGATTCGGGGTGTTTTCGTCGCGAAGAAGATCACACCCCGTCAACACTCTTCGGCCGCCGACTCGGCTTCCTGGCTTGCCCAGTTGTGGTGCGCGACCGGTACGATCGCCGGAAAGCCGCCGTCCCCCGTTGAAGCGCGGCATCATCCGCTACGAAGGTCATCCATGCCCCACAGCAAAACCTCTGCACCACGCGACAGCCTTGTCAGCGTACGCCTCGCGCGCGGAGCATCGCCGTGGCTTCTCCCGACCGTTGCCACCGCAGCCCTCAGCCTGGCCCGAGCGCGCCGCTCCGGCGCCGCCAAGGCCGTGGCCGTGCCCGCCACCGCACTCGCGGCGGGCATGCTGTGGTTCTTCCGCGACCCGGAGCGCGAGATCACCCAGGGCCGGGTCATCTCCCCCGCCGACGGTGTGGTGCAGAGCATCATGCCGTGGAAGGACGGACGGACCCGCGTCGCGATCTTCATGAGCCCGCTCAATGTTCACGTCAACCGGGCGCCGCTCTCCGGCACGGTGACGTCGGTCGAGCACATCCCCGGTGGGTTCGTTCCGGCGTTCAACAAGGAGAGCGAGAACAACGAGCGCGTAGTCTGGCATTTCGATACCGAACTGGGCGACATCGAAATGATCCAGATCGCCGGCGCGGTGGCCCGCCGTATCGTCCCGTACGTGCCCCAGGGCACGAAGGTCGAGCAGGGCGACCGTATCGGCCTGATCCGCTTCGGCTCACGCGTCGACCTCTATCTGCCCGAGGGCGTGGAGGTCGCGGTCGAGGTCGGCCAGAAGACCGTGGCTGGGGTGACTCGCCTTGACCGTGATTGATCCAGATACCAAGGCCGGCTGGGTGCCGGAGGCGGACGGAGTGGACGACGAGGAGGAGATGCCTCTCTCACTCCGCCTCTCGATAGCGGACACCCTCACCCTGGGCAACGCCACGTGCGGGTTCATGGCGGTGTACTTCACCACCACCGGCATCCTGATCCCGCATCTGACGGGCAGCGACGAGTCGGGCGGCATGGCCCGGCACTCCGCCGCCACGGCTGTGATCCTCATGCTCTGCGCGGCGATCTTCGACCTCTTCGACGGTCTGGTCGCCCGCAAGCTGCGCAGCTCGCCCATGGGCGCGGAGCTGGACAACCTCTCGGACCTGATCAGCTTCGGTCTGGCACCGGCGTACTTCGTCCTGGTCTACGGCATGGTGGCGGACGACGCGCACCAGAGAGTGGCCGCGGTCGGGGCGATCGTGGTGTTGCTGGCCGTGGTGCTCAGACTTGCCCGGTTCTCGTGCGTGACGATGAAGGACGGCATGTTCCAGGGCATGCCCTCGCCGTTCGGCGCGCTCACCGTGGTCTCGATCGTGCTCCTGGAGCTGCCGTTCTTCGCCACGCTGCTGGCGATCATCGGCACGGCGTGGCTGATGGTGAGCCGGGTCGAGTACCCGAAGCCGCGGGGCCGTCTCGCGGTGGCGATGCTCTCCTGGATCGTCCTGAGCATGGCGATGCTGGCGGCCTGGGCCTTCGAGGCGCCGAGCGGCACGCTGCTCCTCCAGACGGGCTGCGCGCTACAGCTCGTGATGAGCGCGGTGATCCCGCTGTTCGCGACGGCTCGCCGGGTGAACACCTTCCGCGGCAACCGCCGTGAGGCGCGGACCGCAGAGCTTCCGTAGCGCACGCTCGCGCTCGGCTTGGGCCCCGGACCGGGATGGTTCGGGGCCCTTCGCTTGTGCGGGGGGGGGGGGCAGTTCAGGTGCGGGGGTCAGTTCTTCAGGCGCGGCCTCGGCTCAGGGCTCCGTGCGGCCGGTGCGAGGCTTCAGCTCAGGTGCTCCCTGGCGATCCGCTCCGCCACCCGTTCCAGCAGCGGTCCCGCCTGGGCGATGCAGCGCGCCACGTCCGGCTCGACCTCCGTCAGCGGGTAGGCCCGGCGGATACCGGTCCGCGCCAGTGCCTCCGGCGTCAGCGCCAGTCGGCCGCACACCGCCACGACCTCCTTGCCCGCCGCCCGCGCGGCCGCCGCGACCCCCGCCGGGGCCTTGCCGTGCAGCGTCTGCGCGTCCAACGCGCCCTCGCCCGTGATCACCAGCGTCGCCCGCTCCAGCGCGGGCGCGAAGCCCAGCACGTCCAGCATGACCTCGATGCCCGGCCGGAAGCGGGCGCCCAGCAGCAGCGCCCCGTACCCAATGCCTCCCGCGGCCCCCGCGCCCGGCGACGCCGCGTACTCCGCGGCCCGGGGTCCGACGGCCCGTTCCAACACCGTCGCGTAGTGCCGGAGCGCCGCGTCCAGCGCCCGCACGTCGTCGGGCGAGGCGCCCTTCTGCGGCCCGTACACGGCGGGTGCGCCCGTGGGCCCGGTCAGCGGGTTGTCCACGTCGCTCGCGAGGACGAGTTCGACCGAGGCGAGCCGTGGGTCCAGACCGGACAGATCGGCACGCGCGAGGGCCGCGAGGCCGCCACCGCCCGGGGGCACCGGCTCCCCTTCCGCGTCCAGGAACCGCGCGCCCAGTGCGGACAGCATCCCGGCGCCCCCGTCCGTACTCGCGCTTCCGCCGACCCCGAACACGAGGACGCGCGCCCCGGCGTCCAGCGCGGCCCGCAGCAGTTCCCCGGAGCCGTACGTGGACGCGGTCAGCGGTGCGCGGACGCCGAGCGGCAGCCGTTGCAGCCCGCTCGCCTCCGCCATCTCCACGACCGCGGTGTCACCGTGCAGCGCGAACGCCGCGGTGACCTCCCGGCCCAGGGGTCCCGCGACCCGTACCTCGCGCCGTTCGAACCCGGACGCGACCGCCGCGTCCACCGTCCCCTCGCCGCCGTCGGCCACGGGCAGCGACTCGACGGCGAGGCCCGGTACGACGCGGCGCAGCCCCGCTGTCACCCGCTCCGCGACCTGTACCGCCGTCAGCGATCCCTTGAACTTATCCGCGGCGATGAGCACCCGCGATGCGGCGTCCGGCACCTGCGCTCCCTTCGAAATTCGAACATATGATTGAATCCGGTCATGCGACCGTTCCCCGACGATCTTGTACAGGCTCAGCAGGCATGCTGTCCGCGAGTCCAGGAAGTGCCATGTCCGCGCTGCCGCCCGACGCACCGCGCCTGCGGGCGATTCTGAGGCACCTCGAGGAACAGATCGCCGACAACGAGACCCTCGGCGTCTATCTGCGCCTCCAACGCGACGCCGTCCGCGCGGCCCTCACGCGCGCCGAGGCCGCCGCGGCCCGGACGCCGACCGAGCCCGTCGGGACCGAGCGCGTCGCAGCCGGACGCGTCACGGCCGGGCGGATCGCGGCCGAGCGCGTCGGCACCGGATACGTCATCGAGCCCAAGCCGTACCCCCGGCACCCGAAGCCCGCGCTCATCCACCGCGCCGACTGCACCGCGCCCCGGCGCGCCACCATGCCCGTCGCCCCCGAGCAGGCCCGGCTGGGGCTGCGGAAGGACGCGAAGCACATCGCGGCGTGCGAGGTCTGCGCACCCGAGATACCCGCGACACCCGAGATCCCTGCGACACCCGAGACGCCCAAGCTTGCCTAAAGGTATTAGGTAACTACATAATCGTTGTCGCTGAATGGGAGGAAGGCTATGGTTCGAGTGGGGCTGACCCCTGAGCGGCTGACCCGGGCGGGGGCGGAGCTGGCCGACGAGGTCGGGTTCGAGCACGTGACCGTCTCGGCGCTCGCCCGGCGGTTCGACGTCAAGGTCGCGAGTCTGTACTCGCATCTGAAGAACTCCCAGGACCTCAAGACCAGGATCGCCCTGTTCGCACTGGAGGAACTCGCCGACCGGGTCGCCGCCGCCCTGGCCGGGCGCGCGGGCAAGGACGCCCTGGCCGCCTTCGCCGAGGCCTATCGCGACTACGCTCGGGAGCACCCCGGTCGCTATGACGCCGCCCGGCTCAGGCTCGACCCCGCAACGGCCGCCGCCAGTGCGGGCGTTCGGCACGCGCAGATGACGCGGGCGATCCTGCGCGGCTACGACCTGACGGAGCCGGACCAGACGCACGCGGTCCGGATGCTGGGCAGCGTCTTCCACGGCTACGTCAGCCTGGAGCTGGCCGGAGGCTTCAGCCACACCGCCGTCGACGCGCAGGAGTCCTGGGCCTGGGTCGTGGACTCCCTCGACATCCTGCTGCGGAACCGGGCCACGTCCTGACCTCCGCACGCCGTCCGAATCACTTGATCAACGGGTTGAGGCAATGAACACCGAGCACGACAAGCATGACGGGCATGACCAGCGTGACGACCATGTTGAGCACGATCGTCACGACTGGATCAGTACGCCCATCACCGCGGACCTCCTGCGCGGCTTCCTCGACGTGGAGCACACTGCGCACGGTCTGCTGCCGCATCGGCTGCCCGCGCGGGCGCGTCGCCAGTTCCCCGACGGCCAACTGGCCCTGGCCGAGGCCCAGCCCTCCGGTGTGCGGGTGGTCTTCCGCACCCGGGCCACGACGATCGAACTCGACACGCTGCCCACCAAGAGGGCCTACCGGGGGTACCCGGCCCCGGCGGACGGCGTGTACGACCTGGTGATCGATGGCCGTCTCGCCGCCCAGACCACGGTGCCCGGCGGCAACGTCCGCGTGATCGACATGGCCACCCAGGCCGTCGAACTGCGCGAAGGCCCGTCCGGCACGGCCCGGTTCACCGATCTGCCGACGGGTGACAAGAGCGTCGAGATCTGGCTTCCGCATGTGGAGGTCACCGAGCTGATCGCCCTGCGCACCGACGCCCCGGTCGAGCCCGCGCGGGAGAACGGACGCAAGGTGTGGCTGCACCACGGCAGTTCCATCAGCCACGGTTCGAACGCCGCCCATCCGACGGCCATCTGGCCGGCCCTGGCCGCCGCGCAAGGCGAAGTGGAGCTGGTCAACCTCGGGTTCAGCGGCAGTGCGCTGCTCGACCCGTTCACCGCCCGCGCGATGCGTGACACCCCCGCGGACATGATCAGCCTCAAGATCGGCATCAATGTCGTCAATGCCGACGCGATGCGGCTGCGCGCCTTCGGGCCCGCGGTCCACGGCTTCCTCGACACCCTCCGCGAGGGCCATCCGACCACACCGCTGCTGGTCGTCTCCTCCATCCTGTGCCCGGTCCAGGAGGACACCCCCGGCCCGCTCGCGCCCGACTTCGACGGCGGGAGGTTGCGCTTCAAGGCCACCGGCGATCCCGCCGAACGCGCCGCCGGGCGGCTGACGCTCACCGTCATCCGCGACGAACTCGCCCGGATCGTCGCTCAGCGGGCCGCCGACGACCCGAACCTGCACTACCTCGACGGCCGTGACCTGTACGGCGAGAAGGACTACGCCGAACTCCCGCTGCCCGACGCCATCCACCCCGATCCCGCCGGACACCGCCGCATCGCCGAGAACTTCGCACGACTGGCGTTCGGCGACGGCGGCCCCTTCCGCCCCTTCGCAACGGTCTGATCGACCGGAAGGCGCCGAGGCAGCGGCCCAGGACTGGCCATGTTCATCAGTCCAGGAAGTCGATTGCCTCAAGGTAGCCGTCATAGGCCTCGCCGTACTGCATGGCAGCGACAAGGAACATGGAGCGGTCGGTCAAGGCCCGCCCCAGTGCCGCCCGGCTCTGCTTCGTGTCCGTCGCGTCGGCCAGACGGCGGGCGAGCGCCACGCCTTCGTCGAAGAGCGGGCGGAGTGGCTTGAGGATGCGATGCTCGCGGTTCACCCGGTAGAGGGCCGAACGAACAGTGAACCTCCGTTGCAGAGCGACCAGTTCGGGAAGGTGCCCGCGCGGATCTGCCCTGGCAGCCGCTCTCAGCTCGGAGACCTGTTCTTCCAGGGCGGGCAGGCCGTCGACGTACGCCTGCTTGACGTCGGGTGACCAGTTGAGGAAGTCGAAACCGAACGGAGGGGACGGCGCGTCCGGAAGCGGTGCGGGCTCCGCCGACCGCCCGGACAGGGCGTACAGGGTGGTCCACCACGACAGGATGTTGCTCCAGCTTCTGCGTTCCCCGGTCCTGTCCAGCTCGGACAGGAGGGCGAGGGCACTCTGTCGGGCCCCGCGAGCCGCGACGCGGCGTCCGGCAGCGTCCAACATCCCGGCGTAATGGACGAATTGCCACGTCAGGGTGGCCAGCGGGTGCGCGTCGACTTCGGCACGACTGACGTCCACCAGGTTCCCGAACGCTTCCAAGGCCTCGTCATGGCGTCCTGCCGCGTCCAGTTCGGCCACCCATGCGAGCACGGTCCAGGACGAGTTCGTCGCCGGGCCGTCCGAGCGATCGGCTTGTACCAACTCCCCGCAGAGTTCGGCGGCTTCCCGGTGGCGCCCGTCCTCGGCCAGCACAGTGGCCAGCGCACGGTGCCCGTACAGGGCACTCGTCACGTGCCCGTGCGCCAAGCCGTATCGTTCGGCCTCAGCCATCTCCTCACACACGGCGAAGCCCTCGGCCCGCCGTCCGCGGGCGTACAGCTCGCGCCGGTACGGGGACAGCGCACGCACCAGCAGCTCGGTCCTGTTGGGCTCGCCCGTGTCGATGCTCCGCGCCACGGCGACCGCCTCGGCGTGGCGGGCCAGCCGCAGTTCGGGCCGGTCCCGGACCTCCGGCGCGTACGCGTAGGAGAGCAGTGCGTCCGCCAGCTTCGGCAGGTAGGTGACCGGACTCACCACCGAGAGCACCTGGTACGCCTCGATCTGTCGGCCGAGGCTCAATCTCCCTGATCCGAGCAACATCGTGCGTGCCCGCAGCACCGCATCCTGATCGACCTTGCCGGTGTGATCCATGACAGCGATTCTCAGAGCCGAAGGAGGGGCCGGACAAGGCGGCTGAGCTGTGCTCTCCGTCCTACGCAAATGGCCTGTGAGCTGTCATGATGGAGACGGCATCATCGCTTGACGGTTCGCGGTTCACCCGACGCGGGCGAGGTGTGCGGAGCAGGCAGCCGATGACCCCCGAGACTGCCTGAACCCAGCATGGTGGGGCTCCGTGTCGTGGCCTACGGTGCCCAACAGAGCTGATCGTCATGAGAGTTGACGGGCGCGGTCGGCGGCTGTCAGGGCCGTGGAAGCGAGGGGGCACCGGTGAGTGACCGGCATGTGCTGAAGATGCTGCGGCAGATGGCGAGCGGGCGGTGGTCCGTCGAGGTCGCACCGGCCATGGCCACGACCAAGGAGTTCGCCCGACTCGCCGCCGTCGCCCAGCAGTTCGGGTACGAGTACGCGGGAATTCGGCGGGGATCGGGGTACGTGATGTCGTTCGTGCCCGACCTCGGCCCGCAGGCCCGCGCGCGAGCCGCACACAACTGGGCGCAGTACCCGCATGCGAGCGACGGGGGCGCGCGGCCACCCCTCGCGCCCGAGGCGATCGACCTCCTCAAGGCCCGCATCACGTTCGACATGAGTGCCCTCTACGGCAATCAAGTGCTGCGGAGCATCGGGCTCGTCAGCGCCCTTCTCGTCTTCGGGCTCCTACGGGGCACCACTCCCACCGTGTTCGCCGGCATCGCCTGCGCCGTGCTCGTGGTCGGCGTACCCCTCGGACTCGCCGTCAATCGACACCGCAGAGCCAAGTGCACCGCGCTCTTGCAGGACGCCGGGTTCATCCCGATGACCGACCGGAACGGACGGCTGCGGTACGTACCGCCGGGGCAGCTTCCCGGCTACGGCGATCCGAACGCCGGAAGGGCGTAGCGCCCGCGACACCGGGCGCCGAACCGTAACCCGCGCAGGTCTTCATCGCGAACCCCGACGCCGCCGAGGGGACACTCACCGGACTCCTCCGACATGCACAGGAGGCGCACCTCGCGGGACCTGAGATCGACGCGAGGGACGAAGGGATCGGCCTGCTCGCGATGTCAGCCGGGCTCGGCACCAGCGTCCTTGTCGGCCGGCGCAGCCTGGAGTCCGCGACCGCGGTTCTTGCGCTTGGCGGCGGCGACTGTCGCGCGCGCCGCGCACACGTCCGTCACCCGCGCAAGTGAGTCAGCAGTGCGTCCTCGACGGGGTAGGGCCGCTCCTCGGGGAGCAGCCGGGTCGCGGAGTCCAAGTCCCCGTCGCCGACGAGGGCGTGGATCTCGTGGGCGAGCGGCGTCACGTCGCTGATGGAGACCGTCCACTCGTCCGCGTAGCGCCGTACGGCCTCACCGGAGAGCCCGAGTTGAAGGGAACGGTAGGGCAGGGGCTGGAGGCGCAGATCGCGCTCCGGGTCCCACTGGACGCGGGCCGGTGAACGCTTCAACTCCCGTTGCCAGGTGGGGTGGTCGGGGTGCAGCCCGGGTACGTAACTGGACAGACACGCATGGCGCAGCGCCCACTCGAAGCCGTCTCGGGTGATCTCGACGGCCAGGACGGTCTCCTGCCCCGGCTTCGTGCCCCAACCGCAGCGGTACATCATCCACATGAACGACGGCTTGATCCAGGTCATCCGGTCCCGCTTCCACGCGGCGGGGAAGCGGCCCTGGCGCACCGCGGGCTCGCCCAGTTCCGGGGAGTACGCCTGGTAGACGGTGATCGTGGATGCCGTGTGGCGTGCGCGGATTCTGCGTGTCGGTTCTTCCATGGCGTCCAGGGTGGGACCAGCCGCTTCCCCTCGGCCAGTGAATTTCGAACGGGCCGGGGTGCGCTTCGATTTCCGTTCGCTCCGCGCGGGCAGGCGTTCTACGCTCGCCGCATGCCCATGAACAGGCCCCTCGTCGCCATTCTCACCGGCGCGGGTATCTCCACCGATTCAGGTATCCCCGACTATCGCGGTCCGAACGGGCTGTGGCGGCGGGATCCGGAGGCCGAGAAGCTCGTGACGTACGCGTACTACATGGGCGATCCGGAGATCCGGCGGCGGTCCTGGCAGATGCGTCGTGGGAACCGGGCGCTGCGGGCCGAGCCGAACGCCGCGCATCTGGCTGTCGCGGAGCTGGAGCGGTCCGGGGTGCCGGTGCGGGTGATCACGCAGAACGTGGACGGGCTGCATCAGCTCGCCGGGATGCCCGCCCGCAAGGTGCTGGAGCTGCACGGCACCGTGCACAGCGTCGTCTGTACGCGATGTCATGCGCGCGGGCCCATGGCGGACGTCCTCGCGCGGGTCGCCGCGGGTGAGGAGGATCCGCCGTGCCTGGAGTGCGGCGGGATCCTCAAGTCGGCCACCGTGATGTTCGGCGAGCAGCTCGACCCGGTGGTGCTGGGCGAGGCGGTCGCCATCACCAAGGCCTGCACGGTGTTCATCGCGGTCGGCAGCAGCCTTCAGGTGCAGCCCGCCGCCGGGCTCGCCGGGGTGGCCGCAGACCACGGGGCCCGGCTGATCATCGTCAACGCCGAGCCCACACCGTACGACCACCGGGCCGACGAAATCGTACGCGAGCCGATCGGCACGGCTCTGCCCGCACTGCTGCGCACGCTCGGCGAGGACGGCAGAGAGAGCTAGAAGAGGGCCGCGCCGCTCTCGAAGTCCAGCAGGCGCTTCTTGCGGTCCAGGCCGCCGCCGTAGCCCGTGAGGCTGCCGTTCGCGCCGACGACGCGGTGGCAGGGCACGATGATGCCGAGGGGGTTCTTGCCGTTGGCGAGTCCGACCGCGCGTGAGGCGCTCGAGTTGCCGAGTGCGTCGGCCAGTTCGCCGTACGAGCGGGTCTCGCCGTAGGGGATCAGGCACAGTTGCTCCCAGACCCGGCGCTGGAACGGGGTTCCGTCCAGGCGCAGTTCGAGGGTGAACTCCTTCAACTCACCGGAGAAGTAGGCCTCCAGTTGGTCGATCGTCTCGGCGAAGGGTGTCTCGTCGCGGTCACCGAAGCTCTCCTCGGGCGGGCGGTGGCGCTGGTCGGTCATATACAGGCCGGACAGGACGCCGTCCGTGGCGACGAGGGT
This sequence comes from Streptomyces sp. NPDC104371, assembly GCF_055583785.1. Taxonomy (NCBI): domain Bacteria; kingdom Bacillati; phylum Actinomycetota; class Actinomycetes; order Kitasatosporales; family Streptomycetaceae; genus Streptomyces; species Streptomyces sp. NPDC104371. Next base: position 20,883 of record NZ_JBVJNF010000022.1, read on the forward strand.
CAGGGGCCCGTACGGGCTGTCGATCACGGTGTGTTGTTTCGCTGTCATCGTGTGCATCACCGTCGTCCGCGTCATCGTCGTCTGCGTCATGGGCTGTGTCATCGGTTGTTTCATTGACTGCTTCATGGACTGCGTCATGGGTTTCAGTCCCTTGGATTCCCTTATACAGGGAGGAAGTTGATCGGGTGGCCGTCGGTCGCCCACAGGTACTGGACCGCGTACGCCCGCCACGGTCGCCAGGCCGCGGCGCGCGCCGTGAGCGCGGCGGGGGTGGACGGCAGGCCCAGGTGCTGTGCGGCGCGGCGGATGCCGAGGTCGGTGGGCAGGAACGCGTCGGGGTCGCCGAGGGCACGCATCGCGATCACGTCGACGGTCCAGGGGCCGAAGCCGGGCAGGGAGAGCAGCCGCGCACGGCTCTCCTCCCAGTCGCTCTCGACGCCCAAGTGCAGTGATTCGTCGGCGAGTTGGTTCACCAAGGTGGTGAACGTGGTACGGCGGGTGCGCGGCATCGCGAGCGACGCGGGGTCGAGCGCGGCCAGCGCCCGCGGCGAGGGGAAGAGGTGGGTGAGGCTGCCCTCGGGGTCCTCGACCGGTTCGCCGTGCGCGGTGACCAGGCGGGCCGCGTGGGTGCGGGCGGCGGAGGTGGAGACCTGCTGGCCCAGAACGGCCCGTACGGCGAACTCGGCCTCGTCCACCGTACGCGGCACCCGGCGGCCGGGGGCCTTGTCGACCAAGGGGGCCAGCAGCGGGTCCGTACGCAGTTGGTCGTCGATGGCGACCGGGTCGGCGTCCAGGTCGAGCATGCGGCGGCACCGGCTGATGGCGACGGGCAGGTCGCGCATGTCGCTGAGGTTGAGGCGGCAGGCGATGTGGTCGGGCCGCGGGGCGAGCGCCACGATCCCGTGGCCGTACGGCAGCCGCAGGGTGCGCCGGTACGCGCCGTCGCGCCACTCCTCCACGCCGGGTACCGCCGTCGCGGCGAGGTGGCCGAAGAGGTTGTCGGGGTTGAGCGGGGCGCGGAAGGGCAGCCGCAGGGCGAGGACGCCGGGGGTGGTCACCGGCTGCTTCGGGTGGCGGCTGCGCAGCTCGCTCGGCGAGAGCGCGAAGACCTCACGGACGGTGTCGTTGAAGGCGCGGATCGAGGAGAACCCGGCCGCGAACGCGACCTCCGCCATGGGCAGCGCGGTCGTCTCGATGAGCAGCCGGGCCGTCTGGGCGCGCTGGGCGCGGGCGAGCGCGAGCGGGCCCGCGCCCAGCTCGGCCAGGAGCTGGCGCTCGACCTGGCGGGTGCTGTAGCCGAGGCGGGCGGCGAGGCCGGGCACGCCCTCGCGGTCGATGACGCCGTCGGCGATCAGCCGCATCGCGCGTGCGACGAGGTCGGCGCGCTGGTTCCACTCGGGCGAGCCGGGGCTGGTGTCCGGGCGGCACCGCTTGCAGGCCCGGAATCCGGCCTGCTGGCAGGCTGCCGCGCTCGGGTAGAACGTCATGTTCTCCGGCTTCGGCGGCACGACCGGGCAACTGGGCCGGCAGTAGATCCGCGTGGTCACCACCGCGGTGAAGAACCACCCGTCGAAGCGTGCGTCTTTGGACTGGACGGCGCGCACGCAGCGCTCCTGGTCGGTGTGCATCCCGTTCCGCATGCCTCCAGCATCGACCACCGGCGGCGGCCGGGCTGGCGAGAATCCGACATGTACGTCGGCCGACCTGTCATGACCCCGGTGACACCCTCCCGGATGCGCCGTCTGAAGCCATCGGGGCAGTCACAGCCGCACGATGACCAGGGCGATGTCGTCCCGGGCGCCGTGGGTCACTCCCAGTCGCTCCAGCACGGCATCGGCCATGCTCTCCGGGGCGATGGTGCCGTACTGGCCGAGGGCTTCGGCGAGCCGGGTCAGCCCCTCGTCGATGTGCTCGCCGCGCCGTTCGATCAGCCCGTCCGTGTAGAGCACGAGCGTGTCTCCGGGGTTGTAGGGGTGCACGGCCTGGGGACGGACCACATGCTGCGGCCGGGCGCCCAGCGGTGGGTCGGTGGCCTGGTCCAGCAGGTCGTACCCACCGTCCGGACGGACGAGGAGGGGCGGCGGATGCCCGGCGCTGCTGTAGACGATCAGCTTGCTGCGGGGGTCCACCAGGGCCTTGGCCGCCGTGGTGTTCAGCGCGCCCTCCACGGACCGGGCGTACAGGCCCAGGACCTCGAGGGCCTGGGCGGGCCGTCCGAGCGCCCGGATGGCGGCGCTCAGCGCGCTGCGGAGCATCCCCATGACGGCGGCGGCCTCCAGGCCGTGACCGACGACGTCACCGACGGCCACCGCGAAGGAACCGTCGGGCAGGTCGACCACGTCGAACCAGTCGCCGCACACGTTCAGCGAGCCGATAGCGGGCAGATAGCGCACCGCCACGTCCTTGTGCCGGCACAGGTCGGGCGACTGAAGCATGGCCTCCTGGAGCGCGAGGGCCACATGGCGTTCGCGCTTGTGCGCCTGCCTCAGTTCCTCGTTCAGGCGTTGTAGCTGCCGCGCCCGCGCGTACAGCTCCGCCTCCAGGGCCACGCGCTCGCTGGGCGGCTCGCGCGACACCGCCTCCTCGGTGCCGTGCACGTCTACGTACGCGGTCACGTCCTCCGCCCGGTGGATGATCCAGGCCACCTCACCCTCGGTGTCGAGGACCGGTGTGTTGACCGGGGACCACCAGCGCTCCTCGAAGGTGCCGGGGCGGCCCCTGACGGGGATGTCGTACTTCATGAAGGCCAGCGCATCCGCTCGCCGGCTGGTCAGGACGCGCTGGAGCGAGGCGTTCAGGGTCGGCACCCCTTCGCTCTCCTGGTCATGGGGGTCGTACGGGAAGGCGTCGAAGATATGCCGCCCGACCAGGTCGTCGCGGGACGTGCCGGTCGCGTCGAGATACGCCTGGTTGACTTCCACGATCATCAGGTCGGGATCCAGCACCAGGTAGGGGCTCGGCGTGGCGGCGAACAACGCCGCGTAGTCCAGCACCGACATCGCCACCTCTCCCTCGTCCCCGTCTCTTCACGCTACGGTCCGGGTAGCTCGGACGCTCCCCGAGGCCTTGGGGCAGCAGGGCCGCGCCCCGCTCCGGGCCGGTCGAGGCGCACCCACGCGGAGGGAGCCTCCGTCAGCGAAGCCGCGCGGCGAACGCCTCGTACGCCCGCTCGTCGAAGAGCACGAACCGGACCTCCTCGACCGCCGTCTGCACCGCTCGTACCGTCTCCACCGCGATGCGGGCGGCATCGTCCACCGGCCACCCGTAGATACCGGTGGAGACGGCGGGAAACGCGACGGTGCGGGCGCCGAGTTCGTCCGCGACCCGCAGGGACTCCCGGTAGCAGGAGGCCAGCAGCTCCGACCGGTCCTCCTCGGGGAGGAAGCGCGGGCCCACCGTGTGGATCACCCACTGCGCGTCCAGGTCGCCCGCCGTCGTGGCGACCGCCTGGCCGGTGCGCAGGCCCTTGCCGTAGTGGGAGGCGCGAAGGGCACGGCAGTCCGCGAGGATCGCGGGGCCGCCGCGGCGGTGGATCGCACCGTCCACGCCTCCCCCGCCGAGCAGGGAGGAGTTGGCGGCGTTGACGATCGCGTCGGCGCTCTGGCGGGTGATGTCGCCCCGCACCAGGACGATCGTGGTCATCGCTGCCCTGGAGAGATGTCATCAGAGATGATGGTCATCGCTGCACCGGAGAGATGGTGGTCATCGCTGTCTCAGCCTCCGCCACACGGCCTTCGCCGCGTTGTGCCCGGACATGCCGTGCACGCCGGGGCCCGGCGGGGTCGCCGACGAGCAGATGAAGACGGCGGGGTGCGGGGTGCTGTACGGGAACAGCGAGGGTTTGGGGCGCAGCAGGAGTCGCAGGCCGGACGCCGCGCCGGAGGCGATGTCACCGCCGACGTAGTTGGCGTTGCGGGCGGCCAGTTCGGGCGGGCCCGCGGTGGCGCGCGCGAGGACGCGGTCACGGAAGCCCGGTGCGAAGCGCTCCAGTTGGCGTTCGATGGCGTCGGTGAGGTCGCCCTGCCAGCCGTTGGGCACATGACCGTACGCCCAGAAGACCTGCTTGCCCGCGGGGGCCCGGGTGGGGTCGGCGACGCTGGGCTGCACGGTGATGAGGAACGGCGCGTCGGGGGCGCGGCCCTCCCGGGAGGCGGCGCGCAGGGCGGCGCTGATCTCCGCGCTGTTCGCGCCGATCTGCACGGTGCCGGCGACGCGGGCTTCCCTCGCCGCCCACGGCACCGGGCCGTCCAGCGCGTAGTCGATCTTGAAGGCGCCGGGGCCGTACCGGAACCCGTCGTAGTACCTGCCGAGGCCCGCGATACGGGCCAGCGCGGTGGGCGAGGTGTCGAAGACGTAGGCGCGCGCGGGGGGCAGGTCGTCGAGGCGCTTGACCTCGTAGTCGGTGTGGACGGTGCCGCCGAGGTCCTCGAGGCACGCGGCGAGCGCGTCGGAGATCGCCTGGGAACCGCCCTGGGCCACCGGCCAGCCGCGGGCGTGCGCGGCCAGCGCGAAGACCAGTCCGATCGCGCTGGTGGCGAGGCCGTCGAGGGGGGCCATCACATGGGCGACGAGCCCGGCGATCAGGCTCTTGGCCCGCTCGCCGCGGAAGCGGCGCAGCAGCCACGTCGACGGGGGCAGGCCCGCGAGGCCGAAGCGGGCCAGGGTGACGGGGTCGCGGGGCAGCGCGCTCAGGGGCAGGGACATGAAGTCCTTGGCGAGCGTGTCCCAGCGGGTCAGGAAGGGCGCCACCAGGCGGCGGTAGGCCCCCGCGTCGCGCGGTCCGAACGAGGCGGCCGTCTCGGACACGGAGCGGGACAGCACCGCGGCCGTGCCGTCCGGGAACGGATGCGCCATCGGCAGGTCGGCATGCAGCCAGCGCAGGCCGTACCGCTCCAGGGGCAGCGCTCTGAACGCGGGTGAGTTGATCCCGAGGGGGTGCGCGGCGGAGCACGGGTCGTGCCGGAAGCCGGGCAGGGTCAGCTCCTCCGTGCGGGCGCCGCCGCCGATCGTGCCGCGCGCCTCGAAGACGGCCACGGAGCAGCCGCGGCGGGCCAGCTCCACGGCGGCCGTCAGCCCGTTGGGCCCCGCCCCCACCACGACCGCATCGAGCATCGACGGCACCTTCGGACTCCTTCGTCAGCCGACGGCCACATGAACATCAGGATATGCCCGGGGACCGACACCTCCAGGGGTGCGGGGAACCCGCCTCAGGCCGGGGGTTCCAGTGGGCCGCGGCGCGGCTCAGGGTCCGTGGGCTTCCCCCGCTCGTCAGCCCTCGCCGGTCTCGGTGTCGGCCCTGCCGGTCAGCAGATCCAGTACCCGGCGGGCGGTCGCCTCGTCGCGGGCCGCGGTGAACGGCAGGGCGTTGCCACCCGTGATACGGAACGGTTCACCCGTCAGGGTGAGGTGCGCACCGCCTGCCTCCTCGACCAGGAGGAGACCCGCCGCATGGTCCCAGGCCGCTTCCCAGGAGAAGGCGACGGCGTCCAGCCGGCCCTGGGCGATCTTCAGATACTCCAGGCCCGCCGAGCCGCACGGGCGCGGGCGGACGCCCTGCGTCTGGAGGCCGAAGAGCGCGCGCTTCTGCTCGTCCGTCGTGTAGAGCGGGTGGGACGTGGCCACGTCGAGGTCGCGGCCCGGCTCGGGCGAGCCGGAGCGCAGCCGCTCGCCGTCGAGGAACGCGCCCCCGCCCCGTATCGCCCAGGCGAGCTGGTCGTGGGCCGGTGCGTAGGTCCAGGAGGCGCGGACGACGCCGCCCTGGGCGAGCGCGATCAGGGTGCAGAAGCCGGGGTCGCCGTGAACGAACTGGCGGGTGCCGTCGACCGGGTCGACGATCCAGACCGGGGCGTCGCCGTGCAGCGCCTCGTACGTCGCCGGGTTGAGGTGGACGGCTTCCTCGCCCACGACGACGGAACCGCGCAGCAGCTTGGGGAGCGCCTCGCTCAGATACTCCTCGGCCTTGCGGTCGGCGTCCGTGACCAGGTCGTGCGGCCCGCTCTTCTCGTCCACCTCGTGCGCCGCGAGTCGGCGGAAGCGTGGCGTGATCTCGGTGGCGGCCGCGGTGCGGATGGCTTCCTCGACGTCGGAGGTGCCGTGGGCGAGAAACTCGTCGATGGTTTCGGGATCTTCGATCATGGCTCCCATGAGAGCACGCGCCACTGACAATCCCCAGCGGGCCGGTGCACTCCAGGTGGAATCGACGTGAATTCGGTTCGCCGCGGCACCCGCCCGGGACCACCGCGATCACTGGGCATTTAGATACGGGTAAGCGCTCCCTTAGCCGTCGATCGCATCTTCGTGACTTGATGCCTTCCTGCCCGCAGACCGTTGCCTGCCCGCAGACCGTCAATGCCCGGATCGATCCGAAGAGCCCCGGAAGAGGAGATCGCTCACATGGCTGACCATGCGTCCGGAACGAAGGCCGGCGGCCACCCTTCTCCTGGAGCGCTCTCCGGGGATGCGCTGTTGCACACCTTGCGGTCCTTGCCCGTCACGGGCGCCCACGACCCGGCGTCCCGAGGCGGCACGGTCTTCGTCTACCCCGGGCAGGGCACCCAATGGCAGGGCATGGCCGTCGACCTCCTGGAGTCCTCGCCGGTCTTCCGTGAGCAGTTCGACGCATGCGCCCGAGCGCTCGCCCCGTACGTCGACTGGTCACCGATCGAGGTGCTCAGGGGCGCGCCCGACGCGCCTTCCCTGGAACGGACCGACGTGACGCTGCCGGTGCTCTTCGCCGTCATGGTGTCGCTGACCGCCCTCTGGCGCTCCTGGGGAGTCGAGCCGGACGCCGCCACGGGGCACTGCATGGGCGAGGTGGTCGCCGCCTATGTCAGCGGCACGCTGTCGCTGGACGACACCGCACGCGTGTCGGCGGCGTGGGGCCTGGCGATTCACGAGGACCTGGACGGCGGTGGGGCCGTGGCCGCGGTGGCCCTGCCCGCCGAAGCCATCGCCGAGTATCTGACGCCCTGGGACGGCCGGCTCTTCGTCGCCGCCGTGAACGGGCCCACCTCGGTCAGCGTGTCCGGCGAGCCCGACGCCGTGGTCGAACTCGTCGCCCGGTGCAAGGCGGACGGTATTCGCGCGCGCCGCATCGAGGTGAAATTCGCCTCCCACAGCCCCCAGGTGGAGGCCATCCGGGAGCGCCTCCTGCGCGAACTCGCGCCCGTGACCTCCCACGCTTCCGCTGATTCCCGGACCACTTACTACTCCACGACCATCGCCGCGAGGCCGGAACCCGAGGAGTTGGACGCCCACTTCTGGTTCCGCACGCTGCGCGAGCCGGTCCAGTTGCACCAGACGGTTCAGGTCCTGCTGGACGCGGGGCACCGGACGTTCGTCGAGGTCGGCGCCCATCCCGCGCTCACCCTCGGCACCCTCGACACCATCGAGTCGGCGGGGCTTCAGGACACGGCCCTCGCGGTCGGCTCCCTCCGTCGCGGCCAGGGCAGCCTGCCCACGTTGCTGACCTCCGCCGCGGATCTGCACGTGCACGGCGTCCCCGTGGACTGGACAGCCGCCTTCGCACAACCCGGCGTCGCGGAGGCGGAGTTGTCCCCGGAAGACCTGCCCCGCCCGCCCTCTTCCGACGACGAGCTCTCCACATACGCCCGTTCCGTGCGCGCCCTCGCCGAGCCTGAGGGCATGGCCGAAGTCCTGCGCCTCGTCTGCGAGTTGACGATGTCGGTTCGTGGGGACACGAGCCCGTTGAACCCGGAACTCACCTTCAACAACCAGGGCATCGACTCCCCCAAGGCCGTCCAACTGCGCAACCGTCTCGTCCACGAGACCGGCCAACGGCTGCCTGCCACTGTCGTGTTCAGCCATCCCACACCCCTCGCCCTCGCCCGGCATCTCCACGCCGAGCTGACCGGCATCGACTCCGCTTCGATCGACTCGGGCGCACACACCCCGATCGCTTCGGACGAGCCGATCGCGATCGTGGGGCTGGGGTGCCGTCTGCCGGGTGGGGTCGGGTCACCGGAGGAGTTGTGGCGGCTCGTCGCGGACGGCGTCGACGCGGTCGGTGAGTTCCCGTCGGATCGTGGCTGGGATCTGGAGGGGCTGTTCGATCCGGATCCGGAGGCGGTGGGGACGTCGTCCACGCGACAGGGTGGGTTCCTGTCGAATGCCGCTGGTTTCGACGCGGAGTTCTTCGGAATCTCGCCGCGTGAGGCGTTGGCAATGGATCCGCAGCAGCGGTTGCTGCTGGAGACGGCCTGGGAGGCGCTGGAGCGGGCCGGACTGGATCCGGCGTCGCTGCGCGGCAGCCGGACCGGCGTCTACGTCGGTGGGACGAACCTGGAATACGGCCCCCGCATGGCGGAACCCATCGAGGCGGTCAACGGCTATGTGCTGACCGGGACCACGCTGAGTGTCGCCTCGGGGCGCATCGCCTACACGCTCGGCCTCGAGGGTCCGGCGGTGTCGGTGGACACGGCCTGCTCGTCCTCCCTCGTCGCCCTGCATCTCGCGGTGCAGGCGCTGCGCCAGGGTGAATGCGACATGGCCCTCGCGGGCGGCGTCACCATCATGTCGACGCCCGGAATGTTCGTGGAGTTCAGTCGGCAGGGCGGGCTGGCATCCGATGGGCGGTGCAAGGCGTTCTCCGCCGACGCCGACGGCACCGGCTGGAGTGAGGGTGTGGGGCTGCTCGTTGTGGAGCGGCTGTCGGACGCGCAGCGGCTCGGGCATCGGGTGCTGGCCGTGGTGCGGGGCAGTGCGATCAACCAGGACGGGGCCAGCAATGGGCTGACTGCGCCGAACGGTGCGGCTCAGGAGCGGGTGATTCGGCAGGCGCTGGCCAATGCGGGGTTGAGTGCTGCCGATGTGGATGCGGTTGAAGCTCACGGGACCGGTACGCGGCTGGGGGACCCGATCGAAGCCGGGGCTCTGCTGGCCACGTACGGGCGGCAGCGTGATGTCGAACGGCCGTTGTGGCTCGGCTCGTTGAAGTCGAACATCGGGCACACCCAGTCCGCTGCGGGTGTCTCCGGGATCATCAAGATGGTCATGGCGCTGCGGGAACACACCCTGCCCGTGACCCTCCACGCCGACACTCCCAGTCCTCATGTCGACTGGGAGTCGGGGCAGGTGCGGCTGCTCACCGAGTCGCGTCCATGGCCGGAGGGCGAGACGCCTCGGCGGGCGGCCGTGTCCTCGTTCGGGATCAGCGGGACCAATGCCCACGTCATCATCGAACAGGCCCCGGTACAACCCGACTTCGACGCTGAGAGCGACAGCGGGCTGCCGGTGACGTGGACCATGTCAGCGAAGACGCCTGAGGCGCTGCGGGAGCAGGCCGTACGTCTGCACGAGCACCTGACGGCTCGGCCTGACACCGAGCCGGTGGCTGTCGCCGCCGCTCTGGAGCGTCGTACGCGCTTCGAGCACCGTGCCGCTGTCACCGGTTCCACCCGTGAGGAACTGATCACAGCCCTCCAGCAGTTGGCCACTGTCGGCGAGGGTCCGGGTGTCATCACCGCGACCGCGAGCGGCGGTCCGGCGCGCACGGCGGTGCTGTTCACCGGACAGGGCAGTCAACGTCCCGGCATGGGACGTGAACTCCACGCCACCTCGCCCGTGTTCGCCGCCGCGTTCGACGAGGCCTGCCAAGCCCTGGACAAGCACCTCACCCGGCCCCTGGCCCCGATCGTCTTCGCCGAGCCCGGCAGCCCGGAAGCCGAACTGCTCGACCAGACCGAATACACCCAGCCCGCACTCTTCGCCGTGCAGGTCGCCCTGTTCCGTCTCGCCGAAGCCCACGGGCTCACCCCGCACGCGCTGGCCGGGCACTCCGTCGGCATGATCGCCGCCGCCCACTGCGCGGGCGTACTCAGCCTGCCCGACGCCGCCCACCTGGTCGCCGCACGCGGGCGGCTGATGCAGCAGGCACCCGCAGGCGGCGTCATGATCGCCGTACAGGCGCGGGAGGAGGAGGTTCTCACCGTGCTGGAACAGGTCGGCGGAGACCTGACGATCGCGGCCCTGAACCACCCCACCTCCACCGTCATCTCCGGCGACGCCAAGGCTGCCGAGGAAGCCGCCCGCATCCTCAGGGGTCAGGGCCACAAGACCCGCCCCCTCACGGTCAGCCACGCCTTCCATTCCCCTCACATGGACCCGGTCCTGGCCGAGTTCGAACAGGCGGCAGCACAGGTCACCTTCCACGCGCCGGCCATCCCCCTCGTCTCCGACGTCACCGGCACCTGGACCACACCCGAGCAACTCGCCGACCCCGCCTACTGGGCCCGGCACATCCGCTCCACCGTCCGCTACCTCGACGTCACCCACACCCTCCAGCACACCCACATCACCCACTACCTCGAAGCAGGCCCCGACCCCGTCCT
>NZ_JBVJNF010000023.1:0-26316 GCF_055583785.1 Streptomyces sp. NPDC104371
AACTCCTCGCCGCCTCACTCGAACTCGCCGAACACGACACCACCGTCCTCACCGGACGCATCTCCCTACGCACCCACCCCTGGCTCGCCGACCACAGCATCACCGGCACGGTCCTGCTCCCCGGCACCGCCTTCCTCGAACTCGCCCTATACGCAGGGAACTTGCACGACACCCCGCACCTGGAAGACCTCACCCTCGAAGCCCCCCTCGTCCTTCCACCGGACGCGCCCGTCCAGCTCCAGGTGACCCTCACCCCGGCCGATGAGCGGGGCAGGCGTACGGCCACCTTCCATTCTCGGCAGGAGGCGGCCAAGGACGGCGCGGCCGACGAGGAAGCATCAGCCCTCGGGACGTGGACCCGGCATGCCACCGCCGTGCTGGCTCCGCACGGGGCCGCCGATGCCGACCTCGGCGTACGCGGTCCGTCCGCTCCGCCGTCATGGCCGCCGGTGGACGCCGTGCCGCTGCCGTCCGAAGAGTTCTACGACCGTCTCATGGAGCGCGGATACGACTACGGCCCCGCCTTCCAGGCCGTGCGGCAGGCCTGGCGGAACGGCGAGAGGCTGTACGCGGAACTGGTCCTGCCCGACGACGTCCTCGATGTGGACGGCTTCCGGGCGCACCCGGCCCTGCTGGACGCCGCCCTGCACACGGTGGTCCACCAGCACGAGCCGCGCCAGGAGTCGGCTGACGGGAGCATCGCGCTGCCGTTCTCCTTCGGCGATGTCGCCCTGCACGGCACGCCCGGCCGGGAGCTTCGTGTCTTCTCCCGCCGGGTGAGCGAGGACACGTATGCCGTGGAGATCACGGACTTCGCCGGTGTGCCGGTCGCGAGCGTCGGGCGGCTCGTGCTGCGCTCGGCGTCGAGCAAACAGTTGGCGGCTGCCGTGGGCGCGGCGAACACGAGGTCGCTCTACCGCGTCGACTGGATCGAAGCCGCACCTGTCTCGACCCCCGGCCGGACCGCCGAGTCCTGGGTGGTACTGGGCGACGACGACGCTCTCGCGGCAGAGCTGGCGGCGGTCGGCCGACCGGTGGAGAACCACGCCGATCCGGCCGCCCTGCGCGCCGCGTTGGACGCCGGGAACGTGGCCCCGGAGGTGGCCCTGGTCCCCGTACGCGCCCTGTCGGCGCAAGTTGCCTCCGAGGGTGCCGAGTCGGCCTCGTCGGCGCACGCTCAGGCTCATGCCGTGCTGGGCATGCTTCAGGACTGGCTGGCGGACGAACGCCTTGAGGGAACCCGTCTCGCGGTGCTGACCTCCGGGGCCGTGCTGCCGGACGACTCCTCAACGGCAGCCGGTCTGTCCGAGGCCGCTGTGTGGGGGCTGGTACGGACGGCGCAGAGCGAGTATCCGGGGCGCTTCGTCCTCATCGACACCGACTACGCGGCCACGTCGTTGCGCACGCTCGTCGACGCGCCTCTCGGTGACGAGCCTCAACTGTCCCTCCATGGTGGCGAGATACGCGTCCCGAGGCTGGCACGCGCCTCGGCCCAGGCCTCTGGAGTCGGCGCCCACCTCGGCGCGGACGGCGGCACCGTTCTGCTCACGGGAGGCACCGGACGGCTCGGCGCGCTGTTCGCCCGTCATCTGGTCACCGAGCACGGCGTACGCCACCTGCTCCTGACCAGCCGTCGCGGTCCGAACGCCGAGGGCGCGGCGGATCTGCATGCCGAACTCACCGACCTCGGCGCCACCGTCACCATCACCGCCTGCGACATGGCCGACCACGACGCAGTGGCCACACTCCTCGACACCATCCCCGACACCCACCCCCTCACCGCCGTCATCCACACCGCAGGCACCACCGACGACGGCATCCTCACCGCACTCACCCCCGACCGACTCACCACCGTCCTCCGCGCCAAAGTCGACGCCGCCTGGAACCTCCACCACCTCACCCGCCACCACAACCTCACCGCCTTCATCCTCTTCTCCTCCATCTCCGGACTCATCGGCACCCCCGGACAAGCCAACTACGCCGCCGCCAACACCTACCTCGACGCCCTCGCCCACCACCGCCACACCCACGGCCTCCCCGCCACCTCACTCGCCTGGGGACTATGGGACTCGAGCAGTGGCATGGCGGAGAACCTGGGCACCGCCGACCTCGCGCGCATGGCGCGGGCGGGCGTCGGGGCGCTGCGGGAGGAGCAGGGCGTGGCCCTGTTCGATGCCGCGCTGGCGCGGGACGACGACTCGCTGCTCGTGCCCCTGCGCCTCGACCTCCCGGCCCTGCGCCGGCGCGCCGCCGACGATGCTCTGCCTCCCGTCATGCGTGACCTCGCGCGGGCCGGTGGCCGCCGGGCACCCGGGCGCGCCGCGGCCACCTCGTCGGTCTCGGGGCTCGCCGGGCTGGCGGACGCCGAACGGCGCGGTGCGCTGCTGGAGTTGGTGCGTGCCCAGGCCGCGAAGGTGCTCGGACACTCGGATCCGGGAGCGGTGGAGGTGTCCGGAACCTTCAAGGAGATCGGCTTCGACTCGCTGACCTCCGTGGAGTTCCGCAACCAGTTGGGCGCGGCGAGCGGTCTGCGGCTGCCCGCGACCCTGGTGTTCGACTATCCGACGCCCGCCGCGATCGCCGAGTACCTGGACACACTGCTGACGGGTGTCACCCACACCGCGACGCCGACCGGACCTCGGTCGGGGGACGGCGACGCGTCCGAGGAGTCGATCGCGATCGTCGGTATGGCCTGCCGGTATCCCGGTGGGGTCGGGTCGCCGGAGGAGTTGTGGCGGCTCGTCGCGGACGGTGTCGACGCGATCGGCGGCTTCCCCGAGGACCGTGGCTGGCGGCTGCGCGATCTCTACGACCCCGAGCCCGGCCGCCCCGGGAAGTCGTACACCCGCGAGGGCGGATTCCTTTACGGAGCCGGGGAGTTCGACCCCGCCTTCTTCGGGATCTCGCCGCGTGAGGCGTTGGCGATGGATCCGCAGCAGCGGTTGCTGCTGGAGACGGCGTGGGAAGCGCTGGAGCGGGCCGGACTGGACCCGGCGTCGCTGCGCGGCAGCCGCACCGGCGTCTACACCGGGATGATGTACCACGACTACGTGCCCCCGGTGCAGCAGATGCCGGAGGAGCTTCAGGGCATCCTGCTCACCGGCAACCTGGGCAGTGTCGCCTCGGGTCGGGTGGCCTACACGCTGGGGCTCGAGGGTCCGGCGGTGTCCGTCGACACGGCCTGCTCGTCCTCCCTCGTCGCCCTGCATCTCGCGGTGCGGGCGCTACAGCAGGGCGAATGCGACATGGCGCTGGCAGGCGGCGTCACCGTCATGGCCACCCCCAGCACCTTCGTGGAGTTCAGCCGCCAGCGCGGGCTGTCGCCCGACGGGCGCTGCAAGTCGTTCTCCGCCGATGCCGACGGCACCGGCTGGAGTGAGGGTGTGGGGCTGCTCGTCGTGGAGCGGCTGTCGGACGCGCGGCGACTCGGGCACCCGGTCCTGGCCGTGGTCCGGGGCAGCGCGATCAACCAGGACGGGGCCAGCAACGGTCTGACGGCGCCCAACGGGCCCGCGCAGGAGCGGGTCATCCGGCAGGCGCTTGCCAACGCGCGGCTGAGTCCTGCCGATGTGGACGTGGTGGAGGCGCATGGAACGGGCACCCGGCTGGGTGATCCGATCGAGGCGGGCGCTCTGCTGGCCACGTACGGGCAGCAGCGAGACAGTGAACATCCGCTGTGGCTGGGCTCGTTGAAGTCCAACATCGGGCACACTCAGGCCGCCGCGGGCGTCGCCGGGATCATCAAGATGGTCATGGCGCTGCGGGAACACACCCTGCCCGTGACCCTCCACGCCGACAACCCCAGCTCCCACATCGACTGGGAGTCCGGACACATACGACTGCTCACCGAGCCCCGTCCCTGGCCGGAAGGCGAGGCGCCCCGGCGGGCGGCCGTGTCCTCGTTCGGGATCAGCGGGACCAACGCCCACGTCATCATCGAACAGGCCCCCGCCCAGCCGGACTTCAAGGCCGAGAGCGACAGCGGTCTGCCGGTGGTGTGGAACCTGTCCGCGAAGACACCCGAGGCGCTGCGGGAACAGGCCACACGCCTGCACGACCATCTCACCGCCCGACCCGACACCGAGCCGTTGGCCGTCGCCGCCGCGCTCGACCGTCGTACGCGCTTCGAGCACCGCGCCGCCGTCACCGGCACCACCGGTGACGAACTGGCCGACACCCTGCGTCAGTTGGCGACGACGGGCGAGGGACCCGGGCTGGTCCGGGGCACGGCCACCGAGGCGGGCGGGATCGCGTTCGTCTTCACCGGGCAGGGCAGTCAACGTCTCGGCATGGGACGTGAACTCCACGCCACCTCACCCGTGTTCGCCGCAGCGTTCGACGAGGCCTGCCAGGCCCTGGACAAGCACCTCACCCGGCCCCTGGCCCCGATCGTCTTCGCCGAGCCCGGCACCCCGGAAGCCGAACTGCTCGACCAGACCGAGTACACCCAACCCGCGCTCTTCGCCCTGCAAGTCGCCCTGTGCCGTCTTCTCGCGGCACAAGGGATCCGCCCCGACCACGTCACCGGGCACTCCCTGGGCGAGATCACGGCCGCGCACATCAGCGGTGTCCTCACGCTCGACGACGCGGCCGAACTCGTCGCCACACGCGCCCGGTTGATGCAGCAGGCCGTTCCTGGCGGCGCCATGCTCGCCGTCGAGGCCACGGAGGAGGACGTACGCCCGCTGCTGGAGGGCCGGGAGGACCGCGTGGGCCTGGCCGCCCTCAACGGGCCACAGGCGCTGGTGATTTCAGGCGACCACGACACCGTCCACGACATCGGCCGGGAGCTGAAGGAACTCGGTCACCGCACCCGTTCCCTCACCGTCAGCCACGCCTTCCACTCCTCCCACATGGACCCGGTGCTGGAGGAGTTCCGCGCAGCCGCCGCCCGGCTCACCTTCCACGCTCCGACGGTCCCCCTGGTGTCCACGGTCACGAGTGCGCTCGTCGCGGCCGAGGAACTCGCCGATCCCGACCACTGGACGCGCAACATCCGCTCCACCGTCCGCTATCGCGACGCGGTCACCACGCTGCACTCCCTCGGTACCACCGCCTTCCTCGAAGTCGGCCCGCAGCCCGCCCTCACCCCGTATTCGCAGCCTGGTTCCGACACCCTGGCCGTCCCGACGCTTCGCAAGGATCTGGCCGAACCCACCGCCGTCGTCACGGCGTTGGCGACCCTGCACGTCCATGGCCACGTCCCGAACCGGCCGACCGACGCCCACGCCGATGCCCATGCCGATATCGACGCCCATGCCGATATCGATGCTGATGCCGATACGGCCACCGCTGCCCCGCTCCCCCTGCCCACCTACCCCTTCCAGCGGCAGACCTACTGGCTGACCCCGGCCAAGCGCGGCAGCGACCTGTCCTCGGTCGGGATCGGAGCGGACAGTCATCCGCTGCTCGGCGCCTGTGTGGCGGTGGCCGGTGCGGACAGCCATCTCTTCACCGGCGGGCTGTCCCTGGCCGAGCAGCCCTGGCTCGCCGATCACGCCGTGCTCGGCACCCCGTTGCTGCCCGGCGCCGCACTGGTCGAACTCGCCCTGCACGCCGGGCGCGTCCTGGACGTGCCGCACCTGGAGGACCTCACTCTGGAGGCGCCGCTGACGTTGTCGGAGGCCGACGGGGTACACCTCCAGGTCGCTGTGGGCAGCCCGGACGAAGACGGCCGTAGGTCGGTCGTGATCCACTCCCGTGGCGAGAGCGAGAGCGACGACGTACGGCCGGACGCCTGGACCCGGCACGCCACCGGCACCCTCACCGCGCAACACCCGTCCGACACATCCGAGTCGCTGCCGACGGCACCCTGGCCGCCCCAGGGCGCCGTCGAGCGGGACGGCGCCGCGGACCCGTACGGGCGTCTGACGGGCCTCGGCTACGAGTACGGGCCGCTGTTCCAGGGGTTGCGCGCGGCCTGGACGGCGGACGGGGATCTGTTCGCGGACGTCGTCCTCCCCGAAGGGCCGGGCGGCGGGGACTTCGCCCTTCATCCCGCGTTGCTCGACGCGGCGTTGCACGTGCTGGCGCTCGACGGCGCCGACGAGGGGACCGACGGCGAGCGCACCCTGTCGCTGCCCTTCTCCTGGAGCGGAGTGACCCTGCACGCGACGGGTGCCAGGGAGTTGCGCGTACGGCTACGGCCCGCGGACACAGGGTCGTTCAGCCTGCTGGCGACCGACCCGGCCGGTCTGCCCGTGGTCTCCGTGGACTCGCTCACGCTGCGCGCGGCCTCCGCCGACCAACTGGTGCCGCACACGGCACGACGGTCTCCGCTGCACGCACTGGAGTGGGTGCCGGTCACCCCCGCCCCCACCTCACTGGACTCCGCACGGCTCGCGGTGCTGGGTGACCTTCCGGCCGAGTGGTCAGGGACGCTCTCCGGTGCCACCACGCACGCGGACCTGTCCCACCTGCGCGAGGCGCTGGACGCGGGGGCCACGGCACCCGAAGTGGTACTGGCTGTGCTGGCCACGAGCGAGACCGGTGAGGCCGATACGGAGGTGCCCGGCGCGGTCGCCGCCGCGACCTCGCGGCTGCTGGAGTTGCTGCGGTCCTGGCTGTCCGAGGAGGCATGGGCCGACTCCCGGCTTGTGCTCGTCACCCGGAACGCCCTGGCCGTGGCACCGGACGACGCGGCCATCGACCTGGTGTCCGCCCCCTTGTGGGGCCTGGCACGCACCGCGCAGTCCGAGAACCCCGGCAGGGTGCTGCTGCTCGACATCGACAAGGTGCCGGACAGCTTGCCGGGGGCCCTGCTCGCACGATCCGCCTCCGCGCCGCAACTCGCCTTGCGACAGGGCAAGTTGTACGCGCCTCGGTTCACGCGGGTCCCGGAGGGAGACCGGGCGGAACGCGAGCGCGGCACCACCGAGCCCACCCCGGCCGTCCACTTCGACGCGGAAGGTACGGTCCTGATCAGCGGCGGCACCGGAACCCTCGGCGCTCTCACCGCCCGCCATCTGGTCACCGAGCACGGCGTACGCCACCTGCTCCTCACCAGCCGACGCGGACCGAACGCCGAAGGCGCGGCGGAACTGCACGCCGAACTCACCGACCTCGGCGCCACCGTCACCATCACCGCCTGCGACACCGCCGACCGCGACGCCGTAGCCACACTCCTCGACACCATCCCCGACACCCACCCCCTCACCGCCGTCATCCACACCGCGGGCACCACCGACGACGGCATCCTCACCACACTCGACAGTTCTCAGCTCGCCCGAGTGCTCAGGCCGAAGGTCGACGCGGCCTGGAACCTCCATCAACTCACCCTTCAGCACGACCTCAAGGCCTTCCTCCTGTACTCCTCCGTGTCCGGCACGCTGGGCACGGCGGGACAGGCGAACTACGCCGCGGCCAATGCCTTCCTCGACGCCCTCGCTCACCATCGCCACACCCTCGGACTGCCCGCCACCTCGCTCGCCTGGGGTCTGTGGGCGGACAGCAGCGGAGTCAGTGGGCATCTCGACGCCGCCGACATCGCGCGGATCGGCCGTTCCGGTATCGCACCGATGTCCGCCGAGGAGGGGCTGGCCCTGCTGGACGCGTCCCTGACCGACGGCCGGGCGCTGCTCTTCCCCTTCCGGCCGGACCTGACGGCCGTACGTACCGCCGCGGCTGCGGGCACCGCGCCGGCCCTGTGGCACGGGCTGGTCCGGGTGCCCGTACAGCAGAGCACGCAGCGGGCCGCGCGGGACGCCGACGAGCAGTTGGCGGGGCGGTTGTCCGCGCTGCCCGTCGAGGAGCGTCACGCCGCCGTACTGGACCTCGTGCGCTCCCGGGCCGCATCCGTCCTCGGTCACCGGGACGCGTCGGCCGTGGACCCGGAACAGGGGCTGCTCGACCTGGGCTTCGACTCCCTGATGGCGGTCGAGTTCCGCAACCAGCTCGGCGCGCTCACCGGTCTGCGGCTGCCGACCACCCTGGTCTTCGACCATCCCTCGGCGGCGGCCGTGGCCGAACGTCTGACGGCACTCCTCGCGCCGGAGACGGAGGACGCCCCACCGGCCCTGGCCGAACTGGACCGCCTGGAATCCCTGCTCACCTCACTCCCCGCGGACGAGGAGGAGCGAGCGAGGATCGGGGACCGGCTCCAGTCCCTGCTGTGGAAGTGGCGCGAACTCCAGGGCTCGACGGACAGCACGGACGCCGACGACCTCGACGACATCACCGACGACGAAATGTTCGAGGCCCTGGACAAGGAACTCGGCCTCTCCTGACCCGCCCCGGCCCACCCGTTTTCCCCGCACTTCGAAGGGTTGACCTCGCGTGACGAGCAACGAAGACAAGCTCCGTGACTATCTGAAGCGGGCCACCGCGGATCTGCGGATCGCCCGGCGTCAATTGGCCGACGCCGAGAACAAGCAGGGCGAGCCGATCGCGATCGTCGGCATGGCCTGCCGGTATCCCGGTGGGGTCGGGTCGCCGGAGGAGCTGTGGCGGCTCGTCGCGGACGGTGTCGACGCGATCGGGGACTTCCCCGAGGACCGGGGCTGGGATGTCGAGGACCTGTACGACCCCGACCCCGAGCGGACGGGGAAGTCGTACACCCGCAGGGGCGGATTCCTCTACGACGCCACGGGCTTCGACGCTCCCTTCTTCGGCCTCAGTCCCCGCGAGGCCCAGGCCACCGACCCCCAGCAGCGGTTGCTGCTGGAGACGGCGTGGGAGGCGCTGGAGGGGGCCGGGCTGGATCCGACGTCGCTGCGCGGCAGCCGCACCGGCGTCTACACGGGTGTCATGTACGACGACTACGCCTCGCGACTCCAGCCCGCGCCGGAGGAGTTCGAGGGGTACGTGGCCAGCGGAAGCCTGAGCAGTGTCGCCTCGGGGCGCATCTCCTACACGCTCGGCCTCGAGGGTCCGGCGGTGTCGGTGGACACCGCCTGTTCGTCCTCCCTCGTCGCCCTGCATCTCGCGGTGCAGGCACTGCGTCAGGGCGAATGCGACATGGCCCTGGCCGGTGGCGTCACCGTCATGGCCTCCCCCAACACGTTCGTCGAGTTCAGTCGGCAGCGTGGGCTGTCACCCGATGGGCGGTGCAAGGCGTTCTCCGCCGACGCCGACGGCACCGGCTGGGGCGAGGGTGTGGGGCTGTTGGTCGTGGAGCGGCTGTCGGATGCGCAACGGCTGGGGCATCGGGTGCTGGCCGTGGTGCGGGGTAGCGCGATCAACCAGGACGGGGCCAGTAGTCAGCTCACGGCGCCGAATGGGCCTGCGCAGGAGCGGGTGATCCGGCAGGCGCTGGCCAATGCGCGGTTGAGTCCTGCTGATGTGGATGTGGTGGAGGGTCACGGGACGGGTACGCGGCTGGGGGATCCGATCGAGGCGGGTGCTCTGCTGGCCACGTACGGGCAGCAGCGTGACGCCCAACATCCCTTGTGGCTGGGCTCGTTGAAGTCGAACATCGGGCACACTCAGGCTGCCGCGGGTGTTGCCGGGATCATCAAGATGGTCATGGCACTGCGGGAACACACCCTGCCCGTGACCCTCCACGCCGACACTCCCAGTCCTCACGTTGACTGGGAGTCGGGGCAGGTGCGGCTGCTCACCGAGTCCCAGCCCTGGCCGGAGAGCGAGACACCGCGGCGGGCCGCTGTCTCCTCGTTCGGGATCAGCGGCACCAACGCCCACGTCATCATTGAACAGGCCCCCGCGCAGCCTGACTTCGATGCTGAGAGCGACGGTGGGCTGCCGATGGCGTGGACCATGTCTGCGAAGACGCCTGAGGCGCTGCGGGAGCAGGTCGTACGTCTGCATGAGCACCTGACGGCTCGGCCTGACATCGAGCCGGTGGCCGTCGCCGCCGCGCTGGAGCGTCGTACTCGCTTCGAGCACCGTGCCGCTGTCACCGGTTCCACCCGTGAGGAACTGACCAGCGCCCTGCACCAGTTGGCCACTGAGGGCGAGGGACCCGGCGTCATCACCGCGACCGCGAGCAGTGCCCCGGCGCGTACGGCCGTTCTGTTCACCGGGCAGGGCAGTCAACGTCCCGGCATGGGACGTGAACTCCACGCCGCCTCCCCCGTGTTCGCCGCCGCGTTCGACGAGGCCTGCCAGGCTCTCGACAAGCACCTCACCCGACCCCTGGCCCCCATCGTCTTCGCCGAACCCGGCACCCCCGAAGCCGAACTGCTCGACCAGACCGAATACACCCAGCCCGCACTCTTCGCCGTACAGGTCGCCCTGTTCCGTCTCGCCGAAGCCCACGGACTCACCCCGCACGCACTGGCCGGGCACTCCGTCGGCATGCTCGCCGCCGCCCACTGCGCAGGCGTACTCAGCCTCCCCGACGCCGCCCACCTGGTCGCCGCACGCGGACGACTCATGCAGCAGGCACCCGCAGGCGGTGCCATGATCTCTGTCCAGGCCACCGAGGACGACATACGCCCCCTGCTCGACGGCCAGGAGGAACACGTAAGCCTGGCAGCCCTCAACAGCCCGAACGCGCTGGTGATCTCCGGTGACCACGACACCGCTCACGACATCGCCCGGCAGCTCGAAGAACACGGCCACAAGACCCGCGCTCTCACGGTCAGCCACGCCTTCCACTCCCCCCACATGGACCCGGTCCTGGCCGAGTTCGAACAGGCGGCAGCGCAGGTCACCTTCCACGCGCCGACCATCCCCCTCGTCTCCGACGTCACCGGCACCTGGACCACCCCCGAACAACTCGCCGACCCCGCCTACTGGGCCCGCCACATCCGCTCCACCGTCCGCTACCTCGACGTCACCCACACCCTCCAGACCACCCACATCACCCACTACCTCGAAGCAGGCCCCGACCCCGTCCTCACCACCCTCACCCAGCAAACACCGGGCACCGAAGACACCCCCTGGTACGGCGCCCTCCTCGACCGCCGCCACCCCGAACCCGAACACACCACCACCACCCTCACTCAGTACGCCCTCACCACCGAGCCCCAACCCGCCACCCACCAACTGTCCAACCTCCCCGACCTCCCCACCTACCCCTTCCAACACCACCCCTACTGGCTCAACCCCACCCACCCCAACCTCACCACCGCAGGACTCGACCACACCCCCCACCAACTCCTCGCCGCCTCACTCGAACTCGCCGAACACGACACCACCGTCCTCACCGGACGCATCTCCCTACGCACCCACCCCTGGCTCGCCGACCACCGTGTGCAGGGCGTGCCCACTGTTCCGGGTACCGCCTTCCTCGAGGCTGTGCGGCACGCGGGTGCGCGGGTCGGGTGTGCGCGGGTCGAGGAGCTCACGCTGTACGCGATGCTGCCGTTGCCGGAGCGGGACTCGGTGCGGTTGCAGGTCGCGGTGGGCCCCATGGACGACGAGGGCCGTCGGTCGGTCACGGTCTACGGGCGCCCCGAAGCCGGGGACGAGGAAGAGCACGAGTGGACCCGGCACGCCGACGGGGTTCTCTCGGCGGAGCACCAGGTGCCCCGGCCCGGCGACACCGTATGGCCGCCCCAGGGAGCGGTACCGGCCGAAGTGGCCGATCTCTACCCGGCGTTGGCGGATCGCGGCTACGGCTATGGCCCGCTGTTCCAGGGGCTGCGGCAGAGCTGGCGGGTGGGGTCGGATCTCTATGCGGAGGTGACGCTGCCTCCCGATGCCGGGCCGGGTGGATTCGGGCTGCATCCGGCGCTGTTGGACGCCGCTCTGCATCCGCTGGCCGCCGAGGCGGTACTGGGCGAGGGCGCGGGGCAGCCGAAGGTGCCGTTCTCCTGGTCGGGCGTGGAGTTGCACGCGTCGGAGGCACGCAGTCTGCGCGTCCGGCTGTCCCCGACGGGGGCGGACTCGGTGGCGCTGGAGGCGTACGACGTCACCGGTGCTCCCGTACTCACCGTGGAGTCGCTGCTGGTCCGGGAGTTGGAGCCAGGTCGGATGCCCGTTCCCACCGCGGGCGGGGTCGACCCGCTGCACGTGGTGGAGTGGCTGCCCGCGGCCACGTCGGCGGCGGACCCGGTCACCGGGCCTGTCTCGGTGGTCGGTACGGACCCGCTGGGGGTGGCCGACGCGCTGCGCGCCGCGGGGGTCGCCGTCGACGCCTACGAGGACCACGACGGACTCTCGAAGGTGCCCGAGACCTCCCCCACCCGTCAGGTTCTCATCACCCTGGAGGGCTCGCACAGCGACGTCTCGGACCCCGACACGGTGACCGACGCCCACCATGCGGCCCAACGCGCCCTGGAGCTGGTCCAACGCCTGCTGGGCGACGAGCGGTTCGCCGACGACCGGCTGATCGTGGTGACCCGTGGCGCGGTGGCCGCCCGTCCCGGGCCGGAGATCACGGATCTGGCCGCGGCGACGGTGTGGGGCCTGATGCGGGTGGCGCAGTCGGAGAGTCCCGGCCGGGTCCGTCTGGTCGATCTCGACGGCCGTACCGAGTCGTTGGCCGCGCTGCCGTCCGTACTCGCCTCGGACGAGGAGCAGTTGGCCGTGCGCGAGGGCGGGCTACAGGTGCCGCGGCTGGTGCGCGCCGGGTCCGTGGGCGGGTTGCTACGCCCGCCGTCGGAGTCGGGCGGCTGGCGTCTGGACGCCACGCGCAAGGGAAGTCTGGCCGATCTGGCGCTGGTTCCGTCGGCGGCGGCGGACGCGCCGTTGGAGCCCGGTCAGGTCCGGGTGGCCGTACGGGCGGCCGGGCTGAACTTCCGTGATGTGCTGATCGCGTTGGGCATGTACCCGGGCGATGACGCGGAGATCGGCGGCGAGGGCGCCGGTGTGGTGCTGGAGGTCGGCGAGCAGGTCGACGGTATCGCGGTGGGCGACCGGGTGATGGGGCTCTTCCCGGGCGGTGGTGCGGGGCCGGTCACGGTCACCGACCATCGGTTCCTCGCCAAGATGCCCTCGGTTCTGACGTTCCATCAGGCCGCCGTCGTGCCCGTGGTGTTCCTGACCGCCTACTACGGCCTGCGGGAGCTGGCCCAGGTGCGGCCCGGTGAGTCGCTGCTGATCCACGCGGCCACCGGGGGCGTGGGCATGGCGGCGGTGCAGCTCGGCCGGCACTTCGGCCTCGATCTCTACGGCACGGCCAGCCCGGAGAAGTGGGGCACCCTGCGTGAACTCGGCTTCTCCGACGAGCAGATCGCCTCGTCGCGGACCCTGGACTTCGAGCAGCGGTTCCGGGACGCCAGCGGTGGCCGCGGGATGGACGTCGTACTCGACTCGCTGGCACGGGAGTTCGTGGACGCCTCGCTGCGGCTGCTGGCTCCGGGCGGCCGGTTCCTGGAAATGGGCAAGACCGACATCCGCGATCCGGAGGAGGTCGCGCGGGAGTACGGCGGGGTGTCGTACTGGGCGTACGACCTGATGCGCTGCGAGCCGGAGGCGATCCGGCGGATGCTCGCGGAGATCGTGGCGTTGTACGAGGAGGGCGCGCTGCGTCCGCTGCCGGTGACCGCCTGGGACGTGAGCCACGCACCGGAGGCCCTGCGGTTCCTCAGTCAGGCCCGGCACACCGGCAAGCTGGCCCTGACCCTGCCGACCGCGCTCGACGCGGAGGGTACGGTCCTGATCACCGGCGGCACCGGAACCCTGGGCACGCTCACCGCCCGCCATCTGGTCACCGAGCACGGCGTACGTCATCTGCTCCTGACCAGCCGACGCGGCCCCAACGCCGAAGGCGCCGCGGACCTGCACGCCGAACTCACCGCCCTCGGCGCCACCGTCACCATCACCGCCTGCGACATGGCCGACCACGACGCCGTAGCCACACTCCTCGACACCATCCCCGACACCCACCCCCTCACCGCCGTCATCCACACCGCAGGCACCACCGACGACGGCATCCTCACCGCACTCACCCCCGACCGACTCACCACCGTCCTCCGCGCCAAAGTCGACGCAGCCTGGAACCTCCACCACCTCACCCGCCACCACAACCTCACCGCCTTCATCCTCTTCTCCTCCATCTCCGGACTCATCGGCACCCCCGGACAAGCCAACTACGCCGCCGCCAACACCTACCTCGATGCCCTCGCCCACTACCGCCACACCCACGGCCTCCCCGCCACCTCACTCGCCTGGGGACTATGGGAGGAGTCGAGCGCGCTGACCGGGCATCTGGGCGACGGCGATCTGGCCCGGATGTCGCGCGGCGGGCTCCTGCCGCTCTCCACCGCCCACGGTCTCGCGCTGCTGGACGAGGCGTTGGCGGCCCGGCAGCCGCTGGCCGTGGGGGTACGACTGGACCTGCGGACCCTGCGCGAACGAGCCGCCGCCGGACCGCTGCCGCCGCTGTTGCGCGCACTGGTGCGGCCAACGACCGTACGTAAGGCCTCTGTTGGGTCCGCGAACTCGGTACGGTCCGAACCGGTCGCGCTGGAGCAGCAGTTGGCCACGCTGGACGCCGAGGCGCGCAGGCAGCGGCTGCTCGACCTGGTCCGCACGGACGCCGCCACGGTCCTGGGACACACGACGGCGGACGGGATCGCCCCCACCACCGCCTTCAAGCACCTCGGGTTCGACTCCCTGACCTCCGTGGAGCTGCGTAACCGGCTCGGGTCCGCCGTGGGCCGACGGCTGCCCACGACGCTGGTGTTCGACCATCCGTCCCCGGCCGCGCTGGCCGCGTTCCTCGACACGCTGCTCACCCCCGACCCGACAACGGTCTTCGCTCCGCTCTTCGCCGAACTGAACCGTCTGGAAGGCGCGTTGGAGGGGCTGTCGGTCGACGACCCGGCCCGCCGCAAGCTGATGGACCGGCTCGCCGAGTTCCAGACGCGGCTGTCCGGGCCGCGCGACGAGGCCGCCGGGACCGCGGCGCCCGCGTCCCAGGCGCTCAGCGACTCGGCGTCGGACGACGAGATCTTCGACTTCATCGACAACGAACTCGGCCTCGGCTGACGGGATCCAGTCGCCGCGCACGCTGAAGGGGCCGCCCCGAGGGGCGGCCCCTTTCGCATGTCCCGTGGTCGGGGTGGTCCGGTCGGTCTAGGCGGCCATTCGATCGCTGACGTAGACGGCCAGTTCGGCGAAGGTGGGGTGGTCGTACATGACCGCGGGCGACAGTTCCAGGCCGGTCACCTCCGTCATGCGGTTGCGCAGTTCGACCGCCATCATCGAGGTGAAGCCTATGTCGAGCAGCGCGGTGTCCGCGGTGATCTCCTCCTCGACGCTGTGCCCCATGATGTCCCGGGCCGCGTTGATGGCCAGGTTCAGCAGGGTGCGGTAGCGCTCGTCGGCGGGCAGGGCGGCGAGTCGGCCCGGCTCCGGTCGTACGACCGACTCCCCGGTGTCGTCCGGGTCCAGGTCCGCGGCCGGTGTCTCCGTGGGGCCGATCAGGTTGGCGAGCGCGACCAGCACCCGCTTCACCGTGGTGCCGGGCTCCACGCCGAGGAGGGCGGCGGCGCGCTCGACGTCTCCGCCGCCCACGGCCTCCCAGAAGCGCCGACCCTCGGCTCCGGTGTCCGCCCAGGGCAGCGCGGTGGACGCGGCGTTTGGGCCGTCGGCCACGGGGGCCAGCCAGTACGGGCGTCGTTGGAAAGCGTAGGTGGGCAGTTCGACCAGGCGCGCGGCGGTGCTCGGGCGGGACGCGGTCCAGTCGACGGGCAGGCCGCGCACATGCAGCTCGCCGAGCGCGAGGGCAGCCCCCACGCCCTCGGGGCGGTCCCGGCGGACGGCGGACAGCACCACCGGGGGACGTATGCCGGGCCGTCCTCCCAGGCTCTCCGCCGCCATCGGGGCCAGGACGCTGTCCGGGCCCAGTTCGACGAACGTACGGACGCCGTCCGCGTCCAGCCGCCGCACCCCGTCGTGGAAGCGGACCGGCCGCCGTACATGGCGGACCCAGTAGTCGGCGGTGCGCACCTCCTCGGCATCGGCGATCTCGCCGGTCAGGTTGGACACGAGGGTGATCCGGGGCGCGTGGTAGGTGAGTTCGTCCGCGACCGCCCTGAACTCCTCGAGCATGGGCTCCATATGGCGGGAGTGGAAGGCATGGCTGACCCGCAGCCGCTTGACGCGCCGTCCCTGTCCGCGCAGTTGCTCCGCGACCTCGGTGACGGCGGCCTCGTCTCCGGAGAGCACGACCGAGGAGGGACCGTTGACAGCGGCGATCTCGACGTCTCCGTCGCGGTCCGCCAGCAGCGGCCGGACCTCCTCCTCGGTGGCCTGTACGGCGATCATGGCGCCGGTCAGCTCGATCCCCTGCATGAGTCGGCCGCGCGCGGAGACGAGCCGGGCGGCGTCGGCGAGGCTCCACACCCCGGCGACATGGGCGGCGGTCAGCTCGCCGATCGAGTGGCCGCCGACGTAGTCGGGGCGTACGCCGTGGGCCTCGAAGAGGCGGTACAGGGCGGTGCCCACGGCGAAGATGCCGGCCTGGGCGAACTCCGTACGGTCCAGCGGATGGGTGCGGTCACCAGTGGCGTCGGTGTCGGCATCGGCCTCCGGCTCGGTGAAGAGCAGCGGGCGCAGCGGACGGCTCAGATGCGGGTCGAGATGGGCGCAGACCTCATCGAGGGCTTCGGCGAAGACCGGGTAGGTCGCGCTCAACTCCCTGCCCATGCCGGGTCGTTGCGAGCCCTGGCCGGAGAAGAGGAAGGCGAGCGGTCCCTTCGTCGACGGGTCAGGGCGGCCTCGTACGAGCTGTGGTGCCGAGGCCCCTGCGGCCAGTCCGTGCAGGTTCGCCAGCAGTTCGGCGCGGTTCCCGCCGACGAGAACGGCCCGGTGCTCGAAGGAGGTGCGGCCGGTGGTGAGGGTGTGCACCACATCCGCGAGGTCGGTCTCGGGGTGGTCCGTCAGGTGCCGGTGGAGCCGGTCGGCCTGTTCCTTCAGTACCTGCGGGGTCCGTCCGGAGACCGGCAGTACGAACAGGGGGGAGTCGGCCGACACCTCCGGTGCCACGGTGGTCTCCGTAGCCTCCGTTGCCTCCGCGGGATCGGCGGCCTCTGTGGAATCGTCGGCCTCGGTGGGCTCGGTGGCTTCGGCGAGGATGACATGCGCGTTGGTGCCGCTGATGCCGAAGGAGGACACGGCGGCCCGCCGTGGTGCCGCGCCGTCCGGTCCGCCCCGTGTCCAGGGCTGTGCCTCGGAGAGGAGACGGAGTTCTCCGCCCGTCCAGTCCACGTGGGGTGAGGGTGTCTCGGCGTGCAGTGTCCTGGGCAGTAGTCCGTGCCGCATCGCCATGACCATCTTGATGATGCCCGCGACGCCCGCGGCGGCCTGGGCGTGGCCGATGTTCGACTTCAACGAACCGAGCCAAAGGGGCCGCCCGGCCGCGCGCTCCTCGCCGTAGACGGCCTGGAGCGCCTGGGCCTCGATGGGGTCGCCGATCGGGGTGCCGGTGCCATGGGCCTCCACCGCGTCGACAGCACCCGGTTCGAGCCGGGCGTCGGCCAGGGCGGCCTGGACGACGCGCGCCTGCGAGGGCCCGTTGGGCGCGGTCAGACCGTTGCTCGCGCCGTCCTGGTTGACGGCGCTGCCGACCACCGTGGCGAGCACCGGGTGTCCGTTGCGGCGGGCGTCGGACAGCCGCTCCAGGAACAGCATGCCCACGCCCTCGGCCCAGCCGGTGCCGTCGGCGTCCGCGGAGAAGGACCGGCAGCGGCCGTCCGGTGACAGCGCGCGCTGCCGGGAGAACTCGACGAACACACCGGGCGTGGCCATGACCGTGACGCCGCCGGCCAGCGCCGCCGAGCACTCGCCGCGGCGCAGGGCCTGGCAGGCGAGGTGCAGGGCCACCAGGGAGGAGGAGCAGGCGGTGTCCACCGTCAGCGCCGGGCCCTCCAGACCGAAGGTGTACGAGACCCGTCCGGAGGCGGCGCTGGGTGCGCTGCCGATGCCGACGTAGCCCTCGTACCCGTCCGGGGCGGGCTGGAGCCGGGAGCCGTAGTCGCTGTACATGACGCCCGCGAAGACGCCCGTACTGCTGCCGCGCAGGGACCGCGGGTCCACCCCGGCCCGTTCGATCGCCTCCCAGGCCGCTTCGAGCAGCAGCCGCTGCTGCGGGTCGATCGCCATGGCCTCGCGCGGGGTGATGCCGAACAGACCGGCGTCGAAGTCCTGGGCGTCGTGCAGGAAGCCGCCTCGGCGGGTGCGGGACCGGCCGACGGCGTCCGGGTCCGGGTCGTAGAGCGCGTCGGTGTTCCAGCCCCGGTTCGCCGGCATGTCGGAGATGGCGTCGCGGCCGTCCTCGACGAGCCGCCACAGGTCGTCCGGGGACCGTACGTCACCGGGGTAGGCGCAGCTCATGCCCACGATGGCGATGGGCTCGTGCTGGGCTTCCTCGATGTCCTTGAGCTGTCGGCGGGTGCGGTGCAGGTCCGCCGTCGTCCATTTCAGGTAGTCGAGCAGCCGTTCTTCTTCGATCATGACGGATCCTCTTCCGTTGCGAAGCGGTGGCGACGGGGGCGGGCCGGACCGCGGTCGGGCGGCCCGAGGGCCGCGCGGACGTACGAGAGCGGACGTACAGGTGCGGACGTGCGAGAGGGGCGGCCTCACCCGGTGAGGCCGGGGTGAGGCCGCCCGCCGACGGGACCGTCAGTGGTCGTCGGCCGCGGTGGTGTCCTCCTGCTGAGCGCGGATCTGCCGGGCGAACTCCGCGGGGGTGGGGTTCGCGAAGAGATCGGCCAACTTCAGTCGGACACCGGTCTGTTCCGCCGCGAGCTGGACAAGCTGGGCGCCCAGGACGGAGTGGCCCCCGTGCATGAAGAAGTTGGTGCCGGGGGTGATGTCCGCGCGCTGCAACAGGTGGACCCACAACTGGACGATGCCGTCGAGCAGTTCGTCGCCGCTGGCTCCCGTGGCGGCCGAGTCGGTGTCCACGGTGTTCAGTTCCCGGGCCCGCGCCGCGAGCGCCGGGTAGTCGACCTTGTCGTTGCCCGTCATGGGGAACCCGTCCACGAAGTGGTACGCCTGGGGGGTGGCCGCGCGCGGCAACGCGTCCAGCGCGTGCCGCCACAGCTCGCTCTCCAGCTCGCTCTCCGGCTCGCCGGTGCGGTGCTGCGGCGGGGCGATCGCGAACGCGGTCAGTACGGGGGTGCCGTCCGCGCCGTCCGCCACCACCACGGCCGCCGCGGTGACCGCGGGGTGTTCGGCCAGGACCTGCTCGATCTCGCCGAGTTCGATCCGGTGACCGCGCAGCTTGACCTGGCGGTCGAGTCGGCCGAGGACCTCCAGGCGCCCGTCGGACAGCCAGCGGGCGAGATCGCCGGTGCGGTAGAGGCGGTTGTCGGGGGCGTCACCGCCGAACCGATCCGCGGTCAGCTCCGGGCGGTTGTGGTAGCCGAGGGCCACGCCCCGGCCGCCGACGCACAGTTCACCGCGCACGCCGATCGGCAGCTCGCGGCCGTCGGGATCGGCCACGGTGATCCGGGTGTTGGCGATGGGACGGCCCACGTCGACGCGGTCGGCAGCCGGGTCGGTGATCCGTCCGGAGGTGGACCAGATCGTCGTCTCGGTCGGCCCGTAGACATTGCGCAGTTCGCACCCGGCCGCGACCAACCGGCGGGCCAGCGCGAGGGGAAGCGGTTCCCCTCCGCTGAGGACCGTGCGGCCTGCCAGGACCTCCTCGGCGTCGTCGAGGACGAGCCGCCACGTGGTGGGCGTGGCCTGGATGACCGTGGCCCGGTGCCGTTCCACCGTCTCGCGCAGCGCGGTGCCGTCGGTGCGCGCCTCGTCGGGTGCCACCACGAGGCGGGATCCGCAGGACAGCGGGAGCAGCAGCTCCAGTGCGGAGATGTCGAAGCTGAACGTCGTCAGCCACAGGGTCGGGTCGTCGGGTCCGACGCCCAACTCGTCCTGGAAGTGGGTGATGAGGTTGACCAGGTTGTCGTGGCTGATCCGGGTGCCCTTGGGCCGTCCGGTGGACCCGGAGGTGTAGATGAGGTAGGCCGTGGCCCCGGGTTCGGGCAGGCTCTCGGGCTCGGCAAGGGCCTCGGGCGCGGAACCGTCGGACGAGCCGACCGTGGCCTCCGGCAGCCGCAGGACCGTACGGTCTCCGGCCGGTACGGTCACCTCGGCGTCGGCGATCACCAACAGGGCGTCGGAGTCGTCCAGTTGGTAAGCGATCCGCTGTTCCGGGTGGTCGGGGTCGAGCGGGAGGTAGACGGCTCCGGCGAGCCAGGTGCCCAGGACGGCGGCGGCGAGTTCGGGGCTGCGCCGGGCGAGCAGGGCGACGACGGCGCCCTCACCCGCGCCCGCGCGGACGAGACGGTCGCGGACGTTGAGCGCGGCACGCCACAACTCGCCGTAGCTGACGGTGCGTTCGTCGTGTACGACGGCCACCACGTCAGGGTCACTGGTCACCTGACGGTGAATCAGGTGTGACACGGTGGGCGCGGGCAGGGCGCGGTGGGTGTCGTTGGCCGCGCCGATCACCGTACGGTCCTGGGTACCGGCCACGGGCACGCCGCCCACGGCGTCGTCGGGCCGGGCGCCGAGGGTCACCAGCAGCTCCTCGAACCGCTCCACCATCAGGGCGACGTCCTGCCGGTCGAGGATGTCGGTGTAGAACACGGCCCGGACATCGAGCCGGTCCTTGGCGGAGATGAAGAAGAACTCCAGGTCGAACTTGCTGAATCCGTTCTCGAGCAGCAGCCGGTGCAAGGGGGTGCCCGCCCCGTCGTAGTCGGCGGTTCCGTCGTCCGGCACGTAGTTGAAGACATGCTTGAAGACGGGGTTGCGCCAGGACGTCGAGGCCTTGCGGACATCGGGCAGGATCAGGTCGACGGCCACGTCGGCGTGGGTGAGCGCGCCGAAGAACACGTCGCGGGTCCGGGCGACCAGGTCCCGGAACGAGCCGTCGAAGTCGACCGGGACGCGCAGCGGCAGGGTGCTGATGTGGTAGCCGATGGCCCGCTGGCCCTTGGGGCCACGGGTGTTCGCCGGTGATCCGATCACCAGGTCGGGCCCCGCGCCGTGCCGGGCGAGCAGCAGCGCGTACGCCGCGAGGAGCACGACCGCCTCCGGTGCGCGCAGCTCCTTCTGCATCCGGCGCACCGCCTCCCGCGCCGGTTCCGAGACCCGGTGCATGATGTGGTCGCCGGTCAGGGTGGGCTCCGGGACATCGGAGCGCCCGCACGACAGGTCGAGGCTCGCGGGGTCGAAGCCGTCGAGATGGGCGCGCCAGTAGTCCAGGCTCTCCTGCCGGGGCGGCGTCTCCTGGGCGGAGGGTGCCGGGCCGAGCAGCTCCGCCGGGGGCTCCACCCCACCGGCCACCGCGTCGTACACGGCGGCGAACTCGTCCAGCAGGATCACCGAGGAGATGGTGTCGAACACCAGGTGGTGGACGACGAGGCAGAACACGTCGCCCTCGTCGTCGACGAAGTGCCCGGCGCGCACGAGCGGGCTGCCGTCGAAGGCGAACGGCGCGGCGACGAAGGCGGCCAGCTCTTCCTCCATGCGGCCCGCGGCCGGCTGGAACTTCTGGATCTCGATGAAGAACCGACCGCTGTCCACCGTCTGTTTGAGCAGGCCGACCGCGGTGTCCCGGAAGACGGTGCGGAGCACGTCATGCCGGTTCAGCAGGAACGCGAGTGTCTCCTGGAGCTCCCATTCGCCGAGCGGGCCCGCGGCGCGTACGGCCATGGTGAGGTTGTTGACCCCGCTGGACGGCACGAGCCGGTCCAGGATCCACAGCGCTTCTTCCTTGCGGCTGGCCGTGGTGAGCGACGCCGTCGTCGCCGTAGTCGGGTCGTTGCCGTGCAGTCCGGACATCCCGGGTCCTCCCTGATGAGCTGCTCGGCCGCTCAGGACGTGAGCAGTTCGACGGCCAGCTTCGCCACCTCGTCGTTGCCGAGCAGGTTGCCGTGCTCGGTCTCGACGCGGATCTCCCGTGCCACCAGGTCCTGGTCGGCGTCGGGGTGGATCTGGCGGTAGCCGTTGAGGCCACTGGTGGGTGTGGTGGAGGCGAGTACGGTGGCCGTTCGCCATCCGACCAGCGGATCGAGGCTGCCGGCCGCGCCGAGGTAGCCGATGAACGAGCTGAAGGTGGCCATGAGTTCGCCGGAACTCGTCGCGTCGAGGCCGAGCCGGGGGAAGGCCAGCTCGCCGACGCGCCGGAAGATCGTGAGGAGTTCCGCGGACAGGGCGTCGAGGCTGCGCAGTTCCTCCTGCGCCCGGCGCCCGGCGTCCTGCGCCTCGGCCAGTTCGGCCGCGGTCAGGGTCGGGGCGGCCAGCTCCACGACCTTGGCGAACTGCCAGTACATGGTCATCGGTGTCACGGTCTCGGGGTCGAACAGCAGCAGCTTCGGGCGCTCCTGCCACTCGGCGATCCGGTCGGCGAGGAACGGCGCGAAGACGCCTCCGGCGCAGAACCCGAGGACGGCGCGTACGGTACGGCCGTCGGCGCGTGCGGCCTCGGCCCATCGCTTGACGTAGCTCTCGCCGTCCGGCCCGGCCTCCGCCTCCATGCCCTGCGGGGCGGTCTCCCAGACGGTGAAGTCCGGTCCGAGCCGCTGCGCGAGATCGGTGAAGCGGGCCTCCGGCCTGCCGGTGGCGTCGAAATCGACGGCGAGGACGATCTCCTCGGGATTTCCACCGGTCAGTTCACGCCATGTGCTGATCAGGTCACCCATGCGGGATCCGGTCCTCTCCGATCGAAATGTGGTGGGGCTGGCCGAGCAAACTAGAAATGCCTTCTTAAGCAGCTCTAAAGACGTGGAGAAGCCGTCCGCCGTGGTTCCCGACAAGGGGGAACTGTCCTGTGCGGAATTCATCGGCACTCCCCGGATTCGTCGTCCGCTGCTGGTGGTTCGGGGTTCGCGGCTGCTGCCGGTTCGGGGTGCGCGGCGTTCACTCGTGCAGCGTGACGGCCTGTGTGGGACAGGCCGCCACCGCCTCGAGGAGCGCCTCCCGGAGACCGGGATCGGGGTACGCGGTGACCGGATAGGAGGTGCCGTCGCTGTCCCGCTGCCGAAAGACCTCGGGCGCGGCCAGCACGCACTGTCCGGCGGCGCAGCACTGATCCCGGTCGACCGCCACGCGCATCGCGCTCACCACGTCACGTCGAGCCGTTGCAGCCCGTACACGCTGGCGTCCTTGAAGGCCAGGTCGGCGACAGGGTGGGCCAGGCGCAGCGTCGGGACGCGGTCGAAGAGCGTGCGGTAGGTGATGTCGAGTTCGGCTCGGGCGAGGTTCTGCCCCAGGCACTGGTGGGGGCCGAAGCCGAAGGCGACATGGCCGCGCGGGTTGCGGTCGAGGTCGAGCACGTCGGGCCGGTCGAAGACGGACTCGTCGTGGTTGGCGGCGGCGGCCGCCGCGATGACGCCCTCGCCCGCGCGGATCCGCGTATGTCCCAGGTCGATGTCCTCCAGGGCCACACGGGCGGTCGGGTAGTCGACGATGCTGAAGTAGCGCAGCAGTTCCTCGACCGCCTGCGGCATACGGTCCGGCGCGGCCCGCAGCCCGGCCAGGTCCTCCGGCCGGTCCAGCAGGGCCGCGACACCGAGGCCGATCATGTTGGCCGTGGTCTCATGGCCCGCGATCAGCAGGAGCATGACGAAGCCGGTCATCACCTCCTGGTCGAAGGTGCCGTGCTCCCGGTACTTGGTCATCAGCCGGCCGAGCAGGTCGTCGCTGTCGGCGTCGGTGTCCTCGGCGGCCCGGCTGGCCACCAGTTCGCCGAAGAACGTACGCAACGCGCCGAAGGACCGGCCACGTTCCTCCGCCGGGGTCGAGCGGTCGAGCAGGATCTCCGCGTGCCGCTGGAAGACGTCCCGGGTGTCGTACGGGACACCCAGCAGTTCGCAGATCACCAGCGACGGCACGGGCAGGGCGAGCGCCTGGACCAGGTCCGCCTCCCGGGTGGGGCTCTTCAGCATCCTCGTGATGCGCTCGTCGACGATCTCCTGGATACGCGGGCGCAGGGCGCGGATCCGCTGGACCGTGAACTCGTTGGTGACGAGCTTGCGGTGCATCGCGTGCTCCGGGGCGTCCATGGACAGCAGGAAGCCCTTCTGCGCGAACGCACCGACGTTGGCGACCGTCGCGGGGAAGCCGGGGCGCGCTCGGTCCGAGGACACCGCACGGCTGCTCAGCACGGTGCGCACATCGGCGTGCCGGGTCAGCAGCCAGGTGGTGGAACCGTCCTGGAGCGTGACCCTCGCCGCGGGTTCCTCGGCGCGCAACTTCGCGTACTGGGGCGGCGGCTGGAACGGACAGGTCCGGGGCATGGGATAAGCCGGCGGTGCGGTCTCTGATTCGGCCACCTTCGTCTGTCCTTCACTCGGTTCCGTTGAATCCTCAAAACCGTAGGCAGCGGCGCTAAAACAGGTCTTTTGACGGTCTTAAGAAGCCGCACAGGACACCGGCTTCTCGCGTGTTCCCGATCTCCACCTGCCCCTTTAGGGATCGAGAAGGGCTCATTTAGCCCCGCTGCCAAGAGTTGGCTTCGGCGACGTGGGCACCGGGGTGCGATCACGTGTGCCCGAGCGGGGGTCGGCGGATGCGCCGTCGGCACCCCTGCCCGGTCCTGCCGCCGCCCTCGTCCGTCACCGGCCGAACGTCGAAGCCGTCGCCGCGTACCCGAGCGATCTGATGGCGCGTGAGGAGAATGTCTGATGTCGCGTCCCGAGCACATCGTCGAGCCGATCGCCGTGGTGGGCCTCGCGTGCCGCTTTCCCGGCGGCAGCGGCCTGCGGGGATTCACAGAACTGCTGCTGAACGGCGCCTCAGGGGTGGGCCCGCTGCCCCGGAGCGAGGCCTTCCGCGACGGTGTGGCGGGAACGGCCGGGGTGGCCGGGTTCGTCGAGGACGTCGCGGGATTCGACCTCGACTTCTTCGACATGACGCGCGCCGAGGCCCGGAACCTCGACCCCCGGCAGCGCTGGGTGCTCGAGGTCGCCTGGGAGTCCCTGGAGGACGCCGGGATCGTCCCGGACCGGCTGTCCGAGGAGATCCGGGCGGGTGCCGGGGTGTTCGTCGGGGCGATGGGCGACGACTACGCGGATCTCGTCCGGCAGGAGCGCGAGGGCGACTCGGCCTACGGGCTGACCGGCCTGTCCCGTGGTGTGATCGCCAACCGGCTGTCGTACGTGCTCGGTTGGCAGGGCCCTTCCTGGGTGGTCGACAGCGGTCAGTCCTCGGGCCTGGTCGCGGTGTGGCAGGCGGTCCAGGCGCTGCGCCGCGGGGAGTGCGCGCTGGCGGTGGCCGGCGCGGTGAACCTGCTCCTCAACCCGGCCGGCACCCGCGATCTGGAGGCGCTCGGCGCCCTGTCACCCACCGGCGCCTGCCACACCTTCGACGCGGACGCCGACGGGTACGTCCGTGGTGAGGGCGTCGGCATGGTCGTACTGAAGCGGCTGGACGAGGCGCTGGCGGCCGGCGACACCGTGCGCGCCGTGATCACCGGTGGCGCGGTCAACAACGACGGCGGCGGCACCACCCTTTCCACGCCGACCAGTTCGGCCCAGGCCGCGGTGATCCGCCGAGCGCTGGCCGACGCCGGGCTCACCCCGGAGCAGATCCAGTACGCCGAGCTGCACGGCACCGGGACCCGTGCGGGCGACCCGGTGGAGGCCGCCGGGCTCGCCGAGGTGTTCACGGCCACGCGGTCCGCCGAGGATCCGCTGCTGGTCGGCTCGGTGAAGACCAACATCGGGCATCTGGAGGCCGCGGCCGGTATCGCCGGGTTCATCAAGACTGTCGTCGCGCTCGAGACGGGGCGGGTCCCCGCCACGCTCAACCACCGCACCCCGCACCCGGATCTGCTCCTGGACGAGCGCCGACTGTCCGTGCCCACGCGTACGCGGGAGTGGCCGCGGACGGAGGGGCCGCGTCGTGCGGGTGTGTCCGCGTTCGGCATTGGCGGTACGAACGCGCATCTGATCCTTGAACAGGCGCCGACGCCGACCGGGGCCGCAGCAAGTGCCGGTATCGAACCTGACGTTGCGTCAGATGCCCGTGAGGACACGGCTTCTGCCCCCGTCGCGGGCGGTGTTGTCTGTGAACCGCGTCCGGTGTCCTGGGTGGTCTCCGCTCGCACCGAACCCGCCATGCGCGAGCAAGCAGGCCGGATCGCGGCATGGGTCCGGGACAACCCCGATCTCTCCCCCGAGCACATCGCCACCACCCTCGAAACCACCCGCACCCTCTTCGACCACCGCGCCATCACCACCGGCACCACCCGCGAAGAACTCCTCACCGGCCTCGACGCCATCACCCACAACACCCCCACCCGCAACACCACCACCGGCCACACCAACCCCGGACGCCTCGCCTTCATCTTCCCCGGCCAAGGCTCCCAATGGCCCGGCATGGCCACCCACCTCTACGAACACTCCCCCGTCTTCCACCACCACCTCGACCAAGCCACCCAAGCCGTCTCCGACCACACCCACACCAACATCCTCACCCTCCTCACCGACCCCCACAACAACACCT
>NZ_JBVJNF010000024.1:0-9205 GCF_055583785.1 Streptomyces sp. NPDC104371
ATCCACGGCCGCGACTGACGTTCCCCCATGACCAGAGCAACGACCAGCCCAGCCGAAAGTCACATGATCAGCAACTTCTGTTAGGACCTCTTAGAGCCCACCGAGCTATCGGAAGCCATCAAGGCGGTTCGCGCTGGACTGGCTGCAGCGCAGCAGGACGGGGACGGCTCCTCGATCCGGTTCGCGGTCAAGGACATCGTGCTGGAACTCGGCATCGAACTGCGGCAGACCGCCTCGGCCGGGGGCGGGGTGAAAGCGTTCGTGGTCTCCGCAGATGCCCGCGGTGAACGCGCGAGCACGGCGACGCACCGTATGACCGTCACGTTGCAGGTCGAGTCTGGCCCGGGGAGTGGTGGCGTGCTCATCGGCGAGGAGGGACGGGGCCTGGACCCGGTGCCCGCTCCCCCGGCTGGCATGTAGGCCCGGGGGAGAGGCGGGCTGGTGGAGCTGCGGACCGTCGAGGTGGTCAACCTCCGTGTCCCGATGTTCGGGTCGGGCGCCTTGGTCGCGCCGGGGCTGGTCCTGACCGCCTACCACGTCGCGTGTCCGGGTGGGGACAGGCAGCCCGTCACCGTCCGGGACAAGGTCGGCAGGACTGCCGAGGCCACGATTGTGTGGTCGGATGCGGCGCTGGATACTGTCCTGCTGGAGACGGACCGCACTGTGCTGGGGGCCGGCCTACCCGTGGCCCGGTGGGGCGAGCTGACCTGTGACTATCCGGATGCGCGGCCCGTGTGCTCGATGACCGGCTTCCCGCGGGCCATGCGGATGCCGCATCCCACGGACCCGGATGTATTCGTGGGCGAGCCCATGACGGTCGACGGCAACATCAAGCCAGCCACCGGATCCCGGCGCGGCTACTACGGCTTCGAGCTGATCAACACGTCGATGGAATCAGCAGAGTTGTGGCAGGGTATGTCCGGGGCCGGAGCGTTCTGCAACGACAGGCTCGTCGGGGTGGCGACCTTCGCTTCGGATTTCCGGCAGGGTGGCCTGCTCCACCTCATGCCCGCCGCCCGCCTGTTCGCCTCGGCTGGCTTCACCGACACGGTCACCGCCGTGACCGGCATGACTCCCCAACTGCAGCCCGCCGACCTGAGCGTCCTCCTCGACGACGTTCCCGGCCCTCGGCTGTCCACCTCCTACCTTCTCGACGCGCGCTCGGCCGTCGTGCCGCTGACCGGCATGACCGCGCAGCTCGACACCCTCGAAGCCTGGTGCCGTACGAGCCGCCCCACAGATGTCATCGCCGTCACCGGGATCGCCGGCGTAGG
The DNA here is from genome assembly GCF_055583785.1 of Streptomyces sp. NPDC104371. Lineage (NCBI taxonomy): Bacteria > Bacillati > Actinomycetota > Actinomycetes > Kitasatosporales > Streptomycetaceae > Streptomyces > Streptomyces sp. NPDC104371. Next base: position 1,275 of record NZ_JBVJNF010000024.1, read on the forward strand.
CAAGACGCGGCTGGTGACCGAACTGGTGCACCGCCTGGGCCGGCCTCGCCCCGATGACCCCGTGGCCCGGGGGTGGACTGGTGGCTTCCTTGCTGACCTCCCGCTCCAGCAGCCACCCCACTACCGCATGCTCGCCACCAGCAAATACCCGCTGCTCCTGGCCGTCGACTACGCGGAGACCCGTCGCGACCAGGTCGACCAGGTCCTCGACGTCCTTGCGGCCCGCAGCAGTCAGCCCGTGCGCGTCCTGCTCCTGGCCCGCGGCCGTGACAACTGGTGGCCTTCCCTGCGCCGTGCCCGGCAGGGCACCAGCGTGATGAGCACCGGCGCCAGCCTCGACGTCGATCCGGCCGACGCGCTCGCCGACACCAGCGCCGAGCACGCCTTCGAAGACGCCAAGCGCGCCTTCACCGAACGGATCCAAGCACTGCAGAACGCCGGCCTCGGAGACGACTGGGCCGCCTCCCCTCTGTGCCCGGACACCGGCCCCGCCGCAGGCACCGTGTTTACCGCGGCCGCCAAACCGGCCGACGACACGGTGATCTCCCTGCACATGGCCGCCCTCGCCGACGTCCTCGCCACGCTCAACGACGACTTCGCCCGCTACGAGAACCCCATGGACGTATTGATCGCCCACGAGGTGAGCTACTGGCGCAGAATCGTCGAAGCACGCGGCGAGTACTTCGACGAGAAGCTGATGCGCACCCTCGTTGCCGTCCAGGCCGTGACCGGCGCCAAAAAACTGAACAGCGCACAGGCCGCCGTCACCGCAGGCTTCGAGGTGCACCACAGCGGCTTCACCGGCGCCGCACCGCACGATGGGCGTCTGCTGGCTGCGTACGAGGACATCCTCACCGCCGCCTACCCCTCCGGGAACGGAGCTCACTGGGGCTCCATGGGCCCCGATCTGCTGGGTGCCGCCCTTGTGGCGGAAGTCGAAGAGAAGAGCGGAGGGCAGTTCATCGAACGCCTACTGCCCCACCCCTACCTCGAAGAAGACCAACAGCACCGGGCCCTGACCGTCCTCGCCCGCGCCGTCCCCACCCAGCCCGCGCTCGCCGTCGGCGCAGCCCGCGCGGTAGCCGCCGCACCCGACAAACTCCTGCCCCTGGCGGCCCGGACCGTCACCGCCTCACTCGACACGGAGATCGCCCGGCCATGGCTCCTCGGCCTGCAGGACGCCCTCGCCGAGCAGGCACAGCAACCAGACGCCGACCCGGGCCTCTACGCCTGGGCCGCCAACCTGGTCAGCACATCCCTCACCCACCTCGAGACCGGCCTCAACGACTTCTTCAACTCCCCCGACTGGGCGCCACCAGAGCAACATCCCGAAAACCAGCCGGGGCCCGACGAGGGCCTGTATGACGTCGACGACCCAAGCAACGACGAGTCTGCCTGCGACCCGAACGAGGAAGACGACAAAGCGCACGAGCCAGGCGATCTTGACGACACACCCGTCATCCCGCCCACAACAAAAGCCCCAGCACCCCGACCCACCGTGCGCGTCCGTACGATCACAAGCCGGGCCGCACGGACCGTCCTCACAGCCGTCGCTCTCGTGCACCTTGCCTTCGTAGCACTTGTGACTGGCAGCGTGGCCTACTTCTCCGACTACTCGAGCGAGCCGTCCTTCTGGCTCCTCCCCCCGTTGATCATCTTCGCCCACCTGTTCATCGGCACGTTCTACGGCTGCCGACAGTTGCCCGCCGCCTTCGCCATCCTGATCGCCCCGCCCCTGATCCTCCTCATGACCGTGGCCTTCGGGATGATGTTCAACGACCTGCACGGGGTGGACGTCAATTCCGCCGTGATGAGTCTGGCGTGGGCCGGCATCTTCTCGCCCGGGATGCTCGCCCTCACGTACGCCTTCCGGGCCTGGTTCGGCCAGATCCGGTACACCGGCGACACGTAGAACCACCACCGTCGCTACCGCGCCCGCCAGGGCCTCCCGTCGCAGCCGCCAGAACGCCCAAGATCTCCTGGGGCCTTGCGGTGTAGCTGCGGGATCGTGATTCCGCTACCAAGGTCACAGTCCTTGCCCCGCTGACCAGATTCCCGACGCCACAGGCACGCAGGCGTTCAACGCCGCGTACAAGGCGGCGAAGAATGCAGGCGCCACCTTCGTCGGCATCGAGCGGCGAGGCCAGCGCTGGACGGTGAAGACCGACAGGGCCCCAGGCCACATCATCGACGCGGGGGTCTAGCCGGTGGCCAAACCCCCGCCGTCACGGTTGCAGTCAGTGGCGGCCCTGGAGCCACACCGCGATCAGTCCGACCGAACTGGTCCCTGCCGCGTACGAGACGCCACGCAATGCGTTGAGTGCCACAATGTGTCGACGGCGATAGACCCACTGCGCAGCATCCTTGACCCACCTGCGATAACCGCTCGGCGCCTGGGATCCAGGCTTGTGGAAGCTCACGTCGAGTCAACTCCTCTCGTGACCTTGGTGCATGGATGGGTTGGGATCCCAATGCGCCCATGACGGCGCTTTGTTGACAGTAGGAAGGGCTTCCGGTCAGCGTCATCACATTTGAGCGAGATCTGAGCATCACGATCCGGTAGCAATCGGACACCTGCCGCAGCAGTTGCGGGCAGACCGCGTGCCGGGTAGGCATTTCGACTGCCGTACTCGATATATGTCTCCTTCGCTTGAGACCCGCCGCCCCTTCGACTCACCCAAGCGGCAATTGCCGCCCCGAAGGTTCTGCTGGCCGCAAGAGAGGAAGGGGGACTGGCCTGGGATCCTGGAAAGCTGCGACGAGTCGATCACGGTCAAGCCGCTTCCCGTCTGCGGTTCGGCCCGAGCGTATCCCTGCCGCTCGCGTGGCCGATGAGCCGGAGGGGGCCGAGGTGAGGCTGTGCCTCGTCGAGGACGACAACCATGTCGCTGTCCCTGTCCGCGGTACCAGCGCGGCACGGTTTCGATGTGGCGCACGCGTACAGAGGTGCTGGCCATTCAGCCGACCCGCACCTCCATGCAGAGATCGGGCAGGCATCACGACTTCCGTACTCGATATATGTGGTTCACTGGAGGCATGCCACCTTTCCGACTCACCCAGGCGACAGTCGCTGTCATGAACGCCCTGCTGAAAGCCAAGGAGAAGGGGGAGCTCGCCTGGGGACTTGAGATCTGCCGAGTGGCCGAGCTCGGCCCCGGAACCGTCTATCCCATCCTTGACCGGCTCGCCCAACATGGCTGGGTCACCGGCCGGAGCGAAACCGCCGAGCACCCCGGTCGACCTGCGCGCCGCTTCTACGAGCTCACGGACGCGCAGCGCGATCAGGTGGCCAATGCTCTGCAGGTGCGGGAAGCGAATCACAAGAGGCGCTTTGGGGATGTCAAGGGCGAAAAGGCCGTTGTTGAAGAGAGCTGAATGAGCGTCCCGGAGGCGCATGCCCTCCTGCGGGCTGACTGATGATCGGCGCGGGCGAGATCGTCGCGATGTGGCCGTCATCGGACTGGGCATGGCCGGAAATTCCGATCTTGGGGGCCTCCTCGGCCAGGCGGCTTCGGTGACGTTCTCCTCGATCTGGGCCTGCCCGACCAGAACGGCTGCTAGGTCTGCGGCAAGCACGAGTGCACCAAGGAAGGCTGCCTTCTATGCGCGGCGAGGGATGCAATCACCAAGGGACGCGACGTCTACGCCGACCTCGAGAAGACGTTGATGGAAGTGCGCGAACTGATGGAGATCACCGCTCTCATCGGACCTGCCACACATGACGTACTCGTGCCCTATCTGGACTCCCCCATGACCAAGCAGGAGGCCGAACCCGCCTCCGGAGCGCTCGTCGACGCCGCGCACCGAGCTGTCGAAGCCTCTCAGATGCTCCTGTGGGCCGCCCGTGGTCATGACATCCGTTACCTGGTGCGCGCCAGCAGCTACCTCAACGCCTCCGCCTACGGCACCGCTCGAGTGATCCACCGTCACATCGTCCTTGCAGGTATCGACGAGCATGAGGTCTCAAAGCCCTGAGGAATAGGCGACTGTCAGGGCCGCCCGGTCGGAAGTCTGCGAGACGGGGAAGGGGAGCCCCACGGCGTATTCCACGATTCCGGGCCACTGGGATGCCGCGTCACCACGTACCGCCACCAGGCTTTGATGCAGTCCTCAAAGGTGGTGCTCAGATGCCAGGCCACCTCTCCTGCCAGGTGATCCACTCCCGGCGGGCGTAGGCGCGTACAACGTCCCTCTCCGCGTCGGTGCAGCCGTTCTCCAGGGCTGTCGGGATGTCACCGGTGGTGCTAGTGCCGTGCTGGTGGTCGTGGCGGACCAGTTCGCTGGCGACGTCGGAGGCGTCGGTGCGCAGTTCCACGTCTCTGGGCACCGGGTTGTGGGAGTCCTCCTGGTAGGGGCGCGGCAGGTAGTTGCCGTGCCCGTGGCACAGGGCGAGCGCGTCCAGGACGGCGGCGGTCTCCAGCAGGTCGTCCCGGCACTCCAGGACGAGGCCGTTGACCCGGAGGTCGATGAGGTCCTGGCTGCGGGCGGCATGCGCGGCCGATAGGTCCGTGCGGGCCATGGCGTGCATGTACAGCAGGGCTGGGACGAGTTCGCCGATGCGGACGAGGTGCTTGCCGTATGCGGCTTGAGCCTCCCGGCTGGTCGCCCAGCCCGGCCACGGCTCATCTGGGGTAGCCCGGGCCCGGCCTGAGACGCCGGCGGAGGAGCCCCGTCCGACGACCGGGATCGACTACCTCGGCCTGATCGACACCGCCCACACCGCCGAACTCGCAGACAAGGTCAACTACGCGGCCCTGGGCGAGCCCGCGCCGACACAGGTCGTCGACCTCACCGACCTGCCCGGCCAATGACCCCCACCGCCAACTGCACGGAGAACCAGCATGATTGAGAAACTTCAGGCCCACTACGGATTCAGCCGCATGCCCTTCGGCCGCGACCTCGCCCCCGGCATGCTGCATCGCCACGCGTCCCACAACGAAGCCGTCGCCCGCATCACCTGGTGCATCTCGGAGCGGTCCATCGGCGTGGTCACCGGCGAGGTCGGCGCCGGCAAAACCGTCTCCGTCCGCACCGTCCTGCACGGCATCGACCCGTCGAAACACACCGTGATCTACCTGCCCAACCCCATGATCGGAGTCCGCGGCATCCACGAAGCGATCGTCACCGCCTTCGGCCAGCAGCCCTCCCACCTCGGCTCCCGCCTCACCGCCCAGACCGGCCTGGCCCTGGCCGCCGAACGCGAAGAACGCGGCCGCACCCCCGTGCTGGTCCTGGACGAAGCCCACCTGCTGTCCTACGAACAGCTCGAAGCGATCCGGATGCTGACCAACACAGCCATGGACCAGGACTCGCCACTGTCCTGCCTGCTGGTCGGCCAGCCCACCCTGCGCAGAACGATGAAACTCGCAGTCCTGGCCGCACTCGAACAGCGGACCGCTCTGCGCTACACGATGCCCGGCATGACCGCGAGCAAGACCGGCAGCTACATCAAGCACCACCTCGGCCTCGCCGGCCGAAGCGACCAGCTGTTCACCGACGACGCCGTCACCCTCATCCACACCACATCACGCGGCTTCCCCCGCGCCGTCAACAACCTCTGCCTTCAAGCCCTCGTCGCCACGTTCGCCGCAGGCAAATCCCTCGTCGACGACAAAGCCGCCCAGTCCGCCGTCACCGAAGTCCTCGACTGAACAGTCCAAGCTCCGCAGGTCACGGAACACCCGCACAGCGAGGACCGATTCAAGCCATGCGAGCGGGATCAGGGCCGCTGGTGACCGGCACCTCGGAGATCATGTCACCATCCCAGGCGCAGCAAGGAGGACTCAGTGCAGTTGCGCAATGTCACACCGGATGACGTCGACGCCTACGTCCGGATGCGGTGCGACCCGGTCATGATGACCGACCTCGGCGGACCACTGCCGCTTGACGGCATGAAAGACAAGGTGCGTCGAGACGCCCTCGAAGCAGCGGCCGACACCGCCTGGATCAAGATGATCATCCCTGATACAGGTCCATCGCGTCGTCCACACCGTCGCGCACCTTGGCCCAGCGCCGCGCGGTGTCCTCGCGTTCGTTCGGGATGACGCTGTGGTGCGGGCGCTCGGGCAGGAGGTCGGCCACCGGCACCGACAGCGCCTCGCGCAGGTGGCCCAGGGTCGGCTCCTGGCACAGCTCCTCCACCGTCTTGGCCGTCAGGGGCGGCTTCGCCTCCGCGACGCGCTGCAGAACGGTGACGCCCAGGACGACCGCCGCGGCCGTGTACCGCCAGGCGGTCAGCGCTACGTGCCGCTCGTACGCGGCCGCGCCGCTCGCGATCTCCTGGACGGCCTGCCCGTAGAACGGGAACGTCGTGTTCGCCTCGTGCATGTCGGCCACGTCACCGCCGCTTTGGAGTCGGTCCCAGAGCGCGCTCGCCGACTGCAACTCGTACCGAGCGGTCAAGAACGCCGCGTTCAACAACCGCAGCGCTCCCAGCTCGATCGTCGTCAGCGGGCCGTGCTCATCGAACCGTGCGAACCGCATCGCCACTCCCCACCCCAGGACCCGATCAGTCCATGGCACGCTACCCGGCACTGCGGCAACGGGTGACTACTGCGCGTGGATACGAGTTGCCGCCGGGGTGGCAACCAGCGGATACGGCCGCCCGGCCCGCGAGTTCCCGGCACACTCGGGCCCACCAGCGTGCGTGGACAAGGAGCAGTGCGATGCCCGTGAAGATCACCCCCGACGACGCGTACGACGACGCGACCGACACCCTGCGGGTCGGGCGGCACGACCTGGAGCGGCTGCTGCTGGAGTTCCGTGAGCTGATGCGGAAGCAGGAGCCGGGCAGCTGGCGCCACATGGAGGACTACGACCTGTCCTTCGAGCGCCTGGCCGACGCCGTCGACGCCGCGACCGAGGCCCGGCGGGGCGCTCGCTGGGAAGGGCCCGACCTCCGGATGCGCTGCACGACCACCGAGGCCGTGTACGAGTGGCCGGAGGGCGCTCCCTACGAGGGCGGCACGACGGTCACATGGAACGTGCCGGGCCACGGCTCTCACGCCACCGACTCCGCAGAGGACGCGTCCCTGTCGCTGTGCGGCTTCAGATGGGCGGAGGGGGAGGGTCGGCGCGTGAGCGGCTTGCCGGACTGTCGCGAATGCCGACGTGAGGTACAGCTCGGTGCGGAACGGTCCCGCGGCCGCTGGTGACTCCCCGGGCGGCTACGCGTCGCCGCCCGGGTGGATACGGCCGTGGCTACGATCGGAAACGCCCTGGCCCCGGCAGCTCCGCGACACCGTTGGCGAATGTCCTGTGCCAACGGAGGTTGGTGATCACTAGGTTTGTGCCATCAAAGTTGAACGGCTGCTCGGAGGGGTGAACGTGGAGGACTCGCAGGTCACCTTCCGCTTGGAGCTGGGTGTAACCGGGTTCCGCGACCGGGGTGACCCGCCCCTGCCGAGTACCGATCCCCAGACATGCCGTGCCGCCTGGTATGCCGCGGCGCGGGCTGCGGGCGGGCAGGTCGAGGACTTCACGGAACAGGAGTACCCGCAGAACTTCCACAGCGCCACGATCAGCGATCGGGACGGCGCACACATCGCGCTGTTCCACGCTCACTACCCGCTGATCGCCTTCGTCGGAGACCGGCGCTACTGGTACACCGACGAGTTCCAGGAACCTCCCACTTGGGCCGCCGTCCTCACCGACATCGGCTTTGTCGTATTGAGCGCAGCACAGCTCCTGTTGCCGCTGACGGAGTCGGACACCTCTGCTCTGTCTGCGACGGAATGGCGTCAGATCAAGCACTGGCGACCGGAGACCCTTGGCGCAACACTCTTCAACTCGTGGGACTGACGGCCCCCCGGCCCCTGTTGGACGCAGGCCTGCTGTGTCTAAGAGGTCCTAACAGAAGTTGCTGATCATGTGACTTTCGGCTGGGCTGGTCGTTGCTCTGGTCATGGGGGAACGTCAGTCGCGGCCGTGGA
>NZ_JBVJNF010000025.1:0-9083 GCF_055583785.1 Streptomyces sp. NPDC104371
ACGAACTTCCCACTTGATCGTCTGACCTGCGGATGCGCGAGGGAAGGGCCCGTGAGCTGCGAAAACTACCTTCAGTAGTTGCCGTCGCTTTCCGGGTCCTTCCTGGCCCTTGTGCCCTGAGTGTGCCCTCGGGCACATGGGCACGGTCGTTGACACAGGGCTTCCACAACATCGCGCGTCAGTCGTTCTCACGGTGCGCCGCTAAGCGGTGATCAGAGCCGCTGACGCGCTGCCACGGTTCGGCGTAGCCTCGGTTCCATGGCTGAGCACCTGGGCGACCGGTTAGCACGCCTCCGCCGACTCGCAGACCTCACCCAAGAGGGGTTGGCGGAGCGCTCTGGCGTGTCCGTGGACGTGGTTCGGAAGCTAGAGCAGAAGCGGAAGCACAGCGCTCGGCTGCCTACCCTGCACGCGCTGTCTCGTGGGCTCGGCGTGGAACTGACTGCCCTACTCGGAGACCCGCCCGGCGTGCCCTCGACCGGCGAAGCGGACACGCCTCAATTGGTCGCTGTGCGCCGTGCGATCATGCCTCCGCTGTTCGCCCCACCGTCCGAGCCGAACGGCCCCGAGCGGCTGTCTCTGCCCCTGCTGCGCCGCGAGATTGCCGACGGCTGGACCCTGTACCACGACGCCGAATTCGGGCGCCTCATGGACGTGCTGCCGGGCATCATCGCTGACGCTCGCTTCGTCGCCGCTGTGGGCAACGCGGATGACCGGGCAGCGGGGCAGGCGGCCTTGGGCAAGGCGCTCCAGTTGGCCGGGCATCTGGCAATCCGTCTCGGAAAGACAGACCTTGCACTGAGCGCCCTTGAACGCGCCATGAACGCAGCCTCCGACTCCTCCGACCCGCTGTTGCCAGCGATGGTCAGTAACAGCGTGGCTTGGAACTACCAGCGGCAGAACCGGCTAGATGACGCCGAGCACCTTGCCGTGTACGCCGCTGACAGCGTGGAGCGCGAACACGGCAAGTCGTCCGAGGGTCTGAGGGTTTGGGGTGGACTGGTCATGTCCGCTGCCACGTCTGCCGCCCGTTCCGGCGACTACGACACAGCGAACGACATGATGACCACAGCGGAAGACGCGACGAAGCGACTCGCCATGCTGCCGCCCCCCGCTGACGGGAAGATGGTGTCGGTGTTCAGTCGCTCGTCTGTTCGCATTGAGCGGGTCCGGCTCGCCGTCCAACACGCTCGGCCGGGAGAAGCCCTGTCGCTGGCCAAGGGAATGCGTCTCAGCGCGGACACCCCTCCTTCCTGGCGTACGTGGCTCTTGCTGGACGTGGCGCGGGCACACACTGATCTAGGGAACGCGGAAGGCGCTGTGAAGGCGCTTGAGAAGCTTCGTCAGATCGCTCCGGCGTGGATGCGACATCACACGCTCGCTGTGGCCATCGTCAGCGACCTGTGGGCCGGATCGTCCCGCCCCCCGGGTCTGCGCAAGCTTGCTGGGTTTCTAGGGGTCGCCAACTAAGGCGCTGAAACTAGGACGTTCCGTCCCTGTAAGGGGTAGGTCGTTGTCGGCACGATCGGCTCATGACCGAGCCGACGAGATACCCCAGCGCGCCGGTTGAACTCCCACTGAGAGAACCAGTACGGGAGCCCACACCGGTTGAGGGGTGCGCGGGTTGCATCGAACTTGCCAGGGTCCGTGACTGGGCGCGCGCAGGGAATGATCAGACCACCGTGACTGACTGCAACGTCCTCATGGCGCGGCACCCCAAGGGGCACCAGTGATCACCCAAAGCAACGTCGGTCAACGGGTCAGGGACAGCGCGGGACGCGTCGGAATCCTGCTGGACGTGATCAAGGAATTTGAGGACCCGGCCGACCTACCGAACGAGCGCCGGAAACGTCCAACGGCTTTCATCCGCCCGGAGCATGGCGGCATTGAATGGTTGGTAGGGCCGGATCAAGTGAAGCTGTTGTGATGCGCTTCGTTCGCCGTTTCGGTTGGTCCGTTTTCGTGTTCGTCGTGGCGGTGATCAGTACCGCGCTGCCCGTGCTGGCCGCAACCGGCCATATCTAAACTCCGCCCGGCAGTCGTGGAAGTTGCCGGACGGTTCGCTAGTGCACGTAACCCGAAAAGGAGAGTGCAGGAGTGAGTAAAGCAACCATGCCCCTCCCTGCCGCTGAGGCGGTGGCGCTGAGGGCGAAAGAGATCCTGTCGTCGGTGGAGGCCGACCCGGAGTTCCGCGCATTCAAGGCGGCCAGTCTCAAGTACGACTCCGACTGGCAGTGCTTCACGGGCTCCGTCGTCGTCGCGGAGTACGACCAGGAGAAGGACAAGCACGCTCTGTTCGCGGAAGGGCTCAAGGCTCTGTGCCTCAAGGCCGCCGTGTACGAGATGACAGGCGACGAGAACGCGGCGGAAATCCCGATCGCCGTACCCGTGGACGAGATGACACACGCGATGATCGCGCAGCCGCAGCTTCTCGCCCGCATCACGGCGCGGGTCGGTCTGGTGGTCATCCACCAGACCGACCAGGAGCACACCGACTGGCGGCCGGACGACTACACGCACCAGGCGTACCGCGCCGCGTGGGGTGAGCCCGACACCCGCCTGTGGCTGAGTGCGGACGAGGTGACACGGCGGCTCAACTGGCTGGACAAGAAGTATGCGGCCATGGGTTTCCGTAAGCAGGGGCAGGCGCACAGCTTCACGTTCTCGTCGGAAGAACTCGCCACTGTCGCCGCGTGACGGCTAGCCGAGCGCCCGGCGGAGAACAGTGAGAGGGTCAAGGTCCGGGAATTGAGCGCGAATCTGGGCCGACGCCTTCTCAATCAGTTCTTCGAGTAACACGGGCGCAGCTCCGTAAAGCACGTCATGAAGGTACGGCACCACCTCGGAAGGGTCGGGCGGTAGTTTCAGTTCGACAGTCAGCGGCACGCCCTCGCTCTTGTAGCGTCCCGCAGGCAACCCGACCTTTTCGGGGTGGACACACACGGGTGTCCCGTCGCCCAAGTACCGATGTCCGTCTTCCTTGTTGAAGGGGCATTCCGACGTCGGGCGCTCGAGCACGTCGAACTCTCCGACGGCGTGAAAGCGGGACGGACAGATGCCACACGCGAGGTGGAGTACGTCACCGTTCACGAAAGGCTCGGGCATGACCGGAGCCTAGCCGCCACCAGCACCACAGACGCCCGTTTCGGGTCGCAATCACCCTCCCTCGGGGATGAGGCGTCGCGTACGGGCTGCAAGGCCCGCTGCGGGATAGCTGGGCGCGTTCCGCAACGGATGAGGGGCCCAACCCACGGTGCGCACCGTATGCGGTCCCGACTTCGCCCCGTCCGTGCGTTACCCCCGTGGCGCACGGGCGGGGCGGCTCTTCCGAGAGAGCCGGGGCCGTCCGCGTGCCCGGCGCCTTGGCGGGCGGCCGGACCCCCGTGTACGGGACAGCGGCTCATGGGCCAGCCTTCGCGCGCGCGTAGGACGGGGTCGACCGGTCGCGGGCGCGCGTGGGGCCGCACCGAGACCCGGTCGGCGCGCACGCGCGCAAGACGCGACCGGTCGCAGCGCGACGTTCGGCAGGGGGACGGCTGGGACGCGGGGGACGCGATTTCCGGGCTGTTCTCTACTGCTCTTCCTCTCACTCTCATCGGGACAGAGAAGAGAGGGGGTGCTGCGTCCCCCGCGTCCCCGTGGAGGACGGCTCGCCCGTTTCCGCAGGCAGGGGCAGAGCGTTGTGGGGACGCTGTCCCGTGGCGGGCGCGACCCCTGCCGTCCCCGATGCGTCCCCCAAGAACAACTGCGCCCCGGCGGTTGCTGCTGTGTCGGGGCGTGTCGAGGATGGGCTGCTCATCATGTTGGCGGGGTGCGGGTGACGGCCCACACCTTGCCGTTCTTGTTGCTGCCCGAGGTGCGTGCCACGTGGATACCGCGGGCGCGGAGCGCAGGGGCCACCTGGCGGATACGGGCGCTGAGGACCGCGGGTGTCTTGGGCCAGCCGTCGGCGAGGCCGCGTCCGTCGCCGCCGAGCTGCCGGTGAAGCTCGGCCATGGTCCCCTGCCAGCCTCCGGGCGGGAAGGCGGGCGCTGTGGTCCACTCGCGCAGCGCTGCGGCAACCGGGTGACCGTCCAGCACAGCATCATTCAGCGCGTCCTGTGCCCCGGTGAACGCCTCAAGGCTGCGCCAGCCGGTGACGCGGTCGAGGGCGTGCAGCAACTCGGCGAAGTCGGCGAGCCGCGGTCGCTCGGTCAACTCGGCGGCGGCATGGGGGAGATCAGCCCATACGGCGGCGGCGAGGTCGAGTAGCGCGCCGAGGATCCGTGGATGCGCCTGCTCGTACGCTGCCCATAGGGCGCCTGCGGTGCGCCGCTTGTCCCTCGGGATCGGTTGGAGTTCGAGCGGCATCATGCGCTCGGCGAGGTCGTTGCGCAGCGCGCCGAGGTCGATGCCGGTGAGCAGTACGGGCCGCTGGTAGGCCAACACGTTCACGTCGTCATCGGTGTACAGAGCGCGGGTTACCTGGGCGTCACCCGTGACGACGCGGCATAGGGCGTCAGACAGCCAGCCGGGCAGGCCCGAGATGTTGTCGAGGGCGAGTATCCATCCGGCCGCGGTGGTTGGTCCGAGGTCGCGCAAGGTCTCAGGGGCCTGACGCAGCGGGGCGCGGGGTCCCTCGATGATCCCGGCGAGCATCTGCCCGGACGTGCTCTTGCCCGTGCCCTGCTCGCCCGTGAGGTAGGCGACAGGGCGGGGGATACCGGGGCGCAGGGCGGCAAGCAGCCAGCCGACAGCCAGCGGCAGCGTCTCGGCGGTGAACGGCAGCAGCGCGGCGAACTCTTCGATGCCTGCGCGCCAGCCACCTACCACCCGGTCCGGGCGCGGGAGAGGACGCACGAGCCGACTACGGCGCCACACCGGCCCGGTTTCGACGTCCGGATACGTGAGCGTCCACCCGTCCGGGGCGAGGCGTACCGACTCCCCATCGGGGCGGCCAAGATCGAGCCACGTCACCGCAGGGTCATCGGGGTCGGCGGCGACGCGCAGGGGCAACTCGACCTCGGGCACGTCCGCGGCAAGCGCGTCGAGGGCGGCAACCGTATCGGCGAGCGCGGACTGCGAGGGGGTGCGGTCGTGCTCGGTCACGTATGCGCGCGTGAGGTGCTGGCGCAGGCTGCCCGTGCCGCTGTGAGCCGTCGCGCGCAGCGGCACGGCAATGGGCGGTCCGTCGTACGACACGGCATAGGGAGCGCCGTTGTGCCGCAGGTACCGGAATCGGTTCTGGCCGAGGACGCGCAGCACTTCGGCCTGCGGCGGCTGCCGCTCCTGCTTCTGCAAGTGCGGCGTCTCCACGTCCGTTTCCTGTCTCGGGAAGGGGACGACGGAGCGCGCGGCGGCGGCTGGGTTGAAGGCGGGGGCGTGAGTCATACGGCGGCTCCGGTCGGTGTGCGCGGGTGCCGCTTGCCCGCAGTCAGGCCCGAGCGAATCGCGGCCTCGGCCTCCCGGGAAGGCAGCCCTACGTGGCGAGCGGCGTCGGCGAGGACTTCGGCGACCTGCGCGCGGTCGAGGCGGGCCGCCCCGCACAGGGTGCCGAGGCTGAATGCGGCGCGGTTGAGCGTGTCGTTCCGGGTGCCCGGCTGTGCCTCGGCGACCGCACGCAGCTCGGCCTTGACGGCGGCGGCCACGTACCCGCTGCCCATGCTTCGTGAGCGCCACGGCAGGGTGACGCGTGGCCGCTCGGGGCGTACGCGGTGCCCGGTCCGGTCGAGGTCGCGGGCGAGCCACACGGGCAGTTCGGCGACCGTGCGGCAATCGCCGAGCACGGTGTACGCGCCGTCGCGGGTGACCGTGCCTGGTCCGACCGCGTACGACGATCCGGCTCGCACGTCGAGCTGCCAGCCGAGCGCCCCCGCCTGCGGGCGCCACTGGGTACCGGCGGGCACCCGGAACCAGTAGTGCAGTCCGCCCGACGGCGTGCGCACGGTGAGCGTTTCCGGGGCGCAGCCGGGCAGCGTGGCACGGCGCGTCTCGACGAGCAGCGCGAGGACGTCGCGGCCGTCGAGAACACTGCCCGGGGCGATGTCGTCGGGCAACCCGACGCCGGGCAGCAGCCGTTCGGGGTCGCTCGGCACGTCCCCGCCGTGACAGTCCACATCGAGGATCACAAGGCCGGAGGGTCCGGCGGCCACTCCGACCCCAGCGGCGGGCATGCGCGCCCACCATGCGGCGATGCGGTCGGGGTCACTCGTGGCAGCGAGCACCCCATGGCAGGGGCGCCCGTCGGCGTGGCACGTGCAGGTGTGCCCGTCGTGCTGGACATAGGCAGGGTTGGGGCGCTCCGCGCTGCCTGGGGAGCAGCGATCGCAGCCACGTACGGGCACCTTCATGCCCGGGGCGAGCGGATGCACCGAGTAGCCCTGAGCGGCCAGCCACAGGGCAACGCGAAGCGGGTCAGGGTGTGCGGTCTGCACGGTGGGGTGTCCTTCCGGACGGGCCGGGCGCGGGAGCCCTCGGCACCGTCGGCGATTACGTGGGAAGCGAGCAGGGGTGTTGGGGCCGTCGGCGTGGCAGAGGTGTGGAGCGCGCATCACGCCGCGGCGTCTATGACCTGCTCATCGAGCCATCGCTCGATGTCTTCCCAGCGGGCGCGCAGGTGGCGGCCGACCTTGATCATGCGTGGACCGCCCCCGCGGTGACTCCACTGGTACACGGTGGCGAGGGGCACGCCGCAGTAGTCGGCGAGTTCGCGGGCGGTGGCGAGCCTCCGTCGGTCCGAGGCGGTGGGGCTGGTGAGTTGGGCGCGAGGCACGGTGTCGACTCCCCGAGTTGAAGCGTTATGAAATCGTGCTCTCGAAACTTAGCGATCTTCCGTACACGTGTCCAGCGGAATGTATTGTTGCGCTCCATGAGTCGAAGTGATGGCAAGGAACGAGCATCAGAAGGTGGGCCCATCGCGGACACCGCACCCGTCACGGACCAAGAGCGTTGGGCGCGCGCCCTCGCGCAGGCCCCCACCTTCGGCGAGGCGATCGGGGGGCAACTCCAGCGCGTGCGGGAGGAGGCAGGTCGCACGGCGGAAGAGGTCGCAAGGACGGCGCAGCAACTCGGCCTCTCATGGCACCGGCCGACCGTGGGGCAGATCGAGCGGGGCCGACGCGCACTGTCCGCCGTCGAGTTGGTCATGCTGCCGCTCATCTACGGGCGCCCGTTGGGCGACTTGCTGCCCGAGGGGACTGTGTGGATGACATCCGAGGTCGGCGTCTACGAGCGCGAAGTGCGCCGCGTGCTCGGCGGCGACCACAACCCGAGCACTTTCGCCCTGAGAGCCCCCGGCGGCTGGCACGTCAGGGGCATAAGCGATCAGACCGCCAAAGAGGCCGCACACCTGACGGCAAAAGCAGTCGCTCACATGACGGCGACGTCACCATGGCCACGCAACGCCCAACTCCGGTACATCCAGGACCGGCCTGATGACGCGGAGACCAAGGCGGCCAAGAAGCTCGGCACCACCCCGTACTACGTCGCGTACGCCGCGCGCGAGACCTGGGGGCACGGCCTGGCCGAGGAACGCGAGGCACGCCTGCGGGAGCGAGGCGACCTGCCAGAAGGGAAACGGGCGCTCCAGTCCGCGCGCGGCCACATTACGCGCGCGTTGGTGACCGAGCTGGAACCAGTCGTGAGGGCGTACGAGGAACGGCACGGAGAGCCAGAGCAGCCCGACACCGCGGACATCGGCGCCTTGAAGGTCACCGGGAAGGGGAGGGAAACGAATGGCTGAGGTCTACGACCGCTGGCACAAGTCGCGCCCTAGCAAGGACGACAAGCCGTGCCGTGAGCACACCAGCAAGACGCGCAAGCTCATCCCGAGCGGCGAGCACGGCAAGGGGAAGCGGTGGCAGGTCCGTTGGCGTGACGCGAGTGGGAAGCAGCGTAAAGAGAACTTCGACAAGAAGGCCGACGCTGAGACCCGTGCGGCGACGGTCAAAGCCGACCTTGACCGCGGTCTGTACGTCGATCCCGCCGCGGGCAAGGAGAGCTTTCGCGCCGTCGCTGAACGTTGGCGCACGTCCGCTGTGCATCGCCCCACGACGGCGTCACGCGTCGAACGTGGACTGCGCAATCACATCTATCCGATGTTCGCTGACCGGCCGGTGGCCAGCATTCGGGCGTCGGACATACAGGCGTGGATAAAGGACCGGTCGCAGGTGCTCGCTCCGTCGACGCTGGAAGTCACGTACGCGTACCTGATTACGCCGCTGAAGACGGCTGTAAGAGACCGGATCATCGCGAGCAACCCCTGCGACGGTGTCCGTCTGCCGCGTCAGCGCAAAGCCGAGGTCGTGCCCCTGCACAAGGACGCGGTACGCGCGCTCATCGACGCGGCAGCACAGCGATTCCGCGCCCTGTACCTGCTTGCTGCTTCCTCGGGGCTGCGGCAAGGAGAGCTGTTCGGCCTCGAAGTCGACTGCATCGACTTCCTGCGCCGAGAGGTGAAGGTGCGACAGCAGTTGGTCGACCCGGACGACGGCGAGCCGTACCTCGGCGAGCCCAAGACCCACCAGAGCTACCGCACGGTGCCGCTCACGAAAGCGACGATTGACGCGCTCGCCGCGCACCTCGAACAGTTCCCCGCACACGGTGTGAAGATCGAGGACCGTACCGACCCCAGGAAGCCCCGGACTCGTACCGCGCGGCTGCTCTTCCTGAACCAGCACCGCGAAGTAGTCCGCCGCGGCGCCTGGTCGCAGGTGTGGGGGAGGACGCGCAAACTCGCGGGCGTCGCCCTCGCCGAGGCGTACGGCGCTGCGCGTACGGCATGGGTCCGCAGTGGCAAGCCCGAGGGCAGTGAACCGGCCCGCGTCACCCTCCCGGACGGCGCCAGCCTGCACGACCTACGGCACTTCTACGCCTCGCTGCTCATCAAGCACGGCGAGAACGTCAAGACCGTGCAGAAGCGCCTCGGGCACACGAAGCCGTCGATCACGCTCGACACGTACACGCACCTGTGGCCCGACGAGGAAGACACAACGAGGGCCGCCGTCGAGGCTGTCCTCGGCGATGTGCCCCCGTTGTGCCCTGCGAAGTCTGCCTAGCCGTGTCCGTGCAGGTCAGACCGGTTCATCACCGGTAGTTCACGAACT
>NZ_JBVJNF010000026.1:0-7762 GCF_055583785.1 Streptomyces sp. NPDC104371
CTTACTACTAAAGCCCGCGTCCGTTTTTTGCTCGGGCCGGGACTGCCCCGCACCCTTTGTGGTGGTTTCAGCGTTGCGGGCAATTGCCCGCTTTGCCCGCTTACGGCAGGCGTCCGAACAGTAGACCTTGGGACGGCCCTTGCCGGGGATGTGCAAGATCGGCTTGCCACAGCCAGGGCCGTTGCAGCGGGGTCCGCGCGCTGGTGGCGCGTCCCCGGCGCTCTGTACGCTCGTCACAGCACTGTTCCTGTCTCGCCGTGTGAACCGGCGCGAGATGGGAGCGACAGGCCCCGGATGCCCGTCCGGGGCTTGTGCTTTTGGTGGGGCACGATCATGCCGCAGAGCGTTCCAGTATGCAACGCTGCCGCGCGGTTTTCGTGTGACGAGTGTGACTTGACGGGCAGCAAGAAGCCCCGCCGACCAAAAGGCCGGCGGGGCTTCGGCGTTGGGGATCAGCCCAGGTCGTCAGGCGGGTACGGGGTCACGGTCCCGCAGTAGTGGCAGGTCGAGCCGCCCGGCAGGTCCACGGTCCGGCCGGTGCAGGTCGGGCACTCGCCCAACTCCAGTACGGGGCCGTGTCCGGCGGCGCAGGCCGGGCAGGTGTGGCCGACGACTTCGGTGTCGTCGCGGCCGGGCACGGCCAGGACCGCCGGGCGGGAGACCCAGCCGCGGGCCTCGATGTCGTCCTCGAACTCCGTTGTCGTCGCGTTCGAGGGAGAGCGCCATGCAGTCGTCACGGTCGCAGGTCACGGCGTCGCGGATCATCGGCCGGTCTCCGTCCCGGCCGCGCGCTGCACCCAGCTCGTGATGACCGCGAACGTGGACCAGTCGGCGGTCTGCGCGAGCCAGGCGGCGATCCGGTCGTCGTACGCCCCCAGCTCGACCCCGGCCGCGCGGAACACGTCCGTGAGGATCTCGGCCTTCTTGGCGGTGTCCGGGTAGCCGCCGGGCGCCGGGTAGTCGAGCGGTTCGCGGTCGATGGGGCCGGTCGGGATGCCGGTGTCGGTCATGGTGTCCTCCGGGTTGCCGGGGCGCCGGCCGTTCGGCAGGCGCCCCGGCGTGGGTGGTCGGTCAGGCAGCGGGAGTCAGCTTGGTGGCGAGCTGGGCGGCGGCGGCGAGGATCAGCCGAACCTCCGCCTCGGTGACCAACGGCGCGGCGGCCGGGCCGGGTACCGGGGGGACCGGCGCGGGGTCCGGGGCCGGGCGGCGGCGCAGGGCCACCGCCAGGACCACGATGCTGACCACCACGGTGGCGAGGTAGGCGAGGGCGATCACGCGGCCTCGCCGCCGATCTCCATCTGGCCCTTGACCGGCTGAGGCCCGTGCTGGATCTCGAGGGCCTTGTACCGGCGGTTGACGGTCTCGTGTGACCGGGTCGCCGGACCGGCCGCCTCGCGGGTGCTGAGACCGGCCCGCCAGCACTCCTCAATCACGCGGTTGGCGTCCTCGGTTGACAGCCTCCCGGAGGCGTCAACGTCGGCGTGGACCATGGGCGGTGTCGAAGCGGTCGCGGCGCTGACCTGCGGTGTCCACGTTGACAGCGGGCCGTCTGACGCGGCTTCCAGCTCCCGGAGGTTGAACGGGTCCTCGCCGTCCTCGGCGGCCGTCACAGACGCCGTGACGGGCTCGACCGGGCCGACCTGCGGGGGTGTCAGGCGGACCGACAGGGGCACGCTGGCCACCCACTCGTGGAACGCGGCCTCGGCGTTGCCGTGCTTGGCCTCGGACTCACGGACCCGGCGGTTCAGCTCCGCGTACCGGGCGTTCTGGGTGGTCTTCTGCCGCACCGCTTCCTCGGCGAGCGCCAGGAGCCGGTTGGACTCGGCGGCAGCCGCCGCGACTTCCTCGGCCGCCTCGCGCTCGCGGCGGGCCGTGTCGAGGCGGATCGCGGACCGGGACGCGGCGTCGGCGTTGACCTCGGCCGCCCGCTCCTGAGCGATGTCCTCGGCCGTCTCGGGGCTGACCGAGGTGTTCGCGTGGACCACGCGGACCGCCGTCACAGCGAGCGCCAGACCCGGCAGGAACGACAGCACCGAGGCGTGACCGAGGACGTTCATCAGGACGACCGATCCCCCGGCCGCGACGACGGACAACCCGCCCATCAGCCCGACCGTGACCCAGCGGCGGGCCTTGATGCCGACGTCGACGGAGCGCATCGCGCCGACCCACACCATGTCGAGCAGGACCGCGACGAACCCGCCGACGATCAGGCCGAACGTGCCGGTCAGGCCCATCAGCGCACCGACGTTCGGGGCGACGGTTGCCACGACCACGCTCAACGCCCCGGCGGTCACCACCAGCTCGACCACGAGGAAGAGATCGAGGCCCGCCAGCTTCTTCAGCTTCTCCATGGTCACTTCCCCTTCCGGATCTCGCGCATGAGCAGGAAGCCGATCGGCCCGCCGATGATGAACGCCAGCCCGACCAGGGCGATGGCGAGGAACATCCCGGTCAGGACGCAGACGCACGCGGCGCCGCCACCGACCACGGCCACGGTCTTCCCGGCGGACCAACCGCCGGCCTTTCCGTGCGAGCAGCTGCACGCGCCGTGCGCGGCCGGGGCCGGGGCGGTCGCCTGGTTCGCGGCCTGCACGGCCTGGACCACGGCGAGGATCTGCGCGAACTGCGCGGCCTGGTCCTCCGCCTGCTTGGCGTCGGCCACGGCCTGGGTGATGTTGGCGCTCATGCCGACACCTCCCCGGCCTCGTTGGTGCCGAGCGTCAGCGAGCCGTCGTCGGCGCGGACCAGGTCCCCGGCCTTGACCAGGCGCGTCACGGTCTTGGAGACCGCGCCCTTGGACAGGCCGGAGGCGTCCACCACGTCCTTCTGCCGGACCGGACCACCGGCCGCACGGACCGCGTCGAGCACGGCGGCCTCCGCCTCGGTCCGCTGCGCCGGAACCGCAGCCGCGGGCGCGGCCGGGGCGGGCGGCGCAAGCAGGAAGTCGCCCTCGGCCTTCACCAGGCGCAGGGCCGGGCGTTCGGCCGGCGCTTCCGGCGCGGTCGGTGCCGGAGCCGACCCGGAGCCGTACCAGAGCGACTTGGGCAGGTCCCGCACCCCGTCGTCGTCCAGCGTCCACGTCCGCAGCAGGCGCGGCCCGTAGCCCTTGAGGTAGCCGTGCCCTCGGTACTCGCGGCCCTCCGGGATCTGGTGCGGCGCGTAGTGCGCGCAGTCGTCCAGGGCGACCTGAGCCTGAGTCGTACCGGCCACCCGCAGCGAGAACCGCGTGAGGAGGTTGGGCGCGATGAGCTTGTGCACGCCCGGGGCGGACCCGTCCGTGAGCGGGTACTGCGTCGCCCACCACAGGACGACACCGCGCGACCGACCCAGCGACGACAGCTCGATGAGCTGCTGCATCAGCTCCTTGTCGCGGATGATCTGCGCGAGGACCACCTGGCCCTCATCGATCGTCACCGTGAGCTGGCGACCGTCCCAGACCGAGATCCCGCGCCGCTTCATCTCCCGCTTGCGGCGGGTCATCTCCGCGTGCGCGTCGCGGATCGCCTGCTCAATCTCGTCCGTCTCGACCGCCACCCGGCACACGGCCTCCCAGATGTTGGCCTCTTCCCCCTTGCCGTCGATGAGCAGCAGGTCACCGCGCAGGTGGGCGGTCGCCATCATCGGGCGGAACGACCACGACTTGCCGGTGCCGGACGCGCCGGACACCAACAGCCGCTCGTCGAACGGGACCAGGACCTCATCGCCGGTCTCGGTGTCCAGACCCAGGCTCATCATCAGCGGGTCCGCCGGGATGCGCCCCGGCGTCCACAGCGACGACACGTTCGCCGCCGCCGACCGCGTGGCCAGCGTCAGGACAGCCCAGCCGCCGCGCGAGGCGGACGTGATCCGCATCCGCAGCGCCGTACGGGCACCGAGCAGGGCCCGGATCGAGTCGGCCTTGTCGGACAGCGTCTTGACCGTCCACGTGCCGTCGAGGCGGACCTCACACCGGATGCCGCCCGGGTCGAGGGCCGGGGGAGTGGTCACCGTGCCGGACAGCCCACGGTCCGGGGCGTGCTCGACCCAGAACGTCGGGTGCAGCCGCTCCATGAGCTGGCGCTCTTCGGCGCTGGCCTCGTCGTCCACGACGACCGCAGGCTTCCGGTGCCCGAGCGCGAGCCCGCCGACGTGCAGGCCGATGAGCGCGGCCGACGTGATGCCCGGCCACGTCGTCCAGTCGTGCGCGGTGCTGTACGCGTACGTACCGACCCCGGCGAGGGCGACGTGCGCCGAGTGCGCCCGCACGGCCAGCGACTTCAGCGTCATCGGGTAGTTCTGTCGCGCCGCCTTCAGGTCACCCTTGGCCGCCTGCCGGTGCGTCCGCGCGGCCTTGTCCGCCGTCCGCGCCGCCCGGCGGGCCGACCCCAGCGGGTTCTTGCTCTCCTTGCGGGCGACCTTGCGCTGAGCCGACGCCTGCCGCTCGACCGACCGCGCGGCGTTGTACTCGCGCTGAGCCTTGATCAGGTCCTTCAGGTGCTCCGGGGTCCGGAGCTGGCGACGCCGGTCGCTCTCCGCGTCCCAGCGGGCCGCGAACGGAACGAACGCCGGGGCGATCAGGTCAAGCTCACGCCCGACCGCTTCCGTCGCGTTGTTGATCCGCTCCGCCGAAAACTCGCGGGCGGTTTTGGTGCTCGTGCCGATCTTGCTCCATGCTGCTGCCAAGTCCACGAGATTCCCTCCGAGGTGATCGTGGATGAGGGCCGGATCTTCCGTTCACAGCGGGGTCCGGCCCGCCTGATTTGCGGGGGTTGATGCCTGCCGGAAACCGCAACCGCCGGTTTCCGGGTGGAAACCGCGCATGACCTGCGGGTTTCCGGTTTCCCTCGGTTGAGGGGAGGGGGGCCCTACGCGTACGCGCGCGAGGCGGGGTCGGTTTCCGGGGTCCGGATCACTCCTTGCCCCACAGCAGAACCGTGGTCGTGGCGAGCCCGGTCTTCTTGGCGATGGCCCGGATCGGAACGCCTGCCTTCACGGCCCGGAAGACGATCGGCTTGAGGGCCTCGTCCGCCTTCCGCAGCTCGTTCTTGGCGGCGATGCGTCGGGCGCCGGGGGCGTCCAACGCGCGGTCTGCTTCGGCCCTCTCGGCCGCTTCGTCCTTCATGCGTTCCAGTATGCAACACTACCGCGCTGAGTCAAGCCTGCCGCGCGGATCTGATCAAGAATCGCTGTACGGCCGTCTGCGGGCCGTACGCGCTCCGCCAAGCCCGAGAGTCCGCCCGGACCCTGACAGCGGCTCAGAGCGCCGTCTGTGGCCGCTCTTGGCGGTCGCCTGCCGGTTACTGCGCCTCCGGCGGCCCTCCGGGGGGCCACCGCTCCCAGAGGGGGTGGGGGCACCACCGGTGTCTGCGGGTCCGTGGGTGGGTCGGCGGGGAGCGGGAGTTCCCTCCGGCCGGGACGACCCTCCGCACCCTGCCGCACGACCGCACGGGGGCAGCTCCGCAAGCTCCGCCGCCCCCGCACGCCCGCACGGCCCACCGTGAGTGCCGCCCGACCGGAGGGAACTCCCGCTGACCCCCGCCTTGCGAGCGCGAGCGCGAAAGGCCGGCCGAACTCACCCGCCGTCGGCGGCCACCGCCCCGCCGTGCAAATGCTGCGCGTCGACCAGGACCACGACGACGACCAGGACCACGAGTCCGACCGCCGTCACACGCGCCAGAGCTGCGGCAGCAACCGGAGCTGGTAGGCCCAGCACAGGGCGAGCACCGCGCAGAAGCCCACCTTCGGCCACGGCTCCCAGTCGCCCACGGCCACGCGCACGGCCAAGCCAGGGAGCAGCAAGCCGCTCGCCACCAACGTCCCCCGGTAGAACCGCCTCCAGCCCGGAGACCGCCACTCCTTGCGCTGACTCACTCGCCCTCCCAATCCCGCACACCTATGCATCACGGGCCGATGGCCCGCCGACCGCAGTACATACCCCGCTACAGAACACACCCAGGCATTCCCAACGAGCCGGACCCGAACAAGATCGTTACGCCCACACCTCATGCATTCCAGCAAGATCAACACGGGCACACCTCTTGCACTTCGCGCCCGCGCCATCTGACCAGCGCCGGAACCGCTCCGCCGCAGGCAACCCACAGCGTGGTTTTCCTGCGCAGATGACGGCAGCGAGTTGTGGGTTACTGACGTCAGTAACCGCCCGGCCGGGGACGGCAACCGCCCGGCCGGGGACGGCCGAACGCCCCGCCGGCCGATGGCAGGCGGGGCGTTCTGGGTCGGCAGGAGCCGACAGCGAGTTAGTGCTTACTGGGGGTCAGTTACGCGTCGGCCACCTGTCGGCGGCGGGCACGGTGCACGTGCTCCGCGAAGGTCCGGGCGGCCGGTCGTTCGAGCAGCGCGGCGACCTTGGCGGCGGCCTTCACCGCGGCTTCGTCCTCCCCGGCCTGGGTGGCTTCGTCGTCCTGGCCGTCGTCCTCGGTCGGCGGGTCGAAGACGTCGATGCCCCACCGCAGGCCCCACGACTCGATCAGCAACCGGACGCCGCCAACGCCGTGCGCCTCCGCGACCTTCACGAGGTCGAGGCGGCGGCCCGGCACGCGGGCGATGTGCCGGTACCAGGTGCCGGACGGGATGACCAGGATCGGCACCAGGCCGCCGGACTCGTCGGTGATCTCGTCCTCGGTCCGCTCGTCCTGCGGGATCTCCAGCAACTTCACCAGGGCGTTGAGCCCCTGCGTGCGGTACTGCTTCCGCACGCCGAAGATCCCGCGCTCACGCTCGCGGTACTTCTCGGTGAAGATGCCCGGCACCCCGCCGGACGCCGCCAGCTCGTCCGCAGCCGCGTCACCGAGCTGCCACGGCCCAAGGCGGCCGAACCGGCGGCCGTCCTTGAGGTCCTGCCGGGACAGCTCCAGCCCGATCTTGGCCGTGCCCTTGTCGCCGTCCTTGTACAGGTAGCGGGCCGTCTCGCCCTCCTCACCGGAGTTGAGCGACCGCAGGTCGGTGCCGTGCCCCTCGCCACCGCACGAGCAATCCGGCCGGTCACAGGTCTGGCTCACCTCGTAGCCGCCCGCGTTGCGCACGCCGTCCGCCCACGCCGTGGCGATGGCCCGGCGGAACTCCAACTGCCCGTCCTCGTCGAGCGGCGCGGCCGTGACCCACAGCGTGTGCCAGTGCAGGTGAAAGCCCGTGTCCGGGCCCCACGTGTCCTCATAGGCCCGCTCGTAGCCGATCACGCCGAACTCGGCCTTGAGCCGCCGCCACGGCCGCCCGGCGGACCCGTACGCCCCGCGCCAGCCGTCGTGCAGGACGCTGACGAGGCCGAAGCGCTCGCCCTTGCGGTTCGAGCCGAACGCCATCCGCTCGAAGTGCCGGAGGGTGGACGTGCCCAGGTGCAGGCCGTACCCGGCCGCCGCGAGGCCGTCCGCCATGAGCTGGGCGTTCGAGGCCCGCACCGCGAGGATGCGCGTCCCGCACCAGGCGCACAGGTGGACGTTGTTGCAGCGGCAGACGCCCGTGATGGCCGCCTCGCCGGTCGCGGCCATCAGCGTGGCCGCCTTGCCGGTGAGCCGGTTCCCGCACGCGCGGAAGGCTTCCCCGAGCGCCACGGCCTGGTGCCGGTCGCGCCGCGCGTACCGCTCGTCTCGCGGGTCCGCTTTCGGCTGTCCGTTTTTTGGTGCCGGAGCTTCCGCAGCAGCGCTCTGACCTGCGGCGGACGGAGATTTTCCCTTACTACTAAAGCCCGCGTCCGTTTTTTGCTCGGGCCGGGACTGCCCCGCACCCTTTGTGGTGGTTTCAGCGTTGCGGGCAATTGCCCGCTTTG
>NZ_JBVJNF010000027.1:0-7681 GCF_055583785.1 Streptomyces sp. NPDC104371
AAGGCCGGCGGGCGCTTCGCTGTGCTGATCGAGGGTCAGGCCCAGTCGTCTGCCTCGGGCTTGTGCGGGACCGCGTAGCGGCAGTAGTGGCAGGTCGAGCCGCTGGGGAGGTCCACGGTCCGGCCGGTGCAGCGCGGGCACTCGCCCAGCTCGAGGACCGGGCCGTGTCCGGCGTTGCAGGCCGGGCAGGTGTGGCCGGTCTCGGCATCGGTGATCCAGCCGTACCAGGCCATGTGGCCCTCAAGCGGGTGTTCGCAGTACTCGCACCCGTCGCAGGGCTCCCAGGAGATCTCGCATTCGAGGGGTTCGAGCATGACCGCCATGCAGCCGTCGCGGTCGCAGGTCACGGCGTCGCGGATCATCAGTTCCCCTCGCGGTTTTCGCGGTTGCTGAGCTGGGACGGCTGGGTACGCGGCGCGTCCTCCACCCAGGCGAACGGCCGGGTGCTGTCGGCCGCCTTGAAGACTCGGATCGCGGCGCCGTCCGGCGCGTCGGGCAGGGCGTAGACCCGGCCGCCCTCCAACGAGGCCAGGAGCCGGGCGGCGTGGTTCTCGCAGCCGTCCGCCCCGGCGCTCTGCCGGTCGAGCACGGTCACGACGGCCGGGCCGTCGCACGGGGTCGGGTCGTCAGGGTGGGCGGCGGGGCAACGGGTGTCGGTCATGGTGTCCTCCGGTGTCGGGGGCGCCGGCCGTTCGGCAGGCGCCCCCGGCGGGTGGTCGGTCAGGCGGCGGGAGTCAGCTTGGCGGCGAGCTGGGCGGCGGCGGCGAGGATCAGCCGAACCTCCGCTTCGCCGTTGGCCGGGAGTCCGGCCGGGCCGGGCACCGGGGAAACCGGCGCGGGAGTCGGGGCGGGGTGGCGACGAAGCAGGGCCACGGCCAGGACCACGATGGTGGTCGCCACGGTGGCGAGGTAGGCGAGGGCGATCACGCGGCGTCCTCCTCAACCTCGATGCGGGTCTGGCCCTTGAGCGGCTGGGGCCCGTACTGGGTCTCCAGGGTCTTGTACCGGCGGTTGACGGTCTCGTGTGACCGGGTCGCCGGACCGGCTGCCTCGCGGGTGCTGAGGCCCTTGCGCCAGCACTCCTCGATCACGCGGTTGGCGTCCTCGGTTGACAGCCTCTCGGAGGCGTCGGCGTCGGCGTCAACGTCGGCGTGGACCATGGGCGGTGTCGAAGCGGTCGCGGCGCTGACCTGCGGTGTCCACGTTGACACTGGCTCGCCTGACGCGACCGCGAGCGGCTGGACGTTGAACGGGAGCCCCGCCGTGTCAGAAGCGGCGACAGGCGCCTTCACGGGCTCGGACGGACCCAGGGTGACGGGAGACATCCGGGCGGCCAGCGGGACGTTGGCGAACCACTCGCGGAAGGTCCGTTCGGCGTCCCCGTGCTCCTCCTCGGACTCGCGGATCTGTCGGTTCAGTTCGGCGTACCGGGCGGCCTGCGCGGTCCGTTGGCGGACCGCCTCCTCGGCCAGCGCGAGTTCCCGGTTCGACTCAGCCGCGAACTCGGCGACCTCCTCGGCGGCTTCGCGCTGGCGCCGCTTCTCCGCCAGCCGGGCGTTCGACCGGGACACGGCCCGGGTGTTCGTCTCGGCGTCGCGTTCCTGGGCGATGTCCTCGGCGGTCTCGCGGCTGACGCTGACGTTGTCGTGGACGGTCTGCACGGCCGCCACCGTGAGCGCCGCTGCGGGCAGGAAGGCCAGCACCCCGCCGTGCCCGAGGTAGGCCATGAGCACGGTCGACCCTCCGGCCGCCGCCACGGACAGGGCGCCCATGAGGGCGACGACGCCCCACGTGCGGGCCTTGATGGCGCGGTCGACGGACGTCATGGCCCCGAGCCAGATGGCGTCCAGGAAGATGGCGACCAGGCCGCCGCCGATCCATCCGGCCACGCCAGACAGGCCGAGCAGCGCCCCGGCGTTCGGCGCGACGGTGACCAGGACCGCCCCGAGCGCGATCACCTTGAGTGTCTCGGCGACCAGGCCGAACAGGTTCAGGTCCTTGAGCTTTCCGAAGTCCATGGTCACTTCCCCTTCCGGCGGTCGGTGCGGATCTGGCGCATGAGCAGGTAGCCGATCGGTGCCGCGACCATGAGCGCGACCGCGACCAGGGCGATGGCGAGGAACATCCCGGTCAGGACGCAGACGCACGCGGCGCCGCCGCCGACCACGGCCACGGTCTTCCCGGCGGACCAACCGCCGGCCTTTCCGTGCGAGCAGCTGCACGCGCCGTGCGCGGCCGGGGCGGTCGCCTGGTTCGCGGCCTGCACGGCCTGGACCACGGCGAGGATCTGCGCGAACTGCGCGGCCTGATCCTCCGCCTGCCGGGCGTCGGCCACGGCCTGGGTGAAGTTGGCGCTCATGCCGCACCCCCGAGACGGATCGCCGTGCCGTTCTTCTCCAGCAAGTCGCGCTTCACCAGGGCCTCGACCGCGCGGGCGACCGAGCCGGGGTTGATGCCCGTCGCCTTGGAGATCTCCGCGTTGGTCGTCGCGCCGTCGCGGACCACCTTGAGCACGGCCCGCTGGTTGTCCGTCAGGTCTGCCTCTGCGGAGGCCGCCGGGGCGGACTCGACCGGACCCGACTTCACCAGCGTCAGACCCTTCGGTCCGGTCGGGGCCGGGGCGGTCGCCGTGCCGTGCCACACCTTCGACGGGAGCGCGCGCACGCCCTCGTTGCCGAGCGTCCACGTCCGGATCAGCCGCGGCCCGTAGTCCTTGAGGTAGCCGTGACCCCGGTACGACTTGGCCCGGTCGATCTTCTGCGGCTGGTAGTCGGCGCAGTCGTCCAGCGCCGTCTGTGCCTCCTGCGCGTCCGCGACCCGCAGGCAGAACCGGGTGAGCAGGTTCGGGGCGATCAGGTTGTGAACGCCCGGGGCCCCGCCGGACATCACCGGCTTCTGCGTCGCCCACCACAGGACGATCCCGCGCGAACGACCCAGCGACGACAGCTCGATGAGCCGCTGCAGCCGGTCCTTGTCCTTGCCGATCGAGGCGAGCACGACCTGGCCCTCGTCGATCTCCACCGTGAGCTGAGGGCCGTCCCAGACGCTGATCTTGCGCGCCTTCATGTCCGCCTTTCGGCGGTTCATCTCGTCGTGGATCTCGTCGATCACGTCGTCGATCTCGTCGAACTCGACCGCGCACCGGCAGATGCCGTCCCACTCGTTGGCTTCCTCGCCCTTGCCGTCGATCAGGACGAAGTCGCCGCGCAGGTGGGCGGTCGCCATCAGGGGGCGGGTCGACCATGACTTGCCGGTCCCGGACGCCCCGGCGATCAGCATCCGCTCGTCGAACGGAATCAGGACCTCTTCGCCGGTCTCCGTGTCGAGACCGAGCGACATCATGAACGGGTCGGCGGGCATCCGGTCCGGCGTCCACGTCGACTCGACGCCGTCCGCCGCGCTGCGAGTCGCGATCGAGATCACGGCCCAGCCGCCCTCGCGATCGTTCGTGATCCGCATCCGCGTCGACGTCTTCATGCCGAGCAGGTTCCGGACGTTGTCCTCCGCCGCCCGCAGAGCCTTCACGGTCCACTTGCCGTCCAGCCGGACGCGGCACACGATGCCGCCGGTCGTGATCCCGGGCGCGCCGGTCACGGTGCCAGCCAGGCCGCGCGCTTCCGCGTTCGACACCCAGTACGCCGGGTCGAGCCGCTGCATCAGCGCGCGCTCCTCGGCGCTCACCTCGTCCTCGATCCGGGCCGTGACCTGCCGACGGCCGAGCCACAGCCCGCCGACGTGCAGGCCGATGAGCGCGGCCGACGTCAGCCCCGGCCACGTCGTCCAGTCGTGCTCGGTGCTGTACGCGTACATGCCGACCCCGGCCAGCGCGACGTGCGCGGAGTGCGCCCTCACGGCCACCGACTTCAGCGTCATCGGGTAGTTGGCCCTGGCCGCCTTCAAGTCGCTCTTGGCCGCCTGCCGGTGCGACCGCGCGGCCTTCTCCGCGACCCGCGCCGACCGCCGGGCGGAACTGAACCAGTTCTTCGAGTCGTTGCGGGCGACCTTGTGCTGAGCCGACGCCTGCCGCTCCACCGACCGCGCCGAGTTGTACTCGCGCTGCGCGGTGATCAGCGCCTTCAGGTGCTCCGGCGTGCGGAGCTGGCGGCGCCGGTCCGCCTCCGCGTCCCAGCGAGCCGCGAACGGGGCGAACACCGGGGCCGCCGCGTCCAGCTCACGGGCGACGGCCTCCGACGCCTGGTTGATCCGCTCCGCCGAAAACTCGCGGGCGGTTTTGGTGCTTGTGCCGATCTTGCTCCATGCTGATGTGACGTCCACGAGTTCCTCCAAGGTGATCGTGGATGAGGGTCGGAACCTTCCGTTGACGCGGGGTTCCGGCCCGTCTGTTTTGTGTGGGTTGGTGCCGCAACCCCAGGGGCGCAATGACCTTGCGGCCGGATTGCGGGGGCGCAAGCGGTCTGACCTGGGGTTTTCGGTCTTGCGGTGACTTGCGAAGAGGTGGCTCTACGCGTACGCGCGCGAGGCGGGGTCGGTTTGCGGGGCCCGGATCACTCCTTGCCCCACAGCATCACGGTGGTCGTCGTGAGGCCGGTCTTCCTGGCGATCTGACGGATCGGGACGCCCGCCTTCATGGCCCGGAAGACGATCGGCCGGAGGGCCGCGTCAGCCTTCCGCAGCTCCGCCTTGGCCGCGATGCGTCGCGCCCCCGGCCCGTCCAACGCGCGGTCTGCCTCGGCCCTCTCGGCCGCTTCATCCTTCATGCGTCCTAGTCTGGGACTCCGACGCGCTCAGCGCAAGTCCGCCGCGCCGATTCGATCAAAAATCGCTGTGCGGCCGTCTGCGGGCCGTACGCGCTCCGCCAAGCCCGAGAGTCCGCCCGGACCCTGACAGCGGCTCAGAACGCCGCCTGTGGCCGCTCTTGGCGGCCGTCTGCCGGTTACTGCGCCTCCGGCGGCCCTCCGGGGGGCCACCGCTCCCAGAGGGGGTGGGGGCACCACCGGTGTCTGCGGGCCCGTGGGTGGTTCGGCGGGGGAGCGGGGGTTCCCTCCGGCCGAACGACCCTCCGCACCATGCCGCACGGCGGCCCGGGGCGCGACGAAAAGCGTGTCGCACCCCGAACCACCGCACGGCCCACCGTGAGTGCCGCCCGACCGGAGGGAACCCCCGCTCTGGCCCCCGCCTTGCGAGGGCGAGCGCGAAAGGCCGGCGGAACCCGAGCACCGCCCGCGGCTTCCCCGCCGCCGTGCAAATGCTGCGCTCCGCCGACGAGCACCAGGAGCACGAGCACGACCAGGACGACGACGCCGACCGCGACCGACCGCCGTACACCTCTGGCACTTTCGACCACCCGCCGACCGAACAGCCCGCTCGAACGAATCCCCCACACCTTTGCATCACGATCCGCAGGCCCACCGACCGCAGTACAAACCCCACTACAGAACACACCCAGGCATTCCCAACGAGCCGGACCCGAACAAGATCAACACGGGCACACCTCTTGCACTTCGGCGCGGCCGGTCGGCAGTGATCGAAAACAGGGTGGAAACAGGGTGGGCACAAAGGGGGTTCCCCTGTCGGGAACCCCGCAGATGACGGCAGCAAGTTGTGGGTCACTGACCCCAGTAACCGACCGGCCGGGGACGGCCGAACGCCCCGCCGGCCGATGGCAGGCGGGGCGTTCTGGGGTCGGTAGTTGGCGACAGCGAGTTAGTGCTTACTGGGGTCAGTTACGCGTCGGCCACCTGTCGGCGGCGGGCACGGTGCACGTGCTCCGCGAAGGTCCGGGCGGCCGGTCGGTCGAGGATCGCGGCGGCCTTGGCGGCGGCCTTCTCCGCGGCTTCGTCCTCCCCGGCCTGGGTGACGTTGTCGCCCTGGCCGTCGTCCTCGGTCGGCGGGTCGAAGACGTCGATGCCCCACCGCAGGCCCCACGACTCGATCAGCATCCGCACGCCGGTGAGGCCGTGCGCCGCCGCCACCTTCTCCAAGTCGCGGCGGCGGCCGGGCACGTAGGCGATGTGCCGGTACCAGGTGCCGGACGGGATGACGAGGATCGGGACCAGGCCGCCGGACTCGTCGGTGATCTCGTCCTCGCTCCGGGTGTCCTGCGCGATGCCCAGCTCCCTCACGAGCGCGTTGAGGCCCTGCGTGCGGTACTGCTTCCGCACACCGAAGATCCCGCGTTCACGCTCGCGGTACTTCTCGGTGTAGATGCCGGGCCTGCCGTTGGCGGCCAGCTCGGCCGCCGCCGCGTCGCCGAGCTGCCACGGGCTCAGGCGCCCGTCCTTGCGGCCGGTCTTGAACTCCTGCCCGGACAGCTCCAGCCCGATCTTGGCCGTGCCCTTGTCGCCGTCCTTGTACAGGTAGCGGGCCGTCTCACCCTCCTCGCCCTCGTTCAGCGCGCGCAGGTCGGTACCGTGCCCCTCCCCGCCGCACGAGCAGTTGGGCCGGTCACAGCGCAGGCTGACCTCGTAACCGCCAGACGCCCGGACCGAGTCGGCCCACGCCACGGCCAGCGCCCGCCGGAACTCCTTCACGCCGTCCTCGTCCAGCGGCACGGCCGTGACCCACAGCGCGTGCCAGTGCAGGTGGAACCCGGAGCCCAGACCCCAGGTGTCCTCGTAGGCCCGCTCGTAGCCGATCACGCCGAACTCGGCCTTCAGCCGCCGCCACGGCCGCCCGGCCGACCCGTACGCGCCGCGCCAGCCGTCGTGCAGGACGCTGATCAGGCCGAAGCGGCGGCCCTTGCGGTTCGAGCCGAACGCCATCCGCTCGAAGTGCCGCAGGGTGTTGGTGCCGAGGTACTGCCCGTACCCGGCGGCGGCCAGGCCGTCCGACATGAGCTGAGCGTTCGAGGCGCGGACCGCGAGGATGCGCGAGCCGCACCAGACGCACAGGTGGACGTTGTTGCAGCGGCAGACGCCCGTGATCGCCGAGTCGTTGGCCGCCGCCATCAGCGTGGCCGCTTTGCCCGTCAGCCGGTTGCCGCAGGCCCGGAACGCGTCCCCGAGCGCGGCCGTCTGGTGCCGGTCGCGGCGGTCGTACCGCTCGTCTCGCGGGTCCTTCCGCAGCGCCGTCTCCTGAGAGGGCGGCGCCCCCTCAGACTCCCCCGCCTCAGCCGCTCCGAGGGTGTAAGGGTCACGGCCCCTGGGAGTGCCACTTACACACCCCCTCTGACCTGCAGTGGACGGAGATTTTCTCTTACTACTGAAGCGCTCCGCCGTCTCGGCAGGGGTGGAAACGGCCCCTGACCTGCGGTTTTCGCTTCCGGGGGACGTGTCCCGATTACTCTCCGTGCGCGTCCCGATTACATTCTGTGACTGCTTCGCAATGAGCCGTTGTGTCCGCTTTTTGCAGGCGTCCGAGCAGTAGACCTTGGGGCGCTTACCGGGGATGTGCAAGATCGCTTTCCCGCAGATGCAGCGGGGGCCGCGCGCTGGAACGGCGGCAGGATCGCTCTGTACGCTCGTCACGAGCAACGTTCTCCGTCTCGGTGGGTTCGAGGTGAGGGAGCGGCAGGCCCCGGAATCCGACCTCCGGGGCCTGTGCTCTTTCTGGGGTCCGTGTTACGCGCGTCCTAGTATGGGACTCCTCCCCGCCCCGATCAAGCACAAAGCGCCCGCCGGACCAAAAAGGCCGGCGGGCGCTTCGCTGTGCTGATCGAGGGTCAGGCCCAGTCGTCTGCCTCGGGCTTGTGCGGGACCGCGTAGCGGCAGTAGTGGCAGGT
>NZ_JBVJNF010000028.1:0-4732 GCF_055583785.1 Streptomyces sp. NPDC104371
AGGACGCCGGGGCGGTGACGGACGAGGATGTCGGCGACATGCGCGGGATCCCCGTTGTTCATGAACACCATCGGCATGCCCCGCATCTGCAGCACGGCAAGCCCCAGATACATGCGTGAATGCACATAGGAGACGTGCATGGCGACGGTCTCGCGTTTACGGATGAAGGAGACCACCTTGTCCTGCCAGTTCCCCCGCGCGCCCAGCGAACGCGCCGAGTGCACGACCAGCTTCGGGATCCCCGTCGTCCCCGAGGTGTGGGTCATCAGGGCGGGTTCGTCGGCGTCCAGGAGTACCGGGCGGCGCCGCGGTGCCCCGGCCAGGGAAGCGAACGACACCGCCTTGGGGTGTGACCCGGTGACGGTGACAACCCGCTCGGTCAGCTCCTCCAGC
The DNA here is from genome assembly GCF_055583785.1 of Streptomyces sp. NPDC104371. Lineage (NCBI taxonomy): Bacteria > Bacillati > Actinomycetota > Actinomycetes > Kitasatosporales > Streptomycetaceae > Streptomyces > Streptomyces sp. NPDC104371. The sequence continues at coordinate 394 of NZ_JBVJNF010000028.1, forward strand.
GCCACAGAGGCCAGCGAACCCGACAGCTTCTCCTCATCGGTCAGCAGCGTCGGCCGCTGCAGCCGCTCAAGGAGCTTCCCGATACTGTCCCCGTCCAGATGCGGTGACAGCATCACCGGGACCGCACCGATCCGCGCCGCCCCGCACGCCAACACTGTGATATCGAAATTCGACACCTTGTGCACCGCGACATGATCCGCCGGCCGCACCCCCGCCGCCCACAACCGGTCAGCGGTCTCGGCCACATACCCGGCGAACTCCGCAACCGTCAACGTCCGCCCCGCCTCGGGAAACACCCCCATATCATGATCGAGCATGATCGGAGTACTCCCGAACCGCACAGCAGCCCGCTCCGAAACCACCCCCAGATACAGAACCTTCTTACTCCTGGGAATCTTGTACATCAGACCACATCCTCGTGATAACTCGCGCACGAAAGGTGAATTCCCTTTGAAAACCTCGCACATGGCATCGTGGCGGGAAAGGAAGGGTCGGTGAATTCGTCATATCAGGGGGAGTTGACGGGTGATTGCGGAGAGAAGGCGGAAGCCGGGCCGCAAAGAGCGCGGCCCGGCTTCCGGCGGAGTCTTCCTGCTGGTCTGTCTCAGCCTGTCTTCAGGCCCTTCTTGAGCGCCTCGGCGACCTGGAGGGTGCGCACGGTCTGGTAGCCGACAGCGGCGAGGTTGTCGTCGGTCACGTTCTGGGCGAGGTGGCCGGGGATGGCCTGGAGGCCCGAAGTGGCGCTGACGCCGTACGGGTTGCCGTTGCTCGGCGTGAGCAGGATGTCGTCGGTCACGCCGGGCGGCACGATGACGGCGCCCCAGTGGTAGAACACGTTGCTCAGCGACAGGATCGTGGACTCCTGGCCGCCGTGCGGGGTGCCCGTCGACGTGAACGCGGACATCGCCTTGTTCATCAGGCCGCGGCGCGCGTGCAGTTCGAAGGTCTGGTCGATGAAATGCTTGAGCGGGCCGGCGAGCAGGCCGTAGCGGCCGGGGGTGCCCCAGACGACCGCGTCGGCCCAGTCGAGGTCGTCGATGGTGGCCACCTGTACGTCCCGGCTGGTGGCCACGTGCTCGACGTTCGCCTCGGTCCATTCCTTGTAGTTGGGCGCGAGCGGGTCCTCGGTGATCTCGGCGACCCGGCGCAGCCGTACCTCGGCCCCGGCCTTCTCCGCCGCCTCGGCTGCCGCGACAGCCATCTTGTGGATGTTCCCGGTGGCCGAGTAGTAAACGATGGCGACATTGGTCATGGCCGTACTGCTCCCTCATTGGGTTGGGTGCTCGTGCCGTTTCCGGCTGCTCGGTGCTGATCGCCGGTCTGCTGAACGCCGACCTGGCGGTGTGCTGCGGTGTGCTGCGTGATGGGTGCGTGCCCATCGTGTCGTCGGGACGGAACATGCGGCCACCTGATCGAACGAATCCGTCAAGTGCCGTCTCTTATGGCCGGATCCCGGCGGATCCGCGGCGAGATCCGGTCGGGATCACGCGCCGCCCACCTCGACTCCCGGCGGGTTGTCGATGATGTAGCGCCACAGCCCGTCCGATCCGCGGCGGGCCACGTCGGTGGCGGTGCCCTCGATATGTACGCGCTCGCCGTCCGGCTTGGTGCCGTCGATGACGAAGTCGCCGATGATCAGGGCCGTGTCGTCGTAGACGTAGGTGTGCCGCACGGTGATCTCGATGGGGACGCCGAGGGCCAGGAAGCTGCTGGTCGCCTGGCGGCGTCCGTCGCCGGTCACCACCGTGCCGGGCGTCAACACCCGTACGGCCTCCGGCTCGAAGAGCCGGTCGATGGCGGCGAGATCCTTGGCGTTGAAGGCGTCGACGAAGGTCGCGGGCAGTCGGGCCGGGTCACTGACGGCCATGGTAGGTACTCCTTCCCGAACAGGAGTCGGCGGATGTCAGGCGACGGCCGGGGCGGCGGCCTTGAGAGCGGCGGCGACCTCGATGGTGCGACGGGTCTGGTAGGCGATGGCGCCGACGTTCTCCGGGTGGATGAAGCCGACCCGGCTGCCGGCGACGGTGGAAGCGCCGTAGGGGTTGCCGTTGTTCTTCTCGTACAGCACCGGGTCGGCGGAGCCGGTGGCCACGATGACCGAACCCCAGTGGCAGATCGCGTTGTGCAGCGCGAGGATCGCGGTGACCTGGCCGCCGTGCTCGGCGGAACCGGAAGCGAAGGCGGAGACGGCCTTGTTGAGCAGCTTGCCGTGGATCGACAGCGGCGAGGTGGTGTTGATGAACTGCATCAACTGCGGTGCGGCGAGCCCGAAGTGGACGGGTGTGCCGAGCAGTACGGCGTCGGCCCAGTCCAGGTCGTCCAGCGTCACCTCGGGTATGTCCGCGGTGTGCGCGGCGTGTTCCTCGGAGCCGGGACGTCCGGTGGCGGCGATCTCGGGCACCCGGCGCAGCCGCACCTCGGCACCCTCCTCGGTGGCGGCCTTGGCGGCGGCCAGCGCGAGCTGGTGGGTGGAGCCGGTGGACGAGTAGTAGATGACGGCGACGTTGGTCATGGTCGAGTGCTCCCTGAACGTACGGCTGTTGTGGTCGACGTGCGAAAGAACGCGGGTCGCGTGCATGCGACTACGGTGCGGCGCAAGCGAGTACGGCAATTGCGGCAAGTACGAGAACTGCGAGGGGAGTACGGCGATGACCGCATCCTGGTTCGCGCGGCGCGGGCGCGGCAACGCGGCGCCCGCGAGTGCGTCAGGTCCGGCGGACACCACGCAGAACGCCACCGACGGCGACGGCCAGCACGAGCGCGAGGAACAGCGCCAAGGTGCTGAACCCTCCGAAGAACGCGGCGAGTTGGGCGCCCGCCCCAGCGCCCACGTTGAGCGTGAAGCCGTACAGGGCGATCGCCGTGGTCTGCGCGCCCCCGGCCCGCGCGCCGACGGACTGGATGAGCGCGGGACCCAGCGTGGCGAAGCCCGCCATGAAGGCGAACAGGGCGGCTCCCAGGGCGACCGCGCTGTCACCGGACAGGGCGGCGGCCAGCATCGCCGCGGCGGTCACCACGAGGGCACCGGCCGCGCGGCGCGGCGCGGGGATACGAGCAAGGGCGGGGGCGAGCAGGATGGCGCCGAGCAGCGCGGGGAGGGCGCTCGCGCGCAGCGCCAGCAAGGTCCCGCCGCCCGACACGTCGGCGGGGCCGAACAGTTGCACCCCGGTGTAGACGGCGGTCAGGCTTCCGGCACCGATCAGGATGACCAGGTACAGCGGGAACATCCGGGCACCGAGCGCGGCCCGCAGACCGGCTCCACCGCTCACCGCGGCAGGCTGCCGCCCCTCCGCCAGCAGGACCCGCCAGGAGACGGCGGCCCCGACGAGCAGCAGTGGCACCGTCCCCCAGAACACCCACACCCAGTCGAGCGATGACGCCACGAGCTGCGCCTCGACCTGGCCGATCACCACGGTGGCACCCATGCACGCGGACACCACGGTCAGCGCGAGGGAGACACGGTGCGGGGCGATGCGCGCGTGCAGATAGGCGTACGACATGGGGATGAAGGAGCCCGCGAACAGCCCCTGGAGGGCGCGCAGAGTCACCCCGGTGGCGAGCGAAGTCGCCAGCGGCATCAAGGCGGTGACAACGGCCATGGCGAGGACGTTGGCGACCATCACCGTGCGCCGCCCGAACCTGGTCGACAGCGGGCCGCTGACGAGCGAGCCCACCGCGTGAGCGAAGGCGAACGCGGTGGTCGACGCAGCCGCCGCCCCGGCCGACACGCCCCAGGCGTCGCCGAGTTCGGACATCAAGGGGATGGTGACGTACATCTGGCCGACCACGAGCACGCCCATGACGGACACGGTCGCGACGGTCCTCGCGAAGGGCGCCGTCCCGAGCGCCGCCGGGGGTGCCCCGGCCACCGATAATTTCGACATACAACGATCCTGAGAGGAGGCCCGAATCCCGGCAATCCGCGCCCTGACTATGCGTCAAGTCATTGCGAGACAAGGGGTTTGGGTGGGGTGGCGTGAGATGTGTTGGGCCCCCGTACTCGCGGGGGATTCGAGTACGGGGGTTTGGTGTCCGGCGCATGGTGGTGTGCCGGAGTTGGGGGGTGGGGTTAGGCGTTGATGGTTTGGGGTTGGTCGGTGGTGTGGGTGGTGTCGGCGCCGGTGCCGCTGTCGGTGTCGCTGTCGGTTGTGTTGGTGTTGGTGTTGGTGTTGGGCTTTTGGAGGTTGAGGGCGATGAGGGCGGTGAGGGCGATGCCGGTGGCGGCGATGAAGACTGCGGTGCGCAGGCCGTCGTTGGTGGCGGTGCGTAGGGCGTGGCCGGTGAGGCCGTGGAGGTGGGAGTTGGCGACGGCGACGAGGACGGCGAGGCCGACGGCGCC
>NZ_JBVJNF010000029.1:0-4555 GCF_055583785.1 Streptomyces sp. NPDC104371
GAGTACGTACTACGCGAACAATGTTTCACCGGACGAGGCAAATACGGGGCCTGACCAGGCAAAAGAGGTCTGGCAGGAGCGTCGCGGGAAGCGGTTCGCCCAACGGGTCGTCCTCCGGCGGATCAGCACGTTGCCGCGTGTCAAGAAGTGCGGGCTCGTGACCAACGGCAACGAGGGAAACGGGTCCGCCGCAATCGTGATCAACGACGGTCACGCGTCATGGTCGGGCTACTGCTCCTGCGGTTCGATCTGGGCCTGCCCCGTCTGCGCCGCGAAGATCCGCCTCGTCCGTGCCGACGAGATCGCTCGGGCCGTCGCCAAGCACATGATCGAAGACGGCGGAACGGCCTGGATGGTCACCCTGACGGCCCGTCACAAGAAGTACCACGACCTGGCCCCGGTCCTCGATGCGGTCGCCAACGGTTGGCGTCGGCTGATGTCCGGAAAGGCATGGGCAGGCGATAAGAAAACAGGTCTTCTTGGGGAAAAAGACAAACTCGGAATTCGCGGCTATATCCGTTCTCTGGAAGTGACATGGGGTCACCGAAACGGATTCCACCCGCACTTGCACGTGGTCGTTCTCATGAATGACGAAACCACGGAAGAACTTGCTTACATGATGGGTCGCTGGTGGAAAACCTGGCGGGCCTGGATGAAGAAGCACGGTTACGAGCCGACCGAGAAGCACGGCATCGTCTGGTCCAAGGTCACAACTCCTCAGGAGGCAGGCGAATATATCGCCAAGCTCCAAGAGGGTCGGGGACTCGGAAACGAGATCGCCCGTGGCGATATGAAGTCGGGCAGTCTCAAGACCCTGGCTCCGTTCGAACTCCTGGAATACTTCCGACTCACCGGAGACATGGACGTGATTCCGGTCTGGCAGCAGTACGAGAAAGGCACGTTCAACCGCCGGGCGATTACCTGGAGTCGAGGTCTCCGGCCCGACCTGCTGCCCAAGGAAGTCGAGAAGACTGACGAAGAGGTGGTCAACGACAAGGTGGGCGGTGACCGCTGGGCCGTTCTGCCGGCCGAATCGCTGAAGCGGATGCGGGAGGTGCCCGGCCTGGAAACTCAGCTCCTCGACGCTGCTGAGAACGGCGGTTTCGCGGAACTCGTGAACATGCTCACGGCCTACCACCTGGAATACGAAGTTGGACCTGATGCCCCGTCAGAAGACTCTGACGGTTCGTCAGATGCCGATGAGGAGCCTGCCTTAGGGTGATCAACTTCCCTAGGGTTGGGGAAGTGTTTACCTAAAGGTGATCAATGGGGCGGGAGCATGAAAAGGGGCCAATATACTTGTACCAAGTTCAGGGCCGCAGGGCCTGACCGTGCGAAGCAAAGGACCGGGCCCCTTTTCTTGCTCCCGGAGGGGCCCCATTGATCAGCTTTAGGTAAAGACTTCCTCGGCCCGGAATCACCAAAAAAACGCGATCGCCTGCGGCGAAGGCTACGGCCCCCGCCGGGCAACTCGTCCTCACTTGCGCTTAGTTCGTCCGTATACCGCCGCCCTCGTAATCTGGGCGGCTTTCGCAATTTCCGTGACCGTCAAGGCTTTTGCATCAGAAGCCATGGCGGTCATTTCAATTTCTGCCGTCTTAGCCACGTCCCCGATCTGTGCAAGGGCTCGGATCAAGGTCCGGTACCACTCCGCGTCGTCTCCGGCCATGGCTGCCTCGGCATGCCCCAGGTAGGCCGTCAGCTCGGAGATCGTTTGGATTCGCTGCTGGGCTTCGGTACGGGCGGCCTGCGGGACAGAACGTGACATTGCGTGACTCCTCTAAGCGGTACATGGATAGTCGCTTGACACATGGCGTCTAGTGACCTCAGAGTAGTGGACAGCACAGGCCGTAGTCAGCCCCTACGGAGATGACGACCTGTCACCTCGAATGCTCGGCCAATATCCACAGGCCGACTGTCCGAGACTCCTGCTAGACCAGTGATCCACTACTCCAGAAGAGGTACCGCAATGCCCGCGATCTTCCACGTTGACCAGGCCGCCACCTTCCGCATGGTCATGTTCCTCAGCTCCTCCCCCAAGCTCGTGTTCGGCGACAACCAGAAGCAGGACACGACGTCGGACGGCACCCCGAAGTGGACCGTCGAGGTCGTCGCAGGGTTCGAGCAGTTCGGCCGCGTGACGAACGAGGTCCTCAAGATCGGTGTTGCCTCCCACCGTGACCCCGCCGAGGCACTCGGCGGGATGCCGCAGCCGGTTCACCTGAACGGCTTCCGGGTCGGTGTCTCGCCGGTCGAGACCAAGAAGGACAAGAACGGCAACGACGTCGTGCGGGGTGGCTCCGCCTGGTACGCCGCCGACGAGATCGTCCCCGCCACCGCCGTGCCCGCGTCCCGCAAGACCGCCTCGCAGGAAGGCTGACCGTGTCCACCACTGACGCTCTGGGCCTCGCTCCCCTGGTCATGATCCTCACGCTCGTGGGGCTCGTGGCCTGGGGGGCGGTCCGCCTCTTCATCGCCACCTACCAGTACATCCGGGCCACCCCGTTCCAGCGCATCCGCATCCGTCACGCCTGGCGGGTCGGCCGCCAGTGGAAGCGGCTCGCGCCGAACGTCGGCCTCGCTCGGATCGACGAGAACACCAAGGGCCGCAAGGACTGGCAAGGCAAGGTCGCCAAGCCGATCACGGTCGTCCCGCGCATGAAGTGCTTCCCTGAGCCGTGGGGCATCCGGGCCGTGGTCAAGACGATCCCGAAGGTCGGGGTCGAGGAAGTCGAAAAGGCCGGCGGATGGCTGGCCGACGCTTGGGGCTGCGAGACCGTCGAAGTGAAGCGGCTCGCGGCCGGACTGGTCGAGGTTCGCGGCATCGTCGGCAACCCGCTGGACGAACACCTGCCGTACGCCTGGCCCGGCCAGGACGAGTGGCTCTTGCCCATGGGACACAACCCCTGGATGCGTCAAGTCGCCATCCCACTACGGCAGTTGAGCGGCATCAAGGTCGGCGGCCTCCCCGGCTTCGGCAAGACGATGCTCATGCTCGCGTGGATGGCCTCGCTGTCCAACCGCGCCAACGTCCAGTTCGCGATCTTCGACGGCAAGACCAGCGATCCCCGGTACGGCGACTGGGGAGAGGTCGGCTCCCGCGCGATGTTCGTTGTCGGCGACAACCCCGAGACGGCCAACCAGCGGCTGACCGAACTCGTCCGCCTGCTCAAGGACCGCCCGGCCGCTCTGGTCGAGGAACGCGGCACCCACAAGTTCTGGAAGCACGGACCGACAGAGCTGAACCCGCTCGTCGTGATCTTCATGGACGAGTGCCACAACTACAGCGACGTCAAGGGCCTGACAGGCAAGGACAAGCAGGTCGTAGAGAACAACCAGCGCATGATGCAGACCATCGCCAAGGAAGGTCGAGCGCTCGGAGTCCTCGGGGTCTTCGGCACCCAGAAGCAGACCGCCGACGCCCTGCCGACCGCCGTCCGAGACAACCTGGAAGTCGGCGTGTGCTTCCCCGTCTTCACGACCGACGCGGCGGAAGCAGCACTCGGCCCCGGCATCCGCAAGGACGAGGCCAACGACCCATCCGCCCTCGTGGACAAGGACAGCAACGTCGGGGTCTGCGTCGTCACCGGCGTCCCCGGCCTGGGTGGCCGCTACGACCGAATCCGCGTCGGCGACCTGGACGAGGACCAGCTCCCCGGCTTCATCGCCTCGACCTCCCACCTCCGGCGCGACGTCATCCCCGCGGCTGCTCCGACGATCGTGGACGTCTCCGCCGATGCAGCCGCGGGCACTTCCGCCGGCGCTTCGGTCCCGCTCCAGAAGGAAGCCAAGACCACCCGTCGAAGGAGGGCCTCGTGACCACCTACGAGCCGACCCCGGTCTACACACCCCAGCCCATCCACGTCGGCCCCGGACAGGCCCTGAGCGTCCCTCAGAGCCTCGGACAGCCCCCGGCCTACGTCATCGTCCAGCAGGCCGCTCCGGCGCCCTCCTGGCTCCGTCAGCACGCGGGTCAGCTCGTGGCTGCTGGCGGGGCCGGGGCCCTGGTGGTCGCCGTGCTCCTGGCCGTCGCCGTCGTCGCCGTCGCCGTCGGCATCGGCGCGATCTCCTGCGCACTCGGCTGGCTCGTGATCAAGACCCTGATGGGGCCGCAAACGACGAAGTGACCGCCCGGCGCGTCGATAGCACGCCGGTCGGCCACAGAGTCAAGGATCGCATCATCGGAGAACGACGGAGGCCCGAAGCGTCGCGACAACGCTCGGGCCTCTGGTCTCCGCTCAACCTGCGACAGCAAAACGGAGAACGTCTGTGGACAGCGTAGGGCAGACCACTGCCATCGACCACCCGTCAGATCTCGTGTCTGATGACCCCGGATCTCTGGACGCGGAACAGGCTCGCGCCATCCTCCAGGCCACCGCCTTCCGCCGGGTCTCCCCGGCCCCCGGTGGCGAAGCCTTGAGGGGAGCCGGGGCCGCCCCCGGCGGCCCGGCGGAAGGCCAGAGTACGTACTACGCGAACAATGTTTCACCGGACGAGGCAAATACGGGGCCTGACCAGGCAAAAGAGGTCTGGCAGGAGCGTCGCGGGAAGCGGT
>NZ_JBVJNF010000030.1:0-4483 GCF_055583785.1 Streptomyces sp. NPDC104371
GGCCCCCGCCGAATTCGACGGGGGCCTTAACGCGTCGTCACTTGTCCTCGGCGGCAACCCTCTTATAGACGGCATTCCTCGTGATCCTCGCGGCTCGGGAAACCTCGGTCGGCGTCAGTGCCTTCGTCTTGACCGCGTTGATCGTCAACGCCGTCTCCGCCTTCTGCGCCGCCTCGGAGAGATCGGCAAGAGCCCTGATCAAGTTCCGGTGCCACTCGGCCGGATCACTGAACATCGCCGCGTCGGCATGTCCGAGGTAGCTGGTTAGCTCGGAGATCGACTGGAACTGTCGTTGCAGGTCAGACCGGAAAACGTCGGCCTTGCGTCGGGTCATGATGCGTCCTCCGGGAGGGAACGATGCGAATACTCGGTTGACAGATCCTGTCTGCCAGGCTCATCGTAGAGCCCAGCACAGCCCGTAGTCATCACATCCGCCGATGACGAACCGTCAGGAGTCCTTCATGCCCGCGATCTTCCACGTCGACCAGGCCCGCACCTTCTCCATGGTCATGTTCCTCAGCTGCTCCCCGAAGATGCAGTTCGGCACCCAGCAGCAGGACACCGCCAAGGACGGCACCCCCAAGTGGGAGGTGCAGGTCGTCGCCTCGTTCACCCAGTTCGGCCGGACCGAAAACGAGATCCTCAAGGTTGGTGTCCTCTCGCATTCCAACCCCGGCGACGCCCTCCAGAACATGCCGCAGCCGGTCGAGCTGGTCGGCTTCCGTGTCGGTGTGACCCCGGCCGAGAAGCGGACCGACCGCAACGGCAACGACAAGGTCGTCGGCGGCACCGCCTGGTACCAGGCCGACGAGATCCGCTCGACCTCCGCCGTCCCGACCTCCCGCAAGTCCGCCTCGCAGGAAGGCTGATCGTGTCCGCCACTGACTTCCTGAGCCTCGCTCCCCTGGTCGCCGTCATCGCCCTCGTGGTGCTGGCGGCCTGGGGGGCGGCTCGCCTCTTCCTCGCCACCTACCGCTACATCCGTGCGACCCCGTTCCAGCGGGTCCGGATGCGCCACGCCTGGGCCGTCTCCCGCCGCTGGCGTCGCCTCGCTCCGAACGTCGGCCTGGCCCGCGTGGACGAGAACACCAAGGGCCGCAAGGACTGGCAGGGCAAGACCGCCAAGCCCATCACCGTCGTCCCGAAGATCCGCGTCTTCCCGGAGCCCTGGGGCATCCGCGCCGTCATCAAGACGATCCCCAAGGTCGGCGTCGAGGAAGTCGAAAAGGCCGGCGGATGGCTCGCGGACGCCTGGGACTGCCAGACCGTCGAAGTCCGCCGACTGAAGGCCGGACTCGTGGAGGTCCGGGGCATCGTCGGCAACCCCCTCGACGACCACCAGCCGTACACCTGGCCCGCCGAAGACGACTGGGTCCTCCCGATGGGCCACAACCCCTGGATGCGCCAAGTCGCCATCCCGCTACGGCAGTTGAGCGGAATCAAGGTCGCGGGCCTCCCCGGCTACGGCAAGACCATGCTCATGCTCGCCTGGATGGCCTCGCTCGCGAACCGCGCCAACGTCCAGTTCGCCATCTTCGACGGCAAGACCTCCGACGCCCGATACGGCGACTGGGGAGAGGTCGGCAGCCGGGCCATGTTCGTCGTCGGCGACAACCCGGAGACCGCCAACCAGCGCTTGACCGAGCTGGTCCGCCTGCTCAAGGACCGCCCGGCCGCCCTCGTGGAAGAACGCGGCACCCACAAGTTCTGGAAGCACGGCCCGACTGAGATCAACCCGCTCGTCCTGGTGCTCATGGACGAGTGCCACAACTACGCCGACACCAAGGGCCTGACCGGCAAGGACAAGCAGGTCATCGAGTCCAACCAGCGCATGATGCAGACCATCTCCAAGGAGGGTCGCGGGCTCGGCGTGATCGGCATCTTCGGCACGCAGAAGCAGACCGGCGACGCCATCCCGACCGCCGTCCGGGACAACCTGGAGGTCGGCGTCTGCTTCCCGACGTTCACCATCGACGCGGCCGAAGCGGCTCTCGGCTCCGGCATCCGCAAGGACGAGCCCAACGACCCGTCCAAGCTCGTGGACAAGGAGACCAACGTCGGCGTCTGCGTCGTCACCGGCGTCCCCGGCCTGGGTGGCCAGTACGACCGAGTCCGCGTTGGCGACCTGGACGAAGACCAGCTCCCCGGCTTCATCGCCTCGACCTGGCACCTCCGCCGCGACGTCATCCCCGCGGCTGCCCCGACCGTCGTTGACGCCTCGACCGTGCAGGCGGATGAATCCGCCGGCACTTCCGTCCCGCTCCAGAAGAAGCCCGCCCGACGCTCCCGGAAGGCCAGCTGATGAGCGACCCCTACGGCCCCACGCGGGTCTACACCCCGACACCGATCCACATCGGCCCCGGACAGGCCCTGAGCGTCCCTCAGAGCCTCCAGCAGCCCGCCCCGTACGTCATCGTCCAGCAGGCCGCCCCCGCGCCCTCCTGGCTCCGCCAGCACGCCGGACAGCTCGTCGCGGCTGGCGGGGCCGGGGCCCTGGTCGTCGCCGTCCTCCTGGCCGTCGCCGTCGTCGCCGTCGCGGTCGGCATCGGGGCCATCTCCTGCGCCCTCGGCTGGCTGGTCATCAAGAGCCTGATGGGGCCGCAAAAGCCGAAGTGACCGCCCGGCGTGTTCGTATCACGCCGGTCGGCCACCAAGGACAGGATCACACGGAACGACGGAGGCCCGGAACCGCTCGCGACGGTCCGGGCCTCTTCCTCCGCCACCTGGAACGCGAACGGAGAACGTCTCATGACCACGGTAGAGCACGGCGAGGGCTCGGCACCACAGGTAGCCACCCCGCATGATGACGTGCCCCCGGTCGTCCCGCTGGATGGAGCCAAGGCCGCACAGGACCTCCGGGCCATCGGTGGCCGCCAGGTCTCCCGGCGCCCCCGTGGCGAAGCCTTGAGGGGGCGCCGGGCCGCCTCTGGCGGCCTGGCGGACGCCCCCCTTGGTACTACTACGGACTTTGTTTCACCCCTCGCGGGGAAAACCGGGTCTGACCAGCACGAATGCGGGAAGGGCACCGATCCGTGTTGCCGTCGTCGTCGCCGGTTCGATGCCCGTCGCGTCATCTGGTCGATCACGACGGTCAAGCGGCTCTCGGCCTGCGGACGGGTCATGGCTCAGGGCCGAGACGGCAAGGCTGACCGGGTCAAGATCCACCTTCGCGACGGGGTCGCCTACGCGTCGGGGGTCTGCGTCTGCGCGAACGGCTGGCTGTGCCCGGTCTGCTCGGCCAAGATCCGTGCCAAGCGGGCCAACGAGATCGCCGTCGGCGTCGCCTCGCTGATCATGTCGGGCGGCTCGGCCTGGATGGTCACCTTCACCGTCCGGCACGCGAAAGGGCACGCGCTGGCCGAACTCCTCGACGCTCTCAACGACGCATTCCGCCGACTCGGAAACGGCAAGATCGCCGTACGCGAAAAGAAGCTCACTGGGAAAATCGGCACCATCAATTCCCGGGAAATCACCTACGGAAAGAACGGTTGGCACCCGCACCTTCACGTAATCGTCTGCTTCGATTCGGAGCCGGACGTAATGCAACTCACGTACATGATGGCTCGCTGGCAACGCCTCTGGATGGAGTGGACGAAGAAGCACGGGTTCCCCGCTGACAAGACGCACGGGGTCAAGTGGGACAAGGTCATGACGGCCGAAGGTGCCGGGGAATACATCGCCAAGGCTCAGGACTCCGGACGCCACATCGGAAACGAGGTCGCCCGTGGTGATCTCAAGAAAGGCAAGCTCGGCAGTCTGACGCCCTTCGAGATGATCGAGTACCTGACCGCGACCGGAGACGCTGCGGTCGTAGATCTCTGGGTCGAGTACGAGCATGCGACCAAGGGCAAGTCTTGGCTCCGCTGGTCTCCCAAGCTCAAGGCCCGGCTCGGTGTCGAGGAGAAGACCGAGGAAGAGTTGGCCGCCGAAGAAGTGGCCGGCGGGGAAGTGGCCGAGCTGGCGGAGTCCGCCTGGAAGATGGTCGTCGCTCACGGCCTGGAAGCCCGAGTTCTCGAAGCAGTTGAACGGGGCGGATTCCCGGCACTCGTCAAGCTCCTCACGGCACATCAAATCTGGGCAGTCAAGAAAATCACTCCTGATGACCCGTCAGAAACCCCTGACGGACCGTCAGAAAGCAAGACCGCTTAGGGTTGGGGAAGTGTTTACCTAAAGGTGATCAGTGGGGCGAGAGCATGAAAAGGGGCAACTATACTTGTAGTCCAGTGAGGGCCAAGGGTCCTCACCGCGCGAAGCAAGGCACGGGCCCCTTTTCTTGCTCTCGGAGGGGCCCCGCTGATCAGCTTTAGGTAAAGACTTCCTCGGCCCGGAACCACAAAAACGCGACCGCCTGCGGCGGCTGCTCCGGCCCCCGCCGGGAACAACGAAAAGGCCCCCGCCGAATTCGACGGGGGCCTTAACGCGTCGTCACTTGTCCTCGGCGGCAACCCTCTTATAGACGGCATTCCTCGTGATCCTCGCGGCT
>NZ_JBVJNF010000031.1:0-2324 GCF_055583785.1 Streptomyces sp. NPDC104371
GAGATCACCGCGAGCCATTTCGTTTCCGATGTGCTTCCCGGATTCCTGAGCCTTGGCGATGTATTCGCCTGCCCCGTCAGCGGTCGTGACCATGTCCCACTTGACGCCGTGCTTCTTGTCGGCCGGGAAGCCTTGCTTGGCAGTCCAGTCCATCCAGACGCGAACCCATCGCTGCATGAGCTTGGAGAGTTCGAGGAGATCCGGCGAGCCGTCAAAGCAGACGATCACGTGAAGGTGAGGATGCCAACCATTCCGGCCGTACGTGATTTCGCGAGAATTGATCGTGCCGATCTTTCCGGTACGGGCCTTTTCCCCTTGGGCCGCTTTTCCATTGCCCAGCCGGGTGAATGCCTTTTGCAGACCGTCGAGAAGTTCGGCCAGGGCGTGACCCTTGGCGTGTCGAACCGTGAAGGTGACCATCCAGGCCGTGCCGCCGTCGAGGATGAGCTTGGCGAGTCCCTTGGCGATCTCGTCGGCCCGTCCGGCACGGATCTTGGCCGAGCAGACCGGGCACAGCCAGATGTTCGCGCAGACGCAGACTCCGGCCGCATAGGCCGTGCCGTTCTTGACCTTGAACGTGACCTTCTCGACGTCCGGGGCGAGGATCTTCCCGCAGGCACTCAGACGCCGAACCGTCGTGATCGACCAGATGATCCGGCGAAGCTCGAAGCGCCGCCGACGACGCGAACACTGTGCGTTACCGTCTTCGGATTCCCGCAGGTCAGACGGGGAATCGGCGGTCGAGGGTGAAACTTTTGCCGTAGTAGTACCAAGGGGGCCCTCCGCCGGGCCGCCGGGGGCGGCCCCGGCGCCCCTCCTGCCTCCGGCCCGGGGCGCCGGGGAGACCCGGCTGCGGGCATGGGCCAGGTCCTTCGCGGCAGCTTCTCCGTCGAGCCGATCGACGGGTTCTGCGGGGACGGTCTGGGCTCGCACTGTTGCGGTGTCTGCGGTCTCGTCTACCGTGGTCATCAGTCGTTCTCCGTGTCGCGTGGAAGTGTGCGGAGACGCCGAGGCCCCGGAGGTGAGATTCCGGGGCCTCAACGCGTTCTGAGGGCCGTTCAGGGGCCAGCGTGCCACCTGGGGCCGACAGCAGGCTTTCAGGCCGTCTGAGGCCGTGTCACGCGGTTTCGCGGGTTACCCAGTCGGCACCGGCCGGGCGGTCGGCGAGCTCGGTGACGACCTGGACCACGGCCCCGGAGTACGGGAGCCGCCAGGCGAGGACTCCGGCCGTGAGGTCGGCGGCTTCGTCGCGGCTGAGCTGGAACCGCGGGAACGGCCAGTCGGCGGGGTCGGACATGCCGGCCGCGAGCAAGGCCAGCTCGTCGAGGGTCGGGACGGCGGTCGCGTTCTCCCAGTCCTGCCAGAGTGCCGGCCGAACGCGAACGAGGCCCGCAGCCTCGGTGATGCTCAAGCCCTGTGCCAGGCGAGCGAATTCGAGGGTGCGGGCCACGAGGGTCCGGAACTTGTCGGTGTCCTGCGGGGCGGAGGACTTCACGCCGAACGCGGAGGATGCAACAATGCTCATCAGCGGTTCACCAGCTTCCATCTGGTTGATGCCGTTAGCCCCTGGTTCGGTGTTACCAGCACCTGCCGGGGGCGTTTTGTTGTCTGTGGATAAGAGTGCCACTACCACACGGGTCTGACAAGCCCTCAGGGGCCGTGAGCTGAGGAAGACTTTAACCTCTGCTGATCAGCGGGGCCCCTCCGAGATCAAGAAGGGGGGCCGAGTGCTAACTACTGGGTGAGGGCATCCTGCCCTCTCCATTGGCACAAGTGTAATGGCCCCCCTTCATGATCTCGCCCCGCAGATCACCAGAGGTCAAACTCTTCCCCAACTCACTCGGTCGGCTTGTCGGCTACCGGTCCGAGTCGCTTCACAGCCCAGATGTGATGAGCCGTCAGAACCTTGACGAGTTCCGGAAAACCGCCCCGCTCGATGGCTTCGAGAACGTCGGCTTCAATGCCCTGCTTGACGATCAACTTCCAAGCAGACTCGGGGAGTTCGGCCACGTCTTCGCCGTCAACGTCCTGAGCGGCAAGCTCTTCGTCGGTCGGGCCGTCATCGTCTCCGAGGAGTCGGGCCTTGAGGCCGTGAGACCACGAGATCGCGGCTTTCCTTTTCGTCGCCGTCTCGTATTCCTTCCAGAGCGGGAGAACGGCGGCATCACCGGTTTGGCCAAGGTAGTCGATCAATTCGAACGGGGTGAGAGAGCCGAGCTTTCCCCGCTTGAGATCACCGCGAGCCATTTCGTTTCCGATGTGCTTCCCGGATTCCTGAGCCTTGGCGATGTATTCGCCTGCCCCGTCAGCGGTCGTGACCATGT
>NZ_JBVJNF010000032.1:0-2115 GCF_055583785.1 Streptomyces sp. NPDC104371
TGAAGGCGAGGCGTCCGGGGTTGGTGTGGCCGGTGGTGGTGTTGCGGGTGGGGGTGTTGTGGGTGATGGCGTCGAGGCCGGTGAGGAGTTCTTCGAGGGTGGTGCCGGTGGTGATGGCGCGGTGGTCGAAGAGGGTGCGGGTGGTTTCGAGGGTGGTGGCGATGTGCTCGGGGGACAGGCCGGGGTTGTCCCGCACCCATGCCGCGACCCGGCCCGCTTGCTCGCGCATGGCGGGTTCGGTGCGTGCGGAGACCACCCAGGACACCGGACGCGGCTCGACAACAACACCGCCCGCGACAGGGGCTGTATCAGAACCGGTATCCGATGCCGTATCAGGTTCGACATCGGTATCGGCTTCGGCCTCGACTGGCGCCTGCTCAAGGATCAGATGCGCGTTCGTACCGCTGATCCCGAACGCGGACACGCCCGCACGACGCGGTCGGTCCAGCTCCGGCCAGGGGCGGGCCTCGGTCAGCAGGCGGACGCTGTCGTCCGACCAGTCGACGTGCGGCGTCGGCTCGTCGACGTGCAGGGTCTGCGGAAGGACGCCGTTGCGCAGCGCCATCGTCATCTTGATGACACCGGCGACACCGGCGGCGGCCTGGGCGTGACCGATGTTCGACTTCAGCGAGCCGAGCCACAGCGGACGGTCCGGTGCGCGGCCCTCGCCATAGACCGTCTGTAGGGCCCCGGCCTCGATCGGGTCGCCCAGCCGGGTACCGGTGCCGTGCGCTTCGACGGCGTCCACCTCGTCGGGGGCGAGCCTCGCCGCGGCCAGCGCGTCCTCGATGACCCGTTGCTGTGACGGCCCGTTCGGTGCGGTCAGCCCGTTGGACGCGCCGTCCTGATTGATCGCCGAACCCGCGACGACCGCCAGCACCTCGTGCCCGTTGGCCCGCGCGTCCGACAGCCGCTCCAGCAGCACCAGCCCCACACCCTCGGACCAGCCCGTGCCGTCCGCGCCCTTCGCGAACGCCTTGCAGCGACCGTCCGGGGCGAGCCCGCGCTGACGGCTGAACTCCACGAAGATGCCGGGCGTGGACATCACCGTCACACCGCCCGCGACGGCCAGCGAGCACTCACCATTGCGCAGGGACTGCGCGGCCAGGTGCAGCGCGACCAGCGACGAGGAGCACGCCGTGTCCACCGTGATCGCGGGCCCCTCAAGACCCAGCGTGTACGCGATCCGGCCGGAGGCCACGCTCAGCGTGCCCCCGGTCAACAGGTACCCCTCGGATCCCTCGCCGGGCTCGTGCAGCCGCGGCCCGTACTCCTGGGCCATCGCCCCGACGAACACCCCCGTACGGCTGCCGCGCAGCGAGTCCGGCGCGATCCCGCCGCGCTCGATGGCCTCCCAGGCGCACTCGAGCAGCAGGCGCTGCTGCGGATCCATCGCGGCGGCCTCACGCGGACTGATGCCGAAGAACGCGGCGTCGAACGCACCGGCCGCGTCAAGGAATCCGCCGTACCGGCTGTACGTCTTCCCGTCCCGGCCGGGCTCGGGATCGTACAGGTCCGCCAGGTCCCAGCCACGGTCCGTCGGCAGGTCGCCGATGGCGTCGCCGCCCTCGGACACCAACCGCCACAGCTCCTCGGGCGAGCCGATGCCTCCCGGGAAGCGACAGCTCATCGCGACGATCGCGAGCGGCTCGTCGTCCACCGCCGCGGAACCCGCGGACCGTGCGTTCCGCTTCGGCCGGTCGACGGGAGCGCCTTCCAGGCTCTCGGCGAGGTGGGCGGCGAGCCGCTGCGGCGTCGGGTAGTCGTACACCACTGAGCTGGGCAGCCGCAGGGCCGTCTGCTGCGCGAGCCGGTTGCGGAGCTCGACCGAGGTCAGAGAGGTGTGGCCCAGCTCCTTGAACGTGTGGGCCGGGTCCGCGCGTTCCGCGGGATCGCCGTCCAGGACGGTCGCGCTGTGCGCGAGAACCAGGTCGAGCACGCGCTGCTCGCGCTCCTCACGCGGGAGGCCGCGCAGCGGATGTGCCGACTCGTCGTGGGCGGTGTCGTCCGCGTCGGATGTGTTGAGCCAGTGGGTGGTGTGTTGGAAGGGGTAGGTGGGGGGTGGTGTGTGGGGGGTGTGGGTGGTGGGGGTGGGGTGGTGCCAGGTGAGGGGGG
>NZ_JBVJNF010000034.1:0-1531 GCF_055583785.1 Streptomyces sp. NPDC104371
CCAAGCGGTTAGTAGGTGAGTGATGGGGTGACGCAGGAAGGTAGTCCATCCCGGGCGGTGGTTGTCCCGGGGTAAGGGTGTAGGCCGTGTGATAGGTAAATCCGTCGCACATCAAGGCTGAGACCTGATGCCGAGCCGATTGTGGTGAAGTGGATGATCCTATGCTGTCGAGAAAAGCCTCTAGCGAGTTTCATGGCGGCCCGTACCCTAAACCGACTCAGGTGGTCAGGTAGAGAATACCGAGGCGTTCGGGTGAACTATGGTTAAGGAATTCGGCAAAATGCCCCCGTAACTTCGGGAGAAGGGGGGCCACACTCGGTGAGAGGATTTACTCCTTGAGCTGGGGGTGGCCGCAGAGACCAGCGAGAAGCGACTGTTTACTAAAAACACAGGTCCGTGCGAAGCCGTAAGGCGATGTATACGGACTGACGCCTGCCCGGTGCTGGAACGTTAAGGGGACCGGTTAGCTCCATTTCGGTGGGGCGAAGCTGAGAACTTAAGCGCCAGTAAACGGCGGTGGTAACTATAACCATCCTAAGGTAGCGAAATTCCTTGTCGGGTAAGTTCCGACCTGCACGAATGGCGTAACGACTTCTCGACTGTCTCAACCATAGGCCCGGTGAAATTGCACTACGAGTAAAGATGCTCGTTTCGCGCAGCAGGACGGAAAGACCCCGGGACCTTTACTACAGTTTGATATTGGTGTTCGGTTCGGCTTGTGTAGGATAGCTGGGAGACTGTGAAGCTTGGACGCCAGTTCGAGTGGAGTCGTCGTTGAAATACCAGTCTGGTCGTGCTGGATGTCTAACCTGGGTCCGTGATCCGGATCAGGGACAGTGTCTGATGGGTAGTTTAACTGGGGCGGTTGCCTCCTAAAGAGTAACGGAGGCGCCCAAAGGTTCCCTCAGCCTGGTTGGCAATCAGGTGTTGAGTGTAAGTGCACAAGGGAGCTTGACTGTGAGACCGACGGGTCGAGCAGGGACGAAAGTCGGGACTAGTGATCCGGCGGTGGCTTGTGGAAGCGCCGTCGCTCAACGGATAAAAGGTACCCCGGGGATAACAGGCTGATCTTCCCCAAGAGTCCATATCGACGGGATGGTTTGGCACCTCGATGTCGGCTCGTCGCATCCTGGGGCTGGAGTCGGTCCCAAGGGTTGGGCTGTTCGCCCATTAAAGCGGTACGCGAGCTGGGTTTAGAACGTCGTGAGACAGTTCGGTCCCTATCCGCTGTGCGCGTAGGAGTCTTGAGAAGGGCTGTCCCTAGTACGAGAGGACCGGGACGGACGAACCTCTGGTGTGCCAGTTGTTCTGCCAAGGGCATGGCTGGTTGGCTACGTTCGGGAGGGATAACCGCTGAAAGCATCTAAGCGGGAAGCCTGCTTCGAGATGAGGACTCCCACCCACTTGATGGGGTAAGGCTCCCAGTAGACGACTGGGTTGATAGGCCGGATCTGGAAGCACGGTAACGTGTGGAGGTGACCGGTACTAATAGGCCGAGGGCTTGTCCTCAGTTGCTCGCGTCCACTGTGTT